>NZ_BBYJ01000017.1:38827-453680 GCF_001528665.1 Microtetraspora malaysiensis
CGACAAGACCGAGCCGGACATCAAGCCGGACGACAAGACCGAGCCCGACGGCAAGCCGGACGATAAGACCGAGCCGGACATCAAGCCGGACGACAAGACCGAGCCGGACAACAAGCCGGACGACAGGACCGAGCCCGACAACGAGGCTCGGACCGACGACGAGGCGAAGACCGACACGGACACGGCGCCGGGGGAGGCCACACCGACCAAGCTCGCCCAGGAGGAGGCGAGCCGCCACCTGGCTCGGAGCAGGGAAGCGGTCTTCCAGGCGGTGCTCAACGGGCATCCGAATGCCGTTCTGCTGCCTGACGGCGGCCTCATCGTGCCGCTTCATGGAGCCGACGTCGTCGTCCCGCCCGCCGCCGTGGCACGGGTCATCAACGAAGTCGGGCGGCGTTCGACGCAGGTGGAGGAGGACGAGGCGCTGCAGGCGGAGGCGGCGGCCCTGCTCAACGAGCAGCTCGCCGCCGACACCGCGCCCGAGGACACGTACGCGGCCGACCTCGCCTCCGGGCAGCCCGTCGGCCTGCGCGCGAACGCCGCGCTCGACTACGCGCTGAACCGCCTCGCGCCGGGGGCCGTCCTGCTGGCGGACGGCGGGCATCTCGTGTCCGACGGGTCCGGCCACTACGTGATCACGCCGAGGATGCTGCTCGCGGTCCGTTCGGTCCTTGAGGCCGCCGCCGTCAACGGCCAGGACGCCGCCGCGCTGCGCAGCCGCGCGCTCCTGGTCATGAGCCAGGCCATGGCCGTCAGCCAGGAGACCTCGCCGGCCCCCGAGCCGGTCACCAGCCGCCCCGGCACTGTCACGTCCCGGCCGATCGACGGCACCCGGTTCGTCCCCGACGGCCGCCCGAACCAGCGCCTCACCGCCGACGAGGTCAGCGCCGAGGTCGAGAAGCTCCTGGCGTCCAAGTTCATGATCGACGAGGTGGAGAGCTGGGCCTGGTCCCGCAGCGAGGAGACCCTGGTGGTGCATACCAGGGACCACGGCACGCAGCGCTTCCGGTTCGTGGTCGGCGGCCTCGACTCCCGTCTCATGGCGGAGACCCACGTGAACCGCGAGGGCGGCGACCAGATCATCCACCTGGCGCCGCACATGGCCCCGGACCAGATCGCTCGTGTCACGCTGCACGAGATCACCGACACCGTCCGGGACCTGAGCCGGCCCGAACCGGGTGTCATCCGCAAGACGCTCTTCCGCCGGAGCAGACGGCAGAACAAGCTCGACGGATGTGTGCCGGCCCGGCTCAACGAGCACGCCTGGCTGGTCCACGAGTGGCAGAATGCGACGTCCCCGGGCGAGCGCTTGAGCATCCAGGTCGATCTCGACGGTGTCGCCCGTGACCTCCGGGAGCACGGGCAGACGCCTCCGCCGGCGCCCTGGGGTGTGACACCTCCCGTGCGCCAAGCCCACGCGCCCGCCGTGGCGGACGCGGCGTTGGCCGCGCTGCGGGGGCTGGTCGAGGATCCCGCCGGGGTGAGGACGGAGCTTGCGAAGCTGGCCGAGCCGCACCTGGCGGAGCTGGGTCGCGTCGTCGAGGATCTGACCCGGGCCGAGGAAGAGCTCAAGAAACAGAAAGAGTCGCACGAAGACACCGCGCGCAAGGCGGAGGAGGCGGCGAACGCCGCCAAGGACAAGGCCGGCGAAATCGCCGCGATGCGCGACCGGGGCAAAGAGGCGCGCAAGGCGAATCAGGAGAAGGAGGAGGCGCAGAACCGCGCCAAGCAGGCCAGGCATCTGCGGATCGCCGAGGCGTACGCGAAGGCGAGCGAGAGAGCGGAGGCGGCGCGGAAGGCCTACGTGCAGGTGGCCGGCCTCGTAAGACTGGTCGCGACGTCGTCGAACCCCCAGGAGACGTCCCTGGCCACGTCGCGGCTGAACAGCCTGCTGGCGGACGCCAGTACGCGCCACGATGAGTACCTGAATTCGGTGAAGACGGCCCTCCCGCCGGAGGTGTCGCTGCCCTCGGCGCTGCCGACCGGCAACCTGGCGCACCTGACGCCGCTGACCGACGCGATCAACAAGGTGCTCGCCGAGAACGGCTCCCCGCGCCGGTTCACTCCCCGGAAACTGGAGCACATCCTCCGGGCCGACTTCCGGAAGGTCGTCTCCCCGGACGGCGCGATCCTCCGCATCGGCACCGGCAGGACGGCGGTGGAGCTGAAGATCCGGCTCAGCCTCTCCGACATGGTCCAGATCATCAATCCGGAGATCGTGGCCTCGGAGATCATGCTCGGTGTCATGCCGCAGGGAGGCCGGTCGACCCGGACCAGCGAGGCCGGCAGTGGCGGCCTGACGGTGCCGATCGGCCCCGGGCTGATCGCCCCCGCGCTCCCCGAGGGGAGCATCCGAGCCGCGCTCGAAGCCATGGCCGCTGCAGGGCTCGGGGGCAGCCTCTCCTTCGGGCGCTCGTGGTCGCGCGGCCCCGGTGCCGCCGACTTCGCCCTCGGGGGGGCGGTCGAGGACAACCGGGGAGAGTCTCTGCTGTTCGACGCCGCGGCCACCTGGACGGTGAGCGTGCGCACCCCCCGGCAGAACACCTGGCAGCACGTGGCGACGATCGACTCCGGGGCGCCGGGGGACGCTCCCTCACAGCGGATCTGGGTCTCGCACGCCTACACCGTCGGGCCTCCCGCGAACACGGAAACGATCCACCCGAGCAAGGCGAGCGGCCAGCTGCCCGAGCACTTCGCCAACGGCCTGACCGGGCTGGACCAGCTCGCCGACGACGTCATCGGACGCCTCCACGAGGGGCTGGGAAGGGTCCGCAGCCGGACGGGAGTGGATGCGCTCCACGAGAGGGAGACGAGGATCGGCCGGATCACCCGGCAGCAGATCCTCACGATGATCACCGACGAGCTGCCCGGCAGGCTCAGGGAGGCGACCGATCCCGACCACGGGATGACTCGTGTGATCACGGACCGGCGCGGCCGGCCGGTCGCCACCGTGACGATCAAGACAACGGTGCAAAAGGAAAGCGCCGTCCTGATCGGGCAGGCGAGTCGTGACCACTGGCAGGAACGGCTGCGGGTGGGCAACTCCAACGCCACCGGCAGCGAGTCGTTCAACGGATCCCTCTCCGCATCGCTCAACGCACTTCCCATTCCCGTCCTCAACGACATGATCGGCGGGCTCCCGGTTCCCGACGGTTACAACGATGTCGACGTATCCGCCGGGGGCGGGCGCGGAGTCTCCCGCTCGCAGTCATCGTTCGTGAACGGGAACGCCATCCATCCCAGCGTCCAGCGCTACACGGGACACACCCAGGGATACCAGCTCACGCTGAAGCACGAGGTCACCATCGTTCTGGCCGATGGCAGGGTGCTGAAAACGGAGGGCACGGGCGAGGGACTGTTCCGGATGCCGGAGACCGATGCCTACCGGTACGGCCTGCCGGTCGATGCGGAGGCGCTGCTCAAACTGCCCAACGGCAAGCCACGGCGGGATCGGCAGGGCAACCAGATACTCAGAGGGGACCCGGAAGGATCGCGGCCGCCGGGCCGGAAGAAGGAGCTGCCGACCTGGCTCCGGCCGCCGAAGCTCGGGCACCGTGGGATGGCAGCCACGAACCAGACCGCCACGGACCTGGACCTGATGCGCGGTGCGGGACCGGCGCTGGTCCAGCGGCTGTCCGGCGTGGACGAGGTCAGGAAGCAGGTCCTGGAGAAGCTCGCCGACCTCGGCCTCGTCCCGAAGTTCGAGAACGGCGTCCCGCAGTACTCCCGGCTCCCGCTACAGCGGGCCGGACAGATGGCGAACCTGCGCGAGGTGCTCGAACAGCTCTCGCCGGAGCGCCTGGAGACCGGGTACGACCAGGCGGCCCAGGACGGCATCCCCATCGCCCTGACCCGCGACGGCTTCGGCCGGTCGTCGCGGACGTACACGCTGCTCGTCCGGCTGGAGCAGGACCACGACGCGGCGACCTATCTCGGGCGCACCGACACCGAGGCCGTGGTCAACCTCGACATCGGCTCCGACACCGCCGGCCGCGGCAGCGGCCGGAACTGGTCCGGCAGTGTGGACGTGCCGTACAAGACGTCGGACGGGCCGCACAAGGGGGAGGATGGGGGGACGCGATCGCACGAGCGCGACAAGGGCGGCAACTACGGCCGCTCGACCGGTTCCAGCGTCGGCGGCACCGTCAACCGGGTGACGCTCGTGGAAAGCGGTGGAGAGGTCGCTCTCTTCGACGTGCCCCATAAGCTGGCGGTCGACATCATCGTGGGCGACAGGGTCGTGGATCAGGCGTCGGCGGACGGCAGCGCACGGCTGGTCTTCGCGACCGACCTGCTCCCCGTGGACACGCCCAAGCAGCCGCACAAGGTGGGCCGGCTGTCGGAGGAGGTGCTCAGCCGGGCGACGCTGCTGCACATGGACACGACGGGCATGCTGGAGCGGGTGCGGCAGGTGCTGCCGCGCAGCATGCGTCGCGACTCCGCCGCGTATCACCACTTCGCGGCGTTCAGCAATGTGCGCAACCTCATCGCGCATCCGGAGTGGCGCAACTCGCCGTACTTCACCGGAGTCGGCGTCCGGCCGCAGGGCGCTCTACCGACGGAGGCGTCGCTGACGATTGAGGGCAGCTTCGGTGAGGCGTCCCTGCTCGGAGTCGCCGACCTCGTCGTCGGTGACATCAACTTCACCATGGGCAGCGCCGGTGTGAACTGGGGCCAGAGCTCCGGCCGCTCCGGCGGCTCGACGAACGGTATCTCCAACACGGAGGGTCACGACACCGTCCACCATGGTGGCAGCGGTGGCCACACGGGCTCGCGCGGCCGTTCCCGATCTCACGGCCAGCTCGACATCTGGGGCCGGGAACAGCTCGTCATCGAAACCGGCAAACAGTACATATTCCGCGGCACCGTCGACTTCACCCTGGAGGGCAACGAAAGCGTCCCCGACTTCACCGAACTCGGCGGCAGCGCGAAGGCCACGCCCCACAACGCATCGTTGAACGGCCGTCCCGTCGTCTACTCGCTTCCGGAGTACGACGCGCTGACCTTCTACACCGAGGGCAAGCTCGACCTGCCGCTGAGCCAGGTGGCCGACGCGGTGGAGAGGTTCCGGAACGGCAGCCTGACCCTCGACCGGACCCTCGCGACCTCGCTGCTCCAGAAGTACCTGGTCGAGCTGAAGCAAGCCCGCGACGCGGGGCAGAACGTCTCGTTCGCCGACGAACACACCGCCGACTCCCTGCTGCCGGCGCTGATCAAGGTGAGCGGCCTGGAGCAGGTGGACATCGACCCGAAGGGCCTGGCGGAGCAGGAGCGGCTCGATCGCGCGCTGAGCGAAGCGGCCGACATCACCCGGCAACTGCGTCAGGTCAGGCTGGCCCCGGAGTACGAGGGGACCGTGGGGTTCGGCGCGGTGGAGAGCTTCGCCGTGACGGACGGCACCAAACCTGTCACCGTGCGGGACGCGGTGCACACCGCGATCGACGAGGCGGCGCCCGGCGCGATCGACAGCAGCCCCGTCATGCGCCGGAGCATCGATATCGACTTCGCCGGAGACCGGGTCCGGGGGCACGTCAACGAGATGCTCAGTCCGCGGGGCTACGTCAAGACCTACGAGGCCCTGGCCGACCCGTCGTCCGGCCGGGCCGAGCTGGTGACGGTCCGGGCCAAACTGGTTCCGGTGTCGGACAGCGCCGAACTCGTCGGCCGCACCTACGACGCCGGCCTGATCCAACAGGACTATCTCTACCGGGAGGTCTCCGACTCAGGTTCGTACAGCGGCTCGCAATCCTTCAGAGTGTCGGGCTCGGAGGACGAGTCCGGCGAGGGTGCCGACGGCGGCGTCAGCACCGACCGGGGCCGTTCGTACGAGGCCGCCAGCAAGGAGCAGGTCGCCAGGCTGCAGCGCATCGCGCAGTTCGGCGGGGTGGACCGGGTCCAGCAGCGGTACCAGCTGGTGATCGAGGTGGAACGCACGCCGGTGCGGACGGGACCGGTGCGTAGCCCGGTGCGTCGTGGCCTCGACCGGGCGCATCGCGTCCTGCACCGCATCGGAGGCGACGGCCGGTCCACGACAACGTTCGACGCCACTCTGGTCCGGCGTATACCGACCGGCATGACCAGGCCGGTCAACGACAACACGCCGGAGCCGGACCGGATCACCGACACCAGGCGGACGGAGCTGCCGCCCGCCCACTACGTCAGGTCGGTGCTGAACGCCCAGGACGGCCGCCCCAGCCTGTACGCCGCGATCGAGAAGCAGTTGTCCTCGATGCTGGGCGCCGCCGCGGCCCGGGAACAGAAGGCGCAACTGGAGGCCCGGCTCTCGCCCATGGCGGTGGCCGCCGCCTTCGGGCAGCTGGCCGCCCCCGGCGGGCACGAGCTGGTTTCGACGATCCGTAAGGGAGCCCCGACCCAGGGGGTGGACCGCACGGGGAACATGAGCCAGGGCGTGGACGTCCGCGTCGAGGCCCATCTGTCCGACCTTCAGGTGGTGTCCGGCCCCGTTGAAGCCGAGCTCGGCGTGGTCGATCGCGTCATGCGCACCTCGTCCATCTCGACCTCTCGCGGCCGGCTGGCCCCGATCAGCAGCTCAGTGGGCGGGAAGACGGAGTATGGCCACCTCTCGGCGAGTGTGGGAGACCAGGCATCGGACGGTGTCTCCGACACCAGCGGCCTGCGCAATGAAGCCAGCACGTTCGAGAAGGCGAAGACCGTCACCGTCCGGGTCCGGGTGGACTACGACCTCACGTTCCAGCACAAGATGCGGTTGGCCGACGGCACCGAGGCTCCCTTCAGGGGCCCGGTGAGGTTGCCCTCCGCCGCCTCCGGCGAGGCGTACGTGACCATGTTCGAGGCCGATTTCAAGGAGCTGCAGGCCCGGATGGAGGCCGGGGCCCAGGCGCGACCCGGATGGGATTTCACCGACGAGTCGCAGCCGAGATCCGCGCTCAAACGACCGAACGGCCCCCACCAACAACTGGATCCCACGGATCTGCTCGGGCACGCCGCCAGGGCGAGGCAGCAGGCCAGGGACGAGGGTCACGTCGTCCGGTTCACGGTACGCGACGGGCAGAATGTCAATGCCTATCTGGCGGCCCCGGACGGCTCGCTGCACAGCGTGAAGCCGGACGGCGGGTTCGCCGAGGCGGTCGGCACGCTGCCGCCCCACGTGCTGGACGCGGCCGCGGCGGCAGACCTCGACCTCCAACAGATCTTCACGGAGCCGCAGCAGTCGGGCACGGACCCGCAGAGGTCGGACGACCAGGCCCGCACCTTGACCGACAGGGTGAGGGACGCGCTGGCCGACCAGAACGTCCAGCCGGCGCCGCCGGCGCAGGTCTGGCCGGTGGCGGAGGCCGCCACGCCCGGCGCCGCGACACAGGGCGGCAGCGTAGGACAGAGCGCGGCCGGGGCGCCGTCGCCGGCGCTGCCGGGCACGCCGTTCGACACCCAGGCCCGGCCGGCCGGGGTGCCCGACCTGACCGTGACGGAGGTGGTCGGCCAGAACATCGCGGTCGCCGACTTCGGCGGCGGGGTCACCGCGCTCGACTGGACCACCGACCAGGGCGTTCCGATCGCGCCGGACGCGCCGCCCGCCAACCTGGACGGCGCGGTCGTCGCCGTCACCACGCCGGCGAACGGCGTGCAGCACGCCCGCGTCGTCGTCGGCGACCCCGGGGAGGGCCGGATCGGCTACACGTCGTACCGTTCCGGCACGCCCGAGGACCCGCACATCATCACGATCGCCCCGCGTACGCACCCGGTCGTGGTCTCCTCGGTCCTGGTGCACGAGATCTCGCACGTCGCCGACCAGCACGCGGCGGAGGAGGCGGGCGCGCCGCAGGGGGTGATCCGGCCCTCGCTGCCGGAGCACACGCACGAGGAGGGCACCGACCACTGCCTCACCCCGCGCCTCAACGAGCACGCGCATCTTTCCCGCAAGTGGAGCGAGACCACCGATCCGGCGGCCAGGGCCCGCATCGCCGAGGCGATCGAGGCCATCGCGGACGACATCACGCAGCGCGGGCACACCCCGCCTGCGCCGCCCTGGCAGGCGGCGGATACCTCGACGGAGGCGAGACCCAAGCCGTCGATCGCGGACCTGCTCAACGGTGACGCCTCACCCGTCCCCGCCGCGCCGCAGGCGGCCCAGACCCGGCCGGTCACGTTGCCGGAGCGGGCCACCGCCGACGCGGCGGAGCGGGCCGCCGCCGACATGGGCGCGAGCGTACGGCGGCTGGGCGGCGGCCTGCTGGAGGTCACCGCGCCGGGCGGGGCGACCGTCACGGTGCGGGTGGGGTCCACCCCGGATGCGGACGCGGCGGCGGACGTCGACGTCCAGGTCCGGCCCTACCTCACGATCGGGGCCAATCAGCGGGCCGCGGCGGCGGCCGTGGCCGGAGCGGTGGCCGAGGCGTCCGGCCTGCCCACCAGCCCCACGGTCCTGTCCGGCGACCCCAATGCAGACGCGCTGACCGTCGCCGACGCCCGTGTCCTCGCCGAGCTGGGCGAGGCCGTACGCCAGGTGGACACGGCGACGCCTCAGCAGCGCGCCGCGCGGCAGCGGGTGCTGAGCGAAATCGCCGGGCGGCTGGGGCTGCAAGCGGGCGGGGCCGAGCGGTTCCGGGGGCTCGCGCCCGACCCGCTCCTTGACCGGATCGCCGCCCTGGTGGACGGCCCCCAGCCCTCGCGCGTACGGGAGTTCCTGGAACGGGGACGCCGCATCAGCAACATCACCGGCTGGCAGCCGCCCGAGGAGGACGACGACGAGGACAAGTGGCTTCCGCCGGACGACGGCGAGATCTGGGATCCGCTGAAGAACGACGTCTGCCGGTGCCCGGCTGAGGGGCCCTGCGTCTGCGGCCGGCGGGACGAGGCGGTCCTGGCCGAGGCATGATGGGGATCCCAAGGAGAGGACGGCTATGACGTTCGCGGTCGCGCGGACCAGGGACGAGGCGCATCTCTACCTCGACCTGCATCCGTGCAAGCAGTGCGGTTCCGTGGAGACGACCTGGGACAGGGGCCTGTCCAGCGTGGACGGCGCGCTCGTCGACCGCTACGCCGGCGCGTGCGAGGACTGCGGCGCGGAGCGCGAGTTCCTGTTCGGGCTGCCGGAGCGGCCGGTCGCGTCGGCGGGCTACCCGACGTTCGGCGGACCGGAGCCCTCCCAGCTCCTCGACGCGGGCGAATGGATGTGGGTGGCCGACCTGACCGCCGGGAACGTGCCGGTCGGCGATCGGGCCGAGGCGCGCCGCACGCTGTCGATCGCGACGGCGGCGGTCGAGGAGATCGTCAAGTTCATCCCGCCGGGCGAGGAGGAGGTCCCGGACGACGGGTTCTGGTCCGCGCGCGGACAGCAGGTGCGCGCGGCGGAGCCGGGCCGCTTCCAGCTCGACCGGCTGCTGATCGTCCGCGACACCTACCGCGACCTGGTCGCCCAGCATGGCTGACCACGAGAGCCCCGCCGACCCGGGGGAGCAGGGCGCGGCGGCGCACCCCGACGGACCGGGGCTCCCCGGCGGCGGCCTGGCCCGCTCGCTGGTCGAGGCGTACGTCTACCTGGACCTGGGGGCCGGCCCCGGCGGCGGCCGGGCGGCCGAGCGCGCGGTGCTGTCCGAGGAGGCGGACGGCTGGCGGGTCACGCTCGACGACGCCGAGGTCGTCGTCCCGTACGTCGCGGAGGCGGAGGCGCGGCGCGAGGACCTGACGTTCGGCTCGGGTGTCTCCGAGCTGATCGACCCCGGCCAGTGGGTGCTGATCGCCACCACATACGCGCGCCGGGCGCTGGAGGCGGCGCTCTTCTTCGCCGCCGACCCCTCGTCCGACGAGCGGTACACGCAGATCGTCGCGGACTGGCGGTTCGCGGCCGACGCGGTGGCGGAGGCGCTGAAGTTCGTCCCGGACGACGCCGACGCGCTGCCCGAGGCGTCGTTCTGGACGGAGGCGGGGCGGGAGGCCCACGAGCGCGAGCCCGCCCGCTTCACCCGCATCCGGATGGAGAGCGACCTCGCCTACTATCGGGCCGCCCTCGACGACTTCGTCCGCCTGCACGCCGGGGCCGACGACCGCCCCTGATCCCCGACCTAACGGTCGAGCAGGACCGCGACGGCGGTGGCGGTCTCGGGATGCCGGGCCAGCAACGCGCCCGCCTCCCCGGGGTCGCCGCCGTCGGCGATCTCCTGCCATCCGCCGTCGCATCCGAGCAGGGCGGCGACGGCGTCGCACGCCGCCCGGTGGCCCGCCAGCAGCTCGGCCGCCGGCCCGCCGACCGGCCCGCCGACCGGCGCGGTCCCCGGCCTCGCCTTCGCCGCGCCTGACGGCCGCCCCAGCCACGGCGGCACGAACGTGTCCAGGGACGGCAGGGCCGCCGGGAACGTGCGGCCCGCCTCGCGTACGAGCACGGGCACCAGCTCGCCCGCCTGGTCCCGCAGCGTGGTGATCAGCTTGGGCAGCCACGGGAGCAGGACCGCGTCCGGCAGCCGCGCGAACGCCTTGGACAGCAGCTCGACCACGAACGGCGCCAGCGCGGGAGCGGGTTCGAGCGCCTGCACGAACCCGCTCAGGTACATCGGGAACGACGGGACCACGAGAGGGTTGGCGAGCAGCCCGTCGCACCGCTCCCGCAGCTCGGCCATCGGCAGCAGGCCGAGCTGGGACCGGGCCGCCCACAGCAGCGCCACCTTGGCGGGCGCCTCAGGGTGTGACTGCAGCACCGCGAGTTCGAGCTGGGCGCGGTCGCAGCCCAGGGCCAGCGCGAGGCTCTCCATGCTGAACAGGAAGCCGAGCATCGCGGCCACCTGGCGTACGCCGGTCTCCTCGTCCACGAAGGCGGTCGGCAGCAGGGTGCAGTAATGCGCGTACCCGGCGGTGACGAACGCCTCGCACCACTCCGGCAGCGCCGGCTCCGTGGCGCGATAGTAGGCGAGCAGGCGGCGGATCCGGCGGAGCACCTCGGGGGCGTCGTCCACCGTGCGCTCGGCGGACAGCAGCTCGACCGCACGCGCCCCCAGCTCGGCGGCGAACCGGCCGCCGCCCAGGTACAGGACGGCGTCCTCCACGGCCTCGAGCGCGACGGCCGCGGTCGCCTTGGGATCCCACACCATACGGCGGAGCCGCTGTTCGAGCGCCTGCTCGACGGTGATGGCCTCGTAGCCCAGCTCGATGATCGACCGCTGGTGGCGGCCGATCGCGAGGTCCCAGCTCTCCTGGATGGACCGCTCGCCCAGCCGTCGCTCGCCCATGATGGGACGCACCGCGTCCTCCGGCAGCAGGCGGCGCAGGATCCACAGCAGGTCCGAGCAGCCGGTGAGCTCCGGGTTCGCGGTGAGGTCGAGCAGCGCCCGCTGGATGGTGCGCTTCTCCAGGTCCACGCCGAGGGGCGCGAGGCGGTCGTACACGTCGCGGGCCAGCGGCGGCAGGGCCTCGTACCCCACCTGGCCGATCCGGTCGCCGCCGAGGAGGATCTCGCACAGGTGGCGGACGTCGCGGCGGCCGGGCACCACGTCCTTCTCGATGCAGGTGACGGCCGCGTCCTGGAAGTCGTACGGCGTGGGCCTGGCCCGGTTGCGCATCCCGGCGAGCAGGACGGACGTCTCGAAGACGGCGATGGCGTCCGCGGTGCTGGCGAGGTAGCCGTTGCGGCGGGCCAGCCGGACGATGTCCACGCACCAGCCGAGCAGCTCGGCCTCGTCGAGGCCGTCCAGTGCCGGAGGGCTCGACAGGAAGCCGGACAGCCGATCGGCGACCGGCGCCGCCGGCGTCGAGGGCGGCGGCAGCGCGGGGCGCTTGGCCCGCTTCGCGGCCCCCTTCTGGCCGTCCAGCCGGAACGGCGTGTCACGGAAGCGGGTCACCGCCTTGCTCCAGGTGGCGGCGGCGATCGACACCGAGCCGGAGGCGAGGCCGAACTGCGCCTCGATCGCGGAGTGGCTGGACGGGATCAGCCCGTACAGCCAGCGCGTCCCGGTCCGGGGGCTGATCTCGTACGGCGCGTCCGACGCCAGCCCGAACTGCTCGACCCGGCTCGCGGCGTGGTAGGCGCCGCACACGTACAGGCAGTCGGCCGGGTCGGCGCCGGACGCGGCGAGGTGCTCGCGCATCCGGGTCCACATGTAGCGCTCGCGCTCCTCGTCGCGCGACACCCGCTCGTCCTCCGACGGCCGCAGCCGCCGGAACAGGCTGCCGATCAGCACCATGACCTGGCGATAGGCGTCGTAGTCCGCGCCGGTGAGCGGCTGCTCGACGTACTGGTCCCACCACTCGGACCAGTGCCGCACCTTGCCGTGGTGCAGCAGGTGCGCCTCCAGCTCGGCGAAACGCGGGCGCAGGTCACCGATCTCGATGCCGACGGCGTCGCCGTGCAGAGCCGCCTCCTCGGCGCGTTCCGCGACGTCGGCGTCGGCGTCGCCGTCGGACGGCGCGGGCCGAGCGGACTCGGCGGGCTCGGCCGGCAGCCACTGGAAGACGTGGTCGGTCGAGCGGTCCACCAGCACCAGCTCGACGCCCGGCGTGTCCAGCGCGTACGCGATGGCCTGGTACTCGGCGGACGCCTCCGTGATGGGGGCGACGACGCTCAGCGGCCCCACGCCGGGCGGGAAGCCGTCGAGGTCGGACGCGAAGGCCTGCAACGCCACGGGCAGGCGGCAGTTGCGCAGCTCGTCGAGCAGCGGCCGCAGGTCCTCGCACAGCTCCAGGTAGACGACCTTGGGCTGCTTCTCGCGCAGGCGGCGCACCATGGCCAGGGCCGAGGCCGGCGAGTGGTGGCACACCGGGAAGATCTCCAGCTCCTCGGCCAGCGCCCGGTCGACGTCGTCCACGATGCCCGACAGGATCCCCGCCAGCGCGTCGGACGCGTCCGCGGCGGTCCCGGTTGTGGGGGCGAAGGTCCTGGCGGCGTCGAGGAGCTGCCCGCGGAGCGCGTCGAAGGTGTCCGGAGTCATGGAATCTCCTTGAGCGTGGAGCCCCCCGGCCTCGGCCGTGGGAAGGGGGTCACGAGAGCGTCGCGATGGCCTCGCGGCCGCCTTCGAGGAACTCCTGCCACTCCCCGCCGTCCTGCTTGCCGCGCGGCTCGACGACGCCGTGCCAGTACTTGTTCAGGATGGCCAGGTCCTCGGGGTTGCGGCGGGCGAGCGACCCCACGAGCGAGCCGGCGAGCGTCTGCGCCCGCAGCGTGCGGTCGCCGAAGAAGTGGCTGTGCAGGATGGCGTCCTCCAGCACGCCGATCTGCTCGGCGGTGGACAGCGCCGACTCCAGCCTCTCGTCGTCGCTGGTCGCCGAGGCGGCGGCGGCGCGCAGGTCGGCGAAGCTCTGCAGCAGGATGTCCAGCAGCGTGGGCGGCAGGTCCAGGTCGATGTGGTGCCGGCGGAGCAGCTCGGTGGTGCGGAACCGCACGATCTCCGCCTCGCTGCGCCGGCTGGTCACCACCGGGATGCGGACGAAGTTGAACCGCCGCTTCAGGGCCGAGGAGAGGTCGTTCACGCCGCGGTCCCGGCTGTTGGCCGTGGCGATGATCGAGAAGCCGGGCTTGGCGAACACGATGTTGTCGTCGTCCAGCTCGGGGATCGACACGTACTTCTCGGAGAGGATCGAGATCAGCGCGTCCTGCACGTCGCTGGTCGACCGGGTCAGCTCCTCGAAGCGCCCGACCACGCCCTGCTCCATCGCCGTCATGATCGGCGACGGGATCATCGACTCGCGGGACTGGCCCTTGGCGATCACCATCGAGACGTTCCACGAGTACTTGATGTGGTCCTCGGTGGTGCCCGCGGTGCCCTGCACGACGAGGGTCGAGTTGCGGCAGATCGCCGCGGAGAGCAGCTCGGCGAGCCAGCTCTTCCCGGTGCCCGGGTCGCCGATCAGCAGCAGCCCCCGGTCGGACGCCAGGGTCACGATGCTGCGTTCGACGAAGCTGCGGTCGCCGAACCACTTCTGGGAGATCTCACGGTCGAGCCCGTCCGAGCGCTCGGACCCGAGCACGAACAGCCGCACCATGCGCGGGCTCAGCCGCCACGAGAACGGCTTGGGGCCGTCGTCGATCGACTCCAGCCAGTCGAGCTCTTCTGCGTACTTGACCTCGGCGGGGGCACGCAACATGTCGTCGGTCATCGCGGTCTCCTAGGTGAGGAAGTTCTTGAGCTCGAACACGAGTTTGCGGATGTGGCCCGAGATCACGGGCGTGCCCAGGTCCTTGAACCGCTGGCGGAACCACGGGTCCACGCTCTGGTGGCCGGAGCTGTTCACCGAACCGACCGGGATGAACCGCACGCCCGACTGGTGCACGGCCCGGATGCCGTCGAACAGTGGCTGGGACCGGTCGAACTCGTAGAAATCGGAGATCCACACCATCGCCGTGTTGCGCGGATCGGCGATCTTCTGCCGGGCCAGGGCCATCGCGACGGGGCCGTCGTTGCCGCCGCCGAGGTTCGTCCGCAGCAGCACCTCGAACGGGTCGTGCACCCACGGGGTCAGGTCGAGCGCCCGGGTGTCGAACGCGATCAGGTGCACGTCCACCTTGGGAAGCCCGGCGAAGATGGACGCCAGGATGGTGCAGTTCACCATCGAGTCGACCATCGAGCCCGACTGGTCGACGACCACGATCAGCCGGGCCGGCGTGGTCCGCCTGGCGGTCTGCCGGTAGTACAGCCGGTCCACATAGAGCCGCTGGTCGTCCGCGTTCCAGTTGGTGAGGTTCTTCCAGATCGTGCGCTCGATGTCGAGGTTGCGGAACACCCGCTTCGGCGGCACGGACCTGTCGATGGAGCCGACGGTCGTCTTCTCGACCTGGGTGCGCAGCACCTCGGCGACCTCGTCCACGTACCTGCGGATCAACGCCTTGGCGTTGGCCAGCGCGACACCGGACAGGTTGGCCTTGTCCCGGAGGAGCTGCTCGATGAGCGACATGCTCGGCGTGAGCCGCCGCGCGAGAGCCGGGTCGGCCAGCACCTCGCGCAGCCGCATCCGGCGGACCAGGTCGCCCTCCAGGCCGGCCAGTACGCCGGCCAGCTCCTCGCCGCCCGGCCGGGAGCGCAGTTGTCCCGGCTCGCAGCCGAGCCCGCGCTGGAACCAGGCGGCGTCCTGCTGCCAGTCGGCGAGCTGGGTGGCGGTCACGCTGCCCGTCCCGGTCGAGAACACGTTGAGCAGCAGCTTCGACACCAGGGCGGCCCGGCGGACCTCGTCCGCGCCGACCCGCTCGGGGGCGGGCGCGGCGGTGTCGTCCGGCTCCGCCATCAGGTTCCGCAGCTCATCGCCCAGCTCGGGGAAGCGCTGCACGAGGTTGTCCACCGACACGGAGGGGTCGAGCAGCGCGGGCGGCAGCCCGAGATCTCCGGCGACGGCGACGCTCGCCGCCTCAAGCGCCGGCTGCTCCTCCGGGTCGAACAGCCGGGCCAGCAGCCGCCAGTAGAGCACCTGCCGCCGGTTCTCGTCGGCGTTGACCTCCGGCGAGGCGGGCGTCTGGGCCGGGGGCGTCGTCACGGGGTCGCTCATCGCCGCAGCAGCCGTCCGGCCCGCTCGCGCAGCACGGCGACCGAGTCGCCGGCCTTGGCCTCCGCCTTCATGACCTTCGGATCTGTCGGGCCGAGCGCCCAGTCTCCGTTGTGGGCGGTGACCGGCTTGCGCTTGACCATCGCCTGTACGGCGAGGGGCTGCAGCGCCCACCTGCCGCCGTCCCAGCGGACCAGGCCGACGCACGCCGTGGAGGCGGCCACCAGCTCGGGCGTGAGCGGTCCGCAGGACGGCAGCCGCTCGACGTCGACCGCCAGCGCCTGCCCGCCGAGGTCGAACGTGACCTCGCCGCCGTCGGTCGTCGCCGTGTACCCCTCCACCAGCACGGGTTCGGATATCCGTACCGGATGGCGGTCGAGGGGCGGCACCGCCGGGGCGAGCGCGCCGCCGAGCAGGACGCGTGCGGTGGTGAACGGGTCGGCGGGCTCGCCCGCCTCGGCCCGGTCGTCGTGCCACACCAGGTCGCCGCTGTCGAGGAGCGGCTGGTCCGTGATGTCCAGGCTGCGGTGCTCGGCCAGCGCGCCCAGCAGCACCGGGTGCCACTGGAGCAGCCGCCACAGGGCGGGGCCGACGATGGTGTCCACCTTCGGCGCGGCGACGCTCGCCCGCACCAGCCGGGACGTGCCGCCGCCCGCGGGCTCCAGCACGGCGTGGACCTGGATCTGCACCGCCGTGGCGTGCTCGTGGACGTCCACACCGAGGATCAGCAGCCGTCCCGACACCGTCGCCGCCGGCTGCGGGGCGCCGGCCGGGGCGCCGGGCTGCGACAGCAGCAGGGCGCGGGTCCACAGGTCCGCCCACCGCCGCGCGGGCAGCCGTTCCATCGTCGCGATAGGGCTCGATGCCCGCAGCTCGGCCGCCAGGCCGTCGAGCAGAACCGCCGTCCTGCGCAGCTCGGGTACGGCGAGCAGCGCCTCGATCGTCTGGTCGGCCGCGGAGACGAGGTCGTGGTCGACGCCGCGCCAGCCCGCGATGGCCAGCTCGTGCAGCCAGGACCGGCACCCGGCGAGCAGGTTGTCCGCGCCGGGGGAGGCCGCGGACGGCGACGCCTCCCACGGACCTCTGGCCCGTCCCAGCGCGCCGTCGAGGCGACCGAGCAGGGCGTCGTGCACCGCGCCGAACAGCGCCGCCCGGCCTCCCGCCAGCACGCTCAGGTGCTCGTCGGCGACCGAACCGGCGGCGATCTTCTCGGCCGCCTCGCCCGCCCGTACGCCGAGGGGGCCGGCCGCCAGCGCGCCGGCCAGGGCGGCCAGGGCGGCGGCGCGGTCCTCGCCCAGCCGGGAGAGTCCGTGGACGAGGGCGTCGTCGAAGCCCGCGACCAGGTCGAGGGCCTCCTCGACCCCGGGGAGGGGGCCGTCGAGCAGCTCGGAAAGGTTCACAGCGAGCATCAGCGGGTCGCCCCCAGGGCCGGGAACCAGTGCATCTCGGGGATGGGCGTGGTCGTGTCCGGGATCTCGAGGTAGTTCAGGTGGCGGAGGAACCGGCTGAACACCGTGGCCGCCGGCGCGCGTTCGACCTGGCCGTTCATGCTGTGCACGAGTTCGGCGCCCGTGGCGGCGTCGTCGTCGATGTCGACGCGGAGATAGCGGGCGACGCGGTCGATGCCGTACTGCAGTACCGCCTCGGTGGCGAGCAGGTGCAGGTGCTTGCACGGCGAGCTGCCTGACGGCAGGGCGCCGCACGGCCGGTTGTTGTTGGTGCTGCAGCTGTACGCGTGGGTGCCGGTGGTGAACGACGAGACGTACACCCGCTCGATGTCCGAGCCGCTCGACACGACGCCCTGCAGCCGCCCGTCGGCCAGCTCGACGAAGGGGACCTTCGCCAGCTTGCGCGGCCGGACGGGCGGGACGACCCGCACCGTGCTCCGCCGCTCCCATGCGGAAGTCTCCGCGTTCACGCCCTTCGACCTCCCGCTCGACGGCTCGCGGACGCCGGCCGGTACGGCGGCGCGTGCGGTGGCACGTGCGCGAACGGCCGATTCATGATCGGCCAACCTACCCCATCGTTTCGCCCTGCCTCCGGCATTCACGATATATCCGCATATGCGGCTGGAAGTGCCCCGTGCGGCGGTCTCCGACGCAGGGTCCGGATGGGCGGGGCGTGATGGCGAAAGGGTCCTTAGACGGCTCTCGCGGCCGATCCGGTGCCGCGAGTTCGGTGTGATTTGCACCACATGCTGAATGCTCCCTGACAGGTCGCCGAACGGCGGGTCCGGACAGCCGGAAACCCGCGGTGACCTGGAGGCGCTCGGCGTTCCGGGGTCGCGTCCATGCCTGGTCACGAAATGATAACGGCCATTTACCTGGGAAAACGCTGTGGATCACGACCCTTACGAACCCCCCGGACCCTCTGTAGTTTCTTGATCTGTCCTTTACTGACGGATGGGGCGCAATGACGTCCCACGACAGCGCAAGGAGCATCCCCCTTGAAGCGCACCCTCGCCATCGGCGGAACCCTCGCCGCCGCCGCCGGCCTCCTCGCTACCGCCATGGTGTCCACCCCGGCCCAGGCGGCGAACAACTACAAGGTCAAGGAGACCCTCGCCGGGACCTCCAATGTGGCCCAGCAGGTCGCGTTCTTCTGGTCGTCCAAGACGCTGGAGGAGGCGACGCCGTACAACGTCGAGCCCGTGGTCTCGGCCAAGCACGTCTCCACCGGCGGCTTCGCCGGCAACTCGAAGCCGGGCGTCGTCCCCGCCATCGGCGACGAGAAGAAGACCGTCTCGAAGTCGAAGAACGTCAACCTCCCGCTGAACATCGGCAAGGTGTTCTTCCTCGGAGCCGACGGCAAGCCGCACTGGTGCACCGGCACCTCCGTGCAGTCCAAGTACCGCAACCTGGTCGCCACCGCCGGCCACTGCGCGTACGACACGAAGAGCAGCAAGGCCACGCTCGACAAGTGGATCTTCGTCCCGGGCTACTACAAGGGCAAGGCGCCCTGGGGCATCTACGTCGGCAAGCAGGCGTTCACGCACTACGACTTCGACGTGTACGAGGACGGCGACCGCGACTACGCGTTCGTCACCGTGTACAACGGCATCAACATCGGTGGCGACAAGGCCGTCGACAAGAAGGCCTACGACGCCTACACCGGTGACAAGCAGATCATCTCCCAGGAGGTGACCGCCGCGGAGTTCGCCGAGAAGTACACCGAGGACGGTCCGTACTGGAAGGAGACCGTCCCCGGCGGCACCCAGGTGGACCCGCCGGCCGACGCCGTCGCCAAGCGCTGGGAGTACATCAAGAAGGGCATCGACGGCGTCAAGCTGACCGCCGAAGAGGTCACCGGCGCCCAGTACAAGGCCGCCCCGAACTCCTCCGCCGCCCTGAAGAACGGCGAGAAGTGGGGCTTCCGCGGCGACGACTGGGTCCGCATCTCCCTGCGTGAGTACCACGAGCTGTCCAAGGCCAAGAAGGCCGGCACGTTCAAGGGCGACCTGCAGGTCAAGCGCGGCAAGCGCGTCATGGAGGCGTTCAAGAAGCAGTACTTCGTGAAGAAGTGGGTCAAGGACGCCGCGGAGAAGTACTACAAGGACACCTACATCATCCACGAGATCACCGACGCGGGCCGCCTGGGCGACCGGGTCGGCGGCCAGGGCATGGCCTACAACCAGAAGCTCGGCAAGAACGTGTTCATGTTCGGCTACCCGAGCGGTTCGCACCCCGACGGCACCAAGCCGTTCACCGGCCAGGTGGCGAAGTGGACCTACGGCAAGACCTTCGGCGCCACCGCGCCCTCGATGAAGGCCGAGGAGCTGCAGGGCCTGAAGTCCGCCTTCACCGGTGAGGGCTCCATGGGCTCGGCCTGGCTGCTCAACTACAGCAACGCCCGTCGCCTCGGCTACCTGAACGGCGTGACCATCGCCCTCGCCGACCGCGACAACAACCAGCGCATCGACACCAGCCTCTCGCCGTACTTCGACGGTGAGACCTACGGCGTGTACGCGCAGGCCGCGAACGTCTGGTCCGGCTCGATCCTTTAGCGGGACCAGCGACCGGGGAATGAGGGACTTCGGTCTCTCTGGGGAACACCCTTGGTCGGGGCCCGGCGGTGACGCCGGGCCCCTCTCCTTTTCCCCAACGGTTTTCCCTAACCCTTTTGGCGAGGTTTGAGCCGATCGGTCTTCCGGTACGTCCAAGGAAGTATGAGAATCTGGCGAATCACGCTTCTGGCGGCACTCGTCCTGATCGTGGGTGTCACGACCATCGGCCCTGAGCCGGCAGCGCAGGCGGCGACCGCGCGGAAGAAGGTGCTGGTCCAGCTCAGCGAGCAGGGCGGCTTCGCGGGCATCGACGACCGCGTCACCGTGTACACCGACGGATGCGTGCGGCTGAGCCGCCGCACCGGAACGGTCGTGCGGAAGTGCCTCACCGACGCGGAAATGCGCGGGCTGCGCCGCGACCTCGCCGGCCTGCGGCTCGGCGGCTCCCAGGCCCAGCCGCCGGGCGCCGACTTCATC
The DNA here is from genome assembly GCF_001528665.1 of Microtetraspora malaysiensis. Lineage (GTDB taxonomy): Bacteria > Actinomycetota > Actinomycetes > Streptosporangiales > Streptosporangiaceae > Microtetraspora_A > Microtetraspora_A malaysiensis. The sequence continues at coordinate 58,746 of NZ_BBYJ01000017.1, forward strand.
AAGTACACGCTCACCTACCGCGGCCACCGCACCGTCCGCTACACGCTCCCCTCCTCCTGGACCCCGGTGGTGCGGCGGCTGGAGAAGATCCTCCAGAACTACTGGACGCATTCCTGACGGCGATGCAACAGATCCGGACGGTCGGACGTCCCTGGGATCGTGGACGACACCTTTGACGAATTCGTCCGGGCACGGAGCGGCGCCCTGTTCCGCTACGGCGTCGCGCTGACGGGCAACGCGCACGACGCGGCCGACCTCGTGCAGGAGGCGCTGCTGCGCCTCGGCGACGCCTGGCGGCGCGTCGTCCGTAAGGACGACCCCGAAGGCTACGTCCGGACGGTGATGGCCCGCCAGCACATCAGCTGGTGGCGGCGCAGGCGGCGCGAGCACCTCGTGGCGGACACGCCCGAGGACGGCTACACCGACCCGCTGCTCGACGGCGACACCGGGCTGTGGAAGGAGGTCGCCGGGCTGCCGCCGAAACAGCGGGCGGTGCTCGTGCTGCGCTACTACGAGGACCTCCCGGACGCCGAGATCGCGCGCATCCTCGGCATCTCCCAGGGCACCGTACGCAGCCAGGCCTCGCGCGCCCTCGACAAGTTGCGGATCCAGCGCCGCGCGATCCGGATGGAGGAAGTGTGAGAACGGAACATGAACTCGCCGAGGCGCTGAAGAACGCCGCGAACGGCGTGTCCGTCCCGGCCGACCTCGAACGGGGCATCGCGGATCGCCGCAGGCGCAGGACGCGCCGCCGCCACGGGTCGCTCCTGGCCGCCGCCGCGGTCGTCGCCGTGGTCCTCGGCGGCACGGCCGTCGTACGCGGCGGCCACGTCCCGCCGAGCGCCGACCCGGTGGCCTCGGCCGCCGCCGGCGCGCCCGACGTCGACGACGTCGCCGCCGCCCGCGCGGACCAGGTGCCACGGGCTCGCGAGGTGTGGCCGGAAGCGGTCGCCACGTACCCCAAGAAGGCCGCGGACGGCTTCAAATACCGGCCCGTCACCGCGCTCGGCCCCACGGAGATCCTGCTCATCGCCGAGAGGTCGTTCGAGAAGGCCGGCCGGCTGGAGGTCTACGACACGCGGACGCGGGCGTCCCGGGTGCTCGCCACGATGTCCCCTGGCGGGAAGGGCTACTATCCGCAGGACTTCGAGGTGGGCCGCGACTACATCGCCTGGTACGGCACCACCCCGAACGACGACCGGAAGTGGGCGGACTTCTGGGTCGTCCCCCGGCAGGGCGGAGAGCCGACCCGGGTCGGCGAGGTGACCGGGGATCTGGCCCTGGTGGACCGGATCGGGGCCACCGGCGATCACATCGTCTGGTCGCCCCAGTCCGGTGGGGTGTACCGGATGCCGATCACCGGAGGGGAGCCCGAGAAGGTCGAGGGATCCGACGGGCTGTGGCTGGACTCCTGGCCGTGGGCGCGTGACGTGCCGGGCGACCCCGTCACCGCCGAAAAGTGGCGGAACACCAACCAGGCATTGCTGGTCGATCTGGAGAACGGCACGCGACGGACGATCACCCCGCCTCCCGGCGTGACCGGCCTGCGCTGCTCGACCGAGTGGTGTCTCGGCACGTCGGGCGAGAAGGCGCTCTCCATGCGGATCGACGGCACGGACGTCCGCCGCCCGACCGGGTTCTCGCACATGGGGGAGGAGATCTACGGGGGCCGCTTCGCCGAGTCCGAGGACGGGCCCGCCATCTACGACCTCGCCACGGGGAAGGCGGGTGCCATCGGCGCCGCCAGTGCGGACGGGGTCCGCGGAGGATGGGGGCGGGGCGTCTCGTCCTCGTCCACCCGAGTCTTCTACTGGAACGCCCATGGGGTCGAGACCAAGGAGACCTGCGGCCCTATGCCGGAACGGCAGCGCAAGGCCCTGGCCGCGGAAGGGGCCGCCCCCTCGCCGGGCGCCACGGTGTGTATGACGGAGACAGTCGAGCCGGGGGACGAGAACGAGATCCTCAACCTGGCCGCCGTCCCGCCCGCCGGCTGACACGGCGGCTGACACGGCGGGCTCCGCTCAGCCGGGCACGCGGTGGGCGGCGAGATGGGCGAGGACCGCCTGGTTGGCCTCCCAGCCGTCCGGGAACTTGACCGGCTCGTTCAGCCGCACCCGCCCGGTGCTCGGGTGGGCGTCCAGAAGCTCGGGGATCCCGGCGCGGGCCACGACGACGCAGGCGTGCCGGTGGCGCGAGGTCAGCACGCACAGGCGGCCCGACTCCAGGTGGAAGGCGGTGGCGTCGCGCCGCCCGGACAGCGGGTGCAGGACGATCGTCACGTCGTACTCGCGGCCCTGCAGCCGGTTCGCGGTGTCCACGGTGACGCCGTCCGGGACCCCGGCGGCCCGGATGGCGGCCACCTGGTCGTTGTGCGCGGCGCCGATGGCGATGCGCGCGGCGTTCACGCGATGGGAGCCGTGCTCATCGTGGGCGACCGCGCCGCGCTCCACCAGCCGGGTCGCCAGCCCGGCGCACGCCCGCACCGCGTCGGCGTCGGTCCGGATCGTGTGGCGGCTGGGCAGCTCGTGCAGCGCCCAGCCGGTCGCCGCGGCCTCCTCAAGCGCGCGGTCCCAGGCGGCGGGGGTCCCGGTGACGGGCGATCCGGGGCCGGCGAGTTCGAGGACCCGCTCACCCGGCCCGGTGCCCGACCGGAACGGTGTAAACGGATAGAACGCCTCCGAGACGAGCGGTGCGGCCGAGGCCGGAAGCCGCCAGGAGACGGGCAGCCGGTGGACCGGCAGGTCGTTGAGCCGCGCGGTGACGGCCACCGCGCTCTGCAGGGGATCCCAGGCGAGGCCCGCCCAGCGCTCGGTGTCCACCACGGAGAACGGGTCGAGCTGGCCGGGGTCGCCGACGAAGAGCGCCCGCTCGAACAGCGCGGCGATGGCCAGCAGCTTGTCCGAGCGCATCTGGTACGCCTCGTCGATGATCGCCCACTGCCAGGTATGGCCGGACACGTAGGCCCACTTGTCCGCGGTGGCGAGGACCACCGAGCAGGAGGCCACGTCGTCGATCTTCTTGGACGCCCGGACACCGGGGTGCCGGATCACCCGCTCGGGCACCTGGAAGCCGTCCTTGTGCAGGCGGCCGATCGTGAGCGACGGGTCGCGCGTGGCGATCTTGTCGGCCAGGTCGTCCACCTGCTCGTTGGTCTGCGCCACGATCATCAGCCGCTCGCCGGCCCCGGCCAGCTCCAACGTGGTGGCCACGACCAGGGTGGACTTGCCCGCCCCCGGCGGAGAGTCGACGATGACGCCCCGGTGCGCGCCGCCGGTGAAGTCGGCGAGGATCGCGGCGGTGGCGCGGGCCGCCGCCTCCGCCGGGCCGTCCTCCGGCCAGGGGCCGGCGGGCGCGGGGCCGAGCGGATCGGGGAAGGGGGCGACGGTCACGACCAGTCCTCCTTGGCGTCCTCGTCGGTCGGCACGTACGCGGCGGGCGGCCCGCCGTGGGTCCAGGGCGTCTCCTCCGCGGCGGGGAAGCCGGGCCGGATCCGCCCGCCGAGGTCCAGCTCGGTGAAGCAGACCGCGTCGCCGACGCCCGGCACGCCCGCGCCCTTGGCCAGCTGGTCGTTCAGCTGCACCACGACGAGGTCGCCGTCCAGCTCGATGACCTCGCCCGACTGCCTGCGGCGGTGCGCGGAGAACACCTTCTTGCCCGGCGCGAGCCGTACCGGGTCGGCGGTGCGGACGGTGACCAGCGGTCGCGACACCGGCTTCTTCCCCCCGGGCAGCAGGATCGTCCGCTCCCGGTCCACGTGGACCACCTCGCCGGCGAACGCCTTGCCGGTCGCGCGATGCTCGGCCATCACCAGCGGGTCGTCGTAGGCGCGCTGCGCGTCGTACGACTGCCGCGCCGACTCCATGTCCCACAGCCGGGCCGCGGCGGATCCGGCCTGGTCGCGGCGGCCCCGGGGAGGGCCGCCCTCGGCCACGCGGGCGACCTCGCGGGTGTACCGGTCCCGGTCGGCGGCCCACCGATCGCCGACGCTCGCCGCCTCGGGCCGGCCGCGCAACAGCTCGACGGCCTGCCACATGAGCCGCCAGGTCGGCTCCAACTGGCCGCGCAGGGCTTCGCGGACCGGCTCCGGCGAACCGGACGCGTCGTACGCGTCGATCGCCGGCCGCAGCACCCGCGCGTCGAAGCCCGGATCGGTGTCCGGACCGGCCGGAGGCCACCGGACGGGGTCCTCCGCGGCGGCCGCCGCCTCCTGCCCGGTGTGGCCGGGCGGCGGGCAGATCCACGCCAGCAGCGTGGCCAGGTTCGCGTCCTCCATCGGGCTCTGCCCGGTCGCCCAGTGCAGGGAGAGCGCCTCGGTCATCGGGACCAGCGCCGACGACCCGGCGAACTCGGTCCGCTCATACAGGAAGGTCAGCCACTGGCCGAGGACGGGAACGGCCGGATCGACGGGGTAGGGGCCGTCGGCGCTGCGGAACCGGGTGGAGCGGCCCAGCAGCCGGACGAACTCGACCGCGCCCCGTCCGGGCACGATGACCTGCGGCGCGTCCAGATAGCGCTCGCGCTCGTTCTTCCCCGGGACCGTCTCGGTCGCCGCGGCCCGGCCCTCGATGTACGGAAGCATGATCCGGGCCAGCTCGGCCATGAAGGCGAACCGCAGGTCGCGGTTGCGCGGTTGCGGGACGACCAGCAGGTGGGGGCGGGCCGGGTGGCTGCCCACCATCGCGCCCAGCGGCGCGGCGGCCTCACCCGCGAGCCTGAGCGGGATGAAGACCAGGGGGTCGGCCGCCAGGTGCAGGTGCCGGACGGTCGCGACCGGCTGCGCCCGGCCTTCGCGGACGGCCAGCGCCCGGGCGTACGACGTCACGACACTCACGCGACCACCGCCTCGGCCGCGGTGTGCGCGCGATAGATCGCGTGGACGTGGCGGAGCTGCTCGGCTATCTCGTCGTGTTCCGACGCGGTGCGGCGGTCGTCCGCGGCGAGATCGAGCACCGCGTCCACCGAGTCGAGGCCGCCGAGATCGTCGCGGGTGACCCGGCCGAGCACCTCCAGCGAGCCGCACTCGCGGGCGTCGGAGCGGCAGAAGTACGCCATCTCGCAGGTGGACAGGCACTCGGGCGCGTACCTGGCCTCGGCCGCGCGGACCGCCCGGGCCAGCTCGGCGGGCGACTGCTCCAGGCTGAACGTGAGGTCGGGCGGCAGCCGGTCGAGGATCCGGTCGATGCGGGTGAGCCGTGACAGCTGCCGCCTGAGCGCGGCGAGCTGCAGGCGCACGTCGAGCAGGGTCGCGGTGGGGTGGTTGGCGAAGTCTTTGGGGCAGACCAGCACGACCTCGTGCGACACCAGCCCGGGGTCGATGCCCTCGGCCGCGAACATCGCCTTCAACGCGTACACGTAGACCGCGGAGAGCCGGGAGGCGGCGGCGACCTGCGCCGAGTCGGCGGCGCCGTCGATGACCGCGAACGACTTGATCTCGACGATGTGGAACCGGCTCCCGGCCTGGACGGCGAGGACGGCCGGATCCAGGTAGACCTCGTGGCCCGCGACCGGCAGCGTGAACAGCGGGTGGTCGACCAGCGTGCCGTCGCCGGAGCCGTCTCGGACCGCGCTTTCGGCGGCCTGACGCAGCTCCTTGCGGGTGCGGGCGTGCCGCAGCTCGCGGGTGGCCTGGCCGCCCGCCTGCGGGATGTCGAGGTACGCGATCGCGGGGATCGGCAGGCCGAGCGCCTCGCGCAGCAGCCGCAGCAGGTGCGCGCAGCGGTCGGCCTTCACCAGCTCCTCGAAGGACCTCGCCCGGGCCAGGGCGAACGGCGACTGCCCGAAGGGAGCGGGGTGGCCGAGGTGGACGGCGGTGTCCCGCTTGCTGATCCCGGCCGCGTCGAGCACCGCTCGCCGGTCGCACCCGGGGTTGCCGGCCAGGGCGGCGACGGTGCGGGCGTTGTGGTCGACGGGCGCGGCGCCGCCTCGCAGGGCGTCGAGCCGCTCGGTGGACGTGCTCACTCGGTCCTCGCGGTCGTTTCTCGAGTCGGTCGTACGGCCGGGTCGGGGCTCGTGGGGAAGCCCATATGGAGGCCGTCCGGGGTGGTCGTTGGGGCGGCAGCCTAACAGCGAGGGCCGTCAAAACCGCGTGCTCGCCGTTTCCCCTCGCGCCCGTTTCCCCCTCGCGCCCGTCTCCTCCTGTGTCCGCCGCACGCGTGAGGCCGCCGCACCCCGCGGGGTACGGCGGCCTCGACGTAGGACCGGCCGGGAGATGTGGACCGGCCGGGAGATGTGGACCGGCCGGGAAACGGTCAGGTGATGGAGAAGTCGTCCGCGTAGACGTCGCCCTGGCCGTACCAGCCGTTGACGTAGACGGTCACCGTGCCGGACGCGCCGGTGGTGAAGGGCACGGACAGCTCCTTCCAGCCGCTCGACGACGTCCAGGTGCTCCCGGTGGCGCCGCCGGAGACGCCGACGAAGGCGTAGTTCCCCTGCACCCAGGCCTTGAGCGTGTAGCTGTGGTTGGGCGTGAGCGTCACCGACTGCGTGCACTGCCCGTTCTGGCTCCCGCTGGGCGAGACCCGCAGCGCGTACGCGCCGGAGTGGACCGGGGAGCCGGCGACCGCACTGCCGTTCTGGCAGGTCCACGGATTGAGCGCGCCCGACTCGAAGCCGGGGTTGCCCATCGTTTCGCCGCCCGGTCCGTTGATCTTCAAGGTGTAGGTCGCGATGTGGCTGCCCGCGGGCGAGGTGCCGGTGACAGTGATCGGATAGCTGCCGGGTTGCGCCGCCGAGGTGGTGGCCAGCGTCAGCGTCGAGCTGCCGCCGGTCGTGACCGAGGCCGGGCTGAGGGTCGCGGTCACCCCGGAGGGCGCGCCGGTCGCGGTCAGCGTGACCGTCTGCGCGTTCCCGCCGGTCAGCGTGGTGCTGACGGTCGCGGTAGCGGTGGCGCCGGGATCGACGGAGCCGGACGCCGGTGAGACGGCGAGCGAGAAGTCGTCACCCGGTGGCTGGCCGTCGCCGGAGAACGGCGCGAACGTCTGGCTGAAGTACCAGGTGCTCTGCGCGATGCCCGAGCAACTGTCGGAGCCGCCGACGCCGGGGCAGCCTCCGTTGTCCCGCTGGAGTGCCCAGAACGAGATCATGGCGAGGCCCTTGGACGTCGCCCAGTTGAGTACGGGCGCCGCGTCCGCGGTGGTGAACGTCTCGGCGGGGCCGTAGTCGTCGATGCCGATCATCTCGATGACGCCGATCATGTTCCAGATCTGCGCCGACGTCTTGTCCGGATACAGCGTCGCGAGCTGGTCGTGCAGCCCGGTCGTCGCGGTCTGGGTGTCGTTCGCCATGTTGTGGTTCGCGCCGTCGTAGTAGTCGAACGTCATGATGTTGACGATGTCGACCTTGGCGTTGTTGGTCTTGGCGTTCCGCAGCACGGCCAGGCCGCTGTCGGCGAGGCCGTGCGTGGTCGTCGGCAGCGTGTAGGAGAACTCGATCGTCTTCCCGTTGGCCGCGGCCCAGTCCTGGGTCAGCTTGATCGCCTTGTTGCGGCGGTCTATCCCGGCGCTGTTGGTCAGCGAATTGTCCTCGATGTCGAGATCGATCCGGGTGGCGCCGTAGGTGTTGATCACGCTCTGGAAGACGGCGGCGATCGAGTCGACGTTCGTGCAGCTGTCGGCGATCTCGGTGCCGGTGTTGGTGGCGGTGTAGCCGCCGAAGGACGGGATGACGTCGCCGCCCGCGTTCCGGATCTTGGTGATGGACGCGCCGAAGGTCGAGGCCGCGATCGGCATGTCGGTGTCGCCGTTCCAGTAGGCCGTGCACGACCCGCGGGTCGCGGCCTGGAGGAACGCCATGGTCAGGTGCTTGGCCCCGGACTGCTGGGAGAGCGTGGCCGGGTCCTCGCCCGTCCACGCCTCGAAGTATGGGGCGAACACGTGCGGGGGCAGGGCGGCCGTTGCCTGCGCGGTGGCGGGCTGGGTCGCGGTGAGGGTGAGCGTCGCGGCGGCGGTGGCGAACAGCGCCAGCGTCGCGCGCAGCAGTGTGCGTGGTCGCATGAAAGTCTCCTGCACCAGGAGCGATCGGAGCCGTCGGCGCCGATCGTGGGGGGTGGTGGTGCACCGGCTTCGTCGCCGGTGGGCTTCCTCAGCAGCGAACTGCTGGACGAGCACACGGATCCGCGTCCCTCTATCGTCGAGATCGGTAACCTATCTGTCAAGTTTCTTAACAAATAACCTCGCCAGCAGCACCGATGGCCCGGCCTGTCTGGCGGATCGGCGGCGGAGCCCGGTGTCCACCGGGCCCCTCGCCCTCGTACGGCGGAGGCCGGGCCGGGCGGCGGCGCGAGATCACATCCGGTCCAGCACGAACATGATGTGCTCGTTCTCGTCGTGCATGATCGTGCCGGACGACCAGAAGCCGCACTTCTCCAGCAGGCGCACCGAGCCCGTGTTCCCCTTGTAGGGGTCCGCGTACAGCGGGCGGACCTGCTCCAGCTCCAGGAAGAGCGTCAGGGCCGCGGTACCGATGCCGCGGCCCCAGAACGGGCGGCCGAAGACGTACCCGATGAAGCGCCGGTCCCCCTCCCACCAGGCCCCGAGGTTGCCCGCCGTCTCGCCGTTCACGGTGACCGTGCGGGTCAGGTTGGTGGGGTCGCCCAGGACCCTGGTGCGCCAGTGGGTCATGAACCTCTCCCGCTCGCGGGGCGGGAACTTCGACCGCCGCACCGTCTCGGGGTCGTGCTCGTGCTCGAAGAACAGCTCCAGGTCGGCTTCTTCGACGGCTCTCAGCCGCACGTCGTCGGTCATTGGGCGAGTCTGGCAGTAGGCACCGACAATTCCGCGCCGGGCCCGGAGGCGGGGCCTGTCATGCTCGCCCCGTCCCTGGGTAGGGGCCGACCACGCGCCGTAAACCGCGTCGGCAATGGGGGGCTCCGGCATGACCAGGGACGACGGCCTCGACGGCGGGCTCGGCGACGTGCCCGCGGCCGTCGCGCGCGTCGTTGTGATCGCGACCGGCGGGACCATCGCCTCAAGCAGCGACCCCGGAGGCGCGGCGGTGGCGCGCCGGACCGTGGCGCAGCTCCTCGGCGCCGCCGGCTACGGAGACGTCGAGGTCGAAGGGCGCGATCTGCTCAACCTCGGCTCCTACCTCCTCGGCCATCGGGAGCTGCGCGTCATCGCCGAGGCCGTGATGGCCGAGCTGGCCCGCGACGAGGTGACCGGCGTCGTGGTGAGCCACGGCACCGACACCATGGAGGAGACCGCGTTCCTCCTGGACCTCGTTCACGACAGCGGCAAACCCGTCGTCCTCACCGGCGCGCAGCGGGCGGCGGACCAGCCCGACAGCGACGGGCCGCGCAACCTCCGGGAGGCGGTCGCCGTCGCCGCGTCCCCCGAGACGCGCGGGTGCGGCGCGCTCATCTCGTTCGCCGGGCGGATCTTCTCCCCCCGGCGTACCCGCAAGCATCACACTGTCGCGGCCGAGCCGTACCGGACCGCGGACGGCGGGCCCATCGGGCGGATCGGCGCGTCCGGGGTCGTGATCACGGCGCTGCCGGTACGCCCGGCGCCGCTCATCCGGCCAGGTCCGCGCTTCGACGGCACCCGGGTGGACATCGTGACCGTCCACCCCGGGGCCGACGCGGCGCTCGCGCGAGCCGCCGTCCGCGCCGGCGCCCAGGCGGTCGTGCTCGCCGGGACCGGCGTCGGCAACGCCAACCACGCCCTGCTGGAGTGGGTGTCCGAGGCGGTGGCGGCGGGAACCGTCGTCGGGCTGTCCACCCGGGTGGCCGAGGGGCCGGTCGTGCCCGTGTACGGCAACGCCGGAGGGGCGGACCTGGTGCGCGCCGGCGCGCTCAGCATGGGCGCGCTGCCCCTCTACCACGCGAGGCTGCTGCTGGCGCTGCTCATCTCCGAGGGCGTCGCCGTCACCGGGCGGACCCTCGCGCCCTACGTCTGACCCCTGTCACATCACGTCCGTGAACGAAGCCGGGAGAGAGGACGCGCCGTGGCCAAGGAGATCTTCGTGGCGTTCGGGATCGACGTCGACGCCGTCGGCGGCTGGCTCGGCTCCTACGGGGGCGAGGACTCGCCGGACGACATCTCGCGCGGCGTCTTCGCCGGGGAGGTGGGCGTTCCCCGGCTCAACGCCCTGCTGGAGAAGTACGGCCTGCCGGCGACCTGGTTCTGGCCCGGCCACTCCATCGAGACCTTTCCCGAGCAGTTCGACCAGGTCGTGGCCGCCGGGCACGAGATCGGCCTGCACGGATACAGCCACGAGAACCCGATCGCGATGAACCGCGAGCAGGAGTCCGCGGTCCTCGACCACTGCGTCGAGCTCATCGAGAGGCGCGCCGGCCGGCGCCCCACCGGATATGTCGCCCCATGGTGGGAGTTCTCGCCGATCACCAACGAGCTGCTCATCGAACGCGGCATCACGTACGACCACTCGCTCATGCACCGCGACTTCGAGCCCTACTACGTCCGGGTCGGGGACACCTGGACGAAGATCGACTACGCCGAGGACGCCCGCGCGTGGATGAAACCGCTCGTGCGCGGGCAGGAGACCGACCTCGTCGAGATCCCGGCGAGCTGGCACCTCGACGACCTGCCGCCGATGATGTTCATCAAGGCCAGCCCGAACAGCCACGGGTTCGTCAACCCTCGCGACATCGAGCAGATGTGGCGGGACCAGTTCGACTGGGTCCACCGCGAGTCGGAGTACGCCGTCTTCCCGCTGACGATCCACCCGGACGTCTCGGGCCGCCCGCATGTCCTGCTCATGCTGGAGCGCCTCATCGAGCACATCAGCGGGCACGAGGGCGTCCGGTGGGCCACATTCGACGCGATCGCGGACGACTTCCGGGCGCGCCGCCCCCGTGCGAGCTGATCGAGCACGCGCTCGCCTGTCCACGGCCCTTCGCCGAGTGCGAGCACGCCCGCGGTCAGATCGCGGCCCGGATTCCCCCCGCGAAGGGCGCGGACACCGGCGAAGCGGACGGGGCCGAGACCCTCCAGGGGTGAATGCGCGCACCCGCGACGGGGACCGCTCCCGGGCGGACGGGAGCGGCCCCCGCGTACAGGTCAGCGACCCTGCAGCGCCTTGACGTTGTCGCCGAAGGTCCAGCCCTTCGACCCGTCCCAGTTGATGGACCAGGTCATCAGGCCCTTGAGGTTGCCGCTGAAGGCGTTCCAGCTCTGGCTCACCAGCGAGGGCGCCATGTAGCCGCCACCGGCTCCGGGCTGGGCGGGCAGGCCGGGGACCTGCTTGTCGTACGGGACCCGGATGGTGGTGCCCTGAATGATGAGACCCTTGTCCAGGCAGGTGGTCTGGGCGGTGAAGCCCTGCACGGTGCCCGCGGAGTAGGAGTCGCCGGAGCAGCCGTACATGCTGCCGTTGTAGTACTGCATGTTCAGCCACCAGAGGCGGCCGTTGTCGGCGTACTTCTTGATGATCGGCAGGTACGCGCCCCAGATGGAGCCGTAGGTGACGCTGCCGCCGGTCACGTACGCCGTCTCGGGGGCCATGGTGAGGCCGAAGTTCGAGGGCATCTGGGCGAGCACGCCGTCGATGATCCGGATGAGGTTGGCCTGCGACGGCGAGAGCTGGTTGATGCTGCCGCTGCCGCTCAGACCGGTCTCGATGTCGATGTCGATGCCGTCGAAGTTGTACTGCTTGAGGATCGGCACGACGGTTGCGACGAAGCGGTCGGCGACCGTGCTGGAGCTGAGGTCGATGCCCGCGGCGGCCCCGCCGATGGACATCAGGATCGTCGCGCCGGCGGCCTTGGCCTGGCACATCTCGGCGGGGGTGGCGACCTTGACGGTGGAGTCCATGCCGTCCTCCCACAGGACGGTGCCGTCGGAGCGGATGACCGGGAACGCCGCGTTGATGACGTTGTAGCCGTGCGCCTGGATGCGTGAGTCGGTGATCGGGATCCAGCCGAGCGGCGGGTGCACGCCGTTCGACGCGCCGTCCCAGTTCTCCCAGTACCCCTGCACGACCTTGCCGGCCGGCCGGGACTTCACCGGGCACGTCGTGCCCGTGGGCGACGTCGAGGGTGAGGGCGACGGAGACGGAGACGGGGAGGCGGACGGTGAGGCCGACGGAGACGGCGACGCCGAGGGCGAGGCGGAGGGGGACGCCGAAGGAGACGCCGATGGGGACGGGCCGCCGGGGCCGTCGAAGCTCACGTCGTCGGCGTAGTAGGTGCCCTGGCCGTACCAGCCGTGCAGGTAGATGACGGCGGAGGTCTGCCCGGCCGCGGTGGTGAAGGAGACGGTGAGCTGCGTGTACGCCGACGGCGACGAGGTCCAGGTGGAGCCGCCGCCGTTCACGCCTAGGTAGACATAGCCGCCGCGGACCCAGGCGGACAGGGTGTACGCGGTGCTCGGCCGGACGGACACGGACTGGCTGCACTCGGCGGTGTCGGACGCGCTCGCCGCGCCGGCCAGCGCCTTGGCGCCGGAGTGGACCGGGGTGTCGACCACCGACCCGAGCCCGCCGGTGCAGGACCAGGGGGAGAGGGTTCCGGTCTCGAAGTCCGGATTCACGAGCAGGTTGGCCGCGCTGGCCGAGGTTTGGGTGACGAGGGCGCCCAGGGCGGCGAGCAGGAGTGCCACCGCCAGCGTCAGCAGGCGCGGTGTTCGGTTTCGCATGGGGGTCTCCCGAACCAGGAGCGATCGGAGTCGTCGCGCCGATCGAGGGGGGTGAGGGCACGGGTGAGTGGCGCGCGGCGACGTCGTCGGCGCGCTGCTGGATGGGTGAACGGATCCGCGCCTACATCGTCGGGAGCGCGTCCATCATCTGTCAAGTTTCTTAACTAATAACTCTCCTGCCAGCCAGGAAACCCGCCGAAGGTCTGCGATGGGCGCGGCGGTGTCTGGACTGAAGGCGCCCCGAGCCCGCGCGAGCGAAGCGAGCGCAAATAGACGCAGTGACGAGGGCACGAGCAGACTTCAGGCGCCCCGAGCCCGCGCGAGCGAAGCGAGCGCAAATAGAGCCGCGGCCTCGTCGATCGCCCGGGTCAGGGCCTCCGGCTCCGGCCGCAATGCCGCGACGATCGTGTCGACGTCACGCAGTCCGGCTCGGTGCAGCAGCCGCTTCTCGTTGGTCACCCACTCGCCGCGTGCGGCGAGGATCGCGTGGGCGGTCTGCGTCGCCGCGACGGCGATGGCCCCCGCGATCTCGGTGACCTGGCCGCGCTCGGCGTAGGCGGACCTGGCGTACTGGAGCGTCAGGTCCGCCCGGCCCCGCCACATCGGCGGGGCCGCCGCGCGCAGCGGCTCAGGGTAGCCGGGACGGGGCAGCGAGCCGCGGAGCACCCGGTTGACGGCCAGCTCGGCCACCACCAGATAGCTGGGGATGCCGGCCAGGTGGAACATGAGCGGCTCCCAGTGGAAGCGTCCCTGCTCCGCCTCGGTGAGCTCGTGCTCGACGACGTCGAGGTCGCGGTAGTGGACGTCCACGCGGCGGCCGTCGATGTCGAGCCACGCGCCGCCGTTGAAGACGCCCCCGCCCCAGCCGCCGATCTCGGAGACCGTGCCCTCCCAGCCGACGGCGCGCAGGTCGGCCGGGTCGAAGCCGCCGCGGTAGTAGAGGGCGAAATCCCAGTCGCTGGACGGGGTGTGGGTGCCTTGGGCGCGGGAGCCGCCCAGCGTGACGGCGCGTACGGCGGGCAGGGCGGCGAGGTGGTCGGCGACGTGGTCGAGGAATGTCTGGTCAGTCAACGAAGGCGCTCTTTCGGAAGTGGATGACAGGGACACGGTCAGACCGACGCCGGAGCATGGCTCGTACGGCGTCGGGGCGCGGGGGTGGCGCGTCGTCACTTCACGGGACCAGAGCCTACCTCCGGCCTTCGATCACGGAAATGGCCGGGCTTGCTCACCTGGGTGGTGCGGGCGTTCGCGGACGCGGTGGAAACGTCGGTCGGCATGGCTACGATCTGTGCTTGCTTGATCTCTCTTTGTGATTTCCGCTGGCCTTCCTGGAGGGGCTGATGGTGCTGTCATCCCGGGCGTCGTCCGGCGGGGCGCCGCCCGCGTCGCACGCGGACGCCCGATCGGGGCGCCGCACGGTCTGGCGGTGGCTGGGGGAGGCGGTGGCCCGCCGTCACCGGGCGGTGCTGGCCGTGTGGCTGGTGCTGCTGGCCGCCTCGGCCCTGATGGCGCCCGGTCTGCTCCAGCGGGCCGTCGCGCCCGCCGTGCGGGTGAACGGCTCGCCCTCGGTGACGGGGGCGAGCCTTCTGGAGAACGGCTTCGCCGGGCTGGGCACCGAGCAGATGCTGCTCATCTTCGCCTCGGCGACGCTGTCGAGCGGCGACGAGACATACCAGCGCGCGCTCCAGGCCGGGGTGCGCGCGGTGTCGGCCCAGCCACAGGTCGGCGGGGTGCAGCTGCTGCCTCCGGTGCGCGGCCAGGACCGGCGGCGGGCGTACGCGATCGTCGGCCTGAACGGGGACCAGGCGGCCCGCCAGGCGGCTCTGCCGCCGCTGCGCGACGCCGCCCAGCGCGCCGTACAGGAGGCGTCCGGCCCTCTCGTGGACGCGCACATCGTGAGTGAGACCGCCATGCTCGCGGAGGCCAAGCACGCCGACCTGGCCGACCTGCAACGAGCCGAGCTGGTGGCGGTCCCGGTCGCGCTGCTGGCGCTGCTGATCGGCCTGGGGGCGGCCGGCGCCGCCCTGGTGGTGCTGGCGACGGCCCTGACGGTCATGGTGACGGCCCTGGGAGTGCTCGCGGCGGCGAGCCTGCTCGGCACCGAGACGGACACTTTCATGCTGGCGGTGGCGGCGACCGTCGGGATGGGCCTCGGGCTGGACTACGCGCTGCTGATCCTCCTGCGCTACCGCCGCGCCCGTGGCATGGGGCACGAGCGAGTGCACGCCGCCGGGGTCGCCACGAGCACCGCGGGGCGGACGGCGGGCTGGTGCGCCCTGGCGGTCGCGCTGACGGCGGCGGCGCTGCTCGTGGTGCGCATGTCGATGATCCGCACGATGGCGGCGGCGGTGGGCATCGCGGCCGTGGTCGCCGCGACGGCGGCCCTGACGTTGCTGCCCGCCGCGCTGGTGGCCGCCGACCGGTGGCTGGGCTGTGTCTCGGTTCGCCGGGGGCGGCTGAGACGGTCACGTCCACGGCGCACCGCCGGGCGTCGGCGGCGCGTTCACCCCGGCCGGCCGGAACGCGACGGAGACGGCGCCGGCGGGTGGAGCCGGTGGGCGCGCCACCTGATGCGCCACCCCATCGCGTACACGCTGGCCTGCGTCGGCGTGCTCGCGGTCGCGGCGGCGCCGGCGGCCGGCCTGCGCCTGGGCTTCGACCTGGACCGCGCCTCGATCGCCCAGACTGATCTCGGGCGCGGGCTGGCGTACATGGAGGCCGACGGGGTCTCGTCCGCGCTGGCCGTGGTGCTGCCCCACCCGGCGGGAGCGCCGCCGGTCGACACCGGCGCGCTGGTCGCCGCGCTCGGCGCGGACCCGCGGGTCGCTCTGGCGGCCCCCTTGGACAACGGCCGCGACCTGACGGTCATCCTCGTCGTGGGGCGCACGCCGATCGACGATCCGGCGATCACGGCCCTGGCGCGGCGGCTCACGGATCACGACGCTCCGGCCCTGCTGCCGCCCGGCCAGCGCGTCCTGGTGACCGGGCCCAACGCGATCTTCTCCGAGCTGGTCGAGGAGAGCACCGCCCAGCTCGGCACGGTGATCGCGCTCGTGCTCGGCTGCTCGCTGGTCTTCCTGCTGGTGACCTTCCGCAGCGTCCTGCTGCCGATCAAGGCCGTCGTGATGAATCTGCTCGCCGTCACCGCGGCGTTCGGCCTGCTGACCCTGGCCACCCGCCATTTCCCGCAGATCGTCGGCCACCAGGTCAACACGCTGATCCCGCTGCTGGCCTTCACGCTGGTGTTCGGCCTCTCGATCGACTACGAGATGTTCCTCATCCACCGCATCGCCGAGCACTACCAGGTCAGCGGGGACAACACCGATGCCGTGGTCCACGGCCTGCGCCACACCGCCCGCCCCATCACCGTCGCCGCGGCCGTCATGGTCACCACGTTCGGCGCGCTGCTCACCGCGCACCGCCATGAGCTGGCCCAGCTCGGCCTGGCCATCGCCACCGCGATCACCCTGGACGCCACCGTGATCAGGTTGGCCCTGGTCCCGGCCCTGATGCGCATCCTCGGCGCGCGCAACTGGTGGCTGCCCGGCGGGCTGGCGCGGCTGCTGCCCGCGCCACGCGGCGGCCCCGGCGCCGCGCCCCGCGAGACCGCCGCCATCCCCGACCCCTCGGACGTCACGTGACAGGGAGGCGGTGGACGGTCATTCGTCGAGGTAGCGCTGGGCGGCGTAGATGCCGAGGGCGCGGATCATGACCGTGTGCCGGTTGAGGGGCAGCAGGTCCTGCAGCGGCTTCCACGCCTGGTCGATCACCTGGCGGGCGTCGGCGAGCGCCGCCGCGACGGCGCCGCAGTCCCGCAGGGCCTCGGCGACGCGGACCGCGGCGACCGGGTCGGCGCCGCCCGCGCGGACGACCTCCCAGACCTCGCGCAGCCGGGGCTGGGGCAGGCGGGCGACGGCGTGGGCCAGGGGCAGGGTGACCTTGGCCTCGCGGATGTCCTCGCCGGCGACCCGGGCGACCCGGGCGGTGGCGTCGCCGGGGGAGGCGAGCAGGCCGAGCAGGTCCGCGATGTCGTCGTTGATCTGGTAGGCGAGCCCCACGGCCTCGTAATACGCGCTGATCGCGGCGAACCGTTCGTCGTCCGCGCCGCCCAGGACCGCCCCGAACTCTCCCACTCCGCGCACCACTCCGCCGGTCTTCAGCCGGTGCGTGGTCCGCACCCTCTGCAGCACCGTGCCGGCGTCCCCCGTGGCGACGGCGGCGTCCATGGCGTCGTGGTGTCCGATGATGTCCAGCGCCTGCCCGGCGTGGCTGCGGCGCAGTCCGCCCAGGTAGGCCTCATACAGGCGCAGCCGCTGTCGCGGGTCGTCGGGCAGCAGCCTCCGGACGACCTGGTCGAAGACGAAGTAGGCGTGCGTCCCCGCGTTGATCGCGATTGCCGGGCCGAACACGGTGTGAACCGCGGGCCGTCCCCGGCGGGTCGGGGCGCTGTCCTCCACATCGTCCACGATGAGACTGGCCGTGTGCAGCAGCTCGACCAGCGCCGTCAGCTCCTGGTACGGCCGGCTGTCCACGCCCAGCATCTCCATCGCGGCGAGCGCGGCGTAGCTGCGCCAGCCCTTGCCCATGGCGTCGGCCATGTGCCGGACCGGCACGACCAGCGAGCGGTGCAGCGGGTCGGCGACGAGGTCGACGGGCCACCCCTCGTCCGGGTCCATCCCGGTCAACGCCGCGATCGCCGCAGGTTCCGGAGTGTCCGGATATACGCGGACAAGCTCGGCGTGGGTGATCTCGCGCAGCCGCTCCATGTGGCGTTCGAAGTCGCGGATGCGGGTAACCGGCAGCACCTCCAGCCATCCGCTGCCGCGGACCGGCCGGCCGTGCAGCGTGCCCTCCGCCGTGGCGCCTCCGTCCAGCTGAGAGCCCAGGCCGAAGACGACATGCCGTTCCTGCTCGGGGAAGCGGGCGCGTGCCCGCAGCGAGAGGCCCGCCTGGGGTGATTCGATCCGCCACTCGGTGGGATAGAAGTTCAGCGTCGTCATCGAGCCCCAGGACGCGGAACCTGTGAGCCGCGCCGGAGCCTCGTGGCGGGTGCCGTCCGGCGCCACGAGCACCACCGACGCGGGCCGGTCGGCCACGCCGCCGACGAGGTCCGCCGTCCGGGAGTGGACGGCCACCACCTCCCAGCCGTTGTCCAGGTGCAGTCCGGCCCACGTCCGGCTGTGGTCGATCGGCGGGTGGGCGTCGGCCTGGGGAAGCTCGGCGGCGCCGAAGGCGTGCCGGTACATCGCCTCGCCGAACATCGCTGCGTCCCGCCGTCCCGGCCGGCTCCGCGTCGCCTCGACCGCCAGACGGGGCACGACGTACGTGTAGCACGCCTCGTCCACGCTGAGCGGCGCCCCCAGCCGCACCGATTCCGTCACGGCGGGCTTGAGGGGGCGCAGCCGCAGGAGCCAGCTCTCCCGGTCGCCGCGCAGGACGATCCGGTAGGTGCCGTCGGCGTCTCCGGACAGCTCGGCGATCCCGCCGAAATCGAGACGCAGCGCACCGGCGGCGAGCCGGACCGGGCCGGGGAACACCTGGTCGGGGGCGATCGGCTGCCCGCCGGAGCAGGCCTCCCACACCGCCTCGGCCACGCTGGGGTCGCAACTTCTGGACGCGTCCAGACAGGTCAGCTCGACCGCGCCGACGTCACGCCAGGTCTCGGCGCGGTAGGTGGCGCCGTCCGCGGTGCTCCAGGAACACCCGTACGAGGTCAACGGGCTGCCGTCCGGCCTGGTGGTCCGGTGGCTCAGGAAGGTGACCAGGAGCTGGAGCTCCTCCCCGTCGTCGTCGCGCAGGTCGGCGGCGAACCGCCACGACTCCGTCCCGCAGTCGAGGTGCGGCCGGTCCTGCACCGGCGCATCGACCGGCTCGCCCGGTCCGGGCCAGCTCGCCATCCACTCCGCCGGGACCTCCCGCTCGGCCACCACAGCATGCCCCCCTTTGTCGTCACCGTTAGCGATTGATTGATCGCGAACTGTAATGATGGGGGATCTGAGACCCGTCGGCTACCTGATCGGGAGGACTAGGGGCGGGCCGGCTTCCCGTGGGCGACGGCAGTGGGCACCTCACTACTCGGGGAGCTCGGCTCTGACGCCCAGCAGCCGCACCGGCCGCCGTTCGGCGAAGCGGTCGAGCGCGGCGATCGCCGCCTCCTCGATCGCCGCCGGCTCGGCGGTCGGCGTCTCCAGGGCGTGGCCGTGGGTGTGGGTGACGAACGGCGCGTAGCGCACCTTGACCACGACGCGGACGGCGGGTCGTCGCTCGGCGGCCACGTCGCCGGCCACCCGCCGGGCCAGCCGTACCACCTCGTGCCGCACCTCGTCCCAATCGTCGAGGTCGTGCTGGAAGGTGGTCTCACGGCTGCGCGAACGCGGCACGTACGGCGTGCCGACCACCGGCGACGTGTCCTGGCCGCGCGCGAGCCGGACCAGCCACGGCCCGATCGTGGGGCCGAACCGTTCGGCGAGGACGCGCGGATCGGTGCCCGCCAGCTCGGACACGGTGCCGATCCCCAGGGCGGCGAGCCGCCGGGCGGTCTTCGGCCCCACTCCCCACAGGGCGTCCGTCGGCCGGTCGCCGAGCACGTCGAACCATGTCTCGCCGGTCAGCCGGAAGACGCCCGCGGGCTTGCCGAAGCCGGTCGCCAGTTTGGCCTGCAGCTTGTTCCGCCCGATGCCGACCGTGCAGTCGAGGTCCGTGGACTCCCGTACCCGCCGCTGAATCAGCCGGGCGGTCTCCTCGGGATCGTCGTCGACGACGCCGAGGAACGCCTCGTCCCAGCCGACCACCTCGACCACGGCCTCGAACTCCCGCAGCGTCGCCATCACCTGGGCCGACGCCGCCTCGTACGCCTCCCGGTCCACGGGCAGGAACACCGCGTCCGGGCATCGCCGCGCCGCCGTGCGCAGCGGGAGGCCGGAGTGCACGCCGTACGGACGCGCCTCGTACGAGGCCGTGCTCACCACGCCGCGCTTGGTCGGGTCCCCGTCCCCTCCGACGACCACCGGACGGCCGCGCAGCTCGGGACGGCGCAGCAACTCGACGGCGGCGACGAACTGGTCGAGGTCGACGTGCAGCACCCATCGGGCCACATTTCATTGTGTGCCCCGGCGTCCCGCCGAGCATGAGTCAGGGGCCGCGGCGACGCCGAAGGCCGAGTACGGAAAGCCGGTCGGCCGCCCCCGGTTTGGAGTAGCGTGGCCCGCCGTGACCGACTTCATCTCCCTCCCCTTCTATGACCTTTTCCATGAAAAAGGGCATGTGCCGGAGATTCAGGAGAAGCTCCCCCCGCTCCTCACGGACGTACGGCGCAGCATCCTGGAGATCGGCGCGGGGACCGGCCTGATCACCACGTCGCTGGCCGACTGGACGCCCGCCGAGATCTTCGCGCTGGAGCCCTCGACCGGCATGCGCGCGGTGCTGCTGTCCCGGCTGTGCGCGCGCCCGGAGCTGTTCGACCGGGTGACCGTGCTCCCCTGCGACGCGCTGAGCGTGGCCCTGGACGAGCCGGTCGAGGCCATGGTGATGATCAACGTGATGTACGCCCTGGAGCCGGACTACCGCAAGCGGCTCTGGCCGGTGCTGGCGGACCGGCTGGAACCCGGCGGGCTGCTGGTCTTCACCTGGCGCGACGGCGGCGCCCCGTCGGAGCGCCCCCTCAAGGAGCTGGCGTCGCGTCAGGTCGGCCGGCACACCTACACGGTCTTCTCCGAGATCCTCGAGTCGGACGGGCCGGAGGGGGAGGCGTGTAAGGCCCGCTACCTCTACCAGATCACCCAGGACGGCAGGCTGATCAGCGAGGAGGAGATCGTCGGCCACTCCTACCGTCCGGTGTGGGAGACGCTCGAAGGCGAGCTGGTCGGCGCCGGGTTCGTGCAGACCGAGGCGCCCGAGGGGCTGCTCGCCTGGCGGCTCGCCTGAAGGACCCCGCCGTGATCCGCCGCCTAGCCGTTTTCCTTCGCGATCGCTTCGCGTACGGCCGGGACGATCTCTGTGGCCCAGCGGCTGAGGGAGACGAGGTCCGGAGTCCCGCCTTCGGGTGAGAAGAGCGTGAACCCGGACGCGCGATGCTCCAGTACGGCCCCGGTCAGTTCCTCGATCCACTGGTCCACCGAACCGCCGATCCAGCGGCCTTCGCGGTTGCGGGTGGCGGACAGCGACCGGTCGGTGATGCGCCCGGGGAAATTGAAGACTGTGCGGATCTCGTGCGGATCGCGGCCCACGGCCTCCGCCGCCCGGTCGATGATCGGTCGCGAGGTCCGGTATCGGTCGCTGAGCCAATCCGCCGCGTGGCCGGGGATCCAGCCGTCGGCCACCCGGCCGGCGGCGGCCAGGGATTTCGGGCCGACCGATCCGGTCCACACGGGGGGCGCGGCCACGGGAGCGGGCTCGATCTGGTCAACCTGGTAGTGGCGGCCCTGGTAGGTGACCGGTGGTCCGCCACCCGACAGCTTCTTGACCAGGGTGATCGCTTCTTCGAAGGCGTCCACGGCATCGGCCGGCGACAGCCGTGGCACTCCCATGTCGGAGATCCGATCCCACAACCCGCCCGCGCCCATGCCCAGCACGACGCGACCGCCGGACAGCGCCGACAGCGACGTCACCATCCGCGCCAACATCGGAGCGGGCCGGGTCGGCAGGTTGGTCACGTTGGCGAAGCCCGAGATCTGCCGCGTGCGTCCAAGGATGAATCCAATGGAGGCGTAGGCGTCCAGCCGCCCGCCAATGTAGGGATGGTCCGACTGCGAGAAGAGGTCGAGCCCGTCACGGTCGGCCTGTTCGACCATGCGCAGCAGCTCCGGCCCGTCGTCGATCCTGCTGTGCGCCCCGAATCCGAAGACGACTTTCTGTACAGACAATGCTCTGCCTTTCGTTAGATGGGCCACGGTGCCAGTTAGTCCCGCTGTAGCCGGTGTGTCGGCCTTCGGCGGGCTCGTCAGGCGAGCTCTTCAGGCGGTGGGGCCGAACTGTCCGATGAAACGGCCGGTGAACAGGTCAGCGCCCTTGAACTCGGAGACCATCGACGCCGGGGCGACGAACGGGCCCTCGGGAGAGGGCAGCTGTCCGACACCGCCGTTCGGGCCGAGCGGGAGCAGGATCATGGGGTAGGGCAGGGGCTGGTAGGTGGCCGTGGGCGGCTCACCGTTCAGCTGGGCGGTGATGTTCTTGGCGACCACCTCGGCGTGCTGCATCGCGTAGCCGGCCATCTTGGCCTCCGCGACGTCGGTGATGTCGCCGACCGCGTAGACGTGGTCGTACCCCTCGACGTTGAGGAACTCGGTCACGGGCACCTGGCCCCGCGAGTTGAGAGTCGTGAGCCTGCCGTCGGCGAGGTAGCCGCTGTTGGTGCTCACCCCGTAGGCGCGGAACCAGATGTCGGCGGTGATCTCCTCGCCGTCGGTGGTGGTGACGGTGAACGCGTCGGCCTGGCCGGGTTCGGTGCTCGGCAGCGCCGCCAGGCTGGTGCCCGGGCGCACCTCGATGCCCCGGGCGTCGAGCTGGCCGTGCAGATCCTCGACCACCTCCGGCTGGAAGCCGGAGAGCAGCTTCTCGGCCGGGTCGACGATGGTCACGTGCTTGTCCGGCCAGACCTCCTTGATCTCCCCGGCTGTGCGACTCATGATTTCGCGCTCCTCAGAGAAAGTAGAGTTCGTGCCACGAACCGTTTGGGTTCGTGCCACGAACCATATTAGTTCGTTGCACGAACCACAACTCTTCTCGGGAACGCGATGTCGCGCGTCAGTGCTCGCGAGCGGCGGGACCCCCCTCGTCCGGCTCCAGGAAGACCACGGGAACCTCGTTGTCCAGCACGACGCGGCCCAGCAGGTCGGCGAGCGTGCCGCGGTCGGCCGGGCTGAGACTCCCCGGCAACTCCTCGATCCGCCGGCACGTCTCGGTGTAGAACTCCCTCGCTACCTTGCTGCCCTGCGCGGTAAGCGCGACCTGCACCGCGCGCGCGTCATGCGGATCCGGTTCGCGCCGAACCAGGCCGTTGCGCTCGGTGCGGTCCACCAGGCCGGTGAGGCTCGACTTGGCCAGCTTCAGCATCGCCCCCAGCTCACTCATGCCATGCGGCCGCGCCATCAGCACGCACAGCAACTGCCCCTGCTGCGGAGTCAGTCCGTGCTCCCGCCCCGATTCGGCGTACACGGCATTCACCAAGAACGAGGAGCGCACCAGCGCGGCCACAACTCCGATCTGGCCATCATCAGGTTTATCCATTCGTCCAGGATAACAGCGGACACCCTCTTAATTCGTGCGACGAACTATGCGCGTAACGGGCGTGGAGAGGTGACCGGGTGCGGCACGCCGGTCGAGATCGGCGTCGATCTTGGGCGTGCTTGGGAGTGTTTGGGCGGAACCCCGATCGCCGTCCTGTCCCCGTCACCGAGTTGAGAGACGGGCGTAGAGGATGACGTTGTCGGTGTAGTGGCCGCGCCGGCGGTCGAACACGCCGCCGCAGGTCACCAGGCGCAGGCCCGCGTGGTCCAGCGGGCCGTACACGCGGCGGGTGGGGAACCGGCTCTTCGGCACCAACTCCACCGACTCGACCACGAAGGTGGCCACCGAGCCGTCGGCGCGGCCGACCTCGACGGTGTCCCCGGTCCGCATGCGGCCGAGGTCGTAGAAGACGCCCTTGCGGCCCGCGCCGTCGACGTGGCCGAGGATGACCGCCGCCCCGCGCTCGCCCGGGGTCGCCCCGTGCGCGTACCAGCCGGCCTCCTCGGGGTGGTCCACCGGCGGGATCTGCACGGTGCCGTCGGGGTTGAGCCCGAGCCGGCCGAGCGCCACGTGGACGCCGATCTTCGCGATGTCCAGGCGGCGCGGCTCGGACGGCCGGAGCGCGGGCGCCGCGGTGGAGGAGATCCGCTCCGCCGCGGCGGCCGTTCCCTCGGCGGTCGCCGCGGTCGCCGCGGTCACGGGCGGCGGGGCCGGAGGGGTGTCCGCCGGGAGAACCCCGCAGCCCACGAACACGGCGCCGGTCACAACGACGGCGGCGGCCGCCACGCCCAGGGCGCGACGACCGCCGTCCGTCCTCGCGCCCGGCATGTCAGGCGCTGAATCAGGCACCGGCACGCGACCTGCGGCGCAGCGCCAGCACGCCCATCCCGGCCCCCGCGGCGAGAAGTGCGGCGCCCGTCGGAACCAGCACGCTCGCGGTGTCCGAGGGGCCGCCGCCGGTCTCCGGGGCGCCGCGCGGCACGACCCGAGGGCGCGGAGTCGGGGCGGCCTTCTTCTCGCCCGGGGACTCCGGCGCGGCCGACGGCACGGGCGAGGGGAAGAGCGAGGGCTTGGCGGCCGCCGGCTGGGCGTCCGCCATGGCGGTGGAAGCCATGGGCGCGGCCAGTACGGCGATGCCGAGCGCCGAGGCGGCCAGCGCGGTACGGATGAATCGCATGTGTCCTCCTTGCGCGGCGGCGTGGCGGGAGGATCCCCGCAGCGCGCGCCGGTCGTTGATCAGGAACGACGTCGATGCTGGCAGGGGAATGTCCGCCGACCATGACCGGAATGTCATGAGCATGTAATGGATGTCGGCATTCGCAGGGAGAAGAACCGGCGTACCGGATACTTGACGAGTGGCCCGGGTAATGCTGATCGAGGACGACCACTCCGTACGGGAGAGCCTGCGTCTGTCGTTGGGCCGGAACGGGCACGACGTCGAGGCCGCGCGGACCGGCGAGGAAGGACTTCGCCGCCTGTCCGCCGCCCCCGCCGACATCGTGGTGCTCGATCTCATGCTTCCCGGGCTCGACGGATTCGAGGTGTGCCGCCGCATCCGCGCCGGGGGTTCCACGCCGATCGTCATGCTCACCGCCCGCGGCGACGACCTCGACGTGGTCAGCGGCCTGGAGGCGGGCGCCGACGACTACGTGGTGAAGCCGGTCCGGCCGCGCGTGCTGGAGGCGCGGATCCGCGCGGTGCTGCGGCGCGGAGGGCCCGCCGCGGCGGAGGCCGCCGCCTCGGCCGGGCCGGAGACCCACGGTGACCTGACCATCGACCGGGGCGCCCTCACCGTGTTCAGGGCCGGGGTCCCGATCGCTCTGCCTCCGACGGAGCTGCGGCTGCTGCTGGAGCTGTCGGCGGCCTACAACCAGGTGTTCAGCCGCCAGCAACTTCTGGAGTCGGTCTGGGAACTCGACTTCCTCGGCGACTCCCGGCTGGTGGACGCGTGCGTGCAGCGGCTGCGCGCGAAGATCGAGGACGTCCCCTCCAAGCCCCGGTACATCCAGACGGTGCGCGGGTTCGGATACCGGTTCGGCCCCCTGTGAGGCGAGATCGCGGGAACGGCCGGCTCCCCGTCTGGGTGCGCGGGCTGCGCCCCCGGCTGATGATCGTCTGCGTGCTCCTCGCGGTGCTCAGCGCCGTGACCGCCGCCGGGCTGGTGTATCGCCAGGCGCGCGACCTCATGCTGGCCCGTACGGAATGGTCGCTCGTCAACGAGTTCCGGCTGCGTGTCGCGACGCTCACCGAGAACATGCAGCACCCGCCGGACCGGCCGGCGCTACAACGGCTGGCCAACGGCGTCGCGCCCTCGTTCCTGGAGGCGACCGGGGCCGCCGCCTACCGGGGCGGGGGACTGGTCGCCTCGGGCGACGACACGGGCGCGATCACGTCCGAGCTGCGCCGGACCGTCCTCGACCGCGACCGTCTCTTCTACCAGCGCGTCGTCAGGTCCGGCACGCCGTACCTGGTGGTCGGCACGCCGGTGATGCTCGGCAAGCAGGCCACCTCGTCGGGCGTCGAGGTGTACCTCGTGGTCTCCCTCGCCAAGGAACAGAGAGAGGAGGAGCTCCTGGTCACGGCCGCGAGGAACGGGGCGATCCCTGTCGCGCTGCTCGCCGTGGCGCTCGCCCTGGTGGCGGCGCGCGGGGTCCTGCGCCCGGTCCGCGACCTCGACCGGGCGGCGCGCAGGCTCGGCGCCGGCGAACTGGACACGCGCCTGAAGGCGACCGGCGGCGACGAGCTGGCGCGGCTGGTCAAAACGTTCAACGCCACGGCCGCCGCCCTGGAGGCGAACGTCTCGGAACTGCGGACCATGGAGGTCCAGGCCCGCCGGTTCGTCGCCGACGTGTCGCACGAGCTGCGCACCCCGCTGGCGTCCATCCTCGCGATGGCCGACGTGTTCGAGGAGGAGGCCGGCCACCTGGAGGGCGACCTGGAGCAGGCGGCCCGCCTGATGAACCTCGAAGTCGGCAGGCTGGTCCGGCTCGTCGAGGACCTCATGGAGATCTCCCGGTTCGACGCCGGCGCGGCGAAGCTGGTCCTGGACGACGTCGACACGGCGGACGCGATCCGCGCCTGCCTGCGGACCCGCGGCTGGACCGGACAGGTGGGCCTCGATCTGCCCGCGGGTGTACGGATCCGGCTGGATCCGCGCCGGTTCGATGTGATCATGGCGAACCTCGTGGGCAACGCCCTCCGCCACGGCGCGCCCCCGGTCACCGTACGGCTCCGCGCCGAGGGCGAGACCGTCGTCATCGAGGTGCGGGACGCGGGCGACGGGGTGGACCCGCGCATCCTTCCGCACGTCTTCGACCGTTTCTCCAAGGCCGACGAGGCGCGGACCAGGTCGGACGGAAGCGGCCTCGGGCTCGCCATCGCCCGCGAGAACGCCCGCCTGCACGGCGGCACGATCGAGGTGGCCAACCCGCCGGAAGGAGGAGCCGTGTTCACCCTCACGCTGCCCCGCCACCCGCGGCCGCCCCAGAGCGACCCCGGCGACGCCTCACCGATCGGGAGGGGCGAACGGTGATCTTCCGTACCCGCCGCGCGGCGGCGGCCCTCGCGGTGGTCGTCGTGTCGTCGATGGCGGCGGCCGGCTGCGGCATCGCCCCGACCGGCGTCAGGGACGGAGGCGAGCCCGCGGTGGGGTTCCGCCCGAGCGTCCGGCTGTACTTCGTGGCGGGCGCGCGGCTCCGGGCCGTGACCCGCCCCATCCCGTCGCTAACACTGAAGGAGACCCTCGACCTGCTGCTCGACGGGCCGAGCGCCGACGAGCGCAAACGAGGGCTGCGCACCGACCTGATCGCCGATGTACAGGGGCCGCTGAAGGCCAGCGCGGGCCGCGCGAGGGTCGTGATCACGCTCCCGTCGCCCAAGCCGCCGTATCCGACGCCACGGCCGGAACTCCTCTCCACCGACCTGTCGATGGGGCAGCTCACCTGCACCGCCGCGGGCGCCGTCGCCGCGCGCGAGAACATCGACCTTGACGCGGTCACCGTCGTCTTCCGGCGCGGGAAGATCGGCCGGCCCGAGTCGTTCCACTGCTCGGAATTCCCCCGAGGCTAGCCCCCGCCCTTTTCTCATTCACCCGGAACGGACCGGCGCGAGAGCCTTCCCGAGGATGTTCAGGAACGGGAGGATGAGGGTCACGCCAAAAGAGCATTCGGGAGGACAGCCCCGTGTCTATCGCTCCACCGGACGAAGCCCCTGAAACGACGGAAGGGGGGAACGGAAGGCGGCGACGGGTACGCGTGGCGGCAGCGGTCGTGCTTTTCCTCCCCCTGCTCTTCGGCGTCGGCAAGATGCCGGAGTGGATTCACAATCGTCAGATGGACGAACTCGCCGACCGATTCCTGAGTTATCCCCTGCCCCCGGAGACAGGAATCGACTCGGCGGATTTCCACGGCTCGGTGGCGGCGTACGGCATGAAGGACATGTGCACCTACCGGCTCCGTTTCGACCTGAACACCGAGTTGTCGGTAGAGGAGATCGCCCGGTACTACGAGACGGCGAACATCGCGCCGAACGACGGAGGGAGCGGAATCCTTGAGATCAGGGTGTGGACGACTCCCCAATCGCCGTCCTCTTCCGACGCGTCCGGGAGGATTCCGGTCATCGTCGAGATCCAGGACCGCGACCACGGCTCACTCTG
Source organism: Microtetraspora malaysiensis (assembly GCF_001528665.1). Taxonomy (GTDB): domain Bacteria; phylum Actinomycetota; class Actinomycetes; order Streptosporangiales; family Streptosporangiaceae; genus Microtetraspora_A; species Microtetraspora_A malaysiensis. The sequence goes on from NZ_BBYJ01000017.1 coordinate 86,217, forward strand.
GGATCTCCGCTGCATGTGACCGCCCTGCCCGTCGGCTGGAAATCACGCGGACGACCGTGGCGGGGTCACGCCGCTTCGGTTAAGCGGCGTGCCTACGGCGGTCACTCGCAGCAGGTGCAGCAGTTACAGCAGGTGCAACACTCGCAGCAGCTGCCGTCGCGCAGGTAGCAGCGCTCCTCGCAGGGGCGGCCCTTGCGCTTGCTCCACCGCGGCCGCCACAGACCGCAGGTGAAGAAAGTGCCCACGCCGGCCGATGACTTGCGCACCCAGCCCGGCTGCTCGTAGGAGGCCGTCGCGGCATGGTCGCCGAAGGTCCGCTCGATCGCCCGCCGTACCTCGGTGTCGAGCAGCACGTCCACCAGGTGCCGGTCGGCCAGGCCCACCTCGCGCAGCGCCAGGGCCAGGCCGTGCGCGGCGTCGTCGCACAGCCGCCGCGCCTCGGCGCGACCGGTGCCGGTGGCGGTCAGCGGGTTGAACGCGCCCCGGGCGTCGTCCTCGTCCTGGTCGGCGACCGCGTCCAGCAGGTGGGCGATGCGGCCGAAGAAACCGCCCGCCTCGGCCAGCGCCGCGGCGTTGCCCGGCCGTTCGGCCAGCACCGCCGTGTGGGCGAACGCCGCCGCGACGGCCTGCTCGGTGGGGGCGGTCAGCTCCAGCAGCCCGATCGGCCGCCCGTCGAGCGGGAAAGCCGACCCCGCCTGGCGCTCCAGCTCCAACTGGCGGTCCACGGTCGAGGTCAGCACGCCGACGTCGAACCCGACCCCGGCGGCCAGCCGGGCGCCGCCCTTCTGCCACCGGGCCGCCAGTCTCGTACGCGCCGCGACCGTGGCGGCGGCGACGTCTCCGTCGGCCACCTGGTCGCGCATCCGGCTCGCGGCCAGCACCAGCGAAACCCCGGCGGCGAGCCGGGCGCCCCGCGCTCGCGCGTCCACCACGTCAGCCGTACGGAATCCCCGCAGCGCGCACGGACCGGCGGTCCGATGCGGCGAGGCCGAAGGAAGCTGCGCCTCGGCGAGCACCGAGATGATCAGCGTGTCGTAGTTGGTGGCCAGCCGGGCCGCGTGACTCTGGCCATCCCGCAAGGTGAGGCACAGCCCGCAGAGGTGTGCCCGCCACGCCTCGTGCAGCGAAGGACAGGAGTGCGTGCTGCACGGGCGAATGATTCCGAACAAGGGGCCTCGCCGGGTTTGGAATGCTATAACCGCGTAACCGCAGGAATATACACCCGTGCCGATCGTTCACGGCGGGTTCCGGCGCGAACGATTACCGCCTTCGGACATGGTGAACCCATGAGCGTTTTGGCCCGTCTCAGGGGCATGAGAGGCATCTGGCTCGCCGCCGTGCTCGTGGCACTCGCCACCTGCGGGACGGCCTCGGCCGCGATCGTGCCCAAATTGCGGTACCAGGCCGACGGGATGGTGCTCTCCAACCCGAAGCACGGCCCCCAGCTCTGCGCGGCGTTCAATGCATCCATGCCGCCCCAGTGCGGCGGCCCCGACGTCATCGGGTGGGACTGGGACGCGGTCGAGCACTCCGCCCAGCGCGGTGTGCGCTGGGGCGAATACGACGTGGTCGGCACCTGGGACGGGACGAGCCTGACGCTCACTGAGCCTCCGCGCCCCGCCAAGCCGCGCCCGGCCCGGAGCGATCGGCCCGACTTCACCACACCGTGTCCGACGCCCGAGGGCGGCTGGCGTCCGGTCGCACCGGAGAAGGCCACCGACAAGGCGTTGCACGCGGCGATCGACAGAGCCCACAAGCTCCCCGGATACGCGGCCGGCTGGCTGGACCAGGGCTACCTGGACGAGATCGACGGCTATGACTCCAACGACCCGCGTTATGTGGAGCGATACGCCAACGACCCCAGACGGCTCGTGCTGAACCTGCGGTTCACCGGCGACGCGACCGCCCGCGAGTCCGCGATCCGCGAGGTTTGGGGTGGCCCGCTGTGCCTGAGCCGGGCTCCGCACAGCGAGAAGGAACTCCAAGTCGTTGAAGGAAGGGCGTTGAAGGAGATCAAGGGCGTGTTCTCCGCCGGGGTGGACGGGCAGGCGGGCCACGTCTCGATCGGGGTCTGGGCGGTCACGCCCGAGCTCCAGCGTGAGATCGACGAGAAGTACGGCAAGGGCCTGGTGGTTCTCCACGCCTACCTGAAGCCGGTGCGCTCCTGAACCCCGCAGCGAGACTCGGCGGTCTCGACCGGCGCTGTTGGATCGTGGGGCAGCCGGGGAGGGCGCCTGGTCAGGACGTTTGCTGCTCCTCGAACACGGCGACCATGGCGCGCAGCCGGCCAAGCGCGCCGTACGTGCCGAAGACGTCCATGTAATCCCGCATGTCGATGATCTTTCCGTCCCTGACCCGGCCCAGCAGCAGTCCTGTGGCGCGGAACGGCCGGCCGTCCGGGTTCAGGGAGCCCACGCCGACCCATTCCCCGACGATCACCTCGGGGTCGGCTGCGGGGTGGACGACCACGTCCTCGATCTTCGTCAATCGCACCGGGCTGTCGCCCCAGGCGGCCCGGTAGAACGCGCGTACCTCTTCACGCCCGTCAAGGCGTTCCGGCGCTCCGGGGACGCGGAACGGGAACGCGTGAGCGGCGTCGTCGGCGTACAGGTCGGCGAGGTCGTCGGCCGATCTGTCGATCATCGCCTGGTGGTAGCGGGCCAGAACCTCGCGCGGGGTAAGGCAGGTCGACGGCATGGTCGTGCTCCATTCGCTCAACACTTGTTGACTCAACGAGCGTAGAGCGAAATGGCGCAGCGGGTCAACGTAAAGTCGGTGACCGTGAAGGACGAGCCGACGGCACGTGCCCAGCGCAGGCGTCAGACGGAGGAGCGCATCCTGTCCAGCGCTCGGCGCGCGTTCGCGCAACGAGGGTTCGAGCGCGCCACGATCAGGGCGATCGCGGCCGAGGCCGAGGTCGACCCGGCCCTGGTCATCCAGTACTTCGGGTCGAAACAGGAGCTCTTCCAGCGATCCGTGCAGTTGGGGTCGGTCCCGCCGCTGTCGGGAGACGTGGACGAGCTCGTCGAGGCCGTGCTCGCCAGGATCGGCATGAAGATCGGATCACTCCCGCAGGCGACGCTGGCGATGATGCGGTCGATGCTCACCCACCCCGAGGCCGCCGATCAGGCTCGGGCCACGCTCGACGGCCAGGTGGTGGAGCTCGGTTCGGCGATCGAGGCCGAGGACGCGGATCTCCGTGCCGCCTTGATGGTCAGCACGATGCTCGGTGTGACGATCGCCCATCAGCTGCTCGACCTGACCGCGCTGCGCGGAGCGTCCCCGCAGAAGATCGCCGAGCTGCTCCGTCCGGGGCTGCGCGCGGTGGCCGGAGTCGATCCGCAGTAGTCCGCGCCGCGGCGGCGTCCGGCCGGTGGAGTCGTGCGCCGGGTCAAACCAGGGGCGAAGCGCGGGCGGGTGCCACTTTCGGCGGCGAAAGCCGCAAATTACGGACTATTTCCCGAAGCCACGAAGCGTGTCACGATAAGTGGTCAACATCGGTTAGCCGATGGAGAAGGGTGCAGCCCATGCCGCCTGCGATCGTCGGGCATGAAGGTCCTCTCGCCGGACAGCGGTTCCCGATCAGCGACAAACCGATCACCTTCGGTCGCAGGGGCGACAACAGTGTGGTGATCACGAGCGAAAGGGCGTCGCGCTTTCATGCCGAAGTGCGGCGCGAGGCCGACGACTATGTCGTGCACGACCGCGGAAGCCGCAACGGCACGCTGGTCAACGGACAACGTGTCACCTCCCACGTGCTCCGCCCCGGCGACACGATCACCATCGGCGGGGAGACGTTCCGGTTCGAGGCGTTCGACGAATCGGAGACGGTCATGGACGCCTCGCTGCTCCAGACGGTCGTCGGGTCCGTGCCGAGCGTCGAACCGGGCCAGGTCCTGCGCGTCACCGTTTCGGGTGGCGGCCCCGTCGGCTTGGGCCTCGCCCTGCTGCTCGACCACCTCATGGGGCAGCGGGTGGCCATCACGATGTACGACGGCCGCTGGATCCAGGACGGATCACGTGTCGTCTGGAAGAACGCGGCACAGGGCAACAACCGGCGGCAGCAGGTCGTGACGGTCCAGAGCCGCCAGTACCTGAACCTTCCGGAGGAGGTCCAGGCGCGGCTGTTCACCGCCGGCTCCTACACGGAGATGTGGCCGGCCGGTCCCGATTCGATTCGCGGCTACAGCCCGCGGAACATCCGGATCGCGTACGTCGAGGACACGCTGCTCGAGATGGCGAACGAGAAAGCCGGCCGCATCCGCCTGATCCCCGCCAACTTCGATCCGGAGAAACACCACGAGGCCGTGGCGGGGGACCACGTGCTGGCCATCTGCGAGGGAGGGCGCTCGCGTACCCGCGAGCATTTCACCGACAAGTTCGGCAAGGCCGACAAATCGATCTACTCGCTGGACGGCACGCACGTACAGGACGTCGTGCTGGGGCTACGGGTGAAGTCCGGCCTGTCGGACCCCATGACCGTCCTGCTGACCGTGGCCCAGAATCGTTTCCTCCTGAACGCGCTGCGCGGCGAGGGATTCCTGAACATGCGCCTCACCGACGAGGAGGCCAAGGAAGTCGTCGGCATCGACCCCGTCCGGCACGTGTTCGAAGAATGCATCGCCTCCAGCCCGTGCCTGATGGCGCGCAACGAAGACGGCGACTTCCACTGCTCGACGCACCGGACGCTTTTCCTGCCCGCCCTGATCAGGGGATCGGCGTTGTGGAAGCGGGCGAAGGAAGGGCTGGTGCTCTTCGGCATCACGGAAGACGACGTGAGCGCGGTCACCGCGTTCCGGCTGGACATGGTGCAGCGGCCGCGTTTCACGGCGCAGTTGTACTCCCCGACGTCGACCACGCCCGGAACGTACGGGTTCCTTCTTGGGGACGCGGCCAACGCGATCCACTTCTGGCCGGGGCGCGGACTCAACAGCGGGTTGGCGTCGGCCATCTCGCTGGCGCGGTCGCTCAACCGCAACTGGCGCGGCCGGCCGCTCCGCGACGCGGACTTCATCCGGCACGAAGCGGCGATGTCGATGCTGCAGTACCGGCACAAGAGCCGCGCGTGGAACGCGATGGTGACGACCGACGAGAACGGGGTCACCCGGGCGATCAAAGACACGATCGTCCAGGGCATCGACGAGGGCGACGCCGGTTCGGACAAGGACGCGGACATCGACGCCCTGACAGAGCGACTGCACCGGATCCGCGCTCGCCTGTCGCCGCGGATCCCCGGCATGCCGGACGACGCGACCCTCGTCGAGCACCTGCGCAAGCTGAAGAGCGAGACCATGCGGACCCTGCTGGTCAGCGGCGCCTGGGACACGTTGGTCGTCGGAGGCGAAGAGGTCGACATCGACATCTTCGACCGGCCGGTCTCGCCGGACCCGCCCCCGCCCGACAAGCGCCTGGTCTCGTCGCGCGGCGAGGGGCCGCACAGGCGGACCACGGCGGTCTCGGGCGGATCCGGCGACGCGGTGCCGCCCGGATGACCCTCAGAAGGGCACGGGCTGGGTGAGCAGCCCGGTTCCTTCGCCTCGGCCGGAGAGGATCCGGCAGAACTCGACGGCGTCCAGCGTGATCTCCTCGCCGTCGCCGTCGCCGCCGATGAAAGCGCCTCCCGCCGGACCGTGCAGATGGAGCCGGAACGGCCGGCCGTGCCGCCGCGCCCACTCGGCCACCACGTCCGCCACGATCCGGCCGTCATGGTCCGGCGTGAGCACCGACGGACGACCCGTCGCCCGGGCGATGTCGACGCGGTGCATCCACGTGTCGCGGGTGTAGATGACGTCGTACAGGAAGCCCAGCGCCCAGGTCTCCGTCACTCCCGCGACGTCCGACTTGAACGGCAACCGGCGCAGCGGCGCCGGCAGTCTGCGCCGGGCCCGGGCGGCGCGCGGCGCGGTGGCGACGAGCCGTTCGACCAGCAGGGACGTGCTCAGGTGGGCCCGCTCGGCGACCTGCACCTCGGTCATGCCGTCGATGAGCGGACGGCCGCCCGCCGCCCGGCCGCCCGCCCGGATCTGGTGGACCAGCTCACGCGGGGAGACGATCGACTCCATCGCGCCCAGGACGTGCGCGACCATGGCCCGCACGTCCCAGGCCGGGCAGTCGGTCGGCCTGGTCCAGTCATCGGCGTCCAGCGACCGGACCAGGTCGACGAAACGCTCGTTCTCGGCCGCCGCCAGCGAGGCGGCCTGTGGGCGATCGAGTAACGACACCGACTCGATCGTCGTCGCGCTGTCGGGCATCAGCGGACCTTTCTCCTCGTACGGGTGTTCATGTGGGCGAGGAACATCTCCATGGCCTCGTCGACGAGCTTGAGCCAGCGATCGCCGCCCGGGTCGTTGGAGATCTGCTGGTCGGCCAGGCCGGTGGTGAGCGCGGTGAGCATGTCCAGCGCTCCGGGGGCGGTGATGCCGATCTTCACCAGCGCCGCCCGCAGTGACTCGAGCGCCTCGACGGCCAGGGCGTACGACTCGGCGGACGGCTCGAACCCGGGGACCGTCCGCTGGAACATCAGCTGGTAGCGGGCCGGGTCCTCGACGCAGAAGTCGATGAACATCCGGGCGCCGGCCCGTAGATCGGTCAAGGCGTCGCCGGTGAGGTCGAGCCGCGACACCCGCCCGAGGAACTCCCGGCAGCCCTGGGCGTACATGGCGTCGTAGACGGCGTGCTTGGACGCGAAGTAGGAGTACACCGACGGCGGGCGCATCCCCACCTTGCGCGCCACGTCCCGCAGCGTCAGCCCGGCCAGGCCGTCGGCGCGGGCGACCTCCCAGGCGGCGTCCAAGATCTCGGTCTTCGTCCGCTCATGCCGTTCGGCTCTTCTATCGCGAGTCGGTTCTCCTAACACGATTAGGACTATCACACGGCGTTAGGAGATGGTCAAGAGTCGCCGGTGGCGCCGCGGTCGGTTTTCCACGTCAGGTCAACGCGCCCACCGGCATGACCTGATGTGCCGACCCCAAGGCCGGTCAGAGGATCGGCGACGCGGTGCGGAACGACGGCGCCTTCACCTGCCGCTGAGATGCCTCGCGCGGGCGAGGGTCACGTCGTGGCGCGGACCACCAGACGGGTGGGGAGCACGACGGAAGTGGTGTGCCGGCCGTCGAGGCGGGACAGGAGCAGGCGGGCCAGGGCCAGCGCCTGCTCCGTGGTGGGCACCCGGACGGTGGTGAGCGGCGGGGTCGTGCAGGAGGCGGCGTGGACGTCGTCGAAGCCCACGATCGCCAGGTCCCGGGGCACCTGGAGCCCCGCCTCGCGCGCCGCCTCCAGCGCGCCGATCGCCAGCTCGTCGGAGGTGGCGAACACCGCGTTCAGGTCGGGATGGCCGGACAGGAGCTCGCGGGCCGCCGCGCCGCCCGACTGTCTGTCCAGACCGGCGAGCGCGATCGCCGGCCGCAGCCCGTCCTCGTGGAGCGCGGCCAGGTGTCCGGCGAGGCGGTCCTGCACGGCGACGAGATCCATCGGCCCGCAGATCACGCCGATGCGGCGGCGTCCCCGGTCGAGGAGGTGCCGGGTCGCGGCCTTCGCGCCGCCCGCGTTGTCCACGTCCACGTACGGCACGAGGGAGGCGATGGCGGGTCGGCCGAGCAGCACGACCGGCACACCGGTACGCGCGAGCCGCTCGGCCAGCGGGTCGGGACCGTCCGGGGGGACGAGGACGACTCCGTCCACCTGCCCCGCCTCCACGTGCCTGATGATGCGCCGATGGCTCTCGGCAGTGTCGGCGAGCATCAGCGTGATCTGCTTGCCCGCCCCCTCCAGGACGCCGGTGACGTACTGGACGACGGCGGAGATCAGCGCGTCGCCGCCGTTCCTGGGGACGGACAGGACGAGCGCGACCGAGTCCGTCCGCTGGGTGACGAGGCTCCTGGCGGCGGCGTTCGGCACGTAGCCCAGCTCCTGGACCGCGCGCAACACGACGGCGCGTGCCTCGGGGCTGACCGACGCCTCGCCGTTGACGACCCGCGAGACCGTGGCCCGGGAGACGCCCGCGCGGGCGGCGACGGTCTCCAGCGTGGGCCGTTTCGGCCGCTCCGCGCCGAGGCCGTTGCGCTTGATGACGTCGCGGTACCACAGGGCGCTGTCCTTGAGCAGCCGCCGCTGGGTGGCGAAGTCGACGTGGACGATGCCGAACTTGCGCCGGTAGCCGTCCGCCCATTCGACGCAGTCGAGCAGTGACCACAACAGGTAGCCGCGGACTCGGGCGCCCTCGTCGAGCGAGGCGCGAAGCGCGCGCAGATGCTCCTCCAGGAAGCTCATCCGCTCGATGTCGTGGACGCCGTCGCCGGCCACGACGTCGACGAAGTCGGCGCCGTTCTCGGTGATCATCACGTCGGTCTCGGGGTACTCCTCCGACAGGCGCCGCAGGACCAGGGAAAGGCCGCTCGGCATGATGGGCCAGCCCATCGCGGTGACGGCCGTGGGCACGCTGCAGAAGAGGACGCCCTCGCTGCCCGGGAAGGCCGGGTCGGCCGGAGCGCCGGGCTGGGCCCGCACCACGATGGGCGTGTAGTAGTTGACGCCCAGCAGGTCGATGGGCCCGCCGATGACGTCGAGGTCCCCGTCGTGGATGTGGTCGAGCCCCGCGACCTTCTCGACCAGAGGCAGCAGATCGGCAGGGTAACGGCCCCGCAGCACCGGCTCCAGGAACTGCCGATTGTTCAGGGCGTCGATCCGCGCCACCGCCTCGGCGTCCTCCTCCGGAAGATCGAGGGACACGTCGCCGAGCTGCGCGGGAGTAAGGACGGGCGAGAGGTTCAGCACGACACCGGCCCTGGCGGCGCCCCGCGCGCGCAGCGCCTCCAGGCCCAGCCCGTGCGCGAGCAGCATGTGGTGGGCGCTGACGAAGGCGTCCGCCGCCGACCGCCGGCCCGGGGCGTGCACGCCCGAGGCGTGGCCGAGGAAGGCGGCCACCTGCGGCTCGTTGAACGTGAACCACGTGTCCACGCGGTCGCCGATCCTGTCGTACACGACGCCGGCGTAGTCGGCGAAGTGGCGGGCCGTGTCACGCGAGGTCCACCCCCCGCCGTCGTGGAGCGCCTGCGGCAGGTCCCAGTGGTACAGGGTGGCGTACGGGGCGATGCCCGCCCGCAGCAACTCGTCCACGAGCCTGTCGTAGAAGTCGAGCCCCGGGCCGTTGACCCGGCCGTGCCCCTCCGGAAGCACCCGTGACCAGCTCACCGAGAACCGGTAGGCGGCGACGCCCAGGTCCTGCATGAGCCGGACGTCGTCGGCGTAGCGCCGGTAGTGATCGCAGGCCGGGTCGCCGTACGCCCCGCCCGCGAAGGTGTCCCAGATGGAGGGGCCCCGGCCGTCCTGGTCGGTGGCGCCCTCGATCTGGAACGCGGACGTGGACACTCCCCAGACGAAACCCTCCGGGAACGAAGCGGTGCGCATCTACGCGAAACCCCCAGGCGACTCGGTGCGCCTAGTCTGCCACCGGGCGTCGCCCGCGGATACGGCGACCGACCGGGGGCGACGGCCCGACAGTTCGCACCGCACCCCTTTCGGGTCGACGGGTCGCGTCTGTACCGGTCCGGTGACCGTGTGCGGTGGCGGCCGGATGGTGAAGCGCCCCGGGTTGGCTGGAGGCTCCCAAGGTTGGAAAGCCGGGAGGCATGGTGGCCCCGAGGACATACACCCCTGAGATGCGTGAGCGCGCTGTGAAGATGGTGTTCGAGCTGCGCAAGAGCGCCACCACCCACCCCTAGGGTGGATCAGATGCCCCCCGTTTTCCGTCGTTACGTCACCGCCGACGGCCTCAGCCAGTTCGGCACCCAGGTCACGCGCGTGGCCCTCCCGCTGGTCGCGCTGCTGGTGCTCGGCGCGGGCCCGTTCCAGCTCGGCCTGCTCAGCGCCGCCGAGATGATCGGCTTCCTCCTCTTCGGGCTGCCCGCCGGCGTGTGGGTCGACCGGTTGCGCAGGAAGCCCATCCTGGTGACGGCCGACGTGCTGCGCGCGGTCGCCCTGGCCTCCATCCCGATCGCCGCGCTGTTCGAGGCGCTCACGCTGGTGCAGCTCTACGTGGTCGCCGTGATCGTCAGCATCGGCACGGCCTTCTTCGACGTCGCCCACCTGAGCTTCCTGCCCTCCATCGTGACCAAGGAGCAGCTGCCCAAGGGCATGGGGACCCTGGAGTCCGTGCGCAGCCTCGCCGTGCTCTTCGGCCCCGGGCTCGGCGGCTGGCTCGTGCAAGCGCTCACGGCGCCCATCGCCATCGTGGCCGACGCGGTCAGCTACATGATCTCCGCCACCCTGCTGGCGACCGTCAAGGCCGAGGAGACCCCCTCCGGGGGGCGCGTGAGCCTCATGGAGGGCCTGCGCTACGTGCTCGGCCACCCCATCCTGCGCCTGATCGGCCTCGTCGGCGCCATGAACATGTTCATCAACGGCATCTGGGCCATCGTCCAGCCGTTGTACCTGGTCGACGAGCTGGGCGTGAGCGCGACGGCCTACGGCCTGATGATCTCGGGCGCGGGGGCCGGCGGCCTGCTCGGCGCGCTCCTCGCGCCACGCGTGATCGCCCGCTACGGTCACGGCCCCACGATGTACGGCACAGCCGTCCTCATCATCCCGCTCAACGTGCTCGTCGCCTTCACCGGACCAGGCTGGCGGCTCGCCCTCTACCCGATCGGCATGGCGCTCATCTTCCTGGTCGCGGTCATGTACAACGTCGCTCAGGGCAGCTACCGCCAGGCGATCTGCCCAGAAGCCCTGCGCGGCAGGATGAACGCCAGCCTCCGCTTCCTCATGTGGGGTTCGCTGCCGCTCGGCGGTGTCGTCGGCGGGCTGCTGGGCGAGGCCGTCACCGTTCACCAGCTCCTGTGGATCGCCTGCCTCGGCACCGCGGCGGCCAACCTACCCTTCGTGCTGGCTCCCGCCGTACGAAAGCTCAAGATCACGGACGACGGCGGCCGTGTGGACGCCGACGCCAAGGAGGACAGCCGCGCGTAGGTCGTCGGGGGTGTCGACGTCGCGCCTGACCCGCCACAGGAAGGTGGCCCTCCCGTTGACTGCGTACGTCGCGGGACATGGACGTCTGGCTGCTCGCGTCCAGACGCTCACGGGGCCGGCCGGTGCGCACGAGACCGGGATATAAATCCATAAATATCGCGAAATTTGCCGCATTTCGCATCACTATCGGGGCAGCGCTGGGCTGCGCTGGGACGCGAATCGCCGGGATATTTCAGACTTTATGGCATCTATTCTGTTCGCCTGGCATTGGTGGCATTTTGGGATGTAAAGGGGAATCGTGCTACGAACGCGCGGGTAATTTTTTGGCATGGTATTTTCCAGTCGGAATCCCGATCGCGGGTTCCATTTCTGCTGGCGACCAAAGAAAGGCGACAAGAGATGCGGCAGGCGGCTCTCGATCGAGTAAAGCTCATCTTCACCCTGCTCGACGCCGACGGCACCGGCAGCCTCGAAGCCGAGGACTTCGAGCTCATGGCCACCCGCGTGGTGGCCGCGTCCCCCAACTCCGGCGAAGCAGCCAAGGCGGCCATGCTCGCCGCCTTCCGGCGCTACTGGACAACCCTGGCCGCCGAACTCGACGCCAACCGCGACGGCCGGATCACGTTCGAGGAGTACACCGCGTGTGTGCTCTCCCCGGAGCGTTTCGACGCGGCGCTCACCGACTTCGCCGAGGCGCTGGCCGCGCTGGGCGACCCGAACGGTGACGGCCTCATCAGGCGGGGCCTCTTCGTGGCGCTCATGGTGGCCATCGGCTTCGAGCGGGCGAACATCGACGCGCTCTTCGACGCGTTCCAGCCGTCCGACGACGACCAGATCGAGGTCTCGGTCTGGGCCGCGGGCATCAAGGACTACTACAGCCCGGACAAGGCGGGCATCCCGGGCGACCACCTGGTCGAGGTCCGGGGCTGATCGCCGGCCGCCGCCCCGACGCATCGGCTTTCAACAAAGGAGTACAGGTGGAACCAGTCATCGGACTCGCCGTCGGCGGGGGAACGGGCCCCGAACTCGCGGCCGTCTTCGAGCGCGCTCTGGGCCGGATCGCCGACGTGTATTCGGTGGAGATCGGCATCACGCGGTCGGAAAGGGTTTACCACTCGTATTCGTCGTTGAAGGCCGACGCGGGGATCGAGCAGATCCGCGAGCTCACCCGCGAGGACGCCGACCACTACGCGGAGTTCTGCCGCGCGCAGGCCGCTCTCGGCGTCCCGGCCATATTCCGTACGGCGATCAACGCCCAGTCGCTCTACCTGGTGCGCCGGCGCTTGCAGGCGGTGAAAGTCGACGCCATCACCGCCCCGAACGCGTCGCTGCTGCTGGTCCGCGACGAGGCCCAGGGCTTCTACACCGGGGAGAACACCCACGTTCCCGGCGCGCTCATCCGCACCATGTCGTTCAGCCGGGAGATCACCGAGAAGGTCATCGCCTTCGCGATACGGCGCGCCCGGCAGCAGTGGCCGGACGGCGAAATCGACGAGATCGTCATGGCCTACAAGTTCCACCTGCTCGACGGCGCTCTGGACGAGTGGGTGGCCGAGAGCGCCGCGCGGCACGGCGTCGAGATCCGCCTGTCCCAGCCGGACACGGTGAACCGCAACCTGATCGAGCGCGGTCCGCGCCCCCGCACGGTGATCATCGCGGGCAACGAATGGGCCGACATCATGCACGTGGTCCTGCTGGACCGCTTCGGCGCCGAGCGCCAGGAGAACCGCTGCACCGAGAACGTCTACCTGCACTTCGAGGTGGCCGGTCTGGTCGAGTACCAGACCGTGCACGGCTCGGCCGACGACCTGGAGGGGAAGGACACCGTCAACCCGGTGGCGACCGTACGGGCGGCGGCGATGATCGCCGAGCGGCACGCGGGCTGCGCCGGGGCGGTGCGGTTGGTGGAGGGCGGCCTCGAAACACTCCGCCGTCGCGGCATCGGCACCCCGGACCTCGGCGGACGGCACTCGACCACCGACGTGGTGGACGCGCTGCTCGACGTGCTGGAGCCGGAGGGGCAGCGGATCCTGGTGACGGAGCCGTGACATCCGTGGAGAGCACGGCGCCGCCCGCGGAAGAGGAGGACGCGTGCCGGCCGCACAGCACACCGGTGTCGAAGACGGCGTCGGCCTGACCGCCCTCATGGTCGCCGCCGCGCGGGCGATCGAGACCCACCGGCCCGACGCCCTGGCCCGCGACACCTACGCCGAGCACTTCGTCCGCGCGGCCGAGGCGTCCGCGGCCTGGCCGGTCCGCCCGGCGGAGGTGCCGGACGGCGACGCGAACCCCTTGTGGGGCAGGCTGGGGCGGTACTTCGGGCTGCGTACCCGGGTCCTCGACGACTTTCTCGTCCGCTCGGCTCACGCGGGCGTCCGGCAGGTCGTTCTGCTCGGCGCGGGCCTCGACACGCGGGCGTTCCGGCTCGACTGGTCGCCGGACCACACCGTCTACGAGATCGACCGCGACGGCGTCCTGGCGTTCAAACACGACGTGCTCGACGGCCTCGCCGCCGTCCCGACGGCCATGCGCCGTCCGATCGCGGCCGATCTGTGCGGGGACTGGGCCGCCTCGCTGGTGAGCGCGGGCTTCGACCCGGCCGCGCCGGCCGCCTGGCTGGCCGAGGGCCTGCTGCTCTATCTCCCGTCGGCCGCCGAGCGGCGGCTCATCGACACCGTGGACCACCTGAGCGCCGCCGGCAGCTCGCTGGCCTTCGAGGTCAAGCTCGGGACGGAGTCCCCGGAGGTCCGCGCCAGCCCCGTCTACGCGGCGACCCGGCGGCAGATCGGCGTCGACCTGCTCGCCCTGTTCGACGGGGAGCCGCGCCCCGACTCCGTCGCCTCGCTGAAGGCGCGGGGCTGGTCCACCGCCGTCGCCACCCCCTTCGACTTCACCCGCCACCTCGGTCGCGGTCCACTCCCCGAGCCGGACGACGCCCTGGCAAGCAACCGCTGGGTGTTCGCGTACAAACCCGGCGACCGCTGAATCGCCCTGCGCGGTGCAGGCTGAGATGGCCGCCTGCAGCAGGTTGGCCCAACTACGCGACTACGAAATGGCTCTGTCCTGATGGTGACGTCCTGGTCTTAGATCATTTTTCATGAATTCTCTTTCGATGCGTCTCATCGCCGTCGGTGCCTTCGTGGCGATGGCCGCGGCGGCGACTCCCGCGTACGCCGCTGCGCCCGCCGGCGACCTCGTGGTCAACGGCTCGCTGGACAACGGGGTCAAGGGCTGGTGGGCCTCCAAGAACACCCCGATCAACGTGACGGGCGGGCGATTGTGCGCCCAGGTCCCCGCGGGGGGTGACAACGTGTGGGCCGCGATGATCGGGCAGAGCGACATCGCCGTGGAGGCCGGGAAGACCTACCAGTTGAGCTTCGAGGCGACCGCTACGAAGACGACGAGGATCAGGTCGGTGGTCCAGGGCAGCGGCGAGAAGCCCGCCGCGATCGTGGACGGCTACCCAGAGGTCGGCGGAAGCCCGAAGAAGTTCACCTACGCGGCCACGGCCAAGGTGTCGGACTCGAAGGCCCAGGTGTTGTTCCAGGTGGGCGGTGCGGACGCGCCGTACACGCTGTGCCTGGACAATGTCTCCCTCGTGCCCCTGCACCAGAGCGTGGTGAACGGCTCGTTGGACAACGGGGTCAAGGGCTGGTGGGCCTCCAAGAACACCCCGATCAAGGTGACGGGCGGGCGGTTGTGCGCCCAGGTCCCCGCGGGGGGTGACAACGTGTGGGCCGCGATGGTCGGGCAGAGCGGCATCGCCGTGGCGGCCGGGAAGACGTACCGGCTGAGCTTCAAGGCGTCGGCGACTCGGACGGCGAAGATCAGGTCGGTGGTCCAGGGCAGCGGTGAGACGCACACTGCGATCGTGGACGGCTACCCCGAGGTCGGCACCGGGTCCAGGACCTACGCCTACCAGAACACCGCCAAGACCTCGGACCGGGAGGCCCAGGTGTTGTTCCAGTTGGGCGGTGCGGACGCGCCGTACACGCTGTGCCTGGACGACATCCTGCTCACCGACTAGAACGCCGGGCGCAGCGGTCCGGCCGTCCTGGCGCAAGCCCCGGCGGACCGCTGCGTCATCCACGTTCCCCGTTCGGCTTCCAGGGACTCGTGCCGAGTGGCCTGCCGGAAGTTGTCGCGCAGAACGGTTCCTTCGGCGCGGGTACGTCGTCCGTAGAGCATGCGGTTCGAAGTCGGGCTTTCTTATATCGCGGGTGCGGGGTCGTCGGTCCAGCCCAGCCGTTTGACCACGTATGCCGTGAATGTCGCGCCCGTGCCAGACAGCTCCTTCTGGATGGCGAGGAGTTCGCCGCTGTCCCGGTCGATGATGATCTGCTCGCGGGTGGGCGCCTTGCCGTATGTCAGTGCGATCCCGGTGCGGCCGTCGATGTCGATGACGTTGTCCTCTACACGTACGCCTGGCAGGCCGGCGAGGACCCGGTAGAGCGCCGCCCTGGTGGCCGGGGTGGTCTCGGCGTGGAGGAGGAGCCATGGGCTGGCGCCCCAGATCCACGTCTCCGGGGTGTCCTTTAGGCTGGCGCCCCAGACCGCCTCCGGGAGGTCCTTGTCGTTTTGGGGGACGTAGACGCTCAGCAGCTTGGCCTTGAGCGCCTTCGGTTCGGCGGGCAGCTCCACCGCGGGACTCACCGTCAGCTTGAGCGGGGTGAAGTACCCGCCGACCATCTCGCAGCGGTCGCACAGATCGGGCGAGCCCGCGTTCCTCCACGCCTGTTCATCGGCGGACGTGCGCGGTTTGGCGGAGATTTTTGCTTGCTGCGTCCGCGCCCCATGCTCTCGGCTCAACCAGAGCACATCCCTGCGCCGGCGCTCGACGGTATAGGCCGGGGTTCTGGTCCACTCCACCTGCGTCATGTCCCGCCGCCACCAAGCACCGGTACCCGGGGGTTGTGCGGCCAGCCGGTCCGCCGCCGCGGCGTCGAAGAGGGCGGAGAATCGCTCGGGATCGGCGACCGCTCCGTCGAGGAACGTGGTCATGCAGGGTCACTCTCGCCGGGAACGTCTGAACACCAGTGATTGCCCGCTCCCGGCCGACCCTTCCATCCGGGGATCACAGGAGTCTGAGATGCCCGTTCCTCAGGAGCGGGGGGACGCCGGGTCGCGGCCTTCCTGCCGGTCCTCGGCGGGAAACACGATCGCGCTGGCCAGGTGAGGGGTGCGGCCCGGCGCGGGCGCGTTGCCCCACCTGGCCGCGAGGACCTCGCGCAGGTCGGCCATCATCTCCGCGAGTTCGTCGTGGCTGAGCCAGAGCACGAGCTGCCGGTAGCCCACCAGATCGGCGGTCGGGTCGGCTCCGTCCCGGTCCAGGTAGGCGTTGAACTCGGCGTGCAACGCGGCCATGGCGGAGGTGAACCCCTGGCGGTGGTCGTCCAGGGACATCGACGCGGCTGTTTCGGCGTCGATCGTCGTCCGTTTCTGGCGGAGCCGGTAGTGGCGTTCGACGGCGCCGTGCACGCGCTGCTCGTCGACGACCTCCAGAACTCCCGCGTCGGCCAGGAGGCCGACGTGCCGGTACACGGAGGTTTTCGGGATGTCGGACATGCGGGCGCACAGGTCGGCGGTGGTGCGGACGCGCCCGCCGGACATGGCGTGCACGATACGCAGCCGGACCGGGTGGAGAAGCAGGTCGAGAGTGTCCACCGTCGTACGTTCCCATATCTGGTACCGTTCCCAAAATTGAGAATGCAGGCGAAAGGGCTCAGGGATGACCGCGAAAACTTCCACCACGACGGTGGCGGCTCGGCTCAGTGGCGAGGCGGTGATTCCGCTGCACACCCTCGATCCGGCCGACCCGCTGGACGACCTCGAATGGCTGGACGAAACCATCGGTGACGCGCGGGTGGTGGCGATCGGCGAGAGCGCGCACTACAACCGCGAGTTCTACGAGCTCCGGCACCGCCTGCTGCGCTACCTGGCCGAACGGCACGGGTTCAGCGCCTACGCGATGGAGACCGGATTCGTCGAAGGACGGCTGGTCGACGACTGGGTTCGGGGCGGTGACAACCAGCTCGGCGAGGTCATGGCGAACGGTATGACATCGCTGATGGGGTTATGGACGCAGATGGGCGCCCATCTGGAGTGGATGCGGCGGCACAATCGCACGGCCGCGCGCCCCGTCGGCTTCTACGGGATCGACCTGCCGGGCTCGATGGTGTCCCTGCTGCCCGGCCTGGACGCTGTGCTCGCCTACCTTGAGCAGGCCGATCCAGGGTTCCAGCCCGACCCGGCCATCCGGGAGACGGCCGCCGCCTCCCCGGCACCGTCCGCGTTCTCCGCGCCTGCGGCAATCGCCGCCTATGGCGCGCTCGCAGCCGAGACCAAAGACGCGCTTACGGCGGGCCTTGCCGACCTCGCCGCGCGCATGACGAGCCGGCGCCTGGACTACATCCGGAGGTCCACCCTCGACGCGTACGAGCGCGCGCTCCGTTCGCTGCGCGTCACGGTCACCCTCGACACCGTCGCCCGCGCGCTCGACCGCGGCGACCAGCGGGCGGCGATGTGCGACCGCGACGCCGCGATCGCGGACACCGTCGAGTGGATCCTGCGCAGAGAGGACCGCGTCGTCCTCGCCGCCCACAACGGCCACGTCCAACGCCGGCCGCTGACACTTCCCGGCATGCCGCCGATGACCCCGATGGGCATGCACCTCGCCGACCGGCTGGGCGCCGACTATCTCGTCATCGGCACGACCTCGGGCAGCGGCCAGATCCTCAACACAGGGGCCGACTTCTACACCGGCACGCTCTTCGCCGACATGGAGGCGCCCCAGCCCGGCAGCCTCGACGCGCTCATGGCCGCGAGCCACGACGGCCCGTTCGCGACCGACCTGCGACGGCTGTCGCCGGCCGACACCGACGCCGTCCGTGCCGCCTCCCGGCAGCGCGCCGGCGTCGGCACCTTCTACTCCGACCAGAGCCCGCTGGACGCCTTCGACCTCGTCGTCCACCTTCCGCACGTCACGGCGGCCGAGCCCGATCACGCCGCGCTCGGCTACGCCCCGCACGACGTACGGCAGGCGTTCTCCCAATGGAAGCCGAACTGACACCGGACCTGATCTCCCCATGGGGGTCGATGCCCTGGAAAGGCCGGGCATGGCCTCCACAGAGGTCGACGCCCGATCACGTCACAACGGTGGGCTCCCCTCCTCGATACGGGGAGCCCACCGCCCACCTATGGCCGGAGCAGGCGGCCTCGGGTGAAGGTCAGCGCTTCGCCGGGGGCGCGCCGGCGTCGATCAGCGGCATCGGGGCGTCGGAGGCCGCGATCCGGTTGGTCCCGCACATGGCGCCGACGGCGTGTACGATCCAGGCCTGCTCGCCTGCTTCGGCCCCCAAATGCCAGGTCATGTTGATGCCGGAGGAGGCCTGCTTGCCCCCGTCTTCGGTGCTGAGCGACAGTGCGCCCATGCCGACGACGCCGCCGTCGTGCCCCCACAGCCTCCCGCAGGGCGAGTCGTAGGCGATGAGGCCGAGTCCGTAGTTCATGGTCTCGGTGCTGCCCGGTCCCAGCGCGACCGGGACGGTCTTGCGCATCTCGGCCAACTGGGCCTGGCCGATCAGCCGGCCGGTGAACAGCGCGCGGTAGAAACGGTTGAGGTCCTCCATCGTTGAGACCATCGCTCCGGCCGTGCCGAGGGACGACGGGCTGAAGGTGCTGAAGTCTCTGAGCGGGAAGGAGCCGAAAAAGGACGTGTATGCCTTGGCGTGCGGACGCGGGAGATCGGATGTGCGCGGGAAGAACGTGTGTTCAAGGTCCGCCCGCTGGATGACGTGGCGGGTGATGTAGCGTTCGGCGGGCATTCCGCTGACCTTGTCGAGTAGCAGGCCGAGCACGATGTAGTTGGTGTTGGAGTAGCTTCCCGGGGACTCGCCGGGCTCGCCCGAGGCGCCGATGCCGAGACCGAGCTTGACGAGTTCCTCCTTGGTGTACTGCGCTACGCGCATCTCTTCGAGGCTGTCAGGGCTGGTGATGAGCGCGCTGTCGTAGTCACCGATGTGGCTGGTGTGGTTGAGCAGCATCCTGACCGTGATGCGCCGATCGGGCAGCAGCCCGGGCAGGTACTGCTCGACGGGGGCGTCCAGCTGGAGCCTGCCCCGCTCCACCAGCTGCAGGACGGCGGTGGCGACGAAGGTTTTGGTGATGCTGCCGACCCGGTGGTACATGCCCGGCTGCATGGGGCGCCTGGCCTCCAGGTCGGCCAGTCCCGTGGCACCGCGCCAGCTCTGCCGTCCGTCCTGGACGGCGGAGTAGGCCCCGGGGAGGCCGCCCTTGGGCACCTCGTCGAGTGTGCGCTGCAGTTCCCGCCGGTCGAGTCCCGGCGCGGCGGCGTGCGCCGCCGGAGTGAGAGCCGCCGTGGCGAGCAGCGTCCCGAGGCCCAAGGCGGCGATCTTCCTGACGGCTTGCTTCAGGAGGGTGGGGGCGGGGCGGTCGGCAGTGGGATCAAGCACCGGTGATCCTCCTCAGGACGGCTGTGTAGGTGGCGAACGCGGCCTTGCCCTCGTCGGTGAGGGACAGCGAGGTGCGGGGCCGTTTTCCGACGAAGCCCTTGGACACCTTCACGTAGCCGGCCTTCTCGAGGATGAGCACGTGCTTGGACAGCAGTGAGTCGCTGACCTCGAGCGTCTCCTTGAGGAAGCGAAAGTCGACCCGGTCGGCGGCGGCGAGCGCCGCCATGATCGACAGTCGGACGGGCGCATGGATGATCTCGTCGAGATCGTGCCGTGGGTGTGTGCTCATCGTGTCTTCATCAGCCGCCAGGCGGCGTAGAGCATCGGCAGCCCGCTGGCCACACAGAGCGCGGCGCCGGGCACCGTCCACGATGAGGGAAGGGGTGCGGGCCCGTACACGAAGGACAGCGCCGCAGGGGCGAGGAACAGGACGAGGTCGCCGCCCGCCACCCAGTACATGATCTGGGTGAGGCGCCGCCCCTTGGCGCCGATGCGCATCATGAGGCCGCACAACACCAGGGTGAAGAGCATCCAAGCGAGTGTGACCGGAGTGCGAAGCGTCGGGGCGAAGAGCATCGCCGCCCAGTAGAGCGGTGCGCCGATGCCGGTGGCGAGGCAGATCGCGCCGAAACGGCGCTCGGCGGCGCGGATGTGGCCCTCGACGCGCTGGATCTCCTGCAGGGCTTGAGCTGGTGAAGGGGTGTTCATTATTCCTCCTTACTTCAAGTACTCGTCAAGCTAGCATCTACTCAACTCTCATTCAAGTACATGCTTTGTGGTTGATAGAAGCTGTGCCGTTGTCGATCAAGCCCCTGGACCGGGGGCGCGGCGCTGATTCGGATCAGTTCGGCGATGTCGGCATAGGTCGGCGCGCTGTCCGCGTCCTTGCTTGGTGACACTCCGAGGAGGACAGGTGGATCCAGGATTTGCGGCGGACTTCCGGGAATTCGTCATCGATCGATCAGGGGCGCTGTTCCGTACCGCGTACTTGCTGACCGGTGACCGGCACGCCGCCGAGGACCTGGTGCAGTCGGCGTTGACGAAGACGGCCGCGAAGTGGCGCGGCCTGCGCGATCCCGCGTCCATCGAGGGCTACGTGCGCCGTGTCATGTACCACGAGCAGGTGAGCCGGTGGCGGCGTCGGTCCCGCGTCGCGGAAGTGCCCACCGAGTGGCTGCCCGACCAGGTCGGCGGGGAGCACGCCGAGATGGTGGACCTTCGCGTGGTGATGCGTACGGCTCTCGCCCGGTTGACCCCCCGGCAGCGGACCATGCTCGTGCTCCGCTACTTCGAGGACCTGTCCGAGACCGAGATCGCCCGGCTGCTCGGCCTCAGGGTGGGGTCGGTCCGTAGCCAGATTTACCGGTCGTTGGAGCGGCTGAAGAAGGCGGCACCTGAACTGAGCACCGTGAGGGAGTTCGGATGAACATCGAGGATCTGCTGCGCGAGACTCTTTCCGACATGGCCCATGAGGAGCAGCCACCCCCGCCTGGCCGGTTCCTCCATGTCAACGGGGGCCGATCCCGTCGCCGCGGCCTCGCGCTGGCGGCGGCAGCAGCCGTCACCGTGCTGGCGGTCGGGTCCACGTTCGCGGTCCAGGGCCTGTCCTCGCGGACGGCGGCCCCCGGGGTCCTCACCGGGCAGGGCTCCGGCGAGACGCGTGCGGAGACCCGGAGCACCGTGACGGTGAACGAAGGACTGCGGCTCTCCGGTGTCTTGAAGAATCTGTCGGCCGCCACCGGCAAGCCGCTGGAGGAATTCGAGCGGGCCGCCAAGGACGGTGCGGCGCTCGGCCTTCCCACCTACGCCAAGGGCAGGCTGGAAGGATTCGCCTACCCCGCGACCTATGAGGTCTCGCCCACGTCGAGCCCGGAGGAGATCCTCGCCGCGATGGTGACACGCTTCAGGCGCGTCGCCGAGGACGCCGACCTGGTGGAAGGCGCCAAGCGTGTCGGCCGTACGCCACTGGAGATCATGACCATCGCCAGCATCGTCCAGGCCGAGTCGGCCGGCAAACGCGACATGCCCAAGGTCGCGCGGGTCATCTACAACCGGCTGAACCACACACCCGAGATGAGGCTGCAGATGGACAGCACGGTCCTGTACGGCCTGAACAAGTTCGGCCTCGCGGCGTCGCACGAAGATCTCCAGAGCCGGTCGCTGTACAACACCTACGTGCGCCTCGGCCTGCCGCCCGGTCCCATCGGCAACCCGGGCGCCGACGCCATCGCGGCGGCCCTGAACCCGGCCGCCGGCAACTGGCTGTGGTTCGTGACGACCGACCCGAAGAAGGGCGTCACGAAGTTCGCCGACTCCGAATCCGAGTACCTCAAGCTGGTCGAGGAATACAACAAGAACCGCAGGACCGGGTGACGGAGCGGCGCGTCTCGGTCGTCTCCGTCCTCAGTTCACCGATCGGGCACGCTCCCGCTCCTCGTACCTTCATCGGGTCGCGACGACGCTCTCCGCTGGGTTACTGCTCGCGTGGCGGAGCCACCGGGCGTCCTCCGCGCGCGCCGGGACCGGCGGCTGCTCCTGGCTGGGGAGCAGCCGTCCGATCCGGCGGGGCCGCGGTCGAGCACCCATGTCGCCGAGTGCCGCCGAGGACGCCCAGGTGACTCAGACGCGGAGGACCCCGTGCGGGAGGGCGACGGCTTCGCGGCCGTTCGGCGCGCGGACGGTCCGCGCGGCCAGCAGCGCGTCGACGACCGCTTCCTCCGCCGAGTCCAGGACGGCGGCGAAGACGGCGTCGAGCTCGACCGGACTCAGCGTTCTGGGGGCGTCGGAGGGCTCGGAGGAGAAGGCCAGCCCGTAGTCGCCGCTGCCGTGGCTGTACGAGGCGCCGGCCCTGCCCAGCGCGAAGACGCCCCTGGCCGCGATCCGGGACAGTTGCAGGGCGCCGCACGGGACGTCGAGGGCGACCACGACGACGCAGGAGCCGCGCTCATCGGAAGATCCCGCTCGCCTCAGGCCCAGGCTCTCCGGAGTGATCGTGCGGCCCAGGAGCCGCAGGTCGCCGCCCATGTTCGCCTGGACCAGCACGCCCACCGTCGCCTCGCGGTCGCGCAGGGACACCCGGCGTGACGCCGTGCCGATGCCCGCCTTGAAGCCGAGCGCGCAGGCGCCCGTGCCGCCGCCGACGTTGCCCATCGCCACCGGCCCGTCGGATGCCCCGTCGAGGGCGGCATAGACGTGCTCGGCGGTCACCGGGCGCGGGTCTCCCGTCGAGAGCCAGCCGTTGTTGACCTCGCCGACCACCGGGTTGACCGAGACGATCGGCTCGCGGCTGCGGTCGATGAGCCAGCTCAGCAGGCTGTCGGCGACCCCGAACGTGGACAGGGTGGAGGTCAGCAGGATGGGAGTTTCCAGCTCGCCGAGCTCCATGACCTGCGTGGCGCCCACGAACTTCCCGTAACCGTTGCCGACGTGCAGTCCGGCGGGGACGGCACGAGCCTGGTCAGCGGTCAAAGCGGTCGGCACGATGGCGGTGACACCGGAGTAGACGCCCGTGTTCTCATCAAGGACGGTGGTCTGTCCCACGAGGATCCCCGCCACGTCGGTGATGGCGTTGAGCGGCCCCGGTTCCAGACGACCGACCGCATGCCCGAAGTCCCGCAGGCGTCGTCGCTGCATTCAAGTCAACCCTCTCGTAGTGCGGACCCTATGAATTGTGAGTCCTCCTCCACGCCCGTAGGTGGTCGCGGGGGCAGAAAATGATCGGCACGAACTGTGGCGGTCGTCCCCGACCGAACGAGGTCACTTTCCATCCGTCTTGCGGGGGACCGTCGCTCAGGGACCGGCGAGTATCCCGGCGGCCATGACGCGCAGCGAGGCGGCCAGCCGGGCCGACTCTCCGCGCTCCAGCAGCCGCAGGACCGGTTCGCTCTGCAGGCTGCCGAGCAGGATGTGGGCCAGCAGTTCCGCGTCCAGGTCCGGCCGCCGCTCGGCGATCAGTTCGCTGGCGTGGCCGTGCCAGAACTGGTAGACGGGTCTGCCGTCCGGCGGCCCCTCAGCGTGGTCGTCTTCCCGCTCCTTGCCGGAGGGGCTTTTGGAGGAGGTCGTGGCCGCGTGGCCCAGCGCGGCGAGCAGTCCCTTGTTTCGCCCGACGAGTTCGGCGACCGCGTCCAGGAAGGCCATCAGCCGTTCCTCCGGCGGGGCTCCCGGGCCCAGCGGCGGTGGCCCGTTCGTGACGGCCTCGCCCAGTGCGTACGCCCGTTCCCGCATCAGCGCGACCATCAGCCCCATCCGGCTGCCGAAGCGGTGGAACACGGTGCCCTTGCCGACCCCGGCCGCGGCGGCGACCCGCTCCATGGAGACCTGCTCGGGCCGGTACCGGGCCAGCAGTTCCTCGGTCGCCCGCAGGATCGCCTCCCGGTTCCGTGCCGCGTCGGCGCGTTCGCGCCGCCCCTCAGCCATGACGCTCCCCACCCATGAGGACCTCTTCCACATAGACAAGTGGACCGTCGGTCAAGTACGCTCACGCATAACTTGACCACCGGTCCAGTTTATTCGGAACCCAGGAGGACATCATGCGCCGAATCCGCTATCACGCGTACGGCGGCCCCGAGGTGCTCGTCATGGAGGAGACCGATCCCCCGATCCCCGGCCCCGGCCAGGTACGGCTCCGCGTCGAGGCGATCGGCGCGAACTTCGTCGACGTGAAGTTCCGCCGCGGCCCGGACGCCGGCGGCATCTACCGGCGGGACCTGCCGGCCGTGCTGACCGGCGACGTGGTGGGCACGGTCGAGGACATCGGCCCCGGTGTCGAGCCCGGCCTCGTGGGCCGTCGGGTCGCCGCGCTCGCGGAGGACGCCTTCGCCGACCAGGTCGTGGCCGACGCCGAGTGGCTCGTGCACGTACCGGAGGGGATCGACGACGCCACCGCCAGCATCCTGCCGTTGGCCGCGCCGGTGGCGCTGGGCGCCCTGCGCGCCGCGCGAACGGCGCCCGGCGAAACCGTGCTGGTCCACGCCGCGTCCGGAGGCATCGGCCACCTGGCCGTGCAGCTCGCCAAGATCTCCGGCGCGACGGTGATCGCCACCGCCGGCTCGCCGGCCAAGCTCGACTTCGTCCGCGCGATGGGCGCGGACGCCGCCGTCGACTACTCCGCCGCGGACTGGCCCGAGCGGGTACGCGAGGCCGCGCCGGGCGGCGTCGACGTCGTCCTGGACTCCGTCGGGGGAGGCGTGCTGCGCCGCAGCCTCGATCTGCTGGCCCCGTTCGGCCGGGCCGTCGTGTACGGCGCGGCGAGCGGCGAGCCCACCGACGTCCCCGTTACCAGCCTGTTCGCGCTCAGGTCCGTCACGGGATTCTCGCTGCTCGCCCTGCGTGCTGCCGCCCCGAAACAGGCGCGTGAGGACGTGGAGGAGGCCACGCGGTACGCGGTGGAGGGCAGGCTACGCGCCGCCCTCCACGCCCGCCTGCCGCTGACCGAGGCGGCCGAGGCGCATCGGATCCTGGAGGGCCGCTCCCAGCTCGGGCGCGTCCTCCTCGTACCCTGACAGAACTCGAGTCGCAGGCGGTCGGGCTCTACCTCAGCCACTCAGTGACGAAGCCCTGGTGCTGGTCAGGGTGTAGCCGCGGGTGACCGCGACGAGGTCGCCGTCCTCCCTGGTGGCCGCGACCAGACCGGCAGGCCGGGGCAGGAATCCCGGCACCGCCGAGAAGCCGTCCGTTTCGGCGATCGCGGTGACGCGGATCCGGTCCGAGTCCGGGAGCCGCACGGTGATCTGGACTCCCGAGGCGGGGATGCCGCGGAAGCGGATCTCGGCGGGCCAGGTCCCGGCTCGCGTGCCGCTGACGGGGATGCTCACCGAACCGAAGCGACCGGCCGCCGCGGTGGCCTGGGTTATCGGGCGGTCGAGACGCAGCGTCACGGAACGGGCGCCCTTTCCGGCGGTCACGTGCAGCTTGAGCGTGCGCCCGTCGTACGCGATCACGGTGGCTCGCGGGCCGTCGGCGGTGATCGCGGGGGCGGGGCCGGTCCACAGTGTGCCGCGCGCGTACCCCGGAGGAAGCGCCGCGGTGTCGTGGCCGGAGACGTACCGCCTGGTCCACTCGGCGGGGTCGGTGTCGGCGCTGACCCAGTGGGCGACGCGGGTGTCGGCGTCCATGACGTACGCCAGGTGCGTGCGCTGCGGCCGGTCCGCGCCGAACGTGTCCGTGACCAGCCCGGTGCCGACCAGGCTCAGCGCGAGGACGGCGGCGGTCAGGGGCACGGCGACGACGACGCCCCGGTTCGGCCTGCTGCCCGGGTCGGGCAGGAAGAGTTCCACGATCGGCAGCACGGTCAGCCCGAACAGTGCCAGGACCAGCGCGCTCACCCCGCCGAGCGCCAGCCCCATCCCGTCGAACGCGTTTCCGGCGAGAGAGGGCAGGAGCATGGCGGCCGTGATCGGCCCGAGCGTCGCCGCCGCCACCCGTGCCCAGGCGGACGTGGGAAGCAGGAGCGCCGCCAGCGCGCCGAGCGCGCACATCAGCGCCGGCAGGGTGAACAGGAAGGCCGCTCCGGGGGCGAACCGGGCACACAGCACGCCGAGCGCGGCCGGCCAGGTCAGCGCGCCGACCGCCAGCGCCGCCGGTCCGAGCCTGCGGCGCAGCGGCAGGTACCAGCCGAGCACCGCCAGCGCGGACAGGGCCACGACCGCCGCCTGGTACGGCCGCGGGCGGTGCAGGAGCCCGCCCATCGTGTCGTAGGCCGGCCGTACGGCCACCAGCAGCTCCCACAGTCCTTGCGCCAGGGCGGCGGACGCGAGCAACGGCACGACGGCGGAGGCCGCCGCCACCGTCAGCCGGGGCAGGCTGAGCAGCCGCCCGGCGCGGGCGAACAGCGCCAGCCCCGCGACCGCGAGGACGGACAGCGCGGCCAGCGGCCAGACGACCACGTCCGGATAGGTGATCACGGTCCCGAGGGCGCGGAAGTACGTGACGTCATGGTCGGAGGTCAGCGTCCGCAGGTCCGCGTTCCCCAGGGAGCGGGCCAGCGCCAGCATGTTCGCGCCGTGGTGCTGCAGGCTGCCGCGGTCGAGGTTCGCGATGGTGTCCTCGGCGGTGTGGTAGAGCGAGGAACGCTCGATGTAGGCGAAGTTCATGCCGGTGAATCCGGCCTTGGTCAGCGGGGCGAAGTCGGTGTTGTTGGGCAGCAGCCGGTACATCTCGACCATGGCGGAGTCGCCGCGCGGAGCGGGGACGGCGTCGACGAACGTCTCGACCAGCCGGGCGTTGTCCCGGGAGGTCTCGAACATCAGCGAGGGGCCGCTCGTGCCCCGGGCCTCCCAGTTCAGCAGCACACCGCCCGTACGTCCCAGCGGATGTTCCCGGACGAACGCCTCGGCGCCGAGTACGCCGTCCTCCTCGCCGTCCGACATCAGCAACACGATGTCGTTACGCGGGTTGGCGCCCGAGCGCAGCGCCCGTACGGCCTCGATCATCGCGGCCACCGCCGCGCCGTCGTCGGAGGCGCCCGCACCCATCGCCGCGGAGTCGTAGTGGGCGGCGATGAGCACCGTGCCGGTCGAATCGGTTCCGGGGAGCCGGCCCACGATGTTGTCGACCTGGCCGAAGGTCGCCAGCCCCGCCGCCGAGCGGGCCCCGACAGACCGCTGGACCTCTACCCGGAGACCAGCGGCGCGCAGTCGAGCGGCCAGGTAATCCCTGGCCCGGTCGCGCGCCGCGCTGCCGATGGGCCGCGGTTCGGCGGCGAACCGCTTCAGGTGGGCCAGTGCCCGTTCGGCGCTGAACTCCGCGGTGGGCGCCGAGGCCGACAGGGGCTGCATCGTGCTGTCGGTCATGGCGGACAGCATGATCACTGCGACGAGGGTGGCGAGGGCCGCCAGTCCGGCGAGTATCCGTCTCGGGACGTCGAATAGCTTTCGGATCACGGATGGCGACGGTAGGTCCGGCCGCCGGGGCCGCGGTATGAGGCCGATCTCCGCGTGTATCTGTGGTTTTCCGCACCCCAGAACGGCCGCATGCCTCATTCCGGCCATATCGTGACTCTTCGTAATTTCGTGGCATGACGGATTGGCTGATCGAACTGATGGAAAGCCTCGGGGCGCCGGGTGCGGGGCTGGCGATCGCGTTGGAGAACCTCTTCCCGCCCCTCCCGAGCGAGGTGATCCTGCCGCTGGCCGGATTCACCGCGTCCCGGGGTGAGATGGACCTGGTGAGTGTGCTGCTGTGGACCACGGCGGGTTCTGTGGGGGGCGCGCTGGCGCTGTACTGGGTGGGCGCGCTGCTCGGCCGCGAGCGCACGCTGGCCCTGGCCGCCCGGATCCCGCTGCTGAAGGTCTCCGACATCGACAAGACCGAGGCGTGGTTTCTCCGGCACGGCCGCAAGACGGTGTTCTTCGGCAGGATGATCCCCATCTTCCGCAGCCTGATCTCGATTCCCGCCGGGGTGGAACGGATGCCGCTCGGCCCCTTCACGCTGCTGACCACGGTCGGCAGCCTCATCTGGAACACGATCTTCGTGCTGGCCGGCTACGTCCTGGGGGAGAACTGGTCGCTGGTCGAAACGTACGTCAACGTGGGCACCAACGGGGTGATCGCCCTGGTGCTGCTGGCCGTGCTCGTCTTCGTGGGGGTCAGGCTGGGCGAGCGGCACAGGGGACGGCATGCGGGTCGCGGCTAGGGGCCTGAGGCTACTGGGGGCGGTGGTCCTCGGGACGGTCACCGCCCTGCTGGACCTCGTCTTCGTCCTGGTGACGCTGCCGTTCGCCGGTCGGCCGGGCGTGCGGGAGGCGGCCCGGCGGCTGGCCGTGCTCGACGCCCGCCGCCTGCGCCTGGATCCCGCGGATCTGGGGCTCACGGCGGGTCACACCGACGGGCGCGAGCTGCGCTACCTGGCGGCCAGGGCGCCGGTGGGCGTGCTCGGCGGCCTGGTGGTCTTCCTGCTCGGCTGCGGCGTCGGCACGGCCGTCGTCCTGGCGTGGTCCTGGGGCAGGGGCCGGCCGGTCGACGGCATGCTGCCCAGCCTCCCGCTGCTCGCCTACTTCTGCCTGGCAGGTCTCGTCCTGCTGTTCCTCGACCTGTCGGGCCTCGTGGGGGTGCACGCCCTGGAGCAGCGGCTGGCCGTACGGATGCTCGGCCCGGACCCCTCGGAGGCGCTGCGGCGCCGGATCGCCGAGCTGACCGAGAGTCGTGCCGGGGTGCTGGCGGCGGTCGACTCCGAGCGGCGCAGGATCGAGCGGGACCTGCACGACGGGCTGCAGCAGCGGCTGGTGGCGCTGTCCATGCTGGTCGGGCGCGCCCGCCGGGGGCGGCCGGAGCTGCTGGAGCAGGTCCATGAGCAGGCGCAGCAGGCGCTGGTCGAACTGCGCGAGGTGGCCTGGCGCGTCTACCCGTCAGCGCTCGATTCCCTGGGGCTCGCCGATGCTCTGGCCGGGGTCGCCGAGCGTTCCGGCGTTCCGGTCACGGTCGTCTGCGACCTGTCGGCACGGCCGCCGGCGGCGGTGGAGACGGCGGCGTATTTCGTGGTCAGCGAGGCGGTGACCAACGCCGCCAAACACTCTCAGGCCACCGGGATCACCGTGGAAGTCGGTAAAAACGACACAATGGTCGTCGTGCGTGTTCAGGACGACGGCGTGGGCGGGGCGGACCCGGCGAGCAGCGGGCTGTCGGGGTTGGCGCGGCGGGTGGCCGCGCTGGACGGCCGCTTCACGGTGACCAGCCCGTACGGCGGGCCGACCCTGATCGAGGCGGAGCTGCCGTGCGGGTGATCCTGGCCGAGGACTCCACCCTGCTGCGCGAGGGGCTGGTCCGGTTGCTGGCCGAGGAGGGCCACGAGGTGCTCGCCGCGGTGGGCGACGCCGAAGCGCTGCTCGCGGCGGTGGCCGCGCAGCAGCCTGACGTGGTGGTGGCCGACGTTCGCATGCCGCCCACGCACACGGATGAGGGGCTGCGCGCGGCCCTGGAGATCAGACGACGCCGGCCGGACGTCAAGGTGCTGGTGCTGTCGCAGTATGTGGAGAAGAAGTACGCCACCGAGCTGATGAGCGAGAACATCGAAGGCGTCGGCTACCTGCTCAAGGATCGGGTGGCCCAGGTGGGCGACTTCCTGGACGCGCTGGAGCGGGTCGGGGCCGGGGGTACGGCGTTCGACCCGGAGGTGGTACGGCAGCTGCTCGCCCGGACCAGCCACGCCGACCCCCTCGCCCAGTTGACCGGGCGCGAGCGGGAGGTGCTGGAGTTGATGGCGCAGGGCATGGCCAACGCCTCGATCGCGCAGGCCTTGCACGTGTCGCAGAGCGCGGTGGAGAAGCATGTCAACGCGCTGTTCGACAAGCTGGCACTGTCCCACACCACCGGTTACAGCCGCCGGGTCCTGGCCGTACTGCGCTATCTCGGCTCCTGAGCCGGGGGCATACCGGTAGAACCGCCGACAGAACGCTCAGGCCTTCACGGTGTGCGGGGCGTCCTGCCATGCGGGCTCGCCGGCCTGCTCAAGGCCGGCCTGCGCAAGGAACGTGCGGACCTCCTCCGCCTCCGGAACACCGAGCTCCCCGTAAAGGCCGAGGGCCAGCCGCCCGTGCGCACCGGCCTGCTCTGAGTGCCCGAGTGCGAGGTGGGCGCGCGCCAGCCCGTCGTGCGCACGCGCCTGCTCCGGCCGGTTGCGCGTCAGGTCGGCGAGCGCGAGCGCGGCCGTGTGCTCCTCGACCGCCCGAGCCGGGGCGTCCGCCGCCTCGGCCAGCCCGTTGAGCGCGGCCGCCTCGTCGGCGGTGTTGCCGAGCTCGCGGTAGAGAGCCGCGGCCTGCTCATGGCGGGCGCGGGCCTGGGCGAGCTCGCCTTGGTGCCGCAGGACGACGCCGAGGTGGTTGAGGGTCACCGCCTCTCCGGCCGGGTTGCCCACCTTGCGGTGGAGCGCCAGCGCCAGGTCGAGATGGCGCCGGGCCTCCTCCGGACGGCCGGCCCGGTCGAGGACGAGGGCGAGGAGGCCGAGCACGTGGGCCTCGGCCCAGGAGTCGGCGCCGATCCGGGTGAGGTCGAGCGCCAGCTTGAGGTACTGCTCCGCCTGCGTGTCCTGGCGGCGACGCAGGGCCACGTTTCCCAGGGTGAGGAGCGCCCGAGCCCGTTCGTGGTCCTCTTCGCACCCGTCGAGGGCCCGGTGAGCGTGCTCCTCCGCGCGCTCGTACTCGCCGCGCCGCCAGTAGGTCCAGGCCAGGTCGGTGAGCGCGCGCGCCTGGACCTCGCGGTCGCCGAGCTTGCGGCTGCGCTGGAGCGCCAGGGTGTGCAGCGTGAGCGCGTCGTCGTGGTGCGCCTGCTGGTCGAGGTAGGGGCGCATCGTCAGAGCCAGGAGGCCGAGGCAGATCTCGGGTCCGTGGACGGCGGTCGCGATGATGTTGGAGCGCTCGGCATCGAGCCAGGCGATCGCCTCCGCGGCGTCGCGGATGGGCGCGATCGGGGCGGCCGGCTGGGGGACGCCCTCCCGCTGGCTGACACTGTGCGGGAAGAGCCGGTCCATCGCCGCGCGGGAGCGGTGCAGGTAGTAGACGAGCAGCCGCATGACGGCGCCGTCGTCCGCGGCGATCGAGCGCGCGTGCTCGCGGAGCAGGTCGTGGAAGGTGTACCTGCCCGGTTCGAGCTGCAGGAGCATGTGGGCGTCGAGGAGGCCTTCGAGGAGCTCCTCCGCCTCGTCCTCCGAGATCCCGGCCAGTGCGGCCGCGCCGTAGGCGTCGATGTCGCGCCCGGGCGCCAGTCCGAGCAGGCGGAACATGTGCTGCTCGGCCTCGTGGAGGTGCTCGTAGGAGAGGGCGAAGGCCGCCGACACCCCGTCCAGGAGCCGGCGATGGTCCCGCAGCCGGCCCGCCAGATAGGACACGGTCCAGCGCGGGCGGTGCTGGAGACGGGCGGCGGAGATCCGGATGGCGAGCGGCAGGTACCCGCACAGGCGCAGCACCTCGCGCACGGCGTCCGGCTCGTGGTGCGCGCGTTCGCCCACGATCCGCTCGAACAGCCGGGCCGCGTCCTCCTCGCCCAGCACGTCGACCGACAGCGCGTGGGCGCCGTCCAGGTCGACGAGCCGCCGCCTGCTGGTGACCAGGAGGAGGGAGTCGGAGTGGCCCGGCAGCAGGGAGCGCACGTGCTCGGCGTCGAGAGCGTTGTCGAGTACGGCGAGTACGCGGCGATCGGCCAGCTCGGCGCGCCAGAGGGCGCTCCGCTCGACGAGCGTGACCGGGATGCGGTCCGCGGGCACCCCGAGCTGGCGGAGCAGGGCCTCCAGCGCGGCGGCGGCGTCGATCGGCTCCCGGCCCGCGGTGTGGGCGTGCAGGTCGATGAAGAGCCGGCCGTCCGGATAGCGGGCGGCCAGCCGGTGGGCCACATGGACGGCGAGCGTGGTCTTGCCGACCCCGGCCATGCCGTCGATCGTGACGACCGCCGGCCCGTGGCGCTCGCCCAGCTGCTCCAGCTCGACGGCGCGTCCGGAGAAATCCGGAATGTCGTAGGGCAGGAAGGTGGAGCGACGCGGCGGGCCGGGAACCGCCGGCGCCGCGTCAGCCAGGCGCAACGCCGGGTCGTCCGCCAGGACCGCCCGCTCCAGCTCGATGAAGGCGTGTCCGGGGTCGAGGCCCTGGTCGTCCGCGAGAGCCGTACGGTACGAACGCGCCGCTGCCAGGGCGTCGGCCTGCCGCCCCGCCCGGTGCAGGGCCAGGACGAGATGGCCGTTGAGCTTCTCGCGGAGCGGGCTGGCGGTCACCTGGGCGGCGAGCTCGTCGAGTAGATCGCCGTGCCGCCCGGCGGCGAGCTCGCCCTCCACCAGGCGCTCGTATGCCGACAGGCGCCGGTCGGTCCAGAGCTCCCGGACGCCGCTGACGTAATGCGCGTGCACGTCCTCCAGCGCCTCGCCGCTCCACAGATCCAGGGCTTCGCGCAGCTCACCCGCGGCCACCAGCTCGGTGAACTCCTGCGCGTCGACCTGTCCGGGCTCCGGCTGCGCGACGTAGCCGCCGGCCCGCGTCTCAAGGAGGTGTCCGGCTCCCGCGCCGCGCAGGACCTTGCGGATCGCGGTGATGGAGGCATGGATCTGCGATCGGGCGGTGTCCGGTTGGTCGTAGCCCCACATCGCGTCGATCAGCCGCTCGATGCTGATCACCCGGCCGGCATTGAGCAGAAGGTAGGCCAGCACAGCCCGGTGACGTGGGGCGATGCCCGTCAGCGGCGCACCGTCGGCGACCATCTGGACGGGGCCGAGAAGGGTAAAGCGCAGCATTTTCTCCCCATCACCATCGCATCGTGCGCGCATAGCGAATGTATCAATCCGGGCAGCCACTCTGATCTCACACGAACTGAGACGGAGGAAACACGATGGAAGCCCGGATGAAGAACCCCGCCACGATCATCCCCGCCGCGATGAAGCCGATCATGGAATTGATGAAGGCCGCTCAGTCGCAGGGTCTCCCCCAGGAGCTCATGGAGATGGTCCACCTGCGGGTCAGCCAGATCAACGGCTGCAGCTTCTGCGTCGACGCCGGCCTGAAGAACCTGCGCAAGCTCGGTGAGAGCGACGACCGCATCGGCCTGGTCGCCGCCTGGCGCGAGGCTCCGTACTACACCGACGCCGAGCGGGCCGCGCTGGAGCTGGCCGAGGCCTCGACCCGGCTGGCCGACCGCGCCGACGCCGTCCCCGACGACGTCTGGAACAACGCCGCCGACCACTTCGACGAGCAGCAGCTGGCCTCGATCCTGCTGATGGCCGCCGTCACCAACCTCTTCAACCGCCTGAACGCCCCGATCCGGCAGATCGCCGGCAGCTGGTAAGCCACGAACCCCCACACATAGGAGACATCGACATGTCCGTCGTCCGCTCGCACCGCTACTCCGTCGCCGACGCCGACCTGGAGGAGTTCCTGGCCCGCCGGAGCTCGCTGATCGCGACCGTCCGGGAGGGGCACCCCGGGCTCACCCACGTCGTGCTGATCCGGCTCGAGGACGGCACCTACACCGACACCTGGCACTGGGAGACCGCCGGGCAGATGGGCGCCGCGCTCGCCGCCCTGCCCACCTTCCCGGAGGCGCCGCTGACCATGGCCCTCACCAAGGACGGCACCGCCCTGAACGGCCAGGTCGTCGACGAGCGCTGAGACCCGCTGATCGTCCGTCTGCCGCCCACGGGGTGAGGCCGCGGTCATGTCCGAAACCCGCTGGACCCCGTGCGGCGCGAACTGGTGGACTCTCACCATGACGACTCACGTTGAGAAGGCCCAGCTGTTCCGTTCCCTGCACGTCGCGGGCAGTCCGCTGCTGCTCGCCAACGCCTGGGACGCCGCCAGCGCACGCATTGTCGAAGCCGCCGGGGCTACCGCGATCGCCACTACCAGCGCGGGGGTGGCCTGGAGCCTCGGCGCCTCAGATGGCGACCGGTTGGACCGCCGCCGCGCCCTCGACCTCGTCGCACGCGTCGCGGCGGCCGTGGACGTCCCCGTGACCGCCGACATCGAGGCCGGGTACGCCGAGGACGCCGACGGGGTCGCGGATACCGTACGAGCCGTGCTTGAGGCCGGGGCCGTGGGGGTCAACCTGGAGGACGCCCACCACGGCGGGCCGACGCCGCTGCGGCCGGTCGAGGAGCAGGCGGCCCGGATCGGCGCCGCTCGCCGGGCCGCGGACGAGAGTGGGGTTCCGTTGTTCGTCAACGCGCGCGTCGACACCTACCTTCTTTCGGTGGGCGACCCCGACACCCGCTTCGACGAGACGCTGGCCCGTGCCGCGGCCTACGTCGCGGCCGGCGCCGACGGCGTCTTCATCCCCGGCCTCACCGACCTCCCGACGATCGCGGCCTTCGTCGAGAAGGTGGCCGTACCGGTGAACGTGCTCGCCGGGCCGGGCGCACCCGATGTGGCGGCGCTGGCGGAGCGGGGCGTCGCACGGATCAGCCTGGGCAGCTCCGTCGCCCAGGCGGCCTACGCGGTCGCCAGGAAGGCGGCCCTTGAACTGCTCGGCAGCGGCACCTACACCACGCTGACCGACGCCCTCGACTACGGCGAGATCAACGGACTGCTGGCGAACAACTGACCGCCCGCGTGGATTGCCGGTCGCCGTAGGACTTTCCGGGGCGTACGGCATGATGGGGGCTGTGGGTAGATCCTTGATCGTCTATGACGGGGACTGCGGTTTCTGCACCACCGCGGCGAACTTCATCGAGCGGCGCATGAACGTTCCCGCCGATGCTCAGCCTTGGCAGTTCACCGACCTCGCGGCACTCGGCACCACCCGGGAACGGGCGGAGTACGAGCTGCTTTGGGTGGACACCCAGGGCCGCATATACGGCGGGGCCCAGGCGGTGGCCAAGATCCTCATCGCGGCGGGACTGCCGTGGTCACCCCTGGGGCTGCTCCTGCGCGTCCCGCCCTTCCGGTGGCTGGCCCACGGGGTGTACCGGCTCATCGCCGACAACCGGCATCGGCTCCCCGGCGGCACCCCGATGTGCGTCCTGCCCGCCGACCAGCGCCGGAGCGGCTGACCCCGCTGCGTCCGCGGCGCCGTTTCGGACGAGACGCTCTGTCGGCAGGAAGGCGAACAGCAGGCAGAGCACGTGCGGCCAGAACATGATCGTGATCGTGGCGAAGACCATCAGATGGAAGGCGGTCAGCACGCCGACGGCGGCGTACCGCCACCGGCCGCGCAGGAAGAGGACCACGGGCGAGACCAGCTCCATGAGCATGATCCCCCACTGGGCCCAGTGCAGCGTCCAGGGGTAGTCGAGCAGCAACCGGCCGACCCCGGTACCCCGGCGCATCACGGCGCGGACCAGCGTCGCGCTGTTGACCCACTCGACGCCCCCGAAACGGAGCTTCGCGAAGGCCGACAGGAAGTACGTCGCCACAACCGCGAGCTGCACGCATCGGAGCGCCCACGCGGCCGATTCGGCCGAGCCGGAGCTCCGCCACCGGGCCCCCGCCACCGTTGGCAGGACCGCCAGCGCCACCACGTACGCGATGCGGTCGTGGTCGACCTTCCCGAACGAGAAACTGATGAGCAGCTGCTCGAAGTAGAGCAGGAAGATCGCCGTTCCGAGGACGCGCTGCCACCGGCCGGACGGCGCGAGCGCCGCGGCGGCCAGGGCCAGCGGGATCAGCGTCCAGGTGACGGCGACGATCAACCAGGGAGTCGGCCGGGGCAGATGGAGCAGCTCGGCGACGATCAGCGGCTTGTACAGGGCGGTCGCCGAGGCGTGCTGGGACCCGAGCGGGCG
The DNA here is from genome assembly GCF_001528665.1 of Microtetraspora malaysiensis. Lineage (GTDB taxonomy): Bacteria > Actinomycetota > Actinomycetes > Streptosporangiales > Streptosporangiaceae > Microtetraspora_A > Microtetraspora_A malaysiensis. Next base: position 121,839 of record NZ_BBYJ01000017.1, read on the forward strand.
GAGCACCAGCAGATCGAGCGGGATGAACAGGTACGCGGCGATCCGGAAGACCGCCACTCGCGCGAGGGGAACCGGCCCGAAGAACCAGCGGTTCAGCGCAGCCATTGGGCCACCACCTTCTCTTCGGTGCCGACGAACCTACGGTCACGCAGCTTCAGATAGCGCATCACGAGCCGGGCCCCCGTCCAGCGCGGCTCCGCGGGGCGCAACCGGTCGTGAGCCTCGACAAGCTTGCCCACGAGCGCGGGATCGGCCTGGAAGCGCGGGATCTGGCCCTCCACTTCGGCCCGGTTCACCCCCACGATGGGCGCGTCGAGCGGCGCCTCCCGCCATGAGCCGTCCGGCATCCGGGCCTGCAGCGTCATCACATGGATGTTCCCGTTGGGCGGGGTGCTGGTGGAGTACATCCGGAACGGTCCGAAGGGGAAGGCGTCGTCGTCCCCCCAGAAGGTCCCGACGCAGAGCAGCGCGACACAGATCCCGGCGGCTACCAGCCGCAACCCCCTGGCTCGGGCGGAAAGGGAGGCCCGCCCGGCGACGGGCGGGTCGGTGGGCTCGGCGGAGGGGGGCATGGCGGGCCGTTCGCCTCGCGTGATCATGAGTGGTGAGTTTACCCAGCCGGTTCTTGACCGCGCCGGGCCTTTCCCATTCCGGTCAAATGTGCGAAATCCCGTAAGAGTTCGCCGAAGAATCCCGGGTGGAGAATATTCAGCGACGTATTTCCGATCGCTGCGAAGTCGGTGCTCGCTTGTCATCCCGCGCGGTCAGCGACCAGAGGGTCCAGGCCAGCCAGCCGACCGGGATCTCGATCAGGTGGGCGAAGAACCAGAACAGCAGCACGGCGGCCGCGGCCACCGCGGGCGCCACGCCGAAGCCGAGCAGTGCCAACGCGGTCGCCGACTCGCTGATCCCCGAGCCTCCCGGCGTGATGACGGCGGTGGTCAACACTCGGTTGATCGCGAAGGCGGCGATCGCTTCGGGGATGGGGATCCTGCCGCCGGTCACCTGCAGGCAGCCGATGAACAGGACGCATTGCAGCGCCATGTAGCTGATCATGCCGAGCGTGAGCTGTGGCCACTTGGTGCGGGTGATCTCGATGGTGGAGCTGCGCAGGTCGAGGAGGATGTTCCGCAGGCTGGGCTCGGATTTGATCGGCAGCCGTCTGACGACCCGATCCAGTCCCCTGCCCAGCAGGTCGGCCGCGCCTTCCCGGTAGAGGGCGGCCGACATGGCGGCCACGACCCCGAGGAGCAGCGCGCCGCCGGTGCCGGCGGCCACGGCCAGCCGGCTGTCCGGCACCCGCCCTGTGCCGACCAGGCACAGGAGCCCCACGGCGGGGAGAAGGAACCGTGTGAGCATGTTCCACACGCCCGTCACCACGGTCGAGACCACGACCGGCCGCCGCCCGAAGCCCCATCTGGCCGTCATCGTGAACGTCATGGCCACGCCCACGGCTCCGCCGAAGGGCAGTACGTTGCTGACACCGCTTCCGACACAGTTGATCAGAATCGCCCGGCGCCTGCTCAACCCGGGCAGGGAGCCGCTGAGCACAACCGAGTAGGCGCACAGCCCGGCCACCCACAGCCCCGTGAGCACGGCCATCGCGCCCCAGCCGATCTGCGAGAAGCGGTCGTAGAGCTCCTCCCACGTGACTCCGGCGATGCGTGGCAGGAAGACGATGAGCGTCGCCGCCAAAGCCAAAGAGATCAGCGACATCACAACCCTGCGGAGAGACGGGCGGCTCGCCGTCACCTCCGCCGGCACGGTCTCCCAGGCCACTTCTTCCGCCCCCGTCCTTCGATTCCGCCGGGTCGGCGAACGTCGCACTCAACGAAGAATAGTCGCAAACTTGCGCATTCGAGCAATAGATTCCGACGCGCTGGGCAACCTGGGGCTGCCCAGCGTCCACGCCGAAGGGGAACCGGGCGGGACCGCGGCGGGCGATTGGCGGCGACGCCCCCGTTCAGCTGGGGAACATCCCGGTGAGGTTGACGAACGTGCCCGTGATCCCGGCCGACCGGTCCGAGGCCAGGAACGCGGCCATGGCCGCTATTTCCACCAGTCGCGGCGAACGGCGCAGCATTCTCATCTCGTCCAGGCGGTCGAGGACGGCCTGAAAGGACGCGGCATCCGCGCGCATCGTGGCGTTGACCGCGGCGATCCGTTCCGGTGACAGCGTCTCCGGGATCCCGGCCGCCCAAAGACCCAGAGCCCGCACACCATGAGGGCCGACCTCTACCGCAAGGTTGCGGATGAAGGTGTCGGTCGCCGCGTCGGCGGGGCCGGTGCCGCCCATCATGGGGCTTCCGTAGGCGGATCCGCTGTCCAGCGCGAGGATCACTCCGGATCCCCGCTCGATCATGTGGCGGGCGGCCGTTCGTGCCGTGATGAAGTTCGCGGTTATCCCGGTCGTGACGGCGCGGGTGAAGTCACTCGTCTTCATGTCGACCAGCGGAACCCCTTGGACGTCTCCGCGCGAGATGAGGTTGAACGATACGTCGATGCTTCCTGCCTCGGACACCATCGCACGGGCGTGCTCGTCGACCGACTGCTCGTCAAGGGCGTCGACCACGGCCGCCTGGGCCCACCCGCCGGAGGTGGTGATCTCCGCGGCCAGCCGGTCGAGAGGCTCGCGGGTGCGCCCGGTCAGGAAGACCTTGGCCCCCTCCAGCGCGAAGGCCAGGGCGACGGCGCCCCCGACCTTGCCACCGGCGCCGTAGATGACGATGTTCTTGTTCTCCAGCAACATCCTTGCTTCTCCTGCTGTCGAGTCCCTGTGGGTGGAAAGAGGCGATGGCGGTCCCGCCCGCCCGAGGTCGTGAGCGGGCAGGACCTCCCATCCGGGGTCGCTCAGCGGGACTTGAGCCGGTAACGCAGGTGCGTCACGCCGCGCCCTTCGACGGTCACCGGGTCCTCCAGTTCGATGACGTCGTCGAGGTTGTCGAAGAAGCGGATGCCTGCACCGAGGAACACGGGCACCAGGTCCACGTGAACCTCGTCCAGCAGGCCCGCGTTGAGGCACTGCTGGGTGATGTCGGCGCTGGCGACCGCGACGATCTTTTCGCCGGCGACGGCCTTCGCCTTCTCGACGGCGCTCTCGACGCCGTCCGTGACGAAGATGATGGACGTGTCGTCCTGCGGCCAGCCGTCCGGCACCGTGTGAGTGACGACGAAGACGGGGGCGCCCATCGGGTGTTTGCCGCCCCAGCCCTTCGCGTCGTCGAAGGTTCGGCGGCCGGAGACCAGCGCGCCGACCTTGGTGGTCGCGTCGCGCAACAGAGCCGCGCTCGCCTCGGACATCTGGAAGGTGTACTCCGGGACGGCCGTCGGGACGGCGACGTCGCCGTTGAAGTACCAGCCGAACAGCCGGTCCGCCCCACTGGAGGGGTGGGCGACGAAGCCGTCCAGCGACATCGACATATTCGCGATTACCGTGGCCATGGTGTCTCTCCGTTCTTACCTGCCGCGGGTCACGGGTGCTCGCCGCGGGCGATTGTCGAACGTTGAGACGCATCCGGTCCGGAGAACTCATCGGTCCGATGTCCCGCCGGCCGCTGTGGCGTACCTCAAAGCGTCAGCGGCAGGCCGAACGCGGGGAGCAGGTGAGGTTCGAACGTGGTGATTTCCACGATCTTCCCGTCGGCGATCCGGATCACGTCGAGGTTCTGCGCGCGGTAGACCGTGGTGCCCGGCCGCTGCACGTAGCCGGCCATGGCCGGCTGCCCGTTGGCTCGGGTCGGCAGGTGCCGCCAGCGTCCGAGGTACTGAGGCGAGCCGGAATCGAACGCCGGCGCGACGAAGGACAGGATCGCGTCACGGCCCACGAACCACAGCGGGTTCGGCGGCATCGTCAGCCGCGCGTCCTCGCTGAGCAGCTCCGCCATCACGCTGATGTCGGCCTGTTCGGCGGCCGCCATGTAGCGGTGCACGATCGCGCGTTCCTCCCGGCTGAGCGTCTCCGAGGCCGCCCAATCCGTACGGCGTTCGGGGAGACGCTTGCGCATCGTCGGCCGGGCCCGTTGCAGCGCGCTGTTCACCGCCGGGACGGAGAGCTCCAGCAGCTCCGCCGTCTCGGTGGCCGGCCAGCCGAGCACGTCCCGCAGGATCAGCACCGCACGCTGGCGGGGCGGCAGATGCTGGATCGCGGTCAGGAACACCAGCTCGATCGTCTCCTTGGACACCACCGCCGCGTCCGGCCCGATCTCATCCGAGACCACCCCGTCCAGGAGCCGGTCGGGGTACGGCTGCAGCCAGGTGACACGCGCGGGAGGCTCCCCGCTGCCATGCTCCATCCCCGGCAGCGCCTCGTAGTGCCGCGGCCGGCGCGTGTGCCGCCGCAGAAAGTCGAGGCAGGCGTTGGTGGCGATCCGATACAGCCACGCGCGCGCGGTGGAACGCCCCTCGAAGCCGTCGCGTTTGCGCCAGGCCCGCAGGAACGTCTCCTGCACGAGGTCCTCGGCGTCGTCGTAGGAGCCGACCATCCGGTAGCAGTGCACCTGCAGCTCCGGCCGGTACGGCTCGACCACGTGGGCGAACATCGAATCGTTCCCCGAACGAACGGCGGAGAGAGCCGCGGCGGCCTGCTCCTCGTCCGGCCGGACGCGCGGTCCGGATTCGGTCGCCGATTTCGTCGCTGATTTCGTCACCGATTCCGGCGTGACGATTTCAACGGCCGTCCGCGGCCTTCGCTCGACCACGGCGATCCGGTCGGCGTCACGTGCGCTCCGGGCGATGCGGCGCAACCTGCCGATCGAGGACGACAGTGTCGTCACCTCGGAGTAGAACACCTCCGGCGGTTGCGGAACCAGCAGTTGGACCCGCCGCTGGACTTCGGCGATCAGCTCCCGCACCGCCCGCTCTCCCGGTGCGGCCTGCCGCGACCGGTGCGCCTTCTGCCGGCACGCGGCCGAGCAGTACACCGACGATCGACCCGGTTTGCCGGTCCGGCCCGGCAACGACTTGCCGCAGCTACGGCACACGTCCTCAGACATTCTCCGCACCCCATTACGTCACGCCGGTCGGCGTTACGATCAACCCTCGCCCCGTCAAGCACTGGATCGCCGGTAATACGTTACGGGCTTTCGCCGAGACGTTTCAGTCCCGCCGCGCCGCCCCGCTCACGCCGGCCGGGGCCCGCCACCGCATGTCGTATCCGACATGCTCGGCCATGCCGGCATCGCGCGGTGACGTACTCCTTATGGCAAGAAAGCGCATCGAGGAGATGGGCGGAAATCCGGATCTGTTCATAGAGCGCAAAGCGGCGACCATTTTACTGATGGAAAGCCATGATTAAACGTCGGTTTCCAATATGCGTCGGTCGTCGAGCAGCCCGGGTGGCCCTGGCCAGCACTGATAGCATTTCCCTGTGGCGTCGCTCCCAATTTTCCGCGTCGCCCGGGGACGTGCGGCGGCCATCGGCTCCAGGCCCTTGATAATCAACCCCGCTGGAAATGCGCTCCCAAACTTCGTCCACCCGCTGGGCGGGCGAGGCGCATTCTGGTGACTCACTCACCGAACAGCCTGGTAAGAGCAGCCCCCGGGACTTCACCCATCCGACCACGGGAGCGCTATGAGAATGTCACGACAGGAAGCAGGAGCCGGTGTCCGCGGCGGTATCCCGCGAGCGGCGACATGGAACGTCCTGCTGGCGGCCTGCCTGCTGCTGACGCTCCTGGCCTGCACCGCCCGTGAACCCGCCGAGCGGGAACATCGTGCCCGGAGCCGTAACGCCCTGGTCGACGGGCAGGTCGGGCCCATGCGACTGATCCACGTCCACATCCTCGCCCCACCGATGAACCAGCAGAAAGCCGGCGACAACCTGGGCCTGTACCTGACCCTGGTCAACAACAGCGACCGGCCCCAGACCCTTGACGGCGTCAGCACCGTACACGCCGACGAAGTCGTCTACCGCTCAGGCCCGGCCGCCGCCCCAAAGCCCATCCATGTGACGATCCCTCCGCATGGGACCCTCTCGCTCCAGGAGGGCCGCGATCGTCCGCACCTGGAGCTGATCCGCATCCACCGGCCGCTTGGCGCGACCCCGATCGACGTCACCTTCCGCTTTCCCACCGCGGGCACTCTCACCATGCGCATCCCGGTACTGCCGTTGTCACATGGTGCCGGATCACCCACGCCCAGCTGAGCCGTCGCGCCGCGCATGCTGAAGCACTGCTCCTCGACCCGGCGCGAGGCGCTCCCTCAGCCGCTCGTGGGCGCTCGCAGGGTACGCAGTTCGCCGAGCAGGTCGCGGATCAGCGCCGACCCCGCCAGTTCCCGGGTGGTCACGTAGCCCACCCTGCGCAGCGGGGCGCCGTCACCGAGCTCAGTTGTGGCGACCTTGGGTGGTGCGCCCACCGTCGACAGCCGCGGCACGATCGCCGCGCCGAGCCCGTGGCCGACCATCGACATGACGACGCCGTCGTCCTCGACCGTGATGTCGCCAGGCGGAATCCACTCTTGCCCGGCCAGCCAGCGCCGGGTCTCGCCTGAGCAGTTCTCATGCCAGTCGATCATGGGCAGCGAGCGCGGATCCGGATGCCCGGCCGGATAGGCCAGGACGTACGGCTCGGCGTACAGCTCCCTGCTGACCAGCCCGTCAACGTACACCGGAAGCGAGACGACGCCCACGTCGGCCCGTCCGTCGGCCACCTCGCCGGCGATGCCTTTGCCCAAGTCAGGCACGATGCGCACATCGACGGTGACCTGAGGGTGGCGCCGCCCGAACCGCACCAGCACTCTCGGCAGCAGGTGGAAGGCGGCGCTGCGGAAGGCGGCCAGCCGGATGGTCCCGGTGGCCCCGCCGGAGGCGGCGGTGCGCGTGTCGGTCTTCATGACCTCCATGAGCCGCAGGACGCGCCGGGCGTGGCCGACCGCGACCTCCCCCGCCGCGGTGGCCTGGGCGCCGCCGCGTCCTCGGTGGAACAGCACGGCCCCCATCTTCCGCTCGGCGGCGCGCAGGGCGTGCGAGACCGCCGACTGGGTGAGCCCCAGCCGAGCCCCTGCCGCCGACACGCTGCCCGCGCCGTCCACGGCGACGAGCACGCGCAGTTCGGCCGCGGTCAGATCGTTCACGGCTGCGACAACATATGAAGGACCTTCATACATTCCGCGCAATGCAGAAACGCCACCCGCTCGCCGGCCTTCGGCGCCGGTCCTAGCGTGGCGTGCATGAGAGTGATGCATGCCGAACGGCTTGGCGGTCCCGAGGTGCTGACCCTGGCCGAAGTGCCCGACCCGGTGCCGGGCCCCGGCGAGACCCTGGTGGATGTCGAGGCCGCCGGGCTCAATTTCGCCGACCTCAAGCGGCTCGACGGTTCGTACCTGCCGCCCGCGCTCCCGTTCGTGCCGGGCGGCGAGGTGGTGGGCCGCACCGCGGACGGTCGCCGGGTGCTCGCCTTCGCGGGCCGCGCCTTCGCGACGAAAGCGCTGGCGAAGGAGGTGGTGGAGATCCCGGAGGAGCTGCCCGCCGGCGCCGCGCTGGCGCTGCTGGTCCAAGGCCTGACCGCGTGGCATCTCCTGCGTACGGCGGCGCGGATCGCACCCGGTGAGAGCGTCGTGGTCAACGCCGCGGCCGGTGGGGTGGGCCACCTGGCGGTGCAACTGGCGAAGGAGTTCGGAGCCGGGCGGGTGATCGGCACGGCGTCCACCGAAGAGAAGCGTGAGGTGGTGCTGGGCCTCGGTGCGGATGCGGCGGTCGACGGCGCCGCGGACGGATACGCCGAGCGGGTGATCGAGGCCAACGGCGGCTCTCAGGTGGACGTCGTCCTGGACGCCGTGGGCGGGGCGGTGTTCGACGCCGCGCCCTACGCGCTCGCCCCGTTCGGCCGCCTGATCACTTACGGGACCTCGGGCGGCGTCGATCCGAAGCCGGTCGATCCCGGCCTGCTCAGCGAGCGCAACATCGCGATCGGCGGCTACTGGCTCGGCGCCCACCTGAACCTGCCCGGGAGCGCCGCCGACGCACCGCTGGCGGAACTGATCGAGCTCGCCGCCGCCGGCCGGTTGCGTCCGCTGACCGGCGGAGAGTACGAGCTCGCGCAGGCCGGTCTGGCCCTGGCGGACCTGGCGGCCCGACGCACGGTCGGGAAGGTCATCCTGCGCAATCGTTGAGCGTGGGGCGCGGCCGTCAGGCACCTCGGTCCATGGGATGCGCCGGCCTCCGGTCGCCTGCGGCGTGCCGCGCCGGCAGGCGGCTCACCGGCTATCGGCTCTTGCGCTTGGCGGTGATGTTCGCCGCGATGAGCAGCCCGGCAGGGACGATCGCGGAAATGAAACCGCTCATTCCGATCAGTCCTACGCCCAGCGCGCCCCAGGCGAGGATCGCCCAGCCGAAATACCCGGGAACGTGTTGTCCCTGCCGTCCCACCCGCGCCAGGAGTATCCCCAGCAGCGCCAGCACCACGACGAATCCACCGGGAAGCGCCCAGAACAGTGCCAACGACTCATCGTCCGCGGCACCGTTGCGGAGGTCCCCGGCGAGCCAGCTGGACCAGGGTACGAAGGGGGCGAACATGGCGGTGTGCGCCAGGGCGATGAAGATCAGGCTCCGGCCGGCCCAGATGGTGAGCCGGCTCGGGGGCGTGGCCACCGCGGATGGGGAGACCGTGGATGTGATGTCCATGGTCGCCAGCCTCTCTCGGCGGCGGTTCGGTGTGCTCCCCCGTGAGGGGGATGCCGCTCCCTCCCTCCGGGGAATGCCGCACAGGTGCGGTGCCCTATGGTCGCTCGGGGAAGGAAAGCGGCCCCGTTTTGGTCAGGCGGGCCAACACCGTCATCTCGGCTTGGTGGCCCACAGTATGACGTTTGTGCCGAAGAACTTCTTGCGCCACCCGATGTTCTTGAAACCGAGTCCACTCAGAATGCCGGCGATATGTTGCGGTGATTTGAAGGCGAGCGTGCTGGATTCAAGATAGCTGTAGGACGACCGGTCGCGAGCCACAACCCGTCCCAGCAGCGGAACAAATACGCGAACTCCCCAATCCACGATCGGCTTCACCGGGCCGCTCGGGGGGCACGTTTCGAGGATCACAATCCGGCCGCCGGGCTTAAGAACTCGGTATTGCTCGCGGAGCACCCCGTCCAGGTCTTCGACGTTCCTGAGAAGATAGCCCTCGGTGATCCCGTCGAAAGACTCGTTCTCGAACGGCAGGCAGGCCGCGTCCGCGTGCTGCCATCGAACCGCGTCGGCCCCGGGCTTGGCCTTTGCGCGAGTCAGCATCTCTTCCGAGAAGTCGACGCCCGTCACGGCGGCGGCAGGGTACCTCCGTGCCGCCGCCAATGCGATCACGCCTGTTCCTGTGGCCAAGTCCAGGAGCTGTCCGCCCGCCGGTGGTGCGAGGCGTGCGGCCACCTCGAGGCACCATCGTTCATGGCGGCCGAGCGTCATGACGAAATTCATCCGATCGTAGTACCCGGCGATCTTTTCGAAGATCCCGTGCACTTCGGAGCCTTTGCCGCGAGGCGTGCGGTTATTTGCCACCTCTAAGACCTCCTCTATCAGGAATGCTCACCGTCGACTCGGTCCGGGCGAGGTGGCGACTCGCTCTGGAGTCGGTTCCGGCCACGTCCGGCCCGGCCATGACTGCAACAATAAAGAGCCCGATCGGCGCTGATTCGACCGGCGGTCGCAATCAGAAGAGCAGAAGGCCGGGAAATACCACGGGAATATACATGTCCCGTTCGCCGACCCGACTGCACTCGACCGGCGTTCCGGCCCGGCTTGTGGAGGTCATTTTACCGCCGTACTTTCCGCCGCCACCGGCGGGTGCGAATCACGCCGGGCCCATCTCCTGCTCTCGGGCCGCTTCCGATCGATGTTCGTGCCGCGCCGCCAAGATGATGAGTGCCCCGGAGATCGTCCCGGCGAAGAACGGGGACGGCACAAGAAGGACGCCGCCCAGCACACACCACGCCGCGAGGCCCCAGCCGATTCCGGCGGGCACCGCCACCCCGCGTCCGGCGAGGTGCCATGTCAGGCAACCCAGGAGAATCAACGGCACGGCGAAGCTTCCCGGACCAGCCCAGAAGGTGACCTCGTTCTGAAGGGAGTCCACCGTCTGAACGGCACGCCCATCCGCGAGTACGAGCGGGATGGCTGCCCACATCCCCCGATCAACCCAGTCGGTGATGTCCTCCCAGTCGAAGAGCGCCAGCAAGGACAGGTGCCCTGTTCCCAGGAAGAGCATGATCCCGCTCGCCCAGCGGAGCATCCGCTTTCTGGCGTTCACGGTGACGTCCTTTCGTCGTGCTCGGCCTCCATGTGGTCGCGGTCGCGGACGAGCCAGGCTCGCTCCCATCGCCGGGTCAGGGCCGGGTAGACGATGAGGTACCGGAAAGGCGCGATGGCGGCCATGTAGAGCCGGCCGAACAGCCCGTTGGGCTTGACGAGGACGGCCATCCGCAGCTCGTAGTCGCCGTTCGCGCCTTGAGCCCAGCCGAGATGCATCAGGGTGTGCACGGTCGTGTTCGCCAGCTCGCGAACGGACTCCGTGTCGAGCTCGTAGATCGCTTTGAGGGGCATGGCCTTGCTGTCCGGACCGCGGGGAGCGTCCCGGATGTCGCCGGGCAGGCGGTCGCGGAGCGAGGTGACCCGCGCGCCGATGCCCGCTGACGGCCGGTCCCATCCGAGGAGGGCGCCGATCTTCCACCGGAGGGCGAACAAGAACCGCGCCGGCCAGGGTTGCTGCGCGAGCCCGCCGGCGGCTCGCATCGCCGCGAGCATCGCGGGGAAGTCGTCAGGCCCGGCTCCGGGTGTGCGGAACGACCACACATCCTCGATCGCGAAGTCACTCGTGAATTCGTGGACGCGCCACGGGCGGGAGGTGTGCGCGGTCTTCGGCAGTCTCACGCGAGCGCCTTCTCGGCCATCATGGCCATCAGCGTCATCTGGTCCAGATGAGGTGTGGTGGCGGGGTCGAGTTCGCGGTAGCGCCGGTGCAGGTTGACCACGATCCGCTCGGCGTCCAGCCAGGTGGCGTACTCATCCAGGTCCACCGCCTTGATCGCCTCGGGGAAGGGCAGGCCGCGGGCGTGGGCGGCGTCCGCCTGCTCGACGACGTGGGTGAGGTAGCCGCGCACCGCGCGGATCCCGTCGGGGTCGGCGATCGGGCCGTGGCCGGGGACGATCGTGTGGGCGCCGGTGGCGATCATCGCGTCGCAGGCGGCGATCCAGTTGGCGATCGGGCCACTCCACACGATCGGGGTGCAGCCGATGAACAGCAGGTCGCCCGCGAAGAGCACACCCGCGTCCGGCACATGCACGACCGTGTCGGCGCTGGTGTGGGCGGGGCCGAGGTTCACCAGGCGCACCTCGCGGCCGCCGACGTCCAGGGTGAGCTCCCTGTCGTAGGTCAGGCCGGGCAGCCGCAGGCGGATGCCGCTGAAGTCGAAGGCGTCGAAGCGTTCGCGGAAGTAGGAGGTCGCCGGGCCGATGTCCATGACCTGGGTGGCGGTCAGCATCTCAGGAGGCATCTCATGCCGCATCTCCGCGCAGGTGGCCTCCGCAGAGATGATCTTGACGTGCTCGCCCAGCAGCTGGTTGCCGTGCGTGTGGTCGCCGTTGGAGTGGGTGATCGCGGCGTGGGTGAGCGGGTGCCGATCGGTGATCTCGCGCATGGCGTCGAGCATCTCGGCGGTCAGCGGCAGGTCGAACAGGGTGTCCACGAGGAGGGAGGCGCCCTCGCCCGTGACCAGTCCGGCGTTGCTCAAGCCGTACCCGCCGTCGGGCAGCAGCCAGGCCCACACGCCCGAGCCGATCTCGTGCAGGCCGCGCGAGTAGGGCAGCTTCGACGGGGCGCTGTTCACGCGCGGGCGCGGCGGCCGCCGGTCGGGGTTGTGCCGGGGCGTCAGCGGGTACGGCGCGGCGGACGCGCGGACGGTCTGGCGGGTGCGGCCCAGCCCCTCGACCGTCAGCTCGACGACGTCGCCGTCCCGCAACCAGCCGGGGAACGCGGACGGATCGGCGAGGGACAGGTGCTCGATGAGGCAGCAGCCGGGCACCGTGCCTGAGCCGAACACGTCGCCGGGCATCAGGTCCACGCCCCGCGAGGCGTAGGAGATGACCTCACCGAAGCTCCAGTCCATGGTTTCGGTAGAGCCTGAGCCGATGATTTCGCCGTTGACGGCGGCTTCGACCCACAGGGCGAGCCTGCCGTCGCGGCGGTGGGGCTCCAGCTCGTCCGGGGTGACCAGGAACGGGCCGAACGTGGTCGCGCCGTCCTTGCCCTTGGCCTGGCCGATCGCCAGCGGCGTCTCGCGCAGCTGCAGGTCCCGCGCCGACCAGTCGTTGTAGATGGTGTAGCCGATGATGCGTTCCTCGGCCTGTTCCGGCGTGAGGTCCCGGCCGCCCGGGCCGATGACCGCGGCGATCTCCAGTTCGAAGTCGAACCAGGCGCTGCCCGGCGAGATCGTCACATCGTCGTACGGGCCGGCGATCGTCGAGGGGCAGGCGAAGTAGAAGGCCGGGATCCGATACCAGGCGTCCTTGAGCGTGCGCGGCTGACCGGCGGCCTGCTGGCAGTTGCGCATGTGGTCCAGGAAGCACAGGCAGTCGCGGATCGAGGGCGGACGCGGGATCGGCGGGCGCAGCCTGGCCTCGGCCAGCGGGACCGTCTGTGCCGACGACGCCAACGCTGCCTCTCCCGTCGTACGCAGCTCTTCCGCGCCACGGCCGATGAGATCGAGCAAGCTGACGCCCGGCGCGACGGGATGGATCCAGTCCTCTCCGATCACTCCGACGCGGTCGCCGGTGTTCGTCGCGTAGGTCACCCAACGCATGGAGAACCTCCTCAGCTGTTCTATGTTGACTGACATAGGCTATATCGATCAGCATTTGCTCTGTCATTCGGCACACCTGGTTTGATGGTCCGCATGGCCACGCGACGTATCCAGAGGACCGAGGAGAGCCGCCGGCTGCTGGTGACGGCCGCCGCCGAGCTCTTCGCCGAGAAGGGATACCGGCAGACGAGCTTCATCGACATCGCCGACAAGGCCGGCATCAGCCGTGGCTCCATCCCGTGGCACTTCGGCAACAAACTGGGCCTGCTGGAAGCGGTGATCGACGACCAGATCCAGGTCGTGCTGACCATGTCCGCCTCGCCTGCGGAGGAACGCTCCAGCGATCCGCTGGACCAGGTCATGGGCTTCATCCGCCTACCGGTCACGCGCTTGTTCATCACCTTGCTCGCCGAGGCGGTGGAGGGTGACTCGCCGATCCGCGAGCACTACGCGCGGCTCCATGCGGCGCTCCGGGAGGCGGTGCAGGCCCGGATATCGGAGGAAGCGTTGCCTGCGGGCACCGTCCCGGAGGCCCTCGCGGTGGTGCTGGTGGGTGCACTCATCGGTGTCCACGCCCAATGGCGGGTCGCCCCCGAGGCGGTGGACCTGGACGCCGTCCACGCCACGCTCCGTGTCCTGCTGCCGGAGGGCCTCAAGTAGGCCGGACGCCGTTGCCGGCTCTCCGGCTCGCGACACCCCGGGCCGGAACCTTGGCCGGGTCGGTCACTCTCCATCTCGTACCGGCCCCAGGGAGCGCCGCGCTGGAGCGTTGCCGCAGGTCCCCGGGCGACGTCGGCGCGACAACGCGCGCGCCAAATCGGACATACTTCCACTTTGTTAGATCCCGGGTTGTCGTCTGGATATTTCGGACAATTTGCCTGACGTGTCACTACCCCCTCCGTGCCGGTGACCATTATTAATTACTCTCGGTAAATCGCCGAATATGAGATATACCGGACACTCGTTGACACTTGGGTACATCTAGTCTGGCATTTCGCCGCATCCGGGTCCGCTACGCTATCCACCGTTCGTACCGCCCCAGCGGAAACATCGCGTGCCGGACCGCGCATATGTCCGGGAGTCCCGCGATTTGCCGACCGCACCCGCGGTTCCGAAGCGATGTTTGCGGATATGGCATACGTCATTCCGCTCTCGAATTGTTCGTATCGGTCCACCGAATGGGCCTACCTCCTATGAAAGGTTTTGCTATGCGCATGACACACGTCCTCCGCTCGTCCGTGCTGGGCCTTGCGGCGATGACGCTCGCCCTCGGCCTCTCCGCCTGTGGCGGAGACGGCGGTGGGGGCGGCATCGACAAGGCCGCACTCGTCGCGAAGATCAAGGCGAGCGACCCGGAGTTGAAGGACATCCCCGAGAAGACGCTGGCGTGCCTCGCGGATGCGGTGATCAAGTACGGTGACCAGGGCAGCATCCAGGGCTTCCTCGACGGCTCCGTCGCGTCGGTGGACGACATCAAGGGCCTTGGCAAGGAGAACAAGGAGGCCGAGGCGGCCGGCGCGAAGTGCGTCGAATAGCCTGGCCCGCCGGTCGGGTGGCGGTGGAGTGCGCCGACCTGCCCGGCAAATGAGGGGCGTAGGCGGCGTTGCCTTTGTCGGTTTGTTTTCTCGCTCGCAGAGCGTGATGAGAAGTTACGGGAATCGTGGGGCCGGGCCGGCCGAACCACCGCTGAGCGCGTGAAATCCCGCCCCGATTGCGGCGGCCATCTCCGTGGCGGAAATATGAGGACTCCCGGCGGGTGCGGAAAAACTTGCGGCCGGATCGTTCTTTCTCCGGAAATCGTCCTCGCCCGGGGCGTATAGGGCGCCGCCGTTTAATCTACGGATGAAAAGCACGCTTGCCGATTGCCGTTCGGCTGCCCCGGTGTGCTCCGTCCCGTAGGAGTGGGCGCCGGCATCGCCCGCCCCCATGTCCCCGAGGTCCACGTCGGCTTCCGAGATGGAGATCTCGGAAGCCGTTCCCGGCCGGGCTGCCGGGAGTCCACAGCCCGGAACCGTGGAGACGTCCGGTCCACGTCCGCGAGCGCCCGCGTGATCAACAGGGCGGGACCGCCGGGTGGGCGCCTCCTCTTCGGTACTGCTCCTGTCAGAGGGCTCGCTTGTCGTGGAGTTCGGTGGTGGCTTCCAGATAGGCGTCGGCGGCGCGGGCGAAGTAGTCGAAGAGGACGGCCTGTTGCTCGGGCGAGTAGCCCTGGACGATGGCGCCGATCTTCTGGCGGGCCGGGGCCAGGACCTCGTCGAGGCCGGTGGGCCGGGCGACGAGCTCGACGATGATCTTGCGACGGTCGTCCGGATCGGGGACGCGGCGCACGTAACCCGCCTGCTCCAGGCGGTCGATCAGCCGGGTGGTGGGCCCGGTGGTCAGGCCGGTGCGGCGGCCGAGCTCGCCGGGGGTCATCGAGCCGCCCAGTCCCAGGATGTTCAACGCGTACAGGTCGGTCGCGCCCAGGCCGACGGCCTTGGCTCCGGCGTGCCCGTGCAGCATCAGGGCGCTGAGGTAGCGCCGGTACGCCACTCCCGCGTTCTCGGGCGTTGACATGTCTTCCCCTCTTCCCTAATCTCTTCCTCAGCGAAGAGAAATCTTCAGCGCAGTAAATGCTCGACCGAAGCTACCATGAGAGGGTGCGCGCCATGAACATCTCCACCACCGCCGACACCGCCGCCGTCACCACCGTGCTGGACCGCCTCGCCGCCGCCTGGAAGGCCGGGGACGGGGCCGCCTACGGCGCCGAGTTCACCGACGACGCCACCTACATCACCTACGTCGGCACCCTCTACATCGGCGGCACCGAGATCGGCACCGCCCACCAGGCCCTGTTCGACAGCTTCCTCAAGGGCACCCAGCTCGCCAGCGAGATCATCAGCATCCGCTTCACCGGCCCCGGCACCGCCCTGGTCATCACCCGCGGTGACGTCCACAAGGGCAAGGCCGGCAAGCTCCACAAGATCCAGACCTACACCCTGGTCCGCCAGGCGAACGGCGAATGGAAGGTCGCCGCCTTCCAGAACACCAAGCACAAGGCCCTCATGGAGGCCTTCTCCTTCAAGGCTCAGCCCGCCACCAGGCCCGCCGCCGCCTGAGCACCTCACAGGCCCACCGGACCGAAGGACCTCCTGCGGCCCCGGCTGTCGCGGTTATTTCGTGGGCCGGCGTGCCTGTCTCACTTCGCGATCGATGGCCCAGGCGTCCGCCACCGGGCCCAGGTGCCCGAGCTTGTCGGGGTTGATCACCGAGCGGATCGTCTGGACCTGCCCGTCGAGCACATCGAGTGCCAGGGTGTGGAGCACCTTGCCGTCCCGGTCGCGGAAGATCGCGCCCGCCTGGCCGTTGACCTCCTGCGGCTCGAATGTCGCGCCGATCTGGGCAACCCGGTGGAAAGCGGAGGCAAGCAGCCGAGCCACGGCAGCGGCGCCGACGATGACCCTGGCCAGCTGCGGGGCCTTGCCACCGCCGTCACCGGCCAGCGACACGTCGGCGGCGAGCAGCTCCCGCAGGCCGGCGACGTCGCCTTCGCGGAGGGCGGCGAAGAAGCGCGCCGCCAGATCATCCCGCTGCTTGCGGTCCGCCTCGAAGCGGGGCCGGCCATCCCGCATGTGGCGGCGGGCCCGTGACGCGAGCTGCCGGCACGCTGCCTCCGAGCGCCCCACCGCCGACGCGACCTCGGGAAAGCCGAAGTCGAACACCTCCCGGAGCACGAAGACGGCGCGTTCGAGCGGGCTGAGCCGCTCCAGCAGCAGTAGTGCCGCCATCGACACCGAATCGGCCAGTTCCGCGGAGCGTTCCGGGTCCTGGTAGGGGTCGGTGAGAAGCGGTTCGGGGAACCATGGCCCGACGTACGCTTCCCGGCGAACCCGGGCGGAACCCAGCACGTCGATCGAGATCCTGGTGACTGTCGTCGAGAGGAAGGCCTTGAGCGACCGGGGCTGGGTGGGGGAGGCCTCGAAGCGGAGCCAGGTCTCCTGGACGGCGTCCTCGGCCTCGGTCACGCTGCCCAGGATGCGGTAAGAGATCGAGAACAGCAGCGGCCGTAGTTCCTCGAATTCCGTCTCGCGCGTCATCCCAGCCCGTCCTTGAAGCCCTGACGCCAGGCAGGCTAGCGCAGCTCCCCGCCAGGCTCCGCTCGCGCCGGTGTCACAGCCGAACGAGGCAAATCGTCTTAGAGGGCATGACAAACTCGGAACAGACCTCGGTGCTGATCACCGGAGGCAACAAGGGACTCGGTTTTGAGGCGGCCCGGCGGCTCGGGGAACTGGGCTGGACGATCTTTCTCGGCTCGCGTGACGAAGGCCGCGGACGGGCGGCCGCCGACAAGCTGACCGACGGCGGCGCGAACGTGGTCATGGTCCCGCTGGACGTGACCTCGGACGAGTCGGTGGCCGGCGCCGTACGGCTCGTCCGGGAGCACACCGACCGGCTGGATGTGCTGATCAACAACGCCGGAGCGCCAGGAAGGAGCATCACGCCCGCGGACGCGACGGCCGACGAAATTCACTCCGTCTACGACACCAACGTGTACGGACCGATCAGGGTCACGCACGCGTTCCTTCCCCTTCTGCGGGCGGCGGACAATCCGCGGGTGGTGATGGTGTCCAGCGGTGGCGGTTCCTTCGCGGTCGTGACCGATCCGGAGCAGCCGGTCGCGAAAATGCACGAGCTCGCCTACACCTCGTCGAAAGCGGCGCTGAACATGATCACCGTTCGGTACGCCCAGGCGCTGCCGGAGATCAAATTCAACATGGTCACTCCAACAGAGGTGGCCAACCGCAAGTTCACCGCCACCGACATGAACAATCACGCCGGCCAGCTGACGGTCGCCGAGGGCGTCGACCCGATCGTCAGACTCGCGATGATCGACGCCGACGGGCCGACCGGGATCTTCATCGATCGCCTCGGCCCTGTCGGGTGGTGACCGCCGCGTACTGCTCGTAGCCGCGCCGGTCGCGGCGTTCCCGGACCGGGCGGCTCCGGCCTATCCCAGAAGGCTGGGCTGGTCGATCACCCACAGCCACGTGCTGTCATCCTGGCGGCGAGCCACCTCGACGGTGGCACCGCCGTCAGGCAGCCGCACCGAGGTGAGCGCCAGGTCGCCGTTATGCAGCGTGGGCAGCTGCTGTCCAGGGGTGAAGGTGGGCTTGTCGGCGACCAGATGCCTGTACGCCTGGCGGATCTCCTCGCTGCCCGTGGCGACCTGACCGTTCGGCAACGCCAGCACCGCGTCCGGTTCGTACAGCGCCACCAGCCCTTCAACGTCGCCCGCGTTGAGCCGTTCCCCGATGAACCGGCTGAGATCCTCCGGCTGGGCGGCACGCTCACGGACATCGTCACCGGTCATCGCTTGTCGCTCCCATCTGGCCCGGTCGAGCTGTCTTCGACAGTGGGTGATCATGACAGGCGGGTACGACAAAACCAGTGCTCCCGGGACCACGGCGGTGAACGCCTTGGAGACGCGGCCGACCCGGAAGTGCCTGCTCGCCGTCGCGCCGGGCCCTGGAAGGATCTTCTTGACGGCCGCGGCGACTCAGCGTCCGCCCGAGATTCCGTGGGTTCAGGCCGCGGTGCCGGGCCACGGTGCCGGGCCACGGTGCCGGGGTGGATGTCCGCCTCAGTGTCTCGGGCTCATCCCGGCGAAGAGGGCTTCGAGTACGCGATCAACGTAGTCATGGGATATCGGCTCCTGGGTGATCAGGAGGCTGAAGTACATCGGGCCGGACAGGACCGCCATGACCAGGTCGAGATCGAAGCCGCGCGATATCTGCCCCTGCTCCTGGGCCGCTTTGAGACGGGCGATGGTCTTGTCCGTCTGAGGGCGGATGAAGCGTTCGTTGAGAGCCGCGGCGACTGCGGGATCATGCTGGGCCTCGCCCACCAGGGCCCGGTAGAGCGGGCCCCACGGGGGGTTGCCCAGTAGGTCTACCGCCGAGTGGATCTGCCGGCGCAGGTCGGCCAGGACATCGCCGGTGTCGGGATAGTCGAGGCCGGGCTCGTTCAGAGACAGCAGCGAATCGAGGAACAGCAGGCCTTTCGAGGGCCAGCGGCGATAGATCGTGTGCTTGCCGACACCGGCGCGGGCGGCGACCGCCTCGATGCTCAGCTTGGCGTAGCCGGCCTCCTGGGCCAGGGCGAGAGCGGCCTGCATGATCGTTCTGGTGCGGGCGACGCCGCGCTCGGAGTGGCCGATGGTCATGGCGTCACCCTATCGACACGGCACGTGCCGTATTGACAAGTGTGACGGTACGCGATCAGATTGATCACGTCCGCCGTTGGCACGATCCGTGCCGTTCTGATGCTCGTGACGGATCATCCGCTCACTGAGATTCGACAGGGAAGCCCTTGAGCGCATCAACCCACGCTCCCGCACTGCGCCTCGTCGGCCTGGCCAAGACGTTCGATCACAAACTCGCGGTCGACCACGTCGATCTGGAAGTGCCGAGCGGATCGTTCTTCGGCCTGGTCGGCCCCAACGGGGCGGGCAAAACCACCTCGTTGTCGATGGCCGTGGGACTGCTGCGGCCGGACACGGGCCACGCCGAGATCTTCGGCCATGACGTGTGGTCGGCGCCGGAGCGGGCCAAGGCCCTGGTCGGTGTGCTCCCCGACGGGCTGGCCATGCCCGAGCGGCTGACCGGGCGCGAGGTGCTCACCTACCTGGGCCTGCTGCGCGGCCTGGCCAAAGACGTGGTGGCCCGGCGAGCCGAGGAACTGCTGGCCGTGCTGGAGCTGGACGGCGCGGAGAAGACGCTGGTCATCGAGTATTCGACCGGCATGCGCAAGAAGATCGGGCTGGCCACCGCGCTGCTGCACGCGCCACGGCTGCTGGTGCTGGACGAGCCGTTCGAGGCGGTCGATCCGGTGTCGGCCGCGACGATCAAGACGATCCTGCGCGGCTTCGTGGCCGGTGGCGGCTCGATCGTGCTGTCCAGTCACGTGATGGCGCTGGTGGAGCAACTGTGCGATCACGTCGCGGTGGTGGACAAGGGCCGGGTGGCCGCGACCGGCACGCTGGATGAGGTACGGGGCGGACGCTCCTTGGAGGACGCCTTCGTCGGTCTCGTCAGCGATCAGGTCAGCGGAGTCAAGGAGCTGTCGTGGCTGTCGTCGCCCTGACCATGGCCCGGATGAAGCTCGCCGTGCTGCGCCACGCCTTCCACGGCCGGCGGGCGCACACGGCGGGCACGGGTGCCGCGCTCGGCGTGCTGTCCGCGCTCGGAACCGTCTACCTGGCCTTCGTCGACCTCGACCTGCTGGCCGCCGGATACGCGGTCTGGCTGCTCGGCTGGTTGCTCGGCCCCCTCTTCATGGGCGGCGGCGACGAGACGCTGCGTCCGGAGTACTTCTCGCTGCTCGGCCTGCCACCGCGCCGCCTGGCGGCCGGGCTGCTGGCGGCGGCGTTCGTCGGCGTCGCGCCGCTGGTCAGCCTGGGCGCCCTGCTCGGCCTGCTGGTCGCCGGTCTCCGGCTCGGCGTCGCGAACGCCCTGGTGGCCGTGCCCGCGATGGTGCTGCAGCTGGCCGTGTTCGTCCTGCTGTCGAAGGTCTCCGTGGCGGTGGTCGGGCTGGCGCTGCGTACTCGGCTGGGCGCGATCGTCTCCGGCCTGCTCAACGGCGCCGTCCTGGCGGCGCTCGGGCAGATCTGGATCTTCTTCTGGGCCTTCGGCCAGACGGGCGTGCCCGCCGCGGTGTGGTACCTGCCCTCGGGGTGGGGCCTGCTCGCCGTCCGGGGCCGCTGGTGGGCGCTGGCCGCGCTGGCCGTCCTGGTGCTGCTGCTCCTGGCCGCGTGGGCGGCGCTGCTCACCCGGCGCGTGGGCGCGGCCCGGGCCTCGGCGCGCGGCAGACGCCCGATCACGGCGGGCACCGCGACCGGCGCGGTCGTCGCCAAGGAGCTGCGTACCTGGTCGCGCGACCTGGTACGCAACCACCAGCTCACCTTCGCCCTGTCGTACGGCCTGTGCTTCGCCGCCAGCCCGCTCATCATCGGCTGGGACGGCATGCTTCCCTACGCCGGCCCCATCTTCATCGTGATGGCGGCCGCCATGGCGGCCAACCTGTACGG
Organism: Microtetraspora malaysiensis; assembly: GCF_001528665.1. GTDB lineage: Bacteria > Actinomycetota > Actinomycetes > Streptosporangiales > Streptosporangiaceae > Microtetraspora_A > Microtetraspora_A malaysiensis. The sequence continues at coordinate 142,678 of NZ_BBYJ01000017.1, forward strand.
CACAGACGGTACGGCGTTGTGGCTGACGCTCATGACCCCTGGCGCGAGCGACGTACGTGGCAGGCAACTGGCCTGGCTGTCGGTGCACGCGCCGGTGGCGATCGTGCTCACCGTGGCGCTCACCGCGCTCACCGGCGGCCCTTGGCCGCTGATTCTGGCACTGCTCCCCGCCCTGCTCGGCGGCGCGGCCGGGCTGGTGCCGCTGATCTCGGCGTACGCGCTGGTGCCCGGCACCGACCCGCACCGCCGCGCGGGCAACCCGCTGCGTACCAGCGAGGACGACGGCGGCCTGACCGGGCTCGCCTACCTGATGCTCGCCCTGGTGATCCTCACCGGCGCGCCGGCCGCCCTGGCCGCCGTCTGGTACGGCTGGGCCGGCGTGGCCACCGGCGTCCTGACCGGGGCGTTGTGCTGCTGGGGCTTCGGCCTGCTGGCCGAACGGCGGCTGCGCGCACACGGCCCCGAACTGCTCCACGTCATGCGAACCGGCCGCAAACCGCACACGACGATGAAGTCCCGCTTCGACCAGCTGTCCAAGACCCAGAAGACGATCGCCTCATGGTGCCTCGGCTTCGGCGCCATCCCGCTGGTCCCGCAGGGCATCCTGGCCTCCGTCTTCGTGGCCAACGACATGCTGCGCCACAGCTGGTTCCTGGCCACGTACATGCCGCCCGGCCTGCGCTATCCGGTCGCCGCGGCCTTCATCCTGCTCGGCCTGGCGATGTACGGCGCCGGCGTATGGATCGTCAAGCCCCGCTCGCCCGGATCAGGGCCGTCTCGTGACTGACGGATCGTGGAGCAGCCGGTGCCTTGGGCCCATCTCGTCACATTCGACGAGATACCTACCGGCGGTGCAGGTACTGGCACTCGAACGGCGAGGAGGACGGAGGCCGCCGGGTCAGAGCCCTCTGGCAAGAAGGTCCTTGGCGGCCTGCGGCGCCTTGGCAGGAGATCCTGCGTCGAACGGTGGTTGCGGGTCGTATTCGATGGCGAGCTGGATCGCCTCAGCCGTGGTCTGATCGGTGATGCGCGCCGCCAGCGCGAGCGCCATATCGATCCCGGACGAAACCCCGGCCGCTGTGACGATCTTCCCTTGGAACACTACGCGCTCGGCGGTGTAGGTGGCTCCGAAGGACTCCAGCACGTCCACCGCGCCCCAATGGGTCGTCGCCGAGAGGCCGGCGAGCAGCCCGGCGGCTCCCAACAGCAGCGATCCGGTGCACACCGAGGTCGTCCACGTAGTTCCTCCGTGCATCCGGCGGATCCAGCTGAGAAGCGCGTCGTCGTCCAATAGCCGTCGCGTGCCCGGACCTCCAGGAACGAGCAGCACATCGCATGCGTCGATGTCGTCGAACGCCGCGTCAGCGGTGAGGGCCAACGACGTGCGGACGTCCCGGACAGGCCCTGGCTTGGTGGCGGCGAACACGATCTCGGCTTCCGGCAGGAATCCCAGCACCTCATAGGGGCCGACCGCGTCCAGGGCGGTGAACCGGTCGAACAGAGGTATGACGATACGCACGGCGGTTCCTCTCGGCGGCAAGTGTGCATCGTGAAGTGCCGCCCATGCTATGGCGCGACGCGGAGAGCCCTGTACTGCCGGCAAAAGTGGCTCTTCGTACCTGAGGGTGGGCTCGGATCGAGTCGTCCGACAGATCCGATGTGCGCACGACGAGGTCGCCCGCGCTCTGCCTGACGATCAGATGTGCGTGGTCGAAGAGGATGTCGAGGCCGGTGAGGTCGCCAATCTCGTTGAGCCATGGCTCGACTACGGTCACGCGCGCGCCGCTCGAGTGGCCCGGCCTCGGTCGGGGGCTGGCCGGTGAACTGGTGGACAATTCGGGTCACGGCCACGCAACGCCGCCCGGACAGATCTCACGGGTCGTGGGTGTGTTCATCACGGTCTCCGCGCAGGTCGACGATCTGAGGGTCAGGCGCCGGCGCCGCCGTCGACCGGGACGATCGCGCCAGTCACGTACGAGGCGCGGTCGCTGAGCAGCCAGGCGGCTGCCTCGGCGATCTCCCGGGGCTCGCCCATCCGGCCCATCGGGATCCTTGCGCTCATCCCCTCGATGATGCCGGGAGTCGCCGCCTCCCATTCGTCGATCATCTGCGTGGCGGTGCCGCCGGGAGTGATGCCGTTCACACGGATCCCGTCACGGGCCCAGCTCACTGCGGCCGTCTCGGTGACGCTATCGAGCGCGCGCTTCATGGCGCCGTACGCGGGGAGTATGGGGTTCGCGCGACGGCTGCCGATGCTCGAGGTGTTGACGATGGCCCCGCCACCGGTCCGTCGCATGAGTGCGGCTTCGGCGGTCATGGCGGTCCAGTGCGAGCGGAAGTTCACGGCGAACTGCGCGTCGATGACCTCGTCGCTCGTGGTGTCGAGCGGGCCGGGCTGCTGACCCGCCGCGCCGTTGTTGAAGGCGCCGTCGAGCCGTCCGTGCAGTTCCTCGACGCGGTCGACCGCCGCGCGGATGCTCGTACGGTCGGCGAGGTCCAGGGTGACGGCGTCGGCGGTACCGCCGACGGCGCGGATCTCCTTCACGATGCGGTCGAGTGCCTCGGTGCTGCGGGCGGCGAGCACGACGGCGGCGCCCTCGGAGGCGAAGAGCCGGGCCGCGGCCGCCCCGATGCCGCGGCTGGCGCCGGTGATGAAGATGACCTTGCCGTTGAGCAGGCCGACCGGTGCGCTGTCGGTGGTGTTCGTGTTGTTCGTCATGGCAACAGCGTCCGGTCCGCTGCCGGCCGGATACAGGCACAGGCTGTACCAGGATCCGCTGCCGGGTGCCGCGCACACTGGGTGTATGGACAAACAGGAGCTTGGGGCATTCCTTCGCAGCCGCCGCGAGCGGCTGCGCCCGCAGGACGTGGGCCTTCCCGCAGGCCCGCGACGCCGCACGCCAGGTCTTCGCCGGGAGGAAGTGGCGGTCCTCGCGCACATCTCCACGGAGTACTACGTCCGGCTCGAGCAGGGCAGGGCGCCGCGGCCGTCGGGCGACGTCCTCGCCGCGATCGCAGGCGCGCTGCGGCTCGTGGACGCCGAGTCCGATCACCTCCACCTCCTGGCGGGCACGGCGCCGAACCGGACCGGACTGCACCGGCGCGACGTCCGCCCGAGCATCCTCGCGCTCCTCCAGCGGCTGCCGCAGACGGCCGCTTTCGTGATGTCCGCCGCGTTCGAGATCCTCGCCTGGAACGACCTCGCGGCCGCGCTCATGGAGGACTTCGCCCCGCTCGCCCCCGAGGACCGCAATCTCGCGCGTCGGGCCTTCCCCGGGCCGCAGTGCGCCGGTGCGGTGCTGTACGGGGTCTCCGACGCCGCCGAGTTCCGGCTGAGCGTCGTGATGCAGCTCCGCGCAACCCTCGCCCGCTACCCGGCGGATCCCGCGGTGAGGGGCCTCGTCGACGAACTCCGCGACGCCAGCCCCGACTTCGCCCGGCTCTGGGAACGACACGACGTGCAGGCCGCGCCGATGCTCACGAAGACCTTCCGCCACCCGGTCGTCGGGGAGGTCACGGTCGACTGCGACACGCTCACCCTCACGGACCATGACCAGTACCTCGTGCTCTTCAGCGCGCAGCCGGGATCCCCCAGCGCCGAGGCTCTGGCCCTGCTGAACGTCCTGGGAACAGAGGCCAGTCAGTACCTGCCGTAGCGCCACGGCCAGCCACCGCAAGCACGATCGCCGACGGGGCGACTTCCTGATCCGGTCGGCCGTGGTCTCCTCGTCGGGCACCGACACCGAGATGTTGGCGCCGAACCCGGGCACGCCTCTCCGGCCGGGTTCGCCTTCCCAGTACGGTCCGCTTCTCCCGCGTCGCCGTGCGAGCCCTGACCGGGTGACGACCCAGGTCAACGCCAATCCGACAGGATTGCTGGCTGGTCCGCCGGGTCAGAGGGATGTCGGCCAGGCCGCCGAGGCCTGAGCTGTCGTGATGATCGAGACAAACGCGGCTGCGAGCGACTCGTCAATGGGCTTCGGGTCACCGAGGTAACCGTTCACCATCGCTCCGTCTCGGAGGATCATCAACTGCCTCGACGTGGCATCGACGTCGGTTGCCCCCGCTTCGGTCGCGATGTCGGCGAATTCTTCGAGCATCCAGCGGCGGTGCGCGTCGACGGCGCGGTGGACCGGGTCGTCGGGGTCGGCGAACTCCGACGCGGCGTTGATGAACGCGCACCCCCGGAATCCCGGACGGCAGCTCGCGGCACCGATGCCCGCGGCCAGCGCTCGCAACGACCCCACCGGGTCGCCCTTGCGGCGCACGCTCTGCATCCACGCACGCTCCGCGGCCGCCTGCTCCTCCAGGTAGGCGACCACCAGCTCGCTCTTGGTGCGGAAGTGGCGGTAGAAGGTGACCTTCGTGATGCCGACCTGCTCGATGATGCGGTCCGCGCTCGTCGCGCGGATGCCGTGGGAGTAGAACAGCTCGTTCGCGGCGCTGAGGATCCGCGCCCGGGTGACGGAGCCCGACGAGGTACGAGGCGCCGGTTCCGTGCTGTCGGTGTGCATGTCGTCCTTCCGTCCCGGTCCGGCTGGTTGCGGCCGGCACGAGTGGCAGTCTAGAGTCCCCGAGGTAGACGTACTAGTAACTCTACATGGACCGATCAAGGAGAGATGATGACTGCACCCCTGTACACCGCCGTCGCGACCTCGACCGGTGACGGCCGGGCCGGAGGTCGCGCCGTGACCGACGACGGCGTGCTCGACGTGACGCTCGCCATTCCGCGGTCCATGGGAGGCGCGGGAGGGGCGACCAACCCGGAGCAGCTGTTTGCCGCGGGCTGGTCGTCGTGCTTCCACTCGGCCCTGAAGCTCGTGGCGTCGCAGCGCAAGGTGACTCTCGTCGACTCCGTCGTCGTCGCCGAGGTCTCGATCGCCCCGAGCGCGACCGGTGGCTTTGCCCTGGAAGCCGCGCTGCGTGTGCACCTCGGCGGAGGTATTGCCCCCGAGACCGCCGACAGCCTCGCCGCTGCGGCGCACGAGGTGTGCCCCTACTCGCTCGCCACCCGCGGAAACGTACCCGTCACCGTCACGACCACCGTCGCCTAGCCGCCGCGCCCCTACGAAAGGCACACACCATGACCACGTCCGCCACGACCGCCTCCGACTCGAGCCTCGCGCCGGCGTTCAGCGCGGCACTGCGCCGCCTGTACTTCATCCGCTTCGCGTTCGCCGTCGTCTGGGCAGGGCTGCTGTTCGTGACCTCGACGACAGCGGGGGCCCTGCTCACCGTCCTCCTGGTCGTCTATCCGCTGTTCGACGCGGCCGCCGTCCTGTGGCAGCTGCGATCTCCGCACCGTGCGCCCGGCCCGCGGGCGGCGGAGTGGGTCAACGTCGTCGTCAGTGCCATCGTCGCCGTCGCCCTCGGTGTGGCCTCGACGATGTCCATCACCGCCGCCCTCGGAGTCTGGGGCGCGTGGGCCGTGGGGTCCGGCATTCCTCAGCTCGTCGCCGCCGTGCGGCAGCGACGTGCCGGCGGCCAGGTACCGCAGATTCTCAGCGGCGGCATCTCGGTCCTGGCCGGGGCGTCCTTCCTGGCTCAGGCACTCCAGGGCAACGGCAGCATCGTCGGCGTGGCCGGCTACGCGACCCTCGGCGGGATCTTCTTCCTCGTCTCCGCCATCCGCCTGAGCATCGTGCTGCGGAAGAAGGCGGCATGACGGGCACGGCGGGTCGCACGTTCGACTACGACCTGATCGTCGTCGGCGGCGGGTCGGAGAGAACGTCGCCGACTAGGCGACCAGGCGCGGGGTGCGCGCGGCGATCGTCGAGTCTGAGCTGGTCGGAGGCGAGTGCTCCTACTGGGCGTGCTGGCGCTGCTCCCAGCTTTGGCGGCTCTCCGCACTTGAGGGTGGGGCCATGAGTTGACCCCACCACTCGATCATCGCCATACTCCACCAAGTGGTTGGTTGAGAATGGGGGTTGAGGATGAGCAAGCGCGAGGCCCTGATCGTCGCGGCCTATGAGGCGATCGCGGAGAAAGGGTTCGAGGGGTTGCGCTTGAGGGCGGTGGCCGCGCGAGCGGGCATCGATCACTCCACGCTGCATCACTACTTCGGCACCAAACAGGATTTGGTGGACGCGGTCGTCGACCACGCGACGGGGCAGGTGCGGACGGGCACATCCGCCGACGGCAGCCGGGAGGAACGGCTGTGCCATCACCTGGGCATGGTCGGCGCGATGATCGCTCAACGACCGGAGCTGCACATCGTGCTCAGGGAGCTGGACCTGCGATCCCTGCGCGATTCGCGAACTCGTGCCACGGTCGCCGCTCACGAGGAGGGCTGGCGGTCCGGCCTCGCCGGGTTCGCCGGGGACGAGGTCGAACTGATCATCGCGACGGTGAAGGGGGCCAGCCTGTGTCCCGAGCAGGCTCCCGCCGCACTCAAGAATCTGTGCGAGCTGCTTCGCGGAGGCCGGCCGTGCACGTTCTGATCATCGGCGGGGGGATCGGCGGACTGTGCCTGGCGCAGGGCCTCAAGCGGGCAGGGGTCAGCGCGACCGTGTACGAGCGGGACGCCGCCCCTGACGCGCGGCTGCAGGGGTACCGCCTCAACATCGAGCCCGTCGGCAGCCGGTCGCTGCACTCCTGCCTGCCGCCTGAGCTGTGGGACCGCCTGATCGCCGCCTCGGGCGATCCCGGACCGGGCATGGGCGTTTTCGACGAACGGCTTCGCGAGCTGATGCAGGAGCGCAGCAACGCCGGCCGTACCTCCCCGGTGGAGGCGGCGCACGCCGTCAGCCGGGTGGCGCTGCGTGCGGTCCTGCTCGACGGGGTCGATGTCAGGTTCGGCAAGGAGTTCGTGCGTTACGAGCAACTCCAGGGTGAGGTCGTCGCGCACTTCGCCGATGGGAGTACGGCAAGCGGCACGCTGCTCGTCGGCGCCGACGGCTCGCGATCGCGGGTGAAGCGCCAGTTGCTCCCCGGTGCCGGCCAGCGTGACCCGGCCGCCTTCGGAGTCGGCGGCAAGCTGCCGCTGACCCCCGAGACCGGCACGTGGCTGCCCGAAGTCCTGACCACGAACAAGAACATGATCCTCCCGCGGCGCGACTTCCTGTTCACGGCCGCGTTCCGGCCTCGGGCCGGCGAGGAGGGGTATCTCATGTGGGCGTTCGTCGCCCACCGGTCGACGTACGCGGGCCAGGATCCGCACGGATTCGTTCTGGAGCGGAGCCGCCGCTGGCATCCGGATCTGCGTCGGCTGGTCGCGGAGTCGGGCGGCGTGGAGCTCTTCGACTTCCGCGCGGCGGCCAAGGTCAAGCCCTGGGCGACGACGAACGTCACCCTGCTCGGCGACGCCGTTCACAACATGCCGCCGGTCGGCGGGCTCGGCGGCAACACCGCATTGCGTGACGCCGGCACCTTGCGTGACGCGCTGACCAGCGGGATGCCGCTGATCGAGGCGGTGCGCGGCTACGAGGCCGAGATGCTGTCCTACGGTTTCGCGGCCGCGGGGGAGGCCCTGATGTACCTGCGGCTGGCCACCGTCCGTAGCCGTCTCGTGCGTGGCGCCGCGCGCGGCTTCTTCCGTCTCTGCGGTGCCGTACCCCCACTTCGCCGGGCCATCTTCGACGGCTAGAAGACCCGGCTGGCGGAACGCGGAAAGGCATGCCGGGGAGCGGCGAACCGGGATTACGGCGAGGTCGGGAACCGCGACGGGCGAAAGCGTCTAAACAGGGATGAACTGGGGTGATATTGATTTGGATATCAATTTGTAATTAATACCGGTCTTGGACAGTGTGCGGACGGCTGTGCTGTCATGACCGCCATGTCCAGCTCGCACCGTACACGCGTGTCCAGTATCGCCTGGCTGGCTGTGGCCGCCACCGCCGCCGGGGTGGTGTCCGCGGCGCTCGTGCTGCCCGCAATGGGCAGCTCGGGGGTGGCGGTCGTCGCGGCGAGCGAGGCGCTGAACTTCCGGCCGGAGGAGCTGGAGGAGCCGGCACTCGCGGAGAAGACGACGGTGTATGACGCCGAGGGCACCAGGATCGCCCAGTTCTACGCGCAGGACCGCAAAGTCGTGCCGCTGGACCGCATCGCGGACGTGATGAAGACGGCCATCGTCGCGATCGAGGACGACCGATTCTACGAGCACGGTCCGATCGACATCGAGGGCACGGCTCGCGCCATGGTCAAGAACCTCGCCTCGGGTGGCATCAGCCAGGGCGGCTCGTCGATCACGCAGCAGTACGTCAAGCAGGTCCTGCTCAACTCGGCCGGCACCGAGAAGGAGAAGAGCGCGGCCCTGGAGGCCAGTTACGCGCGCAAGCTCAAGGAGCTGCGCCACGCCATGGCCGTCGAGCAGAAGTACACCAAAGACGCGATCCTGGAGAAATACCTCAACATCGCCTACTTCGGCGCCGGGGCCAACGGCGTGGAGGCGGCGGCCAGACGCTTCTTCGGCGTGTCAGCGGCCCGCCTGGATCTGGCCCAGGCCGCCACCCTCGCCGGGGCCGTTCAGGCCCCCAACGCGACCGACCCGAACCTTGGAGCCAAGGCGCGCAAGCTGCTGCTGCAGCGGCGCGACGTGGTCCTCGACCGGATGGCGGAGCTGGGCCGGATCACCCGAGCGCAGGCCGACGCGGCCAAGGCCCGCAAGCTCGGGTACAAGGGCGTCAAGCAGCCCAACGGCTGCCAGGAGAGCCGCTACCCGTACTTCTGCGAGTACGTCCGGCATGAGCTGCTGTCCAACCCCGCCTTCGGCAGGACGCGGCGGCAGCGCGAGCTGGCCTTCAGCCAGGGCGGCCTCAAGGTCCACACGACGCTGGACCCCAAGGCGCAGAAGGCGGCCGAGGCGGCCATCAAGAAGCACGTCTTCGCCTCGGACCGCGCGCTGGCCGCCGAGGCGCTGGTGAAGCCGGGCACGGGTGAGATCAAGGCGATGGCGGCCAGTCGCCCCTTCGGTGACTCCGCCCGCAGGAACGAGATCTCCTACAACGCGGTGGCCGACAAGGAGCATGGTGGGCTGATCGGCTTCCAGCCGGGCTCGACGTACAAGACGTTCACGCTGATCACCGCGCTGAAGCAGGGCATGAAGATCGACGACGGCATCACCGCCGGCGCCGGCTACACAGCGCCCGGCTACGCCACGTTCAAGAACTGCGCGGGCGAAAACGTGGGCGATCCGTCCTGGACGGTCACCAACGACGAGGGCGCGCCCGGTTTCAAGACACTGGCCACCGGAACCTGGGGCTCGGTCAACACCTTCTTCATGGCTCTGCAGGAGCGGGTGGGCCTGTGCCCGACCGTCGAGACCGCCAAGTCGCTGGGGATCAAGCGGGCCGACGGCGCCAAGCTGCGCGAGTTCGAGACGTTCACGCTCGGCATCAACGAGAGCGACCCGGTGACCGTGGCCACCGCCTACGCCGCCATCGCCGCGCGCGGCACCTACTGCCCGCCCATGGCCATCACCAGGATCACCGGCCGTGACGGCAGGACCACCGACTACCGGCCGCGGTGCAAGCAGGCACTGGACCCACAGGTCGCCGACGCGACCGCCCATGTCCTGTCCGGGGTGTTCACCCGCGGCACCATGCGCGGCGTCGGCGGCATCGGCCGCCCGGCGGCCGGCAAGACCGGCACCACCGACGGATACGCCAGCGCCTGGTTCGCCGGGTTCACCCCCGATCTGGCCGGGGCGGTCAGCATCGGCGACCCGCGCGGCTCGCAGCGCTACAAGCTCACCGGCGTCACCATCGGTGGCCGCTACTACGGCGCGGTCCAGGGTGCCTCGCTGCCCGGCCCCATCTGGAATGACACGATGGCGTCCGCGCTGCGGGGCGTGGCGCCGGCCCGGTTCACGCCGGTGGACGCGACCCGCTTCGGCGGATGTGGCCAGGACTGCGCCCCGGCCCGCCAGGACCGGGAAGACCCGACGATGAACCAGCCCGTGGACGAGGACGTTCAGCAGCCGGACGAGGACCTGCCCGGCCAGTAACGGATCACGCTCCACGAAGGCCGGCGCTGCCGGACGGCCGTCCCGGGGTCAGGACAGCAGGCCGCGTTCCAGCGCCGTCATCACCGCCGCCGTACGGTCGGAGACGCCGAGCTTCTTGAAGGACCGCAGCAGGTACGTCTTCACCGTGGCCTCGCTGAGGAACAGCCGTTCGCCGATCTCGGCGTTGGTCAGGCCCCGGCCGACCAGGCGGAGCACCTCGCACTCACGCTCGGAGAGAGGCGACGGCCTGGTCCCCCGGGCGCGGAAGAGCTTGCCGGCGAGGGAGGGGGTGAGCACGGTCTCGCCGCGGGCGGCGCTCTGCACCGCGCCGATCAGTTCCTGCCGCGAGCTGCCCTTCAGCAGGTAGCCGGCCGCGCCCGCCTCCACCGCGCGCAGGATGTCGGCGTCGTCTTCGTACGTGGTCACGATGACGACTCTGCTGGCCGGCAGCCGTCGCCGGATGTGCTCGGTGGCCGAGACCCCGTCCATGCCGCCCATGCGCAGGTCCAGCAGGATGATGTCCGGCCGCAGGGCCTCGGCCTGGACGATCGCCTCCTCGCCGGAGCCGGCCTCGCCGACGACGGTGATGCCGTCGGCGGACTCCAGCATGGCGATGAGGCCCTCCCGGACCACCGGGTGGTCGTCGGCGAGCAGGACCGTGATCGGCTTCCCGTCAGGCACCCGCCGCCTCCGCCATCTCCACCGCCGTGGGAACGCTGACTTCGACGGCCGTGCCTTCTCCCGGGCTGCTGCTGACGGTCACCGTGCCGTTGATCTCTGCCACGCGGGCCCGCATGCCGCGCAGCCCGTACCCTTCCCGCACGACGTCCTGGGCGAATCCCGCACCGTCGTCACGGATCAGCAGGCGCACGGTGTCCTCCTCGAACGTCACCAGCACGTCCACGGTGCGCGCCCGCTTGGCGTGCTTGCGTACGTTGGCGATCGCCTCCTGGGCCGAACGTAGCAGGACGACGTTGACGGGCATGGGGAGGGGTTCCTCCTCACCCCGGATCGAGGTGCGCGCCTCCAGGCCGGTCTCGGCGACCAGGCCGTCCACCTGCCTGCGTACGGCCTGCACCAGAGAGCCCCCGCGCAGCGTGGGCGGGGTCAGGGCCGCGACGAATTCACGGGCCTCGGCGAGGGACTCCCTGGCCACCTGCCCGGCCCGCGACAGATGCCCGCTCGCCTGGTCCGGGGCGTCGCGCATCTTCGACTCCGCCGCCTGCACCAGGCTGATGATGCTGGTCAGGCTCTGGGCGAGGGTGTCGTGGATCTCCCTGGCCAGCCGCTCCCGCTCGGCGGAGACGCCGGCCTCGCGGGAGAGCCGGGCCACGCGTTCCCGGCTGCGCCGCAGCTCTTCGATGAGCTGGGCGCGTTCCCTGCTCTGCCGCGTCACCCGTTTGATCCACAGTCCGAGCAGAATCGACAGAGTCAGGCTCAGCAGCGAGATGGGCACCACGATCCAGAGGCTCGCCCGCGCTTCGTCGCCGCCGGCCCACACCATCGCCACGGGGAACAGGTTGGCCACCGTGAGCAGGGCGACCGCCGGCCGCATCGGCAGACTCATGATCAGCATGGGGGCCACGGCGAACAACGCGAAGAAGCCGATGAAGCCGAACACCGTGATGACGCAGAACAGCAGCACCAGGCCGAACGCGAAGACCAGGTTCCTCGGCCCGTGCACCCGATTGATCATCAAGTGGCGGCCGAATCCGGCGTACCACGGCACGATCAGCGTCAACGCGCCGATCGCGATGGAGCGCTGGGCCTGGGGGGCGTCGGAGGTGAGCAGCAGCACACAGGTAATGAGGTAGGAGGCGGCGAAGAAGCCGTCCCACAGACCGAACCAGCCGGTACGGGTCCCGGGTTCGTGGTGCTCGCCGGATCGCTGCCCCGCTGTCTGATGCCTCTCTTGCACCGAACAGTCGTACCACGAGCACCCGGCCTGTCCGCCGATCGGTGGACAGCCGGAGTCGCCGTTCGGACGTCTCGCGGCGGGGGCCGCGTCCCTACGGTGGAGATCGGAAAGAGAAACGTGCGAAGCGCGACCTGCCGCACGTCACCCCATCCGTACGAGGTGGAGATCCCCTTCATGAGTCAATTCCTTGCTGCCCTCATCGCGAGCGGAACCATTCTGACCATCGTCTTGGCCACCGACCTCGGACAACGCCGCATCACCACGATGCGGATGCTGCGGTCGGTGATCGCCGTGGCCGTTGTCATCGCGATCTTCGTCCGTTCCTTCCCGACGCAGGGCAACGACCTGCCGTTGCAGCTCGTCGGGATCGGCACCGGGCTGATCTTCGGGCTGATCGCCGGCGCGCTGCTGCCCGCGTATCGGCACCGGTCGGGGGAGTTGTACACCGTCGGCGGCGCCGGCTACGCGCTGGTGTGGATCGTGCTGTCCCTCGGGCGCGTCCTGTTCGCGTACGGAGCCGAGCACTGGTTCACCGAGGACCTGGTCCGCTTCTCCATCGACTACAAGATCAGCGGAGCGGACACCTACGCCAACACCTTCGTCTTCATGTCGCTGGCCATGGTCCTGGCCCGGACGGCCTCCCTCATGACCAAGATGCGCAGGCTGAAGAGCGGCGGCGCGGCGGTCGGCGAGGAGCAGCTGTCCGAGACGAACGCCAGATAAGACCCGGTAAGACCACCTGTAAGACCAGATGCGAGAGGTTAGAACGCCATGAGGCTTCGGGCGCCCCGCAATCGCGTACCCGGCCGTGCGATCGGCTGGTGGAGCGTGCAGTCCGCGCTGTTCGCGCTCCCCCTGCCCCTCACCTTCGCCATCCTGTGGGCCTCCATCCCGCCGACACGCGAGCTGTTCATGTGGTTCACCCTGATATCCCTCGTCCCCGGCCTGCTCTACATGGCCGTCATGCCGTTCTGGCGCTACCGGGTGCACCGCTGGGAGGTCACCGACGAGGCGGTCTACGCGGCCTCCGGCTGGCTCTGGCAGCAGTGGCGAGTCGTCCCGCTGTCCCGCGTACAGACCGTCGACACGCTGCGCGGCCCGCTGCAGCAGCTGTTCGGGCTCTCCGGGATCAGCGTGACCACCGCCTCCTCCTCCGCCGTCCACATCAAAGGGCTCGACCAGAAGGCCGGTGACGAACTCGTGGCGTACCTGACCCGCGCCACGCAGGCGGTGCCGGGAGACGCGGCATGACCTCCCACGACGCTCTCCCGCGTACGGCCCGCGCCGCCGTGTCCCACGGCCGGGGACGGCTGAGCGGCCGGCTCGTCCTGGTCAACCTGAGCATCCCGGCCGCCCCCGTGGCCCTGATTCTGGCCGGCCTGCTCGTCACCGGCGGGGAGACGAACCTCCAGGTCCTCATCACCCTCGGCTCGCTTCTCCTCGCCTGCCTGGTCGTCTGCGGCATCAGCCTGGCACGGTGGCTGACCACCCGATATCGGCTGACCGCCGAGCGGTTCGAGCTCCGCTCGGGCCTGTTCCTCCGCAGCCGCCGGACGATCCCGATCAACCGCATACGGGCCGTGGACCTGACCGCGAACCCGGTGCACCGGATCTTCGGCCTCACCACGCTCAGGATCGACGCCGACGGTCAGGGCGCCCCCGCCGGGCGCGGACTCAGACTGGACGGCCTCACCAAGGCGGACGCCGCCGAACTGCGCCGCCTGATCATCGAACGGCGCGACAGGGATCACGCCCGGAACGCGGCCGACGGCGACGGCCTCGTCAGCGAGCTGGACCGATCCTGGATCCGGTACGCCCCGCTCACCGTGTGGGGCGTCGGCAGCGTGCTGGCCGGGGCGGGCAGCGTCTACCGCACGCTGCACGAGATGAAGATCGACCCGCTTGAACTCGGCGTCGTGCAGGACCTGGTGAGCCGCTTCGGCTCCGTCCCGCTGTGGTACGGCGTCCTGCTGGCGACGCTCGCCGTCGCCGCGCTCGGCGTGGCCTGCTCGACCGCCACCTTCATCGAGAGCTGGAGCGGGTACGAGCTGCGCCGCACGGAAGGGGGAGTCCTGCGGATCCGCCGCGGCCTGCTGGCCACCCGCTCCGTCACCATTGAGGAGGACCGGCTGCGCGGCGTCGAACTGATCGAGCCGATCCCGCTGCGCTGGGCCAAGGGCGCCAAGCTCAACGCCGTCGCAGGGGGCCTCGGCGATCGGGAGGAGAACCGCAGGCGCCGCGCCCTGACCCCTCCGATCCCTCGCGACGAGGCCCTGCGCGTCGCCGCCGAGGTGCTGCCGGACGCCGTGTCGCCGGAGGAAAGGAACCTGCTCACCAGGGACGGCCTGGCGCCGCACCCCCGCGCCGCCCTGCGCAGAAGGATCAACCGAGCGCTGACGGCCGCGATCGCGATCGCCGCGGTGCCCGTCGGACTCGGGCTCTGGCTCGACCCCGCGCTGGTCACGATCGGCTGGATCACCGGCCTGGCGCTGGCGGCCGCCCTGACGGCGCTCGCGTACGACGCCTACCGCACCCTCGGTCACGCGGTGCGAGGCCGCTATCTCGCCATCGCCGGCGGGGCGTTCGCCCACCGCACCGTCGTTCTACGGCGGGAAGGAATCATCGGCTGGAACATCACGCGATCGCCCTTCCAGCGCCGGGCCGGCCTGCTCACCCTCGGAGCCACCGTGTCCGCGGGGGACGGCGTCTACAAGGTGCGCGACGTGTCCGTGGCGCGGGGACTGGCTCTCGCCGAGGCCGCCGTACCCGGGATGCTCGCCCCGTTCCTCGAAAGGGATCCCGCGGCGGGCCGGTGACCGTCCGGCCGGGTCGCCGTGTTCCCTCAGGTTGGGTGGTGCCCTTGCCGCGAGATGCCGCGCCATGGCGCGGGCGACGACGCGGCGCGATCATTGGGGCATGACGACCGCCACGAAGTACGCCGAGTTCGCCGCGCGCGAGGCACACGGAGTGTCGCCAACGTACGAGCGTCTGGCGCGCGCGGTCTCCCGCGACGAGCAGGTGCTCGCCCTGCTCGGCACGCTCCCGCCGATCAAGCGGCAGCCGAACCTGCTGTTCGGTGTCGTACGGTTCCTCGGCGGCCCGGTCGAGGACCCGGCCGCGTTCCACGACTACACGGTGGAGAACTGGCCGGTGATCGAGGCGGAGATGCGCACCAGGGCCACGCAGACGAACGAGGCCGGGCGGTGTGCCGTACTGCTGCCGGTGCTGGCCGCGTTGCCGCAGCCGCTCGCGCTGCTGGAGGTCGGGGCGTCCGCCGGGCTGTGCCTCTACCCCGACAGATACGCCTACCGCTACGGCGACCACATGATCGGCTCCGGCGAACCGGTCCTTGAGTGCGCGGCGACCGGAGTGGCGCCGCCGGCCTCCGTACCCGATGTGGTGTGGCGGGCCGGCCTGGATTTGAACCCGCTCGACGTGACGGACTCCGCGGACGTCGCGTGGCTCGACGCCCTCATCTGGCCGGAGCACGCGCACCGCCGCGCCCGGCTTCAGGCCGCGGCGGCCATCGCCGCGGCCGAGCCGCCGCTGCTCATGCGCGGCGACCTGGTGGACGACTTACCGGCGCTGGCCGCGCAGGCGCCGACCGGCGCGACGCTGGTGGTGTTCCACACCTCCGTGCTGTACCAGGTCCCGGCGCCACGACGGGAGGCGTTCGCCGAGGTGGTACGCGGGCTGCCCGGGCACTGGATCGCGAACGAAGCCCCGGACGTGCTGCCGTACGACGCACTGCCGAACCCGCCTGACGCGGCGCTGTACAACGTGCTCGCGCTGGACGGGACGCCGCTCGCCTGGACCCGGACGCACGGGCAGGAGATCATCTGGTTCGCGTAACCTCCGGCAAGAAGAGACAAGGCCGACCTGCGGAATCACAGTGGCAGGGCGACCCGGTGTTGCGCGTCGTCCGCGTTCGAACTCATCGTGATCGAGTACGAGGTTCACCGAACCGGGCGTTAGGACGCAAGCTGATCGGTAGCGGAACGGTTGCCGGCAAGGGTTCGGACGGCGTCAGGACCCCATGTGTACTCGACGACGGGCAGCTCGAATCCTGCGGGGAAGCGCTCCATGAACTCTCTGGTGGGATGGCCGCCGAGACGCCGGTAGAAGGTGATCGCGGCGACGTTGTCGCGCAACACCTCCAGATAGACCGTCTTGCCAGGGTGCTGCTCGGAGGCCCAGCCAAAAGTTTGGTACACGAGTTGGCGGCCGATGCCGGACTGCTTGCGCTCCGGCTGGACGTGCAGGTTGTCGAGCAGGATGCGCCCGTCGGTGCCGACGGTGAGATAGGCGAACCCCAGGAGGGCGTCGCCGTCGCCGTCGCCGTCGCTGTCGACGGCGACGAGCAAGCAGCGGGCGTGATCCGGTTCTGAGGCGACGGTGGCGAGCCGGGTGCTCCACATTTCCTTGCGCTCGTCGAGCAGGGAGCCGTTCAAGTAGCTGGCGGGCATGATCCCGGCATAGGCGGTCAGCCAACTACGAGTGTGGAGCTCTGCGATGCGCTCGGCGTCGTCTTCGGTACCGGATCTGATCTGCATGGCATAAAGGTTGGCATAGTGGCTGATAGAGCCGCTAATCGCCGGGATCACGTCCTACGCAGTCGTCGGGGCGACCGTCGGCGACAGGCGGGCGGCGCGCATGGCCGGGTAGATCCCTGTTCGAACCGTTCCGCGTTCGAACCGTTCCGCCGCGCCGGCGGCGACCGCCTGGTCACCGCCAAGGGCGTCGGGCTCGGTAGAAAGGACGGAAACGGTCGCGGCATGAACGGTCGTGCCGGATCGGACTCGCCCCGGGAAACGCGAGCGACCGGCCGGAAGCCTGCCCAGCTCATTGATGGTTGGGTGCCAGGGATTCGAATCCTGAACCTACGGATTAAAGGAAGTCGATTCAAACGAGGCCAAGGGCCCTGGCACTTACTTGAACGTATGTCGATCGGGTGCCGTTGAATCCCCATGACTACCCGCTGATCGCCGTCCGAATGGGTAATCGGCGGGTACGGTTGGCGTAGACATGTGAAAATCATCGCGTGAAGGCGAATTCACTGTTGCCCGCGGCAATTCTCGGCGCGGCCCTGTTGGTCGTGGTGGTCGCGCTCACGACAGTGACGATCGTGCTCGGCACGTCTCAGCGGCCTGCGAGTGATCAGGCGGCGCCATCCCTGACGCCCGCGCCCAGTACGGGCCTGGCGCTCTCCCCGGACGGTGCGGGACCGGCCGACGCTCAGCCCGAAGCGCGGGAGGACGCTCTGGAGGAAGAGGAGGATCTCGGTCCACGTGAGGCCGCGGGAACGGCCTGGCCTCTCAAGATCGGGCAGGCGACGCGTGACGCTCTCGTCGACGCGGCGAGCGCCTCCGGCCCGTCCGGTCAGGCAGCCCACGTGGCCACCGGCGGCACCATCTACTACGGCATTGTCTACGGCGACACCAAGGCCGCCGACGTGTCTCACGTCATCGCGCTCCTGGACGACGGGATCCACCACTGGGCTCGCCGGGGTGGCGCGAAGTGGCAGTACGAAGGCGTCTATGACGCGCGTGTGTGCGTGCCTCCAGTGCCCACTCGCCTGTACATGGCCTGGGGCCTGGTCTTCAACACCGAGTCGCCGGGCGCGCCTCCCAATACCGCCTGCCCCCGATGACACCGGCTTCATGAGTTTCGTCCGTTGGGTCGGACCAGTGAGCTCCCCTCGTCACCCTGTCTATCGCCCCGTCCAATTGCACGGTGATCGCGTCACCCGGCCAGCATGATTGCCATGTGAGCTGGACAAGCAACTGCTGGTTGGTGGCCATCCGTGACGAGATTCCGGCCGACGAGATCAGGAGATGGTGGAACGTCAAGGAGACCCCGCTGCTTGACGATCTCGTGATGCGGGCACCCCGCGTCTGGCTTGGGAAGATGAGCGACTCCGGCGAAGAAGCTCTTCCCAGCCCGGCCAGACGGGTCTACGCCCTCCTCTTTCTCAGGGGCACCCTGCCGGAATACGTCGTTCCCGTCCTCGGCGAGGAGCTGATCATTGAGATCCTGGCGGCGTTCCAACCTCAGGGCGATGACAACCCGACAGATCGCTATGGAGCGTTAGCCGAGGTCACTGCGTTTCTTGCCGAGCACCAAGGAGCTGGTGTCCTTACCGACGAGGCCTGCGTGCCTTAGCGTGCGCGGTGCGCAAGCCTTCGCCGACCTGATCACCCCGTGTGCCGTGGACCCGCCCGAAGGGGTCGCGCCGGAGGCGCGGGGTGTCAATTGCTGGTATTGGTCCTCCATTCAAGGGCAAGGATGCTGAACATGGCGGAGTCTCGCCAGCCGTCGCGCAGCTTCATGGTGTGGCGGAGGTGGCCTTCATGCGTCATTCCGAGTTTGTTCAGGATGGCTGCGGAGGCGGCGTTTCGGGGGTCGCAGGTGGCGTAGATGCGGTGCATCCCGTGTTGGTGGAAGCCGATGTGCAGCAGTTGCCGACCGATGGCGGTGCCCAGGCCATGGCCCCAGAGGCGGGGGTGGGTGACGTAATCGCCTGCCCGGCGCGTGCGTGGCCGGCGGTCAGCCCCTGATCGGCAGGGCCGCGCGGGCGACGGCCTGCCGTTCGGTTTCTTCGCGTTCGGCGGCCTCCTGCTCGGCGGCCGCGCGCCTGTCGTAGGCGGCGCGCGCCGCGGCGATGGCGTTCTGGTGCTCTTCGGTCCAGACGACCAGGGCGCGGATGGTGCTGTGCAGGGTCACGCCCATCGGCGTCAGCTCGTAGTCCACCCGCGGCGGGACGGTCGGATGCACCGTCCGGCTCACCAGCCCGTCGCGCTCCAGGTGCCGCAGCGTGCGGGTCAGCATCCGCTGGCTGACCCCGTCGATCGCGCGGCGTAGCTCGGTGAAGCGCAGGCTCCGCTTGTCGAGCAGCGCGATCACCAGGAGCGACCACTTGTCGGCGACGCGGTCGAGGATCTGCCGCACCTCGCAGTCCGCGCGCTGGTCCCACTGGAGAACGTCGTCGTCGATGCCGGTATCCCCGCAGTAACCGAGGGACTCGAAAGTGCCGTCTTCCATGGTCACCGATGGTGCCTGACGATGCTGCCAGTTACAAGAGGGAACTGGCAGGCGCTCGGGGAACCACTCCGGGACCGGTTCCCGGAGGAGATGGGGTCAGACTCCGATGTCCAATTCCGTCAGCGGATCCGGCGCCGCCGGCCACCCCGCCCGCCTGACAGGGCGCGCGTGGGGCGTACTGCTGGTGCTTTGCGGCGCGATCTTCCTGGAGGGGATCGACGTGGCGATGCTGAACGTGGCACTGCCGTCGATCCGCGCCGACCTGGGCCTGTCCACCGGGATGCTCAGCGGCGTGGTCAGCGCCTACGTGCTCGGCTACGGCGGGTTCATGCTGCTGGGCGGGCGCGCCGCCGACCTGCTGGGGCACCGGCGGATGTTCGTGCTGTGGCTGGTCGTCTTCCTGGCTTTCTCCGGGCTCGGCGGGTTCGCCACCGAAGGCTGGATGCTGTTGGCCGCGCGGTTCGTCACAGGGGTCGCGGCCGCGTTCATGGCGCCCGCCGGCTTGGCGCTGGTCACGTCCAACTTCCCCGAGGGGCCCGTGCGTACCAAGGCGCTCGGCGTGTACGCGGGGACGGCGGCGGGCGGATTCTCGCTCGGCCTGGTCGCCGGCGGCGTACTCACGTCGTTCGGCTGGCGGTGGGTGTTCTTCGCGCCGGTCATCCTGTCGGCGCTGATCCTGGCGGCGGCGCTGATCCTCGTCCGCGACACCGGTGGCGAGCGGCCCTCGGGCGGCTTCGACCTGGCGGGGGCGTTCGCCATCACAGGGGCCATGCTGCTGCTGGTGTACGGGGTGGTCCGGTTGGAGCACCCCGGCGACGGCCCCGGCGTGACCGGCGGTGTGTTCGCCGCGGGGCTGGCACTGCTGGGGTTGTTCGTCGCGGTCGAGCGGCGGTCGTCATCGCCCCTGGTACGGCTGGGCATCCTACGCAGCGCGCCGCTGGTGCGGGTGAACGTGGGGGCGCTGCTGTTCCTGCTCGCGTTCGCGGGCTTCCAGTTCCTGGCCACCCTGTACCTCCAGGAGCTGCGCGGCTGGAACACGATGCAGACCGGCCTGGCCATGCTGGTGATCGGGATCGACACGGTGCTCGCGCCCACGCTGACGCCGCGTCTGGTGAACCGCTTCGGCAACACCCGGGTGCTGTTCGGCGGCGTCGTCGTCGCGGCGGTCGGGTACGCGCTGTTCCTGCCCGTCGGGATGGACTGGACCTACGCCGCCATGCTTCCGGCGCTGCTCCTGCTCGGCCTGGCCTTCTCGCTGGCGTACGGCCCGCTGACCATGGCCGCGACCGAGGGCGTCGACGAGGACGAGCACGGCCTGGCAGGCGGCCTGCTCTACACGGCCATGCAGTTCGGCACGGCGCTTGGACTGTCGGCCGTCACCGCCGTCAGCGTCGCCGCCGGGTCGGGGCTGGA
Organism: Microtetraspora malaysiensis; assembly: GCF_001528665.1. Lineage (GTDB taxonomy): Bacteria > Actinomycetota > Actinomycetes > Streptosporangiales > Streptosporangiaceae > Microtetraspora_A > Microtetraspora_A malaysiensis. The sequence continues at coordinate 162,993 of NZ_BBYJ01000017.1, forward strand.
CGCGCTGCGGACCGCGCTGGTCGTCCCGGTGGCGGCGGTGGTGCTCGGCGCGGTCGTCATCGCGTTCGGCCTCCGCACCCCCCGTGCGGCCTCGGGACCGGCTCAGGGCGCCCTGGCCGAGTCGGCCGCGAGCACCGTCTGAGCAGAGCCCGTTCAGGAAGGAGAGAGCGTTGGCCACGCACGTGACCTCGTTCACCGAGATCAAGAACCAGTTCGACACCTACATCGGCGACATCGTGTACGCGACCATGACCACCGTCGACAAGAAGGGACGGCCCCGCGCACGAGTACTGATCCCGGTCTGGGAGACGCTTGAGGGCGGCCCGCTCGGCTGGCTCGCCACGTACAGGACACCGGTCAAGGCCGCCCACCTGGCGGGCAACCCGCACACCACGTTCTCCTACTGGACGCCGCGGCAGAACGCGGTGAGCATCGACGCCGTCGCCACCTGGGTCGACGACCCGGAGACCAAGCGCCATGTGTGGGAGCTCTACCGGCGTACGAGCCCGAAGGGGGCCGGGTACGACCTGGGCAACTTCTGGCGCGGCGGGCCCGGCGACCCAGAGTTGCACCTCCTACGACTGGAGCCGTGGCGCGTCCAGGTGATCAGGGGCGCCGACCTGCGCAGCAGAATCTGGTACGCCGCAGGAAAACGCTGACGAACTCCCTGACAGCGGGCACGCCGGCACCGCCTCCTGTGTCGGCCACTTGGGAGCCTCCTTCGGGACCCACTTGGACGCCCGGCAGGCCAGTGGAGGGAAAACCCTCGGTCACCAAGGAGATTTACCGCTGCGCGCCGTCGTCATCGCCCTTGAAGGGTTCGGTGTTCGTGGCGTAAGAAAAACATCGGGTTCGACGGCCGAGCGGGGTGTCCCGCCCTGCCCGGACGGGCGTTCGGCCGGAACCGGCCGCGACAGGGGAAAAGGAGGGACTGATGGCGGGCAAGCGCAAGACGAATCCGGCGGGATCGTCGAACCCGCTGCGCGGCGACGTGCTGCGCGTGCTCGGAGTGCTGAAGGTGGCCACGGTCGACCAGATTCAGCGGATCGCGCTGCCCCACCTGACCTACCGGCACACCGACAAGAAGACGCCGTCCGAGCGGAAGGCAGCCCGCACCGCCTCGCATCTGGGGGCGCTCGCCGACCTGCGCAAACACGGCCTGACTGAGAACGGCGGCCGCACCAAGGATGGAGACGTCCTGCGGAACCTGGCCGCCAAGGGTCTGGAGGCCGCCTCCTACGAGCTGGTACGGCCGATAGGGGAGATGGACGGCACCGCTTGCGGCGCGGGCAGCAGCGGGGCCTCCCACCCCATGGCTGTGAACGAGACCGTCATCGCGATGCTGCGCCCGAAGCCGGACCTGGCCCTCCTTGCGGATGAGCCGGCCGACGCCCGCGCGGCCGCTCAGGCTGCCGTCGACGCGCCGGACGGGATCGGCACCATCGCCTCGTACGCCACCGGGGTCCCACTGCCGACCGCCGGGACCTGGACCACGCCGGGCCGGGGCAGTGCCCAGGCCGACATCGTGCTCACCGCACCCGAGGCCGGGGTGCCGCTGCTGTTCATCGAGGTCGACAACTGCCACGAGACCGCGCAGGAGATCGCCGCGAAGATCGACAAGTACATGCGGTTCTTCCAGCGGAAGGTCAAGGACACCGACGGCACCGAGCGGCCGATGTGGCGCACCCGCTGGCCCGCATCCGAAGGTCGGTACGGCGATGTGCCGCACCCGCCTGTGCTGCTGGTGTTCAACAGGGTCGGCGCCCGCAACCCGGACAACACCGTTCGGCAGCTGGCCGAACTCACCCGTCGGCACTGGGAGGGACAACCGAAGCGCGCCGGCTACCACCTCGACGACCGGAAGATCCCGATCGTGGCGACCGGGCTGCGGATGCTGCGCGAGCACGGCCCTGCCGGGCCGGTGTTCCTGCGCTTCGGCCGCGACCGCATGGAGCCTCTCCTGGAGGCGATCGGCAACCGGTGCAGGGAAGACGCCGACGTACGCGTCCAGGAAGCTGAACGGGACTCTCAGGAGGCGTACCGGGCCGAACCGAAGGCGGAGCGCGAGCGCGAGGAGCAGGAGGAGGTGCAGGCCGAAATGCGCCCGCTGCAGGCTCTCGGCCTCTCCGCGACGGCGGAGGCTGCCTACCTCGCGCTCGTGGAAAAGGGGCCGCAGACCTTGACCGAGCTCGGCGACCGGCCGACGCTGGCCGGGGCACCTGTCGACGGGCTCCAGTACGCGGTCACCGAGCTCAGCGACATCGGTCTGGTGTCACGCACGGACGACAGGCTGACCGCCCAGCCGCCTCGCGCGGCGCTGGAGGCCGTCGCCGAACGACGCGCGCGCGAAGCCCGGATCGCTCACGACAGCGCGGCGCTCCTGTCGCGGTTCTGGCTCGATCACACTTCGGGATCGAGTTATGTCGAGGTCGTCGACACATCCCACAACAGTGACGCGATCCAGCGACGGGTCCATGACGAGGCCGTGGCGGAGGTGCGTGCGCTGTGGATAGGGCCGGTGGGCGGGGGCGATCGTGAGCCGGAGATCGACACCGACGCGTTGAAGGCCATGGCCCGCGGGATCGCCTATCGGGTGGTGTACAGCGCCAACATCCTGCAGGACCCCAAGGCACTGGAGCTGGCGCACGAGTGCGTCGACCGCGGGGAGCAGGCGCGGGTCTTCCCCGACCTCGCGATGAATCTCGCGCTCTGTGACAACCGCTTCGCCGTGGTGTCCGTCACCGCGCCGGACCGCGCGGGACACCACAGCGTCGTCATCCAGCCGTCAGGTCTCCTGGATGCGCTGATCGGCGTCTTCGAGTCGCACTGGCGGATGGCCGTCCCGCTCCCTCCGGCCGGTGAGGCCGTCGAGAGCGGGGCGAGCCCGACGAGCGAGGCGCGGCAGCTCCTGAGCTACCTCAGTGCCGGGCTGACCGACGAGTCGATCGCCCGTGAGCTCGGGGTGAGTGAGCGGACGGTCGCCCGACGCATCGCCCGCCTGCAGGAGATGCTCGGTGCCCGAACCCGGTTCCAGCTCGGTGTCCAGGCCAGCCGCTGCGGCTGGCTCTGAACCACGGCTCTGGTCGGGCCTGTGCAATGGGCGCGCGGGACGGGCCGGTGCGTGATCCGGCCCGCCCCGCGCGGGTCTTCGGCCGCTCAGGCGATCATCGCCCTGCGGTGGGAGGGGCGGCCGTCAGACGGCGTCCGGCTTGACCAGGTCGGGGAGCTTGGCCTCGAACAGCTCGTCGAACTTGAGCGACGGCAGGATGTGCCCCTGGTTCGCCGCGTCGTCGGCCACGCTCGCCGCCCAAGTGGATGAGGCGAGCCGCTGGTTCGGCGTGCCGTGATGGCCCCGGCTGGTGAAGCTGCAGTCGCCGACCTGGTAGAACGACTTCTCGGACGTGAGGAGCCGGGCCGCGTTCAGCGACTCGCCGCGGGCGTGGGTCAGGTAGTACGTCCCGAACGCGTCGGCCATGAGCTCGGTACGGCGGGTGGCCTCCGGACCGGTCAGGTCGCTCTCGAAAAGATCCTTCTGGAACTGCACATGGTGACCGAACTCGTGGCCCACGATGGCCCGCGGCGCGACATCGCCCAGACCCACCGCGGTCATGCCCTGCAGGATGCCGTCACCCACGACGATCCGGTCGGAGATCCCGAGGGGCTCCGGATCGCCCTTCTCGCTGTAGGCGAAGGCGTTGAAGGTGAACATCGGGTTCGCGCCGCCCTGGAGAACCGGTTCCGAGTCGATCAGCCCGATGAACAGTTCGGCCAGGCCGACCGCCCATTCCCGTGGGGCCTCCTCGATGGGATTGCCGTACATCACGGAGAGGACGTGGCCGAGCCGCTCGGGGCTGGAGAGGACGTCCGCTCCGTGCATGGGTACCAGCTGGATGCCCGCGGAGTCGATGTCCCAGAAGCGCTTGAGGTTCTTCATCTCGGCGGTGAGCTTCTGGGTGTACTCGCCGTTGACGCCGAAGGTGTTCGACTTCGACTCCGCGCCGACGATCAGCGCGTCGAAGGCTGCCCAGTCGAAGCCACCGTAGAACTGGAGGTTTCCGAGAACACCCGGGTGCACGCCATCGAGGAGAGAGTCGGCGTACGTCGTGAGTTCGGTCCGCCGGCACTGGTGGTCGCCGGGGTTGATCACGCTGTTGCTGATCTCGCTCCACTGCGACTCGTTCAGGCCGTACTTCGCACGGGCTGCCTTGACGCGGGACTCCCAGTCAGCGGGCAGCATGGCCTGGATCTTGTCGACGATGGCCTTGGTCTGCGGGGCCATTCCAGAGGTGTCGATGGGCGACTGCAGCGACCGGTTGGTGACGGTCGTGTCGGCGGCGTGCGCGGGAAGCGCCACGCCGAGGGCACAGGTCGCGGCGATGGCCAGGCTCGCCGCCATGGAGAGGGTCTTCTTCACGGGGATTCCTTTCGAGGGCGCCCGGTAGGGGATCCGCGGGCGGTGCCCAGTCTGTAAGCGCGATTGCCAATTGGTGAACGGGCGTTTACGGTCTGGAACCGGCATGTCTGGAACCGGACAACTGCGCCAGGTGGAATGCGCGCGCAGCGCTTGACGGTGTTCAACGCGGGGCTCAGGCGGCGGGAGCATTCCAGCAGGCCGACGCCCTTGTCGAGGAGGTCGTGGACCTGCTGCCCGCGCTCGCCGGGGGCCGGGGCCGAGAGCGCCGTCACCTTCACGGCGACCTTGCTGCCGACCTGGCGGGCCACGCGGTTCCGCCCGGTGGAAGCCGCGACCGCGGCGGCCTGACCCCTCAGACGCGGCGGCGGCGATGGCGGAGGGACTCCCGGGGGCGGAACAACTGCGCGGACATGTCCTGACATTGCGTGAAAGCACCCATTAAGTGCTCTGCAAGGGGTTCCTGGTTACTCGTGATCTGTAACCGATCACGTCTGCGAAAGGAACTCCATGCGGAGCAGCACCGTTGTTCTCGGCCTCGCCGTGGTCATCGGCGTGGGGACCGCACTGCCGTCCGCCGCTTCCGCGACGGTGGCACCGGCCTCGGCGACCTCGGTGGCGTCGGCGTCCAGCCCCCAGCCCTGGGGGCCGTACCGATCCTCCGGCAGGAAGGCGTGGGCCGCGGGCAAGGCGTCGTTCACCGGTTCCGGCCTGCGTGTCTACGGCTATCTGTACGACGCCAGGGGCACCCGTGAATGTTCATGGCTGAAGCTGAGGGGGCTGTCGGACCGGCTGAAGTACCGGACCGTCACGTACCGCAACTGCTCGTCGTCGAGGCCGCGCGCGTTCAGCGTGAATTTCGGATACGCCCTCAAGGCGCAGGCGAAGGTGTGCCGGGGCACCTCCACCAGGATCACCGGCAAGTGCTCGCCGTGGGCTTCGGTCTGGAGGCAGGGCGGCTACTGAGCCCGCGGGCCCGGCGATTCTGTACGGTCACCCGCGCGTGGACCCGCGGGTGACGTGTCGTGCCGGGGAAGCATGCCGGGCCAGAGCGGTTGGTAGACGTTGAATGACAGATCGGGGCACACTTGTCTTCCCCCCATATGGAGGATCAGATGTTTGGGGTTGGCCCGGCTGAGGTCCTGCTTCTGTTGGTGATCTGGGTCGTTCTTGTAGCGGCGTTCTTCTTCTTCATTTACTGGTCGGTCCGGCTGGCGATCAGGCATGAGAGGCGACGGATTCCGAGTCTGCATGAGCGTGTGACAGCGGAGCGCGCGGCTCAGCGTCGTGAATGGGCGGAGCGCGAGGCTCGGCGGAATGCGGAATCGCCCGACGGACTGTAGTCGAATGGTCTCGCCGGGCAAGGTGCGGCCGGCAGATACGCTCAACGTCATGATTGTTTGGCTGAACGGGACCTTTGGTGTCGGCAAGACAACCACCGCGAAGGAATTGGCCGCGCTCATCCCGGAAGCGCGGCTTTTCGACCCCGAGCATGTCGGTTACATGCTGGGGCGTGTTCCGAACCTCCCGCGGCTCGGGGACTTCCAGCACTGGCCACCGTGGCGCCACCTGGTCGTGGAGACCGCCGCACAGCTGCTCAACTATGTCGGAGGGGTGCTCATCGCCCCGCAAACGGTCCTCGTCGAGCGCTACTGGGCCGAGATCAGCGTGGGCCTGGAGCGGGCGGGTATCCCCGTTCACCACTTCGTGCTGCACACCGACCCGGACACCTTGGCCCATCGGATCGACGCAGACACGGTGGAGAGCGGGGCTCGGCAATGGCGCCTGGATCACATCTCGGAGTACTACGATGCCGTGGCCTGGCTGAGCGGTGAGGCGGAGGTCATCGACACGACAGAGGTATCGCCGGTGCAGGTCGCTCACTTCATCGCAGACAGGATCGGTGCGAGGACCGCAGGCGTCGATTGACTCCGGAGGCTATAGGCCGCGGATGCTTTCTGGGAGAACAGGGCCACCTCGTGGCGGCACGGAAGGGCGCGTCGCCGGAGTGGGCGCGCACATTCCTCTCAGAAGTGCGGTCACGATACGCGTCAGTTGAGGTTCGACGTCGACCAGTGCATGCGTCAGCTCGGGGTGGGCCTCGTAGAGCGAACGGAGACGGGTGCCGGGCGCGGCCATCTGCCACAGCGCCCCGGCCATGCTCGTCGCCGTGGAGATCGCGTCCGTGGCCTGGCGCTCGGTGATCCCGAGCCGCGCCGGCGAGATCCTGGTCCGGGTCGTCAAGCACCCGAACCCGCCCTCCCACCTGATCCTCGGGGCCGCCGCCGTGCGGATGGCGCAGGACTACTCGCGCAGCCAGCTGAAGGAGGCGGCCGCGTGGGAGCCGGCGAGCCGGTCGGCCGACCTCGGTCAGGACTACCCCGTCGACCTCGTCGACCACACGCGGGAAGCAGGCGCACGGCAATGAGGCGGTCCACGGACAAGGTGGCGCTCGTGACCGGTGCGGGTGGTGGGTGAACGGTGGTCGGGCCGGGCGACGGGCTTGAGGGCCCTTTGCCGTGGCGGGTCAGTGGTGTTCGGGAGCGACCCATTCGACGAACTGGATGATCACGCCATTGGGGTCGGTGACCTGGAACAGGCGTTCGCCCCAGGGCTCCTGGCGCAGCGGCAGGGTGATCTGGACTCCGGCGTCGCGCAGCCGCTTTTCCTGCTCGTCCAGGCCGCTGTCGAGGGTGAAAGCCAGGATCAGGCCGTCGGCGTGCCGGTCGCGCTGCTCGGGAGGCAGCACCTCGATGCCGCGGACGAGCAGGACGACATCGACCGCGTCGGGCCGCGTCAGGGACGCGAAACCGTCGGCGGCCTGCTGGACGGTGTAGCCCAGGTGGGTGGTGAAGAACGCCTGGGAGGCGGCGACGTCGTCAACGGTCAGCGAGAGGGTGGAGGCGGTGAACTGCACGGCGGTCTCCTTGCGGGTGTTGGGGCGGGGGCTGGGGCGGGGGTCAGTAGCTGCGGCGGCGGGGGACGGTGCGGACGACCCTGGGCTGCTGCCGTGCGCGGATGCGGTGTTCGGCGAGTGCACGACGCAGCTCGATGCCACGGAGCTGCGGCTGCTCGGGCTGCTCGGGCTGCTTGGGCTGCTGCTGTCGCGTGAGCAGGTGGGCGAGGTCGGTCGTGGGGGTGGCGAGGTCGTGGGTGGGCTTGGGCATGGGCGTCCCCCTTGATTTCTTGGCGTTCCATCGTCGCAAACTTGCGACGGACGTAAACTTAGCCCAAGGCGTCCGGGGGTGTCAACATAAAGATGCTACGAGGGTAAGATTGCGTCATGGCTACCCAGACATCCGCCCCGGCCACCGGGCTGCGTGAGGCGAAGAAGCAGGAGACCCGGCAGCTCATCTCCGACCACGCGACCGGGCTGTTCATCGCCCAGGGCTTCGAGCAGACGACCATCGCCGAGATCGCCGTCGCCGCCCGAGTCGCCAAGAAGACCGTCACCAACTACTTCCCGCGCAAGGAAGACCTGGCCCTGGACCATCAGGAGGAGTTCGCCGCCTCCCTGGCCAGTGCCGTCACCGCACGACGCCCAGGGGAGTCAGCGCTGGCCGCGCTGCGCCGCACGTTCGCCGACGCCGTCGCCGCCCATGACCCGGTCGCCGGGTTCTCCGGCCGGCAGTTCGCCCGCATGGTCGCCGACAGCCCCACCCTGACCACGTGTCTGCGCGGCCTGCACGACCAACGCGAACACCACCTCGCCCAAGCACTCGCCGACGCCACCGGCACCGAACCCGACGACATCACCGTCCAGACCGCCGCCGGACTGCTGGCCACCCTGCACCGCGTGCTGTTCCAGCGCATCCAGGTGCTGACCCTCGACGGCCGCCCCAACGAACAGATCGCGCGCATCATCGCCACCGACGCCACCCAAGCCTTCGACCTGCTGGAACCCGCCCTGTCCGACTACGCCACCGCCTGATGCCGACATCTCGCCGCGCGCTGCCACCTCGCCAAGCCGTGGCGGGCGGGGCTGACGGCCGCTGATCACGCACTGGTGGGGCGCGGGCCGGCCGGCCTCGAAGCGCTCGCTCAGTACAGCGGGCGTGAACCGTCGATCGTCCTGCCCGGCTACTGGGAGGACTGTCGGCGGTGCCCTAGTTGGGAATCCGGAACGACAGCCCTTGGCCAGTGTCCTCGCCGAGGATCTCGCGCAGCGTGTTCCCGAGCATGGGCATCGACCGGTACGCCCATCTCCGCAAGCGGAACCCGAGGGGTAGCGCATATACCTGGCCGCCTGCGGGCGGCGGCATCACATCTCCGCGTGTCACGGCTTTGGGGAACCCGGTGACGCCCTTCGGGAGACAACACAGCGAAATACCTACTCACGAAGGAGAGGCGTTGAGTGCTGAGACGGTCGAGATCGACGACGGAGAACTGATCCGTCGTTCGGCGCACGACCCAGAGCAGTTCGCGGCGCTGTTCGACCGCTACGCCCAGCAGATCCATCTGTACGCGGCGCGGCGGCTGGGCGCGCAGGCCGCCGACGACATCGTGGCCGAGACATTCCTGGCGGCCTTTCGCAGGCGCGGGACGTATGACACGTCGTTCGCGCTGGCCAGGCCCTGGCTGTACGGAATCGCCACCACGTTGATCGCCAGACATCGGCGGCAGGAGGAGCGGCTGCTGCGGGCGCTGAGCCGCACCGGTGTGGACCCTCTGCCTGAGGCACTGGACGACACCGTGACGCGCCGGGTGATGGCGCAGGGCAGGGACCGTGAGCTGGCGGGGGCGCTGGCGTTGCTGCCACGCGGGCATCGAGACGTGCTGCTGCTGGTGGCGTGGGAGGACATGTCGTACGAGGAAGTGGCGCGGGCGCTGGACATCTCTGTGGGGACTGTGCGGTCACGGCTGCACCGGGCGCGGAAGAAGGCCAGGAACGTGCTAGGGGATGAGGAGCAGTAGTGAACGAACTGAAGGAGTTTCGCCGGAACACCCCGGCGATGACTGACAACGCCGCGACTGCTGCCAAGGCGCGGCTGATGACAGCGATCCACGAACCGGAGGCCGCACGCAAGTCGGCCACGTCCGGCGCGAGAAGGTTCGGCTGGCGGATCGCGGTGGCGGCGGCTCTGGCCCTGGTCGTCGGCGGGACCGTCGTGACGCTCAGGGACCAGCAGGACATGGCGACGGTGGCCAGCGTGACCGAGCTGGGCGAGCGTGCCGCCGGCGCGGCCGAGAACGACCCGACGCCCGCGCCGGGCCCCGCTCAGTGGCTCTACACCAAGGAACTGCAGCTGGACGGCGTCGAAGCCGACGTCGACCGGGACCGGCACGCCACCTGGGAACGGTGGACCAGCGTGGACGGCAAGCGGTCGGCCTGGTACCAGGGCGGCAAGCTGATGTTCCAGGGCAGCGCGGTCTTCGACCCGGCTGCGCTGGCCAATGCTCCTGTCACCCCGGCTGGGGTGATCGCCAGGATCAAGGCGGCCATCCTCGACGAAGACCGCCGGGGGCCGCAGGAACTGAACGGCCAGGTCCCGCCGCAGATCCTCTTCATGGAGATCAACCAGCTCATTTCCGAGCAGTGGCTCGCCCCCGAGGTGCGGGCCGCGCTCTTCCGCGCGCTGCCCACGATCAAGGGCATCACCATGACCGAGGACGTGCCCGTCGCCGACGGACGGCGAGGCGTGGCGTTCAGCCTCGACGATGACGGGGCACGGCAATCGCTCGTCCTGGACCCGCAGACCTTCCGGTATCTGGGCACCAACTCGACGCGGCTGCAGGACCGGACACACGAGCGGGCCGATGGCAGTAAGGAGACCTTCAAGGCGGGCACGGTGAGCCTGACCGCGCAGTTGGAAGCCGCGATCGTGAACCAGCCCGGTCAGCGCTCCTGATCGCAGCGGAATCAGAACGACGACGATGACCAGGGCGGCGGTCCAACCGACGCCCTGGTGCACGACACCCGCGATTCGAAAAAACGGCGGCATTGACGACAAGTCCAAGAGTCGCGAGTTGATCCTCCTGGCCTTCCCGATATGCCTGCCGGATCCGGTCGGAGTCGCCGTGGCAGATTGGCCGGGCGTCGCCTGTGTATCAGCCCGCCGGCCGGCGGGGGAGGCGGAGGACGGCGACGGCGCCGCCGGGGGCGTTGGCCAGGGTGAGGTCGGCGCCTATGACATGGGCCTGCCCCAGTGCGATCGTCAGCCCGAGGCCGTGACCGCGGCCGCGTTCGGCGGCACCCGTGCGGAAGCGTTTCGGGCCGTCGGCAAGGAGCTCCGGAGGGAAACCCGGTCCCCGGTCGCGGACCTCGATCACGTGGTCCCCGACCGTGATCTCCACCGGGGGCGCACCGTGGCGGTGGGCGTTGAGCACGAGGTTGGCGAGGATCCGGTCCAGGCGACGCGGGTCGGTCTCGGCCACCGGATCCCCCGAAGCCAGCACCCGCGCCTCGACCCCCACCCGGGCCGCGGACTCCTCGGCCAACTCGGCCAGCGGCACCCGTACCCGCTCGGCGACCTCGGCGCCCGCGTCCAGCCTGGAGACCTCCAGCAGGTCCTCCACCAGCGAGCGCAGCACCCGCACCCGGTCGCGTACCAGATCGGTCGTCTCGCCCTCCTCCAGCAGTTCGACCACGGCGACCAGGCCCATCAGCGGGGTACGCAGGTCATGGGCGACATCGGCGGTGAACCGCTGCTCGGCCAGCAGCCGGTGCTGCAGGCTCGCCGCCATGGAGTCCACGGCGGCGGAGATATCGGTGATCTCGTCACGCCCGCCCCAGCGCGCCAAACCGCCGCCCCGGTGCGGGGAGGCCGGGGCGGTGCGGGCGTCCAGGTCGCCGTTCGCGATCCTGCGGGCGGTGCGGGCGACCCGCCGCAGCCGCCGGTTGGCCAGCTCGGCCAGGCACACCGAGACCGGCACCACCACGGCGAGCGCGATCAGCGCGGCCCGGACCATGGCTCGGTCGAGGGCACGCAGCCGGATCAGGTCCGACCCCATCTCCATCGTGGAGGTGGCCACGAGCCCCCCGCCCACCCATTGCGCCGCCCACATCCACGGCTGATCGGGCTTCTGGTCGTCGTACCAGGTGACGGGCGACTCCACGGCCAGCCGTTCGCGCAGGGGCGCGGGCAGCTCGTCCGGTCTCTTGATCTGTTCGGTCCACGGGGCGGGCCCCTCGGGGGGAGCGTCCACGCGGTACTGCTTGGCAACCATCGCGGCCGACTCCAGCGCCCGCCCCTGACCCTGCCACATCGAGCGCTCAAGAGTCGTGCGGTGGACCAGGATCCCGACCACGGCCACGACCGCACAGCAGGCCAGCGTGATCAGTGCCGCCACTTTCCACCGCAGCGAGCCCACCATCATGACGTGCGCAACTTGTAGCCGAACCCGCGCACCGTCTCGATCCGGTCCATGCCGATCTTCTTGCGCAGCCGCTGCACGCAGAGGTCGACGACGCGGCTGTCGCCGTCCCAGCCGTAGTCCCAGACGGTGCGCAGCAGCGTGGCGCGTTCCAGCACGATGCCGGGGTGCGCGGCGAACTCCAGCAGCAGCCGCAGCTCGGTCGGGGTCAGCTCGACGCGTTGCCCGGCCCGCCGTACCTCCAGCGCGCCGGTGTCGATGCTCAGCTCGCCGAAGTCCAGCACGGCGAGCGCGACGGCCTGCCCCGCCGTGGGTTCGGCGGGCACCGGCCGGGCGAAGGCGGCCCTGCGCAGCAGTGACCGGATCCTGGCCACCAGCACCGGCAGCTCCACTGGTTTGACCACGTAGTCGTCGGCGCCGCCCTCCAGCCCTGCGACGACGTCCAGTCCGTCACCGCGGGCCGACATCATGAGGATCGGCACCTGACTGGTTTCCCGGATCCTGCGGCACAAGCTGATGCCGTCCAGGTTGGGCAGCATCACATCCAGCAGCAGGAGGTCGTGGCCGCCCTCCTGGGCCGCCTCCAGGCCGCTCAGCCCGTCAGCGGCGGTGGTCACCTGATAGCCGTAGCGTTCCAGGGCCAGGCTGACCGACGTGCGGATCACCGCGTCGTCTTCGACGAGCAGCAGGGATGTCATGAAAGTGCACCATATCTACCGAAGTGCGTTGACCGGTTCCATGCGAGCGGCACGCAGAGCCGGGTACAGGCCCGCGAGCAGTCCGACGACGGCACCGGCGGCAGGTGCCATGACGGCCAGCCGTACATCCAGGACCGGAGTCCACTGCTTGGCGGCGCAGACCGCGACGACCACGACGATCCCCACGGAAGCACCGACGACGCCGCCGGTCAGCCCGGTGAGGGTGGACTCCAGCAGGAACTGCGCGGCGACGTGGCGGCGGGCGGCGCCCAGGGCGCGGCGCAAGCCGATCTCGGCGATGCGCTCCATCACGGTCACCAGGGTGACATTGGCGATGCCGACCGCGCCGACGACCAGGGAGACCAGCCCGAGGATCAGGAAGAGGGCGTTGACGTCGTCTTCCACCGCATCGCGCGCTCTGGTGGGGCTCGCCGGCGAGATGACCTGGAGGAGGGCCTCGTTGCCGGGGCTGAGTGCGGCCGGCGCCTGCTTGGCGATCAGTTCGGCGGCGCCGAGGCCGGTGTTGACCAGGACCCGGGTCACAGTGCTCAGGCCATAGCGCTTGCCGACGGCCGGTGGCAGCATGACGGCGCTCGCCAGGCTCTTCTCCCGTTTCAGGTCGCCGAGCACGCCGATGACGGTGTACGCCTGGGTGCCGATGAAGACGGCCGGAGCCCGTTCCAGCCGGGTGATGCCCAGCATCTTGGCCGCGTGCCGGCCCAGCACGACGACCTTGTCCCCACGGGCGATGTGCCCGGCGTCGAAATAGCGGCCCTCGACCATCCTGCCTTTGACCGCGGCGGGCAGGCCGGGGCTGCTGGCGACCACCGTAAGAGTCTGGTCGGTGACCCGGGTGGGGTCCACCATGTCGTTGGAGCGGACGGTGAGGTTGGCGCTCTGGTTCGACTCGGCGAGGGCGGCGGCGGAGACCACCCCGCGCAGCCGGGTCACCCGGTCGACGTCGGCCCAATCGACCAAGGGGAACGGGTTCTCCGGGACTTCGACCGTGACGGAGGTGGCGGTCAGCTCGTCGAAGCGGCCGACGATCTGGTTGCCCGCCGTCGCGGCGACGCCCAGGGTGACCACGAGGGTGGTGATGCCCAGCACGGTACCCAGCGTGGTCAGCACCGAGCGCACCGGGCGGGCCAGCAGGCCCGCCATGGCCTCGTTCAGCAGGTCGCGCGGGTGCACATCTCCTCCTCGGCCAAGGTGCCGTCGGTGATGCGCACCCGGCGCGCGGCGCGCTCACTCACCTCGTTCTCGTGGGTGATGACCACGATGGTCATGCCCTGGGCGCGCAGGTCGTCGAACAGGTCGAGCACGGCGTCGGTGTTCTTGCTGTCGAGGTTGCCGGTGGGCTCGTCGCACAGCAGCAGCGCGGGCTCGCCCATCAGGGCGCGGGCGATGGCGGCGCGCTGCCGCTCGCCGCCGGACATCCTGCCGGGCAGGAACTCCACCCGGTGCGACAGCCGTACCCGCTCCAGAGCGCGCAGCGCGCGCTCGCGCCGCCCCTTGCGCGACCCCCCGCCGTAGACCTCGGCCAGCATCACGTTCTCCAGCACGCTGCGGTGGGGCAGCAGGTGGAAGGACTGGAAGACGAAGCCGATACGGCTGCCGCGCACCGTGGTCCGCGCGCTGTCCTTCAGCATGGTGGTCTCGATGCCGTCGAGCCGGTAGCTGCCGCTGGTCGGCCGGTCGAGCAGGCCGAGCATGTTGAGCAGGGTGGACTTGCCGGACCCTGAGGGGCCGACTATGGCGACATAGTCCGATCTCTCGACTCTCAGGTTGATGGCGGAGAGCGCTCTGACGGGGGGATCGGTGGGGAACTCCTTGGTCAGGTCGTCGAGAAGGATGACCGGCTCAGGCACTGTTGATCACCACCATGTCGCCCGGCTCGAGGTCGCCGGTCACCTCCACGGCTCCGTCGGCGGACAGGCCGGTGCGTACCTCGACCTCCTTGGTCTGGTCGGGCGCGGTCTCCACCTGCACCCGGGCCTTGCCGTCCGCGGCGGTGACGACCGCCGCGGCGGGGACCACGAGTACCTCCTGGCCGGTGGCTCCGATGGTGACGCGAACCGTGACGGGCGCGCCGGCGAGCTTCCTGAGGCCCTTCATCGAGGCGGGAGTGATCGTCACCGGTGCGGCGCCCTTCGTGTCGCGCCCGCCGAGGGAGGTCACCGTGCCGGGGACGATCGTGCCGGCCTCGGTTTCGATGCTCGCGGTCAGACCCGTCTTCAGCCGCTCGGCCTCAGCCACGTCCACCGAGCCGGAGACCACGAAGGTGGAGCTGGTCACCGTGGCGATCGACTCGTCCACCAACTCGCCCGCCTTGACGGTCGACTTGTGCAGACGGGCGGGCAGCTTGGGCAGGAAAACGATCTCTCCCGGCGGGACGGTGGTGCCGTAGGTCCGGGAGAACTCGGCCAGCAGCGCCTGTGCCGCGGCCAGGTCACTCTGGGCGTTGGCCACCCTCAGCTTGACGGGCGAGAGCTGCCGGGCCTGCCTGAGCGCCTGCTCGGCGGTGACGACGGCCTCGCGAGCCCCCCGGACGTTCTTCGTCAGCTCAGTCAGCCGCCTGGCCCGCGCGATCTCGGCCTCCTCCAGGACGCGCTCGAGCGCCGACCTGGCGGCGGCCAGATCAGCGCCGGCGTTGGCGACCTGGAGTTCGAGCAGGCGGGTGTCGGCAGGCGGCCCGGCCGTGGCACCCGCGGTGGGCCCTGCGGCGGGGCTGGGGTCGAGGCCGGGCGCGGGCGCGGGCGTCGCGGTGGCCCGGGCGAGCTCCTGCCGGGCCGCCAGCAGCTTCTCCTCGGCCGCCCGTACCGCGCTCTCGGCGGCCTCGACCTTGGCCTCGTCCTCGGTGGTGTGGTCCTGCGCCCGCGCGCTCTTCAGCGCCTGTTCGGCCTCCCTCAGATCCTGCCGGGCGTTGGCGAGCCTGACTTTCAGCGGGAGCACATCCTTGCCCTGGTCAAGGGCCTTACGCTCGGTCGCGAGCACTTCCTGCGCGGCCCGTACGGCCCGGCGCAGGTCGTCGCGCCGCTGCCGCAGTTCCAAGGTGGGTTGCTGCGCCTCATAGCCCCGCTTGGCGTAGAAGCGCGACACCGCGGCGATGGTCGCCTGATCGAACACGCCGGTCGCGGGCGCGCGGTAGCCGAGCCTGCGCAGCGCCTTCTGCAACTGCCGGACATCGGCCCCCTTGGCGCCGGAGACGATGCTGCGGTGCATCGGCACCGTGCCGGCGAAGACGAACACCGGGCGCCCGTTCACCTCCATCATCACCGCGCCCTCCGCGAGGGTGCCCCGCCGGGGAGCGCGGGTAGCGCGCTGCGCGGCTTCGCTGCCGCCCACCACCCCGGCCAGCGACACCGGATACGGCGAGCCGTACTCCAGCGTGCCGCTGACCACGACGGTGGCGACCAGCGTGCGCCGCTCGACCGCGACGGTGACCAGCGACGGTTTGGGCGGCTTGCGCGCCGCCGCCTCGTCGGCCGGGGAGCGCAGCAGGGTGCCCACTCCCCAGCCGGTCCCCGCGACCGCCAAGACCACGGCCAGGACGAGTAGCAGCTTGCCACGAGGGGTACGCATCACTGCTCTTGGAACCCGTACTTCACCCTGGCCTCGTTGGTGAGCCGCTTTTGCAGGGGGATGAAGGCGGCGTAGAAGTCCTTGCCGCACTCCAGGTCGACCAGCGCCGACGTGATCTCCTTGGCGAGGTACGGCCTGGCCGTCTTCGCCGTGACGGTGCCCGCCTTGCCGAGCTGGTCGGCCTGCTTGCCCCACACATCCATGCCGCGGACGCTCAGTGCGAGCGGCTTCGCGGAGGTAACCCGCTCGCCTTTGGACTTCAGGCACTCGGCGAAGGGCGCGGCGAGCTCAAGGAGCTTGGGGTCGCCGTCGAGCTCCTTGTCGATGTTCTCGATCTCCGTGCTCATCTGGTCCTGATAGTCGGCGACCGAGGTGACTTTCAGGCCGTTCACCTGCTGGAGGGCGGTGACCCGGCACTCGTTCAGGGTCTTGAGGTAGGCGTCCCGTTTGGCACCGGAGAGGCTGTCGATCGTCGCCCGGTTGGGGTCCGGCGCCTGCGTTTCCGGCGGCTTCGGATAGACGACGGAGGAGAAGACGCCGAAGCCGTACTTGCTGCGGGCCGCCTTCATCGCCGCGTAGTCAGCGGGGTTCGCGTCGGACTGCTTGGGCCGGCTGACCGAGGGGGTGTAGGAGAAACCCTTCTGCTTCATGCAGGTGGCGATGACGTTCTCCCGCTCGCGGGCCTTGTCCATGGAGGCATTCCCGCCGCCGGCCACGGGGGCGGCGTTCGCCCCGCACCCGGTCAGCACCGCAAGGCCGAGCAGACCGCACATCAGCACACGCATGGAGTACTCCTTCACCGTGACATGGGGGAATCGACATGGGGGAATCGCGCCGCCCCTCGTGGCGCCGTGGCCACCTTGGCGGCCGTTTTCCTCCACTCGGTGTTGGCCGGGTATCCATCCGCGCTCAGCCGTGTATCCGCCAGGTATCAACACCTATTGCTGCGATCTTCAAGAAGGAGATCAATACGCCACGAGCAGCGGGTGCCGATGGGCCAGGCCGCGGCGGCCGGGCCGGCGAACCCACCCCCCATCTGGCCGGGCACATAATCCGAAGCAAACGCAACCTTTGGAATCAAACACCCTCTGAGTTATTTTCTTGACACTTCGCATCGGGTTTAGGCTTGTCGGCGCAGCGGAGTGGATGGTCCAGCTTGTATAGGGCTTTGCCTCGGCAATATTTACGCGCACTTACTGTCGGCTATCGTGGTAAACGCGACAGTATTTGATTACATCCAGAACCGCGCCTGCGACGAGAATTTCCTGATCACCGGCCGCCGTAGGGCACTCGCATTCACAACACCCTGTTCTCCATGAAGAGAACAGCGAGGTTGTGGCTTTCAATCGCGGCCTCTCGCCGCGGTGCTTTCCGCCATGATTGGAGCGGCTTCCGCTGCCGAACCAGCGATGCGCCGGGCAAGTCCTGACGACGAAAACCCTACGAGCCGGAAGGAAAGCCCGACTGGGTTGCGGTCCCCGAAACGGTGGGCGCCGGTTGGCGTAGAGACGTTGAAGCGGCCTGTCATCTTTCCTCAACCTCCGCTACCTGACAGGAGGAGGATCATGAGGATTTTCGCGCTTCCAGAACCTGGCAGAACCCAGCGGCGGCCTGTGCTCGCGCTCGCGGTGGCCTTCTTGACACTCGGTGCCCAGCACGCCGCAGCACCCGCCGCCCATGCCGCTCCGCTCTCGACCGCGAGAGCCGTCGCGCAGCCGGCCCGGGGCAACGTGGTGATCGAGTGGAACCGGACGCTGCTCGACATCGTGCGCAGTCCGCACGCGGAGCCGAGCACCATCCACCCCACCCGTAACTTCGCCATCATGAGCGCAGCCGTCTACGACGCGGTCAACGCGATCAGCCGCGCTCATCCCCTCTACGGCCCCAGCCTCACCGCACCTCGGGACGCGTCCCGCCCCGCCGCGGCCGCGGCGGCCGCCCACGACACCCTCACCGCCCTGTACCCGGCGCACAAGGCCGACCTGGACCGCCAGTTGTCGTCCGATCTCGCCGGCATTCCCGACGGCCGCGCCAAGCAGGAGGGCGTCAAGGTCGGCACCCAGGCGGCCCGCGCCATCCTCGCCCTACGCGCGCACGACGGCGCCGACGCCACCCCGCCGCGCTACGCCACCACCGGCAAGCCCGGCGACTACCGGTCGACCCCGCCCGCCTTCAAGGCGCCGGAGTTCACCCACTGGGGCAAGGTCACCCCATTCCTCCTCCGTACCGGCCACCAGTTCCGTCCCGCAGCGCCCCCGCCGTTGCGCAGCCGTGCGTACGCGACCGCCATCAACGAGGTCAAGGCCATCGGCGCCGCCCGCAGCCTCACGCGCACGGCGGAACAGACCACGCTCGCCAAGCTCTGGGGCGGTCCCGCCCAGAACTACTGGTACGACGTCGCCCAGCAGGTCGCCCTCGCGCGCCACAGTGACATCGACCGGTCGGCGGACATGTTCGCCCTGCTCAACCTCACCCTCGCCGATGCCACCATCGGCATCTACGACGCCAAGTACAGATACCGGTTCTGGCGGCCGATCACCGCCATCCGCCTCGCCGCCGGCAACCCGCGGGTCAGGCGAGATCCGACATGGACCCCGCTGGTCACCACCCCTCCCGACCCGTCCTACCCAGGCATGCACAGCGACATCAGCACGGCCGCCGCCACGGTACTCGCCCGCTTCTACGGCGACCGCAACACCTTCACCCTCACCTCACCCGCCACCGCCGGCGGCCCCAGTCCCTACACCAAGCCCTATGCCAGCTTGAGCGCCACCGCGACCGAAGCCGGGCTCAGCCGTATCTGGGGAGGCGTGCACACCCGGCTCGACCATAAGGCCGGCAACGAACTCGGCGCCGCCATCGCCCGCTACGCGCTCGGCCAGTCGAAACTCGCCCCGGCCGTCCCGAGTTCGCCGACCGGAAAGACCCCGGCCGGGCGCGCCAGCCCCGCCGGCGCCACCTTCGCGAACGCCACCGTCGCGGTCCGAGACTCCAAGCTCGGCAAGATCCTCGTCGACGGCCAAGGCCGCACGCTGTACCTGTTCGTGGCGGACAAGGGCACCAGCTCGACCTGCTATGACGCATGCGCGCGCGCCTGGCCACCTTTGACCACCACGGGCAAGCCGCAGGCCGGTAGCGGCGTATCACCCGCCTTGCTCGGCACCACCGCCAGGACCGACCACACCACCCAGGTCACCTACAACGGCCACCCGCTGTACTACTTCGTCACCGACGTCAAGCCCGGCGACATCACCGGGCAGGGTGTCGACTCCTTCGGCGCCAAGTGGTACGTGCTCGACCCGAAGGGCAACAAGATCGAAACGGGCTGAGTGCCGGCCAGTAACGGGCTTCCGCCTCGAATCCGTAGTCGTACGGCCCAAACCCCGGCCGGGCGAGGCATGCCAACCGTCGACACCGCGACCGACACATAGCGAACCCGAAGCATTACATATAGTTGTTTTTTGGTTGGTGATGACACAGCCGGGCGGGAACTCGACATGAAGGGGCGTGAGTATCCACGACACGGGCCCGCCGGTGCGGGAGCGACAGTTCACTGAACTTTTCACGGCGACCTATCCAGCGGTTCTGCGTTTTGCCGAGCGTCGGGTCCATCCGAGCCACGCCGAGGACATCGCGGCCGAAGTGTTCGTTGTGGCCTGGCGCCGTTTCGAAGACGTCCCGACCCAGGTGGACGACGCACGCGCCTGGCTGTTCGGCGTCGCCCGCCTGACCCTGATGGCCGGCGTGCGAGGCGAGCAGAGACGACAGGCGTTGGCCGTGCGCATCTCCGAGGACCCGACGGCTCACGGCCATGTCGGAGCGCTCGACGCCGATCTGGTTGCCTGGCGAGTCGATCTGGCCCGGGCGTGGTCTCGGCTGTCCGCGGTACATCAGGAGGCGCTGGCCCTGACCGTGTGGGACGGGCTGGACGCGCCCCGGGCGGCCCAGGTTCTGGGCATCTCTGCGGTCGCCTACCGCCTGCGCCTGAGCCGTGCCCGCAAGGCCCTGCGCGCCCATGCCAAGGCATTGCCCCAGACCCCTGCCACCAGGGCAGTCACCGCCACGCCCCGAGGGAGTTCGGCATGAACAACACCAAGACCACGCTCACCGACGGCCGGCTCGACCAGACCCTTGCCAGCCTCGACCCGGCCGTGACAAGCGCCGACCTCGTCACCGGCTCTGACGCGAAGGCGCAGGATGTGCTGCGTAGGGCGCTTTCCGGGGCTGGCGACCAGATGTCCGTCCCGACGGCGACGCCCTCGCGGCCCCGACGGCGGCTGACGGCGGCACGACGAGCAGCCGCCTTCGGCGCCGTCGCAGCCACCGTCACCGTCGGATTCGTGGCCGGACCGTCCTTGTTCGGCGGCGGTCAGGCGTTGGCCTGGTCGGCGACACCGCAAGGCCTGTCCACAAGCGCAGCACGCCAGGCCGAGACGGCGTGCGTCAAGGCGATCCTCGACGACCCCAGGGCCGTCAAGGATGTGGACGAGTCGAGGATGCGTCCGGTGATCACCGAAGCACGCGGTTCCTTGGTCCTGGTCTACCTGACCGATCGCGCGCCGAGCCCGAGCGAGTTGACGTGCTACGTGCGCGACGGGTCGGTCATGGGCATGACGGGCAGCAGCGCGACTCCGCAGTCACCGCCGGCGCCGGCCGTGGCGCCGAAGTCGGCGCTCGTCGCCCTGGGAGAGGTGATGAGCACGTCCTCGGGCAGCATCCGAGGCGTCCGCGGGCGTGTCGGCGCCGATGTCGTCGGTGTCGTCTTCGACACCGTGGCCAAGGGGCCGGTGACCGCGACTGTCCGAGAGGGCCACGTAGCTCTGTGGTGGCCCGACGCCCCAACGACCGAACAGAAGGAGAACGCGGCGACCACACCGGAGATCCGCGGCGCCACCCTGACGCTGCGCGACGGGTCGACCCGGCAGGTCGGCGTTGAGGAACTCACGGGCCGTACAACTCAGGAGCTGACCCGGCCTGCCTCGGGCGGATCCGACTAACCGCGGGCATTGACCACCACTCCCAGCTCGCCACGACGAAGCGGTACACCCACCCTGAACCTACGGATCAAAGAAGTCGATTCGATCGAGGTCCGACGCTCTGACCGGAGGAAGCGGTGTCCGTGCACCCGGCGTGGACAGCACCAGCATGGAAGCAGGTGCATCGGAACGCGGGAACGGCTGAACCGCCCAGGCGGGGCCTGGGCGGTTCAGGTCTTGCCGTCAGCGCAGCCCGAACGCCTTCAGCGTCGTCTGCTCCACCCGGTTGCCGTCGGCGTCCCAGGCTTCCGCCTTGAGACTGACGGTGCCCGTGGTCTTGTCACGGGACGGGTAGGTCGCGGTCGCGGTGTACGTGCCGCCCTTCTTCTCCTTCGAGAGCTGGACCGGGTTCCACGTCTTGCCGTCGTCCGTGCTGGCCCACACCTTCAGCCCGGCGATCGCCGGCATCGCCTCCAGCGAGGGACCGTGCCCCGCCGTGACGGTGAAGCGGTGGCGCCCGGTGGCCACGGTGTTCCGCAGGTCGAGCGTGTCGTCCAGGTCGAAGCCGACGGTGACCATCGGCTCGGGACGGCACGGCTCGGTGGACACGACGGCGCAGATGTGGCCGGGCTTCACCGTGTCCTTCTCCGCGCGGAACGAGGTGAACGTCCAGACGGCGCTGATCGTCTTGCTCGTCGCCGAGAGCTGGTACGTGGCCTTCTCCGGGGGCAGCTTGTAAACGGGTACGCGCTCGATGAAGGTCATCGGCACGTCGGTCCCGTCCTGCTTGGTAAGACGGTAGGTGTAGTTGTAGATCCCGCTCAGGTCGTCGTGCTGCTGGAGCCCATCGTTCACCCTGATCGTGTGGAAGACGGGGAACAGCAGGTCGCCGCGCCTGCACAGGTCGCACGCGGTGTTCAGGCCCAAGGTCGCGGGGTAGGGTCTGGCGGGGTCGGGAACCCGGTACACCTTGTCCGGCGCCGTGTAGCCACCGGGCGTCCGCGGTCCGGCGAACAACCGCTGCTGGGTGTGGACCGGCTTGTCGTAGATGTCCAGAGCGTCGCTCACCTCGACGGTGTTGTCTGACGGGAAGGCCGCGCTCGTGTTCAGTTGCATCACGTCCGCGGACAGCGGACCGACGTAGTCGCGCCGCGTGTGTGGACCGACGGCCGACCAACTGCTGAGTTCGACGGCCTGCGACATGAAGAGGCGCTCGTCCTGCTTCCAGGCCAGGCGGTGGTCGGAGAACTTGGTGGCCGGGTCAGCGGCCGGGTGCACCACGTCGACCTGGGCGAGCTGGTTGCGCTTGTAGGTGTGGTTCAGCGACTCGGGAATCCTGCCCTCCTGGTACTCCTTCAGCGCGTAGGTGAAGGGGGTGTCCGGCGTTCCCGTCACCCGGATCGTGATCGGGCCCTTGGCCAGCCGGTCGCGTACCGCCGCGCCGTCACGGGCGGACAGGGACACGTTGGGGATCCCCAGCTCCTTGAGCTTGTCGGTGAACGGCTTCTGCGAGATCGGCAACGGCAGCGAGCAGCGCGGCATCGTCTCCGACGGCGACGTCGGGAACGCCGCCACTCCGGCCGCTCCGGCGGCCCGCAGGTTCTCCAACACCTCGACCGGCACTCCGCAGGCCGAGCCGAAGATGTTCGCCTGCAAACCGGTCTCCAAAAGCGCCAGCTTGCCCTTGAGGTCGATACTGGACAGTTCCTCTGGCGTTCCCAGGCCCACGTTCACCACCGGAAGGTCCTGGGTTCCGGTGAACGGGACCCAGCCGGGATGGCCGTTCTGGCTCTCGACCCCTTGGTACTCCCAGTGCATCCCCGAGACGGCCTCGACGTCGGGCACGTCCTTGCCGAGAACGGACATGCTCACCTCCGGCTGGCCGAGAATCGCATGCTGGGTGAAGCGGAACTTGCCCTTGGTGACGCGCTTGGTCGGGGTGGCCCAGACCCGGTCCCAGGGGCTGTGGTCGAGCATGCCCGCGTACGGCACGCCGTCCTCCGTCGTGCGCTGGTAGGACTCGACCGTCTCGTTGTTCAGCGGCCCGGCGGGAGTGGGCGTGCCGAACCGAACCTGGCTGGCCTTGCGCAGGTCGAGCGTGATCGTGGTGTCCTCGGTGACGTCCACCTCCGGATCGCTCAGCCAGCCGTAGTTCGTCCGCGAGTCGTCGTCGATCCAGCTGACCACCTCCATCACGCTGTAAGTGCTCGGAGGCACCCGGATCGTCACCACGCCGGGCTCCGCCACGGAGGCGCCGTCGGTCTCTTCGTCGGAGGCCGTCACGCTGATGACGTCGAGCGCCGTGGGGGTCAGCGGGGCGCCGTCGCGGCCGATCGTCTTGATGGTCAGCGTGACCCTCGGTCCCGCGAGGAAGAGGCCGACCGGGGTGCTGAGCCGTACGTCGCCCGCCTCGGCGGTGATGGCGCCGCCGTACGCGCCGAAGCCGAGGTCGGCCGCGTCGAGCGTGACCGTCGCGCTCGCCGTGCCGCCGGCGGGCACCGTGACGGTCTTGTCGACGCTCAGCACGCCCTCGATCGGCTTCTGCTTGTTGGACAGCGTCGGGGTCAGGGTGAGCGTGACCGGCTGGTCCGTCAGGTTCGCGTAGGTGACCTGCTTCGTGGTGGTCTTGCCGTCGCCGAAGTCCAGGTTCGCGGTGGTGGCGACGACCTGCTGGGAGGCCGCCCTGGCCACGTCGACCCGGCCGGCGCCCTCCTCGTAGACGGTCAGCCCGACCTGCTTGCTGGTGCTCATCAGCGCGGCCTTGTACTGCGCCGCCGTCCAGTCGGGGTGACGCTGGGCCAGGATCGCGACGGCGCCCGCCACGTGCGGGGTCGCCATCGAGGTGCCGTTGGCGGAGGTGTAGAAGTCGTCCACCGGCGTGCCCATCCCGGTGCCCGCGGCCCGAGCGGCGACGATGTTGTATCCCGGGGCGGCGATGTCCGGCTTGAGGGCCCCGTCCAGGCGCGGCCCGCGGCTGGAGAACCCGGCCAGCTCGTCCGTCTTCGTCGTGGCCGCCACCGTCAGCGCGGCGTCGGCGGTGCCCGGCGTGTTGACGGTCCGAGCTCCGGGCCCGTCGTTGCCCGCGGCGATCACGAACAGCGTGCCGGTGCTCGCCGTCAGCTCGTTGACAGCCTGCGACATCGGGTCGGACCCGTCGCTGCGGCCGCCGCCGATGCTCATGCTGACGACCTTGGCACCGCTGCTCGCGGCCCACTCCATGCCGTCGATGAGCCAGGACGACTCGCCCTGGCCCTCGTTGTTGAGCACCTTGCCGACCAGCAGCTTGGCGCCGGGGGCGACGCCCTTGTTCCGTCCGCCGGAGGCGCTGCCCGTGCCGGCGATCGTGGCGGCCACGTGGGTGCCGTGGCCGTGGCCGTCGGTCACGTCCTGGCCGGGGACGAACGAGTGTGTTTCCGCGAGCACGCCTGCCATGTCGGGATGCTTGGTGTCGACGCCCGTGTCGAGGACGGCGACCTTCACCCCGGTGCCGTCGAACCCGGCGGCCCAGGCCTGGGGCGCGCCGATCAGCGGCACGCTCTCGGCCAGGTTGACCTTCACCTTCCGGTCCAGCCAGAGCTTGGTGACGCCCTGCTTGAGGGTGCGCGCGGCCGTACCGCCGTCACGGACGGCGGCCCAGAAGTCGCCGGCCTTGGCCTTGTCGACCTGCAGACCTGCGCCGCTGATGCTGGTCAGGTCGGTGGCGATGGTGGCGGCGGGCAACGCGTCGGCCGCCGCCTTCACCCCGCGCTGTCCCTTCGGATACTGGACGATGACCGGAAGCTGCTTGGTCTGGGCGTCGGTGTAGCCGTTCTCGGCCAGGTACTCGACGTTGAACAGTTCCTTGTCGACGTTGCCCGCGTTCACGGCGGCCATGGCGTCGGTCGGGAAGACGTACACACCCTTGGGCGTCGCCCGGGTCAGGAAGGCGGGCCTCGACTCGCCGGGGCGGTTGGCGGCCTCGACGTCGACCTGGTGCGCGCCGCCCCTCTCCGTCAGGGTCACGGTGTCGCCGGTGATCAGCGTGATCCGGTGCGTGCCCGGCGGGAGGCGGTCCAGGTCAGGCTGCGCGGCGGGTACGGCGATGGCGGCGGGGGTGGATACGACGGACAGCGAGGCGGTGAGCGTCACCGCGGCGACCGCGACTGCGGATCCGCGCCATAACAGGCGCGACGAGCTGGGCATGGGGCTCCTCAGGGGGTAGGGGGGTGGTCAGGCCGGGGGGTCATACTTCGACCCACCCGTCATCCGGTTCTCGGGCAGCGGAGTCCTCGTCCTGCTCCTGGCCGTGCTCTTCTGGCTCGTCCGAGGGCTCTGGACCGCGCTGCGGATGGGTTTCGGACATGACACCCATCGTCCGCAGTGCGCCCTTGACCTACCTATGGGTAAAAATCCCCATCTATCCCTTGCCGTCCAGCCGCCTGGCGAGCGCGGCCCGCGAGCGCAGCCCGAGTTTGCGCAGTGCCGCGCTGAGATGCTTGTCGACCGTCTTCGTCGACAGGAAGAGATCCTTGGCGATCTCCTTGTTCGTCAACCCGGTGGCCGCCAGCATCGCGACCTCCTTCTCGCGCGGCGACAGTTCGCCGCCGTAGCCGTTCGGCCCGCCCCGGTGCCGGGCCGGTGAGGGGACGCCGGCCCGTCTGGCCAGGCGGGAGGCGCGGTCGAGGTCCCATCGCGCGCCCAGCGAGCCGTACGCCGCCAGGGCCGCGTTCAGCAGCTCGGGCCCCCGCTCGTCCCCGAGCTCGACCAGGCAGGAGGCGGCCAGCTCGCGCGCCTGGGCCGCCTCGTACGGGCAGCCGAGCAGGTCGTAGCCGTCGACCGCGGACAGGAACCCGGCCGACGCCGCCGCCCAGTCCGCCGCGTCGGCCGCCAGCAGCCCGCGGGCATGGGCCAGCGACGGCGGCGCGAGCGGCGCGTCCAGTGCGCCCAGCTCGCGGTCGAGCCGGCTGACCAGCGCGCCGGCCTCCTCCTGGCGTCCGGCCGTGACCAGCGCTTCGACCAGCGGCGGCAGCACCCGGACGGCCACCGGCCACAGCCGCTTGGTGTCCCACACCGCACAGGCCGCCGCGATCTCGGCCGGCGGCTCGCTGCCCTGCGCGGCCGCCTGCCTGAGCAGCGCGCCCATCGCGATCGGCAGCAGGTCGATCGCGCCCATCCGCAGCGCGCGTTCGATCACGTCAAGCAGCCGGGGCCAGGACTCCTCGAGGTCACCGGAGGCGAGAGTCAGGCAGGCCTTGACCGTGTCCAGCATCGCGAGTTCGCGCGGGTGCTCGACCAGCCGTTCGGACAGGAACGCGATCTCCTCCGGCAGGCCCGCCCACGCGCCGCGCGCGTAGGCGAGGACCGCGAGCGAGGCCCGGCAGTTGAACTCCATCCACCGGGTCAGGTCGCAGCCCGGCGCCCCCAGCAGCGCGGCCGACAGCAGCCGGTCGGAGATCTCGTACCGCCCCGCGTAGCACGCGTCCTCGCCGAGCGAGCAGAACGCGCCCACCTCCCGGCGGTGCACGGGGCTGCCGCCCGTCTGAGCCAGCAGCCGGTCGGCCAGCTCGGCCCAGCGGGGATCGCCCACCGCCGTCAGCACCATGGCGACCTTGCCGAGCACGAAGGCGCGCAGCGGCGCGTCGTCGATCGCGGGCAACTGCTCCAGCGCCCGTTCGAGCCAGCCGACATGCTCGGCCAGGGGCACGTCCGGTGTCGTCGGCAGGCCGAGCCCCACCATCGCCTGCGCCACCAGGTCGGGCCGCCCGTCCAGGGACTCCACCGCGTCGGTGAACGCCTGCCACTGCAGCCGGGGCTCGGCGGCCGTCCGGTCGAGGCCCAGCGCGTACAGGAAGCGCAGTTCACCGCGGAGCGGCTGGGGTGGGTCGTGCTCCAACGCCGCCGACAGCACGCCGACCTCGTCCACCATCTTCAGCGTCCGGGTGCTCGCCCAGCCGAGTTTGACCGCGAGCTCCGCCCGCCGTACCGGGGTCAGCGGGGCGTGGCGGAGCACCGCCTCCAGCAGGTGCGCCGCCTCGTCGTCGTCGCCGAGCGCGGTGGCCTGGTCGGCGGCCTTTTCGGCCGCCGCCACCCAGGCGTCGAGCTGGCCGGAGTGGCGCAGGTGGTGCGCTACCTGCCCGAGCGGCACCGGGCTGAGCCGCCCGACCGTCGCACCCGCCCGCGCGTGCAGGTCGCGCCGCCGCGACAGCGGCACGTTGCCGTAGACCGCCTGTACGGCCAGCAGATGCCGGAACCCGACCAGCCCTGACCGCTCCACGAGCAGACCTCGCTCCAGCGCCTCGTCCAGCCCGTTCGCCGCCTCGCCCTCCGGCGCCCGGCAGGTCTCCAGCAGCGCGGCGATCGGCACGTGCGCCTCCAGCACCGCGCCCGCCTCGACGACCGCGCGGGCGGCCGGCGACAGGCGGCTGACCCGCTCCAGCACCGAGTCGCGGACCCCGGCGGGAACGTCGAGCTCGTCGATGGTCTTGCGCGCCCACCCGCCGCCGCGCCGCACCAGCGTGCCGCGGGCGCGCA
Organism: Microtetraspora malaysiensis; assembly: GCF_001528665.1. Lineage (GTDB taxonomy): Bacteria > Actinomycetota > Actinomycetes > Streptosporangiales > Streptosporangiaceae > Microtetraspora_A > Microtetraspora_A malaysiensis. The sequence continues at coordinate 190,484 of NZ_BBYJ01000017.1, forward strand.
GGAGCGCCAGCAGCTCCTGGATGGCGAACGGCAGGCCGGAGGTTCTCTCTCGCAGGTAGAGCGCGAAGTCCTCGGACACGTGGGCGGTGCCGAGGATCGAGGCGGCGAGCTCCTGCGTCTCCGCTGTGCCGAACGGGGCCAGCACCACCTGGGTCCTGGCCACCGCAGCGGGCAGCCGGGCGGTCAGCGCCCGCGCGCCGACCCCCACCTCCTCCCCGCGGTAGGTGAGGACCACGCACAGCCCGAGCGGGGGATCCGACAGCAGGTAGCCGAGGAACTCGACGGTCTGCTCGTCGGCCCAGTGCATGTCCTCCAGTACGAGGACCACCGTGCCCAGGGCGGCGAGCAACTCGGCCAGCCCGCGGAACACCCGATGCCGCTCGCCGACGCGGTCACCCAGCGGCTCCGGCAGGGCCGGGAGCACGTGGGCGATCTCGGGTAGCAGCGGCCGCAGCGCCCCTGTCACGGGGGACAACGCGGCCGTCGCCAGCCTCTCTCCGGTGCCGCGTAAGGCTTCGAGGACCGGCCCGAGGGGGAACGGCTCGCGGATGTGCCCGCAGCCGCCGGTCAGCACCAGCGGCCCGTCCAGCAGCGAGGCCAGCTCCGTGACCAGCCGGGTCTTGCCGATTCCCGCCTCACCCTCGACGACCGCCACGGCTGGGGGTCTGCCGAGGGTGGAGAGGAGAGCGGACAGCTCCGTCGCCCTTGCGACCAGTTTCGGCGACACGATCTGTGCGGTGCTGACGGTTCTGGGTCTCACGTCACCGGCCTCGTTCGAGATCCAAACGAGGCTCAGCCTACTAGTCGGGATTTTTCGCAGAAGGGCCCGGTTTCGGCGCTGAGCTGGTCATCAGGCTCAGACCCGGATGTCCTTGATGATCTTCCTCAGCTCGGGTACGAGAGGCCGGCTGGTCGGCAGCGGCGAGCTGTCGGTCGGCCCCGTCTAGGGTGGGCGCATGGCCGAACGGCGTCCCTTGATCGCGCGCAGGCTGCGACCGGGACACTGGGTCGCCGTCGACGCGTTCGCGGCCGTTGCCCTGGCCGCCGGGTTCTCGGTGCCGGCGGTGCTGGTGCCGGAGTCCGCCGGAGTGTCGCCGTATGCGGCCGTGCCGATGATCGCGCTGGCCTGCCTGCCGCTGGCAGGGCGGCGCCGGTGGCCGGTCCTGGTCTGCGCGCTGGTCCTGGTGGCGGCGGTGTTCGCGCCGTTCGTCCGGTGGGAGGAGGCGTTCGTGCCCTTGGCGGTCGCGCTGCACGCGGTGGCGCTGCTGGAAGTACGCCGGACGGCGGTAGCGGCGCTGGTGGCCGCGCTGGCCGTGACCGCCGCCGGTGCCGCGATCGACTCGCCCTCGTGGGCCGAGGCGGCGTCGGCGTGCGGATTCGCCTGGCTGGTGCTCGGTCTGGCGTGGACGATCGGGCTTGCCGTACGGGAGCAGCGCGCGTACGCCGCGCAGGCCGTCGCACGGTCGGCGCAGGCCGCGGCCACGGCGGAACGGCTGCGCATGGCTCGTGACGTGCACGACATCGTCGCCCACAGCATGAGCCTGATTTCCATGCGGGCCGGCATCGCCAACCACGTCGCCACCACGCACCCCGAGGAGGCGGGCGAGGCCCTGTCGATCATCGAGGAGACCAGCCGGAAGGCGCAGGCGGACCTGCGCCGCCTCCTCGGTCTGCTCCGCGACGCCTCCGGGGACCAGGACGGCCCGCCGTACACGCTGGACTCGCTGCGCGAGCTGGTCGCGGCGATTCCGGCCGGCGACGTTCGGGTGGAGCTCGACGTCGAGCCCGGCCTCGCGGTGGGCGACGAGGTGGCCCTCGTCGTCTATCGCCTCGTGCAGGAGTCGCTGACCAACGTGCTCAAACACGCCGGCCCGGCCCGATGCCGGGTGGCGGTCGGCACCCGTGCGGAGCGCGAGCTGGTGGTCGAGGTCGTCGACGACGGTCGCGGGGGTGCGCCGCGTGAGGGGGGCCACGGGCTGGCCGGGCTGGAAGAGCGGGTGACCCTGTACGGCGGAGCGTTCTCGGCGGGACCGGAGCCCGGAGGCGGCTTCGCCGTTCGCGCAAGGCTGCTGTTGCCAGGCGGTTCCGGAGAGGACGAGAAGTGAACACGTTCACGGTGCTGGTCGCCGAGGACCAGCCGTTGCTGCGCGCGGGGCTGCGCAGGCTGATCGACACCGCCCCCGACCTGGAGGCCGTCGGCGAGGCCGGGACGGGGGAGCAGGCGGTGGAGCTGGCCCGCGCCCTCCGGCCCGACCTGGTGCTCATGGACGTCCGCATGCCCGGCCTCGACGGGATCAAGGCCACCGAGCTGATCCGGGCCGACCCGGTGACCGCCGAGACGCGGGTGGTGATGCTGACCACGTTCGATCTCGACGAGTACGTCTACGGGGCGTTGCGGGCCGGAGCCAGCGGATTCCTGCTGAAGGACACCCGGCCGGGCGACCTGCTGGAGGCGCTGCGCATTGTGGGGGAAGGACAGGCGCTGCTGGCCCCGTCGGTCACCACGCGGCTGATCGGGGAGTTCGCCCGGCGCGAGCCCACCGGAATCCCGGCCCGGCTGGCGGCGGGGCTGACCAAGCTGTCCGGCCGGGAGCGGGAGGTGCTCTCGCTGGTGGCTCAAGGGTTGACCAACCCGCAGATCGCCGAGCGGCTCGGCATCGGGGCGGCAACGGTCAAGACCCATATCCGCAGCCTGCTGGCCAAGCTCGCCGCGCACGACCGGGCGCAGCTCGTCATCGCCGCCTACGAGGGCGGCGTGGTCACGGCCGGTGGGCAGGGGCCGTCAGCGGCGATAGGAGACCTCGGGGAAGGCGGGTGACGGGCCCTGCAGCAACTCCTGCGGACGGCCGCGCAGGTTCTGCTCGAAGAAGGCCAGCGGGTAGGCGCGCTGGAAGGCCAGCGCCCGCTCGGCCGGGATCGTGCCGACGACCTCCTCGAGCTGCTCCTTTCCCATCCCCAGCGGCTCGGCCGACATGGGGATGAGCAGGACGTCGTCGCCGAAGGAGTTGTGCGCCGCCCCATTGAGCGTCACGTTGAGTCGCCAGCCTCGCAATCCGTTCCAGAAGGTGCGCAGCGTCGGATTGACCGCCATGCCGCCCTTCCCATCGGTGTCGACCACCATGTAGGGCCGGTCGAGTCCGGACTGCGCGACCTTGCCGAAGACGGCGCCGTCCAGGCCGAGCCCGGCCTTGATCCGCGGGTCGGCGTACATGGCGGAGGAGGTGGCCGCGCCGCCGAGCGAATGCCCGAACATTCCGATCCGCGCGAGGTCGAAGAGCGGCTTCCCGTTACGGCCGGGCAGCTTCTCCTCCAGGGAGGGCAGGCTGTCCAGGACGAAGCGCACGTCGGCCACCCGGACGTCGACCGCCTTGGCGAAGTCGGTCAGCTCGGCGCTCGTCTCCACCCGGCCGCCGGGGAACTCCACCACCGCCGCGTCATAGGGGTGATCGACGGTGACCACCGCGTACCCCTGGCTGGCCAGTTCCTCGACGACGCCGGTCCCGTACGCGCGCGAGGAGTTGGCGCCCGGCGAGTACAGGACGACCGGCAGCCTGCCCAGGCTCGCGTCGACGGGCGCGCCCTCGTGGCCGTCGGTCCGGTCCAGTAGCAGCGAGCCCGGCTCCAGGTCGTTCATCTCCAAGTACCGATCCGCCGCCGCCTTCGGCATCCAGGGGGCGACCGGGTGGGCCTGCACGTCCCGGGCCGGGTACCACAGGCTGACCATCAGCTCCCGCTTCCTGCCGGAGCCGTTCCAGGGATCCGGGCGGGACTGGTCGACCAGATGGACCGAGACGGTCCCCACCGGATGAGGGCCCGTCGGCTTTGGGACCGTCAGGCGCTGCGGTGGGGTGGAGCCGCATCCGGCCAGTGTGAGGGCCAGGGCGGTGATGATGAGTGCACGTTTCACCCTATTCACGGTGCCGGTCGGGTACGGCTGCCGCCTCTGGCGTGGGAAGGATCTCCGGCTCAACCCAGGAGGGTAGAGCTCGACGAAGATCGTTTTCAGGGATGGCGCTCACGAACGAACCGCGCCTGAGCCCAGGACCTGCCGGCGATCTGGTTCATCACCACCCGAGGGGACGTCACCCCTATCAACTGTGCGATGCGCATGACATTTTCCGGGAAGGGCTGTTGAACGTGCCCAGCTCGTCCAGGTTCCCTACCCCTGCCCTACCTTCCCCGAGACGACCGGTTCGGCGTATCTTGGCAGCTCAACCTTGCATGGCGGCGCCGCCCGTACCATCGGGCGCATGACATGTGTGCTGGTCGTCGAGGACGACCTGGTCATCAGGTCCGAGCTGGTCGAGGCGCTGGCGGCCCAAGGTTACGAGGCCGAGCCGGCCGCCGACGGCGCCGAGGCGCTGCGGGCGGCCGAGCGGCACCAGCCGGATCTCGTGCTGCTCGACCTGGGGCTGCCCGACCTGGACGGCGTGGCCCTTTGCCGGCGGCTGCGCTCAAGGGTGCCCGACACGGTGATCGTCGTGCTCACGGCCCGCACGCAGGAGTTCGAGGTCGTGGTGGCGCTCGACGCCGGCGCCGACGACTACCTGACCAAGCCGTTCCGGCTGACCGAGCTGATGGCCAGGATCCGTGCCCATCTGCGGCGGCGCGGCCCGGCGCAGGGGGAGCGCCTGATGACCGCCGGGCGGCTGCGGCTCGACCTGCCCGCCCGGCGCGCCTTCATCGGCCAGGCGGAGCTGGCGTTGCGGCCCAAGGAGTTCGACCTGCTGACGGCGCTGGTCAGCCGGGCGGGCGAGGTGGTGACGCGCGAGCAGCTCATGGACGAGGTGTGGGACGAAAACTGGTTCGGCCCCACCAAGACGCTCGACGTGCACGTGTTCGCGCTGCGCCGCAGGCTGGCCGAGCACGGCGAGGGGATGGAGCGGATCGTCACGGTGCGCGGACGCGGCTACCGCTACGAGCCCTGACGCGCGACCGTCCGGTCAGATGTCGTCGCCGGGCAGCAGCAGGCTGAACAGCGGCGGCCTGGTCCGGCTGAGCACCAGCCGGCCGCCCTCCGCCTCGGCCAGCGAGCGGGCCAGGGCGAGCCCGATGCCGTGGCTGTGGCCGCTGGACCTGACGAACGGGTCCACCCCTTCTGCCACGCCCGGCCCGCGGTCGCTCACCTCGACGGCCGTCCCGGGGCCCACGTCGGCGACGGTGACGGTGACCTCCCCCTGGCCGTGGCGCAGCGCGTTGTCGAGCAGGACACGCAGGATCTGCCGGACGGCCGCGGGCTGGGCGGTTACCGGCGGCAGCGCGGGCTCCACGGTGATGGTCAGGCGGCGGCCGTGCTCGGCCAGCGGGCCGTGCCATTCCTGGCGGAGCTCCTGCATCAGCGCGGCGACGTCGAGCTGCTCGCTCGGCACGCGGCTGTCGCGGCTGAGCCGCACGAGATCGTCGATGACCTCCTGCAGTCGCTCGCCCCTGGCCAGCGCGGCACGGACCGCGGGGGCCAGGTCGGTGCCAGGGCGCGACAGCGAAGACTCCAGGCCGAGCAGCAGGCCGGTCAGCCCGGTGCGCAGCTGGTGGGAGACGTCGGCGCTGAAGGCCCGCTCGCGAGCGAGCACGTCGCCGAGGCGGCGCGCCGTCGACTCCAGCGCCTGCCCGGCCTGGTCGGCCTCCCGCAGCCCGGAGGGGGAGGCGCGGACGCTGAAGTCGCCACCGCCGAGCGCCTGCGCGGCGGCGGTCAGCCGTTCCAGCGGGGCTGCCAGCCTGGCCGACTGCCGCACGGCCGCGCCCGCGGCCAGCGCGATCACGATCAGCGCGAGCCCGCCCATGAGCAGCCACGCCTCATGGACGCGTTCCGCGACCTCCGAGTTCGGCGTCGCCACGCGGATGACCAGCGCGGGGCCCTCGTCGGAGGGCACGGGGGCGGACACGGCCAGGAATCCGCCCTCCACTGTGTCGTGCACGCGGCCGTCCTTGCTGGAGGCGGCCAGGCTGGAGTGGCCGGGGCCGTTGCCGAACATCCGCGTGCCGAGCACGCTGTAGCCACCGACGGCCAGGTCACCCGGCAGGCCAGTCGGCAGCTTCAACGGCACTCGCGGTTCGTCGGGGACGGCGGCGGCCACCCAGGCGGCGTCGCGTTGCAGGGCGGCCACCGTCTGGTCGTGGTAGAGGAGGTTCACCGCGACCGCAAGGGGCACCAGGAACAGCGCGACGGCCAGGGCGGTCACGCTCACGATCACCACCAGCACCCGCCGCCGCAGCGGCACGCCCTGTGCTGTCACCCCTCCAGGGTGGCAGAAGCAAGGTAAACGCCCCGCTAACCCTTTGCTCAGCGGGCGCTGTCCGGCCCGTTCCTAGCGTGGCGCGTATGAATGTACGGCAGAGCGTCATCGCCCTGGCGATGGCAGGGCTGGCGGCGGGCTGCGCGGCGGGGACTGCCGCCCAGACGCAGACACAGGACCGGTCACAGGCCCAATCACCGGCACCCGCAAGCAGTGACCCCCCGGCTCCGCAGGTTACGGAGTCGAATCCGGCGGGCGACATCCCCGACGACACGGTGTTCGTGGCCTACCGGCACCACGGGCAGCCGTACGAGGTGCAGGTGCCCGAAGGGTGGGCGCGCACGGATCTGCCCACCGGGGCCGGCTTCACCGACAAGCTGAACAGCATCCGCGTCGAGACCGCGCCCGCCGCCTCGCCTCCGACCGAGGCGTCGGTCCGGAGCCAGGTGCACAGCGGCGAGATCCGCACGGTCGACACGGTGTCCCGCAAGGGCGGCACGGCGGTGCGGGTCGTCTACCGCGCCGACAGCAACCCCGACCCGGTCACCGGCAAGGTCGTTAACGACGAGATCGAGCGCTACACCTTCTACCGGGGCGGGCGCCAGGCGATCCTGACCCTGTCCGGGCCGGTCGGCGCCGACAACGTGGACCCGTGGCGCACCGTCGCCGACTCCTTCCGCTGGACGGCGCCATGATCCTGCAGGCGGAGGAGCTCTACCGGTTCTACCGGTCGGGCGATGAGGAGACCAGGGCGCTGCGCGGCGTCAGCCTTGAGGTCGCTGCGGGCGAGGTGGTGCTGGTCAGCGGCCCGTCGGGGTCGGGCAAGTCCACACTGCTGGCCTGCCTGGGCGGGCTGGACGACCCGGACGGCGGCACCGTCAGGGTGGACGGCCACCACATCAGCCACCGGCCGGAGGCCGAGCGGGCCGCGCTGCGCGCCCGGCTGGTGGGCGTGCTGTTCCAGAGCGGCAACCTGATCGAGCATCTGACGGTCGCCGCCAACGTCGATCTGGCCCAGCGGCTGGCGGGCCGGCGTGATCGGCGCCTGCGCGACGAACTGCTGGCCGGTCTGGGGCTGGCGGCCAGGGCGGGGGCGTGGCCGAGCCAGCTGTCCGGGGGCGAGTCGGCCCGCGCGGGGCTGGCCGTGGCGCTGGCCAACCGCCCGGCGCTGCTGCTGGCCGACGAGCCCACCGGCGAGCTCGACCAGCACACGGAGGGGCCGGTGCTGCGGCTGATCCGCGAGCAGGCCGGCGAGCGCACCGCCGTGGTGATCGCCTCGCACAGCCCGGCCGTGCGGCGGCTGGCCGACCGCGTGGTGGAGCTGAAGGACGGGCGGGCGGCATGACCACGCTGGTCACCTGTCAGGACCTGGCCAGGGCGTACGGCAAGGGAGCCGACGCCCTGGTCGCCGTCCACAGCGTCACCTGCGAGCTGCGGCCCGGTGAGCAGATCGCGGTCACCGGCGCGTCGGGGTCGGGCAAGACGACACTGCTGCACCTGCTGGCCGGGCTCGACCGGCCCACGGCGGGGCGCATTGCCTGGCCCGCCTTCGACGACCACCCGCGCGGCCGCGTCGGCGTGGTCTTCCAGGGGCCGAGCCTGCTGCCGCCGCTCAACGTCACCGAGAACGTGGCGCTGCCGCTGCTCATCGCGGGTGTCGCCGACGCCGAGGCCGAGGAGCGGGCGCTGATCGCGCTGGACACCATCGGGCTGGCCGACCTGGCCGGATCGCTGCCCGAAGAGCTGTCGGGCGGGCAGGCGCAGCGCGTCGCCGTCGCCCGCGTGCTGGCCGCCGAGCCCCAGTTGATCATCGCGGACGAGCCCACGGCACAGCTCGACTCCGACCTGGCCCGCCGGGTGGTGGATCTGCTCACAGGAGTGGCCGCCCGGCTGGATGCGGCCCTCGTGGTCGCCACCCACGACCCGCAGGTCGCGGCCCGGCTGCCCGAGACCTGGACCATGAGCGACGGAGCCCTCACATGTTGATCCTCACCTGGCTGCGTGGCCTGCTGGCCCGGCGGACCGCCCGGCTGGCCGCCGCCGCGGCCGGCATCGCGCTCGCCGTGGCCCTTCCCGCCGCGATGGGCGCGTTCCTCACCTCCGCCAAGGCCACCATGACGGCCCGCTCGGTGCAGCGGGTGCCGGTCGACTGGCAGGTGGAGCAGCAGCCCGGCCAGACCGTGTCCGTCCCGATGCCCGGCACGTCCAGGCAGGTCAGCTTCGCCAGGATCGACGGATTCGAGGCGCGGCAGGGCGGGCAGACGCTGACCACGGGCGCGGGCCAGGTCCTCGGCCTGCCCGCCGACTATGCCGCCACCTTCCCTGGCGAGATGCGCCTGCTGGCGGGCAACGCGAACGGGCCGCTGCTGGCCCAGCAGACCGCCGCCAACCTGCACGCCCAGCCCGGGGCGAACGTCACCGTGCGCCGGCCGGGGCTGCCGGACGCGCGGGTGACGATCACCGGCGTGGTGGAGCTGCCCGCAGCCGATTCGTTGTTCCAGCGCGTCGGCGCGCCACCTGGCGCCCAGCCGCAGGCGCCCCCGGACAACGTGCTGCTGCTGCCGGAGGCCGACTGGCACCGGCTGTTCGACGGCATCCCGCGTGACCGGGTGCGCACCCAGTTCCACGTCCGCATCGACCACCGGCTGCCGCCCGATCCGGCGGCGGCCTACACCGCGGTCGCCGGGCAGGCGCGCAACCTGGAGGAGCGGATGGCCGGCAGCGGGCTGGTCGGCGACAACCTCGGCGCGGCCCTGGACGCCGCCCGTGCCGACGCCCTGTACTCGCAGGTGCTGTTCCTGTTCCTGGGCGCGCCCGCCGTCGTGCTCGCGGCCCTGCTCGCAGGGCTGGTGACGCGGGCGGGGGCGCAGCGGCGGGCGGCCGAGCAGGCGCTGCTGCGCGCCAGGGGCGCGTCCCAGGCCGCACTGGTGCGGCTCGCGCTGGCCGAGACCGCGCTGGTGAGCGTGGCCGGCGTGCTGACCGGCCTCGGGCTGGCCGCCCTGGCCGGGCGGGCGCTGTTCGGGTCGGCGAGCGTGTCGTGGTGGGCGGCCGTGCTGGGGCTGCTGGTTGCCGGCGGCACCGTGCTGCTGCCCGCGCTGCGCGCCGGCACCGTGGCCGCGGCCCGCCGCCCCGTCGGCGGCTCGCGCCGCCTGCCCCTCTGGCTGCGCTACGGGCTGGACGTGTGGCTGCTGGCCGGATCCGCCGTGATCTTCTGGATCACCAGCCAGAACGGCTACCAGCTGGTCCTGGTCCCCGAGGGCCTGCCCCAGCTGTCGGTCGACTACTGGGCCTTCGCCGGGCCGGCGCTGTTGTGGGCGGGCGCGGGCCTGCTCATCTGGCGCCTGACCCGGACGTTGCCCATCACGTGGGCGGTTCGGCCGCTGGCCGGTGGGCTGGCGGGCACGGTGTCGGCGATGCTGACGCGCCAGCGCGCGCCGCTGGCCCGCGCGGCGACCCTGGCGGCGCTGGCCGTCGCGTTCGCCGTCTCCACGTCCGTCTTCGACACCACCTACGGCCAGCAGGCGCAGGTGGACGCCGAGCTGACCAACGGCGCCGACGTCACCGTCTCCCAGACCACCGCCACGCCGCAGCAGCTGGCGGCCGTGCCCGGCGTGGCGCGGGTGGAGCCGCTGCAGCACCGCTTCGCCTACGTCGGCTCCGACCTGCAGGACCTGTACGGCATCCGCCCGGCCACCACGCGCCTGCGGGACGCCTACGTCCTGGGCGGGACCGCCCGCGAGATCCTCGACCGGCTCTCCCGGCAGCCGGACGCGCTGCTGGTCAGCCAGGAGACCGTCAACGACTTCCAGCTCCGTCTCGGTGACCAGGTGCGGCTGCGCGGCGAGGACGGCACGACCGTGCCCTTCCACTACGCGGGCATCATCACCGAGTTCCCGACCGCGCCCCGCGACAGCTTCCTCGTGGCCAACGCCTCCTATCTGGCGCGCCACCTGCCGGCTGCCACCACGTACCTGATCACCACCGACGGGACCCCGCCGCGCCAGGTGGCCGCCGCGGTGCGCGGCAGGCTCGGGCCGACGGCGAAGGTCACCGACGTGGAGACCACCCGACAGGTGGTCGGCAGCAGCCTGACCGCCGTGGACCTGTCCGGACTGACCGCCATCGAGCTGGGTTACGCGTTGGCGCTGGCGGCGCTGGCCACGGGCCTGCTGCTGGCGCTCGGCTTCGCCGAGCGGCGCCGCACGTACGCGCTGGCCAGGGTGTTGGGGGCGACTCCGCGGCAGCTGGGCTCATTCGTGTGGGCCGAGGTGGGGCTGGTCGGCGTGGGCGCGGCCGTGCTGGGGGCGCTGTGCGGGTGGGCGCTGTCGCGGATGCTGGTCGCCGTCCTCAGCGGCGTGTTCGACCCGCCTCCGGACGCGCTGGCCGTGCCGTGGGCGTACCTGGGGGTGCTGGCGGTCCTCGGTGTCGCGGCGCTGCTGGCCGCTGGGGCGGCGACGGTACGGGCCGCGCGACGGCCGCCGTTGACGGTGCTGCGCGACCTGTGACCGTTCAGCGGCCCGCTTCCAGCTCGGACAGCAGCTCGGTCCATCGCCGGCCGATGACGTCCGGGTCGTACTGTCTCGAAGTGGTCAGCGCGGCCGTTCCCATCATGCGGCGCTCGCTCTCGTCGTCGATGAGGAGGCCGAGCGCCGCGGCCAGCGCGGCGACGTCCCGCCGGGGGACCAGTAGCCCGTCGTGGCCGTGGGTGACGATCTCGCCGGGGCCGTGCGGGCAGTCGAAGGCGACCACGGGCACGCCCTTGCTCAGCGCCTCCAGGATCGCCATCGGGAATCCTTCGCGGCGCGAGCTGAGCACGAAGATCGAGGCGTCGTCGAGCTCGGCGCCGACGTCGCGCGAGGGGCCGGGGAGCTCGACCGAGCAGGCCGGCCCGAGCTCGCCGGCCTGCTTGAGCAGCCGGGCGCGCTCGGGCCCTGAGCCGACGATGCGCAGCGTCCAGCCGGGGTGTACGGCGCTGATCCGTTCCCAGGCGTGCAGCAGCAGGTCGAAGCCCTTGACCTTGACCAGGCGGCCGATCGCGATGACGGTCTTGGCGTTCAGGGGAGAGGGGCCGCCGGTGAGGGGCGGCGTGGCGTTGGGGATGCGCAGCAGGTGTCGGGGCGCGCGGCGGCCCAGTGCTGCCCGGTAGGCGCCCAGGTCGGCCTCGGTCAGGGTGACCAGCGCGTCGAGCCTGCCGTACCTGCGGGAGATCATGTCCCGGACGGAGGGCTTGTGCGAGCCGAAGCCGACGTGCTCCTGTCCGATCGTGATCACGCCGGGCGGAGCCAGCAGGGCGGCGGCCAGGTTGAGCCCGGGGCGTGTGGTGATCAGGACGCCGGTGCGCAGCCCGCGCAGGAAACGCAGCAGGGCCAGGTCGGTGCGCAGGTCGAACTTGTCGTACGCGGCCTCGTCCGGCGGGATGAGGCGGCTGCGTAGCAGGCGTGCGAGCCGCGGACCACGGGGGCGGCGGCCCAGGCGGTCGTCCAGGAAGGTGATACGGACGCCGGGCGGCGCCGGGAAGAAGGGCTCCGGCTTGGTCCTGACGACGCTGACGATCTCCACATCGTGCTCGGCCGCCAGGGTGCCCGCGAGATTGAAGACGGTTCTGATGGTCCCGCCCATGCCGTGGGCGTGCAGCAGGAGGATCTTCACCTGGCGGGTGTCGGGCGGGGTGGCCCGGCGTGCCCTGCGGCGGTTGTCCGCGCGCAGCAGGAGCACGCCGAGTCTGCGCGCGTGGGCGGCGAGGTGGATGGCGGCCGGGGTGAGGATGATCGAGCCCAGGGTGTCGGTGGGGTAGTGCGCCCCGAGGTAGACCCTGGCGAACATCTGGCCGGCCACCAGCACGCCGCCCGTCGCCACGACGGGCCAGACGAAACGGGTCTTCCTGGCCAGCAGTGCCACGGCGACCGCGATCGACAGGGTCAGGCACACGTGACCGCTGGGAAAGCTGTCGGGGCCCAGCTCCTGCACCAGGGCGTGGACCGCCGGTGGCCGGGGACGGGCGACGATGGCCTTGACCGGCGCGCTCACGCCCCACCCGGCGGCGATCACCAGCAGCATGCCTCCGGCGGCGCGCGTCCGTCCGGAGAGGGCGACACCCACGACGAGGAGGGCGACGAGGGCCGTGCCGACGACTGGGCCGAAGCCCACGTTCAGGACCTGTGCCAGTGCGGTCAGCCAGGGGCCGCGTAGCGACTGCACCGCCTGGCTCACCCGCGTGTCCGCCGCGGTCCACGCGGGCGTGCGCGCGGCGAAGCCGACGACCACCCCCAGGCCCAGGAACGCGGCGGAGACCGGCATCGGGACTGTCGTTCTGCTGCCTGATCTCATGACCGCACGCTATGGAGGGACGTTACAGCGCCCGCTCAGCACGTGGTTAGCGCGGCGCTTACCTTTGCGCACGCGCGGCCAAGTCCGGATCCGGGGTTTCGGACCAGGATTAACCTCGCGTTATGGCTGGCCGAACCTGCCGCTATCCCACGTTTCCGCAGACTGAGGGGGTCAGCACGTCGTCAATGCATCGGAGATATTTCAATGCGTAGGTCTGTGATCATCCCCGGACTCGCCACCGTGGCCGTCCTCGTGGCGGGCGGCGGAGTCGCCGCGTACGCCTCCTCCACCGAGCAGGGTCCCGCCCCCGCCCCGTCCTCCGCCGTCCCTACCGAGCAGGCCCCCCGGACCGAGGTCGCCCCGCCCGCGGAGAACGCGGAGCCCAACGAGGGCGCCAAGGAGGATGAGCAGGGCCAGAAGGCCGAGGCCGAGGACGGCCAGGACGACAAGGGGCAGGAGGCCGGTTCGGAGGCCCGGGAAGGCAAGCGGGGCCAGGCGGGTGACCAGCACGAGCAGGAGGGCAAAGGCGACGCCGACGAGCCCGAGGACGGCTGAGCCAAGCAGGCTTCCGAACTCGCCCGATTGAACATCCCCCGCTTTCTACTATTCGCGTGAGTAGTATCTACTGTCGGCTGGTGCTGTTGAGGCGCCAGTGACCGTGTCCCTTTCCTGTCTGGAGCGTGCGCATGGTGTCCACCGCTGCCTCACCTCGGCGACGGCAGATCGCAAACAAGGTGCCCCTGGTCACAGCGACCTTCTGGGTCATCAAGATCCTCTCGACGACGGTAGGAGAGACGTTCGCGGACTACCTCACGGTCAATGTCGGGCTCGGCCCGGTGCTGACCGATGGTCTGGTGTTCGTCGTCCTGGCGGCGGCTCTCATCCTGCAGGCGTCCTCGCGCCGCTACACCCCATGGACCTACTGGCTGTCCGTCGTCTTGGTGAGCATCTCGGGAACGCAGATCACCGACTTCCTCACCGACACGCTCGGGATCAGCCTGTACGTCAGCACGACGCTGTTCGCGGTGCTTCTGGCCGTGGTCTTCACCGTCTGGTACCGGCAGGAGATGACGCTGTCGATCACCGCGATCAACACGCCTCGACGGGAGGCGTTCTACTGGGCGGCCATTCTGACCACGTTCGCGCTCGGCACCGCGGCAGGCGACCTGGCCACCGAGGCGTTGAGCCTCGGATTCCGCAACGGCGCGCTGCTGTTCGGCGGCGCCTTCCTCGTCACGCTGGTGCTGTGGCGGGTCGAGGCCTGGCAGGTGCCGGCGTTCTGGGCCGCCTACATCCTGACCCGCCCATTGGGCGCCGCGGTTGGTGACCTGCTGACCCAGGACCACTCGCTCGGTGGGTTCGGCCTGGGCGCGACCAGGACCAGCATGCTGTTCTTCGCCGTCATCGTCGTGCTGGTCGCCCGCGAGCAGGTGGCCGCGACCAGGGCCCTCCGTGCGGGCTCGCACGCCGAGGGCAAGTCGGGCAGGGCAAGCCTGGGCCGGCCCGCGGACCTGGTGTGGGCGGTCGCCGGCATCGTGGTCGCCGTCGGGGTCGGCAGTTGGATGTCGGCGGGCGCAGCGGGCCAACCCGCCGGTTCCCCGGCGGCGGCGAAGCAGGCATCGACTTCCAAGCTCGGGGACCTGTCCTCCTTCGCCGTCATCATCGACGATGTCAACGCGCTCACCGCCAAGGACGACCTGGCCGGGGCGAAGACTCGGATCAAGGATCTCGAGGTGGCCTGGGACGCCGCCGAGGCCGGTCTCAAGCCCCGCTCGCCGAGTGACTGGCACGCTCTGGACGGTGCGATCGACGGGGCGCTGACCGCGTTGCGGGCCGACTCCCCGAGCCAGGCGCGATGCGGCGCGGCGATGAGGACCCTCGAGAAGACCCTGAAACACCTGGAGGCCTGAGCCCGCACCTCGACGGCGCAAGCTACGATTGGCGCCTGTAGTAGACCCGGGGGTGGGAATGACCAAGCCGTCGCGAAGGTCAGGCAGGCGTCCCCCGGGCGTCCTGGAGCAGGAGATCCTGGACTGCCTGACCGAGGCCGGTCGACCGCTGACCCCCGGTGAGGTGCAAGCCCGGCTAGGCGGCGAGCTCGCCTACACCACCGTCATGACCACCCTCGCCCGGCTGCACAAGCGAGGGCTGGCCGAGCGCGAGCCCGCCGGCCGCGCCTACGCCTACCGGGTGGCCTCCGACGCCGAGGCGGCGCAGTCGATCGCCGTGGCCACGCAGATGAGCCGCCTGCTCGGGAAGGGCGGCGACCGTGCCGGCGTTCTCGCTCACTTCGTCGCCGACCTCGATCCCGAGGACGAGCGGCTGCTCACCGAGCTGCTGCGCGGCCTCGAAGACGGTCGCCAGGGGCGGGGGAGTACCCGCCGGACAACGGGCGAGTGAGCGGTGGCGTGGCTGGTGTGGTCGCCGCTGGTGGCCAACCTCGTGCTCGGCCTTCTCGCTTCCAGCCCTGCCCGGAACTCCCGCACGTGCAGCCGGTGGCGCCTGGACGCGGCGTACGGGTCACCTGGCGGCGGGGGACGAAGCCGCTCGCCGGTAGTCCTCCAGTAGTTGTTTGCGCCGCTTCCCTGGAAGGCGGTCGATGTAGAGGCGGCCCTCCAGGTGGTCGGTCTCGTGCTGGAGGCAGCGGGCCAGCAGGCCGGTGCCCTTGACCGTGACCGGGTTTCCGGTGGGGTCGAAACCGTGCGCTGTGGCGCGGTCGGGGCGGCCGAGCACGGCTCGCTGCCCCGGTACGGACAGGCAGCCCTCGTCGTGGGTGTCGATCCGGCGCTCTCCGACCGCGGGCATGACCAGCACCGGGTTCACCACGACGCCCTTGTGGAACTCGTCGTTCTCGTCCGGGCAGTCGTAGACGAAGACGCGCAGGCTGACACCGATCTGGTTGGCCGCCAGCCCGACCCCTTCGGCGGCGTACATGCTGGCGAACATGTCCTCCACCAGCTCGTCCAGTTCCTCGTCGTACCGGGTCACCGGCGCACATGGGCGGTGGAGCACGGGGTCCCCTACATGGCGGATCGGCCGGACGGTGCCCCGGCGGCGAACGTCCACGTTCTGCGTCGTCTCCCTGATTTCGCGGTCTGTGGGGAGCGGCACGGTGCGGTGACGCGCACCGGAGGCCCTCGGGCCTCGTTTCCGCTCAATCACCATAGATTGGTAGTTGCAAATTATACGCAATAAGGAGCCGGTGTGGCGGTCGTACTAGGGATCGAGACGTCCTGCGACGAGACGGGCGTCGGCATCGTCGTGGACGGCCGGCTGGCCGGGGACGCACTGGCCTCCAGCATGGCCGAGCACGTTCGGTATGGCGGGGTCGTGCCCGAGATCGCCGCCCGGGCCCACCTCGAAACGCTCATGCCGTGCGTGACCGAGGCGTTCGCCGTCGCGGGCATGACCCCCTCGGACGTGGACGCGGTGGCCGTCACCGCCGGCCCCGGCCTGGCCACCGCGCTGCAGATCGGAGTCGCCGCGGCCAAGGCGCTCGCACTCGCCTGGGACATTCCGTTGTACGGCGTGCACCATCTGGCCGGCCACGTGGCCGCCGACACCCTGGAACACGGCCCGCTCCCCGAGCGCTCTGTCGCGCTGATCGTCTCGGGCGGTCACACGTCCCTGCTGCGCGTGGACGACCTGGCCCGTGACCTCATCGTCCATCTCGGTGACACCCGTGACGACGCCGCGGGGGAGGCGTTCGACAAGGTGGCCAGGCTGCTCGGTCTGGCCTACCCCGGAGGACCATCCGTGAGCCGGGCCGCGCTCGGCGGCGACCCGCACGCGATCGCGTTTCCCCGGGCCATGCCGGGCAGTCACGATTTCTCCTTCTCCGGATTGAAGGCGGCGGTGGCCCGGCACGTCGAACGCGGCCCGGTCTCCGTGGCGGACGTGGCCGCCTCCTTCCAGGAGGCCGTGGTCGACGTGCTGACCGGCAAGGCGGTGGCCGCCTGCCGCGAGCAGGGGATCGACACCCTCATCATGGTCGGCGGGGTCGCCGCCAACCATCGGCTGCGCGAGTCGGCCGGCGAGCGCTGCGCCGCGGCCGGGATCACGCTGCGCGTCCCACCGCCCAGGCTGTGCACCGACAACGGCGCGATGATCGCCGCAGTAGGCGGGCTGCTGCACGCCGCCGGGGCGCCCGCCTGCCCGCTCGACCTGTCGGTCGATCCCGCAGCCCCGCTGGCGCGGGCGTCGATGGCCCCCTGAAGGAGGCACGCTCGTGCGTGCCACGAAGACCTGCTGCCGGGGCGGCGGCGTCAACGACCCCGTCAACGCGAACGGCTCAGACGACGGGCTACTTCCAGCACTCCTTGATGCATGACTATTGTTATTGCTTATTACTCGCAACTAGTGGCTACATGCGGGAGATGACGATGAGTCAGTACACCCTTCCGGACATGCCGTATGACTACGCCGCGCTGGAGCCGGCGATCACGGGCGAGATCCTGGAGCTGCACCACGCCAAGCACCACGCGGCCTACGTCAAGGGCGCCAACGACACCCTGGAACGACTGGCCGAGGCCAGGGACAAGGGCGAGTTCGGCAACCTGGTCGGACTGGAGAAGACGTTCGCGTTCAACCTGTCCGGCCACGTCCTGCACTCGATCTTCTGGCAGAACCTCTCCCCGGACGGTGGCGACCGCCCCGATGGAGAGCTCGGCGCCGCCATCGCCGAGCATTTCGGCTCCTTCGAGGCGTTCCAGAAGCAGTTGACGACCGCGACGGCAACAGTGCAGGGCTCCGGCTGGGGCGTTCTCGCCTGGGAGCCGCTGGGCCGCCGCCTGGTGGTCGAGCAGGTCTACGACCACCACGGCAACGTTGGCATGAACGCCACCCCGCTGCTGGTCTTCGACGCCTGGGAGCACGCC
The DNA here is from genome assembly GCF_001528665.1 of Microtetraspora malaysiensis. Lineage (GTDB taxonomy): Bacteria > Actinomycetota > Actinomycetes > Streptosporangiales > Streptosporangiaceae > Microtetraspora_A > Microtetraspora_A malaysiensis. Next base: position 207,921 of record NZ_BBYJ01000017.1, read on the forward strand.
TACTACCTGCAGTACCGCAACGTCCGCCCGGACTACGTCGAGAAGCTCTGGACACTGATCAACTGGACGGACGTCATCGCCCGGTTCGACGCCGCACGCGCCGCCACCATCTGACGCCGCCTCCACGAGCCCCGTGGCGGCCTCGGCGGAACCCGAACTCCACCGCCGAGGCGGCCCCGGAGTGACGGTGCCCGCACGCCGGCCTTCCTTAGAAGCTGTCCAACCGGCGTGCGGACACCGTACACACCCCTCTGATCACACGACCAGCAGCGAGGCGACTATGGACCGTCGCTACCGGTGCCACGACGGGCCCGCCACCGCCGCACTCTCGGCTCAGATCATCGACCTGTACTGGCGCTGCTACGCCGCCCCGCCCTGGTCGGAGAGCCGACGGTGGAGAACTTCGTCCGACGCGCCGTGGCGACCGCACTCGGACATGGCCGCCACGATCGCCGGCCGTGCCCGGAGCTGACGGCGGGCCGGCATCTCAGGTCACCAGGCCCTTGCGGTAGGCGTAGACCACCGCCTGCACGCGGTCACGCAGGTCGAGCTTGGTGAGGATGCGGGACACGTACGTCTTGACGGTCTCATGGCTGATCACCAGCGTCGCGGCGATCTCGCTGTTGGACCGGCCGTCTGCGATGAGGCGCAGCACCTCCAGCTCGCGCGGGGTCAGCGCGGTCTCGTCCGGCGTGGCCTGGGCGGGGCGGATCCGGGCCGCGTACCTGCCGACGAGCTGCCGCGTCACCTCGGGTGCCAGCAGCGCGGCGCCCGAGGTGACGGTGCGGATGCCGTGCAGGAGCTGCGCCGGTGGGGCGTCCTTGAGCAGGAACCCGCTCGCCCCCGCGCGCAGCGCCTCGTACACGTACTCGTCCAGGTTGAACGTCGTCACCACGAGCACCCTGATCGGATTCTCGACCCCGGCGCCGGCCAGCAGGCGGGTGGCCTCGATGCCGTCGAGCACCGGCATCCGCACGTCCATCACCACGATGTCGGGGCTCAGCCGGCGGGCCAGGTCGACCGCGGCGCGACCGTCGCCGCACTCGCCCACCACCTCCAAGTCGGGCTGTGCGTCGATGATCGTCGCGAAGCCGGTGCGGATCAGCGCCTGGTCGTCGCAGACCAGGACCCGGATCGGCGCGGTCACGACGGGCTCCCCGCGGGGATGCGGGCCCGTACCACGAAGCCGCCACCCGCCTGGCGGTCGGCGCTGAACTCGCCGCCCAGGGCGTCCACCCGCTCGCGGAGCCCGGCCAGGCCCCGCCCGCTCCCGCCGGGAGAGGCGGCCCTGGAGCCGGGGCCGTCGGTGCTGACCTCCACGCTGATCTCCTTCTCGCCATAGCGCACCTGGACCACGGTCAGGCTGCCCTGGGCGTATTTGAGAGCGTTCGTCAGGGACTCCTGCACGACCCTATAGGCGACGAACTCGGCGCTACCGGCCGATTCCGCCGGACTGCCCTCCTCGGTGAACTCCACCAGCTGCCCGGCCAGGCGCGTCTGCTCTACGAGCGTGTGAAGTTCGCCGACGGATGGCACCCTGACGTCGGCGTCGTGGTCGGGGTTGAGCAGATCGAGCAGATGCCGCAGGTCGGCGATCGCCCGTCGGCCGGTGTCGGTGACGGCGCTCAAGGTCGCGTCGAGGCGGTCGGGGGCGGTGGTCAGGTAGCGTGCGGCCTCGGCCTGCACGACCATCGCCGTCACGTGGTGCGTCACGACGTCGTGGAGTTCGCGGGCGATCCGGGTGCGTTCGGCGGCGCGGGTGGCCTCGGCGACGTGGCGGCGGCGTTCGGCCTCGGCGGCGCGGGTGGAGCGCAGCCAGGCCCCGATGCCCCACGCGAGGGTCAGGGCCAGGTAGAACGTCACGTATCCTTCCGGCCCCTCGGTTGAGCCGGACCGGTCGAGCGCGAGCGCCAGCGGAAGGTACGCCGCGGAGAGGAGGACCACGGTGACGCGCCGGTGACGTTCCAGATGGGTGCCTGCGCTGATGAGCGCGATGGGCAGTGCGGTGCCCGCCACCGTGTGGTAGGCGCGGAGCTGGTCGAGGGCGAAGCCGAGCGACACCAGGACGAGACTGACGGCCGGCCACCGTCGGCGCACGGCGAGCGGGAGGCACTCGAGGGCGAGCACCAGGGCGGCCAGCGCGTCGAAGGGTCGGGGCGGTAGGTCGCCGAGTTGCGTCCCGTTGCCGTGCAACGCCGGCAGGAGTGACGCGATGACCAGCAGCAGCGCGAACGGCAGATCCCGGACCACGACATCGCACCGCCGCCACAGGTCCGTGACCCGCCGTAGATCGATCACTGGGCGAGCGTAGCGGTCGCGGCGCGCCGGAGCGGGACCAGGTTGCCGCGCCGGCGGGCCAGCCACATGAACACGACCATCAGCAGCAGGCCGAACACCACCGCGTACGGGCTCGCCTCCGGCCCGAAATCGCCGCCGGTGAGCAGGGCCGGGCCTGAGGTCACACCGTGCAGCAGCCCCTGCGTCGCGCCGTTGCCCGAGACCTCGGTGCTGAAAATGCCGGCCGCGGCGAAGTTCCAGCCGAAGTGCACGCCGATCGGTACCCACAGGGTGCGGGTGGCGGCGTAGGCGGCGGCGAGCATACCGCCCGCCTCGATCGCGATGGCGACCGCGCCCCACAGATTGGCGTGCTGGTTGGTCAGATGCATCAGGCCGAACACCAGGCCGGTCAGCGCCAGCGCCAGCCACGTCCCCAGGCGTTCCTCGACGATCCTGAACAGGATGCCGCGAAAGAGCAGTTCCTCCGTCACCGCGGCGGCGGCCATGAAGCCGAGCAGCCCGACCGCGCTCGTCAGCGAGCCCAGGCCGTCGATCCGGTAGCCGCCCACGAGAGCGATGTTCACGATGACGGCCGCGAACAGCGCGACACCGATCAGCGCCCCCCGTGCGATGGAGGTGGCGGCGCCTTGCGCCGCCACCTCCACTGGTGCGCGGCGCTCGGACCACCGCACCACGCGGGCGTACACGAGCACCGTGAGCACGGCCGTCGCGACGCCGAGGAGCAGGGTGAGGAGCGAGTTCCCCTGCACCGCGCCCACGATCGCGCTGCCGGCGAAGGCGACCATCGCGACGGGCACGAGCTGTTTCAACAACCGCATGACGACTCCCTTACATGGGGGGATTCCGCGGCGGGGCGCCGCCGCTACGCCAAGAAACGCTAGAGATTCGGCGGTCTGGAATCGTCCCCGTGCGGTGGACATTCACGGGTAGCTCGCACGGGGGACAGGCGCACATGCGATTCGTCAGCGGCCCCATGATCACAGGCGTGATCATGGGGCCGCCTCTTTTTGATCTACTTCGCCAACGGTGTCCCACTCGGAGGTGATATCGAACAATGACCCGCCAGCATGATCGACGTATGACCCGCTTCAGCGTGATCGATGTGACAGGTAGGAAATCTCCTACTTATAGTGGCGGCATGAACATCACGCATGCCTCTGTCGTCACCATCCCCGTTTCCGATCAAGACCGGGCGAAGGACTTCTACGTCTCCCAGCTGGGTTTCGATGTCGTCGTCGATCAGCAGATGGGCCCGGTGCGGTGGCTCCAGGTCGCCCCCAAGGGAGCCCAGACCAGTTTTACGCTGGCCACTGCCGAGCAGGGCTTCACCCCCGGCAGCTCCACCGGCACCATCTTGGAGACCGCCGACCTCGATGCCGACTGCGCTGCACTGCTGGCGGCCGGTGCCGCCGTCCACGGCCCGACGGATCAGCCCTGGGGCCGCCAGGCTACTGTTACGGATCCCGACGGCAACAGCTTCGTGCTCTGCGCGCCGGCCACTTCGAGAGTCTGACGCCGATGGCCACCCTCGGGACGGGCAGCGAGGAGAAGGTGTTCGCGGCGCTAGCCAGCCCGGTGCGCCGAGAGGTGCTGCGGCTGCTGCGGGAAGCCGGGCCGCAGCCGGTCAACGAACTCGCCTCGCACTTCGCCATGGCTCGCCCCAGCTTCTCCGAGCATCTGCGGGTGCTGCGGGAAGCCGGGCTGGTCAGCGAGACCAGGACAGGACGGCAGCGGCTCTACCGCCTGGAGGGCGCCCCCTTGTATGAGGTGCAGGAGTGGCTGAATCCGTTCGAGCGGTTCTGGCGCGAGAAGCTCACCGGGCTGCGCGACCTCCTCGACTCGCTGGGCGAGGTTGAGTCGTGACCGCAGACGATCTGACCGCCGTCCGAGTCGAGCAGTTCCTGGCACATCCGCCGGCGAAGGTGTGGCGCGCGCTGACCGAGCCCGAGCTGATCGCCCAGTGGCTGATGCCCGGCGACTTCCGCCTGGAGGTCGGCCACCGCTACACCATGCAAGCCCGGGCCATGCCAGGCATCGGCTTCTCCGGCACCATCCAGGCCGAGGTGCTGGCCTTCGAACCCGAACGCATGCTGCGCATCGGCTGGCGCGATGTCGACCCCAGCAGCCCCAACGCTGCTGACTGGACCATCACCTGGGCTCTGAAGCCCGAGGGTCGCGGCACCCGGCTCTTCCTTGTCCACGAGGGCATCGATCCTGACAACCCACTCCAACAGCGCGCCCGCACCCTTATGGGCAGTGGCTGGCGCTCCATCGTCACCCACCGTCTCAACGAGGTCCTCCGCGCTCTTCAAGCCCGATGACCTCACCGCGACAGACGCCCACGCCCCCATTTCGGCAAAAGGAATTCCTTCATGTCTGACATCGCAGATCGCTATGCCCACCTTGCCGAGGGCTTCCTGGCCCGGATCAGGGCGACCCCCGACTATCTGTGGGACGCGAAGAGTCCCTGCCAGGGCTGGACGGCCCGCGACGTGGTCGCGCACGTCATCAACGGGCACCGTGGCATCCTGGCCATGGTCCACGGGACTCCGCCGAGCGCCGCACATGGCGTCGCGGTCTCTCCCATGGCCGACGCGCCGGCCGTGGAACCCGGCGCCGACCTGGCGGTTGCGTTCACCGCCTGCAGTGACGACATGGTCGCGATGCTCCTCGACTCGGCGCTGGCCTCGCGGCGACTGCCCGGCGGCCCGCTCGGGCCCGTTCCGGTCGAGCAGGCCGCCGACGTGATCGGCTCCCTGGAGCTGCTGGGGCACACTTGGGACCTGGCCCGCGCCACCGGCGGCGACGAGGTCCTCGACTCTGACGATGTCGCCCGCACCCACCAAGCGCTCATCCCCCACCACGCCGGACTCCTGGCCACAGGAGCATTCGACCCCAGCATCCCGGTGCCCGAAGGCGCCGACGCCCAGACCGCGTTCCTGTGTTTCACCGGACGCCAGCCCTGACAGCCCCCAGGTCGGATGGGGTATGAGTGGTGGGGCGTCAGGGACTCAAACCCTGAACCTACGGATTAAAAGATCGGCTTGCCGTAGCTCCGCACAGTTCGATGCAGGTCAGGGCTCGTACGTAATCCGATCTGAACCGTCCTGGATCACCTGGAACTGCAACCAGGAATGCAACTCGGCGACTAGAGCGCCCTCAATGCCTCTGCTAGATCGTCTCCGTAGAAAGACCAACAGGAGACGGACTCCGAATCATCCATCTCGCCCATGAGGTACTCACCGTCTCGGGCCGGTCGTGAGTGACCGTGGTTGACCGCTCGTCGCCGGCTAATGGCACGCTAATGGCACGACGATCAGCCTGCGACCTGGGCTTTCACTCTTCGTGCGGGTCAGCCAGAGCCATGGCCTTTCGGATAGGAATCCCTTTGCGGTCCACTAATTGGAGACGTTCTCGGACTTGCCTGGGCGTCCGTGGTCGAAAGCCCGGACCACTGCAACCGCAGGAGTGGAAGTCCAAACCGGCGTGGAGGAGGGCGCTCAATGCTCGCCAAGCTGGGCCATCACTCCGGCGTGGTGCCGCGAAATCTCGCCCGGCGTCAATCATGGGCTCGCGGCAACGGTTACAGAGCTGGGCTCGCTCCTCCGGGCGTCGCTTGGTAGTCACGCGGCAGGGCGAGCACACATAGTGGACCTTGTAAGTTCCCGCGCTATACCGGCACATGCCGCAAGGGTACGTGGGTACAAGCGCATCGCGCGTACCCCGCCCTGCCTGGTCAGCCTTCCGCCTTAGCCACCCACGGCCCCAGCAACGGCACGACGATCATCCAGGAGCCGGTGGCTGGTGAGCCGTTCAGCTCTGGGGCATTCAGCGGCCGATGTCGTCCAGCTCGGTCAAGTCCTCAGGAGAGAGGGAGAGCCCTGCGCCGGCGATGTTCTCGCGCAGGTGTGCCGTCGATGACGTGCCGGGGATGAGCAAAATGTTCGATGATCGCTGCAGCAGCCAGGCCAGTGCGACGGACATCGGTGTCGCCTCCAATCGAGCGGCGACCGCCGAGAGCGCCGAGGACTGAAGCGGGGTAAAGCCCCCGAGGGGGAAGAAGGGCACGTACGCGACGCCGTTGGTGGCGAGCCGGTCGATGAGCTCGTCGTCGTGGCGGTGGGCGAGGTTGTACATGTTCTGCACGCACACGATCGGCGCGATGCCCTGTGCCTCGGTGACCTGCTCCGCGGTGGCGTTGCTGACCCCGAGGTGGCGGATCAGGCCCTGCTGCTGGAGTTCGACGAGCGTCTCGAACGCCTCGGCGAGCGAGCCGGGCTGGGGACCTTCGGCGTTGCCGAGTCGGAGGTTGACCAGGTCGAGTACGTCGAGCCGGAGGGACTTGAGGTTGTCGTGGACCTGGCGGCGCAGATCTTCGGGTCGCCGGGCCGTAGGCCAGCCACCCTGTTCGTCGCGGGTCGCGCCCACCTTGGTCACGATGTGCAGCGACTCGGGATAGGGGTGCAGTGCCTCGCGGATCAACTCGTTGGTGACACGCGGCCCGTAGGCGTCGCTGGTGTCGATGTGGGTGATGCCGACGTCGACCGCTTCACGCAGGACGGCCAGGGCGCCCTCGCGATCGGCGGGCGGCCCCATGACCCACGGGCCGGCCAGTTGCATGGCGCCGTAGCCGAACCGGGTGACGGTCAGGTCACCCAGAGTCCAGGTGCCGCCGGGAAGAGAGAGGGAGGGTGTGCTCATCTTGTTGCCTTTCGTCGTGCACTTGGGGGTGGCGTCTGCTGCCTCCCTGCATCAGCATTGGAGAGAAACTTCCTATCGGGAAGTAGGCACTCTGGAGTGCGTAACCCACCCATTGGTGAGAGGTGCGATCAGTGACGACGATGAAGGCGGCCCAGAAGAGGGCTCAGGCCAAGGTGGAGTACAACGCGTTCCTGGCAGGGTGCCCCAGCCGGCAGCTGCTCGACCGAATCTCGGACAAGTGGGTCGTCCTGATCCTGTGTGCGCTGGGCGGCGACAACAGTGCTGGCCAGCCCGGTGCGGCACACGCAGACGCGCCGAAGGCGATGCGTTACTCCGAGATCTCTCGTCTTCTGATTGGGGTCAGTCAGAAGATGCTGACCCAGACGCTACGATCGCTGGAGCACGATGGTCTGCTCACCCGTACCGTGACGCCTACCGTCCCTGTCACCGTCTCCTACGAGCTGACCGACCTCGGCCTCTCGCTCCACCACATGACGCGCGGGCTCAGAAGCTGGGCGCAGACCCACATGGCCGAGGTCCTCGCAAACCGCGAGAACTACGACTCTCGCACCTCCTGACGACTCACATCCAACCGTCCAACAGCTCCATATTCTCGGCGCTACACCCTCAACTGCGAAGAGCCCCTACTACCCCCAGCTCAGAGGGCCATCGGCGGCTGGTGACACGTTGGTCAACTGGCGCCGGTTGAGCAGCTGCGGCAGCGGATTATTCGTCCGCTGGTTTCCGAGTTTCAGGCCTGGATTGTCGCCTCCCTGCCGCTGCATGCGGCGCACGTTGCGATGGGAGACCAGGCGTCACCGGTGCTGGACCCAGACATTCGGTTCGATGAGTTCTCCCAGGTCATGCACTTGATCAATCGCAACCAGGGCGAGGGCACCAGGAACTACGTAGGAGCCCGAATCAGGAAAGGCCATGCCGACCCAGTTCTCCCAGTCTGCGACGGAACCCGTCATGACCATGGAGCGCTCCGCCGGGCACAGCATGTGGGCGCCCATCCTTTGGTGGGTCCGCAGCCATGGGTCCAGCGGAGCACCATCCGGCCGTGTCCAAGTCATGAATCGCCCCATCGGCGTCAATGGGTAACGCGCCTTCAGCGTCGGGCGGACCGGCGCGATCACTCGCGTCAGCCCGGCCTGCTCACCGGCGTCAGCGAGGCGCCGGAGCATCTGTGCTGCCAGTCCCTGTCCCTGCAGGTCCCGACGGACCTGGGCCGCGGCGATGACCAGAGTGTCGGGTCGGCCACCGTTCTCATGCAGTTCTACTGCTTGCCTCAATGCGTCGTCGTAGCCGCCAGGCAGCTTGTCGGCGGTGCCGTCCCATCGCACCGGGACGCCCCAACCCCCGGCGACGATCTGATCATCCCCGTCAACTAGGAGCAGGCTCATGTCCTCGAAGAATTCCCGCACCCGTCCCATGTACTGATCGGCCACCGGGTCGTGAAAGATGAACTCGGGCCAATCGGCGTTGAAGATCTTGTTGGCCTGCTGATGCAGGTCAGGTCGTTCGGCGAAGATGAAAGATCGGATGCCCACGGTTGCAGAGCCTACGCAGCGTCGCAGCCTCACGTGCCTAGAGCCTTGGGTCCGCGCAGGCCAAAGCGGCCGACGGCACCGACACCCGGTGGGCCGGGGCTGAGGCACGAAGTCCCGACCCGTCGATCGCCCGCCGACCCGTGCGATGGTCGGCCACAGCATGGCGATCGTCGTGCTGCATCTGTGTGCGGCGGCGCGGAGCGCCGTCGTCTTGACTGGCTGAGACCGCACGACCTCCGCCACGCCTGCGCGTCCTACCTGCCGGCCTGCGGAGCGTCGCCCCCGGCGTCGTCGCCGAAGATCTCGACCAAAGCCGATGCGGTGAAGAAGAGGCTGATCAGCGAGAGTGCCAGAATCCTGGCAACAGCGTGCACTCGGGTCTTCATGAACTTCCCTTCCTGGGTTCAGGTCCTGGGTTCAGGAGCGCCCGGTGGACGTCAGGTTTTCGATGGCGCGCGCGATCAGGCTCTGCAGCAGCGCATTGATGGTGCCTCCGACGAATTCGATGGCCTGGACGACCGCGAACGTCGTGTCGAAGCGGTCGTCGTCGGCGAAGATCCGCAGGGTTATGGCACACGGGACGAGGACCAGCAGCCCGATCGCCGCGACCGCCGTCATACGCCACTGTTTGCGGCGGATCAGGGGAGCACGGCAGCGCGGTGCACCCAGGCTCCGACCGGTGGCGCTGGTGATCGCCATGCACGGCACCAGTAGGAACAGCAGCCTCAGCGTTCGCGACGGCAGACTCCTCACCGCGGCGGCCCGGCGACGCAAGCGGCAGGCCGGGGCTGTCGCAGCGCGGCCGTAGCCCACGCGGCCGTACCGATGCCGGCGGCGTTCTCGTGCGCGGAGGCCGCGAGGACGACCGCGACGACGAGCCCCGACACGTCAATGCGGGATGACGATCGGGCGCGCCCGGGCGAGATGGGCGGCCAGTTGCTCACGTGTTTGGTGCAGGTGCGCGTTCCATGCGGGCTGGCCGGGGCCGCTGCGCCAGGATTCGCTCAGTGGGCTGTTGTCCACGGTGTCGAAGCCGAACTCGTCGTACAGGCGCGTCACCAGTTCCACTGCCTCGGGAAAGTCGCTCGAGACCGACAGCGCGTGGCGGCCGGGCGTGCCCGCCGGGCTGCCCGAGGCGAAGAACCGTGGCGCCTGGATGTGCGTGAAGGCTTTGGCGACCTTCGAGGTGGGAAGCTGCTCCTGACGCAGCTCGTGCACGGTCTTCTCGCCCGAGTCGACGACGGGGAAGTGGCCGTCGCGCCAGGGCATGTAGTTGTTCGTGTCGAGCACGATCTTGCCCGCGAGCTGTGTCACGGGCATGTCGTTGACCAGCTTGAGCGGGACCGCCACGATGGCGAAGTCAGCCGCCGCGGCGGCGTCGGCGGCGGTCGCGGCGCGCGCTGAGGGGCCGAGTTCGGCGATGAGCCGGGTCAGGGTCTGCGGGCCGCGGGAATTGGCGATGACGACGTCGTAGCCCTGCTTGATCGCCGCACGCGCGAGCGTGCTGCCGACCTCACCCGCGCCGATGATGCCGATGACGGTCATGGATTCTTACCTCAACTTCCGGTGAGACGGTTGCGCCGTCGCCCGGCCTGGGTTCGGCCGGGCAGCCGTGCTTTTTGTACCGCTCGGTTGTACGCAACGCTAGCAGATTTTTGTACCGATCGGTTAGTGGGGGTTGCATGCGGAGGGCGTGCGCCGCCAAGTCGGAGCCGATCGGTACAAAAATCAGACTGGAAGGGGGCGGAGGCGGGCCGGAAACGGCACCGCCCCGGACCGCTCAATGGCCACTTCCCGAACTCACGAGGCCCCGCCGCCTCGCACCCTCCTGGCCGCGACTGTTGTTCGCGGCGTCCACTGGACGCCGGTCGTCTGGCTTCTGCTCGTCGTCTGCGGTGCCGTTTTCCTTGATGGCCTCGACACCTCGATGATGGGGGTCGCCGTCACCGGCTCCCTGCTCGTCCTCGTCTACGCGGTCGTTGAGGCGCCGACCCGGGGCTGGGGCAGCGTGTAGACCCTCGTGCTGCTGGCGGTCAGTGTCGCGTTGATGGCCGCCTTCATCGCGATCGAGCTGCGCCATGAGCGGCCCCTGCTCCGCCTCGGCATCCTTCGCAACTCCCATCTTGTCCACGCCAACATGGCCGGCTTCGCGATCTCCGGCGGCTACGCCGCCTTTCAGTTCATCGCCACCCTGTACGTGCAGGACGCCCTCGGCTGCGCCCAGGCCACCGCGGGCGTCGCCGGCGAGGAGCAGGGCCTGGCCTCAGGGCTGGTCAACACCAGCCTCCAGGTCGGCACAGTCGCGATGATCGCCGTCGTCTCAGCGGTCCTCGGTTCGAGTGCTCCGATCCACGACCAGCTACTGCCGGGGATGAGGAACGCGGCGAGCGTGATCGTCGGTGTACTCGCCGGCGCCTCGCTGCTCACCGCGGCGTTCTTGCTCTGGCGACGTGGGCGGGCCACACCGGCCGACGACGCAGCCGTTTCACCAGAAGTCGGGGTGAGCTACCCCATACCTGTCAGCTCGTCAGGATCGCGCCCGCGACGACGTCGAGGAGGTGCTCGGCGCGTGGGGCGAATGAGGGCTGGTCGTTGAGCCATGCGAGTGCAGCCACCAGCGCGAACAGATCGGTGCCGTCGAAGTCGGTCCGCGCCACGCCCGCGGCCTGGGCGCGGGTGAGGAGCCCCGTGCCGGCTGCGCGCATGGTGACGCACGAGGCATGGAGCGCCGACTCGGGGTCCTCGATGGCGGCGGCCATCAGCTCTGTGACGCCTCGATACTCGTGTGCGACCGCGACGCAGTCGTGGAGCCAGGAGACGAGAGCGTCTTCGGGTGGGCTCGACGTTTCGAGCTCGGCCGCCCTTGCCGTCAGCTCGTCGAAGCTCGTGCGGAGCAAGGCGTCGAGCAGCGCCTCGCGGGTGGGGAAGTGGCGGAGCAGCGTGGCTAGCCCCATGTCGGCTCTGCGTGCGATGTCGCGTAGCGACGCCTCGGCGCCCTGCTCGGTGATGACGGTGCCCGCGACTGCGAGCAGGTGGTCGCGGTTCTTCCTGGCGTCGGCCCGCATCTACCCCTCCCGGCTATCCGGATCAGTGATCCAGTTGACGATCCGGATCGGTGGTCCATATATTCGGATCAGTGGTTCGGATAAATGGACCACTGATCCGATCAGCGTACCCCCTGGTAGAAGAAGGACAAAGCGATGAGGATACAGATGATGAGGGCCGTCCGGCTGCATGAGCACGGCGGCCCCGAGGTGCTGAGCTACGACGAGGTGCCGGTTCCGGTGCCGGGTCCTGGCGAGGTACTCGTCCGCGTGCACGCGGTCGGCATCAACCCTCCGGACTGGTACCTGCGCGACGGGCTGAGCAACATCCCTCCGGAGACCCGGCCGAAGTTCGACCTGCCCGTGATTCCGGGCACGGACGTGTCGGGCGTCGTCGAGGCCGTCGCCGCGGACGTGGAGGGCTTCGCCGCCGGTGACGAGGTCTTCGGCATGCTCCGTTTTCCCAGCTTCGACGGCCAGGCGTACGCCGAGTACGTGACCGCGCCCGCGTCGGACCTCGCGCGCAAGCCGTCCGGCATCGATCACGTCCACGCCGCCGGGGCGCCCATGTCCCTGCTCACGGCGTGGCAGTTCCTGATCGAGCTCGGACACGATCATCCCTCGCCCTTCCAGGCGGCCCGGCACCGCCCGGTGGCACTCGGCTCCGGCACGACGGTGCTCGTCAACGGAGCCGCGGGCGGCGTGGGTCACTTCGCACTGCAGCTGGCGAAGTGGAAGAGCGCGCGGGTCATCGCGGTGGCATCGGGCACGCATGAGTCGTTCCTGCGTGAGCTGGGCGCCGACCAGTTCATCGATTACACCAAGAACCGTCCCGAGGAACTCGTCAAGGACGTCGACCTCGTCCTCGACGCCGTCGGCGGCCGCGAGAGCAGCCGCTTCCTCCCCACGCTCAAGCGCGGCGGCGCCCTGTTCCCCGTGTTCTTCGGCGAATACGACGAGGAGGAGACCGCGAAGCTGGGCGTCACGGTCTCGGGAACCCAGGTCCGCTCGCACGGCGCGCAGCTCGCCGAAGTGGGACGCCTCCTCGACGCGGGCACGATCCGCGTCGCGATCGACAGCACGTTCCCGCTCGCGGACGCCCAGGCGGCGCACGAACGCGCCGCCCGGGGCCACATCCAGGGCAAGATCGTTCTCACGGTCGCTCAGTAACCAGCGAGCGGTTTCTCAAGGCGCGTCCGATGGGGCGCGGCCGCTCTCGCCGACCGCGCCCCTCTTCTCCCCGAATTCTCACCCGGATTACTACCGGCAACCGAGCATGTGCGAGGTCTGACATGACGACAACTGCGGCTTTCGGTTGGGGAAGCAGCCACCTCAACGCAACGCCTGCGGGAGAGGCGGATCTCGACCCCGCAGAGCAGCTCGCCGTCCAGCGGACGCTGGCGCGCTACACCTTCGCCCTGGATCACGGAGATCTGGTGGCGTTGGAGGACGTCCTGACCGAGGACGCCACCTGGACGTTCACAGTCGCGGGCGAGACGGAGATCGGCCCGTTCGCCGGGCGCGCCGCGGTTCTCGACTTCGTGCGGGATGCGACGAAGGCGCAGACCGATCAGCGAAGGCACCACCTGACCAACATCGTCTTCCGCAGTGCGGACGCCAGCACGGCAGCGGTGTGGGCCTACCTGACGCTGACGTCGAACGCAGGCGGGAGCCCGGCCGTGGTCACGACCGGCTTCTACAAAGTCGCGCTTCGGCACGCCGAAGACGGGTGGCGTATCGCGGAGCTGTTCATCGGTCTGGACAGCTCCGTATGAAGCCCGGCGATCACCAGGGCATCAAGGACAGGCATAAGGAGAGCGATGTGGCACGTCTCGGGGTAGTGGCGGAGCGCGCAGGGGAGGCCCGGGTGGCGGCGACGCCGAGCACGGTGAAGCAGCTGGCGGCACTCGGATACGAGGTCGTGGTGGAGAAGGGGGCGGGCAGCGCCGCGTCGTTCGCGGACGAGGCGTACCGCGAGGCCGGTGCCGGGATCGTCGGCGCCGACGAGGCGTGGGCGAGCGAGGTGGTGCTGAAGGTCGACGCGCCCACCCGGGAAGAGATCTCTCTGCTGGCCGACGAGGCGACGGTGGTCGGCATGCTCAGTCCGGCCCTGCGGCCCGACCTCGTCGAGTCGCTGGCCACGCGCCGCATTACGGCGCTGGCCGTGGACGCCGTACCGCGCATCTCCCGCGCCCAGTCGATGGACGTACTCAGCTCGATGGCGAACATCGCCGGCTACCGGGCGGTCATCGAGGCGGCCGCCCAGTTCGGCCGGTTCTTCACCGGCCAGGTGACCGCGGCCGGCAAGGTGCCCCCGGCGAAGGTGCTCGTGGCGGGCGCCGGCGTGGCGGGTCTGGCGGCGATCGGCGCGGCGAGCAGCCTCGGCGCGATCGTGCGCGCGACCGACCCCCGGCCCGAGGCGGCCGACCAGGTGAAGTCGATCGGCGGGGAGTACCTCAAGGTCGAGGTCGAGGAGGTGATGGAGTCCTCCGACGGGTACGCGAAGGCCACCAGCGAGGCGACGCCAAAGAGCGCGTCGAGGACATCCTCCGCCACCTGTGACGATGCGAGACACGCAACGGACGGCGAGGCCCGCGGCTCACGAGAGCGTGCCTCGCTGGCCGCGTCCGCACCTGGTCGGTGCGGACGCGGTCGGCGTCACCCGGAGTTGAGGCTCGGGCTCTGGCTCGGGCGGTGCTGCCCCTGCTGTCAGAACTGGCTGGCGCCGCCGTCGACGTGGACTTCCGCGCCGGTCATGAAGCTGCTGCGGTCGGAGGCGAGGAAGGCCACGACGCCGGCGGTCTCCTCGGGCCGGGCGAGGCGGTTCATGGGTACGGTCGCGATCATGGCCGCGCGCTGCTCTTCGCCGGGACCCACCACCCCGAGCAGGCCGGGGGTCTCGGTGGGCCCGGGGGCGATGGTGTTGACGCGGATGCCCCGGCCGGTCAGTTCCGCGGCGAAGGTGCGGCCGAGGGAGCGGATGGCGGCCTTGGTGGCGGCGTAGACGCTCATCGTCGGCGATGCCTTGATGGCCACGTTCGAACCGCAGAGGATGACCGACGAGCCGTCCTTCAGTAGCGGCAGCGCCTTCTGGACGGTGAACAACATGCCGCCGACGTTGGTGTTGAACGTCTTCGTGAAGTGCTCCCAGGTGATCTCGCCCAGCGGGGCGACTTCGGCGATGCCCGCGTTGGCGAACAGGATGTCGAGGCCCCGGCCGCTCTTCCCGACGGCCGCCATGACCCGGTCGAGGTCCGCGAGGTCGGTGACGTCGGCCTGGATCCCGGTCGCCCGGTCGGCGCCGATCCCGGCCACGACCTCGTCCAGCTCCTCCTTGCGCCGCCCAGCCAGGAAGACGTACGCCCCCTCGGCTGCGAGCGCCCGAGCCGATGCGAGGCCGATGCCGGAGGTAGCGCCGGTGATGAGGGCGGTCTTGCCGTCGAGCTGTCCCATGAGGTGACTCCTTTTTTGAACCGTTCGGTTGCGCGGCGATGCTAGCAGTGTTTTGTACCGATCGGTTGCAAGCCGCATTTTTGTACCGGATGGTAAATTGGCTGCATGGGCAGCACCGCTTACCGCGGCAGGGGACGGCCACGGGGCTTCGTGGAGGAGGAGGCCCTCGACCGGGCGATCCGTGTCTTCTGGGAGCACGGTTACGAGGGCGCTTCTCTGAGTGACCTCACCGCGGCCATGGGCATCAACAAGCCGAGCCTGTACATCGTGTTCGGTAGCAAGGAAGAGCTGTTCAAGCGTGCCGTCGCCCGTTACAGGGACACCTATGTGGCGTACGCGGCGGGCACCCTGGAGGAGCCGACCGCGTATGCCGTGGTTGAGAGCTATCTGCGCGCCGCCGTCGATGCCCTGACCGGCAGCGGTCATCCGCCGGGCTGTCTGTCCATCCAGGGTGGTCTGTCCTGCGCGCCGGCGAACAGCGGAATCTCCGAGTTCCTGGCCGGCTACCGGGCGGTCTTCGAGGGCGAGCTCGCACAGCGGCTGGCCCGGGCGGAGAAGGAGGGCGACCTTGAGGCCGGCACGGACACCGCGGCTCTGGCCCGTTTCGTCATGTCCCTGAGCCAGGGTCTGGCCGTCCACGCCGCGGCCGGCGCGCGGCGTGAGGATCTGCAGGCCGCGGTGGACGTCGCGTTGCGGGCGATCGCCGCTTACCTGCCCGCGGGAAACCCGGTCGCCCCGGCGACGGAGACCACCGGAGCGTAGCCTTCGGCACCTGCGATGCCGCCCGCTCACAGGCTTGCTCCCAAACGCGTCCCCGGCGCGCCTGAGATGCGCGGCGGCGTCCTGCTCGAATGCCTCCGATCAGCGGTCAAGCGGTAGGGCGACGCTCATGGCTGCGTGTGGCTCACCGGCCGGATCGAGGACGGCGACACCGGTCGACCCGACGCCGTTCTCGCTCTCGCCGTGACTGGTGGCATAGCCGCGCTCGCGGATCGACTCCAGCTCACGGGCGAGCGCCTGGCGGTCGGCGATCGTTCGCTCCGTCACGGGGGTGAGCTCCGTACGTCCGTAGAGCTCGTCGACCCGGTGACTCGGCAATGCCGCCAGCCACGCCTTGCCCACCGATGTCTGCTCGGCGGGGTCCGCACAGCCTTCGGGCCTGCCCCTGAGACCGTCGTGGCCGCGGTCGCGGGCGTCGCTCTTCGCGGCGGCGGAGCCGGCACCGCCCAGCGGGTGAGGGCGGCCACGACGGGGTTGCCGCAGCCGAGGCCGGAGGCGGCCGCGGTCAGGGCTGGTGGGTGGCCGCGGCGATGACGGCGTCGGTGAGCGCGGCGGCGTAGGCGTCGGTGAGCTTGCCGACGTCGAACAGCAGCGCGTACCACATCGGGCCGAAGACCAGGTCGATGAGCACCTCGTCGTCGGGGTGGGTGACCTCCCCCCGGTCCCGCGCCCGGCCGAGGATCTGGCGGACGGCGTCGCGGCGCGCCGCGATCAGTTCGCCGTTCACGCGCTGGGCGAAGGCGGGAGCCTGGAGCGCCTCGGCGGCCAGGGCCTGGTTGAGCGCGCCGGGCACGCCGCGCTGGGCGGCGAAGGTGGCCTCCAGCAGGGCCAGCAGGTCCTCGCGCAGGTCGCCGGTGTCGGGCGTGGGCAGCCGGGTGCGGGCGTAGGCGGTCAGCACGTCCAAGATCACCTCGCCCTTGCCCGGATACCGGCGGTAGACCGCCTGCTTGGACACGCCGCTACGGGCGGCGATGCCCTCCATGCTCATCCCCCGGTAGCCCTGCTCGGTGATCAGGCCCAGGGCGGCCATGCGGATGGCGTCGTCGACGGCGGGGTCGCGGGGTCGTCCGGTCATGACGCGCAGTCTATTTGACATACGCACCGGTCCGTATTTGAATCTAATACGCAACGACCCGTATTGAAAGGAGGGGGTGTGCGCCCCCGTTCCTCCACCCCCGCGCTCCTGTCGCTGGCCCTGGGTTACTTCGCGCTGGGCACCGCCTCACTGGCAGTGGTCGGTCTCAGCGGCCCGATCGCCGCCGACCTGCGGGTGCCGGCCGCCACCGTCGGCACCCTGGTCACCGTCTTCTCCCTGGTGTTCGCTCTGGCCGCCCCGATCGCGGCGATCACCCTGGGCCGCCTGGGCCGTCGCCAGGTCCTGCTGCTGGGCCTGGCGCTGATGACGATCGGCGGCATCGCCAGCGCGGCGGCCCCCACCTTCGCGGCCCTGGCCGCCGCCCGGGTGGCCGCCGGCCTGGGAGCGGCGATCTTCGGACCGGCCGCCTCGGCCACCGGCTCGATGATCGTGTCGGTCGAGCAGCGCCCCCGCGCGCTGGCGGTGGTGTTCGGTGGGATGACCGCCGCCACCGTGTTGGGCGTGCCGCTGGCCTCGGCCGCGGGCGCCGCGGTCGGCTGGCGGGCCACGATGGCCGCGGTGGTGGCGCTGACCCTGGTGGCGGGCGGGCTGCTGGCTGTACTGCTGCCGCCGGTGGCGGCGGGCCCGGCTCCCACCGTGCGGGCCTTCGCCGGGGTGCTGCGCACCCCCGGAGCCGCATCGATGATCGCCACCACGCTGCTGGTGCTGGCCGCCCAGTTCACCGTGTACGGGGTCGCGGGGGCCTACCTGGGCACCCGGTTCGGCGCCGGTCCCGGTCTGGTGTCGTTGACCCTGCTGGTCTTCGGCGCCCTGGGCATGGTCGGCAACGCCGCCGGAGCCCGCGTCTACACCCGTCTGGGCGGCGGGCGCACCATCGCACTGGCGCTGGCCGGGCTGACCATCACCTTCCTGGCGCTGGCCGGCGTGCCCGCCCTGCCCGCCGCCGGCGTGACGGTGTTCGCCTTCTGGGCCGTCTTCAACACCTTGTTCATGGCCCCGCAGCAGGCCCGCCTGGTGGAGTTGCTGCCCGAGCAGCGCGGCATCCTGCTGGCCCTGAACGCCTCGGCCCTGTACCTCGGCATGAGCCTGGGCAGCCTGCTGGGCAGCAGCCTGCTGCCCGTCCTGGGTGGCCACTGGCTCCCGGCCCTGGCGCTGCTGCCGCTGGCCCTGGCCGCCGGTGCGCACGCCGCCTCGCTGCGCCCGCACCCCACCCACTCGACGGCCCCGGCCGCCACCACCGCCTCAGCCCACCACTGACCTTCCCGCCCTGCGCTGACCCCGCCCATCCATCAGCACCACGCATCAACGACCACAGGAGAACCCCATGTCCCAGCCCGCCGCCCAACTCGTGCGTGACTACTTCGAACTGGTGTGGAACCAGGGCCGCACCGAGCTGGCCGACCGGTTCCTGGCCGCCGGCCTGATCCAGCACAACCCCAACCTGCCCAACGGCCGCCGGCCGCTGGCCGAGTTCATCGACGGGATGCGCGCCCAGCTGCCCCAGGCCCGCTTTGAGATCCGCCGCATGGCCGTCGATGGCGACCTGGTGTTCACCCACAGCCTGTTCACCGCCCAGCCCGGCCACTCCGGCATCGCGGTGGTGGATGTGTTCCGCATCGCCGACGGCCTGATCGCCGAACACTGGGACCTGCGCGAGGACGTCCCCGAGACCACCGCCAGCGGCAACCCCATCGTCTGACTTCTCTTTCTCGCCACCGAACTGCGAGGCCGAACCCCGTGACCATCCAACCCCACGACCAGACCATCCTGATCACCGGCGCGACCGACGGACTCGGCCGCGCCCTGGCCCACCGCCTTGCCGCCCAGGGCGCCACCTTGATCCTTCACGGCCGCAACCCGGCCAAGGGCCAGGCGCTGCTGGCCGAACTCCACGACCGGACCGGCAACGACAGGCTCACCTTCGAACAGGCCGACTTCGCCTCCATCGACGAGATCCGCGCCCTGGCGGAGCGCCTGGCCGGGCGCGACCGGTTGGACGTCCTGATCAACAACGCCGGAATCGGCGTCGAAACAGCTCCCCAGCGCAGCGCCGATGGCCTGGAGCTGACCTTCCAGGTCGACTACCTGGCCACCTACATGCTCAGCAGCCTGCTCACCCCGCTCCTGGCCCGCACCGCCGCCACGAGCCCGGCTCCCGCCAGGATCGTCAACGTCAGCTCTGCCGGGCAGGCACCCCTGGACTTCGACGATGTGCTGCTGGAACGGCACTGGGATGGTGTACAGGCCTACTGCCAGGCCAAACTCGCCCAGATCATGCTCACCTTCGAGCACGCCGAACTCCTGCGCGACCACGGCGTCACCGTCAACGCCCTGCACCCCGCCTCCTACATGCCCACCAAGATCGTCACCCACCTGTTCACCGTGCAGAGCACCCTGGAAGAAGGGGTCGCCAACACCGCCCGCCTGGTCACCGATCCTGCCCTGGCCAAGGTGACCGGCACCTACTTCAACCGGGCTCGCCCAGCCCGCGCCCACCAGCAGGCCTACGACACCACTGCCCGTACCCACCTGCTGGAGATCAGCCGGCGCCTCACCGGCGTATCGTTCGGGACTGTACGGGTTTCCCGGCATCACCTGGGTCCCGGTGCATGACGCACCATCGGTCGCCTTCGCTTCCATCTGGCCGAAGCAGGGCGCGACGGCTCGGGTTCGCGCCTTTGTCCAGATGTTGCGCCGAACGGCACGGGCCGGTCGAGAAACCGGATTCAGATCGTCACAGTGACGTTGCCGGAACAGGGCGCGGGGTCGAGGGGACCAGCGTGAAGCTGCCTGGATCTCGCGCCAGCGCCGGCAACTTGTGCTGCTGACCCGGCCTTAGCGCGACCCCGGCCCCGCGCTCCACTCGGAGGGCGGGGCCTTCGAGTGCCCGTGCACCGACGTCTCTACAGCGGCACCTCGCGGGCTATCTGCGAGTAAGCACGGATCGCTTGACCATCGCCGGGTTGCTCACGCGCCCTACGCGGAGTAGTCGCCGAAGTCGGCTACCGCGCTCAGCATGGCGTTCTGATCGAGTTGGTCAAGCGATCGCGGCGATATCGCCGTCATCGAAGTAGATCGACTGGTGGAGTCGGCCTCCAAGGGCGGCCGCGTAGCGGGCCAGGATGTCCTGGCCAGAGATCTTGCCCTGCTCGATCTGAGAGATGCGCCCCTTGGTGACCCCCATGCGCTCGGCCACCTGCTGCTGAGTCAGGCCACGGCTGCGGCGGATCTCCGCCAGCCGATGCCCCTGGACCTCGGCCAGAAGCTCCCCCTTACCGGCTTCGACCGCTTCCTCTCCGCCGGCCCGCTCGACATGCTTCGCCCGGATATCGTTCCAGCGAACGTACCCGCTCATCTGCCCTCCTCCTGCTGAGCGCGCTCCTTTAGATAGACCTCAAACCGGTGCTCGGCCAGCGGAATGGCCTCCTCGTACCAGCTTTTCCATCGCCCGGCCTTGTCACCGGCGACCAGCAGGATGCTGGAGCGCCACGGGTCAAAGGCGAACAGGATGCGTACCGTGCCAGGCCGGTATCGACCAGCGGCCGTCCCAGCCCGGGGCCACCTTCGGCGAGCGCGTCGATGGCCTGCACCACCCTGGCGTGGGTGGTGTCGTCGAGTTGCTCGATCCATTCGCGGACCTCGGTTACGAGGTAGACGTCCCATTCCGGGGTATAGCAATAGGTATACCTCGGAGGTCTATGAAGCAGGCCCGGTGGCTCCGGCTTTCGACAGGCGGTGCAATTGCCGTAGAGCCCGCTCCAGCCCAGAGTCCCGGGCTATGTACCCAGGGTCATGGATATACATTGCCAACCTCGACCAGCCACCATCGGTTCCGGGTGAAGGCCAGCACCACCGTCACCTCCCACCCGATCCGGGCGAGGTCGCTGATCTCCGATGGCACGGCCAGCGGACCGATGTTCTCGTCGAACCAGAGCTTGCCCGGCTCAACTTTTGTGATCGGAAGGGGAATGCCCTCCTCCACCCAGCGATCAGTGGTATCCGGATCACGATGCGGAGTCTTCAGCGACAACTGGTGCAGCGCCTCGGCCAGACGGTCCGCCCTGGGCAGGTCGCGCGCCGCATCGGCGGCTCGCGCGGCCTGGGCGGCTGCAATTTCCCGCTCGATCACGCCCTGCTCGGCGAGCCATGTGACGAGCTTCTTGGTGACGGTTCCGGCAGCGCGTAGCAGTCCCTGGCCCGCCATCACTTTGCGGATCATGAAATAGCCGAGGAACTCGCCCAGCATGCTCTCGATATATCCCGCGTCCAGCAGCCGGGTGAAGGCGTCCTCGTCACCGTTGTCGAAGGCTTCGCGCCACCGCTTCTCGTCCCTCTCGTCCAGGATGTTGGGACCGTACATGTTCATGCAGTCCCGGAAGAGGTCGATCACCTCCTCATAGGTGTGAAAGGTCCGCGGAGCCAATCGAGCCCGCTGCTCATTCAGAAACCGGGTAAGCGCCTCGTCGATCGCCATCGTCGCCACGCACCGCAGTTTGGCACGCCAAGCGCTCGGCCAGTGCCTGGTTGACGGCCTCCTGGTTGAACGGCACCGGCTCTTCTGGATAGTCCGGGTTGTAGTCCTCGATTGGATTGTCGCCATGCCCGTCCACACAGATCGGGATGTCGATCTCCGGGTCCAGGATCTTCTCCAGGACGATCTCGTGCCGCCAGCAGTCGCCGAGGTCGTAGGTGTAGGTGAGCTTCGTCCGCGGGGCGGGTAGCGCCCGGTTCAGCCGGCACAGCTCCTCATCGCCGCAATTCTCCAGCGGGTAGAAAGGGTCGGTGTAGCGGCGCTTGCCGTGCTCGAAGAGATGCAGGTGATCGCCGCTCCAGCCGAACAGCACCTGGATCATCCGATGCAGTGCGCCCAGCGAATAGTTTTCCGGCACCTGGACGCGCCGCCACAACCCGCCGAACAAAGAGATCTTGAGCTGATAGACCGGGATCCGCGGTGGCGCGGCCGGCAATGCCTTCAACAGCCGCGCGGCTTCTGGGTGCCGGCTGTCGCGCACGCCTGCGTGCAGGTCGCCGCTCATCATGTCCTTCAGGACGTACCAGGCGTCCCGCTCGCCGTACCGCTCCAGTGCGGCCAGCGCGAAGTCGACGGCCAGCCACCGCCGGTCCCGGACGGAATCGGCCTCCCCGAGCAGCCAGCGGGCATGTGTGCCGAGCACGGGATGATCCCGCACAGCCTGCCAGAGACGCTCGGAGCTCTCGCCCCGTGCGGCCACCACCTCGATCACGCTGACCCGCCCGGCGGGCGAGGCTTCCCCGGCGGCCCATAGCAGCTCGGGTAGCCGGTCTACCAGGCCGGTCGAACGAGGATCATCCGGGATCCGCCAGCGCCACAGCAACTCATCGGCGTCCTCCTCCGGCACCGTGGCCAGCCGCCGTAGCATCTCGGCTGCGGGCAGCTCCGGAGTGATGGGCAGGGGCAGGCGACGCTGCATCTCCCGCCGTGCGTACTCGCCAAGGGCGGTCACCGCGAGCCTCGCGTCCAGCGCGCCGAAATCCCGCAGGATGCCGACCATCTGATCGACCGGATGCCGTTCTATCAGACCGGCGGCGCGCCAGTCCCAGTCGCGCCGCACGCGCATCTCGTTCTCGACAGCGGTCCGTAACGCCGCCCCCAGCGGCGGCGCTTCGTCGCTCAGAACGGCGAGTGTCATCAGGCAGCAGATTCGCGGATCGACCTCGCAGGGGTCGGTGACCTGCGCCGCCACTACCTGCTCCAGCGCCGCGTACCAGGCGGTGATGTCCGGCTCCGCCGCGCTCTTGTCGTGTACGGCACGCGTCCCAGAGATCGTGACGAGTCCCGCCGCCAGAGCCGTCACCCAGGCTCGATGCGCCTCCGGTACATCGCTCAGCCGCCGAACCTTGGCCGGGCACCCCACGCCTATCGTCCTGGCGGCTTCCGGCACCAGCGCGGGCTTGAGCGCACCACCCGCAGTGACCGCACGTCCGCTCCCCACCCACGATGCCAAGGCACGAGCGGCGGCGAACACGGCACAACCGATCGACATCTCCGTCACCATGACGGGGACGGTATCGCGCGGACGGCACGACGCCGACATCGATCGTTGGGGTCGCCGCTGACACGCCGACCGGCCCGATAGATCGTCAAAGGGCACGCCGCTGGAGTTCCGCCATGAAGTTGCGCTTGCGCTTGTGGGTGGTGCGCAGCCGCTCCCCATAGGCGCGTCCGTCGGCCTCGCGGCCGAGCCGGTCGTAGAGCTTCGTGATCTGTACGGCGAGGCCGGCAGCCTCGGCGTAGGCGTCATTCTTCATGAGCGAGATCTTGCTCTCGGCCAGGCGCTCGTAGACGGGAATCGCGTCGGCGGGGTGGGATTCCGCCCGCGATCGAGCCAGCCGCAACCACTGGCCGTCGAAGCCGGCCGCGACGCAGTGCTTGCAGAAGTTGCCCTCCTGCCCCCACGGGCACTCGCACGCACCGTCCAGGCCACGACGGCCGACGGTCAACTCCACCTCATACGGCTCCGTGCCGTACACAGTCGCGAAGATCTTTCCGCCGTCGACCTGCAGGTCATCGACGGCGTCGACGTAATCGACACCGCGGTCATAGGACTTGCCTCCGGCCAACGCCCGAAGGTCATCCTTGGCGAACCCAGACATCATTTACCTGCCGAACAGCCGGTCCGACACCTGTCGTGCCCGTTCTGGAAGCTCCGCACCGACCTCCCGGGCGAAGTCGTGGAACTCTGTGTGACCGGGCAGTTCCTTCAGGCACTCGTGGATCAGGGCAGGCGCTGTTTCGGTCTCCCGCGTTGCCGGCCAAGCCGCGCGCGCAGATCCCGTAGTTCGGGACCAGCCAGAGCCGGGTGCGTCACCAGCCTCTCCAACCGATCGTCGGCCTCGGCGTCTGTCAGCCGTTCCAGCACCAGCAGATGCCAGGTGGCAAGATTCCTGGCCCGCTCACGGCGTTCGAAGCCCGTGTCCCGCCACGGCACCCGTGTCTTGGCGCCGCCTTCGGCCAGCCGATCCAGTGCGGAGAGATATCGGTCGGTGAAGTCCAGCCACGCATCGATCCCGCGTAGCAGCCGCGCCAGTACGTCGGCCAGTGTGGTCTCCTTCTCGGCCGTCGGCCCGTCCCCGCGCCGGGTCCACCCGTACGCCCGCTCCCAGCGGATCAACTCTGGCGCTACCCGCTCGGCAAATCCGGAGAAGCCATACAGATCGAGATAGGTGGCCCAAAGCAACGCGACCGCATCGGAGACCACGAAGCGCGCGGCGGCCATCGGGTCGTCGGAGCGGAAGTAGTCATAGTCACATGTCTCATCGGCCAGGTCGATCAGCAGCTTCAGCGCCCGCGCCCCGGTGGCCGCGTCCACCGCCAGCGCCGCCTTGGCATCCTCGGCCAACCGGGTGAACGTGAAACGCCATCGGGTCCGCTCTTTGGGGGAGACACGTCGATCACCGGCCATGTAGGCCCCGGCCCGGGCCAGCTCCACGAACCGGCGTACGTCGTCCAACACCGACTGGGCGTCCACGGTCTGCCTGGCGCTCTTGGCTGCGGGCTTGTGCTCCTCTGGGGTCAGCTCTGCCTCGATCCTCTCCCTCAGCTGAGCGGATCCGCGCCAGTACAGCGTCCAGAGCGTCTTCTTCAAGCGCTCCTCATCGAGTGGAGTCAGAGTGGCATAGAACTGCTCGCGATTCATCCGCTGCACGGGCAATGATCGTAGCCCGAGGTGGTAGCCGGCACCTGCCAGCGCGACTGTCATCAGTCGACGGCGGAGCGCCTCCGTAAGCCGACGAAGGTACGCCTTGTCGGGCTATCCGGATCCGACATCGGTGCGTGGCCGCAGGGCACGGGACCGGAGCGCCGCCTGCGCGGCGCCGCGCCCGGCGTCGGTGAGGCGGTCGCCGGGATCATCCAGGCCGCGCTGCCGGTGCAACAGGCTGAGCAGATCCAGGCGTCGGTGGATCGCGCCCATGAGCCAGCCGACGTCATTCGCCGGGATGGGCGTTCCGCTGGCAGGGTTATGCCAGCCCTCACCGGCCATGGTCTCGGCAACGGCGGCGCACCGCTCGAGATAGCCGGTGGGACCCCCGGTGAGGTGCAGCATCAAGATGACCTCCGCTGCGACGCCCTCGGCGGGATCGGATGGGATCAGCGCGGCCGTCACGGCCGACCACAGTGTGGCCGTATCGGCCGTTGCCAAGCGCTTGCCCGCCGGAGTGAGGACCAGGGTGCGCTTGCTGCGCCGGACGGCACCGAGCTGCCGGACAAACTCTCGCAGTGTCCAGGCTTCGGGGATGTCGGACTCGGAGCGTGGTCTGCCGGTCAACGTGAGCCAGTCGAAGCGCCGGCAGCCTTCGGCGACGACGGTCCTGGCCAGGGTGTGGTTGGCGGTGAGCGGGATGCCGTCGTCGGTAGCCGCCAAGGTCAGCATCCAGCGGACCGGTGCCAGCCGTATCTCCGCCTCTTCGGGAACCGGCGCCGGTGACATGATCCGTGAGGCGATTATCTTCGTGAGGCGGGCGCGGGCCGCCCCACGGGACCGGGCCCAGCCTTCCATGCGTTCGGAGTGAATGCGTTCCAGCCGGCTCTGCTCGCCCGGGGCGCAAGGGGAGGTGAGGAACTCGCCGGTGATCCGCTCGGCGTCTGCGCGCCAGCCACGGGCGCCAGGAGCGAACTCACCCACCGCGATCGCCATCTCCAGATGGGCCGCTGTCGCCTGGAAGGCATCATTTTCCTGAACGCCCCTCACCCGCCCCCAGGTCAAAATCTCCTCGACATCGGGCGGCTGTACGCCGGAGGCGTTCATGGCCCTCTCCAACGCCTTGAACCCGATGTCGCGGCCCTGGTGCCAGGCCGT
This sequence comes from Microtetraspora malaysiensis, assembly GCF_001528665.1. Lineage (GTDB taxonomy): Bacteria > Actinomycetota > Actinomycetes > Streptosporangiales > Streptosporangiaceae > Microtetraspora_A > Microtetraspora_A malaysiensis. The sequence continues at coordinate 233,683 of NZ_BBYJ01000017.1, forward strand.
CAGGACCTGCATGGTTGTCTCGGAGGTGCAGGCGGCGGCGTACCGCGGCATCTCCAGCAGGTCGAACAACGCACCGAGCGCGGCGGCGAGCTGCTGGTGTTCGGTCAGGTCGGTCCACCACTTGGTCGGCAGCAGGTACCACAGCCAGTACTGGAGCCCGTACAAGGTGACGGTCTCGACTCCTTCCCCGAAGGTCAGCGAATCGAACGCGGCACGCGCCTGACCGGCCTCCTCTGGGTTGCGACGGGCCAGCTCGGCGAGAGCGTTCGCCACCTTGTCGTCCCCGATCCTGCCCACCATCCCCTCCTTCTCATCCTCCGGACGGGCCTGTGCACCTGGGGCTATCCGCATGGCTGATTTTCGAAGCCTCTCACGGCATCGATGTCATAGCTGTTCGGAGCCGCTCGCGTGTGGCGAAGTGGTCAAACGCCCCGACCGGCTGCCGGGCAGGGGACTTGCGGCTCTGTCGCAGATTCGGTGGTGACGCCCGGCACGTAGCGGTAAGCCGTGCGTGATCTCGACAGCACGTGCGGGCCGCGGTGGCCGATCTGCTCGGCCAGCGCTGACCTGGGGCAACACGTCAAAGAATACGATCTACAGCTGCCGTGACTGCCTTCGACAGACCCCCTAGAGAAACGCCCTCCAGACGGTTTCACTCACGTTTCCCCTGGTCAGGCCGCAGATTCGTGTTTCCGGCCAACTGAATTACGTCGAATGCAGGTCCAGGGCACCCCAAACAAAAAGGCCGGGCGATTTCCCTCCGAACAGAATTCGGAAGGAAATCCGCCCGGCTCCGGGTAAAGAAACCGGTTCGGTTCTTCTTCTCCGTCAACCCGAGTTCAGCACTGCTTGCTCTTGTCGCGAGCGAGCCCCTTCACCAGCGGGGCAAGAACCCTGACCACCGCGTCCTTGTCGGACACACGCTCAGAGACCGTGATGTCAACCGTGGGGTTATACCCGTACGACACCACCGTCTTCACCCCGTCCTTCGTCTTGTCCTCATTCACCAGCCACGGCACCCCGCCAGAGGCGAAGCACGTCTTCATCGCGGTCGGCTCGGCGATGTTCCCGCACCGCAGGATCACATCACCATCCCCCCACACCGCCGTCCCCTTCTGATCCGCATCATTGCGGCCGTGCCCCGCCAGCTTCTGCGGCGCCTTCCCCGTCACACTCGCGCACGCCGCCGAATCACCCCCCGGCACCCCGGAGACGTTGTACGAACGCGGCGAGGTACCGCACGCAGTCAGCACAAGAACGGAAGCGGCAATCACCGTGGCCTGTGCCAGGTGCCGGACAGAGGTCATCATCATGAAAAAAGTCCTTTGTCTCACACAGTGGATGGAAATGGGACCCTTGGTCAGAGGTATCCGTGAGGACGCACATGGCTTCCCTGGGCTTCCCCCCGGGGTGTGGACACCCGGTTTCATGCAGCCAGTTCGGTCACCATACCGAGCTGATCTTCATAGGCGGCCGGGGGAGGCGCCGTGACCCGATATCGATCACCGTCGCGAGATACAGCCACGAGTCACCGACCGGCAGAAAGGTGATGTCCCCGCACCACCGTCGGTAGGCCTCACCTGCCGTGAAGTCGCGTTTGAGCAGGTCAGGGACCAGATCATAGGGCCCATGCCATCCCCTTTGTATCAACTAGGTGATACACCTCATGACCGATCGGACCGCTTGTCGCAACTCCTTGATACAAATTCCGCGTGGGTCCGCCGCCGCGGAGTCGATGGAGCCCTTACACCTGTCCGGATGGTCTCGAATCCGCAGAGCGCGAGAATCGCGACTTCGCTGGCGGACGGGGTGGCGTTGGCTGCATGGAGGCGGGAAAGTGGCCGTCCCATCTTTGCCACTGCCGGTTGTGTCCCTTCGTGTCCCACCGCTCTTCCAGATGGGCGTGGACGAGGTGCACGAGCTGCAGCAGTCGGTCGGCAGAGGGCGCGTCTACCCCGAGGTGGCCCGGGCAGCGGCCGAATCCACCGCCGCGCTCCCGAGCGCTTCCTGAGCCAAGCGCAGACCTCGCCCCGATCGCGCCGTTCGACATTCGCCGACGTGACCGATTGGGAGGCATGCTCAGGGAGTACCACGCATGCGACTTGACCAGCCGGATGAATATCGGCCTCCGCAGACTGAGTCAGGTGCCACTCCACTCCGTGCGGGCAGGTTGAGCAGTTGTGCCAGCAGATTATTCGTCCGCAGGTCCTGAAGGCCGTCGGTCCAGCAGAGTACGTCGAGACGATCCTTGACGGCTGGCGTGCATCGTCGGACGTGGGTGCCCCGATGGGTCTTCGGTTGTGGTCTTCTCCTGATCGTCTCTGAGGTCCGCCCTGACACGGACGGTCTAAACGATCTACCGCGTGCCCGATCCGTGCCCGCGAGCAAACAACGAGCGACCAAACGAGATCAACTTCTCGATCCGAGGCAATGCCTGACCGGGAAATTCCAGATCAGATGGGGCATGGAGTGGTGGGGCGCCAGGGATTCGAACCCTGAACCTACAGATTAAAAGAAGTCGATTCGATCGAGGCCCAGGGCTCTGGCCTGCGGGGGTGATGTCCGTGGACGTCCGCCGAGTTCCGCCGTCGTTCGTCCTCTTGGCTGTACTCGTGGCTGTACAGCCTCCGCCGATTGCCGTCCGTTCTGGCAGGCGTCTGGCACGTGATCAAGCCTCAAATCTAACGGGTCGATCTTGCGAGGCGCTCGACGAGCGCATGTGCCCGCTCGTGGTGAATATCGGCACTGTGGGCGATGGCTTCGAGTAGCTTGATGATCTCAGCGCGTCTGTTCGTGACCGACGGGACCAGGCCAAGCAGCGCCGCTGTCGAAGTAGCCGCCAGCCGCGTGTGAAGATCGTCGGCCGTCAAGCGCTGAAGGACAGGATCCACCAGGGCCGGGCAGACTTCACGGCACTTGATGACAGCCTCATAGCCTTCGGTGAACGGCTTAGAACGCCACACCATGTCGAGTTCGTCGATAGGCGGGCCGCAGTAGGCATCCCATACCTCGCCTTCGGTCCTATCCGGTTCGGTGCCCTCGGCCACTATGGCGAGAAAGTCAAGCAGGTGCGCACTGACAGGTTTGGGCTCCAAGCCGTCCGCGGTGATCGGCTGGTCCAGCCGCTGGTCGCCTAGTAAGCCCGCGACTACCAACGCGGCTGGCGGCGTAGCAGTGGTGACGGAGGACTGATGAGTGACCGACCAGTACAGGTGATCAATGGTCTTGGCCCAACCTGCGTGATCGTCCTCAAAAAGCCGCTCCAGATGACCAGGCGTGTCGGTAGCGGGGCCATACGCGTGGGACAGCTGTGACCAGTCGGAGGAGCGTAGAGCGTCCCATCCCAAGAGCATCATTGCATTCTGCCGCACGGATTACTGATCCCAAGACTGCAGTCAGGAATCGTTCTCTCTGTACGTGGAGCCATCGAACGCGCGCTGTCAGTTTGGGAATTGTATGGATCACGGCCGTTGGGGGCGCTGACCTGGGCGTCGGACTGGTCATGAGTGACCGTGGTTGGCCCCTCATCACCCTGTCTAATTGCACGCTAATTGCACGAAGATCATGCGCGTGCCTCGTCACTGGTCGGCACGAGCCGTGTGTGCTCGTTGATGTAGTGCTCTAGCGGGTAAGCGGTACCGGTGGGAAGGATCGTGCCGTCTCGGCGGTCGATGAGGATGGGTGCGTTGCCTCCCAGCATGGCGCCGATGTCTCCGGTTCTTACGTACCGCGCGTGTTGGAAGTAGTAGGCCCAGCCGATGGGGTATTCCTCCACGTCGACGATGACGAATCCATCGTCGTCACCGGTGTATTGACGAGTCGTTTCGTGGATTCGAGCCAGTCTTTCTTCGGCGATGCCTCGGGCTTCGGGTTCGGTCAGCATTCCTCCATCATGGACGCCTTGGTGCAGTGTCCGCGCACGCCACCGCCTGTCGGATCATCCCCCTGCCCCTGGTCTGCTCGGCTCGTCCTGGGCGATGGTGGCGGGATGATCCGGCGCCGCAACCACCTACGGGCCCCAGCGTTGGAACCGCGATCATCCCGGAACCGGAGACCCTGCCGGAGGCATAGGAATCCTTGGCCAAGTGATCCATGTGAGCATGACTGCCATGGGAATGTACAACCGTCTGCGCCTTCCTGCTCCGATCGATTGCCCCGCTTGTGGTGTGCGCGGGCGATGGTGGGTGCAGTTTCGATTCGGGCCTCTCGCATTGACGAACTACGAGGCGGGTGAGCCGGTCGACTGGGCTGCTGGTGGGCGTAAGGAAGGACGGCGGGGACTGGGGCGTGTTCTGATCCAGGGGACGCTGGAGGAGTGCCCGAATTGCCGTGCTGATCTCGGTCGTGAGCACGAGATTGTCACTATCGAGGTCCGCGAGGACGTGTTTGTTTCTGCTGTGGAGGATACGAGCGGCGATGGATATTGGCCTGAGTTTTGGCGGGCGGTAGACGACTGACGGCCCGAGCTGCTGGCGGCCGGGACCGGCCCCCAGGCCGCATGCCCGGCCGCCGAGCGGGCGCAGGGCCGCGAGGCGGCGCGGAGCACCGCCCTTGACACTTGGGCTTCGGCGCGGCGAGCTCCTCGGACTCCGGTGGGATGACATCGATTTCGGCAACGGGCAGCTCACCGTACGGCAGACGCTCCAGCGGGCGGACGGAAGCCTTCAACTGGTCGATCCGAAGACCGATCGGTCGCGCCGGACCGTCCCCGTTCCGGATCCGACCCTTGCCGCTCTCGCCAGCACCGGCGTACCCAGGCGGCCGAGCAACTCGCTTCGGGAGAGCGGTGGAAGGATCACGGGCTCGTCTTCGCCTCGACCATCGGTACGCCGATCGAACCGGGGAATCTCTCGGCACGGTGGCGCAAGGCACGGACACAGGCGGGCCTGGACTGGCTGAGACTGCACGACCTCCGCCATGCCTGCGCGTCCTACCTGCTGGCCTGCGGAGCGTCGCCGCGCACGGTGATGAAGACCCTCGGGCACAGCCAGATCGCGTTGACCATGAACACCTACGCGCACGTGCTCCCGGACATCGAGCGGGCGGCCGTCGACGCCGTCGCCAAGAAACTCTTCGGGTGACTCCACAGCATCAGGGCCGGACTCCCACGACGGGGGTTCCGGCCCTCTTGGCTGTAAAAGGTGGCTGTAACACCCCTCAGAACAAGATCTGTAAGCGGTGTTTTGCCTGGTGGGGCGCCAGGGATTCGAACCCTGAACCTACGGATTAAAAGTCCGCTGCTCTGCCATTGAGCTAGCACCCCTTGCTAGAAGCAGGGTACAGAGGGTACCGCGCCTCCGGCGACGTGCTTTACCGCGATCACGATAACGGGTCAGCGGAAGGCATCGAGCCCAGTGAGGACCTTGCCCAGCGTCAGCAGGTGCACTTCCTGGGTGCCCTCGTAGGTCAGGACGCTCTCCAGATTGTTCATGTGCCGGATCACCGGGTACTCCAGGGTGATCCCGTTGGCCCCGAGCACAGAACGGGCCTGGCGGGCGATGTCCAGGGCGGCTCGGACGTTCGCCAGCTTGCCGAAGCTGATCTGATGCGGTTTGAGCGTGCCCGCGTCCTTGAGCTTGCCGAGGTGCAGTGCGGTGAGCCCCGCCTGCTCAAGCGCGACGGCCATCCACGCCAGCTTCTCCTGGGTGAGCTGGAACGCCCCGATGGGCTTGCCGAACTGCAGGCGCGTCTTGGCGTAGTCGACCGCGGACTCCAGACACGCGTGGCCGGCGCCGAGAACGCCCCACAGGATGCCGAAGCGGGCCTCGCTCAGGCACGACAGCGGGCCCTTCAGCCCGGTCACGCCGGGCAGTACGGCGGACGCCGGCAGCCGGACGTCGTCGAAATAGAGCGAGGACGTCACCGAGGCGCGCAGCGACATCTTCTTGTGGATCTCCGGGGCCGAGAACCCGGGGGTGTCGGTCGGGACGACGAAGCCGCGGATGCCGTCGTCCGTCTGCGCCCACACGATCGCCACGTCGGCGACGGAGCCGTTGGTGATCCACATCTTGGCGCCGTTGAGGATCCAGTCGCCGGACGGGTCCTGCTTGGCGATGGTGCGCATCCCCGCGGGGTCGGAGCCCTGGTCGGGCTCGGTCAGCCCGAAGCAGCCGATGGCCTCTCCGGCGGCCATGCGGGGCAGCCACTCCTGCTTCTGCTCCTCGGACCCGTACTTCCAGATCGGGAACATGGCCAGGGAACCCTGAACCGAGACGAAGGAGCGCAGCCCCGAGTCGCCCGCCTCCAGCTCCCGGCAGGCCACGCCGTACGAGACGGCGTCGAGGCCGGCGCAGCCGTACCCGTCGAGGTGCATGCCGAGCACGCCGAGTGCGCCGAGCTGGGGCGCGAGCTCGCGCGCGGGGAAGACGGCCTCCTCGAACCAGTCGGCGACGTCCGGGAGGACCCGGTCGGCGACGAAGGACCGCACGGCATCCCTGATCATGCGCTGTTCGGGGGTGAGCTGGTCGTCGAGGCGCAGCAGGTCGTCCATGGCTGCCAGCGTATCGGGGCCGCACCGGGGTTGGGCCAGGGGGAATCCCGATGCACGGACGCGGGCTCAGGAGGCACGCTGGAGACATGAACGAGACACACACGAACAGTTCGGTCAGGCAGCTACGGCGGACCAGTAACGGCAGGATCGTGGCCGGAGTGTGCTCCGGTGTCGGCCGGTACATCGGCGTCGACGCCAACATCCTCCGGGTGGCTCTCGCCGTTGCGACGTTCTTCGGCGGCCTCGGCGTCGGCATCTACGCGGTCGCGTGGCTGCTCATCCCCGAGGAGGGCAAGGACACCTCCATCGTCCAGGACCTGGTCAGCAAGAACAAGGACGGGCACGTCTGGCAGGACACCAAGACGAGGTGGGACCGCGCCCAGCAGGCCTGGTCGCAGCCGACGGACGCGACGGCGGAGCCGCACCGGCAGGACGGCTACGCGCAGCACCCCTACGCCCAGCCCCGCCAGTCGCAGCAGGAGCAGGGACCCCAGGCGTGAGTCACGCCGTCCGGGCCTCGGCGAAGATCTCCGTACGGGACTCGGTCCAGGCCATGGCCAGCCATGCCGCGAGCGAGAGTCCGGCCGCGCCGGCGAGGGCGACCACCGGCTCCGGACCGAGTTCCTGGGCGACGGCGCCCCCGATCAGGATGCCGATGCCCTGGGCCGCCAGCAGGCCCGACTGGACGATCCCGAACGCCTGGCCGCGCCGGTCGGCCGGGACGCACTGCACGAAGGCGGCGTTCGCCGCGAGCTGGTAGGCGCCGCCTATCCCTGACAGGACCCACAGCAGCAGCACGGCGACAAGCGGCGGCCGCATCGCGCACACGATGAGCGGCGCGCACGTCAGCATCGCCATCCACCCCATCGCCCGCAGCCGCGCCGACGGCGCGACGAACCGGCTGAACATGAACGCCCCGATCACGGTCCCGGTCGGCATCGCCGCCATGAGCAGCCCGGTCACGGCGGCCACCGGCAGCGTCCCGTCGTCGAGCTCCATGGCGTACGGCACGGCGATGCCCTCAGGCAGCACGTAGAACCCGCAGAGCCAGGCGAACAACACCAGGGTGCGCAGCCGCCGGTCACCGAAGACGAGGCGGCCGCCGGCCCTGGTCGTGGTCCACATCGAGAGGCGGCCCCCAGAGCCGGCGGGGGCGTCGCGCCTGCCCACACCCGCCACGATGACCAGAGCCGACCCCAGGAAGGTGGCCGCGTCGAGCGCGAGGGCGCGGTACGGCCCGAGGGTCGCGATGACGGCGCCGCCGACCGCGAACCCCAGCATCTGAACCGCCTGGTTGGTGACGTTCTGCAGGGCGGAGCCGACGACGTACCGGTCGCCTTCGAGCACCTCGGGCAGCAGCGCCGCGCGGGCGGCGGAGAACGGCGCGCTGAGCAGGACCACGCCGAAGACGAGCGCGCAGAGCGCGGCGAACGGCATGCCGGGCACGGCGGTGACGGCGATCAGCCCGGCCCGGAGGAGATCGCAGACGAGCATGATGCGGCGGCGCGGATAGCGGTCGGCGAGCCCCGCGAGCAGCGGCCCCCCGACGATCGGCGGCAGGTAGGTCAGCGCGTAGACGCCGGCGGTGGCGAGAGCGGACTGCGTCCGGTTGTAGACGAGGATCGCCAGGGCGACCTGGGCGAGCTGGTCGCCGAGCAGGGACATGCCCTGGCCGAGCCACAGGGCGCGGAACTCGCCGATGGCGATGACCTCGCCGTAGGTCGCCTGCCCTTCGACGGGACGACGATGCCGTCCGGGGGACCGACCGACCCTGGTCGCCGCCATATCACCCCGCTGAGATCACCCACACGAACCGTGTTCAGTATGTCACCAACAGTTCCCATGGTCTCGGGGTTTCGCAACTCGTACCGATCACCAGCCGAGCTCGTGCAGCCGCTCGTCGTCGATCCCGAAATGGTGGGCGATCTCGTGGACGACGGTGATGCGGACCTCCTCGACGACCTCCTCGGGCGTCTCGCAGATCTCCAGGGTGGGGTTGCGGTAGATCTCGATCCGGTCCGGGAGGACTCCGGAGTACCAGTCGCCGCGCTCGGTCAGCGGGATGCCGGTGTAGAGCCCGAGGAGGCCCGGCTCCGGCGGATCGTCGACGACGACCACCACCACGTTGTCCATGACCTTGGCCAGCCCGGGCGGGATCGTGTCCAGCGCCTCGGAAACGAGCTCTTCGAACCTGTCCAGGGGGACGTCGATCATGTCTCCATCGTGTCACCGGGGAACGCGGGTGTCGCCGTGCGGTGACACCGTACGGCCCGGCGGCTCCGCGAAGGGGCGCTGCGGCCGGTCACCGGCCCTTCGCCACGCCTCCGGAGCCTGCGCGATGCGCTCGATCGGGGCGGTGGCCGCCCGTTCGCCGTCGATCCCGACGGGTATCCGGTCGCGATCGACTCAGGATTGGGGTAAGCAGGAAAGGCATGGAGACATCGGCGTGGAAGGGCAGCCCCCGGCGGCTGATCAGGGGTCGCGTGGCACGCGTGCTCGCGATCACCGCCGTCGCGGTGGCCGGGGCGTGGCTCGGGCTCGTGCTCGGTGCGTCCGTCCAGACCCCCATGGGGCCGGCGGACGTCCAGATGTCCTTCCAGCCGACCTGGCGCGGCGAGTCGGTCATCGACGTCCGCCCGCTGGGAACGCTCCGGTTCGCCTCTCATCGAGGTCCGCTACGGCTCACGCTCGGCATCGAGGCGGTCCACCCGGACGTGGCGCAGGAGATCCTGAACAACCCCGAGTGGGCCGACCGGCTGCCGGAGACCATCGAGAGAGACCTGATCGATGGGCTGCGCCAGTTGGCGATCCGTGCGGTGCTGTTCGCCGTGGCGGGAGGCTTCCTGGCCGGGCTGATCGTGTTCCGCCGCCTCTCGCGCGCCGCGTGGACGGGCGTCGGGGCGCTGGTCGTCGTGGCCGCGCTGGGCGGGGTGTCGGTGCTCACGTTCAACCCGCGTTCCGTCTCCGAACCCCGCTACACCGGGCTGCTCACCGGCGTTCCGTCGCTCATCGGCAGCGCGGAGTCGATCGTGACCCGGTTCGATGAGTACCGGGGTCAGCTCGCCAAGCTGGTGACCAACGTCTCCCAGCTCTACGAGGTGGGCTCCACGCTGCCGATCTACACCCCCGACCCGGGGACGATCAGGGTCCTGCACGTCTCGGACCTGCACATCAACCCCGTCGGCTGGAACGTCATCCGCTCGCTCAAGGAGCAGTTCAAGGTCGATCTGATCATCGACACGGGCGACATCAGCGACCACGGGACCCGGGCGGAGAACCCGTACGTCGAGGAGATCGGCAAGCTCGGGGTCCCGTACGTGTACGTCCGAGGCAACCACGACTCGGCGATCACGCAGCGCGCGGTGGCCAAGCAGAAGAACGCGATCGTGCTGGACGGCACCGCCAAGACGGTGAAAGGGCTGCGCATCTACGGGATCGGCGACCCCCGGTTCACCCCGGACAAGTCGCTGGAGCCCGCCGCCGACGACGCCGACCTGGTCAACCTCGGCCGGACCCACGCGGTGCGGCTCGCGCCGCCCGAACGGCCCAGCCCCGTGGCCGATCCGTCGCCCGAGAAGATCCCGGTCGATCTCGTCGCCGTGCACGACCCGACCGTGGGCCGGGCGCTCTCCGGCGCCACGGCGCTGGTGCTGGCCGGGCACGTCCACAAGCGCTCGACCGAACTGCTGCCCACCCGTACGCGGCTGATGGTCCAGGGATCCACCGGAGGAGCCGGGCTGCGCGGCCTGGAGCACGAGGAGCCGACCCCTCTTGAGGCGTCCGTCCTGTATTTCAGCAAGGACACTCACCGGCTCCAGGCCTGGGACGACATCACCGTGGGCGGTCTGGGAGAGCAGTGGATCCAATGCCAGCGGCATATCGAGCCCGAGCCGGGCCGTACAATTCTTCCGGAGCCGAAGAACGCCCCGTCGCCAACGGGAACGATCAGCGGCACACCGTCGCCGGTCGCTTTGGCATCAGGGGCAAACGTCCCCTATGCTTCAGAGGTCTCCGACGGAAGACGGAACGGAACGGGGCGAAAGCTCCGAGCCCCCATCGTCTAGCGGCCTAGGACACCGCCCTTTCAAGGCGGCGGCACGGGTTCGAATCCCGTTGGGGGCACTGGCGAGCGAAAGCTCACCGGGGAAACGGAAGGTCGAAGACCTCCGAAGAACTGGTAAGCTAAGCAAGCCGAAAAAAACGGAAGCGAAAAGCTTCCTACACAAGGTCCTGTAGAGCAGTTTGGAGTGCTCGCCACCCTGTCAAGGTGGAGGTCGCGGGTTCAAGTCCCGTCAGGACCGCTCACGGCGAAAGCCGTAGGGTCAGGTAGCTCAGTTGGTACGAGCGTCCGCCTGAAAAGCGGAAGGTCGGCAGTTCGACCCTGCCCCTGACCACATCATCTGAACAGCAAGAACGCCCCGAGCCGATCACGGCCGGGGCGTTTTTTCGCGTTCTCTGACGGCAACGGCAGCGGACGCTCAGCTTCTCCCGATCATCTCCTCATAGAGGAGCCTCGGCCGGCGTTCGCACACGGCTTTCGGTGGGTCCGCGACGGATGGTTTCCAGCGGCTAGTGCCGTGACCGGCAAGGTTTGCCCGGACGGAGCGGTGATCCAGGGTGGTGCATCGCAAGGCGGAGGAGGAGGCCGTAGCGGAGCCTACGGCCGACAATCCCGGGCCCCGCGGAAAGTCCGAGCCTGCGAGGACTTTTCGTGGGTGGGGCGTCAACGCAGCGAGGTGCCGCCCTGGGCGACGCGACGGGGCAAAAATTGGCGGGAGGGGCACTAGCTTCTAACGGTGCGTACCCGGACCGCTCTGCAGGCCCTCACCCGGCATCCGCTGTCCTTCCTGCGATCCCGGTGGCCGTGGCGATCACTGGCGTACCTGTTGTCGAGTGCCGTGCTCGGCGTCACCGTCGTCATCGTCGTGGTGTCGATCTCCCTCCTGGGATTCGTCCCGCTCATGGTCACCGCCGGGTTGGCCGCCGCCGGTCTGCTTGTTCTGCCGGTGACGGGGTTCGAGCGGTGGCGGCTGCGGCTGGTCGACCTCGCCCCGCCCGCCCGCGCGTCTGACGAGCTGTGGCGCAAGGTCGGCCTGACGCTGGTCTCGCTCCTCGCGCTCTGGTGGATCGACCTGGTGGTGGTCTGTTTCACCATCGGGGGTCCCGTCGTGCTGATCCTGTCGCCCGTCCTCCAGCCGGTGGAGGAGACGTGGGCGCTCGCCGCCGCGCTGACGGCCTCGGCCGCTGGACTTCTTCTGTTTCCGGTGGCCGCCTACGCCTTCACCGCCTGGGCGGGGGCGCGCGGAGCGATGACCAGGGCGCTGCTCGCTCCACGCGAGACCGAGTTGGCCGAGGTGGTGCGCTCACGCGCCCGGCTGGTGGACGCGTTCGAGATGGAACGCCGCCGGATCGAGCGCGATCTGCATGATGGTGCCCAGCAGCGGCTTGTCGCGCTGAGTATGAAGCTGGGTTTGGCCCGGCTCGACCTGCCTCCGGACTCGCCGGTCGCCGAGCCGGTCGCGCAGGCCCACGAGGAGGCCAGGCGGGCCCTGGCCGAACTGCGAGAGCTGATCCGCGGCGTGCATCCGCAGGTGCTCACCGACCGCGGCCTGGCCGCCGCCGCCCGTGACGTGGCCGGGCGCTCTCCGGTGCCGGTGGATGTGAACGTCTCTCTGCCGCGGCGGCTGCCCGAGGCGGTGGAGGTGACCGCCTACTACGTCGTCTCCGAGGCTCTGGCGAACATCGCCAAGCACAGCCGGGCAGCCAGGGCCCAGGTGATCGGCCTGCTGGTCGACGATACGCTGATCATGGAGGTCCGCGACGATGGGGTCGGCGGTGCCGATCCGGCCGGCGGCACCGGTCTGGTCGGGCTGGCCGACAGGGTGGCCGTGGTCGACGGCACGTTGTCCCTGTCCAGTCCGGCAGGCGGGCCGACCACGATGCGAGTGGAGATTCCGTGCGGGTAGTGATCGCCGAGGACGCCGTTCTTCTCCGTGAGGGCCTGGTCGGCCTGCTGGAGCGCTTCGGGCACACGGTCGCCGCCTCTGTTGGCGACGCCGTCTCCCTCGTCGCAGCGGTGGAGGAGCACCGGCCGGACATCGTGGTGGTCGATGTGCGGATGCCGCCCGGCTTCACTGACGAAGGGCTGCGTGCCGCGCTCGTACTGCGCACGGCGCACCCGGAACTGGCCGTGCTGGTGCTCAGCCAGTACGTCGAGCAGACCTACGCCGCCGAGTTGCTCGGCTCCGGTCGTGGCACGGGCGTCGGCTACCTGCTCAAGGAGCGGATCGGGGATGTCGGCGAGTTCGTCGACGCGCTCGTCCGGGTCGCGGAGGGCGGCACGGTCATCGACCCCGAGGTGGTGCGGCAGTTGCTCAGCGGGCGGCGCGACCCGCTGCGGCGCCTTACTCCACGGGAGCTGGAAGTGCTCGCCCTGATCGCCGAGGGACGGGCCAACGCCTCGATAGCCCGGGCTCTCTTCGTCACCGACGCGGCGGTCGCCAAGCACATCGCGAGCATCTTCGCCAAGCTCGACCTCCCGCCCGCCGCCGACGGCCACCGCCGCGTCCTGGCCGTCCTGGCCTACTTGCAGGCCGAGCCGAGGTAGTGCCAGGTCTACCCCGGGGCCTGGTCCCCGCGCCAATGTGCGGCGGGCGCCGCACAAGTTGGATCGACGGCATGGCAACGACCTCTTTTGAATTCCCTGGCCGCTGGGTTGAGGGTGCCGGACTTGTCCTCGGTCCGGTTCTGATGCTCGCCGGAGTGCTGCTCCGCGCCGATTTCGATGACTTTTTCCCCGGGCAACTCGCGGCGTTCGCCGCAGACCCCGGCAGGATGACCGCCTCCTACAGCGCCTTCGCCGCGGGGAACGTCCTGCTGTGGCCTGCCGTCATCGCGCTGGTCCGGCGCGCGTGGGCGACCCAGCCGCGGTGGGCGCTGTGGGGTGGTGCGATGGTCATGCTCGGGCTGTTCGCCCGCGCCTTTCACACCGGGATCAATCACCTGATCTTCCAGATTGCCGACGCCCAGGGGGTGGAGGCGGGGCGGAAGGCGGTCGACGGCTACTACGGTGCGTTCCACGTGCTTCAACCGTTGTCGATCGCGATCTTCTTCGGCTGGGTCGTGCTGGCCGTCGGCGTATGGCGGGCAGGCGTGCTGGGGATCGTCAGATCCGTCGCCCTGGCATCGATGAGCGCGCTGCCGATCGGCGTACTCAAGGGGACGGGTCCGATGTCGATCGTCGCCACTCTCGGCTTGTGCGTCGCGCTGGTGCCGCTGGGGACTCGCATCCTGAAGGACGGGCCCGCGCCCAGGTGGTGGGCCTATCCGCTCGCGCTGGGCGTGGGCACCGCAGCCGTGCTCCTCGGCATGGCCGGGTGACGGCCGAGATCGACGGCGACCACTTCTTCGAGGGCGCCCGGGGCACGGCCACGCTTCGCTCGCTGACCACTATCTTCGAACAGCCGAGACGCCCCGAAGTGATCATCGCTTCGGGGCGCTTTTGGGTCCGCTGACGGCAACGTCCGCTTACGTCCCTACGTTCCAGCGGTGGTGAGGCGAATGCCGCGCCCTCCCATGACCATGATGGTCCTCCACTGCGGCAACGCACTCAGATCGGCTACCGGATGTGGAGTGGCCTAGTCTCTCGGGATGACGGAGACAACTGAACATCTGGCCCTGCCCGTCGCCCTGGCCGAGGTGGCCGAGGTTGGCTTTGAGTGGGAGTGGGACGAAGAAACCGACGAGGCCCACGGTTGTGATTTCGAGCTGTACGAGCGATTCGAGGCGCCGGAGAAGACCGCGTGGTGGTTCCGCCTGTGGACCGGTAACAAAGAGGTCGATGGCAGCGAATTTCGCTTTTTCGGCGCTACCGGGGCGGGCGACTATGTCGGTTTCTGGCTGGTTCGGCCTGGTGTGTCAATCATCGAGCAGCCCGTCGTCTACCTCGGTTCCGAGGGTGAATGCGGCGTGGTAGCTCGCGATCTCGGTGATCTGCTCTGGTTGTTCGCGGAGGGTTTGGGCCCGGCAGAGGCATTCGCCGACCCAGGTCGTGAGACGCAGCCGAACGAGGCGTTCCAGGCGATCGCGGAGCGGTACGCGCCGGGGAGGCGCCGTTCCGCGGCGGAGATCGTGGCGCGGGCGCGAGAGGAGTTCCCGGGCTTCTCGGAGTTCATCGACGCGATGTGCCGGTGAGCGAAGTCCGCGCGGCGGGCGCACGCGGATGCCGTGCATGCCAAGCCAGGCGATCCACGGCCGGCCGCGGCCCTGCCGAAGGATGCCTCACGGCCAGGCCCGACAGCCCTCGTGCTGTCCAGCAGGGAAGTACAGCAACGCATCCACACACCGGCACACACTCACAGCCGCCAGCACACGCCTGAACGAGATGAACACAGCAAAGGCCGAGGAGCTGCGCGTAGTTCGCATCGAAGTGGTCAACGCCGTGACGATCGCTCACGGCGTGAGCCACAGGTCTTAGGGCAGTAGCTGGGCGGCCTTGACCTGGTGGAGGTGGACAACCAGGTCGAAGGATCGGCCCAGGGAGGCCTGGACGGCCTGGTCGGGTGACCAGAAGCCGCCGCCGATCAGGCGGGTGGGGCGGGCCTTGGCCAGCCACTCCCGAGCGGCCGCCGGCGTGGTGCGGGTGTCGAGGATGAAGTCGCGGTAGCGGACCTGGTCCAGGACGTACTCGTTGTAGTCCGCGCCCGCCGCGCTGACGGTGCCCTTGCACGCCGAGGGGCGTTCGGCGGGCTTGGATCCCTTCGGGCAGGTGCCGTCGGTGAGGAAGTTGTAGCCGCCCCGGTCGAAGCTGGTACCGACGGTGACGAACCGGTCGCCGAGCCGCTTGCGCAGCATGCCCCCCATCGGGCTGGGGACGAACATCGTGTCGATCGGGGTGTAGCTGAGGTGCGCGTTCAGTCCCGACACCTGGACCTTGTCGCCGGTGGTCCTGTTCCACCAGGTCACGTTGTCGGCCAGGACGGTGTCGCGGTACTCCTGGGCCTGGCGGCGGCCATCGGCGGTGCTCTGGTCGAAGGCGAAGTCGGTGAAGGTCTGCGACAGCGCGCGGGCGTGCTGCACCACCCACTCGTCCGCGCCCTGCTTCTGAAGGAGCTCGAGCGCCTTGGTGGCGCGCTCGGCATAGTTCTGCCGGGTCTTCAGCGGTACGGCCAACGCCTGCGCCATGTACTCGCCCGCGTTCTTCGTGGTGGGACGCAACCCGTCATACAGCTTGGTGAACTCCGGCAAGAGGCTCGAGTGGTGCTGCTTGACGTAGGCCAGCACCTTGTCGAACAAGATGTCGCCGGGGTAGAGCAGGTCGGCGCCCATGAACTGGACCTTGTCGGTGTGGCCGGTGTTGTAGGCGCGCATCCACCGGACCAGGTCGAGGAACTCGCGGTTGTCGAACAGGTCGTAGGGGCCCTTGACCTCGTCGTGGAAGATCGCGCGCGGGTCGCCCTTGCCGTCCAGGACGTAGTCGTTGAGCCGCACGCCGGTGCTCCAGCTCAGCTCGCGGGCAAACGTGGTGAAGCCTTTCTCGGCCACCAGGTAGCGAAACAGCCGCTGGTTGAGGGTGTAGAACTCGGCGGTGCTGTGCGTGGCCTCGCCGACACCGACCACCTGGGCGTCGCCCACCATGGCGCCGAAGGCGTCTAGGTCGTGCGAACGCGCGCCGGGCGAGGTGGAGGCCAGCGGCTTGGCCACCGCGTTGAGCGCGGCCACGACGGCCGCGTCGCCGGTGTCGGCGAATGCCGGGGTGGCGGTCCCCGCGATGGTCACGGCGGCGAGGCTCAGGGCAAGAATCTTGGTCTTCATGGCATCTTCCAAAGAATGAGGGGCTTGCGTGGGCAGGTCTGATACGCCCGGGGCGCGCTGACAGCGGCCCCGGGCGCTGTCAGCTCAGATCCGCGGGCCGAGGAAACAGCCGCCGGAGGCGTCGATGACCTGGCCGGTCACCCAGCGGCCCGCGTCGGAGGCCAGGAAGGCGACCACGTCGGCGATGTCATCGGGCTGACCGACCCGCGGGATCGCGTTGCCGGTGCCGACCATCTGCTGCACCTCGGGGTTGTCGAGCATCCACGGATTCATGTCGGTGACCGTCGGCCCTGGCGCCACGGCGTTGACCGTGATGCCGCGCGCGCCCACCTGCTG
This sequence comes from Microtetraspora malaysiensis, assembly GCF_001528665.1. Classification (GTDB taxonomy): domain Bacteria; phylum Actinomycetota; class Actinomycetes; order Streptosporangiales; family Streptosporangiaceae; genus Microtetraspora_A; species Microtetraspora_A malaysiensis. The sequence goes on from NZ_BBYJ01000017.1 coordinate 250,322, forward strand.
GGCCAGGGAACGGCTGAGCACCTCGACGCCGACCTTGCTCATCGCGTACGGCGCCTCGGGCATCGCGATCCTGGTCGCCGCGGTGGTCACGTTGACGATCCGGCCGCCGTCATTCAGCAACGGCAGCGCCCGCTGGATGATGAACAGCGGCGCCTTGGTGTTGATCGCGATCAGCCGGTCGAACGCCTCGGGGGTGATGGCGTCGATCGGCCCTCCGGTGTTGATGGCGGCGTTGTTGACCAGGATGTCCAGCCGTACCTGGCCGGTCCACGCGGCAAGGCCCGCCTCCAGCCCGGCGAACAGGGCATCGACGTCCCCGGGCACGCCCAGCTCGGCCCGTACCGGGAAGGCACGGCCGCCGTCCTTCTCGATCAGCTGCACGGTCTCCAGGGCCGCGTTCTCGTTGGTGCCGAAGTGCACGGCCACCAGCGCGCCCGCGGCCGCCAGCCGCTGCGCGATGGCCCGGCCGATCCCGCGCGAGGCCCCGGTCACCAGCGCCGTCTTACCTGTCAGCTGCGTCATGTCGTCACTCCAGAATCGTGATTCGTCCGGTGACTAGAATCCAGGCACGAAATAGCCCGAAACAATGACAAAATGCGCAAGACAGAATTAACCCCAAAGGCAACGTGAGGGAGGGTCGTGGAGCTTCGCGACATCGAAATCTTCCTGACCCTGGCCGAAGAGCTCCACTTTGCCCGCACCGCCGAACGACTGCACGTCACCCCGGCCCGGATCACCAAGTCGATCCAGAAGCAGGAACGCCAGATCGGCGCCCCGCTCTTCGAACGGACCCCGCGGTCAGTACGGCTGACGCCACTCGGCCGTCAGCTCCGCGACGATCTCTGGCCGATGTACAGCGGGCTCCAGGAGGGCATGCGCCGGGCCAAGCTGGCCGCCGAGGGCATCACCGGCGTGCTGCGCCTGGGCATGATCCCGCACATTGCCCATGACCTGCGGCGCTACTGGGACACGTTCCGAAGCCACCACCCCCAGTGGAAGCTGCAGATCCGGCTCGCTCCCTTCGTTGATCCGTTCGCCGGGTTGCGCCGCGGCGACATTGACGTCCTGGTCGCGTGGCTGCCCGTCGAGGAACCCGATCTGACCGTGGGGCCAGTGCTGTTCACCGAGCCGCGCCGGCTGGGGGTGGCCACGGATCACGAACTCGCCCGGTACACAACCGCCTCGCTGGAGATGCTCGCCGATTTCCCGCACCATGACTCGCCGTCCAGGCCCGATTACTGGGCGGACAGCTTCCTCCCATCCCACACTCCAGCGGGCCACCGGATCGAGCGCGGTCCCCTGGCGCGAAATACCGAGGAGATCCTCTCCCTGGTCACCACCGGAGAGACTGTCAGTCTCTTTCCCCACCACATGAGCCGCTACTGGATCCGGCCCGACATCGTCTACCTGCCTGTCCGGGATGTCGATCTCTTGAAGTTCGCGCCGGTGTGGTCGGCGGAGACGGAGAACGACATGATCCGCGCCTTCGCCCAGACCGTCCGCGACCTCGGCCCCCTCGACCTACTCAGCCTCTGAAAGGCCGGTGACCTCGTACCCCATGTACGTCGCCACAGCGAGGACGCGCGGGGCCGGTCGATGAGCATCCGGAACCAGGTGGCCACCGGGATGGCTAGGCAGATCGGGCTGGGCGAAGGCGGCCAGGCTGATCGGCAGGGCGGCGACCGCGATCAGTCCCGTATCATCGCCGCGTGATCGAGCTTCAGGAGGTCGGGGAGATCGCCTGCGCGGCCGCACGTGTGTGGGCGGTCGTCGCCGACTACGGCCAGGACCCACGCTGGCGCAAGGGCGTCGAGACGATGGCGCCGCGCCCCGAAGGCATCGTGCGGGTGGGCACGACCACAGCCGAGGTGATGCGGTTCGCGGGCCGGACCTATCGCAACGGCGGCGAGGTCGTCCAGGTGGATCCGGGGCGCTCGTTCGCCTGGCGCACCACTTCGGGGATCGATGCCGAGGGCGACAGGCTCGTCGAACCGCTCGGCGCGGACCGGTGCCGCTTCACCTTCCACGTGCGCGTAACCCCGCAAGCGACCTCCGAGAGGTTGCTGGAGCCGGCGCTGAGGTGGTTGCTGCGGCGGTCGATCCGCGCCGACATCTGCCGCTTGGCCGGTCTCTGCGGTTCATGACCGTGTGGCCATCGCTGTAGGGCCGGCCGGGGCCGCGGTTGTCGGGGGCCAGGTGACGTCCCCTCGGGTGGTGTGACGCCAAGCTGTCTGAACAGCAAGAACGCCCCGAGCCGATCGGCACATTCGAGCGCTCGTCGCAACACAGTGATGATCTACTGGCGGCAAGAAGTGCAGCGAGACGGGGACGATGCCTGGTGATTCCCGAAGAGCTGGTTCCTGTCCGCCGGCAGCTGAAGGCACTAGGTCAGGCCCAGTGACCTGACCAGGTCAAGCATTTCCGAGCGGTGCAGCGCGGCTGGGTTGCCTGCGACGGGATGGATGTGGCCATCGATCTCCAGGGCCACCAGGCCGTGCATTCGACCCCAGACGCGCAGCGCGAGCGCTGCCGCGGCGGGTGGCACGTCCGGGAACTCTGCCTGGATCTTCGCGGCGTAGTCCGGGTGAAGATCGGACCAGGAGGTGTCCTCGGGCTGGTGGTGTCGAGCGTGGGGCCATGCGGCGGCCACCAAGCGGGTGAGATCGCGGCACACCCGGCGTGCTGTCTGGTCCACCGGGCCGTTCTCGGGGGGCTGGTAGCCGGGGATGGGCTGGCCGTAGAAGAGTCGGAAGCTTTCCGGGTGGGCCAGCGCCCACTCCCTTAGGGCTTGGCCCCAGGCCATCAGCCTGCCGCCGGGATCGGTGTCGGGCACCGGCGGGCCCGGGAAATGCGGAAGGGCACGGCTCGGGTGCGGATGTTGTTCGCCGAGGGCTCGCCGCCCGAGGGCTTCTCCCTCCCGGTCTAGCTGGTGCGGTGATCGGAAGAGGATTGCCGGGAAGAGATTCGTGGTGTCCGTAGCAGCGCACCAGACGCAGCAGGTTGATCCGGCCAATACCGTCCGGATGGGGCTAGTTGCTGGTGGAGAGAAGCACGGCGAGGCGCTTGGCCGGGGTATCCCAGCCAAGCGTCTTTCGTGGTCTGGCGTTGAGTTCGGCAGCGACGGCGCGCTCCGGCACGACCTCGCGGCGCTGCTTACGGAGGCCCTCTCCTTGTGGCGCGGGCCGGCGCCTTCGGGAGGGGCGTCAGCGGTGGCCCAGTACGTTGACCACGCGGCCGTTGGGGTCGCGGACGAAGAACCTGCGCACTCCCCACTCCTCATCCTGCAAGGGATGCACGATCTCCGCGCCGCTCTCCCGCATGGCCGCGTAGGCCGCATCCACGTCGTCCACCTCGACGCTCATGTCGGGGACGACCGGTGCGGTCTTGTCGCCGGCGATGAAGCTGATCTGCGCTGTCGGACTGGACGGGGAGGCGAGCGTCATGATCCAGCCGAGGTTCATGACCTCCTCGAAACCCAACAGCCCATAGAACTCCCGGTTCTCCTGCACAGCCCCTGACGAATGGACGTTGGGCACGACACGGTGAACGGTCATCGACGACTCCAAACGAGGACGGACATGTCCCTGAGACTCCCTGCTATGCACTCCCTAGCTGCCGGGATAGGTACCGAACATTCAGGGTGTCGTCATCGGTACGGCGGGCCCGCTCCACGAATCTGAACGCGTCGACGAGGAAGTCGATCGCGGCCCCCGCATCGCGGAAGGACAGGCAGGGCCATACCGAAGGATGGTCAATTGCGTCATGCGGCCCATCGTCGCCCAGGGCAGCGTCCACGTCTTGTACGGATGGGAACTCCGCACGCCATTGCGTCGCGGTGAGACCACCCGGGGTGCGGAAGCCCCGTGCCAGGTGGGCCTGTTCGACGTAGCCGCAGGTGACCGCCGTTCCGGCCGGCCCTGGCAAGGGACCGGGGCGCTCTGGCGGTCGGCCTCGGTCGAGGGCGCCACGGTCGCCATGTCAAGATCGGGATCTGCTGGACGACTTCCCGCGTGCCCGCCTCCAGGTCGACGTCTTCCCAGCGGAGCCCGAGCAGCTCTCTGTGCCGTAGGCCAAGGCAGAGCGCCAGGACGTGGCCAGACCCCGGAAAGCCAAGCGGAGGCGCCGGACGTTGGCTGATCATGGGTGGAGGAGGTCTCGTGCGAAGAATGATCGCGTACCTGTTCCCGGTGCTGCTCCTGTCCTCCTGCGGCGGGGTCCCTCAGGCCTCGCCCGGCAGGTCCCACGGCGGCTCGTCTGACGAGTTCGAGGCTCGTGCCCGGGAGGTGGCGGAGCGCTGGCAGGGCTCGGCCGACGACCGTGCCTGGCGCAAAGGGTTCGTCGCACTGGAAGTGCTGAACCCACAAGGATGGGCTCACGTGGGCCGGATCCCGGCCTGGGTGAACCGAAGCTCGCACAACGGTGCCTGGCAGCTGGCCGCCAAGCTGCCCGAGGACTCCCCGGACCGCGCCGACGTGCGATGGCCGGATGGCGAGGTCTCGCAGGTGCCGCTCATCACGGCGGCGAGCGCGTACGCGGAGTTCAGCAAACCGGCCGGCCTCATCGAAGAGGAGTGCCCGGCCAAGGGATGCCGCCCGCTCCGGGTGACCGGCGCCAGAATGGGCAAGGTCCCGCTGGAGACCAGCCGCGGCACGATCCAGGTGCCGGCCTGGGTGTTCACCGTCGAGGGAGTCGAGCAGAAGAAGGTCCATGTGGCGGTCGACCCCTCGGCCGTCACCGCCCGTCCCACGCGGGTGCAGGGGGACGTCGAAGAGGTGATGGCGTTCGACCGCGTCGCCGGCAAGCCGAACCAACTGCTTCTCCTTTACGGCTACGGCGCCTGCGACACCATTCACGGGGCACGTGCTTACGAGACCGACCGACTGGTGGTGGTCGACGTGGACGAGAGAAGATCCGGCTCCGCCGGGGTGTGCCCGGCCGTCCTCAAGACAGCGACGATCACCGCCACGCTGGCGCGACCACTCGGCGACCGCCTCGTGCTCGACTCCGGCACCGGGCTACCGGTGCTGCGGGGGCTGAGCAGGCGCTGACGGCCCGGCAGAACGTCGTTAACGGAACCCCGAGATCGGCCGCCAGCTTCGCCCCCGCGCTACTTCCCGGAAGCGGTTCCGGGCATGGCCAGTGATTGCACGGTCTCGGTGGAGTAGTCGGCCACGTGCCTGGCCTTCCCGGTGTTGACGTTGACCGCGTAGAGGCTGTAGATGCCGTCCAGGGTGAGGACCATGACCTCGGACGGGCTCTTCCAGACGGAGATGTTCAGGATTCCCCCGGGCGTCGCCAGGCCGCGGACGGTCACTTTCCGCAGGATCCGCCCGGTCTTGGTGTCGAGGAGCGTGAGCACCGGCTTCGACTGGTCCTTCATGTCGGAGGCGGCCACCGTGCGGCCGTCCGGGGCGAGCTCGCTGAAGTTGATGAACACGCCGTCGAAGCGCACCGGCTTGCCTCCGCCTGTCACGGGCATCAGCCACAGGTCGGTCTTGATGTACCGGACCAGCTCGACGACGCCGCCCTTGACGGTGATGGCCTCGTACTTGCCGGGCAGGGTCACCGACTTGCCGGTGCGCATGTCGATCAGTACGCCGGGCTTCTTGCTCCCCACCTTCGGGTCGAAGACCAGATAGCGGCCGTCGTCGGAGACCACGAGCTGGTTGCCCACCTCGAACCGGTCCTCCGTCACCTTGACGGGGGAGCGCACCTCGGCGCCGGTCACCAGATCACGGACGACGTGCGCGCGGGCCTCGCGGCTGTAGTAGGCCATCATGCGCCCGTCCCGGCTGACGGCGAGGCGTACGTTCTGGCCCTTGTCGTTCGCGACGAGCGCCTGCGGCACCCGGTAGGTCGTGCCGGTACGGGTGACCACCCGCCACTCCTGGAGGCTGCAGTCGGTGTAGGGCGGCTTGTCGTTGAAGCGGCAGGGCGTCTGGTAGGCGTGACTTATCGGCTCCACCTTGCCGTCCGGCAGGTCGGCCACCGTGTCAGCGCGCTGCGGCGTGGCCGTCTGGGTGTCGCGGGGCCAGATCGCGACGGCCCCCCCCGTCGTCGCCACCAGCGCCGCGGCCGTCACGATCGCGGTCAACGCCATCCTGGTCCGCCGCCTGCGCCGGTGTCCCGCGATGGCCGCGTCGGCCAGGTTTACCGGCGGGGCCTCTTCCGCGAGGTCCTTGAGCGCCTCGTGCAACCTTGTCATCGGATTACCTCCGGGATGCGCAGTTCTGCCAGCTCTGGCGCGAGCGCGCGCAGACGGGCCAGCGCGTGGTGGGTCTGGCTCTTGACATTGCCGATCGAGCAGCCGAGTGTGTCGGCCGTCTGCGCCTCGGTGAGGTCCTCCCAGAAGCGCAGCACGATCACGGCCCGCTGCTTACGGGTCAGCTTGGCCAGCGCCTGACGCAGGACGATCCGGTCGAGCGTGGCGTTGTCGTGGGAGGTGCCGTGCTCGGGCGGATCAGCGCTCGGTAACTCGCGGCTGGACCGGCGCCTCCAGGAGATGTACTCGTTGACCAGCGCTTTGCGCGTGTACGCCTCGGGGTTGCCGTCCCTGGACAGCTTGGACCAATGCCCGACGACCTTGGTCAGCACGTTCTGCAGCAGGTCCTCGGCGAGGTGAGCGTCTCCCACGAGTAGGTACGCGGTCCGCATCAGTGCTTGCTGGCGGGCGCGTACGAACTCACGGAAGTCGTCGTGACGATCCAATGTGCTCTCCCTTCGCCCGTTGCCAACGCGGCCAATGGGGCGAAAGGTTGCACTGTTTTCACAATCGAGGGGACCCCGCCATGGTGGACACCCGGGAGGCGCGCCGGGCCGTAGCCGCCGAGGCCCTACAGAGCGCGGCCAGCGGACGCGCCCGCGCGCCGTACGCCAGCATGCGAAGGCCGCTGATGCGCGCCGTGAGTTCCACCGCCGGCCCTCCACGTGACTGATCCGCGACAACCAAGCGATCTATGTGGAGGACCTGGCCGTGGCGGGGGTGTGGTGGGCCGGTCAGACCGCCCCACCAGGTGGCACAGCCCGATGAAGGAGGCCGCAGAGGTGCCGCGTGAGTGCGCGGCACGGGCCGAATCTGCGACGTTCAGGCCGGGGAGCGCGTCAAGACGCTGATTCGGCCCTCGCCCGACGGGCGTCCCGGCGCTCCTCGAAGCGGGTCGCGGCCACTTCGAGCTTGGCGAGGAAAGCCGCCAACTCCTCGCGGGCCTGCTCCCCCTCCGCGTCGAGGCCTTCGATGTCGAAGGGCTTCCACTGTCGCAGCACCGGCGTCAGAACCTCGTCACAATGCTGGCGCAGGTCGTAGATGCCCGCCATGGCGATCATGACCGACTTGCGGGCGAAGCCCTCCATGCCCTGGCCCGGCATCTGGAACGAGGTCACGACATCGGTGACGGCTCGCATGGTCTGCGACGGGGCCAGCTCGAACGCGGCGGCAAGGAGGTTCCGGTAGAAGAGCATATGGAGGTTCTCGTCAGCGGCGACCTTCGAGAGCAACCTCTCGCAGAGAGGGTCTCCCGACGCCTTCCCGGTGTTCCGGTGGGCGACGCGGGTGGCCAGCTCCTGGAACGAGACGTATGCCAACTGCCGGAGCATGCCGTCGTACTCCGTGGCGAAGCCGCTTTGCATGTGGGTCATCCTGGCCCGCTCCAGAGCGACCGGGTCGACGGCCCGGGAGACGAGGAGGTAATCGCGGATGGCGATCCCGTGCCGGCCCTCCTCCGCTGTCCACCGGTGCACCCAGGTGCCCCAAGCACCGTCCCTGCCGAATGTCGTGGCGATCTCGTGGTGGTAGCTCGGCAGGTTGTCCTCGGTCAAGAGGTTGACGATGAGCGAAACACGGGCGGGCTCGGGAATCGAGGTGTCCTCCGGCGACCAGGCCTCGCCCTGCAGGACCCCGTCGAACGTCCGGCCCTCGCTCCACGGGATGTATTCGTGAGGGAACCACTCTTTGGCCACCGCGAGGTGGCGGTCCAGCTCTCGCCCGACCACGGGTTCGAGCTCTACGAGAAGCTCCGTCTGGGTGAGCGGGCGAGATGCGATCGGCATGTAGGGCCTCCGGGTCTGCAACCTAAACGTGACCTACGCTAGCGTAGGTCAGCGGGCCGATCGCCTGTCGACGGGCCACCGCGACCGTCCGGAAGACGAGCGGATGTCCCGCAGGAGTTCCATCGTGCCGGTCCTCGACGCGGCCCAGGTGGGCATCCCCGCGACGCCCGCGTATAGCGGGATCTCGGCGCCGCGGAAGATCGGAGCGGCGACCTCGGCCGCTGAAGATCGTGCGTCCACATGACGAAGCCCCGGACTTCGTGAGAAGCCCGGGGCTGAATGCCGTCGGACGACGGGCCACTCTCAGTGGCCCGGCATCAGCGGTGCGCTGCTTAGAGCGGGCGGACGTGCTCGGCCTGCGGGCCCTTGGCGCCCTGGCCCGCGGTGTACTCAACCCGCTGGTTCTCCTCCAGCGAACGGTAGCCGCCGGCGTCGATGGCCGAGTAGTGGACGAAGACGTCCGGGGTGCCGTCGTCGGGGGCGATGAAGCCAAAGCCCTTCTCGGCGTTGAACCACTTGACGGTTCCCTGAGCCATGATTCCTTCTCCTTGATGAGACGATCTTGAGAGCCACGAATGTGATCCTCGGGCTGCTGCGACCGACCGCCTTGGGAAAGCCTCGGCTTCGTACGGTAACGCCCGCTGTCATAACTCCGCAGGCACTCTACGCATGCTGGGACTTCGACACAACCTGTGCTTGCGACACTACACGCCACAATGCGGTTCTGGCGCCAACTCTCGCGAAACCTTGTCGACATCTTCGTGAACCGGGAGGCGATCGTCCGGCTTGTCGGTGCGGTGCCGGCAGCGCACCTTCTCAAACACCGCTTCCCCCCGGGCGTGCCGCGCACTGCCTCAGCGTGCGGATTCGGCGGGTCAGGAGAAGCGCCTGCCCTCGTCACGGCGGTAGGCCCACACGGCCCCGGCCGCCAAGAGAACCGTCCAGACGGCCAGCATGATCAGCGACACCGCGTTCGGGCTGACGCCGGCGGTCGCCCACCAGATCAGCTCGGCCGCGCCCCTGGTGGGCACGTACGGCGAGACGGCCTGCACGAACTCCGGCAGGATCTGTGGCGGCAGCAGCAGCCCCCCGAGGATGGCCATCGGGAAGAACAGGAGCTGCGACACCGCCATCGCGGCCTTCGACGCCATCACGAAACCGACGAACAGCCCCATCAGCATGAATGGCACGACGCCCGTGACCAGCGCGCCGAGCCCCAGCAGCAGCCTGGCCGGCGTGATCGCCGCCACCGTGAACAGCGCGCCCACCACGAGTACGGGGATCACCGAGATCAGCATGACCGCGAGCGTCGACAGGATCCGCCCGGCGAAGCGCGGGAACGGGCCCGCGGGCAGTGTGCGCAGGTACGGGCTCCACGACCGCTCGCGGTCCTGCGAGACCGCGTTGCTGAGCCCGATCAGCGCGGCCGACATGGCGCCGAAGAACATCAGCGAGGCTGTCGCCGTCGTCGCTCCCTGCACGTCCTGGCCCGCGAACGGCACCACGAACGCCAGCATCGAGATGGCCGGGAACAACGAACTGGCCAGAAGCCCGATCGGCACCCTGATCTGCTCGATCATGAGAAAGCGGGTATGGGCGAGGACCAGGTTAGACATTCGCGGACTCCTTCGAAGTGATGGCGAGGAAGGCCTCTTCCAGAGTGGCCGGTCTGATCTCCAGGCCGGAGAACGGCACGCGGCTGCGCACCAGCTCCACGACCAGCCGGTCGGGGTCGGTGGTGACCAGGTCGATCCGGCCGTCCGCACGTTCGGAGCCGAGCACGCCGGGCAGCTCGGGCAGGTCCTCGGCGACGAGGGAGACGCGCCGCGCGCCCACCATGCCGCGTACGGCCGGCACGGTGTCGTCGACCAGCACGCGGCCGTTGCCGACCACCACGACCCGCTGGGCCAGGGCCTCGATCTCCTCCAGGTAGTGGCTGGTGAGCAGCACGGTGCCGCCGTCCTCGTGGAAAGCCTTGATGCCGTCCCACAGCGCCCGCCTGGCCTCGACGTCCAGCCCGGTCGTGGGCTCGTCGAGGAACACCAGCCGCGGCCGGCCCGCGAACGCGAGTGCCACCGCCAGCCGCCGCCGCTGTCCGCCGGACAGCCCCCCGATCTGCCGCTTGACCAGGTCGCTGAGACCGAACCTGGCCAGCAGCTCCGCCCTGCCGACGGGCTCGGGGAAGTGCGCGGAGACGAAGTCGACGATCTCGCCCACGCGGAACGACTCAGGCAGCCCGGTCTCCTGCGGCGTCACACCGATGCCGCGCCGTATGGCCGGGTCCAGCGGCGAGCCGCCGAACAGCTCCACCACGCCCGACGTCGGCCGGCGCAGTCCCGCGAAGAGGTTGATGAGGGTGGACTTGCCCGCGCCGTTCGGGCCGAGCAGCCCGACCAGCTCGCCTGCCCTGATGTCGAGCGAGACGCGGTCGAGCGCGAGCACGTCTCCGTATCGGCGGGTGGCCTCGATCGCTCTGGCGAGGACCGTCATGTCATGTCTCCTGTGTCGTCCCGCTGTTGTCCAACAAGGTGCGAATCGTTGTAGCCCTCGCGAAGGCCCGCAAATCGGGCGACTGTCCGCGGCCGGGTCCGGGCCGGTGCGGCCGGTGCGCACAGGGTGGAGATCGCGACACCACCCAGGTGATCAGGCATTCGCCGGGCACGTTCATCGCCGGGGCAGCCCCAGAACGAGTGCGGCGCCGACGACCAGGTGCAACAGGAGCAGCACCAGCGTCGCGGCGATACCGACGGCGTTGCCGACCGGGCCGAACAGGGACAGGGCGAGTACGATCAGGGCGATGATCGTCCAGGTCCGGCCGGGCTGGGACGCGAACCGCTCCAGAACGGCCAGCAGTCCCCAGCCCGCCAGCCCGGCCAGCAGGCTCGTCACCACGACCAGCACCGGCCCCACCAGTTGCGTGCCGTCGCCCATCCGCGCGGTCAGCGTCGTTCCGGCCACCGGAACCGCCAGGGCCCAGACGGCCAGGGCGGCCGCGGGTGCGCCGATCACGGTGAGCAGGAGTCTTTTGACGGAAGTGTTCATGCCGGTCAGCTTCGCCCGCCGGCCCGGTCTGCCACATCGGGCGCGCGGTCGCGACCTGTCCTCCCCCTGTGGGGTACGGGTCCGACTTTGGTAGGTGATGGCTCCGCCCTACCTCCGCCTAGCCTGGGCCGATGAGGAAGATCCAACCCCCGTACGTGGTCGCGGTCGTCGGCGTGCTCCTCGGGATGGGCGCGCTGACCGCGGTGTCGCTGTGGGCCCAGGCCGGCCACCCCACCTGGGGGCTGGACGTCGCGGTCGCGGTGGCGAGCCTGGCCGCCGCGGTCGCCCAGCTGTGGTGGCCGACCTCCGGGGCCCTGGTCGCCACCCTCCTGGCCACGCTCTCCCCGGTGGCCACGCCGGCGGCATCGATGGGGGCGCTGCAGGTGGCCCAGCGCAGGCGCTTCCCGGTCGCGGCGGCGATGGCCGCCGCAGGCATGGCGGCACACGTGGTCCAGGGGCTGTGGCGACCTAACTCCGGCATCTCCCTCGGCTGGTGGCTGCTGCTGATCTGCGCCGCCTACGGCGCGCTCATCGGCTGGGGCGCGCTGGCCCGCTCCCGCCGCGCCCTGCTCATCTCTCTGCACGAACGCGCCCGCCGCGCCGAGGCCGAGCAGGGCAGGCAGGTCGCCGAGGCCCGCATGGCCGAACGCCGCCGACTCGCCAGTGAGATGCACGACGTGTTGGCCCACCGCCTGTCTCTGGTGGCCACGCACGCCGGGGCGCTGGAATACCGCCCCGACTCCTCTCCCGACAAGATCGCCCGCGCCGCCGGAGTGGTCCGCGCCGGTGTGCACCAGGCGCTGGAGGAGCTGCGCGAGGTGATCAACCTGCTGCACGAGCAGGACGACCAACCGGACGGGCTCGAACCCCGGCCGGGCCTGGCCGACCTGCCCGGCCTGATCGCCGACGCGCGGCAGGCGGGCCAGTCGGTAGGGCTGCGCGAGGAGGTCACCGAAGTCGACGCCCTGCCGGCGGCCGTGTCCTGGACCGCGTACCGCGTCGTACAGGAGGGGCTGACCAACGCCCGCAAGCACGCCCCGGGCCGGCAGGTCGAGGTGCTGCTGCGCGGCGCTCCCGGCATGTCCTTGCTGATCGACGTCCGCAACCCGCTGCCCCCGTCCGGTACGGCCCCCCTCGTGCCGGGCAGCGGGCTGGGCCTGGTCGGGCTCACCGAGCGGGTACGGCTGGCCGGCGGGCAACTGGATCATCACAGCACCGAAGGAGAGTTCCGGCTTCAGGCCCGGATACCATGGCCGGCGTGATCCGCGTGCTGCTGGTCGACGACGACGCCTTGGTGCGTGCCGGGCTGTCAATGATGCTTGACGGCGCCGCCGGCATCACCGTCGTCGCCGAGGCGGCCGACGGCCAGGAGGCCATCACCGCCACCGACGCCCACGCCCCCGACGTCGTCCTGATGGACCTGCGCATGCCCCGCGTGGACGGCATCACCGCCACCCGCCGGCTACGTGCCCGCGCCCGGCCGCCGGAGGTGATCGTGCTGACCACGTTCGACACCGACGAGAACGTCCTGCACGCGCTCCGCGCCGGTGCCGCCGGGTTCCTGCTCAAGGACACCTCGCCGCCCCAGATCGTGGAGGCGATCACCCGGGTGGCCGTGGGAGACCCGATCCTGTCCCCACGCATCACCCGGCGGTTGATGGACCGCACCGTCGCCCAGGCCGGGGCCTACGAGCGGGCCCGCGCCGCGCTGGCCGGCCTCACCCCGCGCGAGCACGAGGTGGCCCTGGCGATCGCCCGGGGCAGGACGAACGCCGACATCGCCACCGACCTTGCCATAGGCATCACGACGGTGAAGGCCCACGTCTCCAGCATCCTGATCAAGCTCGGCCTGGACAACCGCACCCAGATCGCGCTCCTCGCTCACGACGCAGGCCTCACCTGACCGGCGCCTGCCTGCGCTGGAATTGAACGACGGGATCCCCGTCGTTTTCGTGGGCGTCCCGCCTCCAGCCAAGGGCTGGATACGACGTCACTCGGTGCCACAGCTGATCGGCCCTGTCACGCCTGGAAACGTCCGGACACCTTCCTTCATGTGACATTCCGCATAGAAGGGACGACCACGTGGGCCCGCCAGACCCCAGGCGACGCTTCGAGGAGCTCTATACCGAGCAATACGCGGCTGTTTCCAGTTACGTCCGCCGGCGTGCCGACCATCCTGACGACATCGCCGACGTCATCGCCGAGACGTTCACGACCGCGTGGCGGCGGCTCGCCGACATACCCTCCGGCGACCGGGCCAGGCTCTGGCTGTACGGCGTGGCGAGGCGCACGCTGGCCAACCACCGTCGCGGCGAGTCCCGCAGGGCGGCCCTGACCGAACGCCTCCGTGAGGAACTCGCTGACTGGACCGACCCGCTGACGAGCCACGTGCCCGAGACGACGCGTGCGGCTTTCCTGCGGCTGTCCGCCGACGACAGGGAACTTCTGTCGCTCGTCGGCTGGGAGGGTCTCAGCAATGCCGAGATAGCGAAGGTCCTGGGGTGCTCGCGCATCGCCGTACGCCAGCGCCTGCACCGCGCTCGCAAGCGTCTGGCCGTCGAACTGGCCGTCGGCGACAGCGAACTCAACCGGTACGGCGCCCGCGCCGTCCATCTTGCCAAGGAGACCTTGTGAACACGCATGTCGACGACGTGGTCAGGTGTCTCGCCCCCGGCGCCGGCCCCGGCCTGACCGCGGGCGCCCGGGAGACGATGTACAAGATCATGGATGAGGAGCCGGCCCCCGCCGCCGTCCGCAGGAGACGGCGCCCGCTGCTCGCGTTGCCGATCGCCGCAGGAGTCCTCGCGGCGGCCCTGGCCGCCCCCGCCGTCTTCAGCCCCGCCCCCGCCTCGGCGCTGAGTATCAAGGCAGAAGGCGGCTACTACCTCATCGAAATCATGGACATGTTCGCCAAGCCGGAGGTGTACGAGAAGCAGCTGCGCGACGCCGGTCTCGACATCAAACTGCGGCTTCAGCCTGCCACGCCGAGCCTGGTCGCTTCCTCGCCGATCCTGGCCACCAGGACCGGGAATCCGGCCAAGCTGGGTGGGATCGAGGTCATCGACCGCCCCGGGGAGTGCGGCAAACCGTTCGGCTGCCCCCTCGGCATAAAGGTCCGCAGGGACTTCACCGGGTCGGCCGAGGTAGTCCTCGGCCGCGAGGCCCGTCCCGGCGAGGAGTACGCGGCGTTCACCGGCTTCGACTCGCCAGGCGAGCCCATGCACTGCGTGCCGTTCTACAACAAGTCCGTCAGCGAGGTGCGCGCCCTGCTGAAGGAACGCGGCCTGGACATTCAGGAGTTCGCGATAGACAGAGAACCGGAGACCAAGGCTTCGGTACCCGACTCGATGCACGTCACCGGTGGATTCCTGCGGATGGTCGGCAAGGTGGCGCTCACGGTCAGCGACGCGGAGCTGCCCGCCAAGACGGTGCGGACGCTGAACGAGAAGAACGGCTGCGCGGGCGGCTGAGCGGGCTTGGCAAGGCGTGGGCGGGCCTGTCGCGGGACCGGACGAGTGAGTCCGAGCTGATCAGTGGTTGTACGGCGAAGCGCCGGTCGAGGCCGTGGAAACACGGCACAGCCCCTCGGCGGCATCAACCGATCGGTTGATTTTCAGGTCAGCAGCATTCGTGGACGAGTATGGCCGGCAGATCGATTCGCCCCGGGCGCAGGCGAAAGATGCTTGAGCCATGGCAGTCATCGAAGTCACAGACCTCCGCAAAAGGTACGCGGACCTGACAGTTCTGGACGGGGTGTCGTTCTCCGTGGAGGAGGGCGAGATCTTCGGCATCCTCGGGCCGAACGGCACCGGCAAGACCACCACCGTGGAGTGCGTGGAGGGGCTGCGCCGGCCCGATGGCGGGTCGATCAAGGTGCTCGGGCTCGACCCGGTCAAGGACGGGCGCAAGTTGCGCGAGCAGATCGGGGTGCAGCTCCAGCACACGCAGTTGCCGGAGAACATCAAGGTGTGGGAGGCGCTCGACCTGTATGCCTCCTTTTATGCCAACCCGCGGAACTGGCGTGAGCTGCTGGAGGAGTGGGGGCTGGCGGACAAGCGCAATGCCCGTTTCGGGAAGTTGTCCGGCGGCCAGAAGCAGCGGCTGTTCATCGCGCTGGCGCTGGTGGGCAATCCGCGGGTGGCGTTCCTCGATGAGTTGACGGCGGGGCTCGACCCGCAGGCCCGCCGTACCACCTGGGAGCTGATCAAGCAGGTCCGGGCGAGCGGTGTGACGGTGGTGCTGGTCAGCCACTTCATGGACGAGGTGGAGGAGCTCTGCGACCGCGTCGCCGTCTTCGACCGCGGCACGATCGTCGCGATCGACACCCCGGCCGGACTGGTCGACGGGATCGACGCCGAGCACCAGATGCGGTTCACGCTGATGGCGGGGGACATGGTCGAGCTGGGTGGGCTGCCCGGGGTGACCGGCGTGACCAGGACGGGAAACCGGGTGGTCGTCACGGGCAGGGGTGATTTCGCCACGGCGGTCACCGCCGAGCTCGCCCGCCACCACGTCCTGGTCAGCGATCTGCGCATCGACAAGCGCACCCTCGACGACGCCTTCGTCGCCCTGACCGGCCGTTCGTTCGACTCGACCCACTAACGGAGAAGAACCATGACCAAGCTCGCCGTCGTCGAACTGAAGCTGCTGACCCGGGAACCCGGGGCGATCTTCTCGCTGCTGATCCCGCTGTTCATCCTGGTGGTCTTCGGCAGCTCGATCGAGCCGGGCGACACCGTGCTCCTGCCGATGGCGCTGGCGATCGCCGTGGGGCTCGTGGGCCTGTACATGCTGCCCACCACCATGGCCACCTATCGCGAGAGAGGCATTCTGCGCAGGCTCTCGACCACGCCGGTACGCCCGGGGAACCTGCTGGTGGTGCAGCTGATCCTGCAGCTCGTCCTCGCGCTGACCGCGTGCGGACTGCTGCTGGCCGTCGGGGGCACCGTCCTCGGCGCTCACCTGCCCACCGGGGTGCTGCCCGGGGTGCTGACCTTCCTGCTCGGCACGGCGGCGATGTTCGCGGTCGGCCTGCTCATCGCGGCCCTCGCTCCGAACGGCCGGGCCGCCAACGGCATCGGCGTCCTGCTGTACTTCCCGATGGCCTACCTCGCCGGACTTATGCAGCCGACGGATCAGATGCCCGATATCTTGGCCCGCATTGGGGAGTACACCCCTCTGGGCGCTTTCCGGCAGAGCCTGCGGGACGTCTGGGCGGGTGGCGCTCCCAGCCCTCTGCTGCTCGGTGTGATGGCCGCATACGCCGTGGTGATCAGCATCGCCGCGGCCAGGTTCTTCCGCTGGGAGTGAGTGAGGTATGACCGGGCGGCTCGACCGATGGGAGCAGCTGCTGGAGCGCCAGATGGCGGCGGCGCCGTACGTCTTGCTGATGATCTCCACGGTGCTCTCCCTGCTCACCGACGGCAGGTCGTGGGTCATGCTCGGCCTGGCCGCGCTCGCCGCCGCCTGGATCTGGCTGGTGCCACGAGGCGCGGTCTACGTGGCCGGGCTGGTGGTGCTGATCGGAGCTCTTTGCACGCAGGGGATGTGGTTCGCGGGCTTCTTCGGCTTCACCGGACACCTCCACTCCTGGCAGTACCTGAAGGGGAAGTGGCGGTTCGCCGCAGTGACCGCCACGGCGGCGATCAGCGTCGCGACCTACAACGGCGGGTTGCCCGATCCCACCCCGTCCGGAATCCTCACCTATCTGTTCTTCACCGGCGCCATCGTGGCCGGGGTCAGCCTGTTCAGCTTCGTCGGTGAGATCACGGCCGAGCGGAGCACCGAACGCAAGCAGATGGTGACGCAGCTCGAGGCGACCATGAGCGAGAACGCGGGACTGCACGCCCAGCTGCTGGTCCAGGCCCGCGAGGCGGGCGTTCTCGACGAACGGCAGCGCATGGCGGCGGAGATCCACGACACCCTCGCCCAGGGGCTGACCGGCATCATCACCCAGCTCCAGGCGGCGCAGCGGACCGAGGACTGGCGGCGTCATGTGGACAACGCGGTACGGCTGGCGCGGGAAAGCCTGGCCGAGGCCCGGCGCTCCGTACACGCGGTGGGGCCCGGACAGTTGGAGGCGGCGCCGCTGCACGAGGCACTGAGGGACGTCGTCACCCAGTGGGGTGAGCTCAACGGGGTACGTGCGGATTTCACCGTCACTGGTACGGTCCGTCCCATGCATCCGGAGGTCGAGGAGACGCTGCTCCGCACCGCGCAGGAGGCCCTGGCCAACGCGGCCAAGCACGCCGGTGCGTCCCGCGTCGGGCTGACCCTGTCGTACATGGAGGACGTGGTCACCCTGGACGTGCGCGACGACGGCGCCGGGTTCGACCCCGAGCGCGTCCGCGACAGCGGCGGCTTCGGCCTGACCTCGATGCGCAAGCGGGTGAGCCGCCTGGCGGGCACGCTGGAGATCGAGTCGGAACCCGGTGCCGGCACCGCGATCTCCGCGAGCGTTCCGGCGGTGGCACGTGGCTGAGACCCCGATCCGGCTGCTGATCGTCGACGACCATCCCATCGTCCGGGACGGCATCCGCGGCATGTTCGTCGGCGACCCGGACTTCGAGGTGCTCGGCGAGGCCGGAGACGGCGCCCAGGCCGTCGAACTCGCGCGGGCGCTGAACCCCGACGTGATCCTCATGGATCTCCGAATGCCCAGGATGGACGGTGTCTCGGCCATCAAAGAACTCGTCAGGCTGGGCATCGCGGCCCGCGTCCTCATCCTCACCACTTATGACACCGACAGGGACGTCCTGCCCGCCATCGAGGCCGGGGCCACCGGCTACCTCCTCAAGGACACCGGCCGCGACGAGCTCATCCGTGCCGTCCGTACGGCGGCGCGGGGTGAAGCCGTGCTGTCCCCGTCGGTCGCCACCCGCCTGCTCGGCCAGGTCCGCGCGCCCGCCGACCCGCTGAGCGCCCGGGAACTGGAGATCCTCCACCTCATCGCCGAGGGCGCCACCAACCGCGAAGCCGCCGCGCGCCTGTTCATCAGTGAAGCCACCGTGAAGAGCCACGTGCTGCACATCTACGCCAAGCTCGGTGTCAACGACCGGGCGGCCGCTGTCGCCGCCGCCTTCCGGCGCGGCCTGCTCACTCTCGACAACGGCTGACCAGGACAGTCGCAGGCGACAAAGGTCCTGAGCGTCTTGCGTTCTGCCCGCGCCGAGTACGGCCTAATTTGATCCCTAGATGTCTACATATTTCCGTTGTGCCGAATTATGCTCGGGCCAGTCCTGAAGTGGATCACACGGAGGTGCTTATGAGGAAGATGACCGTCCGTCGTAAGGGCGCGCTGCGCCTGCTGTCCGGTGCCCGCCGCCTCTGGATCGAGTGGTGCTGGTAGTTGCCGGCACGGCGGGCGCTCCCGGGCGCCCGCCCCTGCGGCGATCGGCCCAGCCGTGATCGATGTGCCCGAGGGCTACGACTGCCATCGCGACCACGGGCCGTACGCCGGGGTCGCGGCCTTTCTCGGCCGGATCGCCGCCGACCGTCCCCGTCTGGCGTCCGGTCACACGGTCGAGCTGTACGCCATCGCCCCCTGGCTCGACCCCGTGGCACGACCGGCGGCCGAGGAGGAGCCGATCCGGTTCCATCCCGCCCGGCGTACCGCCTGTCTGGCGTACGGCGCCGCCGAGTTCACAGCGGCCTGGGCGGGCACGCTCCGGCACCCGGTCACGGTGCGGTTCGACCACGTGGCCGACGCCGACGAGACCACCCGCGAACTGCTGGACGCGCTGACCCGCCGGATCGGATCGTCCCCGTTGCGCCTGGACCTGCGCGACGGCGGCGCCCGCGAGCCGGTGGCGGCCGACCCGACGCCGGAGGCGACACGCGCGGCCCTGGGCGACAGCCTGGCCCGCGGCTTCTACCACCACGCGGCCCGCGTCGCCTCGCGCGGGCGCGCCGCGGTGACGCCGGAGGGCGACCTGAGGCACTGGTGGGCGTTCACCACCGGCCTGGCCACCGCCTTGGCGGCGCTGGACCGCGCCGCCGAAGCTCTCGACCTCTACCGCGAGGCGCGCGCCGCCACCGACGACCCGAAGATCACCATGTCGGCCGCGTACGCCACCGCCATGCTGTACGCCAGGCACCTGCCGGCGGCCGAGCAGGACCCGGCGCGGGCGCGGCACTGGCTGGAACAGGCGCTTCATCTCGCCGCCGGACTGGACGACCCGCGGCAGCGGGTGCTGTCCACCGTCTTCTACGAGCAGGGCATCGCGCTGCTGGACAGCAGAGCGGGTGAGCCCGCCCGCGCGCTGCGGCTGATCGACGACGGGCTGGCCCGGCTGACGAAGGCGCTCGCCCCCGGCGAGCGTCCGCAGGACCTGGCTCGGTTACGCCACAACCGGGCGCAGGTGCATCTGGCCCTGGGCGATCCGGAACAGGCCCTGGCCGAGCTCGACACGGTGATCGCACACGACCCCGCCAACTGTGAGTACTACGTGGACCGGGCCGCTCTGCACCGGGCGGCGGGCCGGCCCCAGGCCGCGATCAAGGACTATGGCACCGCGATCCGCCTCGGACCGCACCTGCCCGAGGCGTACTACAACCGGGCCGTGCTCCAGCAGGAGCGGGGCCGGCCGGAGTCGGCGCGTGACGACCTGGAACGCGTACTCGCCATCGACCCCGGGCACCTCGACGCCCGGATCGCCCTGGTCAACCTGCACGTGGAGCGCGGCGCGTTCGACGCGGCCGAGGAAGGCGCGCGAGCCGGGCTGGCACTGGCTCCGCAGGAGCCCGCGCTGCTGTGCACCCTCGGGCTGATCCGCTCGGAGCGCGGCGGCCTCGCCGAAGCCGACGAGCTGCTCACCCGGGCCCTGGCCGGGGATCCGGAGTTGGTCGAGGCATGGACGAACCGGGCCGCCGTCCGGTTCGAACACGGTGACGTGGCCGCCGCCGTGGCCGACCTGGACCGCGCGGTGGCGCTGTCGGCCGCGCCCGTGCCCCGTTACAACCGGGGCACGGCACTGATGCGGTTGGCGCGATGGGACGAGGCCGCCCGCGATTTCGCCGACGCGCTCGCCCAGCCCGGCCTGGACCGGGCGCTGCGCCGTGACCTGCGCGCGGCACTGGCCCGCTGTCGTCGTGCCATGGCCGGCTGACTTCCCGCCGGTACGCCGTGCCGGGGCCGGGCGAGACGTCCGTACGACCTCGCCGGTCGCTCAACGGCTAGCGGTCTGAGGTCTCCCGCTCGCGAAGCGGCTGCTCGACGGCCTCCTGGGCGCGGAGCTTGGTCCGACGGCGTCGGGAGGCCAGAGCCGCGACGACGAGCCCGCAAAGGACGATGAGGGCAAGCAGCACCGCCCAGGGGATGGTCCAGGCGTGCGCGGTGCTCTCCACGTCGGCGAGCGGGGCGACCGAGCCCGCCGCGTCGGTGAGCAGCGGCATGAGGGTGACCGTCCCCGTCAGTCTCAGCGCGGGAACCACTCCGTGTACCGGTACGGAGACCTTCCAGGTGTCGCCCGGGAGCAACTCGGGCGAATCGTCGATGTGCCCCGCGTCCCCGGCCAAGCGCCCGAAGAGGCCGGACATGGACACCGTCTGCCGAGCGGTGAGGATGGCGTTGCCCGTGTTGTGGATCGTGTACGTGACGGTGGCGTCGCCCTTTCCCAGGGGGTTGGGCGTGCCCGAGTAGCGTACGCGCAGGTCCTCCACCGAGAGGCTCGGCTTGAGCTCTCCCCCCACGCGCAGGCGGATCCGGATGCCGAGACGCCGGTCCCCGTCGCTCCCGCCCGCATCGCCGTCCTGCGTCAGCGAGGTGACGATGCCACCCATGTATTCGCCGGGCGCGGCGCTGTCCGGAAGGGCGACGGTGAACGGCACCTCGACAGACTTGCCGGGCGGGACCGTCACGTCGGACCGGTCCGTGTGGACCCACGCACCCACCCCGGTCGGCTTCGCGTCCCTGGAGGCCAGATCGATCCGGCCCTGCTCGGTGGTGAACCCGTCAGCGGCGTACACGGCCAGGTGGAGCGGTGTCGTGCCGTGGTTGACGACCACGAGGCCGTCGTCCAACCGCCCGCCGGGGTCGAGGGTGTAGCGGTAGTTCGCCCGGCCGGACCCGAAGTCGTTGGAGGCCGTCCCGACCGCCCAGGAGACCTCGCCGTCCGCCGCCGCGGCAGGTGCCGTTCCCACACCGAGGACGCCGAGCACGGCGAGCAGCACCACGACGGTGGCCCGGGCGAGTGATCCGGCTGCTGTGGTCGTACGCGGGCTGGGCAGGTGCATCTGATGGTCCTCAGGCAGTTCTGGGAGCGGCGGGACGGACGGCATGCGATGGGTGGAGGACCGGTGGTGGGGCGGGCGCCCGAGGGTGCCCACCCCACGAGGTAGAGCGGGCCGGGTCAGCTCAGCGCGGTGAGCGTGCGGACCCGGCGCCACTCTCGGTCGGCTACTGAAGCCAGCCGGAGTCGGCCGCGGCCGACTTGTTCCCGTTGGCCTTGCCCTCGTTCGTGTGGATCACGACCTTGTCGACGCTGGAGCCGACCCCCGGAGCGGCGTCGGCGCCGTTGTTCGGGCCGCACCACTTCACCTGGCCGAGCTCCACCGCGGCGTTGGGGGCGGCGCAGGTGCTGCTGCGGACGTTCTCGACGACGAGCTTGTTGCCGCGCACCTGGACCCGCACGTAGGTGCGGACGTGCTCCTGGTTCTCGACCGAGTTGGCCCAGTGGCTCTTGGGGTTCAACGGGTCGGGACCGTAGTTCGGGTCCTTGCTCGGGTCCGGAGCGGTGATGTCGTAGTACTTCGAACCCGACGCGGAGTTCGCCGTCACGTAGATGACGCCGCCCGGGCCCTGGTGCACCTCGGCGGCGCCGGGCTGCTCGTCCTTGTTCGCCTTCTGGCCGTTCTTGATCACGTAGCTGCGGGAGTAGCTGTGGTCGTGACCCTGCAGGACCAGGTCGACGCCGAGGTTCGAGAACGCGGTCGGGAAGTCCTGACGGCGCTGCTTGTTGTCGGAGTCGTTGGCGTGGCTGGCCGGCGAGTAGATCGCGTGGTGGTAGATGAGCACCGTGTGCTTGGCGCCGGCGCCCTGCTCCTTGACGACCTTGGAGATGTAGCCGATGTGCGCGGCGTCGGCGTCGTTGGCGTAGGCGTTGCTGTTGATGTCGATGAACAGGACGTTCTTGTACTTGAACCAGTAGTTACCGCCCGACCGGGTCGTCGCGCTGCCGTTGTAGTACGGCGCGGAACGGTCGGTGTTCGGCGTCCAGAAGTGCTGCTCGTATGCCTTGCCGCCGACGTCGTGGTTACCGATGGTGGCGGCCCACGGGTACTGGCGCAGCTTGGCGGGGGCGAGGAATGCGTCCCACTGCGACTCGGTGTTGGCGGTCTCGACCTGGTCGCCGCCCGAGACCAGCAGCTCGGCCTTCGGGTTGGCGGCGAGGGCGACATCCAGGGTGTCGAGCCACCCGGCGCCGTCCTTCGCCGTGTTGCCGGACGAGCCGATCTGCGGGTCGCCGAAGAACAGGAAGTCGAGGTTGTTGCCGTTGAAGTCCTGGGTCGTGAAGGAGTGCGTCGGGGACCACTGGCCCTCGGCGCCGACACGGTAGGAGTACGAGGTGTTCTGCTTCAGGCCGTCGATCGTGGCGTGGGCGTTGTAGCCGCCGTTGACGCTGTTGGCGGCGACCGTGGCCGGGAAGCTGACGGCGCTGGCGGGGAACTCGCCCTTGACGAGCTTGGACGTCGGCACGACCTGGACCACCTGCGCGGTGCCGGTCGAGGAGTACCAGGACACGACGCGCTGCGTTTCGTTGGTGCCCACGCCGAGGACGATGCCGGTGAGCGTCGTGCTGTCGGCCTGGGCCGCGGACGCCAGGCCGCCGCCGAACACCGCGGTGACACCGATGGCCGCCGCGGTGGCGCCCATGGCCACCCGGCGCAGAACAGAGCCCGAGCCTCGCGGCCCGTTGTCGAGCTTCATGTGTTTCCATCCGTTTGGGGGAGTTAGGGAGATTTGCACGCTTTCGAAAAGCCGTGTCGTGGAGGTGAACGTGGGGTGGGCAGGCTGTTGCGCTTGCCGGAAGTTGTGACGTGATCTCAGATTTCGAGAACGCGTTGCACGAACCACACCAGGCCCATCACGGACACACCCGTCGCGATGGCGCCCGTCGCCCACAGCCCCGCGGCCGGTCGGCGGTGGCGCAGCAGGGCGAGCAGCGGGAAGACGACGATGATGATCGCCAGCTGGACGACCTCGATGCCCACGTTGAAGACGAGCAGCGACCACAGAAGCGTCCACGACCAGGCCTGGTCGATCCCCAGGGCCGCGGCGAAGCCGAGACCGTGCACGAGGCCGAAGCAGAAGACCACCGCGAGCCGGGACCAGCCCGCGCGGTCCAGGGCGAGGTGGCCGTGCCCGACCGTCTCGAGATCTGTGGCGTGCGACCGGCGTCGCCAGATCCGCCACAGATGCCAGCCCGCCACGACCGAGATCGAGAGGGCGATCACCGGCTCGACGACCGACCCGGGCACCTCCACGAGGCCGAGAGCGGCGAGGACGAAGGTCACCGAGTGGGCCAGTGTGAAGGTCGTCGCCGCCAGCACGATCTCGCGCAGGCGGCGTGATCCCGCGATGAGCGCCAGCAGGAACAGGATGTGGTCGATTCCGTCGAGCAGGTGCTCGGCTCCGAGCCGGAAGAACTGCCAGAACCGTTCGATCCAGGACTGCTGCGTGGAGAACGACCGATGCTGAGCGTCGAGGGCGGTGCTTCCGGACTGCAGGTCGAGGTCGTAGGTGACGATCGTCTTGCTGTCACGTACATAGCCCTCGGAACCCGGGAACAGTCCGCTGCGTACTTCGTGCGCTTCGGCGGACTCCGGGCACCGGTAGTCGAGGGCCAGCAGCGCGTACGGGACGCCCTCGCGTCGCCCGATCGTGAAGTCGCCGTCCCGGGCCGGGGCGCACGCGCCACCTCCGGCCGTGACGCCGAAGCGCTTGGTCACGTACGCGACGACCGAGTCGGCGTGGGTGTTGAGCGCGGCGGCCTGCTCCGCGGCGTCACCGGACTCGAACGCCGCGGTGCCAGCTCGGAAGAGCTGATCATTCTTCTCGTTGTCGGCGGCGGAGACGATGAGCAGGTCGTACTCCAGCTGGAGCTCGGTGCGGACGTGCCCGGCCTCGGTCGAGGTGAGGTCGGCGTACACGGTCGAGGTGAACCCGTGGGCGAGAGCGGGCGCGGCACTGAGCAGGACGGCCACGGCTACGGCGGCGATGATGGCACCGGCACGACGCCGTGCGGCGGGGGACATATGACTCCTTTTCTGGTTTGGTGTACGAAATCTGCTCGACTCAGATGAACGAGTGGCCTCTCGCACGCGAACTCGCGACGAACCAAACCCGGCGGAGGCAGCCTCAGCTCCGAAGGCCGCAAACAATGCGGTAGGAAGTATGCGCACTTCCCGCCATACCGGAGGACGATCCCTATGCGCCCTCGACTTCTGCCTGCCGGCACACTGGCCGCGGCAGTCGCGACCGCCCTACTGATCAGCGGATGCGGCTCCGGCGACGACTGGTCCCGGCCGCACGCGAAGCCCAGCGCCGTCGGCACCCCCGGCCCGGGGTTCTTCCCGGCCGCGTCGCCCGCCCCGGAAGCGACGATCACGCCACGACCCGGCTCGTGGAACGGGGTCCGCCCGTCGGAGGGCTACCGGGTGGTGCTGCTCACCGCGGGGGACGACCCCCAGACCAAAACACTGGTGAACGCCGTGACGGAGTGGGCCGAGGAGGAGAACGTCAGCCTCAAGACCCTCACGGCCACGGAGCCGGACCAGTTCATCCCGCGCATCAGCAGCGCGATCAAGATGAAACCCGACCTCATCATCAGCGCCGGCAACGACCTCATCGACCCCCTGGCCATGGTCAGTCCCAACCACCTCGACCAGCAGTTCCTCGTGGTCGGCGCCGAGCTGGCCGAGCCCACGGGGAACGTCACCGCCGCCGACTGGACCGGTGCGTCGTTCCGCGGCGAGGGGCTCGGCATGTCGTCGACGTACGATCCCGCCACCTTCACTCCCGAGCGTGCCGGGCGCGCCGTCCGGGCCGGCGCCGCGGCGGTGCTCAACGGCCTGACCGGCCTGGTGATCTGGATCGACTAGTGCCCCTCCCGCCAATTTTTGCCCCGTCGCGTCGCCCAGGGCGGCACCTCGCTGCGTTGACGCCCCACCCACGAAAAGTCCTCGCAGGCTCGGACTTTCCGCGGGGCCCGGGATTGTCGGCCGTAGGCTCCGCTACGGCCTCCTCCTCCGCCTTGCGATGCACCACCCTGGATCACCGCTCCGTCCGGGCAAACCTTGCCGGTCACGGCACTAGACCGGGCCGCCGCCGTCCGCCGCCTTGTGATCCGGGAACGGTTCGACCCTGGTCGTGGACGGCCGCGGCCACCGGGGCGCTCGGCGACATCCGTCGCCGCCTGAGCCCAGCGCCCCTCGCCTGGTGGTCAGGACGACATGCAGGTGTCCCCTTGCGCACGGACGTTCGGGTGGCCGGGGTAAGCCCACTGGCATACGTTCGTCATGGTGACCGGAGCTCCAGCAGAGCCATAAGTTCCACCAGACCCATAGGTTCCACCGGGGCCGTAAGTTGCACCAGAGCCATAAGTTCCACCAGGAACATAAGTTCCGCCAGAGCCATAGCACCAGTAGTTGCCCGTGCTGCCCACGGCGCCGATATATCCCTGACTCTGGCAGTAGGCGCTCACGTCGCTTTGCGACACGGTCCCGAGCACCCTCGGACCTGAAGGAGTCGGCTCTCGTCCGTTTGACGATGGCTGCTCCTGTCCGCTTGACGGCGATCGCCTTCCCGCGTCCGGTCGTGGCCGGTCCGCTGATGGTTGTGGCCGCTCCTTTGCCGGTGAGGACGGCTTCTGGGTTGGCTTCTGGGATGCCGAAGGCTTTGAGTCCGGCGCATCGTCTGAGCGTCGCGGGTTCTGCCGCTCCGCCTTGTCGACCTTCGGAACTTTCTGGCGCCGTGCAGACGGCGACTCGGTCTGGCCCGCCGTGGCGCCGGCCGGGCTGGGCGATGCCGGGGTACCGCCACCGGAGGGCGATGTGGAATGCAGCGCCTGTGATGCGGCGAAGTCCTCTGCTCCTTGACCGGGGGTGGCGACGAAGTAGGTGATGCCCAGGGCCGCGAGCAGCGGCAGGACCGCGGCACCGATCAGGACAAGGTGCCGGCGCTTGCCGTTCTCGGCCGGTGCTCTGTCGCTCCCATCTTGTCGGCGGGCGCCGTTGGCGGGCTCGCTGACCACAGAGTTTCCGGTTCGCCAGGCCGAACTGGGCAGGCCGCGTAAGCCATCCACGACCTCCGCCGCGGTCGGCCGCCGGGCCGGGTCCTTGGCCAGGCACGCGCGGACGATGGCGCCGAGCCGGCCGTCCAGTCCGTCCAGATTCGGCTGGTCGTGGAGGATCGACCGTATGATCGCGGGGATCGAGTCACCGCTGAAGGCCCTCTTCCCGGTGGCGGCGAAGACTATCGTCGCTCCCCAGGCGAACAGGTCGACCGCAGGTGCGATCTTGCCGCCCGAGAGTTGCTCGGGCGCCATGTAGCCAGGGCTGCCCACGACCTGGCTGGTGGTGACCGATCGGCTGATGTCCAGTGCCCGGGCGATCCCGAAGTCGATCACCACTGGGCCGTCCGGGCCGAGCAGGACGTTACCCGGCTTGAAATCCCGATGGACCACATCCGCCTGGTGGATCGCGGCCAGCGCCGTCGCCGTGTTGAGCGCCAGCCGTTCCAGCGCCGCCTCGCTACGTGGGCCCGTATTGAGCACCGACTCCTGCAGTGACGGCCCGTCCACGAATTCGCTGACGATGTAGGGCCGCTCGTTCACGAAACCGCTGTCGAGCACCTTTGCCGTGCAGAACAGGGCCACCCGCTTGGCGATTTCGACCTCGCTCAGAAAACGGGCCCTGGCCATCTTGTCGATGGCCAGGTGCGGGTGGAGCAGCTTTACCGCCACTCGCTGCCCCGGAACCGCGCTACCCACATAAACTGTGCCCTGACCGCCGACCCCGAGTCGGCCTTCAAGGCGGTACGGCCCCACCGCTTCCAAATCCGATGGCAGCAGAGCCATCCACTCGGGCACATGTCCTCCAGCGTCGAATGGGGGGATCTTGTCCACGGCCGCCCTCTGAACAGTGGCTATGCATGGTTCGGATCCAGAGAGGGCGCCGATTGAACAGGACGCCGCGCGAGCAAATAGACAATATCGTCTCTTTATGATTCGTGGCAGGGGAAATGCGTTGATTTCATCGCTTGGGTGGGTCCGAAATCGCGGATTCGCCGGACTTGCCCGGTAAGGCAGTCTTTGTCCCTCGGGTCAGGCGTGGCCCGTGCCGACACCGAAGGCGCCGCAGTCCCAGAGGGTGCGGACATGCGCGATCAGTTGAGGAGTCACGGCGCGCAGACCTTCACGGTCGTTCTCCGCGACCGGGACTGTGACCAGAGCGCTGGTGGCGGCGACGAGCATGCGGCAGGTCAGCAGGCCCTGATCGTCGATGACCCCCAGAGCATCGGCGTAGAAGGAGGTCATGAACTCGTTGAGCTCGCGCCGGTGGGCGACGGCTTCAGGGCCTGCGGCGTAGACCTCGACCAGGTAGATGCGGGTGTAAGGCCACTCCGCTTCGAGCGCTTCGAGGTAGACGGTGATGGCGCGCTCGTAGCCTTCCATCGGGTCGCCGCCCTTGTCGAAGGTCCCGATCGCGCCCATGACCTGTGCGAAGATCAGTTCACACGCATGGTCGAACGCGGCCATGAAGCAGTCGAGTTTGGAACCGAACAGCCGATAGAAGCTCAGGCGGGACACCCGGGCATGCTTGAGAACATCCTCAACGGATGTGGCGGCATACCCTTTCCGCGCCATGACCTCGGCCATCGCCCGGCAGAGGCGCTCGCGCTGCAGCCGATCCACCTCTTCCGGCGGCAACGCGTTCCGCCCTCGGGGCAACCGGTGCGAGCTCGACATCACATCCGCTCACTTTAAAGCAGCCGGACACCTTCCCCTGGAGTCCGGCCGCATCTGGGGAACACACCGAGTGCGCAGAAAGGGACGATATTTCTGCGGAGCGCGCCGGCGATTCAGCGGATCCGTCTGGCCGCCCTACCGCTCAGGTGCAGGAACGCGACCTCGCCCGCGTCGTCTCGAAGGAAGCGGCCGACGGCACGCCGCGGGTCGGGGGCGAGCGCGACGTCGTCACCGCCCTCGACCAGCGCGAGCGGTATGTCAGGCATGCCCTCCACGCCCGCGGCCACCAGTTCGGGGCGGAGCACGAACCGCGCGGTCAGCTGCTCGTCGACCTCGAAGGTCCACTGCCCCGCGTCGTAGCTGCCCGCGTACTCCGGCTCGGGTTCGCGCAGCGTCAGCCGTACGGCCCGCGGTGTGGCGCCGAGGAGGTGCTCCAGGCACCAGTCGGTCACCAGGTTGCCCAGCGCCTTGCCGGGGGCGGAATTGGTGAGCGTGGTGACGGCGAAGCCGTGCTCGGGCGCCAGGACGAACGAGGACAACTGGAGGTTGCCGATGTTGCCGCCGTGCGTGACCAGCCGCACGCCGGCCTGCTCGTCCAGCAGCCACGGCAGCCCGATGCCGGTCCACGGCACGCCGACCGGGACGTGCTCCCTCTGCATCAGCTCCCTGGTGGCGGCCCCGACCGGCTCGTCACCGCTCGCGCCCAGGTGGAAGGCGGCGTAGCGGAGCTGGTCGCGCACCGACGACACCAGCCCGCCCTCGGGCATGCTGTCGCGGAACAGTCCCCACATGTGCGCGACCTGCGGGCCGTCCTCTCGTACGGTGTGCCCGACGGCGTGCGGTCGCGTCGCCACCTCCCAGGGGAAGAAGAAGCTGGAGCTCATGCCCAGAGGTTCGAGCACGATCCGGCGGACCGCGTGCTCGTACGGCTCGCCGCACACGACCTCGATGACCCTGCCGAGCAGCCGGAACGCGGCGTTGTTGTACGAGGCGAGCGCGCCGGGCGGGAAGAGCTGGGGGAGCTGGTCGTAGGCGTCGATCGCAGCGGCCAGCGCGCCGGTGTCCCAGCTCTCGCCGTCGTCGATGTCGCCGAGGAATCCGCCGGTGTGGGTGAGCAGGTGCCGGATGGTCAGCTCGTCCGCGGCCCGCTCGTCGGAGAGCCGGAAGCCGGGCAGGTACTGCCGTACCCGCCCGTTCAGGTCGAGCCGGCCGCGTTCGACGAGGTGCATGGCCGCTGTCGCCGTGACCGTCTTGGTGGTCGACCCGATCTGGAACAGCGTGTCGCCCGTCACGGGGGCCGGCGCGTCGACGCTGGTGACGCCGGTGGTGAGGACGTGCTCCGCGCCGTCGAAGAGCACGCCGACGGCGGCGCCGGGGACCTGAAGGGATTTCGCCTCGCGGTCCAGCAGGCTCTGCAGGTGGGTGAGGTCAGCCATCCGTTCATCCTGCTGATGTTGAGAGCGCTGGACTTCGTCGGTCCGCACCATTTCCGCCGCGCTCTTCGTCCAGGAGTCCGG
The DNA here is from genome assembly GCF_001528665.1 of Microtetraspora malaysiensis. Taxonomy (GTDB): domain Bacteria; phylum Actinomycetota; class Actinomycetes; order Streptosporangiales; family Streptosporangiaceae; genus Microtetraspora_A; species Microtetraspora_A malaysiensis. The sequence continues at coordinate 279,894 of NZ_BBYJ01000017.1, forward strand.
ACGCCGTCGTCCGTGACCCCGCGCGGGCTCCGGAGGGCGTCCCGGTACGGCGGGGCGACTACGACGACTGGGCGAGCCTGCGGGCGGCGTTCGACGGAGCCGACCGGCTCCTGCTCAGCTCCTCGCCGGAACTCGACCCGGCCCGGAGGATCGCGTACCACTTGGCCGCTGTGGACGCCGCCGTCGAGGTGGGCGTCGGGGCCGTCGCCTACACCGGCTTCCTGGGCGCCGGCGCAGTCGCCACGGGCGTCACCGAGGCGCATCACGCCACAGAGAAGGCCGAACGCGACAGCGGCCTGCCGTACACGCTGCTACGGCACCCCTACTACGGTGACGCGTTCGTCCCGGAGCCGTCGGGCGGAGAGCTGACCGGCAGCACGGGGGGCCGGGGGCTGAACACCGCGTTTCGATCCGACCTGGCCGAGGCGGCGGCGAACGTGCTGACCACCGACGGCCACCACGGCCGGGCCTACGACTTCACCGGTCCCCTGTGGAGCTACCCCGAGCTGGCGGACGCGCTGGGCATGACGTACCGGGAGGTGCCCGACTCCGGGCCGGGACCAATGGCCTGGCTCAACGCCCAGGTGCGGGCGGGTGCGCTCGAATACCAGAGCGATGACCTCGAACGGGTGCTCGGCCGGCCCGCCGAGTCGATGATCGCCCGGCTGCGGAGCGCGCCGCGGGCCTGATCGCATGACGTATGAGGTCTTCGGCGCCGTCTCATGCTCCGCGTTCTCACACATAACCAGGGCCGGTTCTGAAGACGGGCGGTCTATCCGCACACCCCGGGGAGGTCGCACACCTTCTTCGCCATCTTCTTCGCGTCGCCGGCGAGCGCCTTCCTCAGTGCGCGATCGCCGAGGAGGCGGCCATGGCGATCGCCGCGGTCCGCGAAGTCGGAGTAGAAGAAGACGGCGCTTCCCCGCCGCGCCACCGCCCACATCGTGGGGGGCATGGATTTATCGATCTTCCCCTTCGCGTAGGCGTGGCCGGTGACGGACACGGCCTCGTCCCCGACCGACAACGGCGTGGCGGTGTACCGGTCCGAGCCACGCGAGCAGCGCTTCAGCTCGGCGCGTAGCTTGGCGAGGACCGCCTTGGCGGACGTGGCGTTCCGGTAGAGGACAAGCTGTTCGCCACTGACGGAGGGAGCGCTGGTCAGGTGTGTGATGGTACGCATCGCGACCCGGCCGTCGCGGGGCTTCCCCTTCGTGGGGCAGGGGTTGAGATCGAGCTGGAGGGACGGCTTGTCGCTGATCTTCCACCATTCCTCGTCATCCAACGGTGGTGGGATGACCTTCCTTGCCTTCGCCTCGGTCAGCAGGAACCCCTTGGGGATCTCGGCGGCGCTCGCGTGGGCCACGCCGGTTCCGCCCAGTACCGATCCGAACACCAATGCCGTCGCTATAACGTGTTTGATCACAACTGTGAGATGCGTGATCTTCCCGACAAGTTTGCTAGGACTGTGATCTTTTCCGCATTCCGAACAGGAAGCGGGTCTTCGCGTCGCCGGCGAGCGCCTTCCTCACGCCTGCCGCTGCCTCGGCATGAGAAGATTACGACACATCGTGATATGTCAATCAGATGGTGGCGTCGATCGCTCGCGCCAGCTGCGCCAGTCGCTCCTCGTCGCGCCGATAGTGAGTCCACTTGCCCACCCGGGTGGGCCGCACGAGTCCCGCCCGTTCGAGCGTGCTCATGTAGCTGGAGACGGTCGACTGCGCGAGGCCCGACCTCGCCTGGATATGCGTGACGCACACACCGACCGACTGACGGTCCGCGATCGGCGCGTGCTCGTCGAAGTGCGTGTCGGGATCCTTCAGCCACTGCATGATCTGCAAACGGGCAGGGTTGCCGAGGGCCTTGAACACCTCGATCAGATCACCCGGATCGAATCCCGCCGTCGCGGCCATACGCCACCCTTCCCGTCGGACATTCCGACACACCACGATATCTCGATATCGAATCCGCAGTGCTCTGACTGACGGTCACCCCCGTCGTGTGAACAGGCTCTGAAATGATCAGATCATGCTTCCGACCACGGTCATCCAGGTACCGCAGTGGCAGGGATCGGGCGTCACCGATGCTCGGCGCCTCGCACGCGGCTCCGCACTGCTCGCCTCTCTGGTGCAGGCCACCCGTATCGTCCAGGTATCCGTCCCTGACGCCGAGGGCGTCGAACGGGACGGCGTGCGTGCTCTGGACGTGCTGACCACCGTCGCCGCCCGGACCCGCGCCGCCCTTGAGAAAGCGGGTGCGGCCCCGGTGGTGACGGTCGGCGGCGACTGCGGAGTCGAGCTGGAGCCCGTGTCGGCCGCCCTGGGCCGGTACGGGGATGCGCTCGCCGTCGTCTGGTTCGACGCCCACGGCGACCTCAACACCCCCGCTTCCTCACCCTCGCACGCCTTCCACGGCATGGTCCTGCGCACCCTGCTGGGCGAGGGGCACCCCGATCTGGTTCCCGCACGAGCGCTCCGGCCCGAACAGGTGATTCTCGCGGGCGCCCGCGCGCTGGATCCGGCAGAGCTGGCTTATGTCGCCGACGCGAAGATCGCCTGGCATGCCGTCGCCGACCTGGCGTCCTCGCCCGACGCCCTGGTTGCGGCCGTGGCCGCGACCGGAGCAACGGCCGTCTACATCCACATCGATCTCGATGTCCTCGACCCGGGACGGTTCGGCTCGCTGAGCTGTCCCGAGGCCGGCGGCCTCACCATCGAGGCGTTGCGTGAGGCCGTGCGGGCGCTCACTGCCCGCTTCGTACCGGCGGGCCTGGGCATCACCGAGTACGCCCCGCACCGCGAGGAGGACCAGGCCGTCCTCGCCTCACTCGTACCGGCGCTTTTACACAGCTGATCATCCGGCCCGGCATGCTCTTCACCGCCCGTTCTGGAACCAGGCATCGCTGCGAAGGCCGAACAGGAAGCGGGCCGGGCGGGTGCGGCGCACCACCAGTTCGTACGCGGCGACCGTCAGGGCGAGCGAGGCCGCCACGATCGCGACGTACTTGACCGGCATCGCGGCGTCCCACCGGACCACGCCGTACGCGACGGCGACGAGGATCGGCTGGTGGAGGATGTACAGCGGCAGCACGGCGGCGGCCAGGTAGCCGTACAGCCGCCTGCCGCGGCCGGCCCGCGGCGGCGCCGGTTGCGGCCCTCCGGAGCCGCCCCCCGGTGCGGCCGAAGGAAGTGGGGACTCGGGGTTCCGCGCGGTGCGGCGGCGGTCGAGCAGGCCCAGGATCGCGACCAGGCAGCACCAGCCGGCCGCGCCGTACAGCGCGCGGACCGCGATCGCGAGCGCGGTCATGTCGGTGAAGGGATTCGCGCCGGGAGCGTCGCCGGCGATCAGGAAGCCCGGCATTCCGATCGCCAGCAGAACGAGCGCGGAGCCGAGCGCGGGACGGGCGTCCCGGCGCATCGCGACGCGGAACCGGTCGTCGGAGGCGAGCACGAACCCGTACAGGAAGAACAGCAGGTACGCCCAGCGGCTCCACCCGGCGAACGGCTCCTCCATGCCCGCCAGGGCGGTGATCAGCGCGATCGGGAGCGCCGGAAGCGCGAGGATCGCCCCGCGCGTCCGCACGGCGGCGGCCAGCCGTTCGCGGATCCGGCGGCCGGGCTCGCGCGGCAGCCAGCGGGCCAGCGGGGCGAGCAGGAGCGCGTACGCGAGCAGCATCACCACGAACCACAGATGGCCGGACTCGAAGTGCTCGCCCTGCACGATGAAGGGGAACTCCGACAGGTCCAGCCGTACGTCGAAGAAGCGTGGCAGGAAGCGCGGGTACGACTCCCGATAGGCGGGATCGGCCCGCAGCCGCAGCCACTGCGGCACCGGGAGGAGGGCGACGGTCGCGAAGACCAGGGGCACGCCGAGCCGCAGCAGCCGTTCCACCACGAACCCGGCGGGCCCGCGACGCCGGAGGGAGTGCCACGAACCGAGACCGGCGATGAGGAAGAGCATCGGCATCGCCCACACCACGGCCAGGCCCGCCACGACCGTGGTCGCCTCGGTGGTCTCGGCGTTCTTGACGTAGTAGGCGTTGCGTGTGTCGAACACCAGCGCCGCGTGGAAGAACACCAGCCCGACCACCACGAGTGCGCGGATGGTGTCCAGCTCCGGCCGCCGCGTCTGCGGCGGATCGGGGTGCGCCGTCGTCATCCTGCCTCCGCCGGGTCCGTGACAGCCGGGTAGCCGCCGTGCGTGACAGGGTCAGTTTGCTGCCATTTGCGGCACGCCGCCAGAACTCGGCGAGCGTGCCGGGACGCGGGTGCGGATCGGTTGTGACGCGTTCTCACCAACCTTTTCCTGACCGCCGGCGTCTCTTACGGGTATGCGATTCGCGATCTATCGGAACACAGTCATGGCCGGGCCCGGTCGTTCCCGGACACCGGTTCCCCTTCATCTCGACGGCGGTACGGGCCGCCGGGCGGCGGGGGTGGCACGTTGCGCGTTCATCTAGGCGTCGCGGCCAGGCGCGCCGGTGTCCCACTACCGCCCGCGGCCCTCACCGCGGCCCGCGAGGCCATAACGCGGGCCTTCCCGGTACCCGCCGAGACCGTCGTCGCGGGCGAATGGCAGTCCGCGCGCGGTGACATCTCGCTGCTCTCCTGGTCCAACGAACCAGAGGACCACGGTCTGCCGGTGATGCTGCGGCGTGACGGCCGGGTGGCGGGCGTCACGGGACATCTCGCCAGGCCACCGGACGCCGGCACGCTGCTCGCGGCCGCACGGCTGGGTGAGACGGCCGGCCGCACCGGCGGCTGCTTCTCGGTCCTGCGGGCCGGCGACGACGATCTGGCCGCGGCGACGGGCAGCACGGGAGCCTGCCCGATCTTCTACGCGGAAACTCCGGAGGTTCACGTCGTCGGCACCCGCGCCCTGCTGGTCCACCTGGTCGCGCAGGCCGCCCGGACCGGCTCGGCACGGCCCGAGGTCGTCTGGAACCTGCCGGCGCTTGAGTCGATGGTGCGGACGGGGTACTTCCTCTCCGACGAGACCCCGTTCGAGGGTGTGACGGCGCTGCCGCCCGGCGGCGAGATCAGGATCGCCGGGGGGCGCCGCATCGTCACCGTCGTCCCGCTGCCGGTGGCGCGTCCCATGCCGACGTCCCGGCGCGACATCCGCGCCCAGGTCGGCGAGCTGGCCGACGCGCTGCTCTCGTCGGTCGAGCCGCTGCTCGGCACGGCCGAGCCGGTACGGCTCTCGCTCACCGGAGGCCGGGACAGCCGGCTGCTCGCCGCCTTGCTGCACGGCGCCGGCATCCCCTTCGTCGCCACGACGAGCGGGAACGACGGCGACCCGGACGTGGAGCTCGCGCGGCGCGTCGCCGCGGCGCTGGGCGTCGAGCATCGCGTCCACCGGCCGAAACGGTCCCCGGACGGCGGGAGCGTCGTCGTCCCGCATCCGCTGGTTCGCGCGCACAACGTCCGGTACGCCTGCGAGGGCATGCTGTCGGCGTACGAGAACGTGCCGGGACCGGCGCGCTTCGATCCGGCGCCGCGCATGTCGGGGCACGGCGGGGAGATCCTGCGCGCCGGGTTCCTGCACAACCAGGAGGACCCCGGCCACAAGGCGGTCAGGCGCCGGATGGAGGGCTTCTACGCGAAGAACGCGGACCTGCTGACCGAGCGGGCCAGGGAGCACACCCGGGCGCTGGCCGCCCCGTGGCTGACCCGGTGCCACGAGAATCCGGCCGAGGCGCTCGACCACTTCTACGTCACGTATCGCGTGGGGCGGTGGCACGCCGCCTCGCGCGCCTCGCTGCTGCGCACGAGCCGGCCGATCCCGCCGTTCCTGGACAACCGTGTCGTCCGCACCGCGCTCAGCATGGACCCGCTGTGGCGGCGTTCCGAGGATGTCGTCCACCGGGTGATCGACCACTTCGCGCCGGAGCTGCGCGGCATCCCGATCGAGGGCAGGCCGTGGCGTTTCGAGGTGGAGCGTTCCGACCACGGCTTCGTGAACCGGATCCTGCGCCGGCGCGCACGGACCCGGCCTCCCGTCGCCGGCACGGCCGGGGGAGCGGGCGGCGGGAAGCCGTGGAACTGGCGGTTGACGCCCTCCGAGGAGCTGGCCGGCCTGCTGCGCGAGGGCGTCGCCGCCACGGGTGAGGCGCGGGTACGCGAGAGGCTGGCGAGTCTCGTCGAGGACGACGAGCTCGGCCGGATTCTCGCGATCCTCCCGCGGCGGCGGATGGACGTGGTCTGGAACCTGTACACGGTCGCGACCATGATGGCCGACGCGTTCTCGGACCCCTCGCCTCCCCGGCTCGCGCCGCTGCGGATCCCCCGTCCGGGCTGAGTACGGCTTTCGCCGGCCACGGCGGTCAGGCGTGGCCGGCGTCGTCCGCGTCAAGCTGGTCGATGAAGGCGAGGACCCGGGTGCCGACCCGCTCCGGGAACTCGCCGTTGAGGGCGTGGGAGGCGTCGGGCCACAGCTCGACGACCCCTTGGGCGAGCAGCCGGCGGGCGCGGTCTGCGGCCCGGTCCGGGTTGTGGATGATGCTGCGTCCGGCGATCACGGCGAGGGTCGGCACGTCGACCGCGGCGACCTGCTCGTCCGAGAAATACGTCGGCGGGGGCAGGAAGGAGGTGAACTCGCGCATCCCCGCGGAGATCAGGTCGGCGACCGGCTCGTCGCCGGAGAGGTCGGCTCCGCCGGAGATCCAGCTCAGCAGCCGCAGCCGCCACGACTCGGGGAGCGGTCCGATCGATCCCAGGGAGACGGCGACCGCCTTCCAGGTGATCCGGCCGAACAGGTTGGCGGGGTCGAGCAGGCTCAGGGAGGCGACCTTCTCCGGAGCGTGCCTGGCGAGCTGAAAGGCGGTCCACCCGCCGATCGACACCCCGAGCAGGTGCGTCCGGTCGAGGCCGAGCCCGGTCAGGAGTTCCGCGAACCACACGCCCTGGTCGGCCGAGCTCGCGAACGGCTTGCTCTGCACCGAGAGGCCGGGCTCGCCGAGCAGGTCGGCCGTGTAGACGGCGCGGCGCGAAGCGGTGAGACCGGCGAGGTTCGGCGCCCACATCGGGGTGGACGCGGTGCGTCCCGGCAGCAGGAGGAGCGGCCTTCCGGCGTCGGCGTCGTCGGCGCCGAAGCGGTAGACGCGCACGGTCCCGAAGCCGGTCGGCACGTCCTGGACCTGGTCGGGCGCCGGAAGGTCGGCCATGGCCCGGTCGTAGTTTCGCCGGTAGCGCGTGTAGGCCGGCGCGTCCGTGAAGTGTCCGAGGCGCCGTCGGTTGAACTCGGCTCCGATGTTGGGCCGCACGAGGTCGTTCACGTACGGGTCCTCCGTTCACCGTTGGCAGTACGATCGTATTGTATCAATATCACGATACGGTCGTATTGCGAAATAGGGAGGGTGGGCTGTGCCCAAGCAGGTCGATCACGCGGCTCGGCGGGAGGAGATCGCCCAGGCGGCGCTGCGGCTGTGCGCGCGAGACGGCCTGGCCGGAGTGACCATCGGGCAGGTCGCGCAGGAAGCCGGCATCTCCAAGGGGCTCGTGCAGCACTACTTCGCCGGGAAGGCCGATCTGCTGCGCGCCAGCGCCCACGTCCTGCGAGGAGAGATCGAGCGCCGCATGCGCGAGGCCGTCCGGGACGCCCGCGGCCCGGCGGACACGCTGCGGCGCGTGCTGATCGCGGTCGTAGAGCTGGGTGTGACCGCTCCGATCCCGCTGCTCGCCGGGCACGCGTTCCTGGCCAGGGCCGTCGCCGATCCGGAGATCCGCGACCTCTATCGCACCGGCGGCGACGCCGTCCATCGCGAGATCGTCGCGCTGCTGGCGGCCTCCGGTCCGGCCCCGGACGTCGACCCCGGCGCAGAGGCGCACGCGCTGCTCGGTCTCGCGCGCGGCCTCTCCGACGGGGTGCTGCTCGGAGACCTCGGCGTGGGTGACGCGGCCGCGATCGTCGACCACCACCTCCGCCGGATCCTGCCGGGGGCCGCGATCGGCTCTGATTCGTCCTCCTGACCGCGGCCTTTCAGGTGACGATCGTCAGGCGTCGTGCGGGCGGGCGCGGCGGAAGCCGTACGTCTCGTGTCGTCGGACGAACCCGAGCGAGGCGTACAGCCCGGCCGCGGCGGTGTTCTCGGCGTTGTGGTTGACGGTGACCGTGGTCATGCCGTCCGCCGCCATGTGTCGCATCGCGGACAGCATGGCGGCGCGGGCGAGGCCGCGGCGCTGGAAGTCGCGATGGGTGCCGACCGGCTCGAAGTGCCCGATCCCGTTCCGCTCGTCCGTCCAGTAGACCGTGAACGCGGCGATCCGCCCCTCGGGCGACTCGACGACGATCTCGCGGGCGGGGTCGTAGCCGGGCTTCGCCATGACCGCCGAGCGGTACAGGTCTCCCGTCCAGCTCTCCTCGAACGAGTTGTTGCGGGCCTCGGCGAGTCCGGCGGCGTCGTCCGGGCGGGCGCCGCGCACGACGAATCCCGCAGGGAGTCGGGGCTCGGCGATCGGGCCGTCCAGATCGCGCTCGTTGACGTGGTCCCAGACGCGGAAGCGGGTGAACCCGAGCCCGGTGAGGAGGTCGGCTCGCACGGTGTCGCAGTCGAAGAGGTCGGTCAGCACGAAGGGCTCGTCCTCGTCCATGAGGCGGCCCGTCGTCTCGTACGCGGTGTGGAGCATGTGTGACTCCGCCGCGGTCCCGCGCAGCGACGGCGCGGTGAACACGTCGAAGGCCGCCCCGAAGCGCAGGTTGATCGCGAGCCCGGCGACACCCCCGGCGTCCTCCCAGACGTGGACCAGCTCGCCGACCGGGCGTCGTCCGCGGAGGTTCTCGTAGATGCGGTGCGGCAGTTCGCCGATGTGGTCGTATCCGCAGCGGCCCGCCTCGGCGATCCAGCCGGCGAAGGTCCGCTGGAGAAGTGGCAGGTCCGCGTCGGCGTAGGGGCGCACGGTGAGGTCGCTGGCGATGGTCACCCGGCCATCATTCCGGGGCGGAACATCCCGCTGCATCCCGTTTTCCGGCGACCTGGCCCGGAGGGGATCGGGGCCATGCGGCACCCCTCAGATCAAATGGAGCGGGAGACTCGCTTGACATCATCGTTCTCTAAAGAGAGCATTGCTCTCGAAATAGAGCGACGCGCTAGCGATTCTCGATGGGAGCCGTCCATGTCCACCCTCAACTCATCCCGTGCTCGGCTGGGTGCCGGTTCTCTCGCTGTGGCCGGGGTGCTGTTCCTCCTCTATCCGGTGGTCCGGCCGTACTCGGACGAGACCACCCTGGCCGGGGCGCGGGCGATGGCCTCGTCGGCCTGGGTCGCGGCGCACCTGTTCGCGGCGGTCGGGTTCGTCCTGCTCACGCTGGGCCTGCTGGCGCTGCACCTCGTGCTCGACCGGCGCCCGTCGCTCACCGCCGTGGTGGTCACGTGGATCGGCGCGGGGCTGACGCTCCCGTACTACGGGGCCGAGGTGTTCGGCCTGAACGTCATCGCCGCCCGCGCCCTCAAGGAGCAGGACGCGTCCCTGCTCTCGCTCGCCGACGACTTCCGGTTCGGCCCCGCGGCGGTCACGATGTTCGGGGCCGGGCTCCTGCTGCTCGGCGTCGGCGTGGTCCTCGCGGCCGTCGCCGTGTGGCGTTCGGGCGTGCTCTCGCGGTGGAGCGCCGTTCCGCTGGCCGTCGGGTTCGCCCTCTTCCTCCCGCAGTTCTTCGGCCCGCCCGCGCTCCGGATGGCGCACGGCGCGCTGATCACCGTCGGCGCCCTGTGGGTGGCCGTGGAGCTGTGGCGGTCCCGCCGCGCCTGACCGCCGCGCCTGAGCGGGCGCCCGCCCCATCCGGAGGCGTCGCGGAGTGACTGCACGGTGCGACGCGGGGCAGGTAGGCGGTCAGGGACAGCGGACCGGTGAGGGGAGACCGTCCATGGCCAGGCAGACCATCGCCGAGCAGTTCGTCGACATCCTCGGCCAGGCGGGCGTACGGCGGATCTACGGTGTCGTCGGAGACAGCCTCAACCCGGTCATCGACGCCATCCGCCGGGCTCCCGGCATGGACTGGGTGCAGGTGCGGCACGAGGAGACGGCCGCCTTCGCGGCGGGCGCCGAGGCCCAGCTCACCGGAAACCTGGCGGCGTGCGCGGGCAGTTGCGGCCCGGGAAACCTGCACCTGATCAACGGTCTGTACGACGCGCACCGGAGCATGGCGCCGGTGGTGGCGCTCGCGGCGCAGATCCCGAGCAGCGAGATCGGCACGGCCTACTTCCAGGAGACGCATCCCGACCGGCTCTTCGCCGAGTGCAGCCACTACTCGGAGCTGATCTCGCACCCCTCGCAGATGCCCCGGGTGCTGCAGACGGCGATCCAGCACGCGGTGGGCCGTTCCGGTGTCTCCGTGGTCAGCCTGCCCGGTGACATCGCGGCCCTTGAGGCGCCGCAGCGGGCGGCCGAGCTGGCGCTGGTCACCCGCCGTCCCACCATCCGCCCGGCGGACGAGGAGATCGACGCGCTGGCCCGGATGGTCGACGACGCCCCGCGCGTGACGCTCTTCTGCGGTAGCGGCACGGCGGGTGCCCACGACGAGGTGATGGCCTTCGCGGAACGGGTGAAGGCGCCGGTCGGCCACGCCCTCCGCGGCAAGGAGTGGATCCAGTACGACAATCCGTACGACGTGGGCATGTCGGGGCTGCTCGGCTACGGAGCGGCGTACGACGCCATGCACGAGGCGGACCTGCTGATCCTGCTCGGCACGGATTTTCCGTACAACGCCTTTCTGCCGGATGACGTGCGCATCGTCCAGGTAGACGTGCGGCCGGAGCATCTGGGCCGCCGGTCCAAGCTGGACCTGGCGGTGTGGGGTGACGCTCGCGAGACGCTGCGGGCGCTGCTCCCGCGCGTGGCCGAGAAGGCCGACCGCAGGTTCCTGGACCGCATGCTGAAGAAGCACGCGGACGCGCTCACCGGCGTCGTGGACGCCTACACCCGCAACGTGGAGGGGCACGTGCCGATCCACCCGGAGTACGTGGCGTCCGTTCTCGACGAGGAGGCCGACGACGACGCCGTCTTCACCGTGGACACCGGCATGTGCAACGTCTGGGCGGCCCGCTACCTCACGCCGAACGGCCGCCGCCGGGTGATCGGCTCCTTCAGCCACGGCTCGATGGCCAACGCCTTGCCGCAGGCGTTCGGCGCCCAGTTCATCGACCGGGACCGCCAGGTCGTCTCGCTCTCCGGCGACGGCGGGTTCTCCATGCTGATGGGCGACTTCCTGTCGCTGGTCCAGTACGGTCTGCCGGTCAAGGTGGTGCTCTTCGACAACTCCGCGCTCAGCATGGTGGATCTGGAGATGATGGTCGCGGGCCTGCGGCCGTACGGCACGACGTATCCGCACACCGACTACGCCGCCATCGCGCGGGCGGCCGGGGCATACGGCGTGCGGGTCGAGGACCCGAAGCAGGTCAGGGACGCGCTGCGCGAGGCGTTCCGCCACGACGGGCCGGTCCTCGTGGACGTCGTCACCGATCCGAACGCCCTCTCCCTGCCGCCGCGCGTCACGGGGGAGCAGCTCGCGGGCTTCGCGCTGTCGGCCGGGAAGATGGTGCTGAACGGCGGTGTCGGGCGGATGGTCCAGATGGCCCGCGCCAACCTCCGCAACATCCCTCGTCCCTGACGCCCTGTGCCTGCCGCCTCCGACAACTCCCATCGCCTTGACAAGAAAAATTGTCGGTGACATCGTGGGGCGCATGTTGGAAGTCGCGGTGATCGAAGATCCGTCGGCGGCCGAGGTCTCACTGGATCCGGTGCGTGCCCGGCTGCTGGCCGAGCTGGCCGAGCCGGGGTCGGCCACGATGCTGGCCGCCCGGGTGGGCCTGCCCCGGCAGAAGGTGAACTACCACCTCAAGACGCTGGAGAAGCACGGGCTGGTCGAGCTCGTGGAGGAGCGCAGGAAGGGCAACGTCACCGAGCGGGTGCTGCGAGCCACGGCGGCGTCGTACGTGATCTCGCCGATCGCGCTCGCCAGCGTGCAGCCGGACCCCGCCCGCTCGCCCGACCGGCTGTCGGCGCGCTGGCTGCTCGCCCTGGCCTCCCGGCTGGTGGGCGATGTCGGCGCCCTCATCACCGGCGCGACCCGGGCCCGCAAGCGAATCGCGACGTTCGCGCTGGACGGCGAGGTACGGTTCGCCTCGGCGGCGGACCGCGCGGCGTTCGCGGAGGAGCTGGCGAACGCCGTCACCGCGCTGGTGTCGAAATATCACGATGAGACGGTCGAGGGCGGCCGCGACCACCGGGTGGTCGTCGCCGTGCATCCGAGCGTGAAGGCCGTGACCGAGCCCATGACGCAGACGAAGGAGTCCTGATATGCCGCACGAGTTCGAGGTGCGCGAGGAGATCGCCCTGGACGCCACTCCCGAGCAGGTGTGGGAGGCGATCGCCACCGGACCGGGAGTGGACTCCTGGTTCATGGGACGGAACACGATCGAGCCCCGGGAAGGAGGCCGGACGCGCCAGGAGATCATGGGCTTCCCGTCCGAGGCCACCGTCACCGCCTGGGAGCCCGGGAAGAAGTACGCCATCCGGACCGACGACAACCCCGACGGCACGTTCATGGCCATGGAGTACCTGATCGAGGGCCGCGGCGGAGGCAGCGCCGTGCTCCGGTTCGTGCACAGCGGCTTCCTCGGCGACGACTGGGAAGCGGAGTACGACGCCCTCAAGGTGGGCGACGGCATGTACCTCCGCAAGCTCGCCGCCTACCTCAGGCACTTCCCCGGCCGGACCTCCGCGTACAACGTCTTCGCCGTCGGACCCCAGGTGGCGGACAAGGACCGGGTCTGGTCGGCGTTCGCGGGCGTGCTCGGCCTGACCGGCACGGAGGTCGCCGAGGGCGCTCCGGGACGGCTCACCGTCGAAGGCCTCGCCCCGGTCGACGGGGTCGTCGAGTTCGCCCGGCGGCCCGGCTACCTGGGCCTCCGTACGGACGAGGGCCTCTACATGCTGATCCACGGCTACCAGGACGCGGTCGTCGTCGAGCACCACGACTTCTCCGGAAGCGCGGACGGGGCGCGCCTCGACGAGGTCTGGCAGTCCTGGCTCAACCGGTCCTTCGCCTGACCGGGGTCAGCCGGACACCACCGCGACGTCATAGAAGCAGAAGTGGTCCTTGATCTGGGCGACGTCCGGCTTCGGGTCCGGATACGCCCAGACCAGGTCCTCCGCGTCCGGGCGTGACCAATAGGACGCCGTGCCCTTGAACGGGCAGTAGGTGTGGTTCTCCGACGGCGTCAGGAGGTCGATGCGCACGTCCTCCGGCGGCAGGTAGTAGCGGACGGGCAGCCCCGTCTCGCGGAGCAGGAGCGGGCGGCGGCTCTCGGCGAGGAGTACGCCGTCCCGCTCGACGCGTACGTGCTGGGTGCCCTGCTCGATCGTGATGCGGTGTCCCTCCGACACGGTGCCTCCTCGCTCGTTCCACAGCTGCTCTCTTCGCTGACAGCACCGCGATGCGCGGAAATAGTCCCCGATCAGGCGGGGCGGAGCGCGGAGAGGAGGATGCGGAGCTCGCCGACTCGGAGCAACCGCGCCGCGATGGGATAGAGCACGGTGGCGGCGGCACCGGCGGTGAGCAGGGCGACGAGAGATCCGCTCCATCCCGTCCCGATGGCGGGGGCGAGGGCGCGGGTGACCGCGATCGCGGCGAAGCCGGCGCCCACCGCGGCGATCGACGTGCGCGTGTGGGTGGAGAGCAGCCGGTGCCCGTCGACGCGTCCGAGCCGCGCCCGCAGGATGACCGCCGCGGTGAGGAGGCCGACGGTGCTGGCCAGCGCGTACCCGGCGGCGAGACCGACGAGCATGGCGGGTCCGGGGACGAGGGCCGAGGCGGCCCAGGCGGAGGCGGCCGTGACGGCGGACACGAGGACGCCGATCAGCGCCGGCGTGCGGGTGTCCTCCAGGGCGTAGAAGCCGCGGATCAGGATCTGGTAACCGCAGAAGGGTACGAGCGCGAGCCCGTACGCGGACAGGACGGAGCCGGTCAGCGCGACCGCCGACGGCGTCGCGCTCCCGTGCCCGAACAGCACGGTGGCGATGTGCGGGCCGAGGGCGATCAGGAGCGCGGCCACCGGCAGCAGCGCGACGCCGGACAGGCGCAGGCTCTGGGAGAGTTCGGCGGTGACCTGTTCGAGGTCGCGCCGCGCGGCGGCCTGACTCATCCTGGGCAACACTCCGGTGATGAGCGACACCGTGATGATCGCGTACGGCAGCTGGAACAGCGTGTACGCGTTGGCGTAGACGCCGGTGGCCCCGGCGCCGACGGTCGTGGCGAGCCGGCCGACGAACAGCAGGGCCGCCTGGCTCGCGACGACGGCGACGACCGTCCACCCGGCCATGCCCACGATGTGCCGGAGCCCGACACCGCGGACATCCATCCGCAGCCGGGGCCGGAAGCCCGCCCGCCGTCCGGCGTGGACAAGCAGCAGCATCTGCGCGGCGACGCCCGCGGTCGTGCCGACGGACAGCAGCAACGTCTGCGCCGGGGTCAGCTCCTCGATGCGGTGGCCGCCCCCGAGGGCCAGGTACGCGACGGCGGCGGCGATGACCATGACGTTGTTGGCCACCGGGGCCCACATGGGGGCGGCCATGCGTCCCCGGGTGTTGAGGACGGCGGCAAGGGCCGCGCCCGCGCCGTAGAAGAGCACCTGCGGCAGGAAGAAGCGGGTGAAGGTGATCGTGAGCTGCCGCTGCTCCGGGGTGTAGCCGGGCGCGCACAGGTCGACGATCTGCGGGGCGAACACCATCGTGACCGCGACGGTGACACCCAGGGCGTAGACGATCAGCGAGAGCAGCCGCTGGGCGAACGCCTCGTCGCTGTGCCGTACGAGGAGGGGAACCAGAACGCCGGCGAGGGCGCCGCCCAGCACCAGGTCGTAGATGGAGTTGGGCAGGGTGTTGGCCGTGGTGTACGCGTCGAGCAGCCGCGATCCGAGCCCGAGCGCCGTGACCAGGGCGAGTGTGCGGCCGAACCCGGTCACCCGGGAGACCAGCGTGGCCAGGGCCATCGCCCGTCCCGCCTTGGCGAGCCGCGGCTGCGGGTGCCCGTCCTGTGGTTCGTCCATCGGCTGTCCCTCCTGCGGCCGGCCGGTGCGGCCGGGGTCGGCCAAGAGCAGTAGAGCACGCGGTACCGGAGTGCGCTGAGCGTTTCGCGGTGATTGGTGCAACCTGTCCGCCTCCGGGCGGGGTGGCATGATCGACGGATGCGTAAGGTTCAAGCCGCGGACGTGGCGGCTGTAAGACGGTTGGTCCTCGACGCCTACCAGCCGTGGGCGGAGGTCATCGGCAGGCCGCCGATGCCGATGGAGGCGGACTACGAGGCCCTCGTCGCCGAAGGGCGGGTGCACGTGCGGGACGCGCCCGACGGGATCGAGGGGCTCATCGTGCTGATCCCGGAGGACGGCGTGCTGCTCGTCGACAACGTCGCCGTCCGGCCCGACCGGCAGGGCAGGGGAGTCGGCCGGAGCCTGCTGGCCTTCGCCGAGGAGGAGGCGCGGCGGCTCGGGCTTCCCGCGCTGCGCCTCATCACGAACGTCAAGATGACGCCGAACATCGCCCTGTACGCGTCACTCGGCTACGCGGAGACCGGCCGCGACGAGCTGGACGGCCGCTTCGTCGTGCGGATGCGCAAGGAACTCCCCGGCTGGGGCGCGTAGCGGATTGTGAGCAATCTGCGGGATTCGCCTGGATGGCGAGGTCGGATCCGTTAGGCCGCCCTGCGTGATGCGAGTCCCCGGCTGCTGGATCACGGCAGGCAGGCGGGCCGGTGCGGTCCGCCTGTCGTCCGGTGAGCGCAGGCTCAGAAGCAGCTTGTCCGCTTCAGGGACGTGGACCAGGCCGGGAGTACGTCGGTGATCCGCAGACGGGTGATGGACCAGAGTTCGCGCCCGTGCCCCGGCACGAGTTCCTGGCCGCCCAGCAGGACGTAGGAGGTCTTGTCGAAGATGAGGGATTCGCGGGAGATAGAACCCCCGGGGCCGAGGTTGTCCACCCGGGTCACTGCGATGCCCGATTTGCCGGTGGCGTCCTTGAGCTCTTCCGTCTCGATGCCCGGCAGGGTTGCGGCGATCTTGAAGATGGCCGCCTGCAACTTGGGCGGGACCGGGGTGCCGAGGGTGCTGACGACGCCATTCCAGGTCTGGGTCGCGGCGTCCTTGTTGGCGACGCTCTCGTTACCGCGTTCGGCCAGCTTGCGCCGGAGCTGCTCCTGGTCGGCCGGCCACCCACGGAAGTCGGCGTAGGTCACGTAGGCGCGGCCGGGGCACCGGGTCAGGAGTTCCTTGTACTCGTTGCCCCGGGGGATGGACTTCGCCGGCTTGTGCCAGAGGACTCCTGGGCGGGAGCCGTCGACGGACTCCCAGACCTCGCCATTTATGTGACGCGGACCGACGTTGCGAACCCCCTTCTCGGCGCGCGACTCCGCGATCCACTCATAGTGGAAGTACTGGTCGTCGCGGGGTTCCGGCCACGGGGTGGCGGTCGCGGCCTCGGCCGCCAGCCTCAGGACCTCGGCGGCGCTCGCGGGCGCGGAGGGGTTGAACGTCTGAACGGTGATCACTCCTACGGTCATCGCCGCGACCAGGCTGCCTGCGAGCATCAGACGCCGCAGGCCGATCGCCCGGGCCCGGGGCCGCCGCTTCGTGCGGGCTTCGGCCAGGAGTGCGGTACGGGCGGGGGCGAGGCGGTCCGCCGTGGGGTGCGGATTGTCGGCGAACAGGTCGCGGAGTTCGGTCAGGTCGGTCAGTTCGTTCATGAGGCCTGCTCCATCGTGGGGTCGGTGCTGCCGAGGGCGTTGCGGACGATGGCCCGCGCGCGGTTGAGGCGGGAACGGACTGTTCCGATCGGGATGGACAGGGCGTCGGCGACCTCCTCGTAGGTGAGGTCGGCCCAGGCCACGAGTAAGAGGACGTCGCGGTCGCGGGCCTTCAGTGAGGCGAGCGCCTGGGCGAGAGGGCGGCGTACGGCATGCGCGCTCGCCCGCTCAAGAGCTTGTTCCGCGGCGTCGTCGGCGTCGGGAAGCACGCCCATTTTCGAGTACGCCTTATAGCGGTGTAGCTCGGCGCGCTGATGCCGGCGGATGAAGTTGGTCGTGATGCCGTACAACCAGGGGAGGGCCTCCGGGCGGGCGGTGTCGTAGTCGCGGCGCTGCCTGAACGCGGCGAGGAATGTCTCGGAGACGACGTCGTCGACCGTGTCGTCGCCGAGCCGGCGGGCCACATAACGGTGGATGTGTCCTGCGTGCCTGTCGAACAGCAAGGCGAAATCCTCGGGATCTCGCCACGACCGTTCGATCAGGGCGGCGTCAGACAGGGTCGTGCTGAGGGGCATGTGGCCGGGCCTTCCAAAGGAAGTAGTGTCGCCCGTCTTTCACACGAGTCAGGAAACGAGTTCACGGAACACGGAACGCTGCCGACCGCCCGGCAGGCTCGGGTGAAGGCGTCCTGGCCCCGGCAAGGTCGTCGGTGGACCAGCCACGAAAGACCTGCACCGGGCCCGTCCGGGGCGTCGCGAGCCTGCTCAACGCGCTCACCCGGTTGGCCTTCGCCTACCTGCTCCCCATCGACGCCGCTCCGGTGGACATGCAGGCGTGTGGGCCGGTCGGGGTGCCGCTTACCGGGCTCCGGCGAACGCCAGCCCCGCGGCGGAGGCGATCACCGTGGCGAGCACGACCATGACGAGGATCGTGCCGAGCGGGTTCCGGCGCCGGCTGGGATGCCCGGCGGCTTGGCGGGCCCGCTTCCGCTGGACGGTCACCACCGGCGAGGGCGACGGGCGGTGCTTCACCACGGGGCGCGCGGGCGGCCTCGGCTGCTCCGGACGCGGAGTGGCCCGTACGGGAGGCGGGGGAGGCGGAGCCGGTGTCTCCGTCGGCGGGGGCGGTACGACCGGCGGCGTCGGAGGAAGCGGGGGCGGTACGACCGGCGGCGTCGGAGGAAGCGGTGGCGGCGTTTCCTGCGGTGGCTCAGGCGGCGTCGGTTCCGGTTCCGGTTCCGGTGGCGGTGCCGGTGTCGGGGGCTGGGGCGCGGAGCACTGGGAGCCGCAGCCGCAGGGATAGGTCCCTATCCCGACCCCCAGCCCCAGCTCGATCACGGTGTGCAGCTCGACGCAGATCCCCAGCTCCACCCCGAGCGCCGGTCCGTCCGCGCCGGGGTCGGCCGCTCCCAGGTGTGCTCCGGCGCGGGCGGAGAGCCCGACGTCGGCCGCGCCCACGTCGGCCCTGGCCTGCGCGGAGGCCTCGACTCCCGTGTCGGCATCGGTGGAGAGCCCGACGTCGGCCCCGCCAACGTCCGCGTGCAGGCGGGCGGCGGCCGCGGACGCGGGGTCGGCGAGGACGGACGATCCGACGAACGCGGAGCCCGCGAGCACGGAGGCCGCCACCGCCGATGCCGCCAGGGCGTGCGTCGCCGCTCCGGTCGCGTTGCGGATGCCCGCCCGGCCGTGCCGCCCCCTCATCGGCCCTGAGGGGTCAGCGCGGCCCGGGGCGTCTGCGGGATCTCGGTTGTCGGACGCTTCCCCGACTTTTCCGACTTCTGCGGAGTCTCCGGGATCTGGGGGATCCGCTGGATCTCCTGGGCCGCCGCGCGCAGCGCTTCCGGCTTGACCGCGAGACCGCCGCTGAAGACGTGCGAGATGTCCCAGGCCTGGTACGTGCCGAGCCCGAGCAGGGCCGCCATCGTCACCAGCGGGACGAGCGCCATGCCGCGCGGACGCGCCCCCGCCATGAAGGGGAAGAGGATGACGACGATCCCGGTCACGATCGACAGGGCCAGAACCCCCGCGGGCGGCGTGGCCTTGGCGTCCGCCGCCCGCTGCTGGCGGGTGGCCGACAGGTCGGCGAGCCCGTCGAGCACCGCGTTCTTGGCGTCATGGGCGTCGTCCCCGGTGACCTTGAGGCCCGTGACGTGGGCGCGCAGCCCGTTGAGCAGCGCCCCGCCCTCCGGGCTGAGCTCCCCCTGGGCCATGATCGGCCACTCCTCGTCCACCACGAACCCGACGTAGTCGCGCAGCCGTGACTGGATCTCGGCCGCGGCCGGAGCGGGCAGGGCCGTCGAGGCCCAGTATGTCTGCACCACCGCCTCGCCCTCGGCGTAGGTGTTCTGGCGGGCGGCGTCGGCCGTCGTCCACGGGACGATGATCGCGATGGCGAAGACCAGCAGGAAGAGGGCGGACAGCATCGCGCCCGCGTGGCCGGCGGAGGGGCCGCCGGGATCCCGGTCGTCGGCGCCCCGGTCGAGCTTCCGGAAGAGGAAGGCGGCCAGCGCCACGACGCCGACCGCCGCCGCCACGGCGAGTACGCAGACCATCATGACGCTCTCCCATTGCCGAGGGATGACAGAGAGGTCCCGCCGCTTTGCCGATCGCGGGCCGTGTCATGACTATCACAATGGGTAAGGTTCCGGGCGCTGCTGGATGCAAGGCGGCGAGAAGGGATTCCAGGAAATATCGGGGCCCGCTCCCCGCCCAATGGATCGCCGTAGGGAGGGGCAGGGTCTCACCCGCGCGGCGGATGTCGGAGCCGCCATCATGGGGCCTCCGCGTCGCCGTTCCGGTCCCTCAGGCGGACGACAAAGATGACAAGGGCGACAAGGGCGGCAAGGACGGCAAGGACGACAAGGACGACGGCGCGAGCGTGGGAGGATCGCGAGCCGTGCCCCCTCACACTGACGCGGCGATGAGCCCTCCCCTCGCTCTGAGCCTCTCGTTCGCCACCGTTGTGATGCTGGTCCTGCTGGCCGTGGCGGCCAGACGGCTCCTGGGTGTCACGTTCGGTGCCTTCCGCACGGCCGTCGCCGCGGTTCTGGCGTTCGTCCTGACCGGCCCGATGCTGTCTCCGGTCATGGCGCAGTTCCAGAGCACCGGGACGGGGAGCGATTCGGGGTTCGGCGCGCTGTGGGTGCTCGTACTCGTGGTCATGTGCATCGTGCTGTTGCCCATGGTCATCCTGGTGGTCGCCGAGGCGCTCGTGCCGTCGGGCTCCGTCCCCGGGCCGATCGAGGTCGCCCGTTCGCTGCGCGGCCGGATCTCCAGGGCGCGCCGCTACTCGCAGATCACCCGCATCGCGTTCCGGCACGGCCTGGGGCCGTACCTGCGCGGGCGGGGCGACCGGCTCGACGACCGGGGCGGCAGGGTACGGCTCGCCCGGGCGCTGCGCGGCGCCCTCGACGACGGCGGCGTCACCTTCGTGAAGCTCGGCCAGGTGCTCTCCACCCGCCGCGACCTGCTCCCCGCCGAGTTCGTCGAGGAGCTGGGCACGCTGCAGGACCGCGCCGCCCCCGCGCCGTGGGAGCAGGTCGAGCAGGTCCTCGTGGCCGAGCTCGGCGGGCCCGTCGACGAGGTCTTCGCCGAGTTCGACCGCAGTCCGCTGGCGTCCGCGTCCATCGCGCAGGCCTACGCCGCCCGGCTGCGTACGGGCGAGAGCGTGGTGGTCAAGGTTCAGCGCCCGGCCATCCGGGCGGTCGTCGCCCGTGACCTCGACATCGTGGCCCGGCTGGCCCGCACCCTGGAGGCCAGGACGCGCTGGGGCCGCGCGCTCGGACTGCGCGTCCTGGCCGACGGGTTCGCGGCCGCCATCCGGGAGGAGCTCGACTTCAGGGTCGAGGCGGGGAACATGGCCGCCGTCGCGGCCTCCGGCGGCGGCACCGTCACCTACCCGTCCCCGTACGCGGAGCTGTGCACGGAGCGCGTCCTCGTCATGGAGCGCCTCGTGGGCGAGCCGCTGTCCGGCGCCATCGAGCGCGGCCATGAGCAGGGTCACGAGCTGGCCCGCACGCTGCTCGGCTGCCTGCTGCGGCAGGTCCTGGTCGAGGGCGTCTTCCACGCCGACCCGCATCCCGGCAACATCATGCTGCTCCGCGACGGCACGCTCGGCCTGCTCGACTTCGGCTCCGTCGGCCGCCTGGACGCGTCCGTACGGGCCGCGCTGCAGCGGTTCCTGGTCGCGATGAACCGCCAGGACCCGCTCGGCGTCACCGACGCGCTGCTGGAGGTCGTCCCCAGGCCGGAGGAGATCGACGAGGCGGCTCTGGAGCGGGCGATGGGCCAGTTCATGGCCAGGCATCTCGCGCCGGGCGGGGCGAGCGTGGTGATGTTCACCAACCTGTTCAAGATCGTCACGGAGTACGGCCTGGCCGTGCCGCCCGAGGTCGCGGCCGTCTTCCGGGCGCTGGCCACACTCGAAGGCACCCTCGTCGCCCTCGCACCCGGGTTCGACCTCATCGAGGAGGCCCGCGCCTTCGCCGGGCGGCACCTGGCGGAGCAGCTCAACGCGACGTCACTGAAGGACGAGGTGACCCACGAGCTCGCCACCCTGCTGCCGATGCTGCGGCGGCTGCCCCGGCGGGTCGAGCGGATCGCGAGCGCCGCGGAGCACGGGCGTTTCAGCATGAACGTGCGGCTGCTCGCCGACGAGCGGGACCGCCGGTTCATCACCGGGTTGCTGCACCAGGTCGTGCTCACGGTGCTGGGGGCCACGGCGGGCATCATGGGCGTCGTCCTGCTCGGGACGGACGGAGGTCCTCAGGTGCTACCGAGGGTGATCAGCCTGTACGAGCTCATCGGGTTCAACCTGCTCGTCATCAGCGCGATCCTGGCGCTTCGGGTCCTCGTCGGCGTGTTCCGCCGGGACGGGCTCTGACCGTCCCGGCTCGGCTCCGCGCCGCCGCGTGAAGATTATCTACGGCGGAAGATCGGACGAATCACGCTTGCACGTGGGAGAACGCGCACGTAATCTTCCGGCAACGCGTTGACGGAGACGAGTAGTCACCGAACCGGACAGGTAGGAGAGAGCCGCCGGAAGCTGCGAAGGCGGACCTGTCCCCGGGAACGAAGACCCTCCTGAGCGCGGGGAGGAACGGCGCCCACGCCCAATGCCCCGCCGGCCGGCCCCCGTCATCGGGCCGTCGAGGCCGCCGTGTCACGGCGGTGAAAGTGCGGTGGCACCGCGAGTTCCCTTCTCGCCCGCACTCCCAAGGGATCACCACTCACTGATCAGAGGTTTGTGTTGATCTCCACGTCCGCAACAGTTCCCGCCTCCTGCCGTGTCCTGGCGGCGGAGCTTCCTCATCACGTCGGCCGGCGGGTGACCGTCCAGGGATGGCTCCACCGCAGGCGGGTCCTGAAATCCGTGGCCTTCCTCATCCTGCGCGACCGCTCCGGCCTGGCCCAGGTCGTGGTGGCCGAGCCCGACGCCCTGAGCGCCGTCGGCGACCACCCCGAGGAGACCGTCCTGCAGGTCACCGGGACGGTGACCGCCAACGCCCAGGCGCCCGGCGGAGCCGAGGTGACCTCGCCTGAGGTGGTCGCTCTGTCGGGCCCCGCGGTGGCCCCGCCGTTCGACCTCTATCGCCCCACGGTGCCGGCGACGTTGCCGACCGTCCTCGACCACGCGCCGGTCGCCCTGCGGCATCCACGGCTGCGGGCGCCCCACGCCATCTCCGCGGCGTCGGTGGCGGGGTTCCGTACGGCGCTGGACGCGCTCGGCTTCACCGAGATCCACACGCCGAAGGTGGTGGCCTCGGCGACCGAGTCGGGGGCCAACGTCTTCGCCATCGACTGGTTCGGCACCCGCGCCTATCTGGCCCAGTCGCCGCAGTTCTTCAAGCAGGCCATGGTCGGCGTCTTCGAGCGTGTCTACGAGATCGGCCCCGTCTTCCGGGCCGAGCCGCACGACACCGCGCGGCACCTGGCCCAGTACACCTCGCTGGACGCCGAGCTCGGCTTCATCACCGACCATCGCGAGGTGATGGCGGTGCTGCGCGAGGTTCTCGCCGGGATGACAGCCGCCGTCGCGGACCGGGCGGGCGAGGCGTGCGCCCTGTTGGACGTCACGATGCCCGAGGTCCCGCGCCAGATCCCGGAGATCCACTTCGCCGAGGCCCAGGAACTTCTCGCCGAGCACACCGGCGAGGACCCCCGGGGCGAGCCGGACCTGGCCCCGGCCCACGAACGCTGGCTGTCAGAGTGGGCGCTGCGTGAGCACGGCAGCGAGTTCCTGTTCGTCACCGGCTACCCGATGGTCAAGCGGCCCTTCTACACCCACCCCGAGCCCGGCAGGCCGGAGCATTCCAACAGCTTCGACCTGCTCTTCCGCGGTCTGGAGCTGGTGACCGGCGGCCAGCGCCTGCACCGCTACCAGGACTACCTCGCGGCCCTGGCGGCGCGCGGAGAGTCGCCCGAGCCGTACGCCGGATACCTGGCCGCCTTCCGGCACGGCATGCCGCCGCACGGCGGCTTCGCCATCGGCCTGGAACGGTGGACCACCCGGCTGACCGAGGCCGACAACATCCGCCGCGCCACCCTGTTCCCGCGTGACCTTCACCGGCTGACCCCGTGACGAGGGCGTGCGGCCCGTCCCTCGGGACGGGCCGCACCTGTCGCAGGTGACGACGCATGAGCCGAGGCGGTGCGATCGAGGCGGACGTTCAGGCCACGGGCGGGCGCTTCACCATTCACGCCGCGCAGGAGTCCTGAGTGGCGTCGAAGCCGGTCAGCTCCTCCGAGTCGCTGACCCGCATGGGTTTCAACCCCTGCCAGTCGTCACCGATGGTCAGGATCAGCCGGGACGTCGTCCCGGCTGAAACCAGCTGGGGCTTGCCCTTCTTCAGATCCCTGGCCAGGGTCGGGACGCGGGACTCGCCGTTGGGCGAGTACAGGATCGTCGTTTTCGGGTACGGACCGCTCCCCGGGCGGATCTTGGATATGTGGTAGCCCCGCTGTTCCAGTGCGGCGGCCACCTGGGTGGCGAGCGAGGCCTTACCGGCGCTGTGGCGGATTTCGATCTGCACCCGAGAACGCGCCGTCTTGATCTGGCCGCTGCGCAGTTTCGAGTTCTTCGTGCTCTTGTCCTGCGCGACCAGCTGGAAGAGCGTGCGCGCCTGCGGCTGAACCCATTCCACCCGCCCCGGCTGCTTGACCGAATACCGCCATGGGACGGTGATGAAGCGGATCTCGCCCGCGCTCAGTCCCTGTGCGCTGTCGGCCAGGTTCTTCATCACGCCCGGAGTCAGGTCGGGGTCGGTGGTGACGGACTTGGTGGCGGCGTCCAGGAAGTCGTACAGCTTGGTCGGACTGGTCAGCGTCTCGCCGCTCATCACCTTTTTGATCATGGAGGCGACGAACATCTGCTGCCGCTGGATCCGGCCGATGTCCGAGCCGTCGCCGAGGCTGTACCGGGCGCGTACGTAACCGAGCGCCTGCTCGCCCTTCAGCGTCTGGCGGCCGGCCGGCAGGTGGAGGAGGGCCTTCTTGTCGTCGATCGGCTGGGGCACGCAGATCTCGACCCCGCCGATGGCGTTGACCATGCCCTTGAACCCGATGAAGTCGACTTTCACGAAGTGGTCGATATGAATGCCGGTCAGCGTCTCGATGGTCTTCCAGGTGCAGGCTATCCCGCCGAAGTTGAACGACTCGTTGATCATGCCGGTGTGCGGGGCCTGGCCGGTGAGGTTCTTCGACGGGTCCGCGCGGCAGGCGGGAAGCCGGACCAACGAGTCGCGGGGGAAGCTGATGATCAGGGCGTTGTCCCGGTTGGGTGACACGTGGGCGAGCATGATCGTGTCCGTACGCTCGCCTTCAATGCGGCGGCCGTACTTGGCGTTCTTGCCGTCACGCTGATCGGAGCCGACGATCAGCACGTTCATCGCCTTGGTGGGGGCCTTGGGCGGGCGAGTCTCGCCGAGGTCCTGCGGGGCCACCTCGATGTGCCGGACGTTTCGGGAGAGCTTGGCGTAGGCGGTCGCGACGACGCCCACCGCCACGAGCGGCAGGGCCAGACCGAGCACGATCAGCCAGCGGAGCCGACGCCGCCATCGGCTGCGCGGCGGCGGTTCGGTATCCGCGCTGTTCACACGTCGCTCCGAGGGACGGGGGCCACGACATCGACCGTGACCGGAACTTGCCATTTGTTAGGGGAAAGGCCTGCTGTGCGAGTCCGCGTTCTATGTCCGGGATTGCCGCACTGCTCAGGCCATGGGCAATCTTGGCGTCACTTGCGCAATTCTGCAAGTGATGGGGTGTTGGTGACCCCTCGGCTCATCAGGCCGGCGCGGCGCCTTCTTCGGTTGACCGGCCCCCTGGCTCCCTGGATCGGGCCGGCGATCGGCGGCGGGGTGGACACCGGCGTGGTGGGGATACGTGTGCCGCGATAGCCTGTGTCTCACTTGCTCGATTGCGCAAATGATCGACGGAGGGTGACATTTGCATCCTTGCGTAACTATCCTGTCGATGGCGGCTCTCGGTCAGGAGCTCTGATGTTCGGGCTGGACATAACGAAGGTCGTGGCTCTCGCGGTCGTGGCTCTGCTCGTCTTCGGCCCGGAGCGGCTGCCCAAGGTCGCGGCGGAGGCGGGGCGGGCGCTTCGTCAGCTCCGGCAGTTGGTGGAGAACGCCCGTGCGGGACTCGGCCCCGAGTTCGCCCACCTCGACGTCACGGAACTGCACCCGAAGACCCTGGCGCGTAAATACCTGTTGGAGGAAGCGGGCGAGAGCCCGATGCCGGCGCCGACCGCGGTGGAGAACCGTGAGCTGGCGTGGGGGGAGATCCCTCCCTATGACCCCGAGTGCACCTGAGGTGCTGATCGCCATCCCGGCGATGGCATGAAGAGAAGGAGAAGGTGATGGGCGGACTGAGCCCCATGCACTGGATGATCGTGGCCATCGCCGCGGTGCTGTTGTTCGGCGCGAAGAAGCTGCCCGACACCGCTCGCTCTGTCGGGAAGTCGCTGCGCATCTTCAAGAACGAAGTGACCCGGTCCGACCAGGAGGAGCCGCAGGCTCCGCCCGCGTTGCCGTCCGTCGAGGAGCAGGCCCGCCAGCTCGAACAGCAGGCCGCCGCACTGCGTGCTCAGGCGGCAGCCGACGCGAAAGACAAGCCGGTCGACGCGAAAGACAAGCCGGCCGCTTCCTGACCCTCGAGCGTGTGCCTCGATCGGCGTGGCCGGGTCTCGCGCCGGCGCGCCGGGCGCTGATCGTGCCGGGCGAAGCGGGGAGACGAGGTCGGGTCACGCCATTACTCGGGGAGGAAGAGCTCGATGACAGCGGCTGGGATCGACGATCCGCCGGCCGCGGTGCTGGCCGAGGCCGCGGCCGCGTTCGGGTTGCTGTCCTCGCCTCCGCGCCTGCACATCGTCTGGGTGCTGGCCCAGGGGGAGTGTGATGTCACCTCGCTGGCAGAACGCGTCGGCAGCGCGCTGCCTGCCGTGAGTCAGCACCTGGCGAAGCTCAAACTCGCGGGCCTGGTCCGCTCACGCAGGGAGGGCCGCCGCGTCGTCTACCTGATCGACGACCTGGACGTCGTCGTGATGGTGCGGGAGCTGATCGGTTGCCTGACCCCGCGGGTGACCGAGCCGGGAGAGCGCCTCCGAGGCATGGGAGCCTGAGGCGCCGGACGGCGGCGGATTCGGTGCGGGCACGGTCATCCGTACGACAGGTCCGCACACGGGTCGTCGTCCGCTGAGCGGGCCTTGGAACTGAACGCGGTCGGGGTCGGCGTGGGCTGCGCGTAATCGGAACCCAGGATCACCGTGATGCCCGGCGTGGAACCCGACTCGAGTTTGGCGCCCGGGACGGCCCGGGCGACGACCTTGGCCTGATCCTGAGCGTCCGGGCCGTACGTGACGACAGAGGATGTGTAGTTCTGAGAGGCGGCGGTGCCGACCGATGTGACGGTGAAGCCGGCCGACTTCAGCTTGGCGGCGGCCCGGGCGCCCAGGCCGTTGACGGTGGTGCCGTTGTAGAGGGCCAGGCGGATGCCCGCACCTGACACCGGGCGGGTCGGCTTGGGCGAGGAAGTGGCCGTACTGCTCGCCTTGCCGCTGGCGTCGGCGCCGTCCAGAGTACGGTCGGCCCTGAGCGCGGCCCACAACTGGTCGGCGTCGGGCTGGACGATGGCGACGCGAGCGCCCTGATAGCGCCACGGCACGGTGATGAACTTGGTGTTGTGCAGGTCGATGTCCTTCAGCCCGAGAGCGAAGGACAGCAGTTTGTCGGCCGAGCCCAGTCCGGGGTCGACCGTGATGGCGGAGGCGGCGGCCTCGGCCAACGGCAGCAGCGTTGTGGGGTTGAGGCCTTGAGCCTTGACCTTCTTCACCAGGCTGGAGATGAAGGCCTGCTGGCGCTTGATGCGCCCGATGTCTGATCCGTCGCCGATGCCGTGCCGGATGCGGACGTAGTCCAGGGCCTTCTTCCCGGAGACGGTCTGCTGGCCCTTGGGGAACAGCAGCGCGCCCTTCGATCCGCGGTTGGGGTTGAGGTCACCCTGGTAGACGTCGTTGGGCAGGCAGACTCGGACGCCGCCGACCGCTGCGGTGATCTTGGAGAACCCGGCGAAGTCGACCACGATCGTGTGGTCGACGCGCAGGCCGGTCATTTTCTCCACGGTGTTCTGACTGCAGGCGGGGTTCCCCTTCGCCGTGAGGCCGACGGTGAACGCGGCGTTGAACATCACACCGCTCTGCGGTGCCGTCCATGTGCCGTTGGGCAGCCGGCAGCGCGGGATGTCGACCAGCGTGTCACGCGGTATCGACACGGCCACGGCGTGCTTGCCGTCACGGTAGACGTGCACGAGCAGGGCGGTGTCGGAGCGGCCGACGTCCCCGGTGCCTCCACCCAACTTGCTGTTGCCGCCCGAGCGTGAGTCCGAGCCGAGAATGAGGATGTTCTGCCCGCCGACGTTCGCCGCGGGCCGCTCGCTGTTGATGCCGTCGGCGGCGAAGGTGTTGATGTCGGCGTTCAGCCGCGCATACAGCGATCCTCCCGCGGCCGCGATCACCACAGCGAGAGTCACCGCCACAGGTACGATGACCGGCGCTCGCTTCGACCGGCGTCGACGCCTGGTCGTGCCGCGAGGGCGATCCCTCAGCGGTGTGCTTGCTGTAGGCATGCCCGCTCCCGCACCATCGTTGTATGGTTGCGCAATATAGCAATCATTGAGACGTCGAGGCGTCGGGGCTGGTTCATGCGAACAGGGAGTCAGTTCAGGCTTGCCGCCCTTTTGCTGTGGGCGCTGGTTTGGTCACTCAACGTGTACGAGTGGATCGTGCGTGTTTGAATCGGCGTACGCCTGCCCGCCGGGAAGCGATCCGTCCCTTGACTCTTCGTGAATCGGAGTGGCGGGAGGTGGCCCACGGCCTCTTCTGTGCCGTGGCGCCGGCGGGCGAGAGCGTCTCCGCCGTCGAGGGCGTCGACCGGTTCCGTCGTGCGCCTCGTGGCTCCTTTTCAGGCGGCGAACAGCAGGGCGGCGCTGATCAGGACGATGACGGCGGTGGCGAAATGGATGCCGAAGGCGACGGCCTTGGAGCCTCCGCTGCGCAGCACGATCAGGGTGTCGCCGAGCGGGTTCAGCGCGACGACGAGCATGAACCAGGCTGCCGCGTATGTCCCCGCGAAGGCGAGCAGGGCCAGGCCGAGGACGCCGTAGCTGAAGTCGCGCACGCCCTTGATGGTCAGGTAGGCGTTCGGCTTGGCCGGCACGCCGTACCCGGTGGCCGCGGCCTCGGGCTGCAACAGGAACCGGGCGCCGATGAACATGACCAGCAGGTTGAGCAGGATGGCCAGGCCGTACGCGATGGGGGTGAGCATGAGTTCCTCCGGAAACTAGCGTTGCTAGGTGCAAGATCGACGCTAGCATAGCGAGGGCAAGCAACGCTAGCGATGCTAGGATCGGAGTATGTCGATACAGACCCGACGAGAGCGGGAGCGAGCGGAGCGGGAGCGGCTGATCGTCAGAGCGGCCCGAGAGTTGGCTGAGGCCGAAGGCTGGGAGGCGGTGACGATCCGGCGGCTGGCCGAGCGCGTCGAATACAGCCAGCCGGTGCTCTACAGCCACTTCGCGGGTAAGGACGCGATCATGGCGGCGGTCGCGGTCGAGGGGTGCGCCGATCTGGCCGTCGAGATGCGGACCGCCCGCACGTCGGCGAGCGGCCCGGAGCAGGCGCTCGCCGACGTCGCCGCGGCCTATGCCGCGTTCGCCGAGCGGCGGCCGGCGATCTATGACGTGATCTTCAATCAGGCGGTGGACCTGCCGTTCGCCACGCCCGAGGCGCCGGAAGCCCTGCATGCCGCCTTCGACGAGCTGCGCCAGGTCGTCCGGCCCATCGCCGGAGACGACGAGGTGGATCTGCTCGCCGAGGTGTTGTGGAGCGGGCTGCACGGGATCATGACGCTGACACGCGGCGGAAGGCTCCCACGCGAGTACCACGAACGCCGGCTGGCCCTGCTGCTCCGCCGGTTCGCGGGTTGGACGCGACCCTAGGCCGAGTTGGGCACGACCCTAGGCCGACTCGGTGGGCAGACCGGCCTCGACCCAGTCCTGGATGCCCTCCCGGTACTTGCGGACGTCGGTGTAGCCGAGCGCGGTGAGTCGATCGGCGACCTGGCCGCTGTTCGGGCAGGCCGGGTTGGAGCAGTACGTGACGATCGCGGCGTCGCGGTCTGGCAACAGTGCCGCCGCCCGGGCGTCCACCTCGGTGGGGGTCAGGGGGAGGGCGTTGGGCAGGTGCTGCTTGGCGTAGTACTCGCCGCCCAGTGCGTCGATGACGGTCACCGTGCCGGCGTCGATCGCGGCCTGGAGTTCGTCGCGGGTGATGAGCGCGGTCATGGCATTCCTTTCGCGAAATGGACTATAGTCCGGTTATGTCTCGCGACGATAGCGGACCGCGGTCCGGTTCTGCAATCCCACTGGAGCTGCTCCGCACCCCGCCGCCCAAGGAGCGCGCCGACGCCGCGCGCAACCGGGCCGCCGTCCTGGAGGCGGCCGAACGGCTGTTCGCCGAGCACGGGGTGGCCGCCGTCTCCATGGATCAGATCGCCGCGGCGGCCGGGGTCGGCAAGGGCACCCTGTTCCGCCGCTTCGGTGACAAGTCGGGCCTGGCCGTCGCGCTGCTCGACGCACGGGAGCGGGTGCTGCAGGAGGCGATCCTGCACGGCCCGCCGCCGCTGGGCCCCGGCGCGCCGCCCGCCGAGCGGCTCACCGCGTTCGTCGACGCCTACCTCGACTACCTGCTGAAACACCTGGACCTGGTGCGGGTGTCGGAGACCGCGGCGCCCGGCGCCCGGTACCGGATCGGGGCCTACCGCTTCTGGCACCGGCATGTGGCGATCCTGCTGGACGGCGTACCCGACCCGGACCACGCCGCGCACGCCCTGCTCGCCGCACTGGCGGCCGAGCACGTGAGCGCGCTGCTGCCCGAACTCGGCGAAAAGCGCATCCGGGCCGGGCTGCGCCGCCTCGCCGAGAGGTGTCAGGACTGAATGAGCCGGCCGGTCGGTCTCTGCTCGGTCCCGTACGCCCTCCCTACCGAGCGGCACGCGAAATCGAAGCTAGCCCTTCATAAGTTGGGCGAGGCGGTCCCAAGCCGGGGATGAGGCTCCGGGCTGCGACTGCGCCGCCAACCGGGCGATGGCCGGGTTGTGGACGGGGCGGGTCTCGGATCGGCTGTGATGACTGGCGAACCAGGTCCGGGTACGGTCCGCGAGGGCGGGGAGGCGGGGATCGTCCGGCGACCAGTCGTAGGCGGCGTCATGTTCGAGGTAGAGGGCGCGGAACTCGGGATCGGCGATGAGCTCGCGTTTTTCGGCGATCCACACGGAGGCGTCCTCGGGTGAGGCTGTTTGCATGAGGATCCAGCCGTCGCGTTCCAGGTGCGTCTGGCGCTCGCTCACGCCGAGTTCGCGCAAATCGTCGAGATAGTCGGCGACTTCCGGGGAAACGAAGAGCCGGTCGCCGCCGCGCAGCTGGGCGAGTTGATCGCGGGTTCGCCGCAGCTGCGCGATGCGGTCGTGGAGATTGTGGTCGATCTCGGTGATGGCTGCTGTGAGCGTGTCCTGGTCGGCGTCAAGAAGGTCTTTGATGCGGGTCAGTGGCACGCCCGCGTTGGCCAGGGTCCTGATCTTGACGAGGTCGACGGCGTCTTTGGCGGTGTAGCGCCGGTAGCCGGACGAGTCGCGGCCGGGCTCGGCCAGCAGACCGCGCTCGTGATAGTGGCGGACGGCTTTGGTGGTCACGCCGGCGTAGTCCGCGAGCTGGCCAATCGTGATCATGCTGGGCATCCTTCCACTCGGTGGTCAGGTCGTTCGGAACGGTCAGGCCCGTCGGGTCAGGCGGCCGCCGCCGTTGCGGAAGCGCGCTTGGCCGTCGCGGACGTCGTGGTAGGAGACGAGCAGCAGCCGCAGGTATCCGTCGAACGTTTCCTGTGGGTATCCGGCGGGCGCGAAAAGGCCGGGCCGGATCGGCACGTAGCGCTGCGGCGGGGCGGAGGTCATGCCGCCGGCGAACTCGGTGAAGATCCGCTTCTGCCATTCGTCCGCCGGTTCATAGGTCGTCCGCTCCTCAAGCTGACCGTCGACGATGCTGACGTCGATGCGGAGCTGATTGGAGCGGTACGTGCCCACGTATGGGGTGAGGTCGACGTCCTGCTCCATTTCGGTGACCAGAGTGGGGATCCGGACGTCGAGATGCTCACTCAGGAGCCGCTGCAGGATCTGGTCCTGCAGCATGATCGCCCCAGGGGTATTGCCGAAGGCGGCGAAGACCAGGTCGTGTTCGGGCACGACACACAGGATGGACACGCCGCCGGGAGACGCGCCCGACATGGCGAGGACAGTCGTGTCGCCGAACGGGTACCGCACCCAGCCGAGGCCCATCGGCGGCACGTTCGGGGTCGCCATGTCGTGCGAGACCTGCTGCATCAGGGCGGTTGACTCGGCCGACAGGACGCGCGCGCCGGACGGGGACACACCGCCCGCGAGGTGGGTGCGTCCGAAGGCGAGCAGGTCGGCGATGGTGCCGATCGGCGTGCCGCCGGCCGGCCCCCAGGTGTCGGGCAGCGTGAACATGCCTGTGGGCTTGGCCGCCATGGTCTCGGGGTCGAGGAAGTGGCCGACGGCCGTGCTGCGCAGGATGGCCTGCTCGGCTGAGGTGCTGGACTCCCTCATGCCGACGGGGGCGTAGACATCGCGTTCGAGCAGGTCGGGGAAGGGCATGCCGGTCACCACTTCCAGCAGGCGGCCCGCGACGATCATGCCGCCGTTGGAGTAGCTGAGCTGCTCGCCGGGTTCGAACAGGGCGCCACAGTTGCTCGCGAGGCCGTTGACGTAGGTCTTCAGGGCGTCGCGGCCCTTGGCGTCGGGGAAGAACAGGTCCGCGTCGATGCCGTTGGTGTGGGAGATCAGGTGGCGGATCAGGATCTTGCCCGCCGCGCCCGGCGCGATCAGGGCGAATTCGGGAAGGTGCTTCACCACCGGGGTGTCGAGGTCCAGCAGCCCGCGGTCGACCTGCTGCAGGACCAGCGTGGTGGTCAGGACCTTGGTGACCGAGCCGAAGAGGAATCCGGTGTCGTCGCGCATCGGTGCGCCGGTGGCGACGTTCGCGGTGCCGTGGGCGACGACGATCTGCTCGCCGGCGTGGTAGACGCCGGCGACGAACCCGGGGACGTTGCAGTAGGTGGCGGCCTGCTCGCGGATCTGGGCTTCGACGGTGCGCAGCGCGTTGTCGTTCATGCAGGCCATCGTCGGACCTTGCCCCTGGGGCAAGGTCAAACCCGGAACGAAGGAAATCGGTGCGCTCCTTAGTGGGCGCCGGCCGTCGATCACGAAAATGACGGTCGAAAATGTGGCCATCGGTGATGGGGAGGAAGGTGACTATAGTGCCGAATGTGATGATCGGGGCAGGGGGTGTATTCGGCGTGCGCCGGTACCGCTCCACGTCCCGGTCGGGGGCCGAGCGTTGTAGACGTGAGCGGCCTCGCCATACGGCACGCACAACCGGAGAGGTATGGCATACCCACCGTCCCCGAACCGCCCGCCCGCGTACCCGCCGAACCCCGGGCAGCCTCCGTACACCCCCTCCTATCCACCACCCGGCCCCAGCCAGGCGCCCGGGATGTACCAACCGCCAGGAACGTACCAATCTTCTGGGCCACCGCAGCCGGGGATGTACCAGCCGCACCCTCCGGGGCCACCGCCGGGCGGTGACGAGAGGCCGCGGCGCGGTGCGGGGCGGATAGTGGGCGGGATCCTGGCGGCCGGAGTCGGACTCCTCGTCCTGCTGGGCGGCGGCGGTGTGCTCGCCCACGCGGTCTCGAACAGCCGGCAGGAGATCCCCAACAAGGCGTACAGGGAGAACCTGTGGCGCAACGTGCCCGTAGAGTCGCTGCTCCCCGCCGAGATCGGCCTGCAGGGTCCGGAGAAGAAGCTGGGCGACCCGAGCGGCGAGCGTGGTTGGAGGCGGGTCGCGGTCTCGCCGGAGACCTCGTGCGACAAGACGCTGTCCGGGAAGCTCGCCGAGATGGCGGCGAAGAGCGGCTGCGTGGCGGCCGTGCGTGCCACCTACCTGGACATTACGGGCGGCACCGCGGCGACGATCGCCATCGTCACGTTCAAGGAGGAGAAGGCCAAGAGCGATGCGGTCGATCTCATGGGCCAGCTGCCTGGAGAACGGCCGGACCACGCGGTACACGCCCTCGCCGCTCCCGGAACGAAGTGGAACGACGGCGCACGGGCCGGAAACGGGGGATATCCGGTGATGGACCTGGACGCACACTCCATCGCGGTGGTCACGGCCGGGCCCGCGGACGGCCGGACGGCCGGACGGCTTCCGCAACCCTGGGGGCGCAAGGCGGACAGCCAGCGGCAGGACCGATCACCCTGGGGCGAAACCGCCAATGGACTGGCGGCGACGGTGGCGTGGCGGCTGAGCGACCTGATCTCCAAAGCGGGAGCGCGACGATGATCCGCAAACGCGCGGGCCTGCTCGCTCCTCTGCTCCCCCCTCTCCTCCTCCTCGTCGCCGGTACGGCGTCGCCCGCGACGGCGGCTGCGGCACCGCATTGGGAAATCGCGGCCATGCGCCTGCCCGAGGCACAAAGGGTCGCGCAGGGCGATGGCGTCACGGTCGCCGTCCTCGACTCCGGTGTCATGGCCGGGCATCCCGCGCTCAAGGGGCGGGTGACCACGGGCCCCGACTTCATCGGCGGCGGAGCCCGTCCCGGCATGGCGTACTGGGGAGCGCACGGGACCTCGATGGCGTCCGATGTGCTGACCGTGGCTCCCCGGGCGCGCGTCCTGTCGGTGCGCGTCATCTACGACCATGATGATCCCGCGCGCAAGGCCGCGAAGGAGCTCAAGCGGGACGCGCAGAGCCGCAAGGCCGGCCAGTCGGTGGCCAGGGGCATCAGGTACGCCGTGGACAAGGGAGCCAAGGTCATCTCGATGTCCCTCGGCACCGACGAGTGGGCGATCTTCTCGGGTTACGAGAAGGGCACGGCCGCCGCGGTGAACTATGCGATCGCCAAGGGCGTGGTCCTCCTGGCCAGTTCGGGCAACGGCGGTTCGACCGACATCCTGGACGCCGACGCGAACAACGCCGTGTCCTATCCCGCCGCCTATCCCGGGGTGATCGGCGTGGCGGCGTCGGGGCCGGACGGTGGTCGCGCCGAGTTCTCGCAGGTGCACTCCTACACCGCGATCGCGGCCCCGGGCGTGGATATCTACAGCGCCCAGAACACCGGCGGCTACCGCATGGTCGCCGGCACGTCCCCGGCGTGCGCCAATGCCGCCGGGGTGGCGGCGTTGATGCTGTCGCGGAATCCGGCGCTCAGCCCCGGCCAGGTGCGGGACATCCTGACGCGGACCGCCACGCATCCGGCCGGCGGCTGGAACGTCTTGGTGGGCTACGGGCAGGTGAACGCGGCGGCGGCGGTCGCCGCCGCCGGGGCGGCGGGGAAGTCCGCCGTCCGGGCCGTGCCGTACAAGGGGGAGAAGTACTTCGGGCACGGGCCGGCCGACTCGCCGATCACGCATCCACCCATCGATTCCGAATATCTGATCATCGGTGGCACCGGTGCCGGGATCGGGCTGCTCCTCCTGGTCGGGGCCTTTCTGCTGCTGCGCCGGCCACGCGCCGGGAAGACCTGACCCGGGCCGGTTACCCGGTGAGGCCGAGCTCGCCCGCGCGCACCCCGGCCTGGAACCGGGAATCGGCCTCCAGCGTGGCCATGAGCTCGGCGACGCGTCTCCGGTAGGTGCGCAACGAGAGGCCGAGCTGTCTCGCCGCGCTCTCGTCGGTGTATCCCGCACCGAGAGCACGGAGGACGGCCCGGCTGCCGGCGTCGAGGTGCGGCACGTCACCGCGGAGATAGGCGGCCAGATCGGTGGCGGTCTCCCAGGCCGCACGGAACAGGGAGTACACCCCGTCGACCAGGACGGGCGAGGTGGTCACGGTGAACTCGCGCATGCCCGGCGCCCCGCGTCCGGCGAGGATCATCACCCGGCGGTCGATGATGATCGTCTCGTGTGGCAGCGGTGCGGAGCTGATCCGCACCCGCGCGCCCCTGGCCGCGACCTCGCGGAGGTGCGACCGTGCGGCCTCGTCGGCCAGGGCGACCGGGCTGACGAGCTTGTCGACCGTGATGCCGGACGTGTCCGCCCCGCGCATCCGCCGGCCGATCGCCTGGCGCGCCTCAGGCTGGGACCACGTGTCGAGATCGCGGGCCGCGCACACGAACTCGCGCTGAGTACCGGCGAACAGGTGGCCGGCCCGGGCGATGAGTTCCGCGTCACCGTGGACGGTGATGACCTGATCGGCTGTCACCCGCCCATTATGGCCGCCTCTGGGGCGATGGCAGCTTGTTGCCATCGCGTTGGCCCGCCCTCTCATCTGCGCGAGGCTGACTCGCATGACGACGAACACGCACCCAGACTCGGTATCCCCGGCCGCGCTCACCGGTGAATTCCTTCTCGGCGGAGACCTTCCGGTCCGCCGGCTCGGCTTCGGCGCCATGCGGCTCCCGACCGGCACCTTCCAGGGACCCGCTCGCGACCCCGAGACGGGCATCGCCGTACTGCGCCGCGCGGTCGAGCTCGGGGTGAACCACATCGATACGGCGTGGTTCTACCGAAGGCCGGGGGTGGTGGCGAACGAGCTGATCCGCATGGCGCTCGCCCCCTATGGAGACGACCTCGTGGTCGCGACGAAGGTCGGGCCGTTGCTCGACTCCAGCGGCGTTCCGAGCGGCGAGGCGGGCCCGGCCCAGTTGCGCGGCCTGGTGGAGGACAACCTGCGCAGTCTCGGCGTCGACCGGCTCGACCTCGTGTACCTGCGGGTCGGCGGCATGAGCGGCCCGGGCGGCGAGTCGATCTCCGGCCGGTTCGCGGCGCTCGCCGAACTGCGTGAAGAGGGGCTGATCCGGCACCTGGGCGTCAGCAACGTCGACACCGCGCAGCTGGCCGAGGCGCGGGCGATCGCTCCGGTGGCGGCCGTGCAGAACAGCTTCCACGTACAGGATCGGGGCGACGCCGAGCTGCTGGCGCAGTGTGAGAAGGACGGGATCGCCTTCGTGCCCTTCTTCCCGCTCGGCGGCGGACACCGTCCGATCGACGCGACCGCGATGGCGGCGGTCACGGCCCGGCATGGGGCGTCGACCGCCCAGGTCGCGCTCGCGTGGCTGCTGGCGAGCTCGCCCGTGATGCTGGCCATCCCCGGCACGGGTTCTCTCGGCCACCTGGAGGAGAACATGGACGCCGGACGCATCCGCCTGACAGCGGACGACTTCACCGCGCTCGGAGGTTGAGCGCCCAACCGGCGTTCGCCGGAGCTTCTGGTTCCGAGGTTCGACCGTACGGCGGAGCTCAGGGCTGAGCTTCGGCCCTGAGCTCTCATCCGGCGCGGCGTTCGACGTTCTATGCGGGCTGCTCCGCGGGCTCCAAGCCCGCCAAGAGGTTGAAGGCGCCGGTCAGGAGATTGAGAGTGACGATGCCCACGATCTCCGCTATGACGCGATCGCTCCAGCCGAGGCTCCGCAGCTCCGCGACGTCCTCATCGGTGATCGACGACGGCTCGGCCAGCACGCGTACGGCCAGGGCGATGAGCGCCGCCTCCCTGGCGTCGGTGGACGTACCCTGCCTGGCCAGGGCGATGTCGGCCTCGCTGAGTCCCGCCGCGCGCCCGGCCTCGGTGTGCGCCTGGCGGCAGAGGCCGCATCCGATCCATTCCTGCACGGCAAGCGAGATCTTCTCGCTGAGCGCCCGAGGCAGCTTGACGCGCTTCATCGCGCGCGAGAAGTCCAGGTATCCCTGCAGCAGTGCGGGCGAGTGAGCCATGGTGGACACCATCTCGCCCACGCTGCCCCTCCTGCCGATGATGTCATTCAACAGTTCTCTGGACTTTTCGGGCGCATCTGCGGGATCCAGCGGGGTCAGACGTCGCATGTCTCCTCCTCAATGTCTTTTTACCCTACCCCCCTAGGGTATTTAGGAGGTAGTGGTGAGACGGCACACGCCGTCCATCTTGTTGGGCCTGTGCTCGACGCGGTTGGCGCACGAGGCGCAGGTCATGCCGCCGGTGGAGAGTTCGGCCGCGATCCGCCGTCATCGGTGACCGAGGCCATCGGCGTTCTCACTTCTCGTTCAGTGGTGGTGGTGCCCGCTCGGCGCGGCAGTCCGCGGGGTGGCGGGCCGCTCACCGGCGTTGAGGGTGAAGTCGGCGGTACGGACCTTGCCCTCGTGCTGGAAGTCCAGGAACAGGCGGTAGTCGCCGGTGCTGGGCACTTCGGCGTAGAAGACGATCTCGGGGCCTGCCGTGGTCCTGCCGTCGCCGGGTTCGCCGTCGGGGTGGACGTGCAGGTAGGCCAGGTCCTCGGCGCGCAGGGCCACCAGGTGGCCGTAGGCGCCGAGGTAGGGCTGCAGGTCGGTGACCGGGCGGCCGTCCTTGGCGACCTTCAGCGTGAGCCGGCTCGCCTGCCCGAGCGCCAGTTCGCCGTCAAGGGTGACCGTGTATCCGTCCACCGTCGCCGTACGGCTGGCCTCGGGCAGGGGTTTGGGATCGTAGTCGCCCGCCGCGGACAGGTCGGCGCCCAGCGTCAGGGACGCACCGCCTGTCGGTGCGACGTCGGCGAAGGCCCGGTAGGCCCCCGCCTCCGGCAGCGTCAGCTTGACCGACCAGACGCCGTCGGGCGCCATCTCGGGGTGCAGGTGCTGGAAGCTGCCCAGATCGCGGGAGACCACGATGAAGTGGAGCTTCTTCTCATGCTGGACCTGGTAATCGGTGACGGGCCGGCCGTCGGGGCCGCTCACGGTGAAGTGGAAGTCGGTCGGCTCGCCCGGTTCGATCGTCGTGGTGAGCGGGTTGAGGGTGTAACCGTTCTCAGACACTTGGTGCCCCCCGGGGGTATCGTTCATCTCTACTGGCTTGCGTGCTCGTTGTGGGCCGCGCTCGCAGTGGACGCCGCCACGGCGCGGTGCTCATGTCAATCTCTCCTTCGATCCGATCAGGATCGAACGAGTCGGGCGATGGCGTCCGAGGCCTCTTTGACCTGCGCGTCGGCCTCGGGACCACCCTTGAGCGTGGCCTCGGCCACACAGTGGGCCAGATGCTCTTCGAGCAGTGACAGGGAGAACGACTTCAGCGCACTGGTCGCCGCCGACACCTGAGTCAGGATGTCGCTGCAGTACTTGTCGTCTTCGACCATCCTCTGCAGGCCGCGGACCTGCCCTTCGATACGGCGCAACCGCATCGCGTGATCACGCTTGGCGCCGGTGTGTCCGACCATGTCCTGCCCTCCCATCGGGCTCGTCGCAACCAAAGACACCATACCCCCCTATGGTATCTCGATGGCAAGTGGTGGATCTCCGGATATTTCGCGACAGCGGGCAGGGGGTGAACGCAGAAGGCCGGTTCCGATGATCGGAACCGGCCTCTCGGCTGGCGCTGCGATCTCTGTAGCGACCTGAGCGCGCAATTATTTCGGATCACGAAGGATATGGCGCTGCCGGAGAGTTCGTGGGGTACGAACGTGACTTCGGGGTTGCCGGCGAGCGCGGCAAGGACAGGGAAGGACAGCATGGCCGGCTTCGTCTCATGCTGTGGCCGTCGGGGCGGGTGTCGGTCCGTGATCCGAACTCGGCTTGGTGGTGCCGTCCGAGGTTGTTCCGGTTTTGGTGTAGAGGACCTCGCGGGCCTGCTCCGCGGCGCGGATGAGGCCCTCGCTGACGAAGTCGAGGAAGCGGGCGACGTTCTCCAGGCGGGTGGCGGCGGGGGTGCCGGGGCCGAGGATGCCGACGCCTTGGCGTGCGGCCTCGACGACTTGGTCGTTGGACCGGGCGCTGCGGATCATGGACTGGTACCAGAGGTCGTCGTCGACGACGTAGCGCTCGCGGCGGCGTTCGTCGCGTTCTCGGCGGATGAGGTCCATGCTCTCGAGGAACGTGATCGCTTTGGAGATGGATGCCGGGCTGACCTGGAGGCGCTGGGCGAGTTCGGAGGCGGTGAGGCTGCCGGTGTCGAGGGTGTAGAGGCAGGCCAGCACTCGGGCCATCATCTTGGGCAGGCCCGAGGTCATGAAGACGGTGGTGGGTGTCTCATGGCGCTGTTCGGTGTTCCCTGATGGCTTCCACCATAGCGTTCAGTTTCAATGCATTGCAATGATCGAGCGGTGGTCATTGCGTTAACCGAGAAGACCGTTGCAACAGTTTTCCGGCATCTGCCTGCATGGATGCTGATTCGGCGCAACGTTGATGTTGCACAACTTTGGAAAGCAACGTAGCGTTTGTGATGTCGGAAACACCGCAGCACAAGGAGCACACGATGCAGAAGTTCGCCACCCCCGCCCCGATCTCCGCCGTCCTGGACATCCCCGCCGGACGCGTCCAGTTCATCGCCGCCGACCGGGCCGACACCACCGTCGAGGTCCTGCCCGCCAGCCCCTCCAAGGGCCGTGATGTGAAGGCGGCCGAGCAGACCACGGTCGAATACGCCGACGGCGTCCTGCGGATCGAGACCTCGATGAAGCACCAGTACCTCGGCCCGACTGGGGCCATCGAGGTGACGGTCAAGCTGCCCGCCGGCTCCCGCATCGAGGCCAAGACGGCCAGCGCCGAACTCCGGACCGTCGGCCGCCTCGGCGACGTCGCCTTCGAAGGCGCATACCGCCAGATCAAGATCGATGAGACCGCAACCCTCCGCCTCACCGCGACCGACGGCGACGTCGAGGTCGGCCGCCTGGGCGGTCCCGCGGAGATCAGCACCGCAAGGGGCGACATCCGGATCGCCGAGGCCATGGGCGGCAAGGTCGTGCTCCGCACGCAGTCCGGCGACATTTCGGTCGGCGCCGCCGCGGGCGTCTCGGCTTCCCTGGACGCCGGCACCACCCACGGCCGTATCACCAACGCCCT
The DNA here is from genome assembly GCF_001528665.1 of Microtetraspora malaysiensis. Taxonomy (GTDB): domain Bacteria; phylum Actinomycetota; class Actinomycetes; order Streptosporangiales; family Streptosporangiaceae; genus Microtetraspora_A; species Microtetraspora_A malaysiensis. The sequence goes on from NZ_BBYJ01000017.1 coordinate 320,032, forward strand.
CAAGAACGATGGCACCGCCGAACTCGAGATCCACGCCACCACCTCCAACGGCGACATCACCGCCCGCAGCCTCTAGCTCCCAGTCGACCCGCAGTGTCCGGGGCTGAGCACCACTTGCATCGACCGTCCGCACTACGCGCCCACGGGGTCATGCCCGGCCGGCTACGTCCGCCGCAGGTCAGCGGCGGCGTCAGAACGGCAACAGCCCCGGCGGCGAACGGATCCTGTCCCGGCTCGCCGTCGAGCTGATGACCACCCACCGCCTGACGCCCGAGCAGACGGCCGCCCGAACCGCCATGGCCCGCGACAACGTCCATGTGTCCTTCGGCCAAGGGCAGCACGGCGGCTGGGGCTTCGGGATGGCGGTGCGCACCTACCGCGGCGACTACGCCTCCAACGGCCAGTTCGGCTGGGACGGCGGAACCGGCACCTCGACCTACGCCGACCCGGACAAGCAGCTCACCGGAATCCTGCTCACCCAGGTCGGGATGTCCACCCCGGATTCGGCGCGGCTCATCCACGACTTCTGGACCACCCTCTACCAGGCGATCGACGACTGACACCGAGCCCGCGCCCGGTGAGGGTGCGATCCGCTCGGGCGGCCCCGCCTCGTACCCGATCTGAAAGAGTTGCGGGCCGCCAGCGTCTCGTGCCAACTCCCGGTGGACACGCGATGATCCGTAGCCCGCACCGGATGAAGGGCGCTTGCATGGGGCGCACGCGGTCCTCATCGTCTCCCTGGTCCCCGTAACTCTCGTGGCTGTCGGTGCGGCGCGCGAGATCCTAGGAATCGCCCCGTTGGACGCCGAGGTCCACATGCTTCGGCCATCGGCCCACAGCTCTGAAGCGTGGTCGTCGAACCGGTCGACGAGCCTGATGCCCCGGCCAGCCCCCGCAAGCCGATTTCAGAATTGCCGCCGAATTGGCGCATTATTCACGTTATCGGAAAAATGTGACCTCGGACCGCTTGAATGCGTATCCGATGTGGCCGTCGGATGTGGGGAAGAATGGATCCGGCGCCGAGGTGAGAAATAATGCATCCGTGACATTCGCTCAGGCGGCGACCCAGGACAGCGTCGTCGAGGTGCTGACTGCCGAATGGTCATTGATCCTCGCGTGAGCGGATTCCGATTTGCGAATTATGAGAGGGCGCCATGCGGATCAGATCTGTCCCGTCCAACCTTTTCGGCCGCGTCGGTTTTGCCGCTGTCGGGATGGCCGTGCTCCTCGCCGGCTGCGATCACGGTGGAGCGCCGACTCAGCGTGGCGGCGCCGTGTCGAGCGGCCTGACATCGACCCCCAGCCCATCCCCGGTCTCCCCCAGCCCATCCCCGGTCTCCCTTAGTCCGCCTCGGGTCTCCCCAAGTCGGCCTGTGGCATCCCATAGGACCGACCTTGCGGCGTGTGCGAAGGCGGACTGTGAAGTAGAGGTCCGGCCTGGTGATCGGCTGAAGATCGACAGTCGGTTCGGCGTAAATACGATCACCATCAAATCCGTGAGCGCTGATGAGGTCAGGCTTCGAATCGACGGCACATCGGGCGGGCTGAGCGTCCAAGGAGAGAGCACCAGCGTCCAAGGGTCCTGCACCAACGGGCGCTGTCGTGATGAGGGAGAAATGTCACTGACCACAGGCACGCCAGGCCGCATCAACAAAATCCGGCTGCGTCTGGTGAAAGCGGACTTCTCTCGTGCTGTTCTGGTACTCACGCCGGAATAGACGCCAGAGGAAGGCGAGGCTCAGTTCAGACCGACGGTCAAATGACGGTCAAACGATCAAGGGCCTGGCCGCTGTCTCCGGCGATCAGGCCCTTGGCCTGCAGCTCTCGGGTCGGGGCGGCGGGATTTGAACCCACGGCCTCTGTCAACGGATGAGCTTCGGGTACCAGCCTCGCCTGCGCGGATGATATTTGCCCTGGTCAGGGGCGTGGTCTCGATGAGGTTTGCGCGGTGTGGCGAGGGTTCGGGGAGCGGGTCGGCTCCCAGATGGCTCCCAGGAGTAGTCAGAGCGTCGTTCCTCTCGCTCGTGTCGGTGCCTCCGCCGACCGGTCCGGCGTGACGGCCGTACCCCGGCGTCACGGGGGCATCGTGGCGACTGCGCGTGACCCACTCCTCTCAAGCCCCTCGCGAGATTTCGTCCATGGGGACTCCACATATACCCCTAGGGGGTATATGGTTCTGATCGTCGCCCGAACGGGCGGCGCCAGCAGACGCATCAGAGCCCAGGGAGTTGTCATGACGAACCACGCCGGCCACGACCACACGACCCACGGTAACCACGCTGACCACGCCGCCCACGCCGCCCACGGCGGAGCCCGGCCCGGTGGGCTGTCGGTCTCCGAGAGTGGATACACCCTTGAGCTCGACGCGACGATCCTCGGCGCGGGCCCGCAGGCGATCACCTTCCGCGTAACCGGCCCCGACGGCCGGTCCGTGACCGAGTTCGTGCCCGAGCACGAGAAGGAACTGCACTTCATCGCCGTACGGCGGGACACGGCCGGGTTCCAGCACGTGCACCCGGTGAGGGACGAGAAGGGCGTCTGGACCACCGAGCTAACGCTGGAGCCGGGCGACTGGAGGTTCTTCACCGACATCCACCCGGCGGGCCACACCGGAACCCTGACGCTGGGCGCCGACGTCGCGGTCGCCGGCGCCTACGACCCGCGCCCGCTCCCGGAGGCCGCCGGGATCGCACAGATCGGCGACTACACCGTCACGCTCGACGGCGGGCTCCGGCCGGGCGAGGCGAGCGAACTGACCCTCACCGTCAGCCGGAACGGCCACCCCGTCACCGATCTCCAGCCCTACCTGGCCGCCTACGGACACCTGGTGGCCCTGCGCGTCGGCGACCTGGGCTACCTCCACGTCCACCCGGAGGGCGCCCCCGGCGACGGCACCACCGCACCGGGACCCGAGATCTCCTTCATGGCCGTCGCACCCTCGGCCGGCACCTACCGCCTGTACCTGGACTTCCAGCACGACGGCATCGTGCGGACCGCCGAGTTCACGGTGCACACGACCGCGACCGCGCCCCGGCCGAACGCCGCACCCGAACACGGCAGCCACCACCACGGCCACCAGCACCACAGCGCCCACGCACACCACTGATGGCGCGAGCGCACACCCCCGCCCCCTCCAACGGAAGGAGCACAAGGAATGCCCCGCCTCTCCACCCTCACGCCCGATACGGCGGTCGGCGCCTCGCGCGACCTCCTCGCCGACCTGGTCTCCCGCCATGGCCGGATCGGCGACCTGGTCTCCACGATGGCCCACTCGCCGGCCGTACCGGGCGGCTACCTCCAGCTCAGCCGGGCCATGGGCCGCGCCAAACTCGACCGCGGAATCAGCGAACGGATCTCGAACGCCGTCCAGGTACAGCAGGGCTGCGGGCTCTGCCTCGACGCCCACCTTGGCGCCGCCCGCGCCCGGGGAGCGGACGAGGAAGAGATCGAGCGCGCCCGCACCGGCACCTCGGCCGATCCCGCGATCGCGGCGATCACCGCCCTCGCCCTCCAGATCTACCGCGAACCGACGTCGATCACCGACGAACAGATCACCGCCCTGCGCGCGCACGGCTGCAGCGACCGCGCGATCGCCGATGTCGTCGGCGTCGGCGCACTGAACATCCTCACCGGCGTCTTCAACCTCCTCGCCGGCCTCACAGCGGGGAGCGACACCGGTGCGTAGCGAAAACACCCCTGCCTGTACTCGCGGGGCACGGTCTCCGCCCCGGGGCCGCGCCCCGCCGCATGGACACGGAAGGAACCTGTCATGCGACTGTTCGCCATCCGCGACTACCGCCACCTGTTCGGCGCCCAGGTCATCGCCCTCTTCGGCACCGGGCTGACCACAGTGGCCCTCGGGCTGCTCGCCTACGACCTCGCCGGCCCCCGTGCCGGGACGGTCCTCGGCACCGCCCTGACCATCAAGATGGTCATGTACGTGGCCATCGCCCCTCTGGCCGCCGCGTACATCGACCGGCTCCCCAGAAGAGCCCTCCTCGTCCTCCTCGACGTGATCCGCGGCGTGGTGGTCCTCGCACTGCCGCTGGTCAGCGAGGTCTGGCACGTCTACGTCCTGATCGGCCTGCTCCAGGCCGGTTCGGCAGCGTTCACCCCGACGTTCCAGGCGGTCATCCCCGACATCGTCACCGACGAGTCCGCCTACACGCGTGCGCTGTCCGCCTCCCAGGTCGCCTCCACCATGGAGAGCCTGCTCAGCCCCGTGCTGGCCGCCGTCGCCCTGACGTTCATGACCTTCGACCGCCTGTTCCTGGGCACCTCCGCCGGATTCCTCGTCTCCGCCCTGCTCGTCCTGTCGACCCGCATCCCCGACGCCCGCCCCAGCATCCACACCAAGGCCTGGGACAAGGCGGCAGCAGGCATCAGGACCTTCCTCACCACGCCGCGGCTGCGCGGCATCATGGCGCTCAACCTCGTGGTCGCGGCCGCAGGCTCGATCGTCGTCGTCAACACCGTCAACTACGTCCGTGACGACCTCGGAGGCTCGCAGTCGGACGTCGCCTGGATGCTCGCCGCCTCCGGCACCGGAACCCTTCTGGCCGCCCTCGTGCTGCCCCGCCTACTCGACCGGATCGCCGCCCGCACCGTCATGATGACCGGCGCCGGCGTACTGGTCGGCGGCACGACGGCCGCGGTCACGCTCGTCGCGGCCGGCCTCACCACCTGGACGGGTACGGCGATCACCTGGACCGTGATGGGCGTGGGCATGGCGCTGATCATCACCCCGACCGGCAAGGTCCTGCGCGCCTCCGCCGGACGGAACGCGATTCCCGAGGTGTTCGCGGCCCAGTTCTCCCTGTCGCACTTGGCCTGGCTGATCACCTACCCCATCGCGGGATGGCTCGGCACGACCGTCGGCTTCACCCTCGCCTGGTCCGTCCTCGCGGCCATCGCCGGGGTGGGAGCGGCCGGAGCCCTTCTTCTGTGGCCGCGCCACGACGGCCAAGGAGCCATCACTGCACCCGCGATGCCCGCCGGACACGCACCCAGCGAGGACCGATCCACCCTGGCCAAGGCCGCGTGAAGCGTCGGTTCAGAGAGGGGAACGGCTTGCCGGGGAACCCGGCGGGGGTACCGTCGGTCTACGTGGCCGGACGCCTGAGGCCATCAACGCCCCGCGCGAGACCCTGCCCCGAGAGTGGTTCCACTGGGAGCGGCCTCGGTTGGAAGATCCGTGCCCTCTGAAGCCGTAGTCACTCAGATAATGCAGAAGGCCGGTTCCGAAGATCGGAACCGGCCTCTCAGCTGGTACTTCTGGGTCGGGGTGGCGGGATTTGAACCCACGGCCTCTTCGTCCCGAACGAAGCGCGCTGCCAAGCTGCGCTACACCCCGGTGCTTACAGAGCTTGCGCCCTGCTTGCCTCGGAAAGTCTAGCGGACTTTGGTCGTGCTTGTGTCATCCGCTGATTCGGTGATCAGGAAGTGGTCCGCCGGGGGACGAGCGTGAGGAGCGTCGCCTCCGGCGGGCAGGCGAACCGGACCGGCGCGTACGGTGAGGTGCCGAGGCCGGCGGACACGTGCAGCCACGCGGCCTCGTGCCGGCTCAGGCCCTTCACCCGGGCCCGGTCGATGCCGCAGTTCGTCACCAGGGCGCCGTAGAAGGGGATGCAGAGCTGGCCGCCGTGGGTGTGGCCGGCGAGCAGGAGCTGGTAGCCGTCGGCGGCGAACCGCGACATGTTGCGCGGTTCGGGGGAGTGCATGACGCCCAGCCGAAGGTCGGCGTCGTCGGGGGAGGGACCGGAGATCAGGTCGTACCGGTCACGGTCGATGTGCGAGTCGTGGATGCCGCCGACGTGCACGTCCAGATCGCCCACCTTGAGGCGCGCGGTCGTGTTGTTCATGTCCAGCCATCCGGCCGCGGTCATCGCGGCCCCCAACTCGTCCCAGGGGAGGTTCGGGATGGTCTGCCGGGCATCGTTCTTGGACGTACGCCAGAGGTACCTGGCGGGGTTCTTGGGGCGCGGCGCGTAAAGGTCGTTGGACCCATACACGAACATGCCGGGCCGGTCGAGCAGGGGCTCGACGGCGCGCATGTAGGCCGGGACCGCGTCGGGGTGGGCGAGGGTGTCGCCGGTGTTCACCACCAGGTCGGGCTGGAGGGACGCTAGTGAGCGCACCCAGTCGATCAGCCGGGACCGCCGCGGGGTGAGGTGCAGGTCGGAGATCTGCAGGATCCGGACCGGCCGTTGCCCTGGAGCGAGTACGGGGACGTCGAAGCGCCGTAGCCGGAACCAGTTGCGTTCCAGGACGGACGCGTAGCCGAGACCCGCCACGCCGAGGCCGAGCAGGGACAAGGGCACCGTGACAGCTTTCCTCACAGTGCCATCATGCCCGACCCGGGCCACGGCTCAGGGATAACGAGGCGAGAACCGATCCGCCGAGGCGGCAAGATGGACCCCATGAGTGCGTTGAAGGACAAGCTGAAGGCCGATCTCTCGGCCTCGATGAAGGCCCGCGACGAGGTACGCCTCCGGACCATCCGCATGGCCCTGGCCGCCATCAACGTCGAGGAGGTGGCGGGCAAGGAGGCTCGCGAGCTCTCGGATGAGGAGATCCTCAAGGTTCTCACCCGCGAGGCGAAGAAGCGTCGCGAGGCGTCCGAGGCCTTCGCGAACGCCGGACGGGCCGCCCAGGCGCAGGCCGAGCTGGACGAGCAGGCCGTTCTTGAGGAGTACCTGCCCGCGCAGCTTTCCGACGACGAGCTGAACCGCCTGGTGGACGAGGCGATCGCGGAGAGCGGCGCCGAGGGGCCCAAGGCGATGGGGCAGGTCATGAAGGTCCTCAACCCGAAGATCGCGGGTCGTGCAGAAGGTGGCCGAGTCGCCCAGGCGGTACGCGCCCGTCTCGCCGGCTGATCCGGCCGCCCGCCGAAGCACCCGTGCTCGGAGCGCGAAGCGAGCAAGGAGCGGGCTGAGGCCGCCCGCTGGGCCGGCCCGCTGACTCAAGCCATCCGAACCGGGATGTAGGGGCCGTAGACGCGTCGCGGGCCGGCGGTGGCGACCGCCGGCCCGCGAACCACCGCCTCAGGCGGCCGGGTCAGTTGCCGAGGATGATCGGGTCGTCGCCGCCGTTGTTCCAGCGGCCGAACCCGCCTCGGCCGTTGCCACGATCTCCACCGTTGCCGCGGTCTCCGCCGTTGCCACGGTCGCCACGGTCGCCACGGTCGCCGCCGTGATCGTCACGCTCCGGACGGCGCGGCGCGCACTGGCTGGTGCACCCGCCGAACCGCGACATATCGGGCGAGGTGAACGACGAGGCCGAGACGCCCTTGAGCGCCCCCAGCATGGTGTCCTTCCAGATCGGCCCCGGGATGGTGGCGCCGAACACCGAGCCGTAGGCACGCCCGCCCATGACCTGGCCGCTCAGCGGGTAGCGGACCGGGCCGCGGGGGTCGCCGAGGCTGACCGCTCCGGCGAGGTCCGGGGTGTATCCGGCGAACCAGACGGTGCGCGACTGGTCGCCGGTACCGGTCTTGCCGGCCGCGTCGCGGCCGATGCCGCCGACGCCGCGCATGGTGCCGTTGGTGAACACGCCCTTCAGGATGTAGCTGGTCGCGTCGGCGATCTCCGGCTCCACGGCCTGCTTGCAGTCCGGCTTGAACGCGGTGGCCTTGCCGAACCGGTCGACGATCTCGGTGATCGCCATCGGCGCGCAGGCCTTGCCGCGCGCGCCGAGCGTCGCGTACGCGGACGCCACGGTCACCGGGTCCATCTCGTTGAAGCCGAGGGTGAAGGTCTGGAACTCGCGCAGCTTCTGGCCGTCGGCCCGCTTGATGCCGAAGTCCTTGGCCGTCTTGACGACGTCGCAGAGGCCGACCTTCCGCTCCAACGTCATGAAGAAGGTGTTGACGGAGCCCCAGGTGCCGGTCTTCAGCGTCTCGAACCCGCCGTTGCCGCCCTCGGAGTTGTGCTGGACGGCGCTCGGGTCGCCGACGTTCTCACCCTTGCAGTTCTTGAAGTCGGAGTACCCGTTGGCCTGGAACGTGCCGCCGACGCTGAATCCGTCGTCGATCTTCATGCCCTCCTTGAGGGCGGTGACCAGGGTGAACATCTTGAACGTCGAACCGGCCTGGAAGCCGGTGCCGCCGCCGTGCAGGGCGTCGGCGACCACGTTGAACGACATCTCGTTCTTCTTGGGGTTGGTGCCGAACTTCCGGCTCGCCGCCATCGCCCGGATCGCGCCGGTGCCCGGCTCGATGAGCGCCTCGGACGCCACCGGCTTGTCGGACGCGTGGACGTACTTCTTGATCGCCTTCTCGGCGGCCTTCTGCATGTCGCGGTTGAGCGTCGTCTTGATGGTCAGGCCGCCCCGGTTCAGGAACTCCCGCCGGGCCTTCTCGGTCTTGCCGAACTGCTTGTCGTGCAGGATCTCGTTCTGCACGTACAGGCAGAAGTACGGGAACTCGCTCTCCTCGCACCCGCCGGGGATGGGCTTGTCCTTGAAGCCGAGCTTCTTGGACTTGGACTTGGTGGCCTCAGCCTTGGTGATGATCTTCAGCTCGGCCATGCGGTCGAGCACGGTGTTGCGCCGCGAGACGAGGCGGTCGCGGTATGCCTTGCCCAGGTTCGGGTCGGTGTTGTTCGGGTTCTGCACGGCTCCGGCCAGTGTGGCGGCCTGCACGAGGTCGAGTTCGGAGGCGTGCTTTCCGAAGAACCGCTTGGAGGCCGCCTCGATCCCGTAGGATCCGGCACCGAAGTACGCGATGTTGAGATACCTGTTGAGGATCTCGTCCTTCGTGTACTTCTTCTCGATGGCCATCGCGTAGCGGATCTCGTTGAGTTTGCGCGAGAACGTCGGCGCGAGCGCCGCGGCCTTGTCCGCGTCGGTCTCGGCCCTGTTGAAGATGACCTGCTTGACGTACTGCTGAGTGATCGAGGAGCCGCCCTGCGTGACGCCCCCCGTGGTGAGGTTCTTGACGAGGGCACGGCTCGTGCCCTCAAGATCGAGCGCTCCATGCTCGTAGAAGCGGAAGTCCTCGATGGCGACGATGGCCTTCCGCATAATCGGTGCGATCTTGTCCAGCGGGACGGATTCGCGGTTCTGGAAATAGAACTGCGCGATCTGCTTGCCGCCCGCGTCGAGCAGAGTGGTCTTCTCGGGAAGCGGAGGTTCGTCGAGTTCCTCCGGCCCGATGTTCAGCTCTTCCTTGACGGATTTCACCGTGATGCCCGCACCGCCGACAGCCGGTAGCGCGATGGCCGCCGCCAGCACCCCCGCCGCGCCCGCGGCGACGAACAGCCGCAGGACGGTACCGAGCGCCGTTGCCTGAGCTTTGCCTTTAGCTTGCACGTTACCAAGGGTACGCGTGTTGCGGCACTTGCTCGATACCGGAGGTGCCGACTTTACTGTCGGCCCTGACCGGCAGGACTAGTCATTCCCGGCCACATGGCCTGACATGACCATCCGGGAAATTGGTCCGCCCGGGTCTGTCGAACAGATCGTCATCTTGCGTACGTTCTCCTCTGCGGCAATGCAACCAGGAGGCTCGACGCCCGCGCCCGTCGGCCGAAATGACGACTGACCACCTTAAGGGGAGTGGGGTCGAACATGTGGATCACGGATTGGACCTCCCGTGCCGCCTGTCGAGGTGCGGATCCTGACGCGCTTTTCGTGCAGGGCGCCGCGCAGAACCGGGCGAAGCTGATCTGCCGGGGATGCCCGGTCCGTACCGAATGCCTCGCCGATGCGCTGGACAACCGCATCGAGTTCGGGGTGTGGGGCGGCATGACAGAGCGGGAACGCCGCGCGCTGCTGAGGCGCCGGCCCGATGTGAACTCCTGGCGCGACTTGCTGGAGTCGGCCAAGGAAGAGTACGAGCGGACCAACGAGCTCATCGCGGGATAAGCCGAGGGTCCGCCCCCTCCCTCCTCACTCGCTCATGAGGCGAGGAGCTCTCCGATCTCGCGCAGCCCGTCCAGATCGTGGACGTCCTCGGCCATCGCCGGGACGTGGGCGATCGGCACGGTCGGGTGCGCCGACGTGAAGTGTTCCTGCTCACGCTGCTCGCGGGCGGCGAGCTGCATCCGTCCCGCGTGCAGGCGCAGGACGGCGGCGGCCAGATCGTGCTCGCCACGGGACTCCAGATCCTCCGCCGCCGCGGTGCTCCGGGCGGCGGAGAGGGCGGCAGCGGGCGAGCGGTGCATCCGGTTGATCACGAGCCCGGCCAGGGGCATCCGCTCCTCGGCCAGCCGCTCGACGAAGTAGGACGCTTCGCGGATCGCGTCACGCTCCGGCGTGGCGACGATCACGAAGGCCGTCCCCGGCGCCTGGAGCAGCTTGTACGTCTGCTCCGCGCGCTGCCGGAAGCCGCCGAACACCGCGTCGAGGGCCGAGACGAACATCTGGAGGTCCTTGAGCACCTGGGCGCCCAGCACCTTGGTCAGTGCGCCGGCGACGATGCCGAAACCGGCGTTGAGCAGCTTGAAGGCACTCCTGCCGCCGGCCTTGGCCGGGGCCATGAGGATGCGGATCAGCCGCCCGTCGAGGAACCGGCCGAGCCGTTCCGGCGCGTCGAGGAAGTCGAGCGCGGACCGGGACGGGGGCGTGTCGACGATGATCAGGTCCCAGTCGCCGGAGCGGCGGAGCTGCCCCAGCTTCTCCATCGCCATGTACTCCTGCGTGCCGGAGAAGCTCGACGACAACGACTGATAAAAGGGATTTGTCAGGATCTGACGGGCGCGCTCGGGGTCGGCGTGCGCTTCGATGATCTCGTCGAAGGTCCGCTTCATGTCGAGCATCATGGCGTGCAGCTCGCCCCGGGAGCCGTCCGGCGAGCCACCCCGGGAGCCCGTGGAAGCCTGGGAGCCGTCGTGACCGCTCTTGGCGCCGTCCGGGGAGCGGACGCCCTTGACCAGGCGGGGGATGTTGTCCAGCTCGGTCAGCCCCATGGCCTGGGCCAGCCGCTTCGCCGGGTCGACGGTCAGCACGACCACCGACCGGCCCCGCTCGGCCGCGCGCAGCCCGAGGGCCGCGGCCGTGGTCGTCTTGCCCACGCCGCCGGAGCCGCAGCACACGATGATGCGCGTGTTCTCGTCGTCGAGGATCGCGTCGATGTCCAGAGCGGGCGCCGTCTTGGTCACAACTCAGCCTTTCCACGTCGGGGCGCGCCGGGCCGGGGCCGACCGGCGGCCGCTCGTGCCGTACGGGGGCGGGTCATGCCGCGCCCTGCGCGCGGATGGCCTCCGCGAGCTCGTACAGCCCGGCCAGGTCGGCGCCGTCGGCGAGCAGCGGCAGCTCGTAGCGCGGCGTGCCCGCCTTGGCCAGGGTGGCCCGTTCCCGCTTCTCCAGGCGGGTCCGGTGGGCGTGGTCGACGACCTCCTGGGCGAGGGCCTGGGCGATCGCCGTCGCGTCGTCGGAACCTCCGGCGAGACCGGCCGCCTTGAGCCCCAGCGCGAGCTCGGCGTGGTCGAGCCGGTTCTTCACCGCCGCGTCCAGCACGTCCTTCGGCAGGTCGACCGGGCGGACCATGTTGATGAAGATGCCGCCGACCGGAAGCCCGGCCTCGTGCAGCTCGGCGATGCCGTCCAGCGTCTCCTGGACCGGCATCTCCTCCAGCAGCGAGACGAAGTGCACCGCCGTCTCGGGCGAGGCGACGACCCCGCGCACCAGGTCGGCGTGGTTCTTGACGGGGCCGACGCGGGCGAGCCCGGCGACCTCCTGGGTGACGTTGAGGAACCGGGTGATCCGTCCGGTCGGCGGCGCGTCCATCACCACCGCGTCGTAGACGCGTCGGCCGGACCCGTCGCGACGGCGTACGGCCTCGCTGGTCTTGCCGGTGACGAGGACGTCGCGCAGGCCGGGGGCGATGGTGGTGGCGAAGTCGACGACGCCCATCCGGGTGAGCGCCTTGCCCATCCGCTTGAGGCCGTAGAACATCTCGAGGTAGTCGAGCATGGCCGCTTCGGGGTCGATCGCCAGGGCGTACACGTCGCCGCCACCGGGTGCGACGGCGATCTTGCGCTCCTCGTACGGCAGCGGCGGCAGGTCGAAGATCTGGGCGATGCCCTGCCTGCCCTCGATCTCGACGAGCAGCACCTTGCGGCCGCCCGCCGCGAGGGCCAGGGCCAGGGCGGCGGCGACGGTGGTCTTGCCCGTGCCGCCCTTTCCGGTGACGACGTGCAGGCGCACGCCGTCCCAATCGGTGTCCCGAGAGCTCACGGCTCCTCCTCGCCAGGGGGCGTGGAAATGGCGTCGGAGACGCCGCCGCGCCGGGTTGTTCGCTCGCTCCGCTCGCTCACGGGTTGAAGGCTACCCAAAGGTCACATGTCGATTTCGCGGAGGCTGTCCCTTGTGAACCCTTGCGATACGACGTGTGCGTCGATTGGCTTGGGGGCGGACGTCATGGCTTTTACACAATGGTGTGGAAAGGGGTAGCGAGCGTGGAGTCGGTCGTGTTCGCGCTTGTTCTGTTATTGGCGATCTTCGTGCTGGTCGTGCTGGCACGCAGCATCCGGGTCGTGCAGCAATTCGAGACCGGCATCGTCTTCCGTCTCGGGCGCATCCAGTCGAACGTCCGAGGGCCGGGAGTTCACCTGGTCGCTCCGGTGATCGACCGGTTGCAGAAGGTCAACATGCAGATCGTGACGATGGGCATCCCCGCCCAGGAGGGGATCACCCGTGACAACGTCTCGGTCCGGGTGGACGCCGTCGTCTACTTCCGGGTCATCGACCCGATCAAGGCCGTCGTCAACGTGCAGAACTATCTCTTCGCGGTGTCGCAGGTCGCCCAGACCTCGCTGCGGTCGTTCATCGGCCAGTCGGAGCTGGACCAGCTCCTGGCCGACCGCGACGAGCTGAACTCCCGGCTCAAGAGTGTGATCGACGAGCCGACCGAGGGGCCCTGGGGCGTCAGGATCGAGCGGGTCGAGATCAAGGACGTGGCGCTCCCCGAGGGCATGAAGCGGTCGATGTCCCGCCAGGCCGAGGCCGAGCGTGAGCGCCGCGCCCGCATCATCACCGCCGACGGCGAGTTCCAGGCGTCCAAGCGGCTGGCCGCCGCCGCCAAGGAGATGTCGTCCGACCCGGCCGCCCTGCAGCTGCGCCTGCTGCAGACCGTGGTGGAGGTCGCCGCGGAGAAGAACAGCACCCTCGTCATGCCGCTGCCCGTCGAGATGCTGCGCTTCTTCGACCGGATGGCTCCGGACGCGCCCAAGTCCGGCGCGGCGCCGGAGGAGCCCGAGCCGGCGGAGGATGTCGTCGAGGAGGTGCCCGCGATCGAGCCCCAGACCGTCGTTCCCGGCCTGTCCGGCCTTCCCGGTGCGACGGATGGGGTGGACCGCGCTCCGACCGTCCAGAGCCCAGTCTGGGACCGCGACACCCACTGACTCGTGGGCGATCGGCCCCCCGGGCGCGGCGGATGAACCGTCGCTAACCTGGCCCCATGACCAAGTGGGAATACGTCACCGTGCCGTTGCTGACGCACGCGACGAAACAGATTCTGGACAACTGGGGAGAGGATGGCTGGGAGCTGGTCTCCGTCATCCCGGGTCCGAACCCTGAGCAGCTTGTCGCCTACATGAAGCGGGAGAAGTGATGACCACCCCTGAGCAGCGCATCGCCGATCTGGGCCTGACCCTGCCCGAGGTGGTGGCTCCGCTCGCCGCCTACGTGCCGGTCGTACGCACCGGTGACTACGTCTACACCTCCGGCCAGCTTCCGATGGTCGGCGGCAAGCTGGCCGTCACCGGCAAGGTCGGGGCCGAGGTCTCCGCCGAGGAGGCCGCGGCGCAGGCGCGGATCTGCGCGCTGAACGCCCTGGCCGCGGTGAAGTCCGTGGTCGGCGACCTGTCGAACGTCGTCCGGATCGTGAAGGTTGTCGCCTTCGTGGCGAGCGCTCCCGGCTTCACCGGCCAGCCGCAGGTGGCCAACGGCGCCAGCGAGCTGCTCGGGGAGATCCTCGGGGAGGCCGGCAAGCACGCGCGCAGCGCCGTCGGCGTGGCGGTCCTCCCGATGGACGCCCCGGTTGAGGTCGAGCTGATCGCCGAGGTCCGCTGACCCTCCTCGTACGCGGTGTGATCACGCGCGGGGCGTCCGCCCGAGGGCGCGCTCCTCGCGTGATCGCCGCCGGGGCCGCGGTGCGGTCCGGCATCTCGCGAGCGGGGACGTGACACCCTGCCGGATATACCCGGCATTTCCGTACGCGTCATGATGGGTCACCAGAGGCGCTACCGCGTGGAGGATGTATGGCGATCCCGCTTCCGGGAGAGATCGGGCAACGGGCGCGGGACGTCCTCGCGGGACGCGTCCCCGTGGTGCCCGCGAGGGACGCGGCCACCGTGGTGGTGCTCCGCGACGGCCCCCTTGAGGTCTATCTCCTGCGCAGGAAGGCGACGATGGCGTTCGCCGCGGGCGCGTACGTCTTTCCGGGCGGCTCGGTGGACCCCCGGGACGCCGACCACGCCGTCGCCTGGGCGGGCCCCTCGCCCCGCGAGTGGGGCGCGGTCTTCGGCGCGGACGAGCGGACCGCGCGCGGGCTGGTGTGCGCCGCCGTACGGGAGACCTTCGAGGAGTCCGGCGTGCTGCTGGCCGGGCCCAGCGCGACCACGATCGTGGCGGACACCACCGGCGACGACTGGGAGGCCGACCGCCTCGCCTTGATCGCCCATGAGCTCTCGTTCGCGGAGTTCCTCGACCGGCGGGGCCTCGTGCTGCGCTCCGACCTCCTGCGGCCATGGGCGCACTGGATCACGCCCGAGATCGAGACCAAGCGGTTCGACACCCGGTTCTTCGTGGCCGCGCTCCCGCCGGGTCAGCGTACGCGCGACGTCGGGGGAGAGGCGGACATGGTCGCCTGGATGCCGCCCGCCGCCGCCCTGGACCGGGCCGCGGCCGGGGAGATCATGCTCATGCCGCCGACATTCAGCACGTTGGCCGAAATGTCCGAGTTTGAGGCGGTCGGCGACGTACTGCGCGCGGATCGCGTGATCACCACCATCCAGCCGTCGGCCGCCGAGGTGGACGGCGAGATGGTCCTGATCGTCCCCGATGCCGGTCAGCTCGCCGGGCAGGGCGACGGAGGCGGGGGCCGATGAGCGGCATCCGGATCCCGGTAGAGGGCACCCCGGGCGCTTCGGGCGCTCGGGACGGCTCGGACATCGACGGCTCCGGTACGGCGCACGCCACCGCCCTGCTGGCCCCGAACCCCTCGCCGATGACGCTGGACGGCACGAACACCTGGGTCGTCGGGCGGGCGGAGACCGTGATCGTGGTGGACCCGGGGCCGGACCACGACGGGCACCTGCGGCGGGTGGCCGGCCACCTCGACGGCCGCCGGGTGGCGGCCGTGCTGCTCACCCACGGTCACGACGATCACAGCGGAGGCGCGCTGCGGTTCGCCGAGATGGTGAACGCGCCGGTCCGGGCACTCGACCCGCGCCACCGGCTGGGCGACGAGGGGCTGGGCGACGGCGACGTCATCGATCTCGACGGACTGGAGATCCGGGTGGTCGGGACCCCGGGGCACTCCTCCGACTCGCTCTGCTTCTGGCTGCCGGAGGACCGGGCGATGCTGACCGGCGACACGATCCTGGGCCGGGGGACGACGGTGATCGCGCCGGACGGAGACCTGGCCGACTACCTGCGCAGCCTGGACCGCCTGCGGGTGGGGGCCGAGATCCTCAACGCGGAGGCGCTGCTGCCCGGCCACGGCCCGGTCCTGGCCGACCCCGTGGGAGTCCTGGACGAGTACATCGCCCATCGGCGGCAGCGGCTGGACCAGATCCGCCAGGCCATCCGGGACGGGGCCAAGGACGCCCGGCAGATCGTCGAGATCGTCTACGCGGAGGTGGACCCGGCGCTGTGGCCCGCCGCCGAGATGTCGGTGGCGGCCCAGCTCGCGTACCTTAAGGCGCTCTAGCGGGAGCGGTTGTAGAGCCGCTCCATGTCCAGGATCACCACGGCCTTGGCCTCGATGCGCAGCCACCCGCGCTGGGCGAAGTCGGCCAGCGCCTTGTTGACCGTCTCGCGGGAGGCGCCGACGAGCTGGGCCAGCTCCTCCTGGGTGAGATCGTGGTGGACCCGCAGGCCGTCCTCGATCTTGCGCCCGAAGCGGTCGGCGAGGTCGAGCAGCTGCTTGGCCACCCGTCCCGGTACGTCCGTGAAGACCAGGTCGGCCAGCACGTCGTTGGTACGGCGCAGCCGCTGCGCGAGGGCGCGCAGCAGGTGCAGGGCCACCTCGGGCCGGCCGGTCAGCCAGGGCCGCAGGTCGTCGTGGCCCAGCCCCGCCAGCCGCACGTCGGTCAGGGCGATGGCGGAAGCCGTACGGGGGCGGGGGTCGAACAGCGAGAGCTCGCCGAACATCTCGCCCGGGCCCAGCACGCTGAGCAGGTTCTCCCTGCCGTCGGGTGCGGTGCGGGCCAGTTTGATCTTTCCTTCCAGCACCACGTAGAGCCGGTCGCCGGTCTGGTTCTCGCTGAACAGGGTCTGTCCCTTGGACAACTCGACCTCGGTGACGCTGGTCCGCAGTGCCGCGGCGCCCTCACGGTCGAGCGCGGAGAACAGCGGCGCCTTGCTCAGTACGTCTTCGGTGCTCACGGTGCCTCCTTGCAATGGTCGCGCTCGATCGTTGGCGCCGTGCAAGCCATTGTGACCTACACCATCCGCGTACTCTTACGGGGTGTCCCGCAAAGTCCAGACGGCTGGGGAGTCCCGGCTCGCTCTCGTTCGCCGCGCGCGGCGGATCAACAGAATCCTGGCGGAAACCTATCCTGACGCCCATTGCGAACTCGACTTCGCCAACCCCCTCGAACTGCTGGTCGCCACGATCCTCTCGGCGCAGTGTACGGACAAAAGGGTAAATATGGTTACTCCGGTGCTTTTCGCGAAGTATCGGACACCCGCCGACTACGCCGCGGCCGACCGGACACAGCTCGAAGAGATGATCAGATCCACCGGGTTCTTCCGGGCCAAGGCCAACAGCGTCATCGGCATGGCACAGGCGGTCTGCGACCGCCATCACGGCGAGGTGCCGGGCACACTCAAGGAACTCGTCGCCCTCCCCGGAGTGGGCCGCAAGACCGCCAACGTCGTGCTCGGCAACGCGTTCGACGTCCCCGGCATCACCGTGGACACCCACTTCGGACGGCTGGCCCGGCGCTTCGCGTGGACCACCGAGACCGACCCCGTCAAGATCGAGCACGAGGTCGGCGACCTGATCCCCAAGTCCCAGTGGACGATGCTCTCGCACCGCCTGATCTGGCACGGCCGCCGCATCTGCCACGCCCGCAGGCCCGCCTGCGGCGCCTGCCCGGTCGCCGCCCTGTGCCCCGCGTACGGCACCGGCCCGACCGACGCGGCGGAGGCGGCCAAGCTCGTGAAGGAAGGCCCCTTTTCCTGAGGCCGCCGAGCGGACGGCGATCGGCGGGAAGTTCGGCCGCCGCTCCGCGGTTGTACGGCTTGCGCGGCTCGACCTGCATTCGGAGGAGACCTTGGTTCCCGGCTGGCTGACGGACCTGGCGGCGGAAGCCGTGCGGAACCCCGTACCCGAGGTGCTGCGGCCCCCCGGCGACGGTGCCGGGCGGCCGGCCGCGGTGCTCCTGCTGTTCGGGGAGGGGCCGTCGGGACCGGACATCCTGCTCATCCAGCGCAGCTCCAACGGCCGCAGGCACGCCGGCCAGCCTGCCTTCCCCGGCGGCGGTGTGGACCCGGGCGACAACGGGCCCGTGGGCGCCGCGCTGCGGGAAGCCCAGGAGGAGACCGGGCTCGACCCGAGCGGCGTGGAGACCATCGCCACCATGCCCGAGCTGTACGTCTGGCGCAGCCACAACCGGGTGACCCCGGTCCTGGCGTGGTGGCACACGCCGTCCGCCGTCCACGCGGCCTCGCCGGACGAGGTCGAGTCCGTGGAGCGCATCCCGATCGCCGAGCTGGTGGATCCCGCGAACCGGCTGCGGCTGCGCTACCCGAGGGGCCGGGCCACGCCGGAGGAGGACGCGTCCCGCAGGTACGCGGGGGAGCCGGAGGGCGCGCCCGCGTTCCGGGCGCGCGGCCTGCTGGTCTGGGGCTTCACCGCGGGGATACTCGACCAGGTGCTCGCCATGTCGGGCTTCGAGCAGCCCTGGGACCGTTCACGCGTCGAGGATCTGCCGCCCGACGTGCTGAGGCTCGCCTCACGCGGCTAGGCCCTCAGACCGGGCCCTCAGACCGAGCCCTCAGAGCGGGCGGGGGTCGGCGCCTTCGGAGGAGGACGAGCCGAGGTGGCCGACGAGGCTCATGCCCAGCGTGGCCCAGTCCGCGACGTCGTCGTCCGGGTCGCTCGCCAGCAGACGCAGCGCCGTGAGCCCGGCCGGGTCCGGCGGGTTCCCTATCACGTTGGGCAGCGCGTACGCGGCGCCGTACCGGACGGAGTGCTCCGGGTGGGAGGCCAGCTCGATCACCGAGGGCAGCGCCCGCGCGTCGCGCAGGTGGCCGAAGGCGATCAGCACCGAGTAAAGCACGCGCGGATCCAGCTCGCTGGCCGCGAGATAGCGCAGGATGGGGAGCGTCTTGTCGGCGAAGGGCCGGTCGCGGCCGAGCTCACCGAGGATGTCCACCCCGAGGACGCGCTCCGCGGTCGTGTTCCCGGCGCACAGGCGCCGGGCCAGCGTGAAGGTCTCCAGGTCGCCGCGCTCCTGAAGTACGGCTATCGCCTGCCAGCGGACCGCGCCGTCCGGGTCTCCGTCGGCCAGCGCGATCTGGATCAATTCCTCGATCGGTCCCCCCATGACGTCACGATATCGAGCTGGGGTGAAAGAAGGTGTGCACGATGACGGGCGTGGCTGGATACCGTTGAATCTGTGCGCGGCGATCTCCTCGACCTCATTCTGATAGGCCTGGTTGTGGCCTTCGCCGTTTCCGGCTACCGGCAGGGCTTCATCATCGGGGCGTTCAGCTTCGTCGGGTTCATCGGCGGCGCCGTGCTCGGGATGTTCATCGCGCCCCCGATCGCCGGGGCGATCGTGAACGGCGACACCGAGCGCGCCCTGCTCGCCATCGTGATCGTCTTCCTCGCCGCGACCATCGGCCAGTTCGCGTCGTCCACCGTCGGCGCCGTGGTGCGCAGCCACGTGACGTGGGAGCCCGCCCGCCTGGTCGACGCCTTCGGCGGCTCGCTGGCCAGCGGGCTCTCGGTGCTGCTCATCGCCTGGCTGCTCGGCTCGCTGATCGTCTCCATGGGCTTCCCCCTGCCCAAGGAGCAGATCAACGGCTCGGTCGTCTGGCAGGCGGTGGACGAGGCCATCCCGAACGGCGTACGCGCCCTGCAGAAGCCGTTCCGCGACTTCGTCGACTCCTCCGAGTGGCCCGAGGTGATCACGTCCATCGGCGGGCAGAACGTGCCCCCGCCGGACGAGGGCGTGCTCAGGGGCAGCCCCGGGCTGACCCGCGCGCGCCGGGCCATCGTCAAGATCCAGGGCACCGCGCCGACCTGCCGCAAGCGCATCGAGGGCACCGGCTTCGTCTACTCCCGCAACCGCGTGATGACCAACGCCCACGTCGTCGCCGGGGTCAGCCAGGAGTTGCGGGTCACCGACTCCGGAGGGTCCCAGCACAACGCCCGGGTGGTGCTCTACAACCCCGACCGCGACATCGCCGTGCTCTACGTGCCCGGGCTGAACGTGACGCCGCTGCGCTTCGACTACACCGCGAGGAGCCGCGACGACGCGATCATCGCGGGCTACCCGAAGGGCCACGGGTTCACCCCGCTCGCCGCCCGGATCCGGATCAAGCAGCCCGCCGAGTCGTACGACATCTACAACCGGCACAAGGTCGAGCGCGAGGTCTACGCCATCCGCGGCGTCGTGCAGCCGGGCAACTCCGGCGGCCCGCTGCTCAGCCCCGAGGGCCGGGTCTACGGCGTCATCTTCGCCGCCGCGACCGACCAGGCCGAGACGGGGTACGCCCTCACCGCCGACGAGGTCCGTCCCGACGCCGACGGCGGCAGCGTCGCGTTCGCCCCCGCCAATACCCAGGAGTGCGACTAGCGCTCCTTCGGACGTTCGTGAGGCTCGACGCCGAAGGCGGACAGCAGAGCGGCGATGGAGTCCTCACTGTCGCCAGGGGCGGCGTCAACCCGACGCAGCAGGTGGGGGAGGATCTCGCCGATCGCCGTCCCCGCGTCGGTCTCCTGCGTGCGGATCCCGCGTACGATCCGGCCCGCCGCGCCGGCCACGCCGTCCAGGTCCAGTCCGTACGGCGGCGCGCCCGGCGGGAGGGAGCGGCCGTAGGCGAGGGCACGGGCCGAGCCGCGGGAGAGCAGGGCGGCGGCCCCCGAGAGGTTGCCGCGCTGGAGATGGGTGAGGCCCACGCAGATCTGGGCGAGCCCCTGCCACAGTTCCCGCTCGCCGCCGGGGCCGGTCTTCCAGCGGGCTTCGAGGACCTCGTGCGCGTGGAACGGCCGCCCGTCGGCCAGCAGCCGCGCGGCGTCGGCCAGCGCCTCCTCGGCGTCCGGCGCGTAGTCGTCGGGGACCCGGGGCACGCCCTGAGCGCCGTGGGGCAGCGGCCTGCCGTACTCGTCGCGGGGGCGGGCGTTGCGGGGGCGGCCCGCCTCGTCACGGTCGCGCATGATCCCTCCAGATCGCTCGATGTCGGAGAGCGGCCGTCGTGGGGCGTTAGCGGTCCGGCTCCGGGTCGGCGAGCCAGGCGACCAACTCGGCGTCGAACTCCTCGGGACACTCCTCGTGCGGGAAGTGCCCGGCTCCTTCGAGCATGCGCCAGCGGTAGGGCGCGGCGACGAAGCGGCTGGACCCCTGGGCCGTACGCGGCAGGACACAGGAGTCGAGCGCGCCGTGGAGCTGGAGCGTCGGCGCCTCGATCTCCGCGCGCATCTGGCGGGCGTAGCGCAGGCCGTCCGGCCGGAACTGCGACCGGAAGAACCAGCGGTGGTACTCAAGCGCGCAGTGCGCGACGCCGGGGATGCCGAACGCCTCGCGGTAGGTCAGAGCGTCCTCCTCCGACGGCCACTCCGGCCCCGACCACTCGTCAAGCAGCCGCCCGACGAGCGCGCCGCCGTCGGCGGTGAGCCGGCGTTCGGGCAGCGCGGGCAACTGGAAGCCGAGGGTGTGGCCGCTGGCCCTGAGCTGCCCCAGCGGGTCGGTGAGCAGCGACGCCCGCAGCCGCAGCGGGTGCGGCGCCGAGACCGGGACCAGCCGGCGGACCACCTTGGGATCGAACGCCGCCATGGTCCAGGCCAGCAGCCCGCCCCAGTCGTGGCCGACGACGATGGCGCCGGTCTCGCCCAGCGCGCGGACCAGCCCGGCGCCGTCCATCGCCAGGTTCGGCAGGTCGTAGCCGCGCGGCGGCTTGTCGCTCGCGCCGTACCCGCGCAGATCGACCGCGACCGCGCGGTAGCCGGCCGCGGGCAGCGACACGAGCTGGTGCCGCCAGGTCCACCAGAACTGGGGGAACCCGTGCAACAGCAGCACCAGCGGGCCGTCACCCGCCTCCACCACGTGGAACCGGGTGCCTCCTGCGTGCACGGTGCGATGCGTCCAGGGCCCCTCGATCTGGACGAAAGCCTCGTCAGTCGCCATGGTCCGATGACTCGCTCACCGTCTCGCGGTGCGCGCCGACCTGCCCGGCCGTCGGGCCGGTGTACGCCTTGCGCGGCGGGGCGGTCTCGGGGAACAGGCTGGACGTCTCCGCCTCGGCCTCGGCCGCCTCGCCGCCCTCGCCGCCGCCCTTGAGGCTCTTGATGGAGCGGGTCGTCCGGCGCATGCGGGTCAGGCCCTTCAGCCGGCGGTAGCCGACGAAGACCAGCCCGGCCGCCACCACCAGATAGAACACCGTGACGATGACGAACGCGAGCCACTGGGACAGCCCGGCCGCCACCAGGGCGTACGCGATGGCGAACGAGGCGAGGATCAGACACAGGTGGGCGATGAAGGCCGCGGCGGCGAACAGCCCGGTGGCCATCCCCACCCGCTTGGCGTCGAACTTCAGCTCGGCCTTCGCCAGCTCGATCTCCGAGCGGACGAGTGTCGAGATGTGCGTGCTCGCCTGGGCGACGAGCGCGCCGAGCGATTCGTCCTCGGGCATCAGCGTTCTCCTATTCTGCGAACCATCAAACATCATCCCGTGCCCGCTTGCGCACGCGGACGTGCAGGAGGATCGCGGCCAGCACGGACGCGATGAAACTCGCGACCAGCACCGCCGTCGTGATCTTCTCCATGCCGGGATAGGCGCGGTCGCCGATCAGCAGCGCGACCGTGAAACCGATCCCGGCGAGTACGGACACGGCCGCGAGGTCGCGCCAGTACAGGTCCTCGCTGATCCTCGCGAAGCCCAGCCGGACCGACAACCAGGCGCCTCCGAACACACCGAGGAACTTGCCCACGACCAGCCCGATGATGACGCCGAGCGTGATCTTCTCGGTGAAGACCGCGCCGAGCGACTGCGGGTCCAGCCGGACCCCGGCGGCGAAGAAGGCGAACACGGGAACCGCGAAACCGGCCGAGATCGGCCGGATGAAATGGTCGGCGCGCTCGGCGGGCGAGCTCTTCTCGTCCGCGTCCGCGCGCACGCGGGTGAGCAGGCCGCAGATCACGCCGGCGACGGTGGCGTGCACGCCGCTCTCGTGTACCAGCACCCAGGCGGTCACGCCGAGCGCGATGAAGATCAGGGGGTTGCGCACCCGCTTCCACTGGAGCAGCCCGAACAGGGCGAGGACGGCGGTCGCGGCGAGCAGCGGCGTGAAATGCACCTGGTCGCTGTAGAAGAGGGCGATGACGGTGATCGCCCCGAGGTCGTCCACCACGGCGAGGGTGAGCAGGAAGGCACGCAGCGCGTTCGGCATCGCGGGGGCGGCCACGGCGAGGATCGCCAAGGCGAACGCGATGTCGGTCGCGGTCGGGATCGCCCAGCCTCGCGCGGCGCCGTCCACGCCCGAACTCACCACGAGGTAGAGGACCGCGGGAATGATCATCCCGGCGATCGCGGCGACGATCGGCAGGACCGCGTCCCGGACGTTGGACAGCTTCCCGTGGACGAACTCCTCCTTCACCTCCAGGCCGGCGACGAAGAAGAAGACGGCGAGCAGGCCGTCGGAGGCCCACTGGTAGAGCGAGAGGCCGAGCGGACCCGGCACGGTCTCCCGGAGCGCCTGGTAGGAGTCCGACCACGCCGAGTTGGCCCAGATGAGCGCGGCCACGGTCGCGGCCAGCATGATGACGCCGCCGATCGTCTCGGTCCTGAGCGCCTCCGCGAGTTGCCGGGCGTACTTCACCCTCGGCCGGACAGGCCGGATTTCGGCAGCGCGACGCAATGATCCCCCTCGGTGAACCGGTACGTCGTGGGCGGTTCCCGCGACGGCCGACCAGACTTCCCGGCACACCTGCCGCCAAGGCTACCTATGTCCTGGCATGTAAACGGGCGCGGGTGTTCGCCGAGAACACCCGCGCCCGCCCGGAAATCCCGGTCAGTCCTCGCTCTTCGCGCTCGGCAGCTGCTCGGAGATGAGATTCATCACGGAGCTGTCGGTCAGCGTCGTGACGTCGCCGAGGGAGCGGTTCTCCGCGACATCGCGGAGCAGTCGTCGCATGATCTTGCCGGAGCGGGTCTTGGGCAGCTCGGGCACGATGAGGATCTGCCGCGGCTTGGCGATCGGGCCGAGCGTCTTGGCCACGTGGGTGCGCAGCTCGGCCGCGATGTCGTCGTTCTCCTCCGCGCTGCCGCGCAGGATGACGAACGACACGATCGCCTGGCCGGTCACCGGGTCGGTCGCGCCCACGACCGCCGCCTCCGCGACCTTCGGGTGGCTGACCAGAGCGCTCTCGACCTCGGTGGTCGAGATGTTGTGGCCGGAGACGAGCATGACGTCGTCCACGCGGCCGAGCAGCCAGACGTCGCCGTCGTCGTCGCGCTTGGCGCCGTCACCGGCGAAGTACATCCCGTCGAAGCGCGACCAGTAGGTGTCGATGTAGCGCTGGTCGTCGCCCCAGACGGTGCGGAGCATCGACGGCCACGGCTCGCGGACCACGAGGAAGCCGCCGCCGCCGTTCGGGACCGAGTTGCCCTGGTCGTCGACGACGTCGGCGACGATGCCCGGCAGGGGACGCATGGCCGCGCCGGGCTTGGCCGAGGTCACGCCCGGGAGCGGGCTGACCATGATGGCGCCGGTCTCCGTCTGCCACCAGGTGTCCACCACGGGGCAGCGGTCGCCGCCGATGTGCGTGCGGTACCAGACGTACGCCTCGGGGTTGATCGGCTCGCCGACCGAGCCGAGGACGCGCAGGGACGACATGTCGAACTTGGCCGGGATGTCGTCACCCCACTTCATGAACGTCCGGATCGCCGTCGGCGCGGTGTAGAGGATCGTCACGCCGTACTTCTGGACGACCTCCCAGTAGCGGCCCCGGTGCGGGGTGTCCGGGGTGCCCTCGTAGAGGACGCTCGTCGCGCCGTTGGCCAGCGGGCCGTACACGATGTAGGAGTGGCCGGTGACCCAGCCGATGTCGGCGGTGCACCAGTAGACGTCGGTATCCGGCTTGAGGTCGAAGACGGCGTGGTGCGTCCAGGACGCCTGGGTGAGATAGCCGCCGCTGGTGTGCAGGATGCCCTTGGGCTTACCGGTGGTGCCGCTCGTATACAGGATGTACAGCGGGTCCTCGGCGTCGTGCGGCACGGCCGTGTGCTGGTCGGACTGCCGCTCGACGAGGTCGTGCCACCACACGTCCTTGTCCGTCGTCGCGACCTCCTGGCCGGTCCTGCGGACGACCACGACGTGCTCGATTTCGGGGCACTCGCGGACCGCCTCGTCCACCGTGGGCTTGAGCGCGCTCGGCGCGCCGCGGCGGAAGCCGCCGTCCGCGGTGATGACCACCTTGGCGTCCGCGTCGTGGATGCGGCTCGTCAGCGCGCTCGCGGAGAAGCCACCGAAGACCACCGAGTGGATCGCGCCGATGCGGGCGCAGGCGAGCAGCGAGATCGGCAGCTCGGGGATCATCGGCATGTAGATGGCGACGCGGTCGCCCTTGCGCACGCCGAGCTCCTCAAGCGCGTTGGCCGCCTTGCAGACCTCGCGCTGGAGGTCGGCGTACGTGATGGTGCGGCTGTCGCCCTCCGGCTCGCCCTCCCAGTAGTAGGCGACCTTGTCGCCGCGGCCAGCCTCCACGTGGCGGTCGACACAGTTATAGGCCACGTTGAGCTTGCCGCCCACGAACCACTTGGCGAAGGGAGGGTTCCATTCGAGCGTGTTGGTCCAGCGCTCAGCCCAGGTCAGCCGCTCGGCCGCGCGCTCCCAGAAGCCCAGCCGGTCCTCCGCCGCCTCGTCGTAATCGGCCGCGGTGACGTTCGCGGACGCTGCCAGGTCGGCCGGTGGTGCGAACCGGCGAGTCTCGGTCAGCAGGTTCGACAGCGTCTCCTGAGTCTCGTGACCAGGGGTTTCGGAGGTCACAACGTACTCCTTCGCATGGCGGTCATGATTGTCGCGTCCCACTTCACCAGTCCGGAAGCGCCCAGGACAAGAGGTCTAGACAGGTCCGTACCGACAGGGCCTTGGTTGGCTGAAGAGGGCCATTCACCTGTTATCTGGATACCTGATGAAACACAGTGGAATGCGATAGGGGGTGCCGGTTTGTGCGTTCAGCGGCGGGACCTCCTCGTTGAATGACGCCTACTCGCCGGTATGGTCGGTTCCCGTGAGCGACCCATTGGCAGTCATCGCCGAACTTCCGGGAGTGCCGGAGGCCGTACAGGAGGCGCGCGAGGCGGTCGACCGGCTTTACGGTCACCGCGTGCTCCGGCGGCGCAGCCCCGAGGTCTCGGCCGAATCGGCGCTGCGTGGCGCGCGCGCGTCGGCCGCGCTCGAAGGCGCCGACGTGCCGCTGGAGAAGCTGCGCGCGGGAGAGGCGACCGATGCCACCGTCCAGGGCGCGCTCCGTGTCTCCGCCGAACTGGGACGGCTCGGCAAGACCTGGCGTACCGCTCCGCGCCAGGTGCTGGCCCGGCTGCACGCCCTCGCCGCGGCCGGTCTGACCGCCGATCCGGGACGTCCGAGAACCGAGCCGACGTCCATCGACCCCATGGGCCTCGGCCCCGCCCCCGACCCCGAGGAGACCGGCGTGCGGATGGCCGCACTGGCGGACCTCGTCGCCGGCGGCAGTGGCGCGCCCGCGCTCGTCCTCGCCGCGATCGTGCACGCGGAACTGGTCGTGCTGCGGCCGTTCGGGGTGGCGGACGGGGTCGTGGCCCGCGCCGCCGAGCGGCTGACCCTGGTCGAGCACGGGCTCGATCCCAAGTCGCTCACCGCCGTGGAGGTCGGGCACGTCGATCTCGGAGGCGCGTACGTGGAGGCGTTGCGGGCCTACCAGACCGGCACCGCCGCGGGGGTCGGCGCCTGGGTGCGGCACTGCGCTTCGGCCGTGGTTCTCGGCGCGAGGGAGACGACCGCCATCTGCGAGGCCCTGTCCCGCTGACACGTTTCCCTTGCTGGGGCAGCCCTTCGTCGGGAAGCCGCTGGCATCCGCGGGCTGCGGAGGTCCCCCAGCCACCGGGCGAACCGGGTTAAAGAGGTCCGAAAACGACAGCAGACGGCGTCCCTGGGAGGGGACGCCGTCGCCAGTACGTCGCACCGGGTTACCAAGCGTGCACCTGTATTTGTCGGGGCGGGACAAGCCCATCCCGACACGCCTCCCGCGGCTGGTCGCGCGTGGGTACCCGGCGGCCGTACCCGGGCACTAGGCCCGTCTTCACCTTTCTACGTCGGATTTCCGTACATGGGAACCCCTCGGGCCAAGACCTTTACCGACGATCGCGAACGGACACGAGGGGATGCGCGGATGCGCTCTTGCCCTTAGGGATATTGGATCGTTACATACGTTTTTGATCACATTGTGTGATCGTTTTAGGTCGCGAATTGACAACGGCTGTGGAGAGACAGGGGGCATCGAGGGAAAGAAACCCGCCGAATCGGGCGATTGGTGCTCGACGCGGCTGCCGAGATCGGGCAGCATACGGTGGTGACTCTCATTACACAGAGTTGACCTGCCGGTGGGGCGCGCTTGGCGACTCCCTTGCCAGGCCATGGGCAACTGTTGAAAGCTTTCTTCCGAATACGGGTCCGGCCTACCCCCCCAGTGCCGGACCGGTAGGCGACCCCCGCTCTCCCCCCCGGCGGGGGTCGCCCCTTTTGGTGTCGATCTCGCCCAGACCTGCCGCGTGAACGGCCGGCGTGGCCGCGCCCGCTCTCCTTCGAGTCCACAGGGGACGAGTTATCCCCAGAACGCCGTTCGGTGAGGCTGGGGGTGGTGCCGTACTCGCAAGGTGGTCTTCCTGCCAGGAGGGAGACTGCCATGCACCGGCCGCTGGCCATCACAGACGATCAGGAACTCCTCGACGACCTCCTCCGCATCGCCGCGGCGGCCGGAGTCGAGCTCGATGTCGCGCACGCCGCGGCGCACGCCCGGCCGTACTGGAGCGGCGCGCCGCTGGTCCTCGTCGGCGGCGACCTGGCGGACGCGCTCGCCGCCACCGGCCCGCCCCGGCGGCCGGACGTGCTGCTGGTGACACGCGGTTCGGACGATCCGTCGATGTGGCGGCGATGCGTCGCCGTCGGCGCGCGGGCGGTGGTCGAGCTGCCCCAGGCCGAACGGCTCCTGGTCGACGAGCTGGGCGAGGCGGTCGAGCCCGTGAGCAGAGCGGGCACTGTCATGTGCGTCTCGAGTGGCGGAGGCGGCGCCGGCGCGACCGTCCTGGCGGCGTCATTGGCCCTGACGGCCTCACGGCGCGGGCTTCGAACCCTCCTGGTGGACGCCGATCCGCTGGGCGGCGGCATCGACGTGGTCCTCGGCGAGGAAGAGGCGACCGGAGCCCGCTGGCCGGACATCGCGGGCAGAGAGGGGCGGGTCAGCTTCGCGGCGCTTCAGGACGCGCTGCCCACCTTCGGCGAGCTGACCGTGCTGTCCTGGCATCGCGGGGAGCCCGCCGCCGTCCCGGCCCAGGCCATGCGGGCCGTGCTCGACGCCGCCCGGCGCGGCTGCGACCTGGTCGTCACCGATCTGCCGCGCCACCTGGGCGGCGCCGAGACGGAGGCGCTGTCCCGGGCCGCTGCCACGCTGGTCGTCGTCCGTTCCGACGTACGCGGCGTGCTCGCCGCCGGGCAGGTCCTGGCGCAGCTCCGCCGCCACACCGCGGACCTC
Source organism: Microtetraspora malaysiensis (assembly GCF_001528665.1). Classification (GTDB taxonomy): domain Bacteria; phylum Actinomycetota; class Actinomycetes; order Streptosporangiales; family Streptosporangiaceae; genus Microtetraspora_A; species Microtetraspora_A malaysiensis. The sequence goes on from NZ_BBYJ01000017.1 coordinate 348,159, forward strand.
CGGCTGGTGGTGCGCCCCGGCGCCCTCGCCCCCGAGGTCGTCGCGGCCTCTCTCGGCGTGCCGGAGGTCGGCGTGCTGCCGGATCAGCGGGGCCTCGCCCACGCGCTCGACCGGGGCGCGCCGCCCCCGCTGGGCCGTACGCCCCTGGGCCGGCTCTGCTCGGACCTGCTCGACACCCTGGTGGAGGCATCGTGAGCGCGCGTGCCGGGCAGACGGTTCCGTACGGCTCGACGCAGACGGCGGCGACACGGCCGGCCGAGCCGCGGGGGGTGAGCGAGCCGCCGTCCGATCCCATGGTCGCCCCGGATCTCGTCGAGGCGGTGCGGGTCCGGCTCGCCCGTTCAGGACTGGAGCCGACCGCGGCCAGGGTGGCGGCCGCACTCAGAGCTGAGCGAGCGGTGCTCGGAGACGCCGAGGTGCTGGCCATCGCACGCACCCTGCGCGCCGATCTCATCGGCGCGGGGCCGCTCGAAGGGCTCCTCGCCGAGCCGGATGTCACCGACGTGCTGGTCAACGGGGCGCGAGAGGTGTGGATCGACGACGGTCGGGGGCTGCGGCGCACCTCCGTCACCTTTTCCGGCGACGAGGAGGTCCGTCGCCTCGCCCAGCGGCTCGCCGCGGCGGCCGGTCGCCGACTGGACGACGCCAGCCCGTACGTGGACGCCAGGCTGGCCGGCGGTGTCCGGCTGCACGCCGTGCTCCCTCCGATCGCGCCGGACGGCCCCTGCATGTCGCTTCGGCTCCCGTCGCGCCGCACGTTCACGCTTGAGGAACTCGTCCCCGGCATCGGGGCGGCGGTGCTGCGCGAGATCCTGGCCGCGCGGCTCGCCTTCCTCGTCTCGGGAGGCACCGGCACGGGCAAGACCACCCTGCTTTCGGCCATGCTGTCTCTCGCCGACCCGGGCGAGCGGCTCCTGCTCGTCGAGGACTCCGCCGAGCTGCGACCTCGGCATCCTCATGTCGTACGCCTGGAAACCCGGCCGCCCAACCTCGAAGGCGCGGGCGGCGTGATCCTCCGTGATCTCGTACGGCAGGCGCTCCGCATGCGGCCGGATCGTCTGGTGGTCGGAGAGGTGCGGGGAGCCGAGGTCGTGGATCTCCTGGCCGCGCTCAACACGGGGCATGAGGGCGGATGCGGGACGCTCCACGCGAACGCGGCGACGGATGTGCCGGCCCGGTTGGAGGCTCTCGCCTGCGCGGCCGGGCTGTCCAGGGAGGCGGTGCACAGCCAGCTCGCGGCCGCGCTCGACGTGGTCGTCCATCTCGTCCGCGATCCCGGATCCGGACAACGTAGGGTCGCCGAGATCTGCGTCCTGGAGCGCGACGCCTCCGGCCTGGTGACCGCCGTTCCCGCCCTGACCTTCGGCTCCGACGGCAGTGTGGCGTCCGGTGCCGCGGCTCCGGGGCTCGCGGCCCGATGCCCGGGGCTCTCATGGGCGTCGTAACCGTGCTGGCCGCGGTGCTCGCCGTATGGGTCTGGACCGGCTCGGGCACGGGCGCTGTTCGTCTGGCCGGGCTTGTCGGTGCCGATCGTCCGGCCCCGAGACGCCTGCCCGCCCTGTTCGACCGGCCCCGTCCAGATCGCCAGGCCGCGGCCTGGCGCGCGCTCTCCATCGAGCTCTGCCAGGGCGTCGTGGCCGAACTCGCCGCCGGCGGCACGCCAGGCGAAGCGCTGTCGCGCGCCGTCGCCGCGCTCACCCCTCCGGACGCGGCCGCGCTCAGACCGGTGGCCGCGGTCGCCAGAGACGGGGGCGACGTCGCCGCCGCTCTGCTCCGTGTCGTCCCACCCAGAGGAGGCGAGGGCCTCGTACGGCTCGCCGCCTGCTGGCGGGTCAGCGTCGCCACCGGCGGTGGCCTGGCCGCGCTTGTGGAGCGCCTCGGCGGGTCGTTGCGCGAGGCGGAGGCCCACAGGCAGGACCTTGACGCCCAACTGGCCGGTCCCCGGGCCACCGCTCGCCTCCTCGCCGTCCTGCCCGCGCTCGGCCTGCTGATGGCCGCCGGGCTCGGCATGAGCCCCTTGACATTTCTCCTCAGCGAGCCGGCCGGGATCGGATGCCTCGTCACCGGGCTCGTCCTGGACGGCGTCGGCGTGTGGTGGACCAACCGGCTCGTCGCCCGCGCGGCAGAGGCGTCCCCATGACTGCGCGGATTACGGCGTCTCTCACGTCGCATCGGCCTTCTCCCCCAAATCGAGGTGGACGTTTCCCAAGGCGGAGAAGAGGCGACTACGAGGCGGGAGTAGGCACATGGCGACGTTGATCGCCGTCGCCTTCGCCGCGCTCGCCGTGATCGCATGGCCTGCGCGCGTCCCTCCCTCCGACAGGTTGCGGGCGATCGCGACCGGGGAGACGAGGCGAAGAAACGACGGCGGAGAGACCGGAGAGTTCGGATCACCCCTGGGATCGATCCGCGCTGAGGCGGGAGCGGAAGGCGATACGAAGGCCGTCTCCGCGAGCCGGCTTCGCGGGCTGGCGATCGCCGTTCCGGCGGGCGTGGTCGCGTTCTTCATGTTCGGTGGAGCTCCCGGCATGGTCGCCGGCGTTCTGGCCGCCGGGGGCGCATGGGTGATCGCGCGCAGGCGTGAGTCGGCCGATGTCCGCCGTCGTCGTGAACGTATGGCGGCAGACCTCCCGTTCGCGGTGGACCTCATGGTGGCGTGCCTGCGCGCCGGGCAGCCGGTGATCGGAGCGGTGGACGCGGTAGCGGAAGCCCTCGGCGGACCGTTGGGAGAGCGGCTCTCCTGGGTGGCCGGTCAGATGCGGCTCGGCGCGGAGCCGGGGGCGGCGTGGGGCGCTCTCGCCCAGGACCCGTCGCTCGCGCCGCTCGCCCGGGCGATGATCAGGGCCGTCCGGCGCGGGGCTCCGGTCGCCGAGGTGCTCACCAGGCTGGCGGATGACGCGCGCCAGGCGGCCCGTGCGTCCTCGTCGGCGGCTGCGCGCAAGGCGGGGGTCCAGGCGGTCGCTCCGCTGGGGCTGTGCTTCCTGCCCGCGTTCGTCCTTCTCGGGATCATCCCCGTGGTCGCCGGGCTCGCCGCCCAGGTCCTTGTGCCATAGCCGGCACAGGGGCTCCACCAGACAGACCTCGGGCTCTACCAATAGACCTCGGGCTCTGCCGGCAAAAGGCCAATCGGGCGCCGCGCTCCGTCCTTTCCCCGCACGTGCGGACATCACATGGGTTGCCGGTTTCCTGAGATCTGGATACCGCACCCGTTTCCCTGCAAGCTGGACGCTGCACCCGTTGCCTGTCCGTCCTACGTACATCGGGCCCCGTTCGGACGGCCTTCGCGTATGCGTTACATGCGACGACAATGCGGACTGGTATCAAGGTCACTTACGTCGCCGGACGGCGGCGTCTCCGTGGGCGCCTCGGACAAGTGCGGAGCCGGTCGGCGATGGCGGTGGTGAGGCGTTGGCCAGCAGGTTTGATCTCTGTGGACAGCTCTCCGCACCTGTGGATAACCATTGACCCTCGGAAAAGATCGTCATAGTCGCGCGATCGAAGATGTGGCGGTAGACGCGCCTCCTATTAACAGGAGCGGTGTTTTCCACAGTTATCCACGGCGTCGCGCCTTATCCACAGAACCGCGTTCGGCCGCGGGGAAACCCCGCCTGTTGGCAGAACCTTGGGACATCCACGGAAGGTCCGTGGCGGGTCCGATCAGGGGGATCGATGGGCATGTGGATCGGCAAATTCGGCGAAACCGCGGGGCCGCTACGCCAGGCGTTCCGGACAGTTCTCCGAGGCGCGGTGCGGCCGTCTCAGCCGCCGACGACGGACGAACATGGGTCGATTCCCGGACCGGCGACGACGTGTCGGCGAGATGCGCAGCGTCGTGCGGTTTCGGCGCGCCCCGGAACCGATCGGCCGGCTGTGGAAACGGCTGTTCCGGTCGCGAAGCATCGGCTGGGAAAGAAAAGGCGCCCACGTAATGCCACGCGCGCCGTATCCGCGTTGATCGGCGCGGTGCGGGCCCGTGCCCGATCCACCGCCGTCCAATGGACCTTGATCGCTCGCACAAGAGCCGAGGCCGGCATGTCGACCGCTGAATACGCGGTGGGCACCATCGCCGCCTGCGCGTTCGCCGGTCTTCTCTTCAAGATTGTCACCAGTGGTGAAGTCAGAAGCATGCTGACCGCTCTGATCCAAAAGGCTCTCAAGCTGGCCGGGTGACGCATGGGCGCGGGTGTTGGGGCCGTGAAGGGCGAAAGCGCGCGCGTCGGGCTGTGGCATCCGCGCTTCCGGCCGATGCGGCGAGGAGATCGGGGTTCCGTCACGGCCGAAGCCGCGGTGGGACTCCCAGCCCTGGTCGCCGTCCTCGGCGCCGCGCTGTGGGCGGTGGCTCTGGTCGGTGCTCACCTGGCGTGTGTGGACGCGGCGCGGGCGGGGGCCAGGGCGCTGGCCCGGGGTGAACCCGTCGCCGAGGTGCGCGCCGCGGCGGCGCTCTCGGCGCCACCGGGCGCGGAGATCGTCATCTCGATGACCGGCGAGATGGCGCGAGTGACGATCTCGGCCCAGGTCCGGCCGACCTGGGGACGGATGCTTCCGCCCGTCCGCATCGAGGCGTCGGCCAGCGCCGCCGTCGAGCCCGGCGTCGTCGACCTTTCCACCGGTGGTGAAGCAGTCGGTGGGTGGGCGGAGGCGCGAGAGAGGGAGGCCGGGCACCGGTAGAGCAGCGGGTGAGAGACGGGAGGTCGGGCGCCGGTGGCCGGCGGACGGTCAGGCGTGGTCGGCACAGCCGGAAGAGCAGCGGGTGGTGAGGGAGGGGAGGTCGGAAAGACGGTGGGCAAGACGTGAGATCGGGGGCGGGAGACGCGGGTGGGCGAGCGGCCAGGCGGGGAGGCCCGGAGCCGGCCGTGGGCGGCGCGGCAGGGGTGGCCGGGCGCGATCAGAGGGAGAGAGGGGCGGCCACGATCTGGATGGTCACGCTCATGGCGGTGGTGTGGATCGTCGCGCTGGTCGTCCTTCAGACGGGCGCGGCGAGGGTGGCACGCCACCGTGCGCAGAGCGCGGCGGATCTCAGCGCGCTGGCGGCGGCCGCGCAGGCCCTCTCCAGCCCTCAGAACGCTTGTGCACGCGCCAGAGCGGTGGCGGTGGCGAACGGCGCGCGCATGGACGCCTGCGACCTTTCCGAGGGCGTTGTGCGCGTCTCCGCGTCCGTTCCGGTGCCCCGAGTCCTGCCCCTGCTCGGCAGCGCCACCGCGACGGCTCGGGCCCGCGCCGGACCCGTAACCGCCCCCTGAGTGCCGGGGAAAGGGCCCGCCGGGAGCACATGCCGGAGGTCGCGGGGTGCGGTCAGATCCAGGAGGCGATGGTGCTCACTCACCAGCGGCGGCCAGGCACCGAGTCTGCCCCGACAGCAGAGCCGGTGGCTCCCATCAGAGAGCTGCCGGCTCCCATCAGGAGGTGAGGAGGATGTCGAGCAGGCGGAGCGCGCCGGCCTTGTCGAGCGGCTCGTTGCCGTTGCCGCACTTGGGGGACTGGATGCACGACGGGCAGCCTTGCTCGCATTCACAGGAGGCGATGGCCTCGCGGGTCGCGGAAAGCCAGTCGGTGGCGCGGGCGAAGCCGCGCTCGGCGAAGCCCGCGCCGCCGTCGTGGCCGTCGTAGACGAAGACGGTGAGGAGGCCGGTGTCCTGGTGAATCGGGGTGGATACGCCGCCGATGTCCCATCGATCACATGTGGCGAAAAGGGGGAGCAGACCGATGGAGGCGTGTTCGGCGGCATGGGCGGCGCCGCCGAGATCCACCGGCTTGCCCTCCGCGGCCGTCATCAAGGGCGCGAGCGCGGAGTCGGGCAGGGTCCACCAGACCGCCCGGGTGTGCAGAGTCCGGGGCGGCAGGTCGAGCGGCTCCTCGCCGAGGGACTCGCCGGTCTGGGTGCGCCGCTTGATGTACGACACGACCTGCTGGGTCACCTCCACCGAGCCGAAGTGCAGCTCACCCGGGCCGAAGGGGCGGGTCCGGAGCGACTCGGCCACCCGGATGTCGGTGATGTCCCGGGCATAGGTGGCGTAGTCGGGGTCGGCCGCCGTGACCAGGGCGACATCGCCGTCGAGATCGAGCAGGTCCACGACGAACGTCTCCCCCTGATGGAGGTAGACCGCTCCGGGGTGGACGGACATGTGGGCGGAGGGCTCGTCCACGGTGCCGAGGAGCCGCCCGGTGTCGGCCTCCACCACCTGGATCGGGGCCCCGCCCGCGCCGCGGATGTCGGCCAGGTCGCAGGCGCGGTCCCGGCTGGTCCAGAACCAGCCGGTGGCGCGCTTGCGCAGCATCCCGCGCTCCACGAGGTCGTCCAGGACGTCCGCCGCGGCGGGGCCGAAGGTCTCCAGATCCGGCTCGGTCAAGGGGATCTCCGCGGCGGCCGCGCACAGGTGGGGCGCCAGCACGTACGGATTGTCCGGATCGAGGACGATCGCCTCCACCGGACGGCCGAACAGCGCCTCCGGGTGGTGGACGAGGTAGGTGTCCAGAGGGTCGTCCCGGGCGATGAGCACGGCGAGGGCGTCCTGTCCCGCCCGCCCGGCCCGCCCCGCCTGCTGCCACAAGGAGGCGCGGGTGCCCGGCCACCCCGCGATGAGGACGGCGTCCAGTCCGGACACGTCGACGCCGAGCTCCAGGGCGTTGGTGGTGGCCAGGCCCATCAGCTCTCCGGAGCGCAGCGCCTTCTCCAGTTCTCGCCTGTCCTCGGCGAGGAAGCCCGCGCGGTAGGCCGCCACCTGGGCCGGCAGCTCGGGGGAGACCTCCTCCAGGTTCCTGCGGGCGGCGAGCGCGATCGTCTCGGCGCCGCGCCGGGACCGGACGAAGGCCAGCGTCCGCACCCCTTCGACGACGAGGTCGGAGAGCAGATCGGCGGTCTCCGCGGCGGCCGTCCGGCGGATCGGGGCGCCGTTCTCGCCCCGCAGGTCGGTCAGGGGCGGCTCCCAGAGGGCGAAGGTCGCGGAACCCCGGGGGGAGGCGTCCACGGTCACCTCGGCCATTTCCAGGCCCGTCAGCCGGCTTCCGGCGACGGCCGGGTCGCCCGCCGTGGCGGAGGCCAGCAGGAAGGTCGGGCTGGAGCCGTACTTGGCGCAGACCCGGCGCAGCCGGCGCAGGATCTGGGCGACATGCGAGCCGAAGACGCCGCGGTAGCCGTGACATTCGTCGACGATCACCAGGCGCAGCCGCCGCCAGAACGAGGACCACCGGGCGTGGCCGGGGAGCATCGACCGGTGCAGCATGTCGGGGTTCGTCAGGACGTAGTTGGCGTGCCGCCGCACCCAGAGACGCTCGTCGGCGGGCGTGTCACCGTCGTAGGTGGCCGCCCTCACCTGGGCCAGCCGCAGCGCCCTGATCGCGCGGAGCTGGTCGGCGGCGAGCGCCTTGGTGGGGGTGAGATAGAGCACCGTGCCGCCCTCCAGGACGTGGGCGACGGCCGGAAGCAGGTACGCCAGGGACTTTCCCGATGCGGTGCCAGTGGCAATGATCACGTTTTGGCCACGTCGGACGTGCTCGGCGGCGTCGAGCTGGTGCTGCCAAAGGCCCGTTATGCCGTGGTTCTCCAAGTGGCTCACCAGCACGTCAGGGGCCCATTCAGGCCATCTGGCCCGGCCCGCCTGACGTGCTGGAACGTGCTCGACATGGGTGACCCGCCCGCTGCGCGACGGCGCCGAGAGCAGCCGTGCCAGGAGAGGGCCGGTCCGACGTGAAGGTGAGGTAGACGAAGTCACTGGTTTCCACTATGGCATCTGTGGGGAGAGTCGCTCGGAGTCGGGATTTCGTATAGACACGGAGTCATAGCGTGGTTGAATGCCGCGCGTCGGGGTCGTTCTTCTGGGGCTTTCCGAGCTACCAGGATGCACGACCTCATCCGAGGACCTACGCATGCAAGGCGCTGGAGGATCTGTGGATCTGAAGTTGGACCACCATTCCGAGGACAACCTCACCATCGTCGATGTCGAAGGTGAGATCGACGTCTACACCGCGCCCAGGCTGCGTGAGCTGCTGATCGACCTGGTCAACAAGGGCAACTTCCACCTGCTTGTGAACATGGAGAAGGTGGACTTCCTCGACTCGACCGGCCTCGGCGTGCTGGTCGGCGGCCTCAAGCGGGTGCGGGCGCACGACGGCTCTCTGGAGCTCGTCTGCACGCAGGAGCGCATCCTGAAGATCTTCCGGATCACCGGCCTCACCAAGGTCTTCGGGATCTACGCCTCGGTGGACGAGGCCAAGGAAGCCCACGGCCGAGACAAGTGACGGCCGAGGAGCCAGCATGGCCACCGTCGAGCTGACGTTCAGCGCTCTCCCGGCCCATGTGCGTACGGCGCGGCTGGTCGCGACGGCCATCGCCCGGCGCACCGGCGTGTCGGAGGCGCTGCTGGACGAGGTGCGGCTCGCTGTCGGAGAGGCGTGCTCGCGGGCAGTGGAGGCGCATCGCGTCCATTGCCCGGGAGAGCCGATCGTCATCGAGTTGCGCGACGACTCGGGACGCTTCGAGGTGACCGTCACCGACGTCGCCCCGAGCGAGGACCTCCAGCAACCCGTGATCCCCGCGGACGGCGCTCTCGTGCCCGAGATGCCCGGCCTTGGGATCGCGGTCATCGCGGGCCTGGCAGACGACGTCGAGGTGTCATCCGGAGCCAAGGGCATGCGCATCCGCATGAGCTGGCCCGCGTCGCCCAACGGCGTAGCCGCAGTCTGATTCGTAGCCGCAGTCTGATTCGAGATCGAGTGCCTCCCTGCAGGGGGCGGCGCTCGATCTTTTTGTATTGCTCACCATCCCCGATATGCGGTCATCCGAAACGCTCGATTCGGGCCCGCCGTTACATTGACCGCATAGGGTCAAGCAAGCGGCTTAAGCAGGCAAAGATCACGCTGGTGCGAAACGTCATCGCGATTGACAGTCGAAAGGGCCTTCATATCCGACGCCCCGCTGCGTAGACTCCCGGCACCGGCCAAGGTATTGCGGATGCAACCGGAAGCGGCACTGCCAACCACCCGGAAGGCGCCGCTCGGCCCGCCGAAACCTTTACAGCAGCGCCGCCCGGGACATACGAGTCGGCGTGGATAGCAGCGCATTTCTTTGTTGTTCGCGCGGACTCCAGAACCCGTCTGGCCGAGGAGGACGGATGTCTGCCTATCTTGCCGCTGACGAAGGCGCAGCGGTATCCCTGAACGGATCCCATCTCACTCTTGTCGTCGTGGTCGCCGCGGTGGCCCTGATCGCTCTCGCTGTCGCGGGTGGTCTCGTCCGCGAGGTGCTCTCAGCGGGGCAGGGCACCGAGCGAATGCAAAACATCTCTCGGGCCGTGCAGCAAGGTGCCGCCGCGTATCTCACGCGGCAGTTCCGTACGCTGGCCCTCTTCGTCGTCATCATTCCCTTCCTGTTGTTCCTGTTGCCATCGTCCTCGACCGGCGTGGCCGTGGGGCGGTCCCTGTTCTTCGTGGTGGGCGCGGTGTTCTCCGCGCTGACCGGTTTCACCGGCATGTGGCTCGCCGTACGCGGCAACGTCCGCGTCGCCGCCGCCGCCCGGGGCGCGCAGGCGGGCGGCGAGGGCATCACGCCGGGCGAGAAGGCCGCGATGCGGATCGCCTTCCGCACCGGCGGCGTGGCGGGCATGTTCACGGTGGGCCTCGGCCTTCTCGGCGCGGCGATCGTCGTGCTCATCTACAAGAACGACGCGCCCAGCGTCCTTGAGGGCTTCGGCTTCGGCGCCGCGCTGCTCGCCATGTTCATGCGTGTCGGCGGCGGCATCTTCACCAAGGCCGCCGACGTCGGCGCCGACCTGGTCGGCAAGGTGGAGCAGGGCATCCCGGAGGACGACCCCCGCAACGCGGCCACCATCGCCGACAACGTGGGCGACAACGTCGGCGACTGCGCCGGCATGGCGGCCGACCTGTTCGAGTCGTACGCGGTCATGCTGGTCGCCAGCCTGATCCTGGGCAAGGCCGCCTTCGGCACCGAGGGCCTGGTGTTCCCGCTGATCGTCCCGATGATCGGCGTCATCACGGCGATCATCGGCATCTTCACCACCGCGCCGCGCTCGGGCGACCGCAACGGGATGGCCGCGATCAACCGCGGCTTCTTCATCTCCGCGGGCATCTCCGCGGTGCTGGTGGCGGTTGCCGCCTTCGCGTATCTGCCTGCGAGCTTCTCCGAGCTGAACGGCGTGAGCAAGGAGATCGCGGCTCTCGGCTCCGACCCGCGCCTGATCGCCATCGGCGCCGTGCTGATCGGTCTGGTGCTCGCCAGCGCGATCCAGATTCTCACCGGCTACTTCACAGAGACCAACCGGCGTCCGGTGAAGGAGATCGGGGAGAGCTCGCTGACCGGCGCGGCGACCGTCATCCTGTCCGGCATCTCGGTCGGCCTGGAGTCCGCCGTCTATTCCGCGCTCCTCATCGGCGGCGCCGTCTACGGCGCGTTCCTGCTCGGCTTCGGGAACGTGACCGTGGCGCTGTTCGCGGTCGCGCTCGCCGGCACCGGCCTGCTGACCACGGTCGGCGTGATCGTCTCCATGGACACGTTCGGTCCGGTCTCCGACAACGCCCAGGGCATCGCGGAGATGTCCGGCGACGTCGAGGGTGAGGGCGCCCGCGTGCTCACCTCTCTCGACGCGGTCGGCAACACCACCAAGGCGATCACCAAGGGCATCGCCATCGCGACCGCCGTACTGGCCGCGACGGCGCTGTTCGGGTCTTTCCGTACGGCCGTCGAGGACCAGCTCGCCAAGGCCAGCCAGGGCGTCAAGGAGGCGCTGGGGTCGTTCGCGAACTTCAGCCTCTCGGTCGACTCGCCGAACACGCTGGTCGGCCTGATCATCGGCGCCGCGGTCGTGTTCCTGTTCTCCGGCCTGGCGATCATGGCGGTCGGCCGGGCGGCCGGACGCGTCGTCTTCGAGGTGCGCGAGCAGTTCCGCACCAAGCCCGGGATCATGGACGGCACCGAGCAGCCCGACTACGGCCGCGTGGTGGACATCTGCACCCGCGACTCCCTGCGCGAGCTGGCCACGCCCGGCCTGCTCGCCGTCATGACGCCCATCGCCGTCGGCTTCGCCTTCGGGTACGCGCCACTCGGGGCCTACCTGGCGGGCGCGATCGCCGCCGGCACCCTGATGGCGGTGTTCCTGGCGAACTCCGGTGGCGCCTGGGACAACGCCAAGAAGCTGGTCGAGGACGGCCACCACGGCGGCAAGGGGTCGCAGGCCCACGAGGCGACCGTCATCGGCGACACCGTCGGCGACCCGTTCAAGGACACCGCGGGCCCCGCGATCAACCCGCTGATCAAGGTGATGAACCTGGTGGCGCTGCTGATCGCCCCGGCGGTCGTGGCCTACGCCGACAACGTCGCGCTGCGTGTCGGCGTCACGGTCGTCGCCCTCGCGGTGGTCGTGGTCGCGATCGTGGTGTCCAAGCGCCGCTCGGGCGGCATCACCTCCAACAACGAGGAGCGCGCCCCGGAGATCGTGGCGAGCTGAGACAACCGTCCCCGAGGGCCTTCCGCGAGCGCGGGGGCCCTCGGCCTTTTTCCGGCGCATCTAGACTCAGGAGTCATGGACAAGCCATCCGGCGGGCGTACCCTCCTGCTGATCCTGCTCGGAATGCTCGCGATGTTCGCGGTGATCATCGCGCTCGCCGTCTGGGCGTCCAGATGAACGGCGCTCCGATGAAGACGCTGATCGTCGTACGGCACGCGACGGCCGCGCAGGTGCCCGGCCTGGCCGACCGCGAGCGTCCGCTCACCGACCAGGGGAAGCACGACGCCCGCCAGGCGGGCGATCTCATCCGGCCGCTGCGACCGGAGCTCGTCCTCTGCTCGCCCTCGGTCCGCACCAGGCAGACCGCGGACCTGCTCGGGGTCGACGCGCCGATCGAGATCGAGCACGACATCTACGAGGCGTACGCCGACGAGCTGCTCGACCTGCTGCGCCGTACCGGACCCGAGGTCGAGACGCTGGTGCTCGTCGGTCACAACCCGGGCGTTCACGAGCTCGTGCTCATGCTCACCGGGGACGGGGACGCGGGTTTTCCTCCCGGGGCGTACGCCGTGATCGGGCTGCACGGCGGCTGGCAGGATCTCGACCCGGGGACCGGCGTTCTTGTCCGGGCGCACCGCCCTTAGACGCTGGGCAGGCCGGGCCGCCCGGGCGCTGAGGGTCGAGGACCCCCGCCTGGCGCTCGGGATCGGCGTGGTCGGCGGCGCCTGCGTGGCCGTCCCGCTGATCGTCGGGCTCCTCGTGGGCCATCCCGGCGGAGGTGCGGTGATCAGCACCGGCGCGTGGCTGGTCGCGGTCAGGGGCGCGCGCGATCCCGGAGGCATCCGGATGGCCCGGCTCCTCGGCGCCACCTTCGCGCTGGCGGTCGGCACCCTGCTCGGCATCGTGCTGGTCGGCAGGAACGAGTGGTTGCTCGTCCTGGTCACCCCGGCCCTCGCCGCGCTGGGCATCGTGGTGCCGATGGTGGGCCCGACGGCGGCGCTCGCGCTGCTGCTGACCGCGGCCAACCCGCTGCCCGTCGATCCGATCCCGCACCTGGGGCTGATGCTCCTCGGGGGACTGCTGGCCACGGTGCTGCTGCCCCTGCCGTGGCCGTGGCGGGCCACCCGGCCCCTGCCGATCGTCCTGTCGGGGACCGCCGCGTGCCTGGCCGAACTGGTGGACGCGGCCGCCGACGTGAGCCTCGACCGGGACGCCTGGGACGAGCGGCGGCGCGCGGCCACGGCGGCCCTGGAGAAGGCCAGAAAGGCCCGCGCGCGGCGGCGCTGGCAGCGGCGCTCCCCACAGGCGGAGGCGGTGGTGGCCGCGTTCCGGCGGGTGCTGTACGAGGCGGTGACGCTGCGGGGCCTGTGCACCACGCTCTACCGCCAACTCCCGGACGTGGACGAGCACGTGGGCGTCTCGTCGCTCACCGCGATGCTCGCCCGGTCGCTGCGCTCGATGTCGCAGGCGCTCGCCCGCCCCGAGACCGGCCTGGAGCTCCCGGTCGGGATCGACTCGTTCAAGGAGCGGGTGGACGCGCTGCGGGGCGAGCGGCCGAAGGGCGAGCGCGAGCTGCTGGTCCTCGTGATGCTCCGCCAGGTGGAGAACTGCGCCGAACGGCTGACCGCGGCGGTGGAGAAGGCGGCCGGGCCCGCGCTCGAACTGTCGTCGCCGCGGCTGGCCCTGCCGCAGCTCGGCGCGCCGGTCACGCCCGAGGTGCGCTACCGGCTGGCCCTCGACGACCCGGGGTTCCGGCACGCGCTGCGGGTCGCGCTCGGCACGCTGATCGCGATGTTGATCATCGTGTTCGTCAAACCGGCCTACCCGCACTGGCTCGCGATCACCGTGCTGGTGACGATCCAGCCGACGTACGGGGAGACGATCGCGAAGGCGGGCGGGCGCACGCTCGGGACGGCGATCGGCGGCAGCGTCGCGGCCCTGATCCTGCTGGTCGCGCCGCACCGCTGGCCGCTGGCGATCCTGATCACGGTCGCGGCGTTCCTGGCGTTCAGCATGGCGGGCGCCCGGTTCGCGTACTGGATCATGTTCCTCAACATGTTCGTGCTCCTGCTCATCGACTTCCAGGTGCCGCAGCGGCCGCAGCTCGCGGGAGCACGGGTGGGGCTGACCTTCCTCGGCGGCGTCATCGCGCTGGCCTGCACCCGCCTGCTGTGGCCGCGCGGCGAGACGGCCCGGCTGGCCGACCGCGTGGCGCGGTTGCTGCGGACGCACGGCGCCGTCTCGCGGACGCTGGCCCAGGTGAGCCGGGGCGAGCTGCCGCAGGAGAAGGCCGAGGAGGCCATCAGGAAGGCGTCACGCGCCGCGGATGCGGTGTCGCGGGCTCTCGACTACATCGCGCATGAGCCGGGCGTCACGGCGCCGGAGGAGGTCGCGGAGGCGGTGGCGCTCGCGCAGCGGGTCCGCGACGACCTGATCGCGGTCACCTCGGTGCTGCGGGGAGAGCGGGCCGACGCCGGGCCCGCCCCCGAGATCCTGGACGCCGTCGCCGACCGGCTGGAGGACGCCGCCACGGCCGTGGAGGCCCGCGAGCCGTACGAACCGGGCAGTGAGGTGGAGGGCGCGCTGGCCGACTTCGGCGGCTGGCTGGGCACGCTGGCCGAGCGCCGCTTGGAGGAGCTGGACGCGGCGCCGGCCGACAAGGCGACCAAGGTGCGGCGGACGCTGCTGCAGGCGGCGGCGGTCCGCCACGCGATGCGCTCGCTCAACGCGGAGTCGGCGCGGCTGTGCGAACGCGCCGCCGCCGCGTTCGCCGCGGACGGCGCCGAGGCAGCCGGACGCGGCCGCTCGCCGGTCACCGATAAGGAGTGACGACCCCGTCCTCGGCGTCCGCGGCCTCGACCTCCTCGCGTGAGATGCCGAGCAGGTAGAGGATCGAGTCCAGGTACGGCACGTTGACGGCGGTGTCGGCCGCCTGTCGCACGATCGGCTTGGCGTTGAAGGCGATGCCGATGCCCGCCGCGGCGATCATGTCGAGGTCGTTGGCGCCGTCGCCGATCGCGACGGTCTGGCTGATCGGGATGCCCGCCTGCGCGGCGAACCGCTCCAGGGCGCGGGCCTTGCCGGGGCGGTCCACGATCTCGCCCACCACCCGGCCGGTCAGCCTGCCGTCGACCACCTCCAGCGTGTTGGCCGCGGAGTAGTCGATGCCGAGCTCCTTGACCAGACTGTCGGTGATCTGCGTGAACCCGCCGCTGACGATCGCGAAGCGGTAGTCGAGGCGCTTCAGCGTACGGACGAGCGTGCGCGCGCCGGGCGTGTAGACGACCTCCTTCGCGACCTGCTCGAAGATCTCCTCGGGCAGCCCCTCAAGCAGGGCCACCCGCCGGGTCAGCGACTCGGCGAAGTCGAGCTCGCCGCGCATGGCCTCCTCGGTCACCCGGGCCACCTCGTCGAGGCATCCCGCGTGCCTGGCCAGCAGCTCGATCACCTCGGCCTGGATGAGCGTCGAGTCGACGTCCATCACGATGAGCCGCTTGGCCCGCCGATGCAGACCGGAGCGCTGGACGGCCACGTCCACCTGCTGGAGCGCGGCCTCGGCGGCCAGCTCGGCCCGCATCGCCATCGGGTCGGCCCCGGACACCGCGAGTTCGATGCACGTGACGGGGTAGCTCGACAGCCGCTCGATGCGGTCGATGTTGGCCCCGCACGCGGCGATCCTGCCGCTGATCCCGGCCATGGCGGCCGGGGTGAGCGGGGCGCCGAGCACGGTGACGTGCAGGCGGCCGCGGCGCCGCTTCTCCTTGGAGACGGTGCCGGTGGCGATCTCCAGCTCCATGTCGAGGTCGGAGGCGACCTGCTCGACGGCGGTCCACAGCCCGCCAAGCGTGCCACCGGTGCCGGTCGGCGGCCCGCCCGCGTAGGCGACGAGCACTCCGAGGGTGAGCCGGCCGCGGATGACGACCTGCTCGACGTCCGCGACGGTCACGGGAAACCCGGCCAGCACGGTGAACAGACGCGAGGTGACTCCCGGCCGATCCGGACCGGTGAGTGTGATCAGGAGCGTGCGCTGGTTCATCGCCGCCAACGCTACTTGGCCCCGGTGCGTGGTCGCGCATGGGGTTCACCATGCGGACGCCTGACTGCCTCCATCGGGAGGCGCGGCGGTCATTTCGGCATGTCGTGATGGTGGTGAGACGCTTTGAGGGAAGGACGCGCGCCCATGACGATCTCTCTCGACACCGGTCGCTACACGGTCGGCATGGCCATGACCCCCGCAGACCTGCAGGCCGCGCAGCGGCTGCGGTACCGCGTGTTCGCCGAGGAGATGGGGGCCAGGCTGGACACGCCGGTCTCCGGCCTCGACGTGGACGGCTTCGACGCCTACTGCGACCACCTGGTCGTCCGTGACGGGCGCGAGGTGGTCGGGACGTACCGGCTGCTGCCGCCGGGCCGGGCGGACCGGCTGTACTCGGACTCGGAGTTCGATCTCGGCGCGCTCGCCGGGATCAGGCGCGAGCTGGTCGAGGTCGGGCGCACCTGCGTTCACCCGGATCACCGCGAGGGCACGGTCGTCGGACTGCTCTGGGCGGGGATCGCGCGGTACATGGTCGAGGGCGGCTTCCGGTGGCTCGGCGGTTGCTGCTCGATCCCCCTTGATGACGGGGGCGTGACGGCGGCGCGGGTCGCCGCATGTGTGCCTCTCGGCCCGGAGGAGTACCGGGTCCGGCCGCGCCACGCGTGGCGTCCGGCCCGGCGCGCGGGGGCGCAGGCGGTGCCGTCCGGGCGCTTCGTGCCGCCCACGCTGCTGCGCGGATATCTCCGCCTGGGCGCGTGGGTGTGCGGCGCGCCGGCGCACGACCCGGACTTCGGCGCCGCGGACTTCTTCGTGCTCCTGTCCATGGACCGGATGGACGGGCGCTACCTCCGTCACTTCCTCGGGGGCGGGCGGTGACCGCGACCGCGATGATCCCGCTGCCGCCGCGTACGGCCGAGGCTCCGGCGGCGGACGCCGGGGGCGTCCCGTGGTTGCGGCCGAGCCCGTGCCTCCCCGACGCGTGTGTGGAGCCCCCGGTCGCCGTCGCGGGCCCGGTCCGTCGCGTCCTGCGCCTCGCCGTCGCGGCGCTGGTGGTGCTCGCCGGGCTCCCGCTCTCCGTCGTCGCCCGCGCGGTGGGTACGGCGCGCAGGGGCCGCATCGTGGCGATGTGGACGCGCACCCTGCTCCGCGCCCTCGGCGTACGGCTGGACGTGCGGACCGGGTTCGCGTTCGTGGCCGGGTCGCCTCCGTATCCGGCGCTGGAGAGCGCGGGAGGCGGCGAGGAGGCCGGGCGGGCATCCGGAGCCCGGGACGGCCGCGGGACGCTGGTCGTGGCCAACCACGTCTCGTGGCTGGACCCGCTTGTCGTGGCGGCGACGGTGCGCGCACGCCCCCTGGCCAAGCGCGAGATCGGCGCGTGGCCGGTGATCCGCACGCTCGCGGCGGGGGCGGGCGCGCTGTTCATCGACAGGGAGCGGCTCTCGGCGCTGCCGGAGGCGCTGGGAAGCGTCGCGGGGGCGCTGCGCACGGGCGACACCGTCGTCGCGTTCCCCGAGGGGACGACCTGGTGCGGGCGCGGCATGGGCGAGTTCCGTCCGGCGGTGTTCCAGGCGGCGCTCGACGCGGACGCGGCGGTGCGGCCGGTGACGCTGCGCTACCGGGAGGGCGACGCGACGTCCACCCGGGCCTGCTACGTGGGGGAGGACTCCCTCCTCGCGTCCGTGCTCCGCGTGGTGGCCACGCGCCGCCTGGTGGTCGAGGTGACGCGGTTCCCCGAGGTACGGCTCGCGGGGGCCGGAAGACGGCGCGCGCAGCGTCTGGCCCTCGCCAGACTCGCCGAGGCGTACGTGCGGACCGGGATGGCGGACGCGCCGGAACGCCATGTCGTGGCGCGACGTGAAACGGGCTCCCGGCCCGTCCTGGAACGGCGTCCGAGGGCGGCCGGCGAGGAGGCCCCCGCGGTGTTCGGATCGGCGTATCCGGGACGCGCCTGACGGCGGCGGAAGATCAGGGCGGGGGCCGGCCGGCCGGACGGAGGCGTCGCGTCGGGGAGGGCGGCTGGGGCGGCGGAGCCTCCGACCGGCGTTCCGGGAACCACCCGGGTGGAGGACGACGCCGCGAGGCGTCGTCCGGGAAAGCACCCGCGGGCCGGGACGGCCCGCGGAAAAGACCTGCGGAAAAAACCTAGCGGGGTGTCCACGAACCTTGGCCGGGTCGGGTCCTTCGATCCCGGTGAACGGTTATGGACAGCGCGCTAGCGGACGACCGCGGTCTTGACCTTCTTGGTGTAGATCCAGCCCTTGATGCCGAGCTCCTTCAGGCGCTTCTTGTCGAGGTCCTCGGCGCCGTGCGGAACGTCGAAGTTGATCGCGCCGACCGCGCCCACCTGGGCGCCGCGCGCGGTCTTCTTGAGGCGGAACTGGATGGAGAGCCAGTCGCTCTCGTCCACCTCAAGGACGTGCGGGGTCCAGCACCAGAACTCGCTGCCCTCCCAGTCGCACTCGGTGCCCTTGGGACCGTTCCAGTAGAGCTTCTTCTTGGTGTCCACACCCTTGGGCAGGGTGCCGCCGATCCAGTAGTAGTCCGCGTCGTACGGACCGGTGTTGGTCGCGGTGAAGGTGTACTTGACCAGGCCGCCGGGCTTGGCCTTCTTGGTGTACTTGACGTTCGAGATCTTGAAGACGCTGAACGGGTCGCTGGCCGTGGTGGCGGCGGTCGTCGCCGCCGTGGCCCCGGCCGGCGCCGCGGCGAGCAGCGTGGTGCCCGCGAGCGGGGCGACCAGCGCGAGCATGGCGATCTTGGCGATCGGCTGACGCATGTGTTTTGTCTCCCAGAGAGGACTAAGGGGGGAAGAAGGAAAAGGCCCCCCAGTAAACGCTCAGGTTGTATCACCCGGGAGATCACCGGTAAAGATCTTTTTTATGAAAGTTTTACTGCTTCTCCGGTTTGGCGGGGAAATGTCGTGATCTGTCGGATTCTTTGACCGGCTAAAGGATGAGGTGCGTGTCGCCGAACTCGTGCCAGAGGTAGCCGCCGTCCAGCGCCGCCTGATAGGAGCGCGACAGCAGCTCGCGCCCGGCGACGGCGGACAGCATCATCAGATGGCTGGAGCGCGGCTCGTGCAGTCCGGTGATCAGCCCGTCCACCGCCCGTACGCCTTCGGAGGGTGTCACGACGTGCGACGTCCACCCCTCCGCCGCCTCCACCACACCGGTCCGCGCCGCGCTCTCCAGGGCGCGCACCACCGTGGTGCCCACGGCGACGACCCGTCCGCCGCCCTCGCGGGTCAGGTTCACCAGCCGGGCGGTGGACTCGGTCACCCGGAAGCGCTCGGGATAGGGAGGCTCGTCCTTCTCCGGCGACGCCACGCCGGTGTGCAGCGTGACCGGCGCGACCACGACGCCACGCGCGACCAGGGCGGTGACCAGCTCGGCGGTGAAGGGACGGCCCGCGCTCGGCATCTCGGCGCTGCCCGGCGTGACGCCGAACACCGTCTGATAGTGGTCCAGCGGCCAGTCCCGCTCCACGTACGAGTAGCGGATCGGCACGCCGTGTTTGCGCAGGTAGCCCGGCACGTCGCGGTCCAGTTCCGCCCGCCACAGACGGGGCGTCTCCCGGCGCAGCAGCCGCAGCGTGGCCTGCCCGGGCAGGGGAAGCCACTCTCCCGGCGACCCGCCCGTGTAGGGCACGGTCCCGCGCTCCGTGCGACTGCGCAGCTCGACCAGCCACTCCCCGCCGGGCAGCTCGCCGGAGAAGTGCACCGCCAGGCGGTCGAGCCGCACCGCCGCCGCCGTGGTCGCCGAGTTGTTCACCACGAGGAGGTCGCCCGGCGCGAGGATCCCCGGCAGATCCCGGAACGCCCGATGCGCGATCTCCCCGGTGTCTTTGCGCGAGACGAGCATCCGCACACCGTCCCGCCCGAGGCCGCGCGCCTCCGGCGGCTCGTGTGCCTCCAGTACGGCGGGCAGCGTGAAGTCGACGGCCGGGCTCATTCCAGCGCGTCCCTCGTGAACCGGCCGCTGGCCGGGCGGGCGGCGACGAGGCGCAGCAGCGCGGGGGCGACGGTCTCCGGCTCGGGGGCGGCGGCCGCTTCCTCGGCGCCGACCGCGTCGGCGAGCATCCGCGTACGCATCTCACCGGGATCGACCCACCAGATTGCGACGTCCGGCTCCTCGACGGCCAGTACGTTCGAGACCTGGTCGAGCGCGGCCTTCGTCGCGCCATAGCCGCCCCAGCCCTCGTACGGCTCGACGGCCGCGTCGGAGGAGATGTTCAGCACCGCTCCACCTGATTGGCGGAGGGCGGGCAGCGTGGCCTGGATCAGCGCGAGCGGCGCGATCACGTTGGTCTCGAACAGGTCGCGCAGCCCGTCGAGCGGATATCCGGCCAGTGTGGGAAGCGGCGTCGGCCCCAGCCCGCTCGCGTTGTTCACCAGGAGATCGAGCCGGGGTGCGGCTTCCGCGAGGCGGGCCCGGTGGGCGGGGTCGGCCACGTCGCCCGCGATGGCCGCCACGTCGGCGGAGGTGTCGAGGTCGAAGGCGGCGGAGTGGAGGTCCTCCTCGCTCCGGGCGGTGAGGGTGAGGGCCCAGCCTTCCGCGGCGAGCGCCCGGGCGAGCGCCAGCCCGAGGCCGCGGGAGGCGCCGGTGATGAGTGCGTGCTTCATGCCGCTGACGCTAGAAACCGGGCGGTCGTCGCACATCGGGCGAGAGGCCCCGCTCCGCCTCGGCAGTTGGCCCTAGGACCGTTGTCCAACCCGCCCAGGACGCGCGGGCGGGCCGTCACGTGAGCGGGCGGGCGCGGCGATGCCGCAAGCCCCCCATATGGTGGGGGCGTGCCCGAGCGAACACCTCAACCGCCCCCGGTCGGCGAGTGCGACGCCCCCGCGCGCGACGCCGTCCTGCACGCGGTCAGCTCGGCCGTGCTCGCGGTCACCCGTCACCTGTCGGTGCGCGAGGTGCTGCAGGTTATCGTTCGGTCGGCGAGCCGGCTGCTCGACGCGCGCTACGCCGCGCTCGGCGTCCCCGATGACCAGGGCGCGTTCGCCGAGTTCGTCGCCGAGGGCATCTCCGAGGAGGAATGGGAGGCCATCGGCCCCACTCCGCGCCAGCACGGGATGCTCGGCGCGATGCTGCGCGACGGCGATCCGGTCCGGCTGGCCGACATCCGCCGGGATCCCCGGTTCGAGTGGTGGCCGCGGGCGCATCCCGTGCTCAAGGACTTCCTCGGCGTGCCCATCCGGGACGGCGACCAGGTCCTCGGCATCATCTTCCTCTCCAACAAGCGGACGCCGGGCGGGTTCACCGCCGCCGACGAGGGCCTGCTCACCATGTTCGCGGCACACGCCGCCATCGCCATCATCAACGCCCGGCTGTACGAGCGGGGGCGCGAGCTGACCGTGATCGAGGAGCGCACCCGTATGGCGCACGAGCTCCACGACGCGGTGTCGCAGAAGCTCTTCTCGCTGCGGCTGACCGCGCAGGCGGCCGGGTCGCTGCTGGAGACCGATCCCGGCCGGGCCGCCCGGGAGATCGATCAGGTCCAGCGCCTGGCGGGTGAGGCCCTGGCCGAGCTGCGCGCGGTGATCGTCGAGTTGCGCCCGGCCGAGCTGGACCGGCACGGCCTGGTCGAGACCCTGCGCAAGCACGTCCACCTGCTCGACCGGCTGCATCCGGTGTCGGCCCGGTTCACCTTCGACGGCGACCCGTCCGCCGCCAGAGCCGACGTCATGGCCGAGGTGACGGTGCTGCGGGTGGCGCAGGAAGCCCTGCACAACGCGGTACGGCACGCCGAGGCCGCCCACGTCGACGTACGGCTCTCGCGCCGCGACGGCGCGCTGGTCCTGGAGGTCGGCGACGACGGGAAGGGATTCGAACCGGACGCCGACCCGGTCAAGGGGCTCGGTCTGGCCTCGATGCGCGACCGCGCGGAGAACGCCCGGGGATCGCTGGAGGTGGTGTCCGCGCCCGGGGCGGGCACCACGGTACGGCTGGTGGTGCCCGCATGATCCACGTCCTGATCGCCGACGACCATCCCGTCGTCCGCCAGGGTCTGCGCACCTTCCTGGAGATCCAGGAGGACCTGGCCGTGGTGGGCGAGGCCGCCGACGGCGCGGAGGCGGTCGCGCTGACCGAGTCGCTGCGGCCGGACATCCTGCTCCTCGACCTCAAGATGCCCGTGCTCGACGGCCTGGGCGCGCTGACCCGGCTCGGCTCCGCCGGCGCCCTCGGCACCAGGGTGATCGTGTTGACCTCGGTCAGCGACCGCGCGGACGTCGCGCCCGCGATGCGGGCCGGCGCGGCCGGATTCCTGTACAAGGACGTCGATCCCACCGCCCTCGTCCAGGCCATCCGGGCGGTCCACGGGGGGCAGGTGCTGCTCGCGCCCGAGGCGGCCGAGGCCATGATCTCCGGCGACGACCGCCCCGCGGCCGACGCCGGCGCGGCCCTGACGGAGCGGGAGCGCGAGGTGCTGCGGCTGATCGCCGGAGGCCGGTCCAATCGCGAGATCGCCAGAGAGCTGCTCGTCGCGGAGAAGACCGTGAAGACCCACGTCTCCAACGTCCTGATGAAGCTCGGCGTGCAAGACCGCACCCAGGCCGCCCTCTACGCGGTACGGCATGGCCTCGGCTGAGGGGTCAGCCCTGCGGCTGCCCCTCCACGATGGCGTGGTGGGCGGCGACCCGTGCCCGCCGTACGGCCCGGTCCAGCTCGCGCAGGGCCTCGCCGCGTGCGGCGAGCTGGCCGGAGGTCAGGCCGCGCTCCCCGGCGAGGCGGAGCGCCTCGGACAGCCGCGCGGCGAGCGCGCCCACCCGGTGGGCCCGTCCCGGATAGCCCGGGGCGAGCGTCTCGTGGGCGTCCCTCAGGCTTGGCGCGCCGGGGGCGGGCCCCGCCACGCCACGCAGGGCGTCGGTGGCGGCGCGCATCGCGCCGGTGAGCGCCTGCTCGGCCTCCGCCAGCGACGGTACGTAGGGCTCGCTGTCCGCCGACTCGACGGCCGTCCAGCGCACCCCGGCATACGAGGAGCCGCGCCGGTCCGGTGCGGGCACCAGGCCGAGGCGACGGCCGCGCAGCACGGCGATCACGGCCTGGCCGGCGTCGATGGCGCTCATGTTGAACGCGGGCGGCCCGGCCAGCCCGAGCGGGTCGCCGGGCACCGGCAGGGCCAATCGGAACGAACCGAGCCCTTCGGAGCGGAGCTCGGCGAGGAACGCGCGGAGCGTCGACTCCCGCGGCCCGTCGGCCACGACCTGGGGGCCGCCGGCCCGCTCGACGTGGTCCACGGCCTCGTCCAGCCCGACGTGCCCGCCCAGCCAGGCGTTCCCCCACGAGACGAGGACGGCTGAGATCGGTGAATCCATGCGCACCCGATCCACGATATGCCGACCGGCTGCAATAGTTTTATCTGAGTAACCACAGGAGGGGGCCACATGGGCGGTCAGGTGCTGCGGCTGCGGGATGTCACGGTTCGCAGGGACGGCGCCGCGCTGTTGCGCGCCATCGACTGGTCCGTCCGCGAGGACGAGCGCTGGGTCGTCATCGGCCCCAACGGAGCGGGCAAGACCACGTTGCTGCAGGTGGCTGCGGCGCTGCTCTTCCCCGCCGAGGGAGCGGTCGAGATCCTCGGCGAGCGGCTCGGCCAGGCCGACGTCTTCGACCTGCGCCCCCGGATCGGCCTCGCCAGCTCGGCGCTGGCCGAGCGGGTGCCGCCGGACGAGAAGGTCATCGACCTGGTGCTGACCGCTTCCTACGCCATCCTCGGCCGGTGGAACGAGGAGTACGACTCCCACGACGTCACCCGCGCGGTCGAGCTCATCGACCAGCTCGGCTGCGCCCACCTGATCAGGCGGCGCTTCGGCACCCTCTCCGAGGGAGAACGCAAGCGGGTGCAGATCGCCCGCGCCCTGATGCCGGACCCCGAGCTGCTGCTGCTCGACGAGCCCGCCGCCGGGCTCGACGTGGCCGGGCGCGAGGACCTCGTCCGCCGTCTCGGCGGGCTGGCTCGCGACCCCAAGGCGCCGACGATGGTCCTGGTCACCCATCACGTCGAGGAGATCCCGAGCGGATTCACCCACGTGATGCTGCTGCGCCACGGCTCCGTGGTCGCCCAGGGGCCGGTGGAGTCGGTGATGACCGGGGACAACCTGTCCCGCACGTTCGGCGTGCCGCTGCGGCTTGAGCGCGGGTCCGGCGACCGCTGGTACGCCCGCCCGTTCTGACCGGCACGACCGACCGTCCGTTCTGACCGGCACGGCCGACCGTCCGTTCTGACCGGCACGGGCGGCCGCCAGGGCCGGGCTGATCGACGTCGTCGCCGACCGGCCGCCTTCCCGCGCGGCCGGTCGGCGGACGGAGGTTGTGCCTCCCGGCCGGCGGTCGGCCTCGCCGTACCCCGGCTGGACAATCGCGGCGGACCTCCATCTACCATCGGGCGATAGCCGTTCGAGGGAGCAGGACTTGACGCCGTTGGAGGCGGTCGCGGTCTTCGCGGCCGGGGTCGGGGCCGGTGGCATCAACGTGGTCGTCGGATCGGGCTCGCTCATCACGTTTCCCACGTTGCTGGCGGTCGGCCTGCCTCCCGTCGTGGCGAACGTCTCCAACAACATCGGGATGGTCCCCGGCGGCGTGACCGGCGTGCTGGGCTACCGGCCCGAGCTCACCGGCCAGCGTTCCCGGCTGCTGCGGCTCGGCGTGGCGTCCGTCATCGGCTCGCTCATCGGCGCGGTGCTGCTGCTCCGGCTGCCCGAGACGGTCTTCAAGTTCATCGTCCCCGTTCTGATCGGGGCTGCCTGCGTGCTGGTCGTCGTGCAGCCGAAGCTCAACGGCTGGCTGGCCGGACGGCGTACGCACCCGCACGGCGGCCCCTGGCTGTGGCTGACCGTGCTCGGCGCCGGCATCTACGGCGGATATTTCGGCGCTGCCCAGGGCGTCGTGCTGATCGGCCTGCTCGGGATCTTCCTCGACGAGGAACTGCAACGGATCAACGCGGCGAAGAACTTCCTGTCGCTGCTGGTCAACCTGACGGCCGCGATCCTGTTCTCCCTGGTCACGCAGGTGGACTGGCTCGCCGCGCTCCTGGTCGCGCTGGGCACCGGGGTCGGCGGGTTCGTGGGCGCCCGGCTGGGCCGCAGACTGCCCGCCCCGGTGCTGCGCGCCGTGATCGTCTGCATCGGAGTCGTGGCGATCGCCAAGCTGCTCACGTGATCGTCAAGCTGCTCGCCTGATCGGGGGGCGCTCGTCGTATCGCGGGGCGCGGTCGCGCCGGCGAGAGGTCAGCGCGCCTCGCGGCCCAGCTCGGCGCCGACCTCGGCGGCGGTCCGCTTGAGCGCCTCCGCGAGCGGTGAGCGGGTGCCCTCGGGAACGGAGGCGGTCGTCCCGACGATCGCCATGGCGGCGACGAGCGTGTTGCCGCGGAACAGCGGCGCCGCGATGCTGCGTACCCCGTTGACCGACGGGGTGTTGGCCGAGATGTTGTTCCGCCGGATCTTCTCCAGCTCGCGGCGCAACTCGGCGTTCGCCTGCACGTCCTCCGCGAGCCCCGGCACCTCCTCCTCCGGCAGGAACGCGCAGAAGACCCGGCCCTGGGCCGATTCGGTGCGCGACAGCCGAGAGCCGGTGCGCACGCTGACCCGGATGATCCGGTCGGTGTTGTCGTCCACCCGCACCACGACCGCCGTGTCGCCGTCCCAGACGCTCAGCACCACGGTCTCGTCGATCTCGCGCACCAGCCGCTGCATGTACGGCCCGGCGATGCCGACGACCGGCATCCCGGCCCGCGCGGCGGCTGACAGCGTCAGGATCTGCGGGCCGAGGGAGTACAGCGCCTCGCGGTCGTCGTAGCGCAGCAGGTTGCTCTCGCGCAGCGCCTTCGTGTACCGATGCGCGGTCGCCTTGCTGGTGCCCAGGCTGCTGGTGATCTCGTTCAGGCTGAGCTGGGGGCGGCTGACCGTGAACGCGCTGAGGATCAGTGCGGCACGCTGGACGGTCTGGATGGCCGGAGCCGCCTTCGCGTCGGCGGAGTCCTCATGAACGGGCCTGGCGGCATCACCCATGTCAGTTCACCCCGGTCGGTGCGGTTTGTCGTTCGTTGCGTTCTGCGAGACAGCATCCTGTCATCCAGAATATTTCCTGTCGACGGTCGTCGGTCCGATCCGCCGGATCGCACAGGTGATCGATGGTTGTTCGCCGGGTATGTACTTCTTTGTGAAGGGCGACCGGGTAGAAATAGTCATCGATGCGGGCGGCACCCCCCGCACCTACGAAGTGGTCGCGACCAGGGCGGGCAGGCGGGTCGAGATCACCACAGGCCGCGGCATCGTCGAGGTCAGCGAGGTCACGCGGACCGGCACCCCCGTCCGCACCGCGCGTTTCATGTCCAGCCGCATCCTCGCGCTGGTCGAGCATCCCGTGGACGAACGCCGTCCCGACGACTGAGAGGGCCCGGCCGTCACGGCGCGGGGCGGACCTGCACGATGCCGTCCCGGCGGAGGCGAGTCTGGAACGCGGGCTGCCGCGCGGTGGCCGGGCCGTGCGCCACGGTGCCGTCGGAGACGCGGAAGACGCTGCCGTGCCAGGGGCACACCACGCACGCCTCGCCCTCCTCCATGACGAGGCGCCCCTGATGCAGCGGCCCGGCGAGGTGGGAGCAGCGGTCGGCCAGCACGCTCACGCCGTCGCCGAGCCGGAGCACGAACAGGTCGATGTAGCCGAGCCGCCGGGTCACCGGCCGGCCGTTGGGCAGGTCCTTGAGCGCGCACAGGTCGTGCCAGCCGAGCGGTACGAGGTGGCTGAGCGACTCGGCGTGGTTGGCGCCGGCGGCCTGCCGATACGCGAGATGCCCGCCCAGATAGGCGCCTCCGAACGCGGCGCCGAGCCCGGCGAACGAGAGGATTCGGCCCGCCCGATCCTTGCCGGCCATCCGCAGGAGCAGCGACGCGGTGTAGAGGCCGGTCGCGGTCGCGTTCGTCAGCGCGTGGACGAAGCCGACGCGCTGCTGCTCGCGGTGGAGGGTGGACCAGTCGGTCAGGCCGGCGGCCACCGCCGGCAGTGCGGTGCCCAGCCCCGCGGCCACCAGCACCTGGGCCGCCCGCTCGTCCGCGTCGGCCCAGTCGACCACCGCCGCCCCCACCCAGCAGCCGATGGTGATCGTGGCCAGCGAGGGGTGGAGGGGGTGCCCGATGGGGACGCCGTGCAGCAGGTCGCGCACCGGCCCCGGGCCCAGCTTGCGGCGAACGGCCTTCGCGATGACCCGGATCGGCCGGTCGAGGGCCGTGGTGTGCTCAAGTCCGTCGAGGATGTTCCCCGGCGGGATCTTGCGCGCCAGCCGGATCGCCCGTCGCGATCTGGTCGTCTTGTCCATTTTCGCCCCCTTGTACCAGCACTTACCCCCGGCCTGGAGAGGCGAACACCGGTGGACGCTCAGGGGGCGAGGTGCCCCCGGGCGACGGACGACTCGACCATCCGGGCCGCGTAGGCGCCCAGCGTGGCCGAGCCCTCGTGGATGATCCGTACGCTGTCGGCCAGGTGGCGGGCGGTGACCTTGTAGAGGGCCCAGGTCCCTCCCTCGTTGTGGTGGTTGGCCAGGATGGGGGCGAGCCGGTCGAGCGCCTTGGCGAACCGGGCCTCCTGCGTCCGCCGCTCCTCGAACTCGTCCCACAGCGCGCGGAGCCGTACGCGCTGGTCGTGGGGGAGCAGGCCGAAGATGCGGGTCGCCGCGGCGAGCGTGTCCGGGCCGGGGCCGTCCTGCTGGAGGCCGGGCCGCGTCTCGCCGGGCACGTCGTGACGGAAACAGTCTCCTGTGTCTATCTCCACCAGGTCGTGGACGAGCAGCAGGGCGACCACCCGCTCCAGATCCGTTCCGGGAGGGGCGTGCTCACCCATGGTCATCGCCAGCATGCCGACGTGCCAGGAGTGCTCGGCGCCGTTCTCCCGTCGCGACCCGTCGATCAGCGTGTTGCGCCGGATGACGCGCTTGAGCTTGTCGATCTCCATGGCGAAGCTGATCTGTGCGTGCAGGCGATCCTCTTGGGTTGCGATGGTCACCTTGGCAAGCCTAACCTTCGTGATCAACGTACGCCCGGCCCTCAAGCGCTTGTTTACATATCGCGGTCGTATGGTGACCCTGTGCATCCATTGGCGTGATGACGTGGGACGACGATCCGACTGTCGCGCGGTGCCCGGGCGTGGCGTCGTGAGGTTCGGGGTGCGGCGGCGCAATGCGGTCGTGGACACGGGAAAGCCCCGAAGCGAGGCCCCCCAAGCTTCGGGGCTGGCTTGTCCGGCCCTGTCGCGCGGTTACGCGCGCGGCGCGGCCCCCTCAAGTTCGAGCACGAGGTCGAACCGGGGGTCGCGGTAGTGGCGGGCGCCGAATCCGGTACGGGTGACCGTCCAGCCGAGGCGGTGAGCCCACCAATCCTGGTCGACGCAGAGATCCCGGTCGGCCTGGCCGGCGAGGCCGCCAAGCCGGGCCTTGATTCGTAAGAGCCGATTGGTACCGTGGAAATGCATAGGAGACTCCCCTTTCGCCGCTTCGATGAGGAGCTCTCGTTTGTCCGCCGGGTCGGGCGGTGGCAGCCTTCCGGCCCGGCTCTTCTGTGTCTCGATCACTCCCCTGAGTACCCCTGTTGGTTCGATCGTGACGCCGGAGCGATTTCCTTGCAATACTCAACGTAAGGAAACTTGCAACAAACTTCCCGAGATGCGCCGCATGTAACGGTGCAAATTGCATTACGATGCTCGGAGTAGGGGTGTCCGCCCTCGTATGCCTCCACTGCGGGTGAGGAGGTCGACCGAGTTGTCCGAACGCGGGAGTCCTACCCTCCGTCGGCGCAGGCTCGGACAGGAGCTTCGCCGCCTCAGGGAGCGTGCCGAGCTCACCGGGGACCAGGTCGCCGCGCAGCTCGGCTGGTCGGCGGCGAAGGTCAGCCGCATCGAGACCGCCAAGACGTCGCCACGAAAGGCGGACGTCGAGGCGCTCCTGGAGACGTACGAGGTCGATTCGGGTCAGCGCCAAGAGCTGCTCGACCTGCATCGGGACGCCGCGCGAAAGGGCTGGTGGGAGGACTACCAGAGCTCCTTGCCCCATGGGTACACCACTCTGCTGGGGCTGGAGGTGGAGGCCACCTTAGCGCGCAACTGGGAACCCCAGGTGGTGCCCGGCCTTCTCCAGACCGAGGACTACGCTCTCGAGGTCGTCCGGGCGGCCCAGCCGATCACGCGGTTCGCGCAAGGGGGTGTGCGCAGCCGGGTCGAGGCGAGGACCGCCCGGCAGCAGATCATCATGCGCGAGGACGAGCCACTCACCCTGTGGGTGGTCATGGACGAGTCCGTTCTCCTGCGGGGCCTTGGGGGCGCCGCGGTGATGCGGGACCAGCTCGGCCGGTTGGTGACCGTTTCCCGGCAGCCCAATATCCGGATTCAAGTGCTTCCGCTCGACGCCGGACATCCGGTCAACACCGGGTCTTTTCTTCACCTGAAGTTGCCGGAGTTTCGCGACGTCGTGTACCTGGAGTCCCTTTTCGATGCACGCTTCGTCGAAGAAGAGGAGACCGTGTACGGCTATGAGATCGCCTTCGACCGGCTGCAGGCCGAGGCCCTCGACGTCGACGCCAGTCGGGAGCTTATCAAACAAACTATCGAACGCTGGAAGTGAATCTTCCCTGCATCGCCTCAGTGCATCGCCTGAGGGGAAAGACCATAAATGTATTCGATCGATCTCTCCGGTGCGGAATGGCGTAAGAGCATCCGCAGCGCCGGTAACGGAAACTGCGTCGAAGTGGCGGCGCTCCCCGAGGGTCATGTCGGGGTCCGTGACAGCAAGGACCAGGATGGTCCTGTCCTCGTCTTCACACCCGGCGAGTGGGACGCCTTCGTCGGGGGTGTCAAGGACGGCGAGTTCGACCTCTGACCCCATGTGGGTCCACGCCGATCCGGTGAACCGGATCGGCTGAAGCGGCCCGTTCGAAGCGCCGCCGAGTACCCGACCGGCGCGCGGGGCGGGTCCCGCCAGACGAAACCGAGGTCCCCGGCGCAGATCCGCCGGGGACCTCGGTCTTCGGGTGCGTTGCCTTCCTCTCCTGCGTGTCCCTATTCCGGACGCCGTATCCCCGAAGAGTTGA
This sequence comes from Microtetraspora malaysiensis, assembly GCF_001528665.1. Classification (GTDB taxonomy): domain Bacteria; phylum Actinomycetota; class Actinomycetes; order Streptosporangiales; family Streptosporangiaceae; genus Microtetraspora_A; species Microtetraspora_A malaysiensis. Next base: position 377,722 of record NZ_BBYJ01000017.1, read on the forward strand.
AGAGATAAGCTTTTTTAGATTTACAAGTTTGATGGCGAGAAGATGGCCTATTCCCCAGATATCGCCAAGAGATGGCATGCTCAGATTCCGTGAAGATTCGCGTCGCCGCTTTGGTCGCCCTTACCCTCCTGGTCGCCGCCTGCACGGCCGCGGAAGGTGAGCCCATCCCGGAGGCGTCCAAGAAGACCGGCGCCACAAAAGCCTCGCCCACGCAGGCGGAGCCGGAGCCGACCCCTGAGCCGTACACGATCTCGTTCGCCGGCGACGTGCACTTCGAGGGCGTGCTGCGGACCCGGCTGAACAACGACCCGCGCACCGCGCTCGGCCCGATCGCGAACGTGCTGCGCCGGTCCGACCTGACCGTGCTCAACCTGGAGACCGCGATCACCACGGGTGGCACGCCCGCGCCGGGCAAGCAGTTCACCTTCCGCGCGCCCCCCACCGCCTTCAGCGCGCTCAAGGCCGCCGGCGTGGACGCCGTGACCATGGCGAACAACCACGGCATGGACTACATGGAGAGCGGGCTGCAGGACTCGCTCGCCGCGATCAAGCGCACCAAGTTCCCCGCCATCGGCATCGGGAAGAACGCCGCCGAGGCGTACCGGCCGTTCCGGGCCACCGTGAAGGGCAACCGGGTGGCGGTCATCGGCGCGACGCAGGTGCTCGACTCCGAGTTCATCCAGGCCTGGACGGCCACCGACGACAAGGCGGGCCTCGCCTCCGCCAAGAACGAGCCGCGCCTCCTGCAGGCCGTACGCCAGGCCCGCAAGAACTCCGACACGGTGATCGTGTTCCTGCACTGGGGCGCTGAGCTGGTCAAGTGCCCGACCGATGTCCAGCGCGACCTCGCCACCAAGCTGTCGGAGGCGGGCGCCGACGTGATCGTGGGCAGCCACGCGCACATCCTGCTCGGCGGCGGCTACTCGGGCCGGAGCTACGTTCACTACGGCCTGGGCAACTTCGTCTTCTACAACTGGGGCCCCGAGACCGGGAAGACCGGCGTGCTCACCCTCACGATCAACGGCAGGAAGGTGCTCAAGGACCGGTGGACCCCGGCCCGCATCAACGGCGGCGTGCCCATCCCGGTGATCGGCGAGGCCGGCAAGCAGGCCCTGGCCGAGTACGCGTCGCTGCGCCAGTGCACGGGGCTGACCGCCCGCCCGTCCGGCGAGCAGTGAGACGGCCGCCGGCGCTCCGGGTCGAGGCGCGGCCAGGAAATCGAGTGACTGTCCGGGAGGGGACTGACCGGAAGGCACTGAACGGGCAATATGGAGGGATGTCCACTCAGCTTGAAGAGGACGTCGACCCCGCCGATCCCGACCCGCTCCGCCGTCGCCCGTCCCAGCGCCGCAGCGCCCGGCGCGTCGAACGGATGCTCGACGCGTGCGCCGAGCTGCTGGACGAGATCGGCTACGAGGCGCTCACCACGACCCGCATCGCCGAGCGCGCCGGTGTCGCGATCGGATCGGTCTACCAGTTCTTCCCGGACAAGCGGGCGATCACCCAGGCGCTGACCCGGCGCCATGTCGAGCTCTTCGTCGCCCGGGTGGGCCGCCGGTTCATCACGGAGGACTACACCGGGTGGTGGGACGCCGTGGACGCCATCATCGAGGAGTACGTCGAGATGCACCGGGCCGTTCCGGGGTTCCGGTCGCTGCATTTCGGCGACATCGTGGATCTCAACCTCATCGACTCGGTCGCGGACAACAACACGGTGATCGCCGGACGGCTCCGGGCGCTGCTGCTCAAGGAGTTCGGCCTCGCCGACAGCGAGGAGCTGGACCGCGCCATGCTCGTCGCGGTCGAGGCGGGTGACGCGGTGCTGAAGCTGGCCTTCCGGCGCGATCCCCACGGTGCTCCCGACATCGTCGCCGAAGCGAAGCAACTGGTGCGCGGCTACCTCTCCCGCCAGCTCCGCGCGGGCTGATCCGGCGGTCAGTCGTCCTGACGCGGGCGGAGCCGATCCTCCTCGTCGGACAGGGGGTCGGAGAGCGGCATCAGGCGATAGCGCACCTGGACGGGGACGGCGTGCTTGCGCTTCAGCGGCCGGGCGATCAGGCAGGAGGCGGCGACCGACCGCATCGAGGCTCCGGTGGAGTACATCTCGGACTGCAACCGCGTCAGCTCGGCGCTCGCCCGCTCCAGGGCTTCGGACCTCGCCGTGGCATAACCGACGAGGCCGGGGATCACGGCGGAGAGCGCGATCGCCGAGGCGAAGGTCATACTGACCTGCCTGAACATCCGGATCACCGCCCCCCGCTTGCCATGCGCCATGGCAATATGCCCGATTACCCCCCTCCAAACACACTTCGTAGTTAATCGAGCGCAATTCGTGATATGGGGAATGCGGGCGGATGTCCGGCGAACAGGTGGGCCGCCTCGATAGCCTCGCCTTGTGGCGCATGTGACACATGAACAGCTGGATCGACTGCTCGACCAAGCACTGCTGCTCGACGACCACGGCGCTCTGGCACGCCGGCTCGACACGCTGGCCCGGCTCTACGAGTCCGGAGAGATGTCACGGGCGGCGATACTCGTCATGGCGGCGGAGGAGTGGCGGCAGACGGGCCAAGCCGAGGTGGCCCTCGATCGTTTCCGCGAGGCGGCGCGAGACGGCGGAGAGGTCCTCGTGGACCCGCGCTCAGGCATCGCCGACACGCTCTTCGAACTCGACCGCCTCGACGAGGCGCGAGAGGTCATCGCCGAGATCCGCGACAGCGTCTGGAACCCCGCCACCGCGCTCACCGTCGCCGAGACGCTGGTCGCGTACGGGGACCTGGCGGGCGCGCACGAGTGGGCGACCGAGGGGGCCGCGGCCTGCCCGCCCGACACCACGATGCGGGAGGCCCTGTTGCGCACCAGGTACCGCATCAGGGTCGATCTCGGGCTGCCCGAGGACGACCTGGACGCCTCGCTCGACATCGCCCGCTGACCGGAACATGACGAAGGGGCCGCGACCGCGGCCCCTTCTCGTTTCATCGTCCCCGCCCCCCCGGTGGGCGGACGCGTACGGCCCGCCTATGGCAGGACCGTGGTGTCGATCAGGCGCTTGGCGATCTTGGCGACCGCTCCGTCCTTCTTGGCCGGCCGTGTCTCCGGGGCCTTCGGCGTGTTCTGCGCCTTCGTCGGCGGGGCCGCCGGCTCGGCCTTCGCCCGCGCGGCCCGCTTCGCCGCCTTGCCCGGCTTCTGGTGGGCCGGCTGCGTGGTGCCCGGGACCGGCTGAGCGGTGGGCTGTGTGGCGGGCTGCGTGGCTGGCTGGGCGGACTCGCCGGCGGCGGCGTCGGGCCGCGTGGGGATCGCGGGCAGCGCCGGAACGTCCGGCAGCTCCGGGATCCGCACCGGTACAGCGAGCGGGCTCGGCAGGCCGGACGTCACGGCGGAGACCGACGGGAAGCCGGGCAGGCCGGGGAAGCCCTGGCCCGCGGCCGCGCCGCCCGCGTCGGCGATGCTCAGTACCCCGGTCGCGGAGGAGAGGCCGGGCAGTCCGGCCGCGCGGGCGACCCTGTCGATCGTGATGAGGCGCGCGGCCCGGGCCGGGCCGTTCGCGGTGACGGCCTCGCAGGCGGCGCGCGTCGCACCCGCTGTCGTGCCCGTGCACGGTTCCGCCGCCGCGACCGCCTGACCGCCGGCGAACCAGCTCACGCCGGCGGTCACGGTGGCGAGCGCGGCATGACGCGCTCGGACGCTTCGCGATGCTCCTGACATCGAGTCCCCCCTGATTACGTTGCGTGTCATTACGAACACCGAACGTACCGGCGGGGGCATTCCTAGGGGCGCGCTTGCCGCAATGGTGAGGGATTCCTTACCGAACGGCCCGCACAGCCAGCGTGTCGCCGGCCTCGTCGAGCTCCACGACCACGTCGTCGCCGTCGCGGATCTCCCCGGAGAGCAACGATTTGGCCAGCGTGTCGCCGATCGCCGACTGGATCAGCCGCCGGAGCGGGCGTGCGCCGTACACGGGGTCGTAGCCGGTCATCGCCAGCCACTCACGGGCACCCGGAGTGACGCTCAGCGTGAGCCGGCGGTCGGCGAGCCGCGCCGCCAGACGCGACACCTGCAGGTCGGCGATCTGCGACAGCTCCTCGGTGCCGAGCGCGTCGAACACGATGACGTCGTCGAGCCGGTTGAGGAACTCGGGCTTGAAGGCGCCCCTGACCGCGGTCATCACGGCCTCGCGCTTGGCGCCGTTCTCCATCTTGGGATCGACGAGGAACTGCGACCCGATGTTGGACGTGAGGATCAGGATGGCGTTCCGGAAGTCCACCGTGCGGCCCTGGCCGTCGGTGAGCCGGCCGTCGTCCAGCACCTGCAGCAGCACGTCGAAGACCTCGGGGTGCGCCTTCTCGACCTCGTCGAGCAGCACCACCGTGTACGGCCGGCGGCGGACGGCCTCGGTGAGCTGGCCGCCCTCCTCGTATCCCACGTATCCCGGAGGGGCGCCGACGAGCCGCGCCACGCTGTGCTTCTCGCCGTACTCGCTCATGTCGATGCGGGTCATCGCCCGCTCGTCGTCGAACAGGAACTCGGCCAGCGCCTTGGCCAGCTCGGTCTTGCCGACGCCGGTCGGGCCGAGAAAGAGGAAGGAGCCGGTCGGGCGGTCCGGGTCGGCGATGCCCGCCCGGGCCCGCCGTACCGCGTCGGACACGGCCTGCACGGCCGTGCGCTGGCCGATCAGACGCCCGCCGAGCTCGTCCTCCATCCGCAGCAGCTTGGCGGTCTCCCCTTCGAGCAGCCGGCCGGCCGGGATGCCGGTCCAGGACGAGATGACGTCGGCGATGTCGTCCGGGCCGACCTCCTCCTTCACCATCGGCGGCTCGTCGGCCTCCTCGGCCTCCTCCGCGGCCCTGGTCGCCTCGGCCAGCTCCTTCTCCAGCCGGGGGACCTCGCCGTACATCAGGCGGGACGCCTCTTCGAACTTGCCGTCGCGCTGGGCCCGCTCGGCCGCGCCGCGCGCCTCGTCGAGCTGCTTCTTCAGCTCGCCGACCTTGTTCAGCCCGGCCTTCTCGCGCTCCCATCGGCCGACGAGGCCGTTGAGCTCCTCCTGGCGGTTCGCCAGCTCCTCGCGGAGCTTCTCCAGTCGCTGGCGGCTTCCCTCGTCGGTCTCCTTGACGAGGGCGAGCTCCTCCATCTTGAGCCGGTCCACGATGCGCTGGAGCTCGTCGATCTCCACCGGCCGGGAGTCGATCTCCATGCGCAGCCGCGACATGGACTCGTCGACCAGGTCGATGGCCTTGTCCGGGAGGAACCGCGCGGTGATGTAGCGGTCGGAGAGCGTCGCCGCGGCCACCAGCGCGCTGTCGGAGATCTGCACCTGGTGGTGGGCCTCGTAGCGGCCCTTCAGACCGCGCAGGATCGCGATCGTGTCCTCGACGGTCGGCTCGCCCACGTAGACCTGCTGGAACCGGCGCTCCAGCGCGGGGTCCTTCTCGATGCGTTCGCGGTACTCGTCGAGCGTCGTCGCGCCGATCATGCGGAGTTCGCCGCGCGCCAGCATGGGCTTGAGCATGTTGCCGGCGTCCATCGCGCCCTCGGCCGCGCCCGCGCCCACCATGGTGTGCAGCTCGTCGATGAAGGTGACGATCTGGCCGTTGCTCTCCTTGATCTCGTTGAGCACGGCCTTGAGGCGCTCCTCGAACTCACCGCGGTACTTCGCGCCGGCGACCATCGAGCCGAGGTCCAGCGCGACGAGCCGCTTGTTCCTGAGGCTCTCCGGCACGTCACCGGCGATCATCCGCTGCGCCAGGCCCTCGACCACCGCGGTCTTGCCGACGCCGGGCTCGCCGATCAGCACCGGGTTGTTCTTGGTCCGGCGGGAGAGCACCTGGATGACCCGGCGGATCTCCGTGTCCCGGCCGATGACCGGGTCGAGCTTGCCCGCCCTGGCCCGCTCGGTGAGATCGACGCCGAACTTCTCCAGGGCGCGGTAGGTGTCCTCGGGGGTCTCGCTGGTGACCCGGGCGTGCCCGCGCACCTTCTCGAACGCGTCGAGCAGCGCGCTCGGCGTCGCGCCCTGCGCCTTGAGCAGGTCGGCGACCTGGCCGCCGTCGGCCGCGAGGCTCACCAGCAGGTGTTCGGTCGAGACGTACTCGTCCTCAAGCTGCTTGGCACGCTGGGCGGCGGTGTTCAGCACGGTGAGGAGCTGCCGCGAGCTCGACGGGGCGCTCACCGTGGCGCCCTGCGCCTTGGGCAGCGCGGCGAGCAGCTCCTCGGCCTTGGTCCGGAGCTGCTTCCAGTCCGCGCCCACCGCCTCCAGGAGGGGAACGGCGGTGCCGCCCGTCTGGGCGAGCAGCGTGGTGAGGAGGTGCACGGGGGCCACCTCGGGGTTGCCCTCCGCGGCCGCCCGCCGGACCGCCCCTGCCAGGGCCTCCTGGCTCTTCTGCGTCAGCTTGTAGTCCATGGTGGTTCGTGGCCTCGCTTCGCTCAGCGGGCACGCGAGACCGGCGCGGCGGCTGTTCCTCAACGCCGGACGGTCAAGGGGCGCTGCGCTCCCCGAACCGCTCGGCGCGATCACCGCCGCGCGTCACGCGGGCCCGTGAATTCCCGGATCAGGCTGGTGGAAGTTCGTATCTGACCAGCGCGCGGATCATGGTCAGCTCGCTGCGGAGCCGTCCCACCTCGTCGCGCAGGCGCAGGGTCTCGGTTTCGAGTTCGAGGATGCGTTTGATCCCCGCGAGGTTGATGCCGTCCTCCTGGGAGAGCCGTTGCACCTCGCGCAGCAGCACGATGTCTCGCGTCGAGTAGAGCCGCCCGCGACCGGCCGTGCGTCCCGGACTGACCAGGCCGAGCCGGTCGTACTGCCGGAGTGTCTGCGGATGGAGGCCGGAGAGCTGGGCGGCAACCGAGATGACGTAGACCGGTGTGTCGTCGGACAGATCGAAGAAGTTGGCATCCATACGCTCACTCGCTTCTGGCCTGCTTGATCAGCTCTTCTCTCAGGTCGATGCCCTCGGTGGCGTCGCGGAACTCCTCCAAAGCTGCCCGCGCCTTGTCATCGAGGTGCGGCGGCACCGTCACCTGCACAGTGACGAGCAGGTCGCCCTTGGTGCCGTCCTTGCGGGGGGCTCCCCGGCCGCGCACGCGGAACGTGCGCCCGTTGGGCGTGCCCTCCGGGATGCGCAGGGTGACCGGCATGCCCTTCAGCGTGGGCACCTTGATCTCGGCGCCGAGCGCCGCCTCGGGGAACGTGACCGGCACGATCACGGTGAGGTTCTCCCCCGTACGGCCGAACACCGGGTGCGGCTTGACGTGGACCTGGACGTAGAGGTCGCCGGCGGGACCGCCGTTCTCGCCGGGCGCGCCCTTGGCCTTGAGCCGGATGCGCTGGCCGTCGGCGACCCCCGCCGGGATGCGGGCCTGGATCGTGCGGGTGCTCTTGCCCCGGCCGCTGCCCTCGCAGACCGGGCACGGGTCGTCCACGATGAGACCCCGGCCGCGGCAGTCGCGGCACGGCTCGGAGAAGGCGAAGTTCCCCAGGTTGCGGCTGGCCGCGCCGGTGCCCTCGCAGGTCGGGCAGACGCGCGGCGTGGTGCCGGCCTTGGCGCCCGTGCCGCTGCACGCCCCGCAGGCGGACGAGCTGGTCAGCCGCAGCGAGACCGTGGTGCCTTCGACGGCCTCGCCGAACGACATCGTGACCTCGGACTCGATGTCCTGTCCGCGGCGCGGCCGGGTGGCGCCGGTCGCCGTGGAGCGACCGCCCCGGTTGAACAGGCCGCCGAACAGGTCGCCGATGCGGTCCCCCGCATTGCCGCTCTGCCCGGTGCCGGAGAACAGGTCGCCGAAGTCGAAGTTGAAGCCGCCGCCCCGCGACGCGCCCGTGCCGGCGTATCCGCCGAGCCCGGACCCGAAGAGGGTGCGCGCCTCGTCGTACTCCTTACGGCGCTTGACGTCGGAGAGCACGTCGTAGGCCTCGGAGACCTCCTTGAACTTCTCCTCGGTCTCGGTGTTGCCCTTGTTGGCGTCCGGGTGGTACTGCCTGGCCAGCTTCCGGTACGCCGTCTTGATCTCGGCGGCGGTGGCGGACTTGGGCACACCAAGGACGGCGTAATAGTCCTTCTCCAGGTAGTCCTTGGTGCTCATCTATCGCTTTCCTCCGCGCAAGGGGGTGTGTCTCGGTTTCTCTCCCGATCCTGCCGGATCGGGAGAGAAACCAGGGGTTTCAGTTCTGGTTGGATTCACCGGAATCCGCGGAGTCGGCGGCGCCCGCCGCTTCGGCCGCGGCGGTCTCGTCCGGCTCCGCGACGGCGACCCGGGCCGGGCGCAGGATCTGCTCGCCCATGCGGTAGCCGGGCTGCAGGATCTCCACGCACGTCGGCTCGGAGACGTCGGCGGAGTAGCTGTGCAGGAGCGCCTCGTGCACGTTCGGGTCGAACGGGTCGCCCTTCGCGCCGTACCGCACCAGGCCGAGCTTGCCGAGGGTCGCCTCCAGCAACTCGCTCACCTTGGCGAACCCGCCGGTGAGCTCGCCGTGGTCGCGGGCCCGGCCGATGTCGTCGAGCACGGGCAGCAGCTCGGTGAGGGCACCGCCCACGGCCTGCTCTCGGACGGCGGACCGGTCCCGGTCCACCCGCCTGCGGTAATTGGCGTACTCGGCGTGCAACCGCTGCAGGTCGGCGGTGCGCTCCGCGAGCAGGTCCGCACCGTTGTCGCCGCCCGCCGCGGCCGGCGCCTGCTCCGCCACGGGAGCTCCGGCGTCCTGCCCCGCCCCGTCCGGGGCGGCCGCGCCGGAGGGCTCTCCGGCGCGCGCCGTCCCCGTCTCCGGGTCGATCTTGCGGTGGTCGCGGATCACCGGCTCCTGCTCGGAACCGTTCTCGCGCGCGGTCACTTGTTGCCGCCCTCCCGCTTCGGCTCGTCGTCCACGATCTCGGCCTCGACGACGTCCTCGTCGGCCTTCGCCTGGCCGTCACCGGAGGCCGCCGCGCCTTCGGCGCCGGGCGTGGCCTGGGACTGGGCGTAGATCGCCGACCCCATCTTCTGGCTGACGGTCGCGAGCTTCTCGGCTGCGGCGCGGATCGCGGCCGAGTCGGTGCCCTCAAGGGTCTTCTTCAGCTCGGCGAGCGCGTCGTTGACCTCGGTCTTGACGTCGGCCGGGACCTTGTCGTCGTTGTCGTGCAGGAACTTCTCCGTCTGGTAGACCAGGGCGTCCGCGTTGTTGCGGACCTCGGCCTCCTCGCGGCGCTTCTTGTCCTCTTCGGCGTAGGAGTCCGCCTCGCGCATCATGCGCTCGATGTCGTCCTTGCCGAGCGCGGAGCCGCCGGTGATCGTCATCGACTGCTCCTTGCCGGTGCCGAGGTCCTTGGCGCCGACGTTGACGATGCCGTTCGCGTCGATGTCGAAGGTGACCTCGATCTGCGGGACGCCGCGTGGGGCCGGGGCGATGCCGGTCAGCTCGAACGTGGCCAGCTTCTTGTTGTACGCCGCGATCTCGCGCTCGCCCTGGTAGACCTGGATCTGCACCGACGGCTGGTTGTCCTCGGCGGTGGTGAACACCTCCGACCGCTTGGTCGGGATCGTGGTGTTCCGCTCGATGATCTTGGTGAAGATGCCGCCCTTGGTCTCGATGCCCAGGCTCAGCGGGGTCACGTCGAGCAGCAGGACGTCCTTGACCTCGCCCTTGAGCACGCCGGCCTGGAGCGCGGCGCCGATCGCCACGACCTCGTCCGGGTTGACGCCCTTGTTCGGCTCCTGGCCGCCGGTCAGCTCCTTGACCAGGTCGGTCACGGCGGGCATGCGGGTCGAGCCGCCGACGAGCACCACGTGGGCGATGTCGGAGACCTTGATGCCGGCGTCCTTGATGACCTGGTGGAACGGGTGCTTGCAGCGCTCGAGCAGGTCGGCGGTGACCCGCTGGAACTCGGCGCGGGTCAGCTTCTCCTCGAGGTGCAGCGGGCCCTCGGCCGAAGCGGTGATGTAGGGCAGGTTGATCGTCGTCTCAGTCTGGCTGGACAGCTCGATCTTGGCCTTCTCCGCGGCCTCACGCAGACGCTGGAGGGCCATCTTGTCCTTGGACAGGTCGACGCCGTGCGCGTTCTTGAAGCGGGTCACCAGCTCGTCGACGACGCGCTGGTCCCAGTCGTCGCCGCCGAGGTGGTTGTCACCGCTGGTGGCGCGGACCTCGACGAAGCCGTGGCCGTCCTCCTGGCCGACGTCGAGCAGGGACACGTCGAAGGTGCCGCCGCCGAGGTCGAAGACCAGGATGGTCTGGTCCTTCTCCTTGTCGAGGCCGTAGGCCAGGGCGGCCGAGGTCGGCTCGTTGATGATGCGCAGCACATTGAGGCCCGCGATGGTGCCGGCCTCCTTGGTGGCCTGCCGCTGGGCGTCGTTGAAGTACGCGGGGACGGTGATCACCGCGTCGGTGATCTTCTCACCCAGGTAGGCCTCGGCGTCCTGCTTGAGCTTCTGCAGGACGAAGGCGCTGATCTGCTGGGGAGTGAACTTCTTGCCGTCGATCTCGACGGACCAGTCGGTGCCCATCTCTCGCTTGACCGAGCGGATCGTCCGGTCGACGTTGGTCACGGCCTGACGCTTGGCGACCTCGCCGACCAGCACTTCGCCGTTCTTCGCGAAGGCGACCACGGACGGGGTGGTCCGAGAGCCCTGCGCGTTCGCGATGACGGCGGGCTCACCGCCCTCAAGGATCGAGACGACGGAGTTGGTCGTCCCAAGGTCGATACCTACCGCACGTGCCATGAGTTCGTCCCTGTGGTCAAAGTTGAGTCGGTACGACTCAATATTGGGTCGCCCAACAAGCTTTGTCAAACGACTTGAGCCTAGTGGACTCAACCTCATGGTGCGCGGGCGGAATGCCCGAATCCGCTCCGATCCGTCGAGGGCGTGGGCCGTGCGGTCAGCGCACCGCGCCGTCGACCACCTTGCGGTCGCCGAGCGGGGCCCTGAGCTTCACGATCGTGCTCTTCCGGACGGCGATCATCACGCACATCTGCGCGTCCTTGCCCCGGCCCTCGTAGAGGGTGACCGTGACCTGCTTCCTGGTCTCCTTGACGCGCACCCGGTCGAGCACCGTGCAGGGCTCGACGCCGGACCACCAGGTGACCCGCAGATATCTGCCGTTCCGGATCGGCTTGGCGGACGTCCATCTGACCTTGCGCGGGTCGACGGTGCCGCCCTTGGGCTTCACCGGGGCCGGGGTGCCGGCCGAGGCGGGGAGGTGGGACGCGGGTGTGCCGGAGGCGGGGCCGATGGACGCGGACGCCACGGAGGCCGAGGCCGTTCCGCCGATCGCGATCAGGAGGGTCGCGGCCATCGCCGCGGTTCGTCGAATCGTACGCATGACCGTATTGACGGAGCGGTCTTCCGGCCGGTTCATCATTTGGCGCCGTCGACCACCTCGCGGCCGTCGAGCGGGGCGGCGAGCCGCGCCGTGGTCGTCTTCTCCAGCGCGATGGCGATGCAGGCGGTGTCGGGGTGGCGCGGGTCGCGGCCCTCGTAGAGGGTGACCGTGACCCGCGTGGCGCTCTCCTCCACCTCGACCCGGTCGAGCACGGTGCACGGGGCGACGCCCGACCACCAGACGACCGCGAGCGACCGGCCGTCCGCGGACGGCGTCACGCTGGTCCACGCGATCTTCCGGGGGTTGAGTGTGTGACCCATCGGCGTCTGCGGCGCGGGACTCCCGTGCCCGGGTTCCGTGCCCGCCGGCGCGCTGGTCGGCTGGTCCGCGTCGTGCCCCCCGGGCGGCGGCGCGGACGATGAAGACGATCCGGACGGCGGTTGCCCGCACGCCGCCGCCATGAGCAGGAGCGTTATCGCCAAGAACCTTCGCATATCTCATTAAACGAGATGGCCGTCCGGTCGGTTCGACCCCCTGTTGACGGCGCCCGCGACGCGGGTTTAATTTCAACGCATGATGAATTTACCCGGACCGGCGATCGCCGTACGCGACCTGCGGGTCGTACGGGGCGGGGCCGAGGTCCTGCACGGCCTCACCTTCGAGGTGCCGCGCGGGCAGGTGACCGGCCTGCTCGGGCCCAGCGGATGCGGGAAGACGACGCTGATCCGCTCGATCGTCGGCGTGCAGATCGTCACGAGCGGTGAGGTGACGGTGCTCGGCGAGCCGGCAGGCGGCCCCGCCCTCCGCCGAAAGATCGGTTATTCGACGCAGAGTGCCGCCATATATCGGGATCTGACGGTGCTGGAGAACCTGCGCTACTTCGCGGCGGTCCTCGGGGCGGGCAAGGACGACGCCGAGCGCGTGCTGGAGGAGGTCGGCCTCGCCGGCGCGGGCAGGCAGCTCGCCGGCTCGCTCTCCGGCGGCCAGCTCGGCCGGGCCAGCCTGGCCGTCGCGCTGCTCGGCTCGCCCGAGCTGCTGGTGCTCGACGAGCCGACCGTTGGCCTCGACCCCGTGCTGCGCCAGGACCTCTGGGGGCTCTTCCAGAGCCTCGCGGAGCGCGGTGTGACCCTGGTCGTCTCCAGTCACGTCATGGACGAAGCGGCCCGATGCCAGCGGCTGATCATCCTGCGGGAGGGCGAGATCCTCGCGGACGGAAGCCCCGACGGGCTGCGCGAGCGCGCCGGGACCACGGATTTGGAAGAGGCGTTTCTGCGCCTCGTCAAGGAGAAGGCGGAGCGCGTCCGATGAGCCTGACGATCACCCTCGCCACGGCGGGCCGGATCCTCGCCCAGCTCCGCCACGACCGCCGCACGCTCGCGCTGCTGGTCGGCGTGCCGAGCGTGCTGATGATCCTGCTCAGGTACGTCATCGACGACCCGGCGTCGTTCGACCGGCTGGGGCCGACGCTGCTCGGCATCTTCCCGTTCATCGTGATGTTCATGGTCACCTCGATCACGACCCAGCGTGAGCGGGCGACCGGCACGCTCGAACGGCTGATGGCCGGGCCGCTCGGCCGCTTCGACCTGCTGCTCGGCTACGCCCTCGCGTTCGGGGCGGTGGCCGCGGCCCAGGTCGCGGTGGTGCTCGCCATCTCCCTGACCTGGCTCGGCCTGGAGGTCGCCGGCTCCGTGTGGCTGCTGGTCCTGGTGGCCGTGCTCGACTCGCTGCTGGGCATGGCGCTCGGCCTGTTCTTCAGCGCCTTCGCCCGCACCGAGTTCCAGGCGGTGCAGTTCATGCCCGCGGTCGTGCTGCCGCAGTCGCTGCTGTGCGGGCTCGTCGTCCCCCGTGACGCCATGGCGTCCTGGCTGGAGCGGCTCTCCGACGTCATGCCGCTCTCGTACGCGGTGGAGGCGATGCAGGAGGTCGCGCGGACCGGCGATGTCACCGGCGTGCTGGTCCGCGACATCCTGATCGTGGCCGGGTGCGCGGTCCTGGCGCTCGTCCTCGGCGCGGCCACGCTGCGCCGCCGTACGCCGTGACCTGCGCGCGCCGGGCGCGCCGCCGTCGTCGGTAAGCTGCGGGCGGATGTCCCTACCAGCGAGGAATGGTCATGATCGCGATTCTCGGCACCGGCAAGATGGGCGAGGCGCTGCTCTCCGGGCTGGTTCGGGCCGGGCTGCCGCCGAACGAGATCATGGCGACCGCGCGGCGCGAGGACCGGGCGGCGGCGCTGCGCGAGAGTTACGGCGTGCGCGTCGTCTCCAACGCCGAGGCGGCCAAGGCCGCTGAGACGATCATCCTCGCGGTCAAGCCGCAGGACATGGGGACCCTGCTCGCCGAGATCGCCCCGTACGTCCCCGCCGACCGGCTGGTGATCACGGTGGCGGCGGGGATCACCACGGCCTTCGTGGAGTCCAGGCTGGGCGAGGCGGTGCCGGTGGTCCGCGTCATGTCCAACACGCCGGTCCTGGTCGACGAGGCGATGAGCGTCATCTCGCCCGGAGCGCACGCCGGCGAGCGCCACCTGGAGCGCACGGAGGCCCTGCTCAAGCCGGTCGGCAAGGTCCTGCGCATCCCCGAGTCGCAGCAGGACGCCGCGACCGCGCTGTCGGGCAGCGGCCCGGCCTACTTCTTCTACCTGGTCGAGGCCATGGTGGACGCCGGGATCCTGCTCGGCATGCCGCGCGCCGCCGCCCTCGACATGGTCACCCAGTCGATCGTCGGCGCCGCGATCATGCTGCGCGACTCGGGGGAGCACCCGGTGATCCTGCGCGAGGCGGTCACGTCGCCGGGCGGGACGACCATCGCCGCCATCGCCGAGCTCGAACGCCACAAGGTCCGGGCCGCCTTCCTCGACGCCATCGAGGCGGCCAGGGACCGCAGTCGTCAGCTCGCCTCCGGCTGATCCCGCACAGGTCGTGACGGCCCTCACCGGCAACACGCCGGGAAAACCATTAGGAAACCTTCCGGTCCGGACGGCATGATTCCGCTGCTGGCATCGGGGCGTGAGCGGTGAGGTCGACGTGGCGGGAGCCGTACAGGCGGTGGCGGGGGTGGGGCGGCGACCGCTCTGGACGCCTGATTTCGGGTTCTACTTCACCGGGCGCGCGGTGTCGATGCTCGGCGACACCATGCTGCCCGTCGCGATCTCGCTGGCCGTGCTCGGCGCGGGGTACGGCCCGTCCGGCGTCGGGTTCGTGCTCGCGTCGTGGATGGCGCCGTTCGGCGCGCTGATCCTCTTCGGCGGCGTCTTCGCCGACCGGTTCACCGCCCGGCGGATGATGATCGCCGCCGACCTGGTGCGGCTGGTCAGCCAGTCGGTGATGGCCGCGGCCTTCGCGGCCGGAACGCCGCGGCTGTGGCAGATCGTGGCCCTGTCGGCGATCAGCGGCGCCGCCGCCGCGATGTTCCAACCGGGCGTGAGCAGCATGGTCCCGCACGTGGCGTCGGACCTGCAACGTGCCAACGCCACGCTGCGTGTGGCGGACGCGATCGCCCAGCTGCTCGGCCCCGCGCTGGCGGGCGTCCTCGTCGGCCTCGGCGGCGCCGGGCTGGTCTTCGTCGTGGACGCGGCGACGTTCGCGGTGAGCGCCGTCTGCCTGCTGCTCATGCGCGTACGGCCGCTGCCCAGCACGGAGCCGGGCTCGTCGATGCTGCGCAACCTGCGCGAGGGGTGGGACGAGTTCCGCTCCCGCACCTGGATGTGGAGCGTCATCATCATCTGGTCGGTCTACGGCGTGCTCGTCTTCGGCCCGCTCATCCCCCTGGGCGCGGCGCTGATCACGGAGGGCCACGGCCGCGGCGCGTACGGCTGGATCATGTCGGCGGCCGGGGCGGGAACGGTCGTCGGCGGCCTCGTCGCCGTCTGGTTCCGGCCGTCGCGTCCGCTGATGGCCGGGGCGATCGCGATGACGCTGTACTTCTTCGAGCCGCTCTCCCTCGCCCTGCACATGCCGCTGCCGGTGCTCGCGGCGGCGTTCGCGGTCACCGGATCGGTGTGGGGGTTCTGGTCGGTGATGTGGGCGACCAGCGTGCAGACCCAGGTCAGCCAGGACGTGCTGAACCGGGTGACGGCGTACGAGGTGGCGGGGTCGGTGCTGAGCCTTCCGCTGGGTCAGGCGCTGGCGGGTCCGGCGGCGGAACGGCTCGGCGCGGAGAACGTGCTGGCGGCCGGCTTCGTGGTCGGGCTGGTCGGCATCGCCTTCCTGCTCGGCGTCCCCGCGATCCGGGGCCTCCGTCGCGCCGCCCCGGTCGGGGAGACCGTCCGCTCATAGGCGCTGGGGGAGGAGGCCGGCCTTCCGCGGCGCCACCGCTTTTTGCCGATATTTCGGTACAACTCGGGATGAGTGGCGTATGTCACGAGGGGGCGGAGTCACGGCCGGGCCCGTACGGTAGCGTCACGATCGTGCGGCGAGGAGGCGGCGGCATGATCGAGAGTACCGGCGGGCAAGGATGCGGCTCCGTCCGCGTGCTCTGGGACGACGCGCTGACGTCGTACGACTTCGGCCCCGGCCATCCGCTCGCCCCCGTACGGGTGGAGCTGACCATGGCGCTCGCCCGCGACCTCGGTGTGCTCGACCGCGTCGAGGTGGCCGGATGCGCCCCGGCGAGCGACGACGAGATCGCGCTGGTCCACCGCCGCGACTACATCGAGGCGGTCAAGGCGGTGTCGAAGACCGGCCGGCCCGATCTCGGCTGCGGACTCGGCACGGCAGACAATCCCGCGTTCACCGGGGTTCACGAGGCGTCCGCACTGATCACGGGGGCGTCGATCGAGGCCGCGAGGTCGGTGTGGGCGGGAGAGTCGGCGCACGCCGTCAACGTCGCGGGCGGTCTGCACCACGCGATGGCGGGCATGGCCAGCGGGTTCTGCGTCTACAACGACCCCGCCGTCGCGATCGCCTGGCTGCTCTCCCAGGGAGTGGAGCGGGTGGCGTACGTGGACGTGGACGTCCACCACGGCGACGGCGTGCAGGCCGCGTTCTACGACGACCCCCGGGTGCTCACGATCAGCCTGCACGAGAGCCCGCGCACACTCTTCCCCGGCACCGGCTTCCCGAGCGAGACCGGGGCGGACGGCAGCGCGGTCAACGTGGCGCTGCCCGCGGGGTGCGGGGACGCCGGCTGGCTGCGCGCCTTCCACGCGGTCGTGCCGCCGCTGCTGCGCGAGTTCGGCCCCGAGATCCTCGTCACCCAGCACGGATGCGACAGCCACGCCCTCGACCCGCTGGCCAACCTCATGCTCAGCCTGGACGGCCAGCGCACGGCCTACGCCGCGCTGCACCGGCTCGCGCACGAGACGGCGGGCGGCCGGTGGGTCGTCACCGGCGGCGGGGGATACGAGCTGGTCCAGGTGGTGCCGCGCGCGTGGACCCACCTGATCGCGGAGGCGTCCGGGCACCCCGTCGAGCCGTCCACGCCGACGCCCGCGAGCTGGCGGACCCTGGTCACCGAGCGGACCGGCGAGGTGCCCCCGCTGTCGATGACGGACGGCCGCCACCCGGCGTACTCCGACTTCCGCGACGGCTACGACCCGGCCGACCCGATCGACCGGGCCATCGTGGCCACAAGGAAGGCCGTCTTCCCCCTCCACGGATTGGATCCTCTGCCATGACGGGAATCCCGGCCGCGCCAGGAGCGCTGTGGCACCTGTGAACGCTCCCTCCCGCACCGATCTCCGTGACCACCTGATCAGGACGCGTATCGCGGGCGACGTCGCCACGCCGCGCGAGAACAACCTCGACAACTACCGCTCCCTGGCCAACCGCGACCCCCGCTACACGTTCGGCCTCTCGTTCTCCGGCGAGTGGACCTTCCGGGACGTGCTGGAGCAGATGGCCAAGTCGGTGGGCGTCGCGGCCGACCCGGAGCACCGGGAGGGCCAGGACACCATCGACCCCGACCTCACCATCGACGCGATCGAGGCGATGGGCGACCGCGTCGGCC
Source organism: Microtetraspora malaysiensis (assembly GCF_001528665.1). Lineage (GTDB taxonomy): Bacteria > Actinomycetota > Actinomycetes > Streptosporangiales > Streptosporangiaceae > Microtetraspora_A > Microtetraspora_A malaysiensis. Next base: position 394,955 of record NZ_BBYJ01000017.1, read on the forward strand.
AGGTGCTGGACAGGGGGAACCCCCGTATCGTCATCGCCACCGGCCACCCCACGGGCCTGCTCACGATCCATCTCGCCCTCGCCCGGTTCGCCCGCTCCCACGGCGCCACTCTCCTCACTCCGGCCGAGAGGTGGAGCTACATGGGGAACGGGCTCGGACGCGTACGGCGGATCCGCTATCTCGACAACGTCGCGATGCTGGACGACGGCGCCGCCCTGGTGCACACGCACGACCCCGACCCGATGCGCGCCATCCTGGCCGAGGCGCGGCCCGACTTCGTGATCGCCGATCACGGCTGGGCGGGCGCCGCGGGCGAGGCGGGCGTCGAGACGGTGGGCTTCGCGGACAGCAACGACCCGGCCCTCTTCATCGGCCAGGCGGAGGGGAAGATCGCTGTCGCGGTGCCGCTCGACGACAACGTGTTGCCGAGATATTACGGTCCGCTGACGGACTACCTCGTGGCCAGGATCGCGTCTCACCTCTGATCGCGCTGCGGACCGTCCGTTTCGCGTATTTCGCACTCCCCTTTGTCGCGCTCTGCCCCACCTTTGCCGACTCTTTCGTGTGCCGGGGCGACTCTTGTGGGAGAGAAGTTGGCTCGTTCCGCGGCCGGGGCAGGGGGCATTTCGCCGTCCGCTACCAGCCACTTTCTCCATATTGGCGGCATAGGGTCGCGGTGACTGATGAAATGGGGGGTTTGCCTTCTCGCAGTCCCGACTTACGCTGACGGAAGTACACGTGCGTGAGCGATGGCACCAGTGGGGATAACCCGGAAACACGTGCGGAAGAGGCGTCCGATGGGTGCAGGCGAAAGACCTCTCAGCGAGGTGAAGTTCCTGACGGTGGCGGAAGTCGCCACGGTCATGCGAGTGTCCAAGATGACGGTGTACCGGCTCGTCCACTCAGGTGAGCTGCCGGCCATCCGTGTCGGCCGATCCTTCAGGGTGCCCGAACAGGCGGTACACGACTATCTCAGAGAGGCGTTCATCGAGGCTGGATGACACGCCGAGGCGGTGCGGACCCGCGCTGACCAGGCGCGGGATCCGGCATCGGCCACGCGGTGTCCCCCAGGGGGCGATCGACCGTGGATCGCCGGTAGTCTGTTGTGCCGGTGTGCGCTCGCGCATCGGTCTGGCATTCTCTACCTTCACCTGGGGGTCCCGTGGGCTCTGTGATCAAGAAGCGCCGCAAGCGCATGGCCAAGAAGAAGCACCGCAAGCTGCTCAAGAAGACCCGCATCCAGCGGCGTAACAAGAAGTAGTAGAAGTACGGAGCGCGCACCGGTCCCGCGGGGCCGGGCGACCGTGAACCGTTATTCCCCCACCAGTCCCCCAGTGAGGCGACGATGACCCACACCGTGCTGGTCACCGGGGTCTCGCGCCACATCGGAGCACGGGTGGCGAGTGCGCTCGCCGCCGAACCGGGCGTCGGTCGGGTCATCGGGGTGGACACGGTTCCACCTCCGTCGGCGGCCCGAGACGGCGGCTGCCATGCCGGTCGCACCGAGTTCGTCCGCGTCGATCTGCGCAGTCCCGATATCGCGCAGGTCATCGCGGCGGCGGACGTCGACGTCGTCGTGCACGTGAGCCTGATGAGCGGTTCCTCGCGGAGCCGTTCCGCCGCGAAAGAGCACAACGTCATCGGCACGATGCAGCTGCTCGGCGCGTGTCAGCGCTCGACGACTGTGCGCAGGGTGGTGGTGCGGTCCACGACCGCCGTCTACGGCTCGGCGCCGAACGACCCCGCCGTCTTCACCGAGGACGGCGAGCCCGTCGAGGCGCCGCCCTCGGGGTACGCCAAGGACGCCGGCGACGTCGAGGGCTACGTCCGGGGCCTCGCCAGGCGGCGTCCCGACGTGGTCACCTCGACGCTGCGTTTCGCCGACTTCATGGGACCCGGGGTGGACACGCCCCTCACCCGGTACTTCACGCAGCCGGTCCCGCCGACCGTGCTCGGCTTCGACCCCCGGTTGCAGTTCGTCCATGAGGACGACGGGGTCGAGGTGCTGCGCCGGATGGCCCTTGAGGACCACCCTGGCACGTTCAACGTGGCGGGCGACGGCGTGCTTCTGCTGTCGCAGTGCCTGCGGCGGGCGGGGCGGTTCTCGCTGCCCGTTCCGTCGCCGCTCTTCCGCCTCCTGGGAGAGGCGGCGCGAGCCGCGGGCCGGGTGGACTTCTCACCCGAGCAGCTCGCGCTGATGTGCCACGGCCGGGTCGTGGACTGCGGGCGGCTCGTCCGAGAGCTCGGATGGCAGCCCAAGTTCGGCACGGCCGCGGCCTTCGAGGACTTCCTCCGTTCGCGCGGCGGCTCCGGCGGGCTCACCGCCGCGCTGGCCGACCGGCTGTCCGATTTCGCGCCGGGGCGGCCGGCTCCGTACAAGGACGAGCAGTAAGGCGTGTGTGACGTGACGCGTACCTCCGAGGAGGGCTCACCCGGCGTTCCCGGGGACGCACGGGAACGGCCCGGCGAGGAGCGGCTCGCCGAGCTGCTGGCCTTCCTGCGCCGCCGCGTCACCGGCGAGTACGAGGTGGACGAGTTCGGGTTCGACCCCGAGCTCAACGACAAGGTCCTGCTCGAACTGCTCCGGCCGTTCTACCGGCACTGGTTCCGGGTCGAGACCAGCGGCCTCCAGAACATTCCCGCCGAGTCGGGGGCGCTGGTCGTCGCGAACCACTCGGGGACGCTGCCGGTCGACGCGCTGATGCTGCAGGTCGCGCTGCACGATGAGGCGCACCGGCCGGTCCGGCTGCTCGGGGCCGACCTCGTCTACCAGCTCCCCGTCCTCGCCCATCTGGCCCGCAAGAACGGGCACACGCTCGCCTGCCCCGAGGACGCCGACCGTCTGCTGCGCAAGGGCGAGCTGGTCGGCGTCTTCCCCGAGGGGTTCAAAGGCGTCGGCAAGCCGTTCTCCGATCGGTACAAGCTGCAGCGGTTCGGCAGGGGCGGCTTCGCCGCGTCGGCGATCCGGGCCGGTGTGCCGATCATCCCGTGCGCGATCGTCGGCGCCGAGGAGATCTATCCCAAGGTCGGCGATGTTCCCGCGCTGGCCCGGCTGCTCGGCCTGCCGTACCTGCCGATCACGCCGTTCTTCCCGTGGCTCGGGCCGCTCGGGCTGGTGCCGCTGCCGTCCAAGTGGCTGATCGAGTTCGGCGAGCCGATCATGACTGACCACTACGACCCCATCGACGCCGATGACCCCATGCTGGTCTTCAACCTCACGGACCAGGTGCGCGAGACGATCCAGAGCCGGGTCGACGCGCTGCGGCTGCGCCGTGGCCCCGCCTTCCCGTCGTTCTTCTGACATGACAGCGGATCACGCGCTGCCCTAGTGTGGATCGGGAAGCGCCGGTGCTTCGCGAGGCTTTCCCCATTCCAGCACCGCCATTCGACGGGGGCGTACGGATGACGGCATCAGATGGTCTGCAGCCAGGCGATCCCCCGTCCATCGGTCCCTACCGGCTGATCCGGCGCCTCGGGGCCGGAGGGCAGGGCATCGTCTATCTCGGGACGGACGGCGGAGGGGCCGCCGTGGCGGTCAAGATTCTCCGACCAGAGATCGCCCACGACGACACGACCCGCGAGCGCTTCGCCCGGGAGGTGACCGTCGCGCAGCGGGTGGCCTCCTTCTGCACCGCCCAGTTCCTCACCGCGGACCTCTGGTCGAACCCGCCGTACATCGTCACCGAGTTCGTGGACGGCCCGTCCCTCCAGGACGACGTGAACCGGAACGGTCCGCGAAGCGGGGCGGCCCTGCACCGGCTCGCCGTCGGGACCGCCACCGCTCTCACGGCCATCCACGAGACGGGGTTGGTGCATCGGGACTTCAAGCCCGGAAACGTGCTGCTCAGCCAGGACGGCCCACGAGTGATCGACTTCGGGATCGCCCGAGCCCTCGACGCGACGGCCACGGTCAGCAGCCAGGTCATCGGAACTCCGGCGTACATGGCGCCCGAGCAGATCGCCGGGGCCCCGATCGGTCCCTCGGTCGACGTCTTCGCCTGGGGAGCGGTGGTCGCGTTCGCCGCCACGGGGCGCTCTCCCTTCGCGGCCGACTCGGCTCCCGCGGCCCTTTACCGGGTGATCAACGCCGAGCCCGAGATCGACGGGGTGCCGGAGCCGTTGCGCTCCCTGGTGCGCCGGTGCCTGGCCAAGGAACCGGCGGAGCGTCCGGCCATGCAGGAAGTGCTGATGCGGCTGCTCGGGTCGGCCGAGCCTACGGCCGCCTCCGCCTCCGCCTCCGTGCCGCGGGACGCGTCACGCTCCGCCGAGAGTCCCGCCGGGCGAAGGCAACGGGCGGGTCGGGTCAATCGGGGGTACGTCCTCGCCGGCGGCGCCGCCGTTCTCGCGCTCGCGGCGGGAGCCGCCTTCTGGCTCACGAGGGTGCCCGCCGGGACCGGGCAGGCCGCGAGCGTCACCGGCGGCACCGTCCCCCCCACTCCCGCGGCAGCGAAGGCGTCCGCGTCCGCGGACCCGGCGACGTACCGCTTCTCCCGTGCCTTCGAGGGCGTGTGGAAGGGGGCGCTGGCGCAGAGCAACGGCAAGACCAGGCCCATGGTCGTGACCATCCGGACCGGTTCCCGCACGGCGGCCGTCAGATATCCGGACCTGGGGTGCAGCGGGGGTCTCGTCCTGACCGGCCGCGCCCCGGACGGGCAGTTCACCCTGCACGAGACCATCACCGAAGGCGCCAGGTGTAGCCAGGAGGGCGACTTCACGATGAAGGCGAGCCGCCAGGCCCTCGCGCTGACGTACATTCCGCAAGGGGACCGCGACGCCACCTACACCGCGAACGTCACTTTGTTCCGCGCCTCCGGCCTCCCGGCAGATGACTCCGGCTGACGCCTCGGGCCTCTGATCTGGCGATTTTTACCCGGGCTTATGGGTCCATGGGGCTAACAATGCCAGCTACCGGTCGCTATGGTGTTCCTCACCAAGAGGAGCACATCATGCACCAAAGCGGGATAAAACGGAAAGTACTGCTCGCCGGCATGGCACTGGGGTACGCCGCCGGAGTCGTCCGGCGGCGGGCGGAGACCGTACCGGACGTGGTGGACGACTCCCGGCTCGGCTGCCTCGTGGGCAAGCCGATGACCGTGATCACCGATGATGGTGTGCACCTCGCCGCCGACGTCGACGAGCATCCGGATCCCGAGGTGGCCGTGGTGTTCGCGCACGGCTGGATGATGAACCGCCACTGCTGGCACCTCCAGCGCGAGGCCCTGGCCGGCCATCCGGCCACGCTCGTCTTCTACGACCAGCGCGGGCACGGCGCCTCCTCCGCCGGGCCGATCGACGACTGCACGATCGACCGGCTGGGCGACGACCTGGCGGCGGTCATCGAGCAGGCCGTACCCGAAGGGGTGCCGGTGGTGCTGGTCGGCCACTCGATGGGCGGCATGAGCATCATGGCGTTCGCCGCCCGGCATCCGGAGCTGCTCGCCTCCCGGGTGAAGGGTGTCGCCCTGCTGAGCACGTCGTCCGGGGACCTGTCCCGGCACGCGTTCGGCCTTCCTTGGCCGGTGGGACGGATCGCCGGGCTGATCACCCCGATCGTGTTCGACGGCATGCTCGCCCGCGCGGACTGGATCGACCGCAGCGTGGCGCTGAAGACCCGCGCCCACACGCCGGTCGCGCGGTTCATGGCGTTCGGCGGCGGCGCGCGCCCCGACCACGTGCGGTTCGTCACCGACATCGCGGCGGCGACGCCGACCGAGGTGATGGTCGGCTTCTTCCGCGGCCTCCGCGTCCACGACAAGCTGGCCGCGCTCGCGGCGCTCCGTCCGATCGAGACGCTCGTCATGGTCGGGGAGGACGACCGCGTCACCCCTCCCTCTCACAGCCGCAGGATCGCCGAGTCGCTGCCCGGCGCGCGGCTGACGATCGTCCCCGGCGCCGGTCACATGATCGGGTTCGAGCGGCCGGACGTCGTCAACGAGGTGCTGGACGACTTCCTCGACCGGACCGCCCGGCTCGCGTCCTGGTGACTCTTCGCCCCTGAACGACGGTCAGGACGAGCGGTAGTGCTTGCGCAGCGCGATGCCGGCCGCGATGCCCCCCGCCACCGCGCCCGCCGTCGCGGCGATCGGCAGGCCGATCAGCGTCGCCTTCCGCCCGGTGCGGAAGTCGCGGATCCGCCAGCCGTTCTCCTTCGCGTGCTCGCGCAGTTCGCTGTCGGGGTTGACCGCGCAGGGGCTGCCGACCAGCGACAGCATGGGCAGGTCGTTGGCCGAGTCGCTGTAGGCCGAGCAGTGGGACAGGTCGAGGCCCTCCCTGCGGGCCAGCGCCCGAATCGCCTCCGCCTTGGCCGGGCCGTGCAGCAGGTCGCCGACGAGCCTGCCGGTGTAGACGCCGTCCGCCGTCTCGGCCACCGTGCCGAGCGCGCCGGTCAGGCCGAGCCGCTGGGCGATCACCCGGGCCAGCTCGACCGGGGTCGCGGTGACCAGCCACACCCGCTGGCCCAGATCCAGGTGGGCCTGCGCCAGCGCGCGGGTCCCGGCCCAGATGCGGTCGGACATGACCTCGTCGTAGATCTCCTCGCCGAGGTGCACCACCTCGTCGACCTTGAGACCGGCGACGAAGGCCAGCGCCGTCTCCTTCGCCTTGGCGATGTGGTCGGGGTTCTCGTTGCCCCGCACCCGGAACCAGGCCTGGCCGAGGGCGAACCGCACCAGGTCGTTCGTGGTGAACAGACCGCGCGCGGCCAGGCCGCGCGCGAAGTGGTAGATCGAGGCGCCGCGCATCATCGTGTTGTCCACGTCGAAGAACGCCGCCGCCGTCGGGTCCGGCTCAACGCTCGGAGTGGGGACCACCGCCGCGGCCGCCACCTCGCCCGCGATCTCCGCCGCTTCCCGTCGTCGCATTAGCCGCCTCATAGGGCCTCAGCTTAACCGGCCGGATGCCGGATGACGGTGTACGCGGTGTTAGCACCGAGTGACCGTATTCCATGGTGATTCCACACGACCGGTATCACTGGACGGGAGTGCTGAAGGTGTCGATATAGGTGAGGTATTTGGTCGCCTTGTCGCGGTTCTCCTGATCGAGCTTAGGAAGGATCGGCTCCACCATCGTCCGCTGCTCGCGGGCGAACCGCCCCACCTCCTTGTCGGGCTTGTCGCCGCGCGGCTTGACCCGGCCGAGCGCGGACCGGGTCGTACGCGCCATGTCGTCGAGGGCCTGGGTGATGAGCCGGTCCCGGTCGGGTCCCTCCGCGCCGGCCAGTGTCGCCGCCTCCGCCGCCCGCTGCCGCGCGGCCGTCATCTCCCGCCTGGCCAGCTCGGCGTCGCTCACCGCCAGCCGCAGCACGGTCGCCTCCGCCGCCCGCTTCAGCGGGTAGAGCAGGTCCCCGGGCACCGAGTCGTACGCGCGGGCGCCGGTGGCGAACATCACGCCCAGGAGCACGGAGAACACCGCGAGCGGGCGGAGCCGTACGAGGAGGGAGGGGCGGCGGCGCGGCTCGGGCCGCTCGGCGGGGGGCTCGGCGACGGGCCCGCGCTCGGCGGCGTGCGCCTTCATCAGGTCCGCGCGGAGGCGGGCGCGGAAGTCGGGGCGGGGGCCGTCGCCGGCCCGTGAGCCGGCGTCGGCGATCCGCGCGGCGACCCGGTCGGCGGCACGCCCCGTCCGCCTGGCCCGTCGCCGGCGCCCCGGCCGCCACCAGCCCATGAACGCTCCCGAGATCCCCCGTTGCCGATCCACGCCTGTGCCCTGCCCAACGAGGTGACCGGGCCAGGGTTACGGCACGTGAGCTAACCGAGATCTTTGGGCAGCGCGCGGGCCAGGGCCTTGATCGCGCGGAACTGGAGCGCCTTGATCGCGCCGCTCTGCTTGCCCATGATCATGGCGGTCTCCGCAAGTGACATACCGTGCAGGAAGCGCAGCACGACGCACTCCTGCTGCTCGGGATTGAGTCGTTTGATCGCCCGGAGCACGTGCTCGTTCACCATGCTGGCGACGACGGCGTTCTCCGGGATGTGCTGGCCGTCGAGGGGGGTGTCCTGGATTTCGGCCGTACAGACTTCGAGCCGGCTCCGTCCGGACTTGAAGTGGTCGGTGACCAGGTTCCTGGCGATGGTGACCAGCCAGGCGCCGAAGTCGCGCCCCTGCCAGGTGAAGTCGGCGATGCCGCGCAGGGCGCGCAGGAAGGTGTCGCTCGTCAGGTCCTCGGCGAGCGCGTGCGAGCCCACCCGGAAGAAGACGTAGCGGTAGACGAGGTCGACGTAACGGTCGTAGAGCACACCGAACGCCTCGGTGTCGCCGGTCTTGGCGCGCAGGACCAGCGTGCGCATCTCGTCGTGTTCGAGCTGCGCCGCCGCGGGGGCGGCGGGGGGCGCCAGCCGCACCACTCCAGCGGCTGGAGGGGAGAGCCCGGCGAACGGCCACGATGTCGGCATCCGGTTATCCCATTGGGGGAGGGGAGTCGGCGTGCTCGAACACTCTAGAAATCATCGCGAGATAACACAATCCGCCGCTAACCGTAATCACTTCGCGTAACGGGGCGATCCATCGGCTACCAGTCGGCGCGCGAAGTCCGGCAGCATAAGGTCCACCATGGAAGTCCTTGTCGCTGTCATCGCGTTCGCCGGCGCCGTTCTCGCCGCCATCACCACCGGCGTCGTCGTCGGTCGTATCCGCGAGAAGCCGTCGGGATGGCTGGTCGCGTGGGGTGTCACCACGGGGGCGACATGCCTCTCGCTGGGATTGATCGCCGTAGGCCAGTTGCTCGGGTACGGGGTCGTGATCTTCCGGTTGTTCCAGATCACCGGATCGCTCGTCGCCCCGCTCTGGCTCGCCGTCGGCATCGCCCAGCTCATCGCCAGGAAGCCGTTCCCCCGTTTCGCCGCATGGCTCTTCGGCGGCGCGTTGACGGGCCTGGGCGCGGTCATCATGCTGATCGACCCGGTCACCCAGGCGTTCACGAAGGAGTTCCCGGCGGCCGATGTCTTCTGGGACATCTGGCCCGAGTGGCTTCTGCGCGCCGTCCACATCGGCGTCATCGGGATGCTGGTGATCTGGCTCGTGATCGCGGTGCTGCGCGGGCGCAACGGCGACGACTACGACCTCGACAACATGAACGCGACGGTCGCGCTCGCGCCGGGCGGCATCGCCGTCTCCGCCGCGCTGGAGTTCACGCTCCCCGGGATCGTCGTGGTCGCCGCGATGGCCGCCACCGTCGGAGGCGTCTGGTTCGCTCTCGCCCGGCCGCTCGCGCCGTACGAGGACGAGGAAGAAGACGCCGGGGCCGAGCAGCCGGAGGACGGCTGGTCGCGGCGGGGCGCGCGGGGGGCCGAAAGCCGGGCCGAAAACCGGGCCGAGCCGTCGGCGTCGGCTCCTCCGCGACGCTCCGGGCTCGGGGACCTCGTCGCCGAATATCGCGCGGGCGAGCAGGGCGACGTCGACTACGCGGCGCGCATGCAGCCGTCGGACGGGTTCGCCGCCCGGCCCGCCGGCCCTCAGGCCGGGCAGGACGCGTACGGCGGCGCGCGCGGACGGGAGTACACGATGCCGCCCCAGGCGGCGGAGGCCGACCGCCCGGCGCCCCAGGGCGGGCCGGAGTACACCATGCCGCCGGGCCCCTCGGAGCACGGCCGGCCGCAGGGTGGCCGCCCCGAGTACACCATGCCCGCCACCGGCACGATGCTCCCCGGCGCGGACCCGGCGGCCGGCATGGGGGCCGGCATGGCGGCCGGCTTCGCCGGCGCGGCCGCCGCCTCCCGGGGACAGGGCGGCTCGGTCCGGCCGTCGCCCAATATCTACGGCCTGCTCACCGTGTTCACGCTGATGGACGGGGCGGGTGACGCGTTCGACAAGCTCGCCGAGGAGACGGTCGAGGCCGTGCTGCGCAACGAGCCGGACACGCTCGTCTTCGTCTGCCACAGCGTGAAGTCGGCGCCGCTCCAGCGCATCGTGTACGAGCTCTACCGTGACGAGGTGGGATACACCGAGCACCAGCGCCAGCCGCACATGGAGCGGTTCGCCACCGAGCGCACCGCGCTGGTCCTGGCCGCCAACGTCATCGAGCTGAGCGTGAACGCCGCCAAGGTGGTTCCTCTCCCGACCGCGTTCAGGTAGGCGGGGGAGCGGCTGCCGGTACTCACCTTCGGGACGCGCCCGGATCCCCTCGTCCCGAAGGTGTGACCGTCAGGCGGTCAGCGCCGCGCGCAGGCGGGCCTCGTCCACCCGCCAGAAGTCGTGCTGGACCCCGTCGACCAGGGTGACCGGGATCATCTCCCAGTACTTGGCGTAATCCTCCTCAGAGGCGGTGATGTCCCGCTCCTCCCACGGCACGCCGAGTTCCGCGGCCACGCGCTCGATGACGGCGCGCGCGTCGTCGCAGAGGTGACAGCCGGGTTTGCCGAGGAGAGTGATCCGATGCTCGCGGGGTGCCATGCGGCCAGCCTATTGGGCGCTCCCCGCGGTCCTTTCGCGATGCTGTGCCCACGCCGAGCCCACGCCGAGCCCGTGCCGTGCCGCTGCCGTGCCGTGCCCGGCGACGGCGCGGTGCGTGCGCGGGGCAGAGGCGACCTCAGGGCGAGTTGGAGACCGCACACCTGCTTTGGGACAGTGAACGGGACACCGACTTTGTGCATCTCTTCACAAAGGCACTAACCTGTAGGAACGCGAAATCGGTTACATCCGCTCGTACGGCCGGGGGGCGTCCTCCGGCAGTCCGTCCCCCTGGAGCACCGGCAAGTGACCCGCCGTATCCCTCAAGCGCGTGAGCGTGGCATTCCCGATGCGACGGTCGCGAGACTGCCGCTCTATCTGCGTGCGTTGAACGGGCTCGCTGAGCGCGGCACCGCCACAGTGAGCTCGGAGGACCTGGCGGTCGCGGCCGGGGTGAACTCGGCGAAGCTCCGCAAGGACCTCTCCCACCTCGGCTCGTACGGCACGCGCGGGGTCGGATACGACGTCCAGTACCTGATCTACCAGATCTCCCGTGAGCTAGGTCTCACCCAGGATTGGGCCGTCGCCATCGTGGGGGTGGGTAACCTCGGGCGAGCGCTCGCGAACTATGGGGGGTTCGTGTCCCGCGGCTTCCGGGTCGCGGGCCTCTTCGACGCCGACCCCGCGGTGGTGGGTGAGCGCATCGCCGGGCTCGTGGTGGAACATGCCGACGGCCTGGAGTCAGTGATCAGGAAGCGCGGGGTGTCCATCGTGGTGATCGCGACGCCGGCGACGGCGGCGCAGCAGGTCTGTGACCGCGTCATCGCCGCAGGGGTCACCAGTATTTTGAACTTCGCCCCCGTGGTGCTGACGGTGCCGGATGACGTTGATGTCCGTAAAGTCGATTTGTCCATTGAACTGCAGATTCTTGCGTTCCACGAGCAGCGTAAGGCGAGTGGAGGGCCCATGATGGGCGATGAGTGGCCCGATGAGGTGGTCGTAGTGAGTGAGCGCGGGGCGGCGCTGGGCGAGGCGAGCCAATGAGCATCCTCGTCGTCGGCCTCAGCCACCGCACGGCTCCGGTGGCCCTCCTCGAACGCGTCTCCGTGAGCGGGGACGCCCTCGTCAAGCTGCTCCTCGACGTGCGCGACGAGGCCACCGTGTCCGAGGTGATGGTCGTCTCGACCTGCAACCGGGTCGAGATCTACGCCGACGTGGACCGCTTCCACGGAGCGGTGACGGCCGTCACCGACCTGCTCGCCAACCACTGCGGCATCCCGCAGGAGCAGCTCACCCCGCACCTCTACGTGCAGTACGAGGACCGCGCCGTGCACCACCTGTTCTCGGTGGCCTGCGGCCTCGACTCGATGGTCGTCGGCGAGGGGCAGATCCTCGGTCAGATCCGCGTGGCGCTCAAGCTGGCCCAGGATCAGGACACCGTGGGCTCGATTCTCAACGAGCTCTTCCAGCAGGCCCTGCGCGTCGGCAAGCGCGCGCACGCCGACACCGCCATCGACCGGGCGGGCGCGTCGCTCGTCGGCGTCGGCCTGACCCTCGCCGAGCGCGAGCTCGGCCCGATCACCGGGATGCGGGCGCTGGTCGTCGGGGCGGGCTCGATGAGCGCGCTGGCGGCGGCCACCCTGGTCCGTTCCGGCGTGACCGACATCGTCATCGCCAACCGCACCTACGAGCGCGCCGTACGGCTGGCCGAGTCCGTCGCCGGGCGCGCGGTGCGCCTGGACGACGTCGCCGCCGAGATCGCGGAGGCTGATCTCGTCATCTCCTGCACCGGCGCCGGGACGTGCCTGATCACCCCGGACACGGTCGCCGGCGCGGTGGGCCGCGGCCGCGACCTGTTCCTCCTCGACCTGGCCCTGCCGCACGACGTCGACCCCGACGTACGGGCGCTGCCCGGCGTGACGCTGGTCGACCTGGAGTCCATGCAGCAGGCCGGGGTCGCCGACGACATCGGCGACGGCGGCCGGGCCGAGGCCATCGCGGCGGTTCAGGCGATCGTCACCGAGGAGGTGGCCGCCTACCTGGAGGCCGCGCGCGCGGCCCGGGTGACGCCCACGGTGGTGGCGCTGCGCAGCAAGGCCGCCGAGGTGGTCGAGGCCGAGATGGGCCGGCTGATCTCCCGCGTCCCCGAACTGGAGGGACGTCTGCGCGACGAGGTCACGCAGACCGTCAACCGGGTCGTGGACAAGCTGCTCCACGAGCCGACCGTACGCGTGAAGCGGCTGGCGTCCTCGCCCGGCGGCGACCAGTACGCGGACGCGCTCCGTGAGCTGTTCAACCTGGACCCGTTGAAGCCCGAGGCCGTGTCACGGATGGAGGTCGAGTCATGACCGCTCCTTTGAGGATGGGTACCCGCAAGAGCGAGTTGGCCACGACCCAGTCGGGCCTGGTGGCCAAGCGGCTCACCGAGCTGACCGGGCGCGCGGTGGAACTCGTCGGCATCACCACGTTCGGTGACGTCTCCCGGGCGAACCTCACCCAGCTCGGCGGCACCGGCGTGTTCGTCAGCGAACTGCGCAACAAGCTGATCGACGGTGAGATCGACTTCGCCGTCCACTCGCTCAAGGACCTCCCGACGGCCGACGATCCCCGGATCACGCTCGTCGCCACGGCGCTGCGCGAGGATCCGCGTGACGCGCTGGTGAGCTCCGCCAAGCTGGCCGACCTGGCGCCCGGCGCCAGGGTGGGCACCGGGTCGCCGCGCCGTGTCGCGCAGCTCCGTGCCCTGCGGCCGGATCTCCACTACGTCCCGATCAGGGGAAACGCGCCCACACGGATCGGCAAGATCGCCGCCGGTGAGCTGGACGCCGTCGTGCTGGCCACCGCCGGCCTGCGCCGTCTGGGGCGCGACGGCGAGATCTCGCAGATCTTCGAGGTCGACGAGGTGCTTCCGGCGCCCGGTCAGGGGGCGCTCGCGGTCGAGTGCTCGTCCGACCGCGCCGACCTGATCGAGTTGCTGGGCGTCCTCGACGACCCGCGAACCCGCACGGCGGTTACCGCGGAGCGCGCCGTGCTTTCCGCCCTCGAAGCCGGTTGTGCGGCACCAGTAGGTGCTTTCGCCTCGGATGACGGGCACATTCTCAACCTGACCGCGACCGTCGTCGCCATCGACGGCGTGCGGTCAGTGCGCAAGTCCACCTCCGGACCCCGTCTGGCGGCCATGGACCTCGGCCGTGATCTCGCGGCCGCCATGATCGCCGAGGGGGCCGGCACATTGATGGGGGAGCAGGCCCATTGAGCCCCAATACCGTTCCAGAGCCCCGATCGGGTTTCGTCGCCTTCGTCGGCGCCGGCCCCGGTGACGAGAACCTGCTCACATTGCGTGGCGCCGACCTGCTGGGCAGGGCGGACGTCGTTGTGCTCGACCAGCAGGCGCACGCCCCGCTGCTGCGGCACTGCCGCGAGGGCGTCGAAGTGGTGGACATCTCCGCGGACGCCGCGGAGAACTCGATATCGCTGAAGACGCTGCAGGACGCCAAGTCCGGACGGACGGTCGTGCGGGTGTGCCCGGGCGACCCGTCGTTCTTCTCCTCCGTGGTGGAGGAGGTCGCGGCCTGCGCCAAGGCCGACGTGGACTTCGAGATCGTTCCCGGGGTCCCGCCGGCGACGGCCGTGCTCACCTACGCGGGCATCCCGCCAGCGGTGGCCGTCTCCGAGTTCCGCATCGTCGACGCCGCCCAGGTGGACGACTGGGCGCGGCACGCCGGGTGCGAGGGCACCCTGGTGATCTACAACGGCGTCGCCGAGGCCGTGCCGATCGCCAAGGCGCTGATCGCCGCGGGCAAGCCGGACACCACGCCGGTTGCGGTGACCAGCGAGGGCACCACCACCGAGCAGTTCACCGTCGTGTCGTCGCTCGGCCGCCTCGGCCCCGACCTCAAGCACGCGGGCATGACCGAGCCGGCGCTCATCGTCGTCGGCGACGCGGTCGGCATGCGTGACCGCCTGTCGTGGTTCGAGACCAAGCCGCTGTTCGGCTGGCGAGTCCTGGTGCCGCGCACCAAGGAGCAGGCCGAGGGCCTGTCCGAGCAGCTCCGTTCGTACGGCGCGGTACCGGAGGAGGTGCCGACGATCTCCGTCGAGCCGCCCCGGACGCCGCAGCAGATGGACCGCGCCATCAAGGGCCTGGTCACCGGCCGCTACGAGTGGGTCGCCTTCACCAGCGCCAACGCGGTCAAGGCGGTGCGGGAGAAGTTCGAGGAGTACGGCCTGGACGCGCGGGCGTTCGCCGGGCTGAAGGTCGCCGCCGTCGGCGGCGCGACGTCCCGGGCCCTCGTCGAGTTCGGCGTGAGGCCCGACCTGGTCCCGACCGGCGAGCAGTCGTCCGAGGGCCTGCTCGCGGAGTGGCCGCCGTACGACTCGATGCTCGACCCGATCAACCGCGTCCTGCTGCCCCGGGCGGACATCGCGACCGAGACGCTGGTCGCGGGCCTCACCGAGCTGGGCTGGGAGTGCGACGACGTGACCGCGTACCGCACGGTGCGCGCGGCGCCGCCGCCGGCCCCGATCCGGGAGGCGATCAAGGGCGGCGGCTTCGACGCGGTGCTGTTCACCTCGTCGTCCACGGTGCGGAACCTGGTCGGCATCGCCGGCAAGCCGCACAACGTGACCGTGATCGCCGTGATCGGGCCGCAGACGGCCAAGACCGCCGAGGAGTTCGGGCTGCGGGTCGACGTGATGGCCGACAGGCCGTCCGCCTCCGCGCTCGCGGCGGCCCTGGCGGAGTACGGTGCCAAGCAGCGGCACGCGGCCATCTCGGCCGGTGAGATGCCGCGCAGGCCCTCACAGAACCGCAGAGGGGCGCGCCGGCGCTTCAAGTGATGTCACCTCGCCGGTGACCGCGCCGGCGCCGGTCCGGGTCCGTCCAGTCCGAGTGGAGAAGACGATCGTGAACGCTGAATTTCCGGCGGCCCGGCCGCGTCGGCTGCGCCGTACCGCCTCGATGCGCCGCCTGGTCGCCGGGACGCGTCTGCACCCGGCCGACCTGATCCTGCCCGTGTTCGTCAAGGAGGGCGTCGCCGACCCGCAGCCGGTGGCGTCCATGCCGGGGGTCGTCCAGCACACCCGCGACTCGCTGCGCAAGGCCGTTCACGAGGCGGCGGAGGCGGGCGTCGGCGGGGTCATCCTGTTCGGCATCCCCCTGCACAAGGACGCGCGCGGCTCGGCGGCCGACGACCCGCAGGGGATCGTCCAACTCGCGCTCGCCGATCTCGCCTCCGAGATCGGCGACGCGCTGGTCCTGATGACCGACACCTGCCTCGACGAGTACACCGACCACGGCCACTGCGGCCTGCTGACCGACTCCGGCGAGGTGGACAACGACGCCACGCTGGAGCGGTACGCCTCCGCGGCCGTCGCCCAGGCGCGGGCGGGGTCACGGGTGATCGCGCCGAGCGGCATGATGGACGGCCAGGTCGGCGCGATCAGGCGGGCGCTCGACGCCGAGGGCTTCGCCGACGTGCCGATCCTCGCCTACTCGGCGAAGTACGCCTCCGCGTTCTACGGGCCGTTCCGCGACGCCGCCGAATGCGCGCCGCAGTTCGGCGATCGCAGCGCGTACCAGCAGGACCCGGCCGGACCGGTCGGCGAGGCGCTGCGGGAGGTGCGGCTCGACCTCGCCGAGGGCGCGGACGCGGTGATGGTCAAGCCCGCGCTGCCGTACCTGGACATCCTCCGCCAGGTGCGCGACACGGTCGAGGTGCCCGTGGCGGCCTACCAGGTGAGCGGCGAGTACGCGATGATCGAGGCGGCGGCGGCGAACGGCTGGATCGACCGCGAGCGGACCATCATGGAGTCGCTCGTCGCGATCCGCAGGGCCGGCGCCGACATGATCCTGACCTACTGGGCCACCGAGGTCGCGCGGCGGCTCCGGGCATAGCGCGCGTTCCACGGGGGGTGGCGCTGCGCGCGCTGATCCGTCAAGGGCATTATCAGGTACAGCAAACGAGCATCCGTGGGGGAGGAGCACGATGGTGGGGGCACCGCTGGTCCGCCGTACGAAACGACGTGCGCATCGAAAGCCACGGAAAATCACATCTGTACTTGAATACGCCCAGCTCGGCTGGGCGAGCTGTCTTGGCGCCCACCCGCTCAGTGAGGGTGGGCGCGCCTGTTCCTGCGACCGGGTCGGCTGTCCCGACCCGGGCGCGCACCCGCTGTCCCCGGCGTGGCAGATGGAGGCGACGGTGGACTCCGCCCGCCTCACGCGCTGGTGGGAGCACAACCCCGACGCGAACGTGATCCTGCCCACGGGCCGGGTGTTCGACGTGTTCGACGTACCGTCCACCGCCGGAATGGCGGCCCTGGCCGCCATGGACGCCACCGGACAGGCCACGGGCCCGGTCGCCGAGAACGGCGACCGGGTCCTTTTCTATGTGGCCACCAGGGGCGCCCCCGAGGACGAGGACGAGTGGTGGTCCTGCCACCTCGACTGCGACCCGGCGACGATCGAGGCCTCCCCGGGACTGCGCTGGCACTGCCGCGACAGCTATGTGCTCGCCCCGCCCTCGACGCTGCTGAGCGGCGCGACGGCGAGCTGGCTGCGGCCGCCGGACGGGCGTCCCCTCCCCGACCCGCTCCGCGTCCTGGACCTGCTCGTCGACGCCTGCGAGTGAGAGGTCGTCATGCGCCGCCCGTAGGCTGGGAGGCGTGAGCCGTACGGAGAAGTCAGCGGAACTGTTCGAGCGGGCGCGGCGGATCGTGCCCGGTGGCGTCAACTCCCCGGTGCGCGCGTTCGGCGCGGTCGGGGGAGTGCCGAGGTTCATGGCCTCGGGCCAGGGGCCCTACATCACCGACGTGGACGGCAACCGCTACGTCGATCTGGTGTGCTCCTGGGGGCCGATGATCCTCGGCCATCGCCATCCGGCCGTGATGGAGGCCGTCGAGGGCGCGCTGGCGCGGGGGTTGTCGTTCGGTACGGCGACCGAGGGCGAGGTCCTGCTCGCCGAGGAGATCGCCTCCCGGGTCGCCCCCGTGGAGAAGGTCCGGCTGGTCAGCTCCGGCACCGAGGCCACCATGTCGGCGGTGCGGCTCGCCCGTGGCTTCACCGGCCGATCGAAGATCATCAAGTTCGCCGGCTGCTACCACGGGCACGTGGACGCCCTGCTGGCGTCGGCGGGCTCGGGGCTGGTGACGTTCGGCCTCCCGGACACGCCCGGTGTGACCGGCGCGTCGGCCGCCGACACGATCGTCCTGCCGTACAACTCGGTCGAGGCGGTCGAGGAGGCGTTCCGCGCGTTCGAGATCGCGTGCGTCATCACCGAGGCGTGCCCGGCCAACATGGGCGTGGTCCCGCCGCTGCCCGGCTTCAACCAGCGGCTGCGCGAGCTGTGCACCGAGCACGGCGCGCTGCTGATCATCGACGAGGTGCTGACCGGTTTCCGCGTCTCCGCCGCCGGTTGGTACGGCCTCGACCCGGTCGAGGCCGATCTCATGACGTTCGGCAAGGTCATGGGCGGCGGGATGCCGGCCGCGGCCTTCGGCGGCCGGGCCGAGGTGATGGCGCTGCTCGCGCCGGAGGGGCCGGTCTACCAGGCGGGGACGCTCGCCGGCAACCCGCTCGCCTCCGCCGCCGGCCTGGCGACGCTGCGGGCCTGCGACGCGAGCGTGTACGAGCGGGTGGACGCCGCCGCGCTGGCCGTCGGTCAGGCCGCGTCCGACGCGCTGGCGGCCGAGGGCGTGCCGCACAGCCTGCAGCGGGCCGGCAACCTGTTCTCGATCTTCTTCACCGACAGGCCGGTGCACGACTTCGCCGCGGCGAAGGTGCAGAGCGCGGAGGCGTACCGGGCGTTCTTCCACGGGATGCTCGACCAGGGCGTGTACCTCCCGCCGTCGGCGTTCGAGGCGTGGTTCCTGTCCGCCGCCCACGATGAGGAGGCGCTGACCCAGGTCGTCGAGGCGCTGCCGCTCGCCGCCAAGGCCGCCGCCGCCACGCTGTAAAGCGACAGTTCAGCGGCACCGGGCTAAAACCGCCTCAACCGTTTAGACTGACTTACATGTTGGACCTGAACCGGTTGAAGGCGCTGCACGCGGTGGCCGTCTACGGTTCCGTGGCGGCCGCCGCCGAGGCGCTGATGGTGACCCCGTCGGCGATCTCGCAGCAGCTCGCCAAGCTCGAACGCGAGACCGGGGCGGTCCTGGTCGAGCGCAACGGGCGCGGCGTCAAGCTCACCGACGCGGCCGGGCTGCTCGCCGACCACGCGGAGAAGATCCTCGCCCTGGTCGAGACGGCCGAGGCCGACTTCGAGGCGCTACGCGGCGCTGTGGTGGGGCGGCTCGTCCTGGCCGCGTTCCCGACCGCGGCCCGGGGGATCATGCCCCAGGCGCTGGCGACGATCAAGCAACAGCATCCCGACCTCGACGTGGTCATGTACGAGCGCGAGCCCGAGCGGCAGATGCGCGAGGTGACCCGGGGCGAGATCGACCTCGCCGTGGTCCAGGACTGGATGAACCGGCCGATGGCCATCCCGGACGGGCTGTCCCGCGCCCCGCTGCTCGACGACATCGCGGACGTGGCGGTGCCCGCCGGCCACCCGCTGGCGGACAAGCGGGAGATCGAGCTGGCCGACCTCCCGGGCGAGGGCTGGATCAGCAGCTCGTCCGGCACCGTCTGCCACGACTTCCTGATGTTCCTGCTCAGGTCCGCCGAGAAAGAGCCGAAGATCGTCTGCATGGCCGACGAGTACCCGACGCAGCTCGCGCTCGTCGCCGCGGGCCACGGATGCGCCCTCATCCCCCGCCTCGGACGCGGCCGGCTGCCCGAGGGCGTGCGCGCCATCCCCGTCGTGCCCCGGCTCCAGCGCCGCATCTACGCCCTGTGGCGCACCGACGCCGCCCGCCGCCCCGCCATCAGGGCCGCCGTGGACGCGCTGATGCGCGCCGCGTGCGCCGCATGACCGGCGGGTAGGCTCACCTGCCATGACCGAGACCACCGTCGTCCACCTGCTCCGTCACGGCGAGGTTCACAACCCCGAAGGCATCCTGTACGGCAGGCTGCCCGGCTACCACCTGTCTGAGAACGGCCGCCTGATGGCCGAGACCGTCGCCAAGGCGATCGGCGGGCGCGACATCGTCGTCCTGCGCAGCTCCCCGATGGAACGGGCCCAGGAGACCGCGGCGCCCCTGGCGGCCGTCCTCGACCTGGAGGTCGTCCTCGACGAGCGGCTGATCGAGGCGGCCAACGTCTTCGAGGGGATGCGGGTGGCCGGCGGCAACGGCGTCTTCCGCGACGTGCGCGCCTACCGCCACTTCGTGAACCCGTTCCGCCCGTCCTGGGGCGAGCCGTACGACGAGGTGGTCCGGCGGATGAAGGTGGCCATCGACGACGCAAGGGCGGCGGCCCGAGGGCACGAGGCGCTGCTGGTCAGCCACCAGCTGCCCATCTGGATCATCCGTCTGGCGGCCGAGCGGCGGCGGCTGTGGCACGACCCGCGCCGCCGCCAGTGTTCCCTCGCCAGCCTCACCAGTTTCACGTTCGAGGGCGACCGGCTGGCCAGCATCGGCTACAGCGAGCCCGCCGGGGCCCTGCTGCACGACAATCCTGTTCCCGGAGCGTGAGCCCCGCGACGGGAGCACCGGATCCGCTGGGTAGAGTTACAGCTCTACCGGTTGTAGTTTTAGGAGATACTCCCGCGTGTCCGCCAAGAGTTTGTCTCTGATCGCGGCGAGCATCGCTCTGGCCGTGACAGCCCTCGCGGGTTGTGCCGGGAACCAGGAGGCGCAGCCGCAGTCCGGTGACACCCGCTTCGTCCCCGGTGACGGCAAAGTCCAGGTCTTCGACGCCGCGAGCCGCACCACGGCGCCGGCCATCGAGGGCACGACCCTCGACGGCGCGACGGAGAAGCTCGGCAGCGGCAAGGTCTACGTCCTGAACTTCTGGGCGTCCTGGTGCGCGCCGTGCCGCGCCGAGGGGCCGGTGCTCAAGGACATCGCGGCCAAGACCAAGGAGAAGGGCGTCCAGTTCCTCGGCGTCAACTTCAAGGACCAGAAGGCGGCCGCCCAGGCGTACGACCGCTCGCTGCAGCCCGGATATCCCAGCATCTTCGATCAGGCGGGCCGGGTCCTGCTCTCCTTCCAGGGCACGGTCCCGCCCGCCGCCATCCCGTCCACGCTGATCATCGACGGGCAGGGGCGGATCGCCGCCCGGGCCCTCGGCGCGGTGAAGTACAACGACCTGCTCGCCGCGATCGACAAGGTCAGCGATGAGCGCGGCTGACCTGGCCTCCACCGTCGCGTCCGGCTCGCTGCTGGTCGCGGTGCCGATCGCGGTCGCGGCCGGCGTGGTGTCCTTCCTGTCGCCGTGCGTGCTGCCGCTCGTGCCGGGCTACCTGTCGTACGTCACGGGCATGAGCAGCGATCCCAGGCGCGGGCGGATGGTGCTGGGCAGCGCCCTGTTCGTCCTCGGGTTCGCCGCGGTGTTCGTGCTCGGGGGCGCGCTCTTCGGCGGCCTCGGCGGTGTCCTGTTCGGCAACATGGAGCTGATCACGCGGGTGCTCGGCGTGGTCACGATCGTTCTCGGGCTGGCCTTCATCGGGCTGGTGCCCGGCCTCCAGCGCGACGTCCGCATCCACAAGGTGCCCTCCGCCGGGCTCGCCGGAGCACCGCTGCTCGGCGTCGTCTTCGGCCTCGGCTGGACCCCGTGCATCGGGCCCACGCTCGCCGTGGTCCTCGCGCTCTCGGTCGACCAGGGCAGCGCGGCCCGCGGCGCCGCGCTCGCTTTCGCGTACGCGCTGGGGCTGGGGCTGCCCTTCGTGCTCGCCGGGCTCGCCTACCGCCGGGCGCTGCACGCGTTCAAGGCGGTCCGCCGCCACTCACGGCTGATCACCAGGATCGGCGGCGCGATGCTCGTGGCCGTCGGGATCCTCCTGGTGACCGGGCTCTGGGGTGACCTCATCGCCGGCCTGCAGGTGTGGGTGGGCGGATTCAAGCCGGTGATCTGAGATGACCAAGAAGAACGAGACGACCGAGGCGACCGAGCCGAGCGATGCGACCGGGGCCACCGAGGAGCGGGAGACGCGGCCCGTCGGGCTCGGCGTGGTCGGCTGGCTGCGGTGGGGCTGGCGGACGCTCACGTCCATGCGCACCGCCCTGATCCTGCTGTTCCTGTTCGCGCTCGGTTCGGTGCCCGGGTCGATCTACCCGCAGCGGAGCGTCGATCCCGGCCGGGTCGCGCGGTACTTCCAGAACAGCCCGACCGAGGCCGAGTGGCTGGACCGGTTCTGGATGTTCGACGTCTTCACGTCGCCCTGGTTCGCCGCGATCTACCTGCTGCTTTTCCTCTCGCTCGCCGGATGCGTCTTCCCGCGGGTGGTCGTCCACTTCAAGGAACTGCGCAAGAAGCCGCCGGCCGCGCCGCGCAACCTGCGCCGGCTCCCGCAGAACGCGGCCTTCGACGGCGACCTGACCGTCGAGGAGGCGGCGGCGCGGCTGCGCCGCGACCGGTTCCGCGTGGTCACCGGCCCCGACTGGGTCGCGGCCGAGAAGGGCTACCTGCGTGAGACGGGCAACCTGCTCTTCCACGTCTCGCTGCTCGCGCTGCTGTTCGCGGTCGGCGCGGGTGCGCTGTTCGGCTACCGGGGCAACGTCCTGGTCGTGGAGGGCGAGGGCTTCTCGAACACGGTGGCCGCCTACGACCGCTTCATCCCGGGACAGCAGGTGTCGGCCGAGTCGCTCGAGCCGTTCTCGTTCACGGTGCAGGACTTCCAGGCGACGTACATCGCGTCGGGGGAGAAGCGGGGCCAGCCGCTCGACTACTCGGCCACGCTGTCGGTGCAGGACACACCCACCTCGGGCCCGCGTGACGTCGAGCTGAAGGTCAACGAGCCGCTCGACGTGAACGGCACGCTGACCTACCTCATCGGCCACGGCTACGCGCCCACGTTCAAGGTCGTCGACGGCAAGGGCAACACGGCATTCGAGGGGCCGGTCCCCTGCCTGGCGGGCGACCAGATGACCTACACCTCCGAGTGCGTCATCAAGGTCCCGGACGCCCAGCCCGACCAACTCGGCTTCCTGGTCCGCTTCCTGCCGTCCACCGTGCCCAACGGCAAGGCGTGGGTATCGGTCTTCCCCGGCGCGGCCAACCCGACCGTCCAGATCTTCCCGTTCTCGGGTGATCTCGGATTGAAGTCCGGGCAGCCCCAGTCGGTCTACCAGCTCGACACCAAGAGCCTGAAGCCGCTGGGCAAGATGTCCGCCCAGCCCACCCCGCTCAACGTCGGGGACACCAAGGAACTCGCCGACGGCGCCGGGACGATCCAGTTCACCGGCGTCAAGGAGTGGATCAGCCTGCAGATGGCCTACGACCCGGGCCGGCTGCCCGCCCTGATCGCCGCCGCCCTGGCCGTGATCGGCCTGGTGCTGTCGCTGACCGTGCAGCGCCGCCGCGTGTGGGTGCGGATGAAGGGCCGACAGGTCACGGTGGGAGGATTGACCCGCACCGAGGGCGGTGGAGCGAGCTTCGCGGAGGAGTTCGCCGAGATCGTCACGAAGCTTCGCGGTGCCACCCCCTCCGGGCCCTCCGAGCACCCTCAGCCGGAGGACCGGTCCGAGGACGTCTCCGCGCCCGACCGCGAACCCGTTTCGCCGAGCACTCGCTCGTCCGAGGAGTAGAAGATGCCGCCCGCCCAGGTCAACGAGGGCCTCGCCACGCTGAGCGACCAGCTCATCCTGGTGACCGTCCTGCTCTACCTCGCCGCCATGATCGCCTACGCGCTGGAGCTGGCCTTCGGCAGGGCCCGCACGGCCGTCGCCCCGGCAAAGAGCCGCCGGCTCGTCGCCGTCGGCGCGGGAGCGGACTCCTCCGCCCCCGCAGAGCCGGCGGACGAGGACGCCGGCCCCGCCACGACGGTCCCGCCCGCGGGCTGGGCGATCAAGTCCGGCGCGGTCGCGGTCGCCGTCTCCTGGCTCGGCTGGGCGACCAACCTGGGCGGCATCCTCACCCGCGGCATCGCGGTGGACCGCTGGCCCTGGGGCAACATGTACGAGTTCGTCGTGGCGCTGTGCTTCGCCTCGGTGACCGTGTTCCTCATCCTGCTCACCAGGCAGCCGATCCGGTTCCTCGGCGCGTTCGTGACGGTGGCGGCGGCGCTCGGCCTCGGCTTCGCCGTCCTCTTCCTGCACGTCCAGGCGGGCCCGGTGATGCCCGCGCTGAACTCGTACTGGATCGCGATCCACGTGACCGCCGCCGTCATCGCGGGCGGGCTGTTCCTGGTCTCCGGGGTGAGCGCCGCCCTCTACCTGGTGCGCAACGACGGGCGGCTGTCGGTGCTGCCGTCGAAGGAGCAGCTCGACCGCATCGCGCACCGTGCGATCGTGATCGCGTTCCCCATCTGGACGTTCGCCGTCATCGCGGGGGCGCTGTGGGCCGACCGCGCCTGGGGCCGTTACTGGGGCTGGGACCCCAAGGAAGTCTGGTCCTTCATCACCTGGATCGCCTACGCGGCGTACCTGCACGCCCGGGCGACCGCCGGATGGCGCGGCAAGGCGGCCATGATCGTGTCGCTGGTGGCGTTCGGCTGCCTGCTGTTCAACCTGGTCGGCGTCAACATCTTCTTCAGCGGGCTGCACTCCTACGCGGACGTCCCCAAGTAGGCGGCGGCCCCGCCGCACGCGGGGCCGGGCCGCCCGGCCCCCGCGCAGCTCACCCGGTCTCGGGTCAGTCCTCGTTCCGCAGCCGGCGCTCCAGCGCGCGCAGGAACTCCGGGTCGTCGTCCGGCCCCCGTGGCGCCTCGGCGCGCGGGGGCCGCTGCCATGTCTCGTCCCGCCCTCCGGACGGCACCGCTCCGCCCAGCACGGCGTCGCCGCTCCTGGGACGTCCGAGGGCCAGCCAGAACACGCCACCGAGCGCGGCCAGGAACAGCACGATCAGCACCCACAGAAGTTTGGGGAGGTTGCGCGCCGCGTCATCCGGTGTCGTGATCACGTCGAACAGGCAGTAGAGCCAGAAGGCCAACAGCGCCAAACCGAGAATCACGCTAGGCATGCCCACACGGTAAGCCATGCCGCCGCTTGATCGGGCCGCGTCGCCGTAGCGGTAGGGGTTTTCACGCGCGACGGACGGCCTTACCGGGGGGATGACGAGGCCCGGACCCGCAACGTACGGTGGACCGGTACCGCGCCCCCCGGATCACACCCGGGCCCGGCGCGGCGGTGGGCACCGCCCAGAGCGAGGGACGGGTGAGCACATGAGCACCGTAGGCGGACTGATCCCGCCGGGGCGCGAGACGGAGGGGGCGCCGCACAGGGCCGCTCCCGACGAGGCGACGGGCGGGGGCCATGGCGCAGTCGGGAGATAGGGGCCGCCACCGGCGCGGCCCGCGATGGTGGCAGCGCGGCGGGTACACGCAGCAGGGGCGGGGCGCGGACGCGCCGGAGCGTTCCCCTGAGCGCGTGCGCGAACGCCTCCAGGAGCGCTTCCCGGAGGGACGGGAGCGTGTGCAGGAACGCTCCCCCGAGCGGCTGGCGGAGCGTGTCCACGCGGTCACCGCCCCGGTCGTGGACCGGCCCCAGTACACGTGGGGCGACTTCGAGCTGGACGACGCGCCCACGGCGCGACCGCACCGGCCGGACGCCCCGGACCTGCGGGACGGCCGACGGCACTGCGGGCCGCTCGAACGCGTGCTCCACCGTGAGTGGGACGCCGCCGACGGCCCGCCCTCGGCGGACGCCGTACGGGCGGTGGAGAGCCTCGCCCGACTCCCGGAGAACCTCAAGTTGATGCTCGCCACGACGCTGGACGGCATCTACGTGGGCCGCGGCGGCGTCCCCGACCTCGACGACATGGGCTACCTGCGTGGAGCCCCGCTGCCGTCCGGCCGGGCCACCTGGGACGCCTGCGCCGGCGCGTACGGCGATCGCAAGATCGTGGTGGGCGATCGCCCGTCCCCGACACCGGACGTGATGATGCACGAAGTCGGCCATGCTCTGGACGACGTGGGCGCGCATCCGGGAGAGTGGGTCTCCGACTCACCCGAGTTCGCCGCGCTGTACGAGGAATGCTTCCCGCTGTTCGCCTCGGCGTTCCACCGGCAGCCCGGTGGGCTGGGGCGCAAGGAGTTCTTCGCCGACGCGTTCGCGGCGATCGCATCCCGGCAGCGTCCGGCCCTGGTCGACATGCTGGGCGGTGACACGCGTGCGGCGCTGAACGTGATGCTGTTCTTCAACCGGCGCTATGGAATCTAGGTGATCGTGGATGTACGTGATCCGGCTCACTGACGGGACACTGCGCGTGCCGCAATCACTGACGAGCGACGACGGCCGCCTGATCGGCAACGCGTACGTCGACGTCGTCCCGGGGGAGCCGGACTACGAACGGTGGCTCGCCGAGTCGGTCACCGAGGAGGAGGACGCCGAACGGCGGCGCCGGTGGCGTGAGGAGAACGACGACCTGGAGCGGGAGTTCCTCGCTTTCAAGGCCGATGCCGAGGCGTCAACCGGCGGCGATGAGCAGGAGATCGCCGACCCCGAGGGGACCGGACCCGCGCGTCGGGAGAACACGCGCCGAGGCCACGCGGATGGGCAGGACGTGCGCTGAGAGGCGCGATGGCGCCGCGTGGCGTACGAAGGCGAGGCATGACGCCATGAGAACGGCGCCGGGAGGACAGGCACCAGCCTGCGGGCCCGGGAGAGCGGCCCAGGGGAAGGTACTGACTCGGGTGACCCTGCGGCATCCGGGTGGCACGCAGGATCACCTGGTCGGTGTATCAGACCCGAGGTGAGTCGCCGTTCGGCCGTTCGGCCGTCAGAACGTCCTCTCCACGGAGGAGGGCGTGCACTTCCGACTCTCGGAACCGCCGATGCCCCCCGGGGGTACGGATGCTGCTGATTCGTCCCGCCGCGGCCCAACGTGTCACGGTCTTCGGGTCAACCCGGAAGAGGGCGGCAACCTCTCCAGGGGTCAGCAGTCGCTCGCTGCTACTCTCCACAATCTCTCCCCCTCGCATCCCGCGTCCTGCAGCGGGCGGACAGGTAACCAGTGTGCCGAGCGAAGCCTGATTTATCCGTGGTTTTCGTAGAAGATCACGGGTTGTTATCGGCTCAGTGCCCGATTGTTATATGATAGAGCCTCTTTGGGGTGCTCATGGGTGTTTCTTTACAAAAGGCCCCTCTTGGGCACACTAGCAGCGGTCGCACGGGATGCGAAGAGAGTCACTCGCCTCCGTGGCGTAACCTCGACGGTGTGCGTCCGGTTGTCGTTTACACGCTCTCCCGCCTCGGCCTGTTCGCCGTGGCCCTCGCGGTCCTGTATCTGCTCGGGCTGCGCACGTTCTGGCTGCTGATCGCGGCCTTCGTCGTGAGTGGCCTGGCCAGCTACGTGCTCCTGTCCAAGCAGCGTGACGCTGTCAGCGCCCAGATGGCGCAGAAACGTCACCCGCCATCTGGAAACTAGGGCATCGGGAACATACCGACCCGGGCATGGTACTCATGCCCGAGCTTCGTCGTGTCACTTCCCACCAAAAGGCCGCTCTTTGTCGTCAGGAACGCCTTTACTCCGATTCCCCGGGTGCGTGTGGGGTTCCAGGCGAGGGCCTTGCCGGTGGTCGGGTGGATCGCGCCGATGCCCGGCCTTTGGACCGCTCCAGAACCGGCGCTGTCAGCGCCCTTGGGGTTG
The DNA here is from genome assembly GCF_001528665.1 of Microtetraspora malaysiensis. Lineage (GTDB taxonomy): Bacteria > Actinomycetota > Actinomycetes > Streptosporangiales > Streptosporangiaceae > Microtetraspora_A > Microtetraspora_A malaysiensis. The sequence goes on from NZ_BBYJ01000017.1 coordinate 421,962, forward strand.
TCGAGCCAGCGCTGGTGGCCGCCCACGTAGACCGCCGCGCCGGTCACCGCGACCGAGTAGAGCGAGTCGCCGCCGGTCAGGTTGACCCAGGTCGGCCGCACGTCGTTTCCCTTGGTGTACGTCTCGAACCTGGCGGCGGAGTCGCACAGCTTCCCGGTGTCCGGGGCCGGGCCGCCCGTCGTGACGACGACGAAGAACTTGCCGTCCGGTGAGAAGTCGAGGCCGCGCACGTACCAGGGGAACACCGCCATGCAGGACGGCGCGTACGCCTCGGTGCGCCAGTCGGCCACCCGGCCGCGGGCCAGGTCGATCAGCGCGACCTGCGGCCGGCGCAGCCCGTTCACCGTGGTGAACGAGCCGTCGATGGCGAGCCGGTCACCGGTGGCGGCCATGGCGTAGACCTTGACGGTCGCCCCGCGCGGATTGCCGGGTTCGATGGTGAACGTCGGGTCCACGGCCCCCGTGGCGGCGTCGAGGCGGGCCAGCGCGGTGCGGGGCGTGCCGCCGATCATGGCGAAGTCGCCGCCGACATAGAGCCGGCCGCCCTGGCGGACGAGGGCGGAGACGCCGCCGCCGTACGCGGGAGCGTCGAAGGAGGCGACGGCCGAGCCGTCGGCCAGGCTGATCCGCGCCAGCGCGCTTGCGGGGACGTCGAACGAGCCGCCGGCGTAGACGGTGGCGTCGTCCCCGGCGGCCAGGGCGTAGACGGGGCCGCTCATCTCGGGGGCGAAGCCGCGCAGGACCCGGCCGGTCCGCAGGTCGTAGGCGAAGAGGTTCTTCCGGGAGAGCCGCGTGTTGCTGCCGGCGTCGCTGACGGCGCTGAAGTCGCCGCCGACGACCACCGTGCCGCCGACGAGGGCGATCGCGTTCACGATGCCGTCCAGCACGTGGGGGGTGTTGGCGACCGGCTTCTGTGAGACGACGGCAGGCTGCCGGACACCGGCCTGTGCTGTGCCGGCGGGGAGCGCGGGGACTACGGCGAGCGCCGCGAGCAGCAGCGCGGTGGAGTGTCTGGCAAGCATTCCCGAAGTATTAGCACACTCTTCGTAATCAATGAGCTACGTTCCGTGCATTCGGTGCGGGTGTGGAGATGGTGTCCCGGGTGCCGCCTAGGCTTGCCTCCATGACGCGCGCTTCCCTGGACAAGCAGCCGCACGAGGTCGCGGCGATGTTCGATCGCACGGCCCGGCGCTACGACCTGGTCAACGACGTCCTCTCACTTGGGCAGGACCGGTTGTGGCGCAAGGCCACGTCCGCCGCGATCGACGCGGGTCCGGGCGAGCTGGTGCTGGATCTGGCCGCCGGCACCGGGACCTCGACGGACGCCTTCACCCTCCTGGGGGCGCGCGCGATCGCCTGTGACTTCTCTCTCGGCATGCTGCGCACCGGTGTGGAGCGGCGCGGCGGTGCCGGGCTCTCCGGCGGCGGAGTGCGCGGTGTCACATTCGTCGCGGGCGACGGGTTGCGGCTGCCCTTCGCCGACGGGGCGTTCGACGCGGTCACGATCTCGTTCGGGCTGCGCAACATGGCCGACACCCACGAGGCGCTCCGTGAGCTGCTGCGGGTGACCAGGCCGGGCGGCCGCCTCGTTATCTGCGAGTTCTCCAGGCCGCAGATCAAGCCCTTCGAGCTGGTCTACTCGCAGTACCTCATGAAGCTGCTCCCGCCGGTCGCGCGTATGGTCAGCTCCAACCCCGACTCGTACGAGTACCTCGCGGAGTCGATCCAGGAGTGGCCGGACCAGGCGGCGCTCGCGCGCATCATCCAGGAGTCGGGCTGGGGGAAGGTGGCCTGGCGTAACCTCTCGCTCGGTATCGTGGCGCTTCACCGCGCGGTGAAGCCGCAAATTACCGACCGGTAGTCAGACCCCTCTGACATGGAACGCACAAGAGGGGTTAGACTTCGGCCGACAGTTTGTGAAGTTGTTCACAAAGGCACGAAGGTCCCGTACCAGTGAGATCTTCGCCCGAGGACAGGAATCAGGTCCCCCGTGAGCGAGTCAGCCCCTGCGCGGCCGAGATCGGCGCCGTTCCACCGGACGTCGGCCTCTGAAAGCGGACGAGACGCCGACGTCATCGTCGTCGGCGCCGGCCCCGCGGGATCGACGACCGCCTTTTACCTCGCCCAGGCCGGTCTGACCGTCCTCCTCCTGGAGAAGACCCGCTTCCCGCGCGAGAAGGTGTGCGGCGACGGGCTCACGCCGAGGGCGGTCAAGCAGCTCATCGACATGGGCGTCGACATCGACGCCCCGGGCTGGATCAGGAACCGGGGCCTGCGGGTCGTCGGCGGCGGCCTGCGCTTCGAGCTCGACTGGCCCGAGCTGTCCAGCTTCCCCGACTTCGGCCTGGTCCGCACCCGCAAGGACTTCGACCAGATCGTGGCCGACAACGCCGTGCGCGCCGGCGTCACGCTGCTGCAGGGCGTCAACGTCACCGGCCCGATCCTCGACGAGCGCAGCGGCCACGTCGTGGGCGTCACCGCCAAGCAGGACGGCGAGGAGGTCGCCTTCCGCTCGCGCCTGGTCGTCGCGGCCGACGGCAACTCCACCCGGCTCTCCCTGGCCATGGGGCTGCACAAGCGGCAGGACCGCCCGATGGGCGTCGCCGTACGGACCTACTTCACCAGCCCCCGGCACGACGACGACTACCTGGAGACGTGGCTGGAGCTGTGGGACGGCGACACGCTCCTCCCCGGCTACGGCTGGATCTTCGGCGTCGGCGACGGCACCTCGAACGTCGGTCTCGGGCTGCTGAACACCAGTGACGCGTTCAAGAACATCGATTACCGCGACCTGCTCAAGCGCTGGGTGAAGAACATGCCCGCGGAGTGGGGGTACAGCGAGGAGAACATGATCGGCCCCGTCCGGGGGGCGGCCCTGCCGATGGGCTTCAACCGGCAGCCGCACTACACTCGGGGCCTGGTCTTGGTCGGCGACGCCGGCGGCATGATCAACCCGTTCAACGGCGAGGGCATCGCGTACGCCATGGAGACCGGCCGGACCGCGGCAGACGCCGTGGTCACCGCGCTTTCCCAGCCCACGCCCGCCCGCCGGGAACGGGTGCTGCGGGCCTACCCGCAGATCCTCAAGGACGCCTATGGTGGCTATTTCACGCTTGGCAGGTATTTTGTCGAGGCCATCGGCAGGCCCGGCGTGATGAACTTCGCCACGCGGCATGCCATGCCGCACCCGCGGTTGATGAGGTTCGCCCTGAAGCTCCTGGGCAATCTCACCGACCCGCGGGGTGACGCGTCCGACCGGATCATCAACGCACTCTCCAAGGTGGCTCCGTCCGCATGAGATCGATCACCCTTTTCCACCGAGCAAACGAGGACATGTAGCCATGGAGCTGTATGTGCCCATCCTGGTGCTCGCGGTCCTCGCGGCGGGATTCGCCGCGTTCTCCGTCAGCATCGCCCCCTTCACCGGGCCGAAGCGCTGGAACCGCGCCAAGCTGGACGCCTACGAGTGCGGCATCGAGCCGACCCCGCAGCCCGTCGGCGGTGGACGCTTCCCGCTGAAGTACATGATCACAGCGATGCTGTTCATCGTGTTCGACATCGAGATCATCTTCCTCTATCCGTGGGCGGTCGCGTTCGACAGTCTCGGCCTGTTCGGGCTGGTCGAGATGGTGCTGTTCATTGTCACCGTCCTCGTGGCGTACGCCTATGTGTGGCGCCGCCGCGGTCTTGATTGGGATTAGCCATGGGTCTTGAAGAGAAACTGCCGAGCGGCTTCATCCTGACGACGGTCGAGCAGGTGGCCGGCTGGGCGCGGAAGAGTTCGGTCTGGCCCGCGACGTTCGGTCTCGCGTGCTGCGCGATCGAGCTGATGGCGACCGGCGCCGCCAAGCACGACCTCGCGCGGTTCGGCATGGAGCGGGCCTCCGCCTCGCCGCGTCAGGCCGACCTGATGATCGTGGCAGGCCGCCTGTCGCAGAAGATGGCGCCCGTGCTGCGTCAGATCTACGACCAGATGGCCGAGCCCAAGTGGGTCATCGCGATGGGTGTCTGCGCGTCCAGTGGCGGCATGTTCAACAACTACGCCATCGTGCAGGGCGTGGACCACGTCGTGCCGGTCGACATCTACCTGCCGGGCTGCCCGCCCCGGCCCGAGATGCTGATCGACGCCATCGTGAAGCTGCACGACAAGATCCAGAACATGAAGTTCGGCGCCCACCGCGCCAAGCAGATCGACGAGCTCGAGCTTCAGGCACTGCGGACGCTGCCGTTGATCGACCAGGGAGCGGACAGATGAGCGCGAACGCGAGGAACGAACGCTTCGTGCGGAATTCGTGGAGCGGAGCCACCAGATGAGCAGCGACAACCTCCCCGGCGTGCCGCAGGGCGAGGCGACGGAACAGGCCGCCGAGCGCGTCGCCCGCACGGGCATGTTCGGCGCCAAGGGCACCGGCGACACCTCCGGTTACGGCCGCCTGGTCGTCCGGCACGCGCCCCAGCTGGCCAGCGAGCGGCCGTACGGGTCCTACTTCGACGAGGTGGCCGACGCGCTGGAGCCCGTCGCCGGCGACGCGATCGAGCGCGTGGTCGTGGATCGCGACGAGATCACCTTCCACATCGCGCGTGAGCGTCTCGTCGAGGCGATGCGCCACCTGCGCGACGACCCGGCGCTGCGGTTCGAGCTTTCGCTCGGCGTCTCCGGCGTCCACTACCCGGACGAGACGGGCGCCGAGCTGCGCGCCGTCTACCACCTGTGCTCGATCACGCACAACCGGCGGGTCCGCGTCGAGGTCTCCTGCCCCGACTCCGATCGGCACATCCCGTCCACCGTTTCTGTCTACCCGACGCACGACTGGCACGAGCGGGAGACGTACGACTTTTTCGGGATCATCTTCGACGGGCACCCGGCACTGACTCGCATCGAGATGCCCGACGACTGGGAGGGTCACCCCCAGCGCAAGGACTACCCCCTCGGCGGCATCCCGGTGGAGTACCGCGGCGCCGAGACCCCCGCGCCGGACCAGAGGAGGTCGTACGCATGAGTACAACGACGACCGAGGGCAAGGTCTACGACGTCGCCGGTCAGGACTGGGACGAGCTGGTCGAGACGGTCACCGAGACCGCCGAAGAGCGCCTGGTCATCAACATGGGCCCGCAGCACCCGTCCACGCACGGCGTGCTCCGGCTGGTCCTGACGCTCGACGGCGAGACGGTGACCGAGGCCCGGACGGTGATCGGGTACCTCCACACCGGCATCGAGAAGAACATGGAGTTCCGGACGTGGACCCAGGGGGTCACGTTCGTCACCCGCATGGACTACCTCGCGCCGATCTTCAATGAGACGGCGTACTGCATGGGCGTCGAGAAGCTCCTCGGCATCACCGATCGGATCCCCGAGCGGGCCCAGGCGATCCGCGTGATGATGATGGAGCTCAACCGGATCTCCTCGCACCTGGTGGCGCTCGCCACCTACGGCCTGGAGCTGGGCGCCACCACGCCGATGATCTTCGGCTTCCGCGAGCGCGAGATGATCCTCGACCTGTTCGAGTACATCACCGGCCTGCGCATGAACATGGCGTACGTACGGCCGGGCGGCGTGAGCGTCGACCTGCCGGCGGGGGCCGTCGACAAGATCGGCGAGTTCCTCAAGATCATGCCGAAGCGCATCAAGGACATGCGCAAGCTGCTCGACGAGAACCCGGTCTACACCCGCAGGACCAAGGACGTCGCCTACCTCGACCTGACCGGCTGCATGGCCCTCGGCATCACCGGGCCGATGCTCCGCGCGGCGGGCCTCCCCTGGGACCTGCGCAAGTCGCAGCCCTACTGCGGTTATGAGACGTACGAGTTCGACGTCCCGACCGAGAAGACCTGCGACGTGTACGGCCGCTACCTCGTCCGCATGGCCGAGATGGAGGAGTCGCTGAAGATCGTCGAGCAGGCGCTCGACCGCCTGACCGGCCCGCTCAAGGGCGGCTCGGTGATGATCGACGACAAGAAGATCGGCTGGCCGTCGCAGCTCGCGCTCGGCCCTGACGGTCTCGGCAACTCGCCCGACCACATCGCGCACATCATGGGCAGCTCGATGGAAGCCCTGATCCACCACTTCAAGCTGGTGACCGAGGGCTTCCGGGTTCCGGCCGGCCAGGTGTACTCGGCGGTGGAGTCGCCGCGCGGCGAGCTGGGCGCGCACGTGGTCAGCGACGGCGGGACGCGGCCCTTCCGTGTCCACTTCCGCGACCCGTCCTTCACGAACCTGCAGGCCGTGCCGGCGACCTGCGAAGGTGGCATGATCGCCGACGTCATCTCGGCTGTCGCCTCGATCGACCCGGTCATGGGAGGTGTGGACCGGTGACCTACTCACCTGAGGTCCGCGAGCGTCTGGAGACGGACGCCAAGGAAATCATCGGCCGCTACCCCAAGGCCAGGTCGGCCCTGCTGCCGCTGCTGCACCTGGTGCAGTCGGAGGACGGCCACGTCTCCGACGACGGTTACGAGTTCTGCGCCGAGATGCTCGGCCTGAGCAAGGCCGAAGTCGTGGGCGTCGCGACCTTCTACACCATGTACAAGCGCAAGCCCGCGGGCGACTACAACGTGGGCGTCTGCATCAACACGCTGTGCGCGGTCATGGGCGGCGACCAGATCTGGGAGGAGCTCTCCGAGCACGTCGGCGTCGGCCACGACGAGACCACGCCGGACGGCAAGGTCACGCTGGAGCGGCTGGAGTGCAACGCCGCCTGCGACTTCGCCCCGGTGATGATGGTCAACTGGGAGTTCTTCGACAACCAGACTCCGGAGTCGGCCAAGCAGCTCGTGGACGACCTGCGCGCCGGCAAGGAGATCACGCCGACCCGCGGCCCCAAGAAGCTGTGCACGTTCAAGGAGTCCGCGCGGGTCCTCGCCGGACTGCCGGACGGGCTGGCCGGTGAGGGCCCCTCGGCCGCCGGACCGTCCCTGGAAGGTTTGAAGGTCGCCAAGGCCAACGGCTGGGAGGCGCCCGGAGGAGCGGTGAGCGACCGATGACGACCCTTACCCCTGTCCTCACCCGGAACTGGGACCAGCCGGACTCCTTCACCCTGGAGGGGTACGGCGACTACGCCGCGGCGCGGAAGGCCCTGAGCCAGGAGCCGGACTCCATCATCCAGATGGTCAAGGACTCCGGTCTGCGCGGGCGCGGCGGCGCCGGCTTCCCCACCGGCATGAAGTGGGGATTCATCCCGCAGGGCGACGGCAAGGCGCACTACCTCGTGGTGAACGCCGACGAGTCCGAGCCGGGGACCTGCAAGGACATCCCGCTGATGATGGCGAACCCGCACTCGCTGGTCGAGGGCGTCATCATCACCTCGTACGCGATCCGGGCCAACCAGGCCTTCATCTACGTCCGCGGCGAGGTGCTCCACGTCATCCGCCGGGTCCAGGCCGCGGTCCGCGAGGCGTACGAGAAGGGCTACCTCGGCAAGGACATCTTCGGCTCCGGGTACGACCTCGAACTGGTCGTCCACAGCGGCGCCGGGGCGTACATCTGCGGCGAGGAGACCGCGCTGCTCGACTCGCTGGAGGGCCACCGGGGCCAGCCGCGGCTCAAGCCGCCGTTCCCCGCGGTCGCCGGCCTGTACGCCTGCCCGACGGTCATCAACAACGTCGAGTCGGTGGCCAGCGTGCCGAGCATCGTGGCCAACGGCGCCGACTGGTTCGCCGGCATGGGCACCGAGAAGTCCAAGGGCTTCGGCATCTTCTCGCTGAGCGGCCACGTCACCCGGCCCGGCCAGTACGAGGCTCCGCTGGGGATCACCCTGCGCGAGCTGCTCGACATGGCGGGCGGCATCCGGGCCGGCCACGAGCTGAAGTTCTGGACGCCGGGCGGCTCCTCGACGCCGATCTTCACCGCCGAGCACCTGGACGTGCCGCTCGACTTCGAGTCGGTCGGCGCCAAGGGCTCGATGCTCGGCACCCGCGCGCTGCAGATCTTCGACGAGACCACCTGTGTGGTCCGCGCCGTGCTCCGGTGGACGGAGTTCTACGCGCACGAGTCCTGCGGCAAGTGCACCCCCTGCCGTGAGGGCACCTTCTGGCTCAAGCAGGTGCTCAAGCGGCTGGAGAAGGGCCAGGGGTCCGAGGAGGACCTCACCACGATCACCGACATCGCCGACAACATCCTGGGCCGCTCGTTCTGCGCCCTGGGCGACGGCGCCACGAGTTGCATCCACTCGTCGGTGAAGCTCTTCCGCGACGAATATCTCAAGCACTTCGAGATCGGCGGCTGCCCGTTCGATCCCGCTGCTTCCACGGTGTGGGGGTCCAAGTGACGGTTCAGACAACGCAGCCGGAACAGCCCGTCGTGACCATGGTGACCTTGACCATCGACGGCTTCCAGATCAGCGTGCCGAAGGGCACCCTGATCATCCGGGCCGCTGAGCTGCTCGGGATCCAGATCCCCCGGTTCTGCGACCACCCGCTGCTCGATCCCGCGGCGAACTGCCGCCAGTGCCTGGTGGACATCCCCGACGCCGGAAACGGCCGCGGCTTCCCCAAGCCGCAGCCGTCCTGCGCCATCGAAGTGGCCGAGGGCATGGTGATTCAGACGCAGCTCACCTCGCCGGTGGCCGAGAAGGCCCAGCGCGGTGTGATGGAGATGCTGCTCCTGAACCACCCGCTCGACTGCCCGGTCTGCGACAAGGGCGGCGAGTGCCCTCTGCAGAACCAGGCCATGTCGAACGGCCAGGGCGAGAGCCGGTTCGTGGAGCAGAAGCGGACCTTCGAGAAGCCGATCGCGCTGTCCACCGAGGTGCTGCTCGACCGCGAGCGCTGCATCCAGTGCGCGCGGTGCATCCGCTTCTCCGACCAGATCGCCGGTGACCCGCTCATCGACTTCTTCGAGCGCGGGGCCAAGGAGCAGGTGGGCGTCGCCGACGGCGAGCCGTTCGAGTCCTACTTCTCGGGCAACACCATCCAGATCTGCCCGGTGGGCGCGCTGACCGGCGCCGCGTACCGGTTCCGCTCCCGCCCGTTCGACCTGGTGTCCACGCCGAGCGCCTGTGAGCACTGCGCCTCCGGCTGCTCTCTGCGTACGGACCACCGCCGCGGCCGGGTCACCCGCCGCCTGGCCGGGGACGACCCGCAGGTCAACGAGGAGTGGAACTGCGACAAGGGCCGCTGGGCGTTCCAGTACGCGACCCAGCCCGACCGGCTCAAGACGCCGCTGGTCCGTGACGAGGACGGCAAGCTCGTGCCCGCGTCGTGGCCGGAGGCGCTCGAAGTCGCGGCCAAGGGTCTCGCGGCGGCGCGCGGCAAGGCGGGTGTGCTCGTCGGTGGCCGCGTCACCGTCGAGGACGCCTACGCGTACGGCAAGTTCGCCCGGGTCGCGCTCGGCACCAACGACATCGACTTCCGCTCCCGCCCGCTGTCGGACGAGGAGGCCCGCTTCCTCGCCCACGCCGTCGCGGGCAAGGGCATCGAGGTCTCCTACGCCGACCTGGAGCAGGCCCCGGCCGTGCTCCTCGCCGGGTTCGAGCCCGAGGAGGAGTCGCCGATCGTCTTCCTGCGGCTGCGCAAGGCCGCGCGGAAGAAGGGCCTCAAGGTCTACTCCCTGGCGCCGTTCGCCACTCCGGGCCTGACCAAGATGCGCGGGACGCTGCTGCGGACCGTGCCCGGCGGCGAGGCCGAGGCCATCGGCGACCTGATCAACTCCGGCGCCGACCTGCTCCCCGCAGGCTCGGTCATCTTGGCCGGTGAGCGGCTCGCCACCGCCCAGGGCGCGCTGTCCGCCGTCCTGCGGCTGGCGCAGACCACCGGCGCGAAGCTCGCCTGGGTGCCGCGCCGGGCCGGTGAGCGGGGCGCGATCGAGGCGGGCGCGCTGCCGAACCTGCTGCCGATCGGCCGCCCGGTCGCCGACGAGGCGGCCCGGGCCGAGGTGGCCAGGGCGTGGAACGTCTCGGCTCTGCCCGAGGCCGAGGGCCGCGACACCGGCGGCATCCTCACCGCCGCCCTTGAGGGCGAGCTCGACGCGCTGGTCGTCGCCGGTGTCGATCCGTACGACCTTGCCGACCCGGGCCGGGCGCTGGCCGCGCTGGAGAACACGCCGTTCATCGTCAGCCTGGAGGTCCGCGCCAGCGCGGTGACCGACCGGGCCGACGTCGTGCTCCCGGTCGCCGTGGTGGCCGAGAAGTCCGGCACGTTCGTCGACTGGGAGGGCCGTGGCCGCTCCTTCGAGGTCGCGACCGGCGTTCCCGGCGTGATCAGCGATCTCGCCGTCGTCTCGGCCGTCGCCGACCGGATGGACGTCCACCTGGCGCTGCCGGACGCCGCCGCCGCGCGGCGCGAGCTTGGCGCCCTGGGCTCGTGGCGCGGGCCGCGCGCGGCCGCGCCGAACGTGAGCGGCGGGCGGCAGGCCCGGGAGCCGGAAGCCGGCGAGGCCGTGCTGGCCACCTGGCACCGGCTGCTCGACGACGGCAGCCTGCAGGACGGCGAGCCGTACCTCGCGGGCACCGCCCGCGAGGCGGTCGCGCTGGTGTCCGAGGCCACCGCCGCGGAGATCGGTGTGGCCGACGGCGACAAGGTCACCGTCGGCGGCTCGGTGACTCTGCCGGTGCGGATCGCCGACCTGCCCGACCGCGTCGTCTGGCTGCCGGCCAACTCCGCCGGCGTCTCGGTCACCCGCGACCTGCGCGCCGTGGCCGGCGACGTCGTGACGATCTCCGGCGACCAGGTCGTCCTCGAGACCGTGAACGAGGAAGTGGAGACCGACCGATGAACCCGACCACTGGTCCCACGCTGGTCGACTTCGGCCACGATCCGTTGTGGCTGTCCATCATCAAGGCCGTGTTCATCTTCGTGGTCCTGATGCTGGGCGTGCTGTTCGGCGTGTGGTTCGAGCGCAAGCTCATCTCCCGCATGCAGCACCGCTACGGCCCGAACCGGGCGGGCAAGTTCGGCCTGCTCCAGTCGGTGGCCGACGGTCTGAAGATGGGGCTCAAGGAAGACATCATGCCCCGCACGGTGGACAAGGTCGTCTACCTGCTGGCACCCGTGATCATCGCCGTGCCCGCGTTCCTGGCCTTCTCGGTCATGCCGTTCGGCCCGATGGTGTCGATCTTCGGCGTGGAGACGCCGCTGCAGCTCACCGACCTGCCGGTCGCGGTGCTGCTGGTCCTGGCGATGGCCTCGATCGGCGTGTACGGCATCGTGCTCGCCGGATGGGGCTCCCGCTCGCCGTACGCCATCCTGGGCGGTCTGCGTTCCAGCGCCCAGGTGGTCTCGTACGAGATCGCGATGGGCCTGTCCTTCGTGGCGGTCTTCCTGGCCGCCGGCACGCTCTCCACCTCGGAGATCGTGGCCAAGCAGGCCGGCGGCGGCACCTGGGACGTCTTCGGACTGGAGATCCCGCAGCCGTCCTGGTACGCGATCTCGCTCCTGCCCTCGTTCCTGATCTACGCGATCACGATGCTGGGCGAGACGAACCGCGTGCCGTTCGACCTCCCTGAAGGCGAGGGCGAATTGGTCGGAGGCTTCCACACCGAGTACTCCTCGTCGCTGAAGTTCGCGATGTTCATGCTGGCCGAGTACGTGAACGTGTTCACGGTCTCCGGCGTCGCGATCACGCTGTTCCTCGGCGGCTGGCGAGCCCCCTGGCCGATCTCGATATGGGAGGGGGCGAACACCGGCTGGTGGCCGATGCTCTGGTTCTTCATCAAGCTCGTCCTGGTGTTCGCGTTCTTCGTCTGGGTCCGCGCCTCGTTGCCGCGTGTCCGGTACGACCAGCTGATGGCCTTCGGGTGGAAGGTCCTCATCCCCCTCAACCTGGCCTGGATCCTGCTCTACGCCACGCTCAAGGCGCTGCGCGTGCCCGAGAGCAACAAGGCGTTCATTCTCACCCTCGGCGCGATCATCGTCGTGGGCGGGCTGGCGATCTGGTTCCGGTTCGACACGCTGCTGCAGCGGCGCCGGGAGGCCAAGGCCGCCCAGATCGAGGAGGAGTTCGAGCAGCTCCGCGAGGAGCCGGAGGCGGGCGGGTTCCCGGTACCGCCGCTGGACCTCCCGCACTATCACGGCGTTCTGCCGGCAGGCCAAGCAAGCACCGCGGTCAAGGAGGTGACCAGTGGGAGCAACTGATTGGCTGAATCCGATCAAGGGATTCGGCGTCACCTTCCACCACATGTTCAAGAAGCCGGTGACGGTCAACTATCCGGAGGAGAAGCGGCCGACGGCGCCGCGCTTCCACGGACGGCACCAGCTCAACCGGTGGCCCGACGGCCTGGAGAAGTGTGTCGGCTGCGAGCTGTGCGCCTGGGCCTGCCCGGCGGACGCGATCTTCGTAGAGGGCGCCGACAACACCGAGACCGATCGCTTCTCCCCGGGAGAGCGGTACGGGCGCACCTACCAGATCAACTATCTGCGGTGCATCCTGTGCGGTCTCTGTATCGAGGCGTGTCCGACGCGGGCTCTGACGATGACCAACGAGTACGAGCTCGCCGACGCCAGCCGCGAATCCTTGATCTACACCAAGGAGATGCTCCTCGCGCCGCTGGCTCCGGGCATGGAGCAGCCGCCCCACCCGATGCGTCTCGGCGAGACCGAAGAGGACTACTACCGGTTGGGTCGTAGCAATGGGTGAGACCATCACGTTCTGGGTGCTGGCGGTCGTGTCCGTGTCCGCCGCGCTCGGGCTCGTATTCAGCCGCAAGGCGGTCTACTCGGCGTTGATGCTGGGCACCGTCATGCTGTCGCTGGCGGTGCTGTACGCCGTCCAGGACGCTCCGTTCCTGGCCGCCGTGCAGATCATCGTCTACACGGGCGCGGTCATGATGCTGTTCCTGTTCGTGCTCATGCTCGTGGGCGTGGACTCCTCCGACTCGCTGGTGGAGACGATCAGGGGTCAGCGGTTCTGGGCGGTCGTGGCCGGGCTCGCGTTCGCCGCGCTGCTCGGGCTCGGCGTCGGCAACGCCGTACTGTCGGCCCCGAAGGGGCTGGAGGCGGTGACCGCGAAGGGCAACGTGCCCTCGCTGGCCGAGCTGATCTTCACGCGGTACGTCTTCGCGTTCGAGGTCACGTCGGCGCTGCTGATCACCGCGGCGCTCGGCGCGATGGTGCTGGCGCACCGCGAGCGCATCGCGCCGAAGCCGACGCAGAAGGACCTGTCCCGGGCCCGCTTCGTCGAGTACGGCGAGCACGGTCGCAACCCGGCGCCGCTGCCCGGCCCCGGCACCTACGCCCGGCACAACGCCATCGACATGCCGGCGCTGCTGCCGGACGGCTCGGTCGCGCCGCTGTCGGTCAACCGCGTGCTCGCCCGTCGCGAGGCCGCCGAGGGCACCCTGGCCCCCGAGATCGCCGCGGCGCTGGAGGCCGAGGAGCGCGAGGCCGCCGAGCGTACGGCCGACCGGCACGAGGAGCTGGTCCACCACGCGAGCGGCGTCAACGGATCGGGGCCGAACGGCGCCGCGTCCAACGGAGCCGGGCCGACCGCTTCGGCCGCCCCGGCTGACGAGTCGCCCGCGACGGGCCCGGAGACGGGCGAGGAGGCGAAATGACAACGCACTACCTGGTGCTCTCCGCGCTGCTCTTCGTGATCGGCGGCGTCGGGGTGCTGGTACGGCGCAACGCCATCGTGGTCTTCATGTGCGTCGAGCTCATGCTCAACGCCTGCAACCTGGCGTTCGTCACCTTCGCCCGGCAGAACGGCAACCTCGACGGCCAGGTCATCGCCTTCTTCGTGATGATCGTGGCCGCCGCCGAGGTCGTCATCGGCCTGGCCATCATCGTGACGATCTTCCGAACCCGCAGGTCCGCGTCCGTCGACGACGTGAACCTGCTGAAGTACTAAGAGGTGGCCGTGGAACCCGCAAAGATCATCGAGCACTCCGGGGGAGTGATCGGCGTCTCCTGGCTGCTGATCGCTCTGCCACTGCTCGGCGCCGCCTTCCTCCTGCTGGGCGGGCGTAAGACCGACAAGTTCGGTCACCTGCTGGGTGTCGCCACCGCCGTCGCCTCCTTCGTGGTGGGCGTGCTGGTCTTCCTCCAGCTCCTCGGATTCGACCCGGCCGAGCGTCGGCGGGCGGTCCCGCTGTACGACTTCATCCCCGGTCTCACGAAGATGGGGCTGCTGGTCGACCCGCTGTCGATCTCGTTCGTCCTGCTGATCACCGGTGTGGGCTCGCTGATCCACATCTACTCGATCGGCTACATGGCGCACGACCCGAACCGGCGGCGGTTCTTCGCCTACCTGAACCTGTTCGTGGCGGCGATGCTGCTGCTGGTGCTCGCCGACAACTACATCGGCCTGTACGTCGGCTGGGAGGGCGTGGGTCTCGCGTCGTACCTGCTGATCGGGTTCTGGCAGCACAAGCCGTCGGCGGCCACCGCGGCGAAGAAGGCGTTCATCGTCAACCGGGTCGGCGACTTCGGCCTGGCGATCGCCATCTTCACCATCTTCACGGCGTTCAACACGGTCTCGTTCGCCGGAGTCATGGAGTCCGGAGCGGACCCCAGCCAGGGGACGCTCACCGCGATCGGCCTGCTGCTCCTCCTCGGGGCGTGCGGCAAGTCGGCGCAGCTGCCGCTGCAGTCCTGGCTCCTGGACGCGATGGAGGGCCCGACCCCGGTCTCGGCCCTCATCCACGCCGCGACCATGGTCACCGCCGGCGTCTACCTGGTCACCCGCTCGGGCGCGATGTTCTTCCCGGAGGGCTCGACCGCGGCGATCGCGGTCACGATCGTCGGTGTCGCCACGCTGCTCGCCGGTGCGATCATCGGTACCGCCAAGGACGACATCAAGAAGGCGCTCGCCGGCTCGACGATGTCCCAGATCGGCTACATGATGCTGGCCGCGGGCATCGGCCCCGCCGGGTACGCCTTCGCGATCGCGCACCTGATCACGCACGGTTTCTTCAAGGCCGACATGTTCCTCGGCGCCGGCTCGGTCATGCACGGCATGAACGACGAGGTCGACATGCGCAAGTACGGCGGCCTGCGCAAGGTCATGCCGATCACTTTCGCGACCTTCCTCGTCGGCTACCTGGCGATCATCGGGTTCCCGCTGCTGTCCGGTTACTTCACCAAGGACGGCATCATCGAGAGCGCGATGGAGTACAGCAGCACCCTGGGCTGGCTCGCGGTGCTCGGCGCCGGCATCACCGGCTTCTACATGTCCCGCCTGGTGTTCATGACGTTCTTCGGCAAGAAGCGCTGGGAGGCGGACGCCCACCCGCACGAGTCGCCCGCCGTCATGACGTGGCCGCTGATCATCCTGTCCGTCGGCTCGATCTTCCTCGGCGGCTTCCTGATCGTGGGCAACCGGTTCATGACGTTCCTGGGTCCGGCCGTCGGTCAGCCGGAGCACCTGCCCTCGTTCCACCCGTTCAGCGTGCCCGGACTGGTCACCCTGGCGCTCGTGGCGGCCGGTGCGGCCCTCGCCTGGTTCAAGTACGGCGCGGCCGAGGTGCCGGTCACCGCTCCGCGCGGCTCGTTCCTCACCACGTTCGCCCGGCGTGACCTTTACGGCGACGCGCTGAACGAGGCGCTGTTCATGCGGCCCGGCCAGTGGCTGACCCGCCTCGCGGTGTTCTTCGACAACCGCGGGATCGACGGCCTCGTCAACGGGATCGCCGCGGGCATCGGTGGCACGTCGGGCCGGCTGCGGCGAGTCCAGACGGGCTTCGTCCGCTCGTACGCGCTTTCGATATTCATCGGCGCCGCCATCCTGGTCGGTGCCTGGTTCGTCGTAGGGAACCTGTGATGCACTACTGGCTCTCAACCCTGATAGGTGTGCCCGTGGTGGGCGCCATCGGCGTCGCGGCCGTGAAGAACGAGCTGCGCGCCAAGCAGGCGACCCTCGGGATCTCCCTGCTGGTGCTGGCACTGGCCGTCGCCATGGCGGTCCAGTTCAGCCCCAACGGCGACAAGTTCCAGTTCACCGAGACGTACGACTGGGTGCCCTCGTTCGGCGTCCACTTCGGCCTCGGCGTGGACGGCATCGCGCTGGTCCTCATCCTGCTGTCGGTCGTGCTCGTACCGATCGTGGTGCTCGCCTCCTGGCATGAGGCGGAGGGTGGCAAGCGGTCGGCGCGGACCTACTTCGCGCTGCTCCTGGTGCTGGAAGCGATGATGATCGGCGTCTTCGCGGCGACCGACGTCTTCCTCTTCTACGTCTTCTTCGAAGCCATGCTGATCCCGATGTACTTCATGATCGGGTCGTACGGCGGGGCGCAGCGGTCCTACGCGGCCGTCAAGTTCCTGCTCTACTCGCTCTTCGGCGGGTTGCTGATGCTCGTCGCGGTGATCGCGCTCTACACGATCGCCGACAAGGGCTCGTTCATGTTCTCCGACCTCGTCGGGAGCATCCAGGACGCCGGCACCCAGAAGTGGCTGTTCCTCGGCTTCTTCATCGCGTTCGCGATCAAGGCGCCGCTGTGGCCGTTCCACACCTGGCTGCCCGACGCGGCGGCGCAGGCCCCCGCCGGTGCCGCGGTGCTGCTCGTCGGCGTGCTGGACAAGGTCGGCACGTACGGCATGCTGCGCTTCTGCCTGGAGCTGTTCCCGGCGGCGGCGGACTACTTCACCCCGCTGGTGCTGGTGCTCTCGGTCGTCGGCATCGTCTACGGCGCGATCGTCGCCATCGGGCAGACCGACATGAAGCGCCTCATCGCGTACACGTCGATCTCGCACTTCGGCTTCATCACCCTGGGCGTGTTCGCGATCACCGTGAACGGGGCGTCCGGGGCCACGCTGTACATGGTCAACCACGGGTTCTCGACCGGCGCGCTGTTCCTGATCGCCGGCTTCCTGATCCACCGCCGTGGCTCGCAGTACATCTCGGACTACGGCGGCGTGCAGAAGGTGGCCCCGATCCTGGCCGGGACGTTCCTGGTCGCCGGCCTGTCCGGGCTGGCCCTGCCGGGCCTCAACTCGTTCGTCAGCGAGTTCATGGTGCTGATCGGCAGCTACGAGACGCAGCCCGTCTACGCGATCATCGCCACCAGCGGTGTGGTGCTGGCCGCCATCTACATCCTGTGGATGTACCAGCGCACCATGAACGGTCCGACCGCGGACTCCGTCCGTGAGATGAAGGATCTGAACGGCCGCGAGAAGTGGGTTCTCGCCCCGCTGATCGCGGTGATCATCGCGCTCGGCTTCTTCCCGAAGCCGCTGCTCGACGTCATCAATCCTGCCGTCAAGGACTCGATTTCCCAGGTCCAGCACGTCCAGGAGGCCAGTAAGGCGTCCGTTGCACAGGAGGGCCAGTGAACGGCACCATCCCAGCGCCGACCATCGAATACGCCCTGCTGGCGCCGATGCTGGTCGTGTTCGGCGCGGCGATCATCGGCGTGCTCGTGGAGGCGTTCGCACCCCGCTATCTGCGTTCGGCGATCCACAAGCCGCTGACGCTGCTGACGCTGGCCGGCGCCTTTGTGATCACGATCTGGCAGGCGCGCACCGGCATCCCGACCACGCCTTCGGCGATGGGCGCGGTGGCGGTCGACGGCCCGGCGCTGTTCATCTGGGGCACGATCCTCGTGCTCGCGTTCGTGAGCGTGCTGCTCATCAATGACGAGGGTCACTTCGTCGCCTCGGCCGCGGCCGTGCCGGGCTCGGCCGAGGAGGAGCGGGCGCTCACCGAGGGCGCCACGCACACCGAGGTCTACCCGCTGGTGCTCTTCGCGGTCGGCGGCATGCTGCTCTTCCCGGCGGCCAACGACCTGCTGGCCATGTTCGTGGCCCTTGAGGTCATGTCGCTGCCGCTCTACCTGCTGTGCGGGCTGGCCCGCCGTCGCCGCCTGCTCTCGCAGGAGGCCGCGGTCAAGTACTTCCTGCTCGGCGCCTTCTCCTCCGCGTTCTTCCTGTACGGCACGGCCCTGCTGTACGGCTACGCGGGCTCGGTCGACCTGGCGAAGATCAACACCGCGCTGGGCTCGGTCGGCGGGCAGGACACCCTGCTCTACATCGGCGTCGCGATGCTCGGCGTCGGCCTGCTCTTCAAGATCGGCGCCGCGCCGTTCCAGGCGTGGAAGCCGGACGTCTACCAGGGCTCGCCGACCCCGATCACCGCGCTGATGGCCTCGGGCACGCTCGTCGCCGCGTTCGGCGCGCTGCTGCGGGTGTTCTGGGTGGCGCTGGGCGGCCTGGAGTGGAGCTGGACCCCGATCATGTGGGGTGTGGCGATTCTCACGATGGTCGTCGGCGCGATCCTCGCGATCACCCAGACGGACATCAAGCGCATGCTCGCCTACTCGTCGATCGCGCACGGAGGTTTCCTGCTCATCGGCGTCGTCGCGCTCGGGAACAACCAGCAGCAAAACGCCTCGGCGCTGTCCGCGCTGCTGTTCTACCTGGTGGCCTACGGGTTCACCACGGTGGGCGCGTTCGCGGTCGTCACGACGGTCCGGGACGCGGGAGGGGAGGCGTGGCACCTGTCCCGGTGGGCCGGGCTCGGCAAGCGCCGCCCGCTGGTCGCCGTGGTGTTCTCCCTCTTCCTGCTCGCCTTCGCCGGAATCCCGCTGACCAGCGGTTTCTTCGGTAAGTACGCGGTCTTCCAGGCCGCCGTGGCGGCCGGCGCGACCCCGCTCGTGGTGGTCGGCGTGGTGTCCTCGGCGATCGCCGCGTTCTTCTACGTCCGGGTCATCGTGCTGATGTTCTTCAGCGATCCGGCGGCCGACGGACCCTCTGTGGTGATTCCTGGAGGTACCTGGGCGGTCGGAGCCGTGGCGGTATTGGCTACCGTAGTCCTCGGGGTCTTCCCGCAGCCCGTGCTCGACTTGGCGCACACGGCTGCCCAGTCGTTGTTCGTCCGATAGGAGCTTCCCTCTATGGCCGCGCCGCCCGTTGTAGACCTGCCTCTCGTCGATGAGCGGCTGGCCGCGGATCTGGCGAACGGGCTCGCGGCCGTGGAGAAGCAGCTCCGCGCCTCGGTGGAAAGTGAGGACTCCTTCGTCACGGAGGCGTCCCGGCACCTCATCGAGGCCGGTGGCAAGCGTTTCCGGGCGATGCTCGTCCTGCTCGCCGCCCAGTTCGGCAACCCCGACGCCCCGGGCGTGGTGCCCGGGGCCGTCGTGATCGAGCTGACCCACCTGGCCACGCTGTACCACGACGACGTCATGGACGAGGCGCCCGTGCGGCGCGGCTCGCCCTCGGCGAACGCCCGCTGGGACAACACGGTGGCCATCCTGACGGGCGACTACCTGTTCGCCCAGGCGTCCGAGATCCTCGCCGATCTCGGGCCCGAGCTCATCCGCATCCAGGCGCAGACGTTCTCCCGCCTGGTCCGGGGGCAGATCCGCGAGACGATCGGGCCGGCCGAGGGCGTCGACCCGATCACGCACTACATCCAGGTGCTCGCCGACAAGACCGGCTCCCTCATCGCCACCTCGGGCCGCTTCGGCGCCCTGCTGGCGGGCGCGCCCGCCGAGGTGACCACCCGGCTGACCGACGCGTGCGAGGCGATCGGCGTGGCCTGGCAGCTCGGCGACGACCTCATCGACGTGGCGGCCCCGACGGTCGACTCGGGCAAGACCCCGGGCACCGACCTCCGCGAGGGCGTCCAGACCCTGCCCGTGCTGTACGCGCTGGCGTCCGACCGGCCGGAGGACGCGCGGCTGCGGGCCCTGCTCTCCGGGCCGGTCGCCGAGAAGGACGTCGACGAGGCACTGGAGCTGCTGCGGGCCAACCGGGCGATGGCCGAGGCCCGCGACGAGCTGCTGCGGTGGGCGGACAAGGCCAAGAAGGCGCTCGCCGGCCTGCCCGAGATCCCCGCCCGCGAGGCGCTGATCGGCCTCTGCGACTACGTGGTCGAGCGTTCCGGCTAAGTAGCCGGCCCCGGCGACCGCCGGGGCCGAGCGAGCCGCTCAGGGCCCCTGGAGTGGCTTTCTTCCCCCAAGGGGCCCAGAGGGTCAGACCGTTTCGAGCGTGGGTGCCGTGCGGGCCTCGCGCCGGGCCGCGTGGGCGGTGCGCAGGCCGTCCCAGGTGAAGACGCAGAGCGCGAGCCAGACGATGGCGAAACCGACCCACCTGCTGCCCGGCATCGTCTCGTGCGCGATGAGGACGCCGCACATGAACTGCAGCACCGGGGCGATGTACTGGAGCAGGCCGACGACGGTCAGCGGCACCCGGATCGCGGCGGCGGAGAAGCACAGCAGGGGGATCGCGGTGATCAGCCCGGCGCCCACGAGCAGCGCGATGTGGGCGGTCCCGTGGTCGACGAACGTGCCGTTGCCGTTCGTCTGCAGGACGACGAGGTAGCCGAGCGCGGGCACCAGGAGCACCAGCGTCTCGATGGTGAGGCTCTCTGTCGCGTCCACCTGCGCGGCCTTCTTGACCAGCCCGTACGTGCCGAAGGACGCGGCCAGGACCAGCGCGATCCAGGGCAACCGGCCGTAGTCGAACGCCAGAACGAGCACCGCGAGGGCGCCGAGGCCGACCGCCGCCCACTGCCAGGGACGCAGCCGCTCGCGGAAGACGACGACGCCGAGCAGAACGCTGACCAGCGGGTTGATGAAGTAGCCGAGCGCGCTCTCCACGACGTGGCCGGTGTTGACCGCGTAGATGTACATGCCCCAGTTGGTGGAGATGACGACGGCGGCGAGGGTGAGCAGGAGGAACTGGCGGCGGGTGATCGAGCGGATCCACGACCAGTGGCGGCGGACGCCCAGGATGGCCAGGACCGCGACGAGAGACCAGACCATGCGATGCGCGAGGATCTCGACGGCTCCGGCGGGCTTCAGGAGCGGCCAGTACAGGGGGAAAAGGCCCCACATCATGTACGCGGCTATGCCGTACAGGACTCCTCGGCGTGATTCAGGCATGACACCCAGTGTGACTCCTTACGGGATTTAATACAAATAAGCAATGGTTGTCTTCATATTTAGCGATGCTTATGAGAGGGAACAAACGGCATGACGCCTCGGTTTGGGGCGATGGAGGTGGGACATGGGCTGGCTGTTCGGGCACAACAAGACATCGATGGTGGCTCCCGCGGAGGCGCTGCCCGGCCGATCCGAGTCGATGCCGGTGGCATCCCGGCACCTGGTGCTCGACGCGCCGCTGGCTCCGCCATACGGACAGGGGCTGGAAATCGCCGACTTCGGGCTGGGGTGCTTCTGGGGCGCCGAACGCAAGTTCTGGCAGACGCCCGGCGTCGTCTCCACCGCCGTCGGCTATGCGGGCGGATACACGCCGAACCCGACATACGAGGAAGTGTGCACCGGGCTGACCGGCCACACCGAGCTCGTCCGGGTGGTGTTCGACCCCAAGCGGGTGTCGTACGAGGAACTGCTGAAGGTCTTCTGGGAGGCCCACGACCCGACCCAGGGCATGCGCCAGGGCAACGACGTCGGCACGCAGTACCGCTCGGCCATCTACACGCACGGCGCCGAGCAGGAGAAGGCCGCCCTCACCTCTCGTGACGCGTACCAGCGGGTGTTGAACGAGGCCGGCTACGGCCACATCGCCACCGAGATCGCCCCCGCCGGCCCGTTCTACTTCGCCGAGGACTACCACCAGCAGTACCTTTGGCGCAATAAAAACGGCTACTGCGGCATCGGAGGCACCGGCGTCGCTTGCCCGATCGGCCTCACGTCTGGCGAGGCCTGACCTGCGGTAATTGATCGATCCTGGCCCTTGGTCGCCCGGCTTGCCCGATGACGATCAGGGGCCAGAGCCGTTTTCGGCGAGGAGTTTCATTACAAGGTCAAGCCGCCTTCGGCGGGAACCGGTGAGCACCGAGCAGGGGGCAACCCGCCCGAGGGCAGCCAGGGGAAGAGCACCAGGAAGCGTGACGCGGGAAGCGTACGCACACGAGCATGAGCCGGCTGGGCCGCGCGCCTCGCCACGGCGGGCGTGCGGCTCTTCGGCCGGTCCCGCCTCGCGGTCGCGCTGCCCGCCGGCAAGCACGGGAACGACGGTCGGCGAACTGACGGCATGGTTTATGCAGATGAAAGTCTTTTTCCAGAGGAGCAGCGAAGACCTTGGGGTGCTGCCCCAAACCCCGGGGCGCTCAGACTCCGAGAGGTGGCCCGCGGAACGTGCTGGCCGTAGATGGCGGGACTGGAAGCCCTGATCGCTCGCCCACCATCGACCCAGGCAGAGCCCAGCAGACCGACTCCTCCAGGTCAAGCCCAGCCGTGCAGGTCGGGCAACCAGCTCGCGAGGAAGGTCACCGGGAACATGTACACGCGAGGCCGGGCCTGCCCCTCCGTCGCCGGCCTGCTGCCGCTACGCGGTGGGACGATGGCAGACGAGAGATCAGGACAAGGCGCGAGCGTGCGGGAGCGCACATCGCACTCGCAGGAGCGATGAGACGGAGAAGCGTGCAAGACGACGCGGTCTGGTCGGCCTATCTGGAGCGCACCCGCGACCTAGCGGAACAACTTCTTCGCGCGAACGATCCTTACGACGTCGGTTTGGAACTCATGGGCGAGACGATCGAGGTCTTCACCATCGGAGACTGGGCGGGCAGCATGTACACCCTGTGGGGTGATCTTACGGACTGGGTGGAACTCAAGCCAGCGGAGGAAGAGCTTGCCCAAGCCGAGATGGTTCGGGCTGCCCGTGAATGGCTGGCATTGAACCCTCGCGACAGCGATGCTGTAGGCAGGTACTTCGATCACTGGCTATACGACGTCTTCGGCCACGATCAGTTGTACCTTCACCGCGGGCGGTCGCAGCAGACAGAGTGACCAGCCGGCGCGCTCTTTGCGTGACAGAACTGCGTGACAACGCCAACGGACGACACTGGACAGTGGCGGAAGATGGTGGACGCTCAACGCAGGCCAGCACCGTATTCGGGCAGTTCAAGCGTCGGTCATGATAGTCAGGGTGATGTGCACGAGCATGCGGTCATTCTGAATGAATTGGCGCAGGACCTTCGTCCGGTGTCGTGGGGTGTCGTCTGGTTCGAGGGGCTAACAGCTGAGGACCAGTTGGTCGTGCTACGCGATCTTGCCAACTACTGCATTCAGGCTGGTGCCGTCGTCGAGGATGGGCCGGAGAGTGCCCTCTTGGCGGGGATACGGCTCACCCACACTCCGGCGGTACTGATAACGCGGGGGCGACTGGCTGAGCAACTGGCGAAGATTATCAATCTGCCACAGGACGAGCGCGCCAAGGCATTCCGTCTTCTGATCGCGCTTCTGACTGTCGCGGACGGGCGCCGACGTGAGCGCTACTGCGCCAGCGGATGCAGCCACGCATGGCACCAACTGAGGACCCGGCGCGAAACGGAACGGCCACTGCCCAATCATAAAGGGGTGTGGACCCCTAAATGAGATACACCTGGTCGGCCTGGTGCTGCGTACAGCAACCGCTACAGCAACGCCGCCTCACACGACCACACACCACCGGCCCGCAACTGCCTCTTCCGCAGGGCGACGAGCCCTCTACGTCGTGACTGGCTCCCGTTTGCAAGCAGAAAGTCACGGGGGTGTGCCAGGTGCCGAGCACCCGGGTCGGCGCGCTACCGCTTCGCAGTGGATCGATGGCAAGCGGGACAGAAGGGGCAGAGAACATGCTCGCGCCCGAGCAGCCTGGAACCAGAGCGAAACAGTAGACGTTCCATGATTGACTAGATTGAAGAGCTGGGGCGGCAAATGAGCGACGCGCAGCACTCAAGCAGGCGAGCAAAACGGCGACGCGCCCGAGCGGCCAAGCAGATGGCCAAGCAGGCGGCTATGGAGAAAAGCGTGGTTCGCAGGCTTGTGCTCTACACGGTGGCTGGCGTTCTTATTCTCGGCGGCTTGATCTTTCTGGTGTTTCCGGTCGTGGGAGTGGTCGGTGCAGGTGGCATCGCCTCGGGCGTGATCTTCGCTGCTTCAGCGGGTGGGTCCACAAGCTGGGTAGTGCCACCTAATCCCCGTGCACTTTATCGCGCCATGGTCATGGCCATCAGCGGTCTTCTGCTCCTAGCGTTCGTGGTGGTGTATGGAGTCTCGGAACAGATCGGGTGAGTGACCAACTGCGTGACAACGCCGACGAACGACACTGGACGCTGGCGGACGGCAGTGGACTGCCTCCGCAGGTAGAGGCCATGTAAGGCCAGTTCGAACACCTGTTGCCGTTGCCCTACAAGCGAGGCGTCGGGGCACATCCAGGGCACATGAGCGTGAAAAGCAGCGCACAACGATGAGAAGCGGCGAACACTGAAAGCCCAGCTCAGCGGATGACCTGGGCAGCCACCGCAGGTCAGCCGCTACGACGGATCAGATCTCGATGTACTAGTACATCTAGCTGGGCTCTCACCTTCCTGGAGGTGGTTCGACTAACTTATCCAGCGCCACGGTCAACGGGCAGGAGGAAGGGACCATGGTCGAGCTGAGTCGGGCCGACTTTGATTGGCTGAGGGACATCACCGTCCTCGGACATGCGTGGAGCCTGACCTTTGTCCGAGGCGTCGACGAGGCCGAGGCGTTGCGCCGGCTGGGTGCGCAGCAGGTTGATATACGTCTCTTCACAAAAGAAGAATGCCCGTTGCCCGAGGTGGTACGGGCCTGGCGGTTAGGCGATTGGACCGTAATCATCGAGGTAGCCGATTGCAGGCTGGTCGACCCGAAGGTCACGGATGCTCTATCCGCGCAGACTGAGACAATTATGATCTTCGAGAACGTCAACGGGTGGAGTGGATTCGAGCACGTGGTCGACGGGCAGTTGATGACCTCGTTCGACCCTGTCGCCGCGTGCTTACGAGAAGGGGACGAACCCGATCGATTTGTCGAGGAGATGCGTGCGGCAGGGTTCGATCCGGACACTGTTTCCGACGAAGACTTCGATCTCCCGGACGACGAGGGGTCGTTATTCGTGCTGACCGCCCTACTGACTGGTGTCGTCCTCACCTGGGAGATCTTCGATGGGCCACTGCCGGGCGCCCTCGTGAAATGAACGTGGCTGCTGTACAGCAGCCACCAAGCTGCGCAATGCCTCATAGTGACGGGCGCCACCATACGCCGGAACAGGCCGAGAAGTTGCCGATCTGGTGACTGGTGCCCGTTTGCAAGCGGGCGCTCAACACCGTTGACACTGACGGCCATGGTGACGGCAACGTCGGCCAACAGGGACACACGCTGGGCACGTTCAGGCATTCTCTAACCCCAGGTCGTCGATGACAGCCGGGGCGATTGCTATACCTGAAAAGCGGAAGGTCGTACGGGATATCCGCCACGGGATGATTCCTGGCCTCCCGGCTCCGCTGCCTCACTGTCCGTGGTCGCTTTCGGAGGATTGGAGAGCGCGGCGGCGCGTGACTCCGGATCTCTCTTCCCCAGGGATGGGAGTCATCTGCGCCGCCGCGCCCGTCAGGACGCGACGGTACGGGGCCTGAACGGGGGCGTCAGGACAGCCCGTACCGTCGCGCCGGTCTGGAAACTCAGGACACCGGCCGCAACCGAGGGCGTGGCGAATCCTTCCCTTCGCCCCGTTTCTCCTCGGCCAGGTGTCGGGCCAGTTCCTCAAGATCCGCGCCACAGCGGACGTTGGACAGCCCGCGTGCCACCTTCTGCGGTGGGAGGTTCGTGCGACGGACGGCGCACCAGCCGCCTCCGGCCGCGTCGGTGATGGTCCACTGCTTGCCGTACTCGGCTTCCAGGCCGCGTAGGGTCACGGTCATACCGGCAGCCCCATTCGCCTTGAGGGAATCTCCGAAAGTGCCTCGCGGATCAGTTCCGACAGCGGGTGCTCGTCTCGCAGTTCGGCGTACCGGTCGGCGATACGGCGAGCGGCTGTCACCGGGTCGTCGGCCGGACAGTAGGCGTGCTCCCGTAGTCCGGTCCGCTTGGAGATCCGCCCCGACCACCAGGAGAAGGACGCGCCATCGGTCCAGACCACAAGATCCACCCAGACCGATACCAGCGCGATCCCGTAGCCCTCGTGAGCGTCAGCCGTGGTGCCGAGATCTTCCAGCGCCGTCAGTAATCGGTTGGCTGCTCGGAGTGGTAGGCGATGCATGTCGCGATCATCACGAAAGACGGCACACGCGCTGAACAGCCCAGCACTGCCGGTAGTGGCGCTATTCGTGTCACGAATACGGCCGCGCTGAGGTGATCCGGCTTAACCTAACGTCATGGATCGAGCGAGCGGCAGCTTGCCGCCCCAGTTCTGGTCTTCCCCTCGTGTGGCGTCCGCGCTCGCGGAGTGCGACATCCCCACCATCCTCGCCGAAGCCATGCGAGCGCACGGGTGGACACAGGAGCAGCTCGCCGAGGCGGTGGGTTACTCCCAGAGCTGGGTCTCCAAGGTGCTCCGGCATCGGCAGCCGCTCACCATTGATCAAGTTCGAGAGATATCAGGCCGACTCGGAGTTCCTCTCCATCTGCTCCGGTTCGGCCATCGGGGAGATGACGATCCGACGAAACGGCGAGATTTCGGCAAGGCGGTGGCTCTCGCGGCACTCACCGTCGCCCCGACTCCGAAACGCGCCGAGGCCGACGAGACCACGGCGCTCACTCTCACCGCGATCACCGGCGCGCAACGCCGCCTTGAGGCCATCACTCCCGCCCGTGAGCTGGCGCGTGGGGCGGTCGCCCACGTGGAGATGGCCAATCGGACCCTTGGCCGCGCCGCACTGTCCGCGCACGCCACAGAGATCTGCGCCGCAGTCAGCGAGGCGGCCGGGTTCGCGGCCTGGCTGCACGCCGACATGCACGACACCGGTACGGCACGTACCTACTACCGCCTTTCCATCGACACAGCCCGGCGGGCGCAGCACAACCTCCTCAGCAGCTACATGATCGGCAGCCTGGCCTCATTCGAGATCGACGCTGAGGATCCTGCTCTCGGCCTGGCGCTGCTCGCGGAAGCGCGGCGCCAGCTCGGTGATCGGCCCCCCGCGACCGCGCACGCATGGTTGTCGAGCATCGAGGCACTCGGATACGCCACCGCCCACAACGCCACGGCAGCCCTAACCGCATTGCAGGCCGCGGAGAAGGCCGTCACCGCGAGCGAGCACGCCGCGTCACCGCCGTGGCCGTGGGTCTTCCCGTTCGACCATGCAAAGCTCGCGGGCTACCGCGCTCTGGTCATGGTGCGCCTGGAACGGCCCGAGGAGGCCGTGAACGCGTTCGCCGAGTCCCTGTCCTCGACGCAACCAGCGGTCAAGCAACGAGGCGTACTGATGACCGAGGTCGCCACCGCCAAGAGCATGACCGGCGAGATCGACGAGGCGTTCCACCTGGCAGGCGAGGCCCTCCGGATCGGCATGCACCACGGATCCGATCGGGTCATCCACCGCGTGCGGCGCTTCCGCAGGAAGTACACGGGACCGATCACCAGCGGCGTTCGTGCCTTCGACGACAGGCTTCGCGCCACCCTCTTGTAGAGATGAGGACCATGCCTCGTATCGCCATCTCCGGCCATCGCGGACTGCCCCAGGCCACCGTTGCTCTCGTCGAAGCCGAACTGAAGAGAGCCCTTGATGACGCAACAGACGTGATCGGCCTGTCCTGCCTGGCGGATGGTGCTGATCAGATCTTCGCGCGAACGGTCGTGGAAGCGGGGGGCAAGTTGGAGGTCGTTGTTCCCGCCCAGAAGTACCGCGAGGGACTGCCCCCGGAGGCGTGGCGCGAGTACGACGCGCTGATCAGTCACGCGGACACGGTTCACCGGCTCGATTTCGTCGAGTCGACTTCTGAGGCGCACATGGCCGCAGGCGTGTTCATGCTCGACCAGGCGGACCAGCTCTTCGCTGTGTGGGACGGCAAGCCCGCCCGAGGGTTCGGCGGCACCGCCGACGTCGTCGCTGAGGCTCGCGGCCGAGGCATGGCCGTCCGGGTGATCTGGCCAGAAGGGGCAGAGCGCGACTGAAGCGGAGCAGTGACGCGGTCCTCCATCCCATGGAGCCTGATCCTCTTGTTCAGGGCGGCCAGGCCGATGACGAGGCACCGTCCGAGATCGGTTTTGATGCCGTCCATCTCCGCAGTCTGTACAGATAGCTATACAGTAGATACATGACCGTTCTGCATGATGCTGCTGAGCTGAGCGTCACGGAGGCGGCCCAGCGCGGGATCGCTCGCCTCGTGGCCGATGCCGAGCAAGGGACCGATCTGGTGGTGACCCGTCGGCATCAGCCGGTGGCGGCAGTGGTGAGCATCCGTCGCCTTAATGACCTCGAAGAGGCCGCGGCCGACCTCCGGGACCTGGCGTTGGTGCTCGCCCGCTCCGTCACCGACACCGGGGAGCGCGTCTCGCTCGATGATGTGCTCACTGCCTTCGGGCACACGCGGGAGTCGCTTACCGCATTGCCGGATGACGAGTAAACGTGTCCGACGTCGTCTTCACGGCCCCGGCCGTAGATGACCTCCGGCGGATCGGCCCCGATGCCGTACCGAAGGTCCTCAAGAAGATCCTGCTTCTACTCGACAATCCTGAGGCCGGCTATCCCTTGGGCGGGGAGCTGACGGGCTTCCGAAAGCTCGTGGTCGGGCGTAACACCTGGCGGGTCGTCTACCGCATCGCCGATGACAAGTCGATCGAGATCTGCGAAGTGTGGGCCGTGGGTGAAAGAGCCGACGCCGAGGTGTACGCCGAGGCCACGGCCAGGGTCCGCGCCGCTGGGAAGGGCCGTCCTGGGGTCATCCAGCTCGGGCAGATCATAGAACGCCTGGGTCCTCTGGCCGATCACATCCGCGTCGATCAACCGCCTCCCAGGGAACCGGTTCCAGACTGGCTCGCGGACCGGTTGATCTACACCGTTGGCATGTCGCGCGAGGAGGTCGCCGCTCTTGATCTCGAGAAGGCGGTTGACCTGTGGGCAGAATTCCGGTCGAGCTCGCGCTAACCAGGATCTATTGCTTGGGGTGAACCGCTACCACCAGCAGTACCTTTACCGGAACCCCGGCGGCTACTGCGGCATCGGAGGCACGGGGGTGGGATGCCCGATCGGCCTCACGTCCGGCGAGGCCTGACCTGCGATAACTGACTAAACCTGGCCCTTGATCGCCCGGCTCGCCCGGTGATGATCAAGGGCCAGGGCTGTTTTCAGCGAGGAGTTTCACTGCGTTCAGCGGGATGTGACCAGCGAGCCTCCTCGGCTGCCTGGGGGATGCTGATATGGCTTTCTTGGCCACCGCTCGCTTTCCAACTAGGCAGGCAATCGTGCCTGGCTGGTGGTCCACTCTTTTCGCACCTTCCGGGTGATGTCTCACATCAACCCAGGCGAGGGGATGTATGACGGAGCAAACGAGTGCGAAGGGCCTGCTGGGCCTGGGCCGGACCAGACGTGCTGCCGAGGAGGCCCGAGATGCCTCGCGTGAAACGCGGACGGCGGCCGAGGAGACCAAGCACCAGGTCACTGAGGCGCAGGCGGCGATCGAGCGGATAGAGGAGGCGGTGAGGAGGGTCGAGGAGACGGTGGAAACGACTAGATAATCCGCGCGTCTGGCTCCCGAGGAGGTGTCGGCCGGAACGTCCGATTAGGTCGCCGACGATCTGCTCGCCTTGCCGCAAGGCGCCAACCCGGCTCCTTACCTGGTCCACTGGTTATCAGAATGTGTTCTGATTTACGATGATGGAGTGAGCACGAGACATGTCGACGCCGTCACCTTCTCGGATCTGTCCAGAAACCCCCGAGCCGTCGCTGAACGCGCCGCGCGGCTCGGCCGCGTACGTGTGACTCACCGGGATGCCCAGGACTTCTATCTGACCGCGGCTGACCGTGAGGAACGACGCGAACAGACGCTGGCCACGGCCTCTCGCCTGTTCCTTGCCCTCCTCAAGCACGATCCGACCGCCCGGGCGCTGGTCATTGCGATGCCCGAAGTCTTCCCCTGGGTTCGCCATCTCACCGCGGACGAACTGCGTGCCTTCACCCTCGAACTGGTCGAGGCGCTCTCCGATGCGGCGGAATTGGACATTGATGTCACGATGCAGGAGGTCATCGCAGGCTGGCGAGCCACCGCTCGAATCAAGGCTGACCCCGCGCACTACGCCCAGGCTCGTGCGGCTACGAGCGGCGACTTCGGGCCGGTAGAGGTTTCGGCGTGAGCCCGAAGCGTGGAGACCGGGTGACGGTCCCGCCTCCTGACGATGAGTGGGATGTCCGGTTCGGTACCAGTGATGCGGTCAAGGGCTGGGAGGAGTTGTGCCGTCACGCCCTGGCCACACACGCCGATGTTTCGAGGCGCTGCGCGCCGATCCACGCTCGCGAGCAGATCACGAGCGTCAGCACCGCCTACGTGGCGACCTCGCGACTCATCGTCATAACGGCCAAGACCTTGAGCAATGGGAGTTCGAGGTGACCAGCGGCGGGCGTGTCCGTTATGCCATCGATGATGTCACCCGCACTGTCTGGATCATTTACGCATCGCCCCGCCATCCGAAAGACACGGATGCGTGACCCGTTGCTTGCCGATCTATCGCCCGAAGGGAACTGCTACCACCAGCAGTACCTGTACAAGCACCTGGGCGGCTACTGCGGCATCGGGGGCTGTCAATCCCCTGAAAACGTGGAGACGGTCCTATGCCACAGCGGCCCTCAGCAGGGCCGTTGAAGTGTGCCTCTTCTCGGCCATCTGACGCTCGAATGCGATGGGCGGCAATCCGTCGTTGGCGCTGTGCCTCCTCCTTGTGTTGTAGAAGTCGTTGATCCAGGTTGCGATCTTCACGCGAGCCTCGGCCCGCGTCCGGAAGCGCTGCCGATACACGTACTCGACCTTGAGCGTGCTGTTGAACGCCTCGGCCGCGGCGTTGTCGAGAGCGCATCCCACCCGGCCCATCGACTGCACGACGCCGTGCTTGCGGCATTCGACCTGGTAACAGGCAGCGGTGTACTCCGACCCGCGGTCGGAATGAAAAATCACCCCGTCCACATTCCCGCCCCTGGTGGCCACCGCCATCTGGAGTGAAGCGACGGTCAGTGCCGCGTCGTGGTGCTCGGACATGGCGTAGCCGAGCAGCCGACGAGAGAACAGGTCCTCAACCGTGGCCAGGTACAGCGACCCTTCATCGGTGTCGATCATGGTGCCGTCGCCGACCCACAGCACGTCCGGCGCTACCGCGGTGAACGTGCGGCCGACCAGGTCCGGCGCCGCTCGCCGTTTGCCCTGCCGGGTCAGCGACCGGCGCTTCTTGGGCGGACGGCCGGCCAGCCCGAGCTCAGCCATCCGGGCTGCGACCGTGTTCTCCGACACCTTCCAGCCCTCGGCGTGCAGGTCCTGCGTGATCCGAGGCGAGCCGTAGGTGCCGCCCGATGCCGCAAACAGGCGCTTGATCTCCTCATCCAGGCGCGCCCGCCGCTGCTCACGCGCCGTCGAGGCGGTCTGGCCGATGCGGTTCTTCCACTTGTAGAACCACGACTGCGACACCCCCAGCGCCCGGCAGGAGGTGGCATGGTCGATGTCATGGTCGGTCTTCTGGGAGCAGATGAAGGCCGCCACGCTCACCGGCCCATCGCCTCTTTCACCCACAAGACCACGGAGCGCTTGAGAACATCACGCTCGTCTTCCAGCTCAGCGCGTTCCTTCTCCCACGCCGCCTTCTCTCGAGCGTGCTCCTTGACCAGCTCGGCCTTCTCCCGCCGCAGCCGCGCCAGCTCCTCGCTTTCGGACTCCTTCAGCGTCCCGCCTCCGCCGCTGTTACCGCCGGCCTGCCCGTTGGCGTGCCGGTCCATCTGCACCCAGTTGTGCAGCGTGTACTCGTTGATACCAAGGTCCCGCGCGACGTGCGAGACGGGTTTGCCGGTCTCCTTGACGATGCGCACCGCTCCAGCCCGAAACTCCGGATCAAAGCGGCGCCTCGTGGTACCTGCCACGACCAAACCTCTCTCGGTTCGGTCTCCACGCTAAGAGGGGAAGCTCA
>NZ_BBYJ01000018.1 GCF_001528665.1 Microtetraspora malaysiensis
GCATCATGCAGGACTTCGGGCGGGCGCGCCGGCTGGCCTCAGCCGATCAGCGGGAGGCGATCCTGGCCACGTACCGGACCTGCTGCCGCGAAGGGTGTGACGTCCCCGCCTACCTGTCCGAGATCGACCACATCGAACCCTGGTACCCGACCGGCCG
Source organism: Microtetraspora malaysiensis (assembly GCF_001528665.1). Taxonomy (GTDB): domain Bacteria; phylum Actinomycetota; class Actinomycetes; order Streptosporangiales; family Streptosporangiaceae; genus Microtetraspora_A; species Microtetraspora_A malaysiensis. The sequence continues at coordinate 158 of NZ_BBYJ01000018.1, forward strand.
CACGAACTTGGACAACCTCGCACCACTGTGCGCCGCGGACAACAAGTGGAAGTCCCGCCACCCGGATCGGGTAGAAGTGATCGACCAAGGGGACGGGACCGTGTCGATGCGGTTCCACCGGTATTCCAAGCTCCGCCCCCGACACTGGACCGACAGACAGTGACCAACAATCCCGCGAACAGCCATCCTCGACCGGCGACCGGCGACCGGCGACCGGCGACCGGCGACCGGCGACCGGCGACCGGCGAGCCGCGATTCCTGATCCATGAGCCGAGAGCCGAGAGCCGAGAGCCAGGAGTCGAGAGTCGCGATCCTCGAGCGGCGAACGGTGATCCGTCATGCACGTCGAAGCCGTCGCACGCAACTGCGGCTTCTCTCCGATGACGGCGGACTGGTGTATCCCTATGGGTCCAGCACCGGTGCGCCCTCGATTCACGTCGGTGCGGGCGCCACTATCCCCGCTGCCTGTGGTGGGGCCGGTACCTGTTCGATTCCCTCTACTGCGAGCGACTCCGGCTCTGCTGCGATGCCTCCTTCTGGACCAGGGTGCTGTGGATCGTCACCTCGTGCTGCCGGGGCTTGACGACCACCTCATGCCCGGGATCGATGATCACCGCTGGTGGCCTGGGCGCCGTGGTGTCGCGGGCGGGCGTCACCTCCGATCCCGGGGTGGTCGTCGAGGTCGTGAACGTCCATCCCGGCTCTGCGGGGGTCGCGTCTGTGACGTCCTCTCCTGTTGTCCTCGGGAACGATCTGCTTGCCCCCGGGCGCGGCCTAGTTCTGTGTCTCCGCCGTCCACGGCCAGAGCTTCTCGGGGTTGCGTACTGCCCAAATGTGCTTGATCCGGTTGCCTGGAACGTCGAACGCCGCCACCGTTACGGTGACGCCGTTGTGCTGGGCCACCAAACCGGGCTGGCCGTTGACCGTACGCTCCAGGATCGCCAGGTTGGGGGCCAGATCGGCGATCGCGATGATGTAGCGGGCGATCTTCTCGCTGCCTTCGATCGGGTGGAGCACGGCGCTGACCAGGCCGCCGCCATCGGAGACCATCGTGGCGTCGGGGTCGAGGAGGCCGACGAGGGCCTCGATGTCCTTCGCCTCCCATGCCTGCTTGAAGTCTCTGACGATGCCGGCCTGCTGGGCCGCCGGGGTCGCGGGAGGCTGCGACGCGCGGACGCGACGGCGGGCCGACGAGGCCAGCTGGCGACATGCGGCCGGGGTACGGCCGACGATCTCCGCCACTTCGGTGAAGGAATGGCAGAAGACATCGTGCAGGACGAACGCGACGCGCTCAGCCGGGGTCATCGATTCGAGCACGACGAGGAAGGCCATGCTGACCGACTCGTCGAGAGTGACCCGGTCGGCCGGATCGACCGCGCTGCCGCCCGGCCGCACGCTGATCCACTCCGTACGGTCGGGCAGCGGCTCCGGGACCCATTCGCCCACGTAGCTCTCGCGCCGGGCCCGCGCCGACCCGAGCAGGTCCAGGCAGATGCGACTGGCCACCCTGGTCAGCCAGGCGCCAGGGGATGCGATGGCCTCCTGCTGCTCCCGGGACATGGTGTACCAGCGGGCGTAGGTCTCCTGGACGACGTCCTCGGCGTCGGCCAGGGAGCCGAGGAGCCGGTACGCCAGGTTGATCAGCTGACGCCGCTCGCTCACGATCGCGCTCAGGCCCGGATCGAGTCGGTCGCGCCCTGGCTCGGATTGGGTGGTCATGATGTCGCCGACTCCCTTGGTCGCGTCTGCCCTCACCAGATCGACGAGACAGCGCAGCGAAATGTGAGGTTGGCGGGGACACCTCACATTTTCGGCGGCTGCGTCGTCGGACTACTGAGGCGCCGGGTCACCGGCCTCTAGCACTGCTGAGATTGAGAAGGGAAGACCTCCCCATGCCCTCGCACACGATGACGAAGCAAGGCAACCTCACATTCTTGCGTGTCGCGATCACCGTGCAAACCGTAGCCGTCTTCGTCCAGGCGATCACCGCGGGGCTGTTGCTGTCCTCACCCGGCGGTGGGGCACTGCACAAAGCTGGGGCATACGGGACGTTCTTCGTGGTGCTGGTGCACGTTGTCGCCGCGATCGTGGGGTGGCGGCCAGGCGGCGGCTCGCCCAGGCCCATCCTGTACGCGGTCGGCTACCTGGTGCTCGCGTCGGCGCAGGTAGCGCTGGGCATCGCGGGGGTGAAGGCCGTGCACGTCCCCTTGGGCGTCCTGATGTTCGGCGTGAGCGTCCTTCAGTTCGTCTGGATCCGGACCGGCCGCCGCGCTTATGGGGCCGCCGCGGCATGACGGCCGGCGCGCACATTCCCGGCGGTTGTGTCGCCGGACCACTGAGTCACCCACCAGCACGCGGGAACGCTGGGCGACCACGGCCGGTGCCGGGAACGTCGGGCGACCTCGGCCGGCACAGGGAAGGCCGGGCGACGCCGGCCGGTGCGGGAAGGCTCGGCATCCCCGGCCGGTATGCGGATCGCTGTCGACCATCCGCGTTGGAACGCGTGATCGTCCCCGGCCATCGGCCGCTTCGTGATGAATGACCAACCCCACCGGTACGCACGCCGAAAACACCGCTGAGATGAGAAGGGAAACCTCGCCATGTCCATGCCTACGACGACCGAGCCGGACCACCTCCAGTCGCGCCTGCCCGACCCCAGCCAGTTCTTCCCCGAGGTGGCGGCAATCGCGGGAGCCATGACCAAGGCGACCCTGAACGGTGCGATCCCGCACACCACCATCCACCTGATGCAGTTGCGCGCCGGGCAGATCGTCGGCAGCACGTACCACACCGTCCGGCAAGCCGGCCTGCTCCGCAAGGCCGGGGAGACAGAGGAGCGCATCACCGCCGTGGCGTCATGGCGGGACGCCCCTTACTTCACCGACGCCGAACGGGTCGCGCTGGAGCTCGTGGAGGCCGTTCTCACCCCGAACCCGTCCGGGGAGCGCGTTCCCGACGAGCTGTACGCCAAGGCGTCCGCCCACTACGACGACAAGGCGTTGTGGACGCTCACCATCGCGATAGGCCAGATCTGCTTCTTCATCCCCGTCGCTCTCATCGCCAAGCCGATCCCCGGTAAGGCCCCCGGGAAGAACTACAACCGGTAACGTCCGGCGGCTCAGGGTGAGGCATGGCAGCCGTGCCTCACCCGGGCGCGGCCGACTCTGTGCCGGCACGGTTCGGGGCCGGTGGTCGGCACGGTTCGGGGCGGGCGGTCTGCGCGGGAACCGTACGGCTGGCCGCGGATCGGAGGGTCATGGCGAAGGCCCGGCGGGCCGCGCCGCTTCTGAGAAGAAAGGGCGGGTTTTGAGGAAAGAGGGCGGGGTTCTGCCCACGTCGGCGGCGGTTACCGGCCGAGCCCGGCGGGCGGGGGATCAGATGTCCAGTCCGCCTCTGCTGACGAGCTGCCGCACGATGACGTCGCGCTGGATCTCGTTAGTGCCCTCGCCGACGATCATGAGCGGCGCGTCGCGGAAATAGCGCTCGACGTCGAACTCGGTGGAGTAGCCGTAGCCGCCGTGGATCCGCACCGCGCTGAGCGCGATCTCCATCGCGGTCTCGGAGGCGAAGAGCTTGGCCATCCCGGCCTCCATGTCGCAGCGCCGCCCGGTGTCGGCGCGTTCGGCCGCGTACAGCACGAGCTGGCGCGCGGCCGTGAGCTTGGTGGCCATGTCGGCGAGGTAGTTGCCCACGGCCTGGTGCTTCCAGATCGGCTTGCCGAAGCTCTCGCGTTCCTGGGCGTAGCGCAGGGCGTCGTCGAACGCGGCCCGGGCCACGCCGAGGGCGCGGGCGGCGACCTGGATGCGGCCGGTCTCCAGCCCCTTCATCATCTGCGCGAACCCGCGGCCTTCGACGCCGCCGAGCAGCGCGGAGGCGGGCGCGCGGTAGCCGTCGAAGGACAGCTCGCAGCTCTCCACGCCCTTGTAGCCGAGCTTTGGCAGGTCGCGGGAGACAGTGAGGCCGGGGCCGTGCTCGACGAGCAGGATGCTCATGCCGGTGTACGCCGGCTTCGCGGCCGGGTCGGTCTTGCAGAGCAGGGCGATGAGCTGCGAACGGCGGGAGTTGGTGATCCAGGTTTTGACGCCGTCGATGACGTAGCCGTCGTCCGCGCGGCGTGCGACCGTGGTCATCGCCTGCAGGTCGGAGCCGCCGCCCGGCTCGGTGAGCGCCATCGTGGCACGCACCTCGCCGGTGGCCATCCGGGGGAGATAGTGCCGCTTCTGCTCCTCGGTGCCGTACGTCGCGAGCAGCTTCGCCACCACGGTGTGCCCGCCCATCGCACCGGCCAGGCTCATCCAACCGCGGGCGAGCTCCTCGGTGACCATGACATAGCAGGCCATGGAGACGTGCACGTCGCCGTAGGGCTCGGGCACGGCGAGGCCGAAGACGCCGAGCCGCTTCATCTGCTCGATCAGCGCCTCGGGGTACTCGTCGGCGTGTTCCAGGCCGCGGGCGACGGGCCGGACCTCTCGGTCGACGAAGTCCCGTACGGTCGCCACGATGGCCCGCTCCTCCTCCGACAGGTCTGACAGCTCTGTCACGTCGCCTCCACGCCGCGTCCGCGAAGGCCGCCGGTCGCGGCCTCCGTCGTCGGTCCGATCACTCGTTGATGGAACACTGCCCGGTTGGAGCTCCGGTTAAGGGGGCGCGGCTTAAGGGGGCACGGCGCGAGGAGACGACAGTGGGTACGGCGGTGAGCGGTCGCGGCGAAACCGGCGGGCGGGGCGTGGGACCGGCGGGCGAGGCGGGACACCCGCGGGCGGGGCATGAGGTCGTCGGGAACGCGTGGGACCGTCGGGTGGGCATGAGGTCGTAGGGCAACGCGCGGGGGACCGCCGGGTAGGGCGTGAGGCGGTCGGGCCGGGTGTGGGACCGTCGGGCGGGGCGAGCGGACGGGAGTCGACGGTGAGCGATGCGGTGACGGCGATCGCGGAGGGGCCGTACTTCGAGGAGCTGGCGGTCGGGCAGGTGTTCGACGGCGCGCCCGGCGTCACTCTCACGGCCGGGCACGCCGCGGTCCATCAGGCGGTCGTCGGCGACCGGCTGCGGCTGCCGCTGGACGCGCATCTGTGCCGGGAGGTCACGGGTGAGACCGCCCTGGCGCATCCGGCGCTGGTCTGGGACGTGGCGATCGGCCAGTCCACGCTCGTCACCCATCACGTCGTGGCGAACCTGTTCTATCGGGGGCTGGCGTTCCGGCGGCTGCCGTCGATCGGGGACACCCTGCGTACGTCCACCGAGGTGGTCGCGTTGCGGCAGAACCAAGCCAAACCGGGCCGACGGCCGACCGGGCTGGCCGTGCTGCGGATCAGCACGGTGGACCAGGACGGGGCGCCCGTCCTCGACTTCTGGCGTTGCGCGATGCTGCCGCTGCGCGACCCCGGGGCGCGGACGGGCCACGACGCCGATCTCGACGCGGTGGGCGCGGCAGCCTCGGACGCCGGCCTCGCAGAGGCGGCCACGCGGGTGCTGGCCGGCTGGCGTCTCGACCGCTTCCGGGAACAGGTCCCCGGCCGGCATTTCGCGGACGTCTCCGAGGGCGAGAGGTGGCGGGTCGGCGGGGGAGACGTGGTGTCCGCCGCTCCGGAACTGGCGAGGCTCACCGTGAACATCGCGCAGGTGCATCACGACGTCCGCGCCGCCCGGGACGCGCGCCGGCTGGCGTACGGCGGGCACACCATCGGCGTCGCGCTGTCCCAGGCCGCCCGGGCGCTGCCGAACCTGGTCACCGTCGTGGCCTGGCACGGCTGCGACCACGTCGGCCCGGTCCACGAGGGGGACACGCTCTCCAGCGAGGTCGTCGTGGAACGGCGCGCCCCGCTGCCCGGCGGCGGCGGGCTGGTCCAGCTCCGCTCGCGGGTCGCCGCCCTTGGCGACGGCGACCCGCGTGCCGTCCTCGACTGGAGGTTCGTCGCCGTGATGGCATGACCGGGCCGCCGGGGCCCCCGGGTCATGCCATCGCCCGACGCCCCTTCAACCGCGACGCCCCTTCAACCGGGATGCCCCTTCAACCGCGACGCCCCTTCAACACGGCGGCCGATGCCCCGCCGCCCGCCGCATGCGGGGGCATCCGGGGCGCCGACTCACCCGTCCGGAAAGGACGGCGACCGGCGCGTCCCGTGTCTCGCGCCGTGACGGCTACCGAGAAACGGGCTGTTCACGCCGGAACGCGCGTCAATCGTCCTCGTCTTCGTCGTCATCCTCGTCGTCGGGAATCATGTACTCGAGCTGCTCGCGGGTCGCGGTGAGCTCGGCCATGACCTCCTCGGAGGCGTCCTGCTCCGCGAGCGACTCGAGCTCGGCGAGCACCGCCCGCATCGCGACCGGGCCCGGCCGCTCCATCGGATCGATCGGATCGATCGGGTCGCCACCGTTGTCGCCGCTGTCATCGGGAGTGCCCTCCCAGTGGATCAGCCAGGCCGCCGACCGCAGGCAGCGTACGCGCGGCACCACCTCGCCGAGATCGCCCCACAGCTCGGCCGCCCGCCGGTAGGCGGCCAGCGCCTGCGGTGTCTCCTCGGCGAACTCCAGCGCCAGCGCGGCGGACCAGGCCAGCTCCGCGTGCGTGCGCGTGCTGTCCGGGTCGTCCTGCACGAGCCGCGCCGCCTCGACGAACTGCTCGGCCGCGTCGCGATGCCGTCCCAGCTCACGCAGGCACTCGCCGAACTGGGCGCGCGTCATCGCGACCATCGGCGGCGCGTACGGGACCTCGACCTTCGGCATCGCCTCCTCGAACAGCGCGGCGGCCTCGGCGGGGCGGTCGAGGGCGTGGTAAGCGCGGGCCGCGATGAAGGTGTTGTGGAGCGTGTCGGGTTCGGAGATCCCCTGCCAGCGGGCCGCCGCGGCCAGTGCCGCCCCGACGAGGTCGAGCCCTCGCTCGGGTTGCCGGGAGATCGCGTCGACGATCAGTGAGCTCAACTGGGCGGCCCGGTCGGGCGCGAGGAGGGCGCCGCCGTGCTCGATCGCCCGGCCCGCGAGCTCCTCCGCCTCCTTCGGGTTCTCGTCCAGGGTGACCCCGGCGAGCATGTGCAGGGCGTCGACGGCGTGCCAGCCCGCCCCGGCCTCGGCAAAGCGCGTCGCCGCCGCGACGAGGTGGGCGCGGGCCACCTCCTGGTCGCCCGACTGGAAGCGGACCCGGGCCAGCATGTCCTCGTAGGCGGCCGCGCGCAGCGGCACGTCGTGCTCCAGCGCGAGAGCGTGCTCGGCCTCCAGGAGGGCGATCAACGCCTCGACCTCGGCCCGAGGCGGATCCTCTCGCCCGGCGAGCGCCCCCATCGCGATCGCGGGTACGGCCCGGCGCGCGGTCAGGTAGTCGTCCGGCGTGAGCTTCCCGGCGGCGTACGCGTCGTCCGCGTCCGCGCTGACCGCCCGGGCGAGCTCTCCGGCGACGGCCGGGTCTCCCGTGTGGAACCTGGCCAGGGCGGCGCCCGCCCGGGTACGGAGCGCCGCCGCCTGGTCGTTCAGGGCGGTGAATCGCTCGGCGACCGCGAGCAGCGCCTCGTGGGCGGCCGCGGGGTCGCCGGCCACCAGCGCCCTGGCCTCGGCGTACGCGACCTCGGCGGCCAGCTCCTCGGAAAGCGGCTCGCCGGCCTCCGCCACCCGCCGCCACGCGTTGTCGGCGTGGGGGTGCCAGATCGCGGACAGTCGGCGCGCCTCCGCGACCAGCTCGTCAAGGGTCGGCTCCGCGGACGGCGGAGTGGCCGGGATGGACGACCCGGCGGACGGCCGCGGCAGCACCGCCGACGCCCCGAGCGGGAGCCGGCCCAGCAGGGGATCGCGGGCGAGCCGTGCGGCGACGCGCTCGCTGAAGACGGTGCTGCCGTTGCGGGCGTCGTAACGGGCGCACACGTCGGCGATCTCCCGTTCCAGCGGGGCCAGAAGCTCGTCGACGCTCCGCCCGCCGACCGGCAGGTCGCCGTGCCCGAGCGCCGCCAGGCGGCGCAGCAGCACGACCGCGCCGCTCAGGAAGCCGAGCTGCTGGGAGAGTTCGCCGTGCGGGCCGGTCAGCCAGGACGTGTGCTCGGTCAGGATCTCCAGGCCGCGCGCCTCGTTGCCCGTCAGCGCGCAGAACTCGATGTGGTACCCCACGGACGAACGCAGGTTCCCGTCACGGCGGACCATGGGGTACCCCCGCAGGTAGGCGCCACGCGCCTCGTCGAGGCGTCCGGTACGCACCAGGGGGAGCAGCGCCTTGGCCAGCACGCGGTGCGGCTCCTCCGCACAGGACCGCTCGCCGTCGATCAGCGGCGCCCAGTGCTCCAGCGCGCCCGCGTCGTCGCCCATGTCGGCGCGCCAGGTCCCCCAGTCGTTGCGCTCGCAGGCGTCGCAGTCGGCCATCTCATCCCGCGGGGCGCTGAGGGACGCCTCCATCGCGGCGGACGCCGCCCTGTGGTCGCCGAGGTCGCCGGCGAGGCGTGAGCGCAGGGCGAGGATCGGGCGGGTGCTGTATCCGAGCTGCCGGTAGCGGCCCTGCAACTCGTCGAGCCAGCGGTAGGTCGTCTCCAGCGGGACGGTCGGGCTGGTCAGCAGGTTGTAGGTCATCCACTTGAGCTGCCAGTGGATCATGTCGGCCTGCTCGCCGAGCTGGTCCGGGAAGTCGTCGAGGATCCGCAGGAGCCGTCCGAACGCGATCGGCATGCGGTCGCGCTCGCCGCCCCACTCCTGCGCCTCGATCAAGGCGAGGAGCACCTCGCCCTCAAGCGCCCGGTCGTCCGTGGCCTTCGCGTCGGCGGCGAGCCGTTCCAGGCGTTCGATCTTGACCTGACCGCGCGGCAGCTCGCTGATCGCGTCCAGGGCGGCCTGGATGTCCGTCACGTTCACTTCGTCTCCTCGCCTTCATCGGGCCCGTCGAGCCGTTCGGGTCCGTCGAGCCGTTCGCGTCCGTCGAGCCCGGCCGCGCTGCGTGACGCCCAGCCGAGCAGGTCGTCGAACGCGCGGTTGACCAGCGCCACGTCGGCCGGCCGCAGCGGCCGGTGGGTCATGAGCAGGGCCTGGCCGTACAGCGCCTCGATCGTGGTGACCAGCAGGGCCCGGTCGCGGACCCCCGCCAGCCGCCGGACGACCGGGCTGCGGTGGTTGAGCACGAGCCGCGCGCGGGGCGCCTCGGACTTGAGCGCGCCGAGGATCTCGGCCCACACCCCGTCCGCCTCGGCGGCGGTCTCGGCGCGGGTGCGCTCGCCGCGCGTCGCCCGGGACTCCAGATAGAGCGCCGACACCGAGGCCGGGAGGAAGGAGCGCAGGATCACGTCGCAGCCCAGCGGGTCGAGCGCGCCGCGGGCGGCGGCGAGGAACCCGGCCAGGGCCAGCTCGTCCGCCTGGTCGACGGGGTCGAGCGCGGCGGTGACGACCTCGGTGTCGAGCTCCTCCACCACGACGTCGGGGGCGACGGCCGGGAGCAGCGCGAACAGCTCGGCGTCGTACGCGTAACCGCCGTTGAGCACGCCGACGCCCTGGGCCGCGGCGATCGACGCCACCTGGCGGAAGTCGTCGACGGAGGTCGTGAACCGGATGACCGGGTGCCTCCTCGCGAACTCGGCGAGGGTGACCGTGCCGTCGGTGCTCTCGAACTCGAGATACGGCAGCATGATCTTGAACAGAGCCAGGTCGTGTCTGGCCAGCGACTTCACCCCGAGGCTGTGTACGGCGAGGAACGCGGCGAGACGGTGCGGCTCCTGGGCGGCGAGCCCGGTGAGCCAGTCACGCAGCCGGCCGCCCAGCGCCTCGCGCACGGCGCCGAGGGTCTCGTCCTCGAAGAGCCCTTCGCGTGAGGCGGTCGGACGCAGCGTGTCGGTGTCGACCAGGCAGCGCGCGAAGAACGCCCAATCCGGCAGGAGGCCGGTGGTGGCGTCCCCGAGCAGCATGCCCTTCAGATAGACGCGATGGCGGCCGCCCGCCGACGGGTTCGCCGGCTGCGGCAGGATGTAGGCGGCGCCGCGGATGCCGGCCAGCTCGATGTCGAGCTCGACGACGTCGAGCGCCCTGAAGCCGAGCACGCGCTCGCCGTACGCCAGGAGGGCCGCCCGGCGCGCGGCGGGAGAGTCGTACGAGCGGTCCCACACGGCGGGGCTGTCCGTGGTTCGCACGGTGTGCCCGCCACCGTCCACCGTCACCTCATACGGCAGCAGCGAGCCGAAGTCGCGGGCGAGCTCGGCGACCAGGTCGGGGGCGAACCAGCGCTCGGCCCCCGGGCGGGGAGTCAGGAACACCGAGGTTCCCGGCGCCTGCCGCTCGTCCGGCTCCAACCGGCGGACGGAGTACGTCCCGTCGGAGGTCGCCGCCCATTCGACCGGCGGAGCCTGGGGGTCCGCGGCCGACCGCGTCACCACCCGGATTTGCTCCGCCACGGTGAAACAGGCGAGCAGGCCGATGCCGAACTGGCCGAGGAACTCCCGGCGGGCGCCTTCCAGGTCGTCGCGTTTGGACGAGCGGCCGATCGTCGCGAGGAACCGATGGACGTCCGCCTCGGTCAGGCCGACGCCGGGGTCGTCGACGCGCAGCCCCGCCTCGTCCACCGTGATGCGGATCGCGGTCGGTGCCGAGGGGTCGGCCTGCCGTCGCGCCGTGACCGCGTCCACCGCGTTCTGCAGCAGCTCTCTCAGGTAGACCCGGGGGCTGGAGTACAGGTGGTGGGAAAGAAGGTCGACCAGGCCGCGCAAGTCGACCTGGAAAGAGTGCTCGTTTACTGACTTGTCAGCCAACATGCGGGCGATCGTAGCGGCACGCTGCGACAACACGCTGACGTCGGCCGAGCCACCGTCTCACCGGTCCCGGTCTCCGCCGCCCGAGCAGCTGCCCACTCCAGCACCGAGCCGATGTCGCCATAATCGGCAGGTGTCGTCACTTATAGAACCCTCGGTGCCGCCGGGCCGGATGGCGTCGCTCACCCAGCCCGAGATCGACGCGGGAGACGTCCGGCTACGGCCATGGCGGCAGTCGGACCGCGCCGCCGTCGTCACCGGTTACGCCGACCCCGCGATCCAGCGCTGGCACTGCCGCTCGATGACGGACGACGAGGCCCGCGACTGGATCGACGCCTGGCCGGACCGATGGCAGCAGGAAACCGGCGCCGGATGGGCCGTGGTCGACACGGCTGAGGTCGTCGGCCAGATCAGCCTGCGCCGGCTCGACTTCGCGCACGGGCTCGCCGAGGTGTCGTACTGGGTGCTGCCCGCCGCCCGGGGCCGCCGGGTCGCCCCGCGCGCTCTCACCGCCCTGACCGCGTGGTCCTTCGCCACGCTGGGGCTGCACCGCGTCGAGCTGTACCACTCGACGGCGAACGCGGCGTCCTGCCGGGTGGCGCACCACGCGGGCTTCGCCGCCGAGGGGACCAAGCGCCGGGAGCAACGCCATCTCGACGGCTGGCACGACATGCACGTCCACGCCCGCCTCGACACCGACAAGTGACCGCGGGAGCCGTAGGCCGGGTCGCGCGGGGTCCAGCGCCTGAGCACACCCGCCCACGCCCGGCGCCGACGACCCGGCCGCCCGCGACGCCGAGCAAGCGCTTCAGCCCCGAGCCGTTCCTGTTGTCCATCGCGCTCGGTGGTACGCGACGTACCTCGGATCAATTCGATGTGACGGATGAATGAACAGGGCGCTCCTGGCTTCCCCTGTGGGCGCGTCAATTACCTTGAGTTCGTCCGAGAGGTAGATAGCGCCGTTGTCAAACAGAACGTGATCGTTGGGGCAGAGGCAGAGAACGTTCTCGACGACGTCGGGGCCGTAGTGAGGACTACCAAGTGCCTGAATGTGTGCGCCTTCGCTGTAGAGGCCCCCGGCTACGCTCAGCGTAAGTCTGCAGATTTGGCACTCGTGGTTGTACCAAGCCTTGACCTGCTGGACGACTTTGGTACTGCGGACAATCCGCTGAACGACGGTCTCGATAACGGAGGGCGGGCCAGGGGTGTCAGCGAACCCTTCGAGCGTAGTTTGGGACGAGCGTGGCGCTGCTGTCGTAGAGCCCTCCTCGGGGATCTTGGCCAGGGTGAATTGCCAGATTCGATATCCGTCAATGCCGACCTTCGCCCCGTGCGACTCCACGCGAAACAGGCCGTCGTACCGGAGTCTTGAGGTCGGAGCATAGGGCGAGTCGGGGTTACGGCCGCGGATGACACGAACGGGAAGCCCTTCGAGCTCACTGCGTACCAGGCCGGCATTGCCGGGATCGGATAGCTCTTGGTTGCGGACCTGCCGGCCGGTGTTCGCGTCACGACCGCCGTGACCGGTATAGACGATGGTGTCGCCATAGTCCTCGTCGTCTACGTAGCCGCCAGAGACCACTATCGAGTCGGCGCCTTCCTTTCCCGTCCCCGAGATGCCCGCCTGGAGTGGAGCATGCACTCCTGCATCGTGCAGTTCTCGCCGATTGTTGTACGTCGTCCCTACGGGCTGGCCCTTAATATGCCCAAAAATCCGCGCCATGCCGACATAACTAGCAGGATCGGTAAATGGTTCCAAACCGGTTGGGCGGCTTTCGATAGCCGAGGCCCTATCGCCTCCTCGTGCTGACGTAACTCCACGAACGTCAGTCGAAGAGGCGGCCTATCAGGGCGCCCTGGCCGGACTGGAGGATGTGCGCGGTTTCCAGGGGAATCCAGAAGCACTCGAACCGAGTCGGCTCCTGCTCGCCGTCGTGGTCCTCCTGGCTGGTCCACCGCTCGGCCGTGGGCTCGGCCGGCTCCAGGTGGAAGATGTGCCGGTGTTGCACCTCGAACCGGTACGGGCTGATGTCGTACTCGGTCTCGCCGAGCTTGCGCACGACCGTGAAGCCGTGCAGGCCGGTCTCCTCGCGCGCCTCGCGCAGGGCCGCCGCCTCGGGGGTCTCGCCGAGACGGACGCTCCCCGCGGGGACCTGGACGCCGACCTCCTCGTAGCTGTAGTCGGTGTGCCGGAACACCAGCAGCCGCCCGTCGCGGACGATGTAGCAGAGGACCTTCTCCGCGGTGAGCTTCTCCGGCACGTGAACTCCTGAGTCGCGTATCCGATGCGGAACCGCGCACCAGTGGGCGGTCGGCGCGGACGCAACAGCCAACCGGTTCGGGGGCGGGACGGGGGAGTGATGTGCCGGAGCGGCGTGGCGACCGGACGGGCGCCACGCCGCATCGACCAGGGGGCGTCAGCCGATGACGCAGTTCATGGAGTTGAGCGCGAACGCGGCCGGCTTACCGGTGTCGCCGGTGTGGGTGCCCTGGAAGCCGAAATCGGTCGAGCCGCCGGGCGGGATGCTCGCGTTGTAGGAGACGTTCCTGGCGGTGACCTGGCCGCCGGCCGGGGACACCGTGGCGCTCCAGGCGGAGGTGACGCTCTGCCCGCCCGGCAGGGTGAAGGACAGGCCCCACCCGTTGATCGCGGAGCTTCCGGTGTTGGTGACGGTGACGTTCGCGGTGAAGCCGGTGTTCCAGGCGTTCACCGTGTACGTGACCCGGCACGGGCCCGGCGCGGTCGGCGAGGCGGACGGGCTGGCGGACGGGCTGGCTGAGGGACTGGCTGAGGGGCTCGCCGACGCGCTGGGGGAGGGGCTGGGCGATGGGCCGGAGGTGTCCGTCAGGCCGAGGAACCGGATCGCGGCCAGCTCCATGCCGCTCGTGGGCAGGCTGTGCCCCACGCCCTGGACGCTGATCGCCTCGACGGGAGGGGTGACGCCGCTGTCGCCGTACCGGGTGCGGGTCCAGCTCGGCTGCGGCTGGTCGGTGAGGGCCGGGGTCTGGCCGAGCCCGTGCACGTTGGTCCACTGTTTGACCTCCTCCTGGAGGTTGGGGTAGCGCAGCGTCGTGTCCTCGGTGCCGTGCCAGACCTGCATCCGCGGCCGGGTGCCGCTGTAGCCGGGGTACGCCCCCCGGACCAGGTCGCCCCACTGCTGCGGCGTCTTGATCAGGGCGCCGTTGGCGCAGGTGCTGTTCCAGCTCGATCCGTCGGTCGTGGCGAAGCAGCCGAACGGCACGCCCATGAACGCCGAGCCCGCCTTGAAGACGTCGGGGTAGTCGCCCAGCAGGACGTTGGTCATCATCGCCCCGGAGGACGCGCCGGTGGCGTAGACCCGGTTCGTGTCGGTGGTGTAGTGCTGCTGGACGTACCTCACCATGGAGACGATCCCGACCGGGTCGCTGGCGCCGTCGTGGCGCAGCGCCTGCGGCGAGGAGACGTCGAAGCAGGAGCCGCTCCTGGTCGCCGACGGGTAGATGACGATGAAGCCGTACTGGTCGGCGAGCGAGGCGAACTGCGTGCCGGAGTAGAAGGCCGGGCCGGACCCGGTGCAGTAGTGGATCGCGACCAGGACCGCCGGGCGCGCCGGGAGGCGGTCCGGCACGTAGAGGTGCATCCGCAGGTTGGTGGGGTTGGTGCCGAACCCGGTCACCTCGGTGAGCGAGGCCGAGGAGGCCGGTACGGCCATGACCAGGCCCGCCAGCATGAGCAGCGCGGTCGCGATCATCGCGCCCAGCGCCTGAGCTTTCACCCTCATCGGTTGTCCTTCCTGCCTCGGGGGCGTCCGCGTGGAGGGGCATGCGGAGCTGAAACATTCCGAGCTTTGGCCGAAATGTTTCGCAGGGCAAGATCTGAGCGGGTCGAGGGTGAGCTCTGGCGCGCTGAGCTGGACAAGGGCAAAGAAGGACGAGCTGACAGCCTGAAACTTTCCAGGAACGCGGCGGCCGGGCTGCCCCGACCGCCTCCGGCACGCGGCCTCCCCTGGATCTCCACGTCCCGCGGCCGGATATCGGGACGGACGCGGTCAGCCGGCCCAGCGGGCCCGCGCGGCGGGGTCCTCCAGGCCCCAGTAGGTGAGCAGCGGCTCGACGACCTCGGTGCGGAAGACCTGCAGGTTGCTGAGTCCCGTGTCCCAGATGAGCGCCTTGCGCTCCTCGTAGTCGGGCAGCACGGTCACGGGCTCGCGGAATCCCATCAGCCCCCGGTGGACGACCTCCGCCAACTCCGGCCGTTGCCGCAGCGCGAGCCGGACCGCCTCCCGGTAGAAGGCCAGGTGGAGCGACTCGTCGGCCTGGACGCGGCGCAGCAGGTCGGCCAGCAGCGGGTCGGCGACCACGCGGGAGAGCCGCGCGTAGAAGACCCGCGTCGACAGCTCCTGGATGGACGTGTAGACCATGATCTCGAACGGGTCCACGGCGGGCGCGGGACGACCGGCGCGCAGCATCGTCGTCTTGGCGTCGAGCATCTCCGCGGACGGCACGGCCCGGTCCATCAGCAGATAGATCTCGAACGCCCGGCCGTGCTGGTCCTCCTCGGCCACCCACCGCCGGAAGAAGTCGGCCAGCAGGGGATGCCCGCGTCCGAGGTGGGCGTACAGGTTCTCGGCGTACCACGGGAGGTTCGTCTCGCCGAGGTAGGCGGTCTCCAGCGCCTTGGCGTGGTCGGGGTGGAGCGGCCCCGCGCCCGCGGCCCAGGCGGCCCGCACCGACGCGAGGTCCACCGGCCCGTCGCCGAGGCGGCGGACCATCGCGTCGAGCCGGCGATCCTGCATCCGCTCGATCAGGTCGTCGTACGTCCAGGGGGTGCGGGACCGGTCGTGCCGTTCCAGGAGCCGGGCGAGGTGTTTCTCCAGCGGGTCGAAGTCGATCACGCTCGGACCTGCTTCCTCAGGGTCGCGAAATCGGCGGGCGTCGAGATGGGGAGGCCCGCGATGTCGCCGAAGAGCGAGCAGATGGCGCGGGCCTCCCGGTCGGGGTCCACCCACCGGCGGTGCAGCTCCGCCATCGCCGCGGCGGTCTCGGCCTCCTGGTAGTTCTCCGCCGCCGGGTTGGCGTCCGCGAGCCCGCTGTCGGGGTCACACCACAACTGCCCGACGCGCAGCAGCACCGGCACCGCGGCGTCGGGGTCGGCCGTGGCGAGCTTGCGCGCGTAGTGCGCGAAGCCCTGCGCGTGCCGTCCCTCGTCGCCCGCGATCTTCTTGAGCAGCGCGGCCAGCACCGGCTCCTCGCAGGCGGCGGCCATCGCCCCGTACAGCCGGCAGGTACGGACCTCGCCCAGCACGTTGACGGCCAGCGTCGCGATGGCCGGCGGGTCGCCCAGCTCCGGCCGGGTCAGCTCGGGCACCATGCCCTCCGGGTCGCGGCCCGCGGCCTCCGCCCACTGCCGCAGCAGCAGGTGGTGGCGGACCTCCTCGGCGAACCAGATCGACAGCCAGGCCGTCAGGTCCGCGTCGTGCCGGAAGATCCGGACCAGGTCGAGGATCGCGGGGATGGAGGAGAACTCGGTGCGGGCCAGCACGACGAGCCCGTCCACCATGTCACCGTCGATCTTCGAACGGTCGATCTCACTGAACGGCGGGAGGTCGCGGGTGGGCGACCACCGGACCCGCTCGTGTTTGTAGAAGAGCTCGTCGAAGTCGAGGACGCCGGTCATTCCGCGCCCCCGTCGAACACGCCGAACGCGCCGAACGCGTCGTGGGCGGCCGGCGACAGGCCGGCGAGATAGCCGCGCGGGTCGACGATCAGCTTGCGGGCGTTCAGGTCGAGCAGACCGCACACGCTCTCCATCTCGGCCGCGACCGCGCCGTCCTCGAAGAGGAACGCCTGCCGCAGCACGAACGTGCGCCCGTGCGGCTCCCCCCACTCGTACGCGACGGTGACCCGGATGGTCTGCCCGGCCCGCACCTCGCGGCGGAACCGGATCGTCGACTCCAGCAGGACCGGGCCGACGCCGCCCCCGCGCAGGTCCTCGGGCAGCACCCCGAGCGAGCGCAGGTGGCACCACCGCGCGTGCTCGGCGTACGAGTGGTACACCGCCGAGTTGAGGTGCCCCTGCCCGTCGATGTCGTGGAACCGCACGTCGAGCGGGACGGCGTACTCATCCATCTGTTCACCCATGCAGCGTCTCCACTTCGAGTACGGAGGGGTCGACCGCGGCTCCGCTGATCAGATCGGGGAAGCCGGTGCGCAGCGCCCGGTCGGGCGGCTCGGGCGCGGCCCGCCAGGCCCGCTCGTGGCGCCGGGCCAGTACGGCGAGGCGCGCGTCGCCGCCGCGCAAATCCTCGGCGGCGTCGGCGGCGAGCAGCCCGGCCGAGAGGATGTGCAGGCACCGCTCGGCCAGCCCGCGCAGCGCGAACTGGGCCTCCTCGGGCGCAAGCCGCTCCCAGTCGGCGAGTTCCCGCGCCCACGCCGCGGTCTTCTCCCTTACGGCCGCGCCGAGCAGGTCGCCGGCAGAGGCGCCGGCAGTGTGGTCGGCAGTGTGGTCGGTAGTGTCGTCGGCGGGGCCGAGCGGCGCGGCCAGCGCCTCGACCAGCGTCGACCCGGAGCCCGTACGGCGCAGCGCCCGCGCGAAGTCGAGCAGCATGATGTTGCCGCTGCCCTCCCAGATGGACAGCAGGTGGGCGTCCCTGACCATCCGCGCGTTGGGCCAGTCCTCGATGTAGCCGTTCCCGCCCCGCACCTCCATCGCCTCGTGGCAGGCCCACTGCGCCTGCCGCGCCGTGTGGTACTTGACCAGCGGGGTGAGGGTGCGCAGCAGCACCCCGGCCACCCGGTCGCCGGCGTCCGAGCGCTGCAGCAGCCCGGCCGTGTAGAAGGCCAGCCGGGTGGACGTCTCGGCGGCGAGCGCGAGGTCGGCCAGCACCTCGCGCATGAGCGGGTGGTCGGAGAGCCGCCGGCCGAACGCCGCCCGGCCCGTCGCGTGCTCG
This sequence comes from Microtetraspora malaysiensis, assembly GCF_001528665.1. Taxonomy (GTDB): domain Bacteria; phylum Actinomycetota; class Actinomycetes; order Streptosporangiales; family Streptosporangiaceae; genus Microtetraspora_A; species Microtetraspora_A malaysiensis. The sequence continues at coordinate 17,784 of NZ_BBYJ01000018.1, forward strand.
CGCGCCTCCAGGTAGGCGCGGTGGACGAGGGCCGCGGCGACCACGGAGTTGGCGACCCTGGTCTGGTTGAGCATCTCCGTCATTTGCCGGAAGCCCACCCCCGGGCCGCCGACCAGCTCGGCGTACGCGCCGGTGAACGTCACCTCGCCGGAGGCGAGGCCGCGCGTCCCGAGCTTGTCCTTGAGCCGGTTGATCACGTACGCGTTCCGCGACCCGTCCTCCAGCGTGCGCCGGACCAGGAACAGCCCGAGCCCGTCGGTGCCGGGACCGGCGCCCTGCGGCCGGGCCAGGGTGAGGATGAGGTCCGCCTGGCAGTTGGAGCAGAACCACTTGTCGCCGTACAGCCGCCAGGAGCCGTCGGCGTCGAGACGGGCCTCGGTCTCGTTCACCCCGACGTCGGAGCCGCCGGCTTTCTCGGTGAGGAACATCGCCGCCTGCCAGAGGTTCCCGTCCGTGGCCGTGAGCCGGGGCAGGTACCGCTCGGCCAGCTCGGGCGCGTAGAGCCGCAGGACGCGGGCCAGGACGTCCGTCATGGTCAGGCCGGTCACGACGTTGCGGTCGGCGTGGGCGAGCAGGAAGAACAGCGCCTGCTTCGCCACCTCGGGGGCGCGGCCCGGCCAGCCGAGCACTCCCTCGCGATGCGACATGGCGGCGATGCCGAACCGCCGGTAGGCGACGTCGACCACGCCGTCCCAGGCGGGATGGAACTCGACCTCGTCGACCCGCACGCCGCGCTTGTCGTACGGCCGTAATCGCGGGCCGTTCAGGTCGGCGGTCGCGGCGAGCTCGTCGAGCGGCCCGGCGGCGAGCTCGCCCATGCCGGTGCAGTGCTCGGCCGCCCACCGCGCCGCGTCGTCGTCGAGCCAGCGGTGCAGGATGCGGGGGAGTACGGGGCTGGCGGTGAAGGGGTTCAGCCCGACGGTGTCGGGCATCGAGCGGGGCGGTGGGAGATCGGTCATCTCACTCCAATCCGAGCAACCTCGACTTTTCGTGCGCCACGGGGATGGTCAGGGGTCGCGCCGTGAAGATCTCCAGCGCGACGGCGGTGCGCTCGTCGCCGAGCGCGGTGAGCGCCCAGCCGGCCTGGGCCGCGAGCAGCGCCGCCTGGTAGGTGCGGGCCATGCTCCAGGCCAGCTCGCGGGCCGTCGCGGGGCCCGGCTCGCGCGCGGCGACCTCCCGCGCGGCGTCCCGGACGATCCGCGCGGCGGCCTCGGTGCGGGGATGCGGGTGGGCGGCGAGCCGCGCCTCCACGTCGTCCCGGAACGCCGCGGCGACGCCGGGGGCGCCCAGCGCCCGGACGACGTCGAGGGCGAGGACGTTCGTCGTGCCCTCCCAGATGGACTGCACCTGCACGTCGCGCAGGACCTGCGGGATGCCGGTGTCCTCCAGGTAGCCGGCGCCGCCGAACGATTCGAGCAGCTCCGAGCAGACGCGTACGGCCTCGCGCGCGGTCACCATCTTGGCGAGCGGAACGACGACCCGGGCGAGCGGGGTCGTGTCCCCGCTGTCGCCGGAGTCACCGTTCTCCTGGCGACCGACGAGCTGCGCGGAGCGCAGCGCCATCTGCACCATCGCCTCGTGCTCGGCCGCGAGCTCGGCCAGCCAGCCGAGGTGCAGGGGCGAGTCGGCCAGCGGGCCGCCGCGCACCGTCCGGCGCCGGGCGTAGTCGCGGGCCAGCTGGAGGAGGTGGCCGGTCGCGCCCGGCCCGGCCTGCGCCGACGCCATGCGGGCGACGTGGAGCACCGAAGCGATCTTGGCGATGCCGCCGCCGATCCCGCCGACGGGGACGGCGACCGCCCCGTCCAGGTCGAGCTCGGCCGTGGGCAGGCCGCGGGTGCCGTACTTGTCCTTCAGGCGGCGCACCCGCAGGCCGTTCCAGCCGCCGTCCGGCCCGCGCAGCTCCAGCGCGAACAGGGAGAGGCCGCGGCTGCCGGGCTCGGCACCCTCCGGCCGGGCCAGCGCGACGGCGATGTCGGCGGTGGTCGCCGAGGTGAACCACTTGGTGCCGCGCAGCGCCCACGTGCCGTCGCCGAGAGGCGTCGCCACGGTGCCGGAGCGCGACAGATCGGAGCCGCCCTCCTTCTCGGTCATCCACTGGCCGGAGGTCCAGCCGCCGACCCGCTTGGTCAGCAGGGGAACGTACCGGGCGGCGAGCTCCGCGTCGTGCTGCCGCAGGCAGGCCGCGGCGCCGTCGCTCATGCCGAGCGGGCACAGCGCCGTCGCGGTCACGGCCTGCACCATCTGGTACAGCGCGGCCTGCACCACGCGGCCGTAGGCTCCGTATGTCTCCTCGTAGGGGATCGCCACCGCGCCGAGGCCCTGCAGGAGCCGTACCAGCTCGGTCCAGGCGGGGTCGATCTCGATCCGGTCGATCCGCCGCCCCCACGCGTCGTACGGCAGGTGCCGGGGCGGGTTCGCCTCGGCCCTGGCCGCGAGGGGCGGCATCTCGGTCGCGCAGCGTTCGGCGGCGTGGTCCAGTTCCCCGGCCGCCTTCTCGAAGACGTCCGGGGGAAGGATCCGCTGGACCGCCTGGCGCAGCGCCCGGTCGGCCCGCCACCGGTTGGCGATCCGCGGCGCGTCCTGGACGAAGGGGTCGATCTCGTACCGCTCAGCCGGCATCGGTCGTCACTCCTGTCAGGTTCAAGGCGAGCGCCGTCACATTGGCGATCAGTGATTCGTCGTCGGCGTGGTCGTGGTCCGGTGCGAGCGGGCCGACCAGGCATTCGGCGACGGCGCCCACCAGCGCGGCGCCGGTCAGCTCCGGATCCTGGGCGGGCAGCTCGCTGCGGGTCACGCCCTCGCGGACCAGGTCGGCGAACAGGTCGCGGTAGCGCCGCCGGTAGTCCAGCCGCGCCGCGTCGACGGAGGGGTCCACCGGCTCCGCGATCAGCGCGTAGGCGAGGCGGCGGCCGTCGAGCGCGCGGCGGGCGAACGTGACCACGACGCGGGCGAGGCGATGCCGCACCGTGCCGTCCGACGCCGCGACGGAGGCCAGCACGTCCAGCTCGTGGCCGGAGGCGCGCCGGAAGACCTCGGTGAGGAGGTCGCCCCGCGACGGGAAGTGCCGGTAGATGCCCCCCGCGGACAGGTCGGCCCGCTCGGCGACGGCGGACATGGCGGCCGCCTCGAAGCCGCTCTCCGCGACCACGTCCCAGGCCGCCGAGACGATCCGCTCACGCACCTCGGCGAGCCGCCGCTCAGTCTTCTCCGTACGCCGGTAGGGCATACCAAGCAGTGAATCCAGATTTGCAGCTTTGGTCAAGGGGTACGGCGGACGGCGGCCGAGTTCTCAGTCGTCCTGTCTCGCCATGAATTCGCGGAAGGTCGCCACCGTGCCCGCCCGGTGCTCGCCGAGGCGGCGGATGAGGTCCTCGGTGTCCCGCGCGCGTACCGCGTCGATGATGCCCTGGTGCTCGCGCTCCACCCGCTCCCGGTTGCTCTCCTCGCTGTAGTAGAGGGAGCGGTAGACGTCGCTGGCGTCCCACAGGATGCTCAGGAATCGACGGAGGCGGGGCATCCCGGCGGCGTCGATCAGGGTGAAGTGGAAGCGCCGGTTCGCCGCGGCCATCGCGACGATCTCCCCGGCCTGTCCCGCGGCGACGACGTCGGCGTGGGCGTCCTGCAGCCGCTGGATGTCCTCGTCGGTGATCCGCTCGATCGCGCGCCGCACCGCCTCCTCCTCCAGGATCTGCCTGATGCGGTAGACCTCGAGGAAGTCCTCCAGGGCGAGCTCGGCCACCATGTAGCCGCGCCGGGGACGGTAGATCACCTGGCCCTCGCCCTCGAGGATCTTCAGCGCCTCGCGGATCGGGACCCTGCTCACGCCGAGCTGCTCGGCCAGCGCGTCCTGCCGGATCGCCGAGCCGGGCGCGAGCTGCCCGGTGAGGATCGCCCGGCGCAGCTGCTCCAGCACGTACTGCTGGGTCGTCTGCGGAGGCCTGGCTTCGATGTCCACCCTGTCCTACTCCGTCTCGTGCCGTGAGGGCCGCTGCACGTCCGACTTTAGGGGCTCGTCTGTTCGACGCCGTTCGCCCCGAGGCTGGACGCGCGGGACCGTACAAGTAATACTGGATCCAAAATACAATCGGCCGAAGCCTTTGCGGAGCGCTGCCGGGCGGTGCTCGACGGCCGAGCATCCCTCGCGACCCCCACCCCTGGAGCAGATCGTCAGCATGAGACTCCGACACCTACCGCATGAGGAGCCCCGATGAGCGGACCGCTCGCCGGCGTCCTGGTGGCCGACTTCTCCCGCGTGCTCGCCGGGCCGTACGCGACCATGCTGCTCGCCGAGATGGGCGCCGACGTCGTCAAGGTGGAGCACCCCGTCCACGGCGACGAGACCCGGGCGTGGGGGCCGCCGTACGTGGGCGGCGAGGCCGCCTACTACCTGTCGGTCAACCGCAACAAGCGCGACATCGCCCTCGACCTGAAGCACCCGGAGGGCCGCCGGGTCGCCGCCCTGCTGTGCGAGCGCGCCGACGTGATCATCGAGAACTTCCGGCCCGGCGTCGCCGACCGCCTCGGCATCGGCTACGAGTCCGTACGGTCGCGCAACCCCGGCGTCGTCTACTGCTCGATCACCGGCTTCGGCAGGCAGGACCGGCCGGGTTTCGACGCCGCCGTCCAGGCCGAGAGCGGGCTGATGTACATCACCGGCGACTCCCCGAGCAAGGTCGGCGTCGCCATCGTCGACGTCCTCGCCGGGCTCAACGCGGCGGTGGCCATCCTCGGCCCCCTCTACCGGCGGGCGCTCACCGGAACCGGGGCGCGGGTGGAGGTGTCCCTGCTGCACTCCGCCCTGTCGGCGCTGACCAACGTCGCGCAGAGCGCGCTCATCTCGGGCCGGGAGGCGAAGCCGTACGGCAACGCGCATCCGACGATCGTGCCGTACCAGACCTTCGAGGCGGCCGACGGCGGCGTCACCGTCGCGGTCGGGAACGACGCGCTCTACCGCGCCATGTGCGCGGCGATCGGACGCGACGACCTCGCCGCCGACCCCCGCTTCGCCACCAACCCGCTGCGGGTCCGGCACCGGGAGGAGTTGGTCGCCGAGTTGAGCGCGGTCTTCCGCACCCGCCCCGCCGCCGAGTGGACCCGGCTGCTGCAGGACGCGGGCGTGCCGGTCGGGAAGATCCGCGGCGTGCTTGAAGGCATCCGGGCCGCGGAGGACCCCGCGACCGTCACGGTCGAGCATCCGACGGCCGGGCTCCTGGAGCTGCTGCGCACCGGGTTCACGCTGACCGGCGACGTCCCGCCGACCCTGCCCCCGCCCCTGCACGGCGAGCACACCAGGGAACTGCTGGCCGAGCTCGGCCTGACCGGCGACGAGATCCGCCGTCTGGAGGCAGACGGCGTGGCCCGCCAGCACCGCCAACACCCCCATGACCGCGATGCCGCGGACCCCGCCCAGAAAGGTATAAACCGGTGAAGACCCCCGACCCGCACGACTTCCTCGCCGTCGACCGCGACCTCACCGAGGAGGAGCGCGCGATCCGCGACACGGTGCGCGCGTACGGTGCCGCCGAGCTGCTCCCGTACGTCGCGGACTGGTTCGAGGCGGGCACCATCCCCGACCCGCGCGCGATCGCCAAGGGCCTCGGCGCGCTCGGCGTGCTCGGCATGCACCTGGATGGGTACGACTGCGCCGGCACGAACGCGGTGAGCTACGGCCTCGCCTGCCGCGAGCTGGAAGCGATCGACAGCGGGCTGCGCAGCTTCGTCTCCGTCCAGGGCTCGCTGGCGATGACCGCGATCCACCGGTACGGCAGCGAGGAGCAGCGGCAGGAGTGGCTGCCCCGGATGGCGTCCGGCGACGCCATCGGCTGCTTCGGGCTGACCGAGCCGGACTCGGGCAGCGACCCCGGTTCGATGCGGACCAGGGCCCGGCGCGACGGCTCCGACTGGGTGCTCGACGGCACCAAGATGTGGATCACCAACGGCTCCGTCGCGGACATCGCGGTCGTGTGGGCCGCCACCGAGGACGGGATCCGCGGGTTCCTCGTGCCGCGGGGCGCCCCCGGCTACTCGACGAACGTGATCCACAAGAAGCTCTCGCTGCGTGCCTCGATCACCTCCGAGCTCGTCCTGGAGGGCGTCCGGCTGCCCGCGGAGGCCATGCTGCCGGGTGCCGAGGGGCTCAAGGCCCCGCTGTCCTGCCTGTCCGAGGCCCGGTACGGGATCGTGTGGGGCGCGGCCGGCGCGGCCCGCGCCTGCTACGAGTCGGCGCTCGACTACGCCCGCGACCGGGTCCAGTTCGGCCGGCCTCTCGCCGCCTTCCAGCTCACCCAGCGCAAGCTCGCCGACATGCTGGTGGACGTCAACCACGCGATGCTCACCGCGCTGCAGATCGGCCGCCTCAAGGACGAGGGCCTGGCCCACCACTCGCACATCAGCTTCGGAAAGCTCGCCAACGTGCGCGCCGCGCAGCGCGTCGCCGCGCTCGCCCGCGGCATGCACGGCGCCAACGGCATCACGCTGGAGTACCCGGTCATGCGGCACATGGTCAACCTCGAATCGGTCGCCACGTACGAGGGGACGGAGGACGTCCACGCCCTGTCCCTCGGGCTGGCGCTGACCGGAACCCCCGCCTTCCGCTGACCCTCGCCGTCCGGGCACGGCCGCCTCGGAGCCGGCGAAAGGCGCATGGCCCGCGCCGCGTGACGCGGCGCGGGCCGTACGGAGAGGAGGTCAGACCCGGGAGATGCGGACGGCGTCGGCGATGACGTAGCCCGTGCCCGAGGTCCAGCGGCTGACGCCGACGGCGTTGTACGTGCCGGCGCTGAGGGAGAACGTCCCCAGGCTGCGCCACGAGCCGCCGCCCGAACGCTGGTCGACGAAGACCGTCTGGTTACCGCCCGACGCCGCCACGATGTACGGCGCCGAGGAGTTGTAGCCGGGGTCGGCCGGGTACCACACCTCGACCTTGTACGTGCCGGCGCTGGGGATGCTGGCCTGGTACCAGGCCGGGTCGCTCGCCGCCACGGGGTTGGCGAAGCGGTAGTCGGCGCCGTAACGCTGGCTGGAGTACGACGAGGTGCCCCAGTTCGCGCTCGCCGAGAACCCGGCGCTCGAGTTGTCGATCGTGGCCGACCACGACGGGGTACCGCCGCCGGTCACGTAGTTCATGTACGTGGTCCAGTTCCAGTAGGAGCCGGGGTCGGTGTGCGTGGCGCCGGGCACCTCGTTGTGCCCGATGATGTGTGCGCGGTCCTTCGGGATGCCGTACTTGTCGCAGATGGCGCGGGTCAGGGCCGCCGAGGCGCGGTACATGGCGTCGGTGAACCACGAGGCTTCGCTGATGTAGCCCTCGTGCTCGATGCCGATGGAGCGGGTGTTGTAGCTCCAGTTGCCCGCGTGCCAGGCGACGTCCTTCTCGCGGACCATCTGTGTGATCTCGCCGTTCGACGACTTGACCACGTAGTGGGCCGAGACCTGCGCGGCGGGGTTCTGGAACCAGGAGATGGAACCGGCGTACGAGCCCTGGGTCACGTGGATGACCACGCGGTCGATGGCGTAGGCCGACGGACGGCTGGAGGCCGTGTAGTTGCTGGAGCTGGCCGCGACCCAGTTCGCGGGCGGATAGTCGGCGCTGAGTATGCCCGCCGCCGCGTTCGGGTCGACCGCCGCGTTCAGGTCGCGTGCCTTGGCGTACTCGCCGCGGTCGGCGGTGACCTCCTGCGGCTTGACGCTGACGCCGCGGGTGTCGATCCCGAGCCCGAGCTGCTCGTAGACGGCGTCGGCGTAGAGGCGGGCGACCTCCGGCGTGGACGCGTTGCCGTACTTGGCGACGGCCTGGTACCAGCGGCCGGCGTCCTTCCTGGCCGCCTCGTCGAGGCCGAGCTCGTCGGCGTACGCGCGCAGCACGGCGGCGCCGCCCATGATGTTGGCCTCAGTGTCGGTGCGGAGCTTCCCGGACGGCAGTCCGGTCAGGTCGGCGGCCTTCTCCAGGGCGTGGGTGGTGGGGTTGCTGACCAGGTGCATGACGCCGTAGCCGCCGCTCGCGCTCGGCTTGCCCTCGTGGGCGTCCAGGTGGGTCTCGGCGTAGGCGACGGCGACGAGCAGGTCGCGCGGCACGTCCCGCGCGGCGGCCGCGCGGTCGAACGCCGCCGGGAGCGGGGTCTCCCGGTCCGCCACCGCGGGCTGACCGGCGAGGACGACGAGTGCGGCGACGGCGGATGCGGCGACAGCGGTTAACCGGGCAATGGGGGGTGTCATGTGGAGCTCCTGTCCGGGGGTAACGGCTGCAACGTACGGCACTCCTGACACGATGTCGATAATTGACAAACGATCTGTGTTAGGTGAAAATTTTCGCCCTCATCGCCGCCGGGTGCGCCGATCCTTCACGCGGGCCCCCTGAGATTTGGGTCCACGGATCCTGTGAAGACTATTGCGCTCGCATTGCAATTTATTGAAACTTCTTTTCGTGACCGCGTTGCTGCGAACCCTCCTGGCGGTGTTCACCGTCGCGATCGTCAACCTCGTCGTCCCGACCTCAGCCGTGACCCCGGCCGCCGCCGCCGCGGCCTGCGCCACCGACCCCGCGACCCCGAAGCGACAGCTCCGCGCCATGTGGATCTCGTCGGTGGCCAACATCGACTGGCCCAGCCGGACCGGCCTGAGCGTCTCGGCGCAACAGGCCGAGCTGCGTTCCTGGCTCGACCTGGCCGTCAGCAGGCGCATGAACGCCGTGATGATCCAGGTCAGGCCCACCGCCGACGCCTTCTGGCCCTCGTCGTACGAGCCGTGGTCGCAATGGCTGACCGGCACACAGGGCGGCGACCCCGGATACGACCCCCTGGCGTTCATGGTGGCCGAGGCGCACGCGCGCAACCTTGAACTGCACGCCTGGTTCAACCCGTACCGGATCGCGAACCACGACGACCCGACCAAACTGATCTCGACCCACCCGGCGCGCCAGCACCCCGACTGGCGCTTCGCCTACGGCGGCAAGCTCTACTACAACCCGGGCATCCCGGAGGTCCGCACGTTCATCGAGGACGCGATCATGGACGCGGTCAGCCGGTACGACATCGACGGCGTCCACCTCGACGACTACTTCTACCCCTATCCGGTGAGCGGCGAGACGATCCCCGACGCCGCCACCTTCAGCCGGTACGGCGGGGGCTTCTCCGACATCGGCGACTGGCGCCGCGACAACGTCAACCGGCTCGTACGCGAGCTGGACCAGCGCATCCACGCGGCCAAGCCGTGGGCCGCCTTCGGCGTCAGCCCGTTCGGCATCTGGCGCAACTCGTCCACCGACCCGCTCGGCTCCCGCACGTCGGGCCTGCAGTCCTACGACGCCATCTACGCCGACAGCCGGCAATGGGTGAAGCAGGGCTGGGTGGACTACATCGCGCCGCAGATCTACTGGCACATCGGGTACGCCCCCGCCGCCTACGACGTGCTCACCGGATGGTGGTCCGACGTTGTCAAGGGCACCGGCGTCCAGCTCGTCGTCGGCCAGGCCGCCTACCGCGTCGGCGCGAGCGGGCAGGACGCGGCCTGGCAGAGCCCCGCCGAGCTCAGCAACCACCTCTACGAGAACAGGAAGCACCCCGAGGTCGCCGGCGACGTGTACTTCAGCGCCAAGGACGTCAAGGCGGACCGGATCGGCGGCTTCTCCGCCCTCGCCTCCGCGCACTACTCCAAGCCCGCGCTCCTGCCCGCCCGCGGCACCGGAAGCGCGCCCGCCGCCCCCACGATCACCTCGGCCACCCGGACGTCGAACGCCGTCGCCCTCTCCTGGCAGGCCACCGGCTCGCCGACCTCGTACGCGGTCTACCGGGTCGCGGGCGCCCCCACCACGACCGATCCGTGCTTCTTCGCGGACGCCCGCAACCTCATCGCGACGACCCGGCAGACCAGCTACACCGACACCACGCCCGGGGACACCGCCACCTACTACGTCACCGCCCTCGACCGGTGGCAGCAGGAGAGCGCGCCCAGCGCGGGCAAGTCGGTCGGCTCTTCCGGCGCGTTCAGCGTCGTCGTGGACAACTCCGACCCGTCCTTCGCCGCCGGCTCCGCCTGGGGCACCTCGGCCTACTCCTCCCAGGCGTACGGCGCCGACTACCGCTTCGCCTCCCCGGTGGCCGCCAGCGACCCGGCCTGGTTCACCGCCGCCATCCCCGGCGCGGGCAGCTACCGCGTGGAGGTCTGGTATCCGGCCAACTCCGGCTACAACAGCGCGACGCCGTACATCGTGGCGACGAGCGGCGGCAACCAGACGGTGCCGGTGGACCAGCGCACGGGCGGCGGCCAATGGCGCTCGCTCGGCACGTTCACCCTCGCCGCCGGGACGTACAAGGTGGTGGGCGTGAGCCGGTGGACCTCCACCACGGGCTACGTCATCGCCGACGCCGTCCGCATCACCAAGCTCTGATCCTCGTCGCCGATCACACCGCGTCGGTTCACGTACCCTTCGGCGTGAACCGACGCGGACGAGGAGCTGGGATGAACCGTGGAGCGACGCCGGACCGGGCGATCGCCGGGCGCCTGATCGGGATCCCCGCCGGGGAGATCGTCCTGCGGGATGAGGGCACGAAGACGCGGTGGGCGGTCGAGGTCGCGGCCTTCCGGCTGGCGCCCCACCCCGTCACCCGCGAGCTGTACCGCGCGGTCGTGGGCGAGGCTCCCGAGAGCCCGGCCGGGCCGCGCACGCCGGTGACCGACGTCTCCTGGCTGGACGCCGTCCGGTTCTGCAACCTGCTCTCCCGGGCGGAGGGGCTCGACCTCTGCTACACGATCGGGAGCGATCCCGACGGGCAGGATGTGGTCTGCGACTGGGCGGCCGACGGCTACCGCCTCCCGTCCGAGGCGGAGTGGGAGTACGCGTGCCGGGCCGGGACCTCCGGCGTCCGGTACGGAGAGCTGGACGAGATCGCCTGGTACCGGGGGAACTCCGGCGGCGAGGTCCACGACGTCGCCACCAGAGCGCCGAACGCCTGGGGCCTGCACGACATGATCGGCAACGTGTGGGAGTGGTGCTGGGACGTCTACGACCCCACCGTCTACGGCCCGTACCGCGTGTTCCGCGGGGGCGGCGTGTACGACCACCCCCGGGGATGCCGGGCGTCCTGCCGCCGCAAGAGCCACCCCACCTTCCGCATCGACGACCTCGGCTTCCGCCTGGCCCGGTCGCGCTGAACGCCGGACCGCCGAACTCGCCGGCCGGAGCTCAGCGCGTCCCCCGTTCGGCGGTCACGCCGAGCGCGTGGCCGGCGTGGTCGGCCAGGGTCACCGCGACGAGCCGCGCCTGGAGCGAAGGCCTGCTGCCGGGCGCGGGCCGGAGCATGAACCGCCCGTAGAAACGGCCGTTGGCGAACGTGCGCAGCTCGATCTCCTGATCGGGGAGCCCCTTCCGCTCCACGTCCCAGTGCCTGCGGCCCACGGTCACGGTGCCGTCCTGTTCGAGGCGTGGGGGATGGCCGAGCAGGGTTCCGTACTCGAACCGGCAGTCGCGCAGATGGAGGAGGTCGGTGAGCTGCTCCTGCACGGCGGTGACCACGGCGGCGGCCGAGGTGGCGGACTGGGACAGCGCGGCGACCTCGTGGACGCGGGCGAGGTAGTCGGCGTCGGTGACCGTGATCACCTTCAGGCGGCGGGCCCAGGCGGCCAGTTGTGAGGTCACCAGCCCGACGACGAGCAGCAGGACCGCCGTCTGGACGTCCGCCGCCTTGACGATGGTGAACCGTTCGTACGGCTGGGTGAAGAAGAAGTCGAACCAGACGGCGGCCGACACCGCCGCGAGCGCTCCGGCGAGGCGGTTCCCCGCGGTGGCGACGGCCACCACGGCCACGACGAGGATGAGCGCGACATTCGTATTGGAGAGGGCCCCGCGGAAGGGCACGATGATCGCCGCGACGACGAGGGGGAGCAGCACCGCGGCGACGACCGCCGCGAGATCCCGGTTCAGGAAGCGAGGCATGGGTCATCACCCCTCTCTCTGTCTAGCACGGCGGCCGGGCGATCAACCGAGCGCGTGGCGCAGTCCGTCCGCCAGCGGGCCGAGTGACAGGACGGGCAGGTAGCCGAGAGCGCCGACGATCAGCGCGGCGGTGACGGTCATCAGCGCGAACACCGGTCCGTGGCTGGGGAGCGTGCCCGCCGTGGCGATCCCCCGGGGCCGGTCGGCCAGCATCCCGGCGAGGGCGACGACGAAGATCATCGGCAGGTAGCGGCCGGCGAGCATGGCGATCGCGAGGGCGATCTGGAAGAAGGTGCCGCCGGAGTTCAGCCCGGCGAACGCGCTCCCGTTGCCGGCCGCGGCGCTGGTGAAGGCGTACACGACCTCGGAAACGCCGTGCGCGCCCGGGTTGCCCGCCGCCGTGCGCGCGTTCGACGTGCCCACGGCGAGGGCGGACCCGACGAGCACGGCGGCCGGGGTGACGAGGTGGTAGAGGACCACGGCCTTCATCTCCCGGCCGCCGATCTCCTTGCGCAGGTATTCCGGAGTGCGCCCGACCATGAGACCGCCCAGGAAGACCGCGATCAGCGAGATCATCAGCAGCCCGTACAGGCCGCTGCCGCAGCCGCCCGGGCTGATCTCGCCGAGCATCATGCCGGCCATCAGCACCCCGTCGCCCAGACTGGTGAAGCTGCCGTAGGAGGAGTTCGCCGCGCCGTCGGCGGAGGAGGTCGCGGTGACGCCGAACAGGGTGCTTCCCGGCACGCCGAAACGGGTCTCGGTGCCCTCCGCCGCCGCGCCCACCGCGGTGGGGACCGTGCCCGGGTGGGCGTTCTGCACCACTCCGGCGCAGACGGTCGCGAGCAGGAAGAGGACGCCCGCCACGGCGAGGAGCGTCCAGCCCTGCCGCCGATCGCCGACCAACCGGCCGAACATGCGGATGAAACCGGCCGGCACCAGCGCCATCAGCACGATCGCGATCACGTTGCTGAGCTGGGTGGGATTCTCGAACGGGTGGGCGCTGTTCGCGTTGAAGAACCCGCCGCCGTCGCCGGACATCAGCTTGATCGACTCCCAGGAGGCGACCGGACCGGCCGGGATCGTCTGCCGGCCGCCGGCCGGTGTGGTCACCGTCCCCAGCGTGCCGTCGAGGTTCTGTATGACGCCGAGCGCCACCAGGACGAGGGCGAACACCAGGGACAGGGGTAGCAGGACGCGGACGACGCTCCGTACGAGATCGACCCAGAAGTTCCCGATGCGGTCGGTGCGCTGCCGGACCAGCCCCCGGATGAGCGCGACCCCGGCGGCCATGCCCACGCCCGCGCTCGCGAACGCCTGCACGCCCAGGCCGGCCGCCAGCGCGAGGTGGCCCATCGCGGCCTCCCCGGAGTAGCTCTGCCAGCTCGTGTTGGTCGTGAAGCTGACGGCGGTGTTGAACGCGGCCGCCGGGGAGAGCCCGGTGCGGCCGAGGGACAGCGGGAGCGCCGGCTGCGCCCGCAGAACGATGTACAGCAGCAGCACGCCGACGCCGGAGAACGCGAGAAGAGCCCCCAGGTAGTGCGGCCAGCGTTGGTCGTTGCCCGGATCGACCCCGCAGAGCCGGTAGATCACCGTCTCGACCCGCCAGTGCCGGGCGTCGGTGTAGACGCGGGCCAGATAGTCGCCGAGGGGGACGTGCAGCGCGACGATCACCACCACGACGAACGCGGCCTGCGGCCACCCGGTCATCCCGCGGGATCCGGACGGGACGCGGAGGCGCGGAGAGCCGGGCCGTGCGCGGACGCGGTGGAGATCGCTGACATCGCCTGCTCCTCGTCTGCCCCTCGCCGAAACGATCATGTGTTGCCGCGGCGCTCCGCCGTCCGGTCAGCGGATGGAAGCGCTCCTGACGTCGCACGCGGCGTCGTGACGCCGGGTACATACCCCGGCTGACGACAGGCCGGGCGTGCGTGCGCCGATGACGTGGGTGACGTGGGTGACGTGGGTGACATGCGCGTTCTTGACGCCCCTCGCGACGGCGGCCGTTCGGCGGGAATCTCGGAAGCGCAGGAGGAAAGTTTTAAATCAATTGATTGACTTAAGCTGACTCGACGGATTTACTGATCACACATAAGTGGTCAAATCGAGAGGATTCCAGGTGAGCGAAGACGACGGCCTGATCGTCGGCGGGCCGCGGGACGTCCCGGAGCGGTGGTGACCATGGCGGTCCGGGCCGAGCGGGTCAGCGCGACCCGCGAGCAGATCCTCACGGCGGCGGAGCGGCTGTTCGCCGAACACGGGGTGTTCGCCGTTTCCAACCGGCGGGTCAGCGAGGCCGCCGGGCAGGGCAACAACACCGCGGTCGGCTACCACTTCGGGACGAAGGCGGATCTGGTCCGCGCGATCGTGCGCGGGCACGCCGAGCGGATGGAGGTTGTCCGCCGCCGGATGCTGGCCGAGATCGACGGCTCCACCGAGGTGCGGGACTGGGTGGCCTGCCTGGTACGCCCGCTCACCGAACATCTGGCCGCGTCGGGAAACCCCACCTGGTTCGCCCGCTTCGGCGCCCAGGTGATGACCGACCCCGCGCTGCGCGAAATCATGATCGTCGAGGCGCTCACCTCGCCCACGCTGCTCCGGATCCTCGACGGGCTGAACGCCTGCCTGCCCAGGCTGCCGGTCGAGGTGCGGGCCGAGCGCGGCGAGATGACCAGCCAGTTGATGGTGCACATCTGCGCCGAGCGCGAGCGCGCCCTCGCCGAGGGGCGGCCGACCCCCCGCTCCAGCTGGCACGACGCCGCGACCGGCCTGGTCGACGCGATCACCGGCCTGTGGGCGGCGCCCGTCACCCCGGGCGGGGAGACGCCCCGAAGCGGCCAGGAACCGACATGAAGATCAGCGTGGACGAGGCAGCTGAGAGCGCCTGAGCGCTCCCACCACCGTCGCGGGCGGACCGGACCATGCCGTCCGGCCTCGTTCCGTGCCGACCCCTTGTGAGCCGACCCGTTGTGAAAGGACGCAAGCGATGACCGAAACCGTGAATCCGGCCGAGGTTCCGCAGTTCCCCGGCGCCCGGGCGGCGCGCTGCCCGTTCGACCCGCCACCGGCCCTGCACGCGTTGCAGGAGCAGGGACCGCTGGCGAAGGTCAAGGTGTGGGACGGCAGCACGCCGTGGCTGGTGACCCGCTATGAGGAACAGCGGGCGCTGCTCGCCGACCCGAGGGTCAGCGCCGACGTCACCCGCCCCGGCTACCCGAGATCGGCCCCGGTCGTGTCCAGGAACGGCTCGGCCATCAGCTTCATCCTGATGGACGATCCCGAGCACGCCCGGCTGCGCCGCATGGTGCAGGCGCCGTTCACCGTCCGGCGGATCGAGACGCTGCGCCCGGCCGTGCAGAAGATCGTGGATGGCCTGATCGACGACATGCTGGCCGGTCCGAGCCCGGTGGACCTGGTCGAGGCGTTCGCCCTGCCGGTGCCGTCCCTGGTGATCTGCGAGCTGCTCGGCGTCCCCTACGCCGACCACGAGTTCTTCCAGGACAACAGCAAGATCCTCATCAGGCGTGCGGCCGACCCCGAGGAGCGCGCCGCCGCGTTCGCCCGGCTGGTCGGGTACCTGGACGACCTGGTCGGGCAGAAGCTCGACCACCCCGGTGAGGACCTGCTCTCCCGGCTGGCCGAGCGGATCAGGACCGGCGAGCTGACCCGGCCGGAGGCCGCCCGGATGGGCGTGCTGCTGCTGGTCGCCGGACACGAGACCACCGCGAACATGATCGCGCTCGGCACGCTCGCCCTGCTGGAGCACCCCGACCAACTCGACCTGCTCCGCCGTACGGACGATCCGAAGCTGATCGCCGGGGCGGTGGAGGAGCTGCTGCGCTACCTCAACATCACGCACAGCGGACGCCGCCGCGTCGCCCTGGAGGACATCGAGATCGGCGGCCAGGTCATCCGCGCCGGCGACGGGCTGATCCTGGCCAACGACATCGCCAACCGCGACCCGGCGGCCTTCCCGGACCCCGACCGGCTGGACCTGCGGCGCGACGCCCGCCGTCACGTCGCCTTCGGCTTCGGCGTTCACCAGTGCCTGGGTCAGCCGCTGGCCCGCATGGAGCTGCAGGTCGCCTACGGCACGCTCTACCGGCGCGTCCCCACACTGCGGCTGGCCACGGAGCTGGAGCGGATCCCGTTCAAGCACGACGGCCAGGTCTACGGCGTCTACGAGCTCCCCGTGGCCTGGTGACCGACGTCACCGGCCCGGCATCCCCATCGACGGAAGGCGAGAGGAACCCGTGAAGATAGTCATCGACCAGGACAGGTGCATCGCCTCCGGGCAGTGCGTGTCCGCCGTCGGCGAGGTGTTCGACCAGCGCGACGAGGACGGCGTCGTGGTGCTGCTCGACCCCACCCCGCCCGCCGACCTGGCCGTCGCCGTCCGGCAGGCCGCGGCCGTGTGCCCCGCGCGGGCCATCCACGTCGAGGAGTAGGGGGCCACCGGCAACCGGACACGTCCGCCGCCGGGCGGCGCAGGATCGGTGCCGAACCGGCAACTCCAGTTGCGATTTCCGGGAGGGGCGCGGTGGAATGGGATCGTGGAACAGCAATCTCCGATCGCCGCCGCGCTGGCCCAGGTCGGCCCCCGGCTCCGGCGCATCCGCACCCAGCGCGGCGTGACCCTGACGGCGCTGGCCGAGGCCACCGGCATCTCCAAGAGCACGCTGTCCCGGCTGGAGTCGGGACAGCGCCGCCCGAGCCTGGAGCTCCTGCTGCCCATCGCGCAGGCCCACCAGGTGCCGCTGGACGAGCTGGTCGGGGCGCCCGAGGTGGGCGACCCCCGGGTCCGCTGCACGCCCCGCGTCCGCAACGGCCGTACGGTGATCCCGCTGACCGTTCAGCCCGGGCCGTTGCAGGCCTGGAAGTCGATCATCCCGGCGGGGCAGAACCGGCCGGACCTGTGCACGCACGAGGGCTACGAATGGCTGTACGTCCTGTCCGGACGCCTGCGGCTCATCGTGGCCGACCACGATCTGGTCATGGGCCCCGGTGAGGCCGCCGAGTTCGACACCCGCCTGCCGCACTGGTTCGGCCCCGCCGGCGACTCTCCCGTGGAGGTCCTCAACCTGTTCGGCCGCCAGGGGGAGCGGATGCACATCCGCGCCCGGCCCCGCTCCCGCGAGAAGGCGGCGACCTGACCGGCCCTCCCCGAAGGCCGATCCGCTCAGGAGCCCTTGACCAGTGTGAACGCGCCACGGGTCAGCCCCAGTCTGCTCCGAGGCCGTCCGCCCCGCGTCGAACGGAGTTCCCGGGTCGCGCGCCGGGCAGCGTGGATGTCGAGCCGGGCCGCTACGGTCGGGCCGCAGCTCCGTTCTCTGATGCGGCGGACGCGACAAGATCAAGCGGATCAGTGTGGATGCCGAACCGGTGGCGCAGGGCTCGGCCGGCGGCGTGCACCCCTGACATGCCGTGCACCGCCTGGCCCGGCGGGGTGGAGGCGGAGCAGAGGTAGACCCCGGGCAACGGCGTGCGGTACGGGTCCCAGCGGGGAGCCGGGCGCATCATCAACTGCCACAGGGTGGTGGCGCCGCCGGAGATGTCCCCGCCGACATAGTTGGGATTGTGCTGCTGCGCCTTTGAGGCGGGGACGACATGCGTGGCGAGGATCAGGTCACGGAATCCGGGTGCGAACCGTTCTACCTGCGCGATGACCTGGTCGCTGACATCCCTGGGGGAGCCGTTCGGCACATGCGCGTACGTCCACAGCACGTGGCGACCGGCGGGCGCGCGGCCGGCGTCCACGACGCCGGGCTGCACCGCCAGGACGTACGGCCGCTGCGCATGCCGGCCGGCGGCGACCGCCTGTTCCGCGGCCAGCGCCTCAGCCCGCGAACCGACCAGATGCAGTGTGCCGGCCCGGGAGCAGTCAGCGGCCGCCCATGGCACTGGGCCGGCGAGCGCGAAGTCGACTTTGCAGGCGGCGCCACCGGGCCGGAAGGCGCGCAACTGGCGGCTGTATCGGTCTGGCAGTAGATCACCGGCGATGCGCAGCAGCCCGGCCGGCGCCACGTCGAGCAGGACGACGCGGGCGGGCGGCAGCTGCGCCAAGGTGTCGATCCGCTGGCCCGTGGTGATCCGCCCGCCGAGGCGGGTCAATTCATCGGCCATCGCCCGGGTGATGGTGTGGCTGCCGCCCTGCGGCACCGGCCAACCGACCGCGTGCGCGAGGGCGGCCAGCACGAGACCCACTCCCGCGGGGGCGAGCGCCTGGGGCGGTGCGATGGCGTGTGCGCCGACACCCGCGAGTAGCGCCGGGGCCTCGCCATTTCGGAACCGGGCACTCGACAGCGCCGAACCTTGTTCCAGTACCCGTAGCGCCAGCCGCAGCGCCATGCCGGCATTGCGTGGGAGGCTGCGAAAGTCGGACATGGCCGTGTCGACGAGCGGCTGCCACCCGTCGACCAGGGGGCCGAGCAGCGACCGCCACGCCGGACCGTCCACACCCAGCCCCTGTGCCGTACGGTCCAGGTCACGCCAGGCCAGCCCGGCGCGACCGCCGTCGAGCGGATGGGCGTACGGGATCTCCGGTTGCAGGAGCCGCACATTGTGCCGGGACAGGTCGAACGCCCGGAAGAACGGGGACGCCAGGGCCATCGGATGGACCGCGGAGCAGACGTCGTGCCAGAAATCAGGCAGGGTCAGCTGCTCGGTGCGGGTGCCGCCGCCGATGGTGTCGGCGGCCTCATAAACCTGCACTTCGAGGCCGGCCGCGGCGAGGACGAGCGCCCCGGCCAGGCCGTTGGGGCCGGAGCCGACCACCACGGCGTCGACGCGGCCCCGGCCGGAGCCGATGGACTGTGCGTGATTCACTCCGGCCGCTCTTTCCGGCCCGGCTTCCAGATCACGCCAGCGCCTGTTCCGCCGCCAACTGGGCGTAGAGCGGGTCATTCTGAAGGAGTTCGGCGTGCGTTCCGGCGGCCTGTGCTGTGCCGTCCACCATCACCACGATTTGCGCCGCGTGGACCACGGTGGACAGCCGATGAGCGACCACGATGACCGTGGTGTCGCCGGAGATTTCCCGGATTACCTCCCGCAACGCGGCCTCGTTGGCCGCGTCGAGCTGCGAGGTCGCCTCGTCGAGCAGGAGCAGGCGGGGTTTGCGCAGCAGGGCCCGGGCGATGGCGACGCGCTGCCGTTCGCCGCCGGACAGCGACACGCCCCGGTGCTGGATCTCCGCGTCGAGGTCTCCGCCGAGACGCTGCAACAGGGGATCGAGGCGGGTAAGACGCAGCACGGCCCGGATGTCGTCCTCACTGGCGTCCGGTGCCGCGTACGCGACGTTCTCGCGGAGGGTTCCGGCCAGCACGGGGGCATCCTGCTCGACGTAGCCGATGTTCGCCCGGAGGCTGTTGAGGGGCCAGTCGGCAAGGCTCTGCTCGTCGAAGAGCACTCGGCCCTGCTGCGGGTCGTAGAACCGCTCCAGAAGTTTGAGCACGGTGGTCTTGCCCGAGCCGGATGGCCCGACGAGCGCGGTCAGGTTGCCGGAGGGCACGGTCAAGGTGAAGTCACCCAGAGCCGGTTCGGCGCGGCCGGGATAGGTGAAGGTGACCTGATCGAAGGTCACGGAGGCCGGTGTGGACGAGATTCCGCCGTCCGGCTCCGCCCTTGCCGCCTTGGCCGGGGGGTTCTGCGAGGGGAGCGGCAGGTCGAGCGGTTCGGCCGGCAGCGTGTTCACCTGGGCTATCCTGCTCAGCGCCGCCCTGCCCGCCTGGAGATAGGTGGTCGCGCTCATCAGTTGGATCACCGGGTGGGTGAGGTAGGCCACGTAGAGCAGGAAGGCCACCAACGCCGACACGGTCATGGCGCCGCCGGCCACCCGAGCGCCGCCGACCCCGAGGACGACCAGGAAGGCGACCTGGATCGCCAGCCCGGCGGCGGTGCCTCCCACCGATCCCCAGCGGGCGAGTGACACGCCTTGCTGGTACGCAGAACGGGCCTCGGCGTCGACGCGGGCCAGTTCCGCGGCCTCCATGCCGGAGGCCTTGACGGTGGTGAAGGCCCCGAAGACCCGCTCCAGGACGGCGCCCATCTCCCCGACCGACTGCTGCGCGCGTAGGGCGGCGATCCGGATCCGCGGCATGATCACCGCCATGGTGACGACGAGCAGCAGGATGACGACGACGGTGACGCCGAGCAGCACCACGTCGACCACCCCCATCAGGACCACTGCCCCGGCAAGCATCAGACCGCCGGTCAGCAGGTCGATCAACGCCTGGCTGGCGATCTGGCGCAGCAGCATGGTGTCCGTGGTGACCCGGGCCATCAGGTCGCCGGGTGCCTGGCTGTGCATGCTCGGAACGGAGAGACGGAGCAGGTGACGGATCAGTCCACGCCGGCCGTCGAGGACGACCGCTTCGGCGGTCCGCAGGGTGAGATAGTTGCCGATTCCGAGCAGGACGGCGGCCACCGAGACGAGCACCGTCACGATGACCAGGGCTTGGCCGGTCTCGGTTCCGGTGGTCAACTCGTCGATGAGGGTTCTCACGGCGAGCGGCTGCAGCAGGCCGAGCACGCTGGAGGCGAGGAGCAGGACGGCGGCCGTGATGAAGGTGGCCCGGTGTGGCCGGATATAGCCGGCCAGCATCCTCATCCAGTGGCGTGACCCGTCCTGCGGCGGAGGAGCCGGCCGATCGGCGGATGCGGTCGTCTGCGCGGTCTCGCTCGCCTGTGGCGTGTCCGGCTGCGCTTCCATCGTCTGTGCCATCACGCGGGACCCTTGCGGTAGACCGAGATGTACATCGGCTCCTGGCTGCTGAACTCGGCGCCGGCCCAGTCGCTGTAGCGGCCCGCCGGCGTCAGCCCGGCCTGCTCGGCGTAGCCGTCGACCTCTTCGGGCATCGTCAGGCGGCTCAGTTCCTGGGCGATCCGGGAACGGCCGTTGTCGATCCAGATGTGCGCGAGGTGCCAGATGCGGTTGTCGATGTCGATGGTGGAGTAGGAGAGCAGCCCGGTGTCCGGCGCCGGGTAGGGGACGAAGAACGAGTCACGGGCCCTGCCCTGGTTGATCATCTGGGCGAAGTTCGGGTTGTGGGTTTCGACGACCACGGTGCCGCCGGGGGCGAGGTGGGCCGCCGTGACCTTGAGCACCTGCTGCTGTTCGGCGGGGTCCAGCAGCATCGAAAGGGTGCCGCAGACGCAGTAGATGAGCCCGTAGCGCTGATCGTCGGCGTAGTCGCGGATGTCGCCGTGCACGGGGGTGACCGGGCGGGGCTGTTCGGCGAGGGAGGCGCGCAGGACGTCGAGCATCTCCGGCGAGGAGTCGACGCCGACGATCGGGCCGACCAGGCCGGCCAGGGGCAGCGCGATCCGCCCGGTGCCCACCCCGAGTTCCAGGGTCGGCAGGTCTCCGCCGGGGTGCAGATCGGCGAGGAAGGTCGCGGTCGCCGCCACGGCCGGTCCACCGGGAAAGAGGCGGTCGTAGAAGCCGGCGAACTGGGCGCCGTAGCCGATGTCGGCGATCTCACTCATGGCGGTGGTCTTCCTGCAGTGGAATGAACTGGGAAATCAGCAGATAGTCCGGATTGTCGGACTCGTCGTAACCGGCACTGCGGGCGATCACGAACTGGAATCCCTTGGGGGTCGGGTTCGCCCGGTGTTCCTCCCGTACGACGAGCTCGACGCGGTCGCGGAGCACCTGGTAGGCGGGGATCTTGGTGATGTCGAGTTTGGGCTGCGCGAACGAGACGATCAGTTCGGCGCAGACGTCGAAGACCGCCTTGTCCTGCCGTCGTTCCGGGAACCAGAGCATCTGCCGCCAGGTGCGCCTGGGAATGTGGGTGGTCTCGGCCCAGGGGGTCTGGACGTCGTCCGCGGTGAGCACCCGGTGCAGGATGTGGAAGTCGTGCTGCGCCGGCTCCGGGGCGAAGAACCGCCAGTTGCCGATGAGCAGGCCGGTGTAGTCGTAGCGCCGGAACCGGTCGAAGATCTGCTGGGGATGCTGGCTGATGACGGTCACTCCGAACCAGGCGGCCAGGCCGCCGGTCACCAGTGCGGCGGCCGGCCTGCGGCCGGCCCGGGGCGACGGCGGAGCGGTTCGTGGTCTCATCACTTCTCGCCCCCATCGCGGTGCCGCCGGTCGGATCGTTCCCGCCCGCCGTCGTCGAGGGGTGTGTCGTGCAGGTCGTCGAGAAACGCGGTGAGGATCTTGCTCACCTCGGCGGCCCGGTCGGCGTCGGTGAGGATCTCGTCGTGGTCGGCGCCCTCGATGAGATGCTGCTGTGCCTGTGGGGCGGCGGTGGCGAACTCATCGTGCAGATCCACCTGTACGGCGTCGGTAGCGGCGGTCTGGCCCGCGGTGATGACCACGAGGGGGGCGGTGATCCTGGGCAGGACGCCGTCGAACTCCTCGAACTTCTCCTTGACGACCTTCCACTCCCGGCGGGCGGCGGCCCACAGTTTGGCGTCGCGGTACTGGGCCAGGGCGGTGGCTCGCGCCTCGGGCGGGATCCGGTTCAGCCATCCGGGACGCCGTAGCAGCGAGCCGAGCCCGAGCTCCATCGACGGGGCCATGAGCGCCAGCGAGTCGGTCAGCACGCGGCCGCCTTCGGCTTGCCGGATGGAACGCTGCAACTCGGCCGGGTGGCTGGAGTCGATGAGCGCGATGCCCCGCGTCTGGGCGCCGAGTCGCTCGGCGGCCAGCAGCGAGAGATAGCCGCCGAGGGAGTGGCCGACCAGCACGATGGGCCGATCGCCTGCGACGTGCCGGGCCACCTCGGTCAGGTCGTCTACCATCGCGTCGAAGTGATATTCGCCGTCGGCCTGGTATCGGCTGCCGCCGTAGCCGGCCCGCTGGTAGGTGACTGTGGTGAAGCGTTGCGCCAGCTGAGTGGCGATCCGTTCCCAGTGTTCACTGGTGGAGGCCAGGCCGCTTTCCAGGATGACCACCGGACCGGTCTCCGCCGCGTCCTCGCCGAGAACGCGGTAGGCCAGGGTGTTGCCCGCTGAGGTGGTCAGCGTACGCTCGTCGCCGCGTCCACGGGTGACGATCTGGCGCCGGCGGGCACGGATCGCCTGGCCGGTGGCGAGCAGGGTGAGCGCGGCGGCGGTCACGGTGGCCGGCAGGGCATCGTCGCGACGGCTGACCACGCCGTCCGGTTCGGTGCGTTCGCGTGGTCCGGTCGTGTAAAGCACCGCCGGATAGGTTGCGGCGAAGGCCCAGAAGAACCGGCCGAGTCCCATCATTCGCGCGTTGAGGATGTGGAACATCCCGGCGATGCCGAGGAAGTACGGCGCGGGCCGGCCCCGGAAGGCGAAGACCATGGGGAACGCGCACTCGAAGGTGAGGACGCCGTGCGCGGCGAGCCGGGTCAGCCGGGGGAAGCGGCGCATCAGCTTCCAGACGTCCGGGTCGCCGTAGGTGTGGGTGCGGATGATGTTGGGCAGGGCGCGCCCACTGCGCCAGGTATCGCTGGGGAGCTTGGCCCATCCGGAGACCGTGTAGGACAACACCGACTGCAGCGAGACGAACCAGAGGGCGGCGTCGGCGATGGCGGGTCGGCGGTGACCGGTCCGGGCAACGGTGGTCAGCGCCTGAACCAGGAAGGAGATCTGGTCGGCCCCGTCGCTTCCGTAGAGGTTCTGGGCGTGCAGGGCGGCCTGGCTGCCGGTGAGCACCGTGTTGACAGCGACTCGTTGCCGAGGGGACAACGGAAGCCAGAGCGCGGCCGCGGCGGCGGCGCGGCCGGCGTGCAGGGCGGTGCTGACCCGAGGATCCGCGACCAGGTCCAGGGCTTTGGCGAAGCGGGGGGCCCGGTCGTGGAACATGCGGCGGGTGACGTCCCAGTTGTTGGCACCACCCCACTCCCGGTCCTTGGGACGGGCGAGGTACTCCAGGCTGGCGAGAAGGTGGGTCACCGAATTCAACCGCTCGGTCCAGGTCAGCACGTGCGATCTGGACAGCGTGGACAGCGACTCGATGGAAGCTCGGGCGCCGCGTCCGGACAGGGCTGAAAGGGCGGCCAGCAGTCGGGGGCGGCCCTTGGCTGGTGTTTTCATGGGGGTGATTCCTGGCTCGTTCCTGGATCGGCCCGTTGCCGGGGGAGAGAGTCAGCGGCGCCCCGGCAATGGGCTATCCAGGGCTTTCGCGGTCGCTGGGGTTTGGGGCCGCCGAAGGTGCGGCTTTTGTCAATTGGGCAGCGTGCCGGCGCCACGGCCCATCGCATAGCCGGCCGCGAACGCCGCGACCATGGTCACGACCACGGCGGGCGTCGCCAGTACGGGGGTCTCCGCGGTCAGGCCGCGACCGCCGGTGGTCTCCGTCAGGTCACCGAACATCCCGGGGGAGACGGCGTTGGTGTAGTCCACGAGAGTGCTCATGATCCACTTCCTTGGATTTGTAGCTGATATGAAAATTGATGGCAGTGTTCTTCATATCAGCTAAGACAAAGGTCCGCTAGGGCCCATATCGGCTGGGCTTGACCCGTTTGCGGAGCAGCACGCCGATCAAGCTCGCACCGACGCGGCTGGACGGACGGTCTCATTCCGCGGCCGCGAAGCCGAGGGTGTGGGGTTGGCGGCTGGTCGAGCCGGTCGGGACATCGGCCCGTTGCCGGGGTGCCAGGGTCGGCGGCACCCCGGCAACGGGTTTGCCCGGAACTATTTCGGCAAGGTGCCGCTGTGGCCGAACGCGTAGCCGGCCGCGAACAGGCCGACCACCGAGCCGACCAGGCCCACGCCGGCGGCCACGCCCACGATCGTCGCGGGTGTGGCCAGCACCGGCGCCCCGCCGATTTCGTGGCACGGCTCCGTGCTGTAGATCGAGATCGCGGTGAGCGCCGGGTCGGCGTTCACCTTCTCGGCGAGCAGTGTCATGGATCACCCTTCTTGTGCGGAGACATCACTGGGGCAGCTCGTTCGGCTGCGGGTGCGTGCCTTCGGCCATGTTGCGGGCGAGCGCCGGGTCGGCCTTCACCTTCTCTGCCAGTAATGGAATGGATCATGTTTCTCGCGTCTGGGCGTCAGTTGGCCACGGTGCCTTCGGCCATGCTGCGGGCGATGCCGTACATGTAACCGGCGTGGAAGGCGGCCATGCCGATGGCGACGCCGAGGGCCACGGCCGACGGGGTGGCCAGCACGGGGGTGGCCGCGGTCAGGCCGCGACCGCCGGTGGTCTCCGTCAGGTCACCGAACTTCCCGGGGGAGATGGTGTTGGTGTAGTCAGCAAGAGTGCTCATGATTCACCTCCTTCGAAGTCACGTAGCGGAGATGAAGCGCTAGTGCAGAATTTTCATCTCAGCTAAGGTCTGGAATCGTTAGAATGATGGAGCTTGTGGGCTCCGTCAACAGTTCCGGCGGGATTCGCCCATTACAGAAGGGGAGAGCGGCCGATGGTTGAGCCACCCGTCCGGTCGACTCTCGCTGAGAAGATCAACCGCCTCTTCGAGGTTGTCCGGCGCCCAGACCGAGAGCAGTACCGCAACGAGGAGGTGGCCGGTGCCTGCCGGGAGGCGACCGGCGAGAGCTTCTCGGCCACCTATCTGTGGCAGCTGCGCAATGGCCGCCGAACCAATCCGACCAAGCGTCACCTGGAAGCGCTCGCGCAGTTCTTCCAGGTTCCGCCGGCCTACTTTTTCGACGATGAGCAGAGTGAGCGGATCGTGGAAGAGCTGGAACTACTCGGGGCGCTACGAGATAACGCGGTACGCCAGATCGCCCTACGCGCGGTCACGCTGTCGCCCGAAGGACTCGACACGATCAGTGACATGATCGAGGCGATCGGGCGGCGTGAAGCGCGACGCAAGGGGCCGGCGGGGCGCGATGGCGATTGACCGGGCGACCTGGCGCAAGTGCCAGCGGGTCGTCGGCCAGCTGTCGATCCCCTCGCCCTTCGATCCCGACTTGTTCATCTCCGCGCTCGCCGAGCGGCGCGGTCGGATCGTCGAGTTGATGCCGATGCCGGGTGGCGCCGTGCAATGCGGTGCGCTGATCGCCACCGACGAGGCCGACTACATCTTCTACGCCGCCAGTACCACCCGATTACACCGGGAGCACATCCTGCTTCACGAGGTGGGACATCTCCTTTGCGGACACATCGGCGATGCCAAGCTCGAGGCCCTGCCCGAACTTCTGTTACCCAACCTCAGCGCGGACCTGGTCCGGCGGGTGCTCGGCCGGACCGACTATTCCGCGGCGGAGGAACAGGAGGCCGAACTGGTCGCCTCGATGGTCGCGCAGCGGGCCCGCCGCCGGCCGGCCGGATCGGTCGCCCCCGAGCTCGCTGATGGTCTTGCCCGCGTCGGCTCGATCTTCGATACGCGGTGACGGATGCTTCAGTGGCTGAACTACTGCGCCTGCGGGCTCGCCGTCGGTGTCGCAGGATACAAGCTGTTCCGCGTACGCCGAGACCAGCGGGCGCTGGGTCTGCACTATCTGGCGGCGTTCTTCCTCTGCCTCGGGCTGGCCATGGCGGCCATGGCGCACCCGACGCTGGACCTGGTCAGTCGCTACGAGCCGATGCCCAACACGGCCCGGTTCGTTGGCAATGCTCTGGAGATGGCGGCGGCCTACTTTCTCGGCGCGCTCGGGCACAGCATCGCCATCCCCGAGCACACGAAGCGATGGCTGCGCCGGTACGGAATCATCCTCGCCGGGGCGGTAACCCTGATGGCCGTACTGCTGATCGCGGCCGAGACCACCTACACGCGCAACTTCGTCAACGTCTATTCCAACAGCCCGCTAGTGGTGGGCTACCTGGCGGTGTTTTTCCTCTATATCACGGTTTGCGTAGTAGCCTTCATGCGGACCATCAGCCGCTATGTGCCACACGCTGAAACCACCACTCTGCGGGTCGGATTGCAGTTCGTCGTCGCCGGAGCCGCCGTCGGGATCATCTGGGCCGGTTGGTCCGGAGTCCGGCCGGTAATCACGCTGCTCACCGGGCAGTCGCTGGCCACCGTCCTTCCGATCGGGACGATGATCGGCGTCACGTGCATCCTGCTCTGGCTCATCGGAGCCACCCTCACCGCCTGGGGAACGTGGCTGGCCGCGCCGCTGCGCTGGGTGCGGGCGTTCATCCGTCATCGACAGATGGACCCTCTGTGGAGGGCACTGCGGGCGGCCCGACCGCAGATCGCGTTGATCGAGACCGCGAAGGTGCTGTGGGACACCGAGTTCGCCCTCTATCGGCGGGTCATCGAGATCCGTGACGCGCAGCTCACGCTCCGGCCGTACGCGCACCCGGCCGTGCCGCAGTGGGTGGGCCCGGCGGCGGATCCGGCCACACTGGAGGCCGCGGTGATCGCGGCGTCCCTGATCGGCTATGCCGCCGGGCGCAACTACAACGCCGAGCACCCCTTCCACGACGTCGATCCGTCGATCACCTCGGAGAGCGCCTGGCTGGTGCGGGTGAGCCGAGAGTTCACGAAGTCGGCGGTCGTCGCGCGGGTGCGGGAACGCGCCACCGCCGAGGCGGAGCACTCGACACCGTGATCTGATCCCACCGATCAAGGACCTTGAGCGATCCACTACTCGCCCACGCCGTAGGCGAGGCGGCGTCCGGTCTGCCCTCAGCAGACATATCGACAGGTCGCGGGGCCGCGGCGGATACAAAGGCGCCATGCGTGTTTCATCGAGCATGAGTTATCGGGATCGGCTGAACGAGAAGCTGTTCCAGCAACGGACCCTGCTGCTGACCGGCGAGGTCGACGACGAGATGGCCGAGCGGGCGTGCGCCGAGATGGTGTTGCTCGCCTCGGCCGATGCCGAACGCGACATCATCCTGTACATCAATTCGCCCGGAGGGTCGGTGCTGGCCGGGCTGGCGATCTACGACACCATGAAGCTGGTCCCGAACGACGTGGTCACCGTCGCGCTCGGGTTCGCCGCGAGCATGGGGCAGGTGCTGCTGGCGTCCGGCACACACGGCAAGCGGATCAGCCTCGCACACAGCCGGATCATGATGCACCAGCCGTCGGCCGGCATCGGCGGCACGGCGATCGACATCGCGATCCAGTCCGAGAACCTCCAGTACATGAAGCGGCAGTCTGAGGAGATCCTCGCCGCGGAGACGGGACGCACGATCGAGGAGATCGCCGCCGACAGCGACCGGGACCGCTGGTTCACCCCGGAGCAGGCCCGCGCCTACGGGATCATCGACGAGATCGTCGACTCCTTCCACAGCCTCGCGCCGTACGCCGCTCACCCGATGGGATTCTCGTCATGACGCAGTACACGATCCCGTACGTGGTCGAACGGACCCCGGTGGGGGAGCGGTCGTTCGACATCTTCAGCCGGCTGCTCAACGAGCGGATCATCTTCCTCGGAACCGAGATCGACGACGGCGTCGCGAACGTCGTGATGGCACAGTTGCTCCACCTGGAGGCGGAGAGCCCCGACCAGGAGATCAACCTGTACATCAACTCTCCCGGCGGCTCGACGACCGCGATGCTCGCGATCTACGACACCATGCAGTTCATCCGCGCGAAGGTCGCGACGTACTGCATGGGCCAGGCGGCATCCGCCGCCGCGGTGTTGCTCGCCGCCGGAGCCCCCGGGCGGCGGTTCGCGCTCTCCCACTCCCGCGTGCTGCTGCACCAGCCGTCCTCGCAGGGGCAGGGCACCATCTCCGACCTGACCTTGCAGGCGGCCGAGATAATGCGCGTGCGCACGCAGACCGAGGAGATCCTCAGCTCCCACACCGGAGTGGACGTCGCCCAGCTGCGCAAGGACACCAGCCGGGACCGGGTCTTCAACGCTCGCGAGGCCATCGAGTACGGCCTGGTCGACGAGCTGATCATCACCCGCGAGACGTTGTAGCGCTCACGCCGCCAGCAGCTCCACCCGCGGCGTACCGGCCGGCCTGTGCGTCGCGATCCGGCGCGACGCCGTGATCCGCCGGACGGCGCGGGTGAGCAGGTGCTCGATCGGCAACCCGAGAGCGTCGCACACCGAATGCAGCATCTCCGACGACGGCTCCTTGCGGCCGCGCTCGACCTCCGACAGATACTGCTTCGACATGCCGACCGTACGCGCCACGTCGTCGAGCGTGCGGTCCTGGTCCAGCCGCTCGTCGCGGAGAATCTCTCCGTAGACGTTGCGCAGCAGCGGGTCCGGGTCGTCGGGGATCTCGGGGCCGCGCTCCTTGCCGGCCCGGCGCGTCCGGATGTCGATGACCACTGATCGGCCCGAGGCTGCCATGCCTCGCAGTCTGGCACGTCCGGATCCGCGGAAGAACGCTTGTTCGCGGACAGGTGAGCGAGCCGAGTTCCCTGGGCGTTCCCGGCAGGCAGCCCACGGTCCGGGACCGAACGAGCCCCCTCCTGCCCGAAGACGGCCGCGGGGCGGCGGCGATCCGTCCGCCGCCCCGCGGCCGCTTTGCTCCCGATCGGGGCCGGACTACCTCGGCGTGTCGACGGCGACGAAGGCGACGGTGCCGCCGGCCTGGAGACTGCTCACGCCCTTGCTGGAGCACTGGCTGATGTCCGAGGTGGGCGTCGCGTTCCCGGCGATCCGCTTGCCCTTCATCTTCCCTTCGGTGACCTCACCGATCAGCAGCATGTCGCCGGCGTCGTAGGAGCTCATCGCGTTGAGGTTGGGACGGATCGTGGAGGTCCCCAGCGCCTGGCCCTTGGCGTCGCTCCAGGTGATGGTGCCCGTGCCGGTGACGTTCTGGGCGCCGCCGACGCAGGACAGCTGCCCGCTGCCCTGGATGGTGATCTTCCCGGAACGCAGGTTGGGGAAGCTGTTGTCGGGGGAGGCGCAGTTGGTCAGCGTCAGGGGGCCCTTGACGGTCACCGTGCGGGCCTCCTGGCTCACCGGCGGGTTGAACGTGATCGGCTGGCCGCTGTTGGTGCTGATGGTGCAGGTCAGCACCGTGTGGCCGCCCGGCTGGCTGGGCGAGGGGGCGGCGACCGGCGTGGCGGGCTTGGCGGCGCCGCTCGACATCCCCTCGGCCACCGACGGGGCGGCCACGAGGGCCATTCCCAGGACGGCCGCGGCCGCGGCGGCGAGGCCGCCGGCGACGTGGGCGCGGGATCGAGGAGCGTTCATGGGCATCTCCCGGTAGATCGCTGTAGGTGATTTCTTGGTCACAATAAGTAACATGCGAGGGGTCTGTTTGGCAGGGACACGCGCGGATCATCGGTCATGACTTCCGCAGGACGCCGCCTGGGAGCGCGCCGGCGCGTACGGGCGGCAGCGTCGGCGCCGACCACCAGAGGGCCGGTCGCCAGAGGTGGGTCGCCAGAGGTGGGTCACCTGGAGCGCGGGCACGAAGAGCGTGGATGCTCGTGAGAAGGTCCGGTGGGCTGCCGTCTTTCCGTGGCCAGGGAGTGTCTGACAACGCTGCCCCGGGCTTGACTTGTCAAACGACCTAGACTTGTTGCATGGTCGCGCAAGTTCCCAAGGGTTCTCCGGTCGTTCCGGTAGAGGCGATCGTGGAGGTGCTCAAGGCGATCGCGGATCCGACCCGGTTCCAGATCCTGTACGCGGTCTCCAGCCAGGAACGGGGCGTCGGAGAGCTGGCCGAGATCGTCGGCGCGCACGTGGCCTCCGTCTCCCAGCATCTGGCCAAGCTGCGCGCGGCGGGGTTGGTGAGCTCGCGCAGGGACGGCACGCGGATCTTCTACCGTGCGGCCAACCAGCATGTCGCCGGCCTGATGGCGGAGGCCGGGCTGCTGACCGGATACGTGACGGGCGTGATCGAGCCGCCGGACGACGGCCCCGCGCCGCCCCGGGAGGCGGCGGCGGGCGTGGGGTGGCAGCTGCTGCCGGGCCGGTTGCGTCCGGCGAGTTCCTGACCGTCAGCCGGGCGGCGGGTCCAGGCGATACTCCTCGTGCAGGGTGTCGTACGAGTACAGCTCCGCGTACCGGCCCCAGTCGGTGGCGACGTTCAGCTGCTCGGCGACCTGCTCGCTGGTGTAGTGGTGGGCCAGGACGTCGCGGAAGAATCCGGCGCGCAGGCGGCCGCCGACGCTGTTGGCCAGGCTGGTGGCGATGAAGCGCACCAGCGGGATCTCGATCGCGGCGGGAGCGAAGATCTCCTTGGACGTCTGCACGTCGGCCTCGGAGAACGCGCACCCTTGCGAAGTGAGCCGGACCTCGGTGCCTTCGACGGCGGCGAAGCCCAGCAGTTCCAGCGCGTCGATCAGCGGGAGCAGGTCGTCGACCTCCAGGCTGAGCTCGTCGGTCAGCTCCGCGAAGTCCAGGCGGCCGCCGTGCCGCTGGAGGATCTCGGCCAGACCGGAGAGGCCGTCCACGCCGGCCGCCGGGAGCGGGGTGTTCGCGGGGGTGCGCTTGGCGGGCGCCCGGACGCCCGGCGGCGGCAGCGGGGTGCCGTGGTCCCGGCCGGTCATGGTCTGGTAGATGACGTCGATGAGCTTGGTGAAGTCGGTGCTGTCGCGGTCACGGGGGCGCGGCAGCGGGATGTCGTACGTGGCGCGGATCGTGCCGTAGGGGCGGGCGGCGAGCACCACGACCCGGTCGGCCAGCAGGACGGCCTCCTCGATGTTGTGGGTGACCACGACGATGGCCTTGGTGGGGAACTCGCCGGACTCCCACAGCTCCAGCAGCTCGCCGCGCAGGTTCTCGGCGGTCAGGACGTCGAGGGCGGAGAAGGGCTCGTCCATCAGCAGCACGTCGGGCTCCACGACCAGGGCGCGGGCGAAGCCGACACGCTGCCGCATGCCGCCCGACAGTTCCTTGGGATAGGCCGACTCGAACCCGTCCAGACCGATCAGGTCGATGGCCTTGAGCGCGGCCTCCCGGCGTTCGCGGGCGGGCAGGCCGCGGGCCTCCAGGCCGATCTCGACGTTCTGCTGCACGGTGAGCCACGGCAGCAGCGCGAAGGTCTGGAAGACCATGGCGGTGCCGGGGTTGGCGCCCGTCAACGGCCGGCCCCGATACGTGATGGTCCCGGAGTTGGGCGGGATCAGCCCGGCCAGGCAGCGCAGCAGCGTGGACTTCCCCGAGCCGCTCTTGCCGAGCAGGGCGACGATCTCGCCCTCGTTGATGTCGAGGTCGATGCCGGCCAGGACCGGCAGGTCGCCGTCGGCGCCCGCGTAGCTCTTGGTCAGACCGGTCACGGTCAGCAGGGTCATGAACTCTCCCGCGGTCACAACGAGTAGCGGTGCTCGGCGAGCCGGTACAGGCGGCGCCAGAAGAGGCGGTTGATGAGCACCACATACATACTCATGACCGCGACTCCGGCCAGGAGCCGCGGATGGTCGCCCGCCGCGGTCGCGTGGGCGATGTACGCGCCCAGGCCGGTGGCGGTCAGCGTGGTGCCGCCGAAGGTGACGACCTCCGCGACGATGGAGGCGTTCCACGCTCCGCCGGAGGCGGTGATGGCGCCGGTCACGTACGACGGGAAGACCCCCGGGATGATCAGACGCTTCCAGCGGCGCCGGCCGTGTACGCCGAGGTCGTCCATCGCCTCGCGCAGGTCGGTGGGGATGGCCATGGCCCCGGCGATGGCGTTGAAGAGGATGTACCACTGGGCCCCGAGCGCCATCAGCAGGATGCCGCCGATGTTGAGCGACAGCCCCGTGCGCAGGAAGAGCCACGTCGCGAGCGGGAACAGGAAGTTCGCCGGGAAGCTCGCCAGGATCTGCACCACCGGCTGCGCGATGCGGGTCAGCCGCGGCGAGAACCCGATCTTCACGCCGATCGGCACCCAGATCAGGGTGGCCACGGCGACGAGCACCACCACCCTGGCCAGCGTGGCCAGCCCGAGCAGCAGCGGCTCGACGAAGATGGACAGCCCGGCGGGCTGGCCGGCGAGGTAGCCGACCAGGCTGACCAGGCCCCAGCCGATCAGTGCCAGCGTCACGACGGTGAAGAGGACGTCTCCGGCCCGCCTGCGCCGTACGTCCACCAGGAACGGCCGGTCGTCGACGCCGAACACCCGTCCCGCCCGCCCGGCGGTCTCCCGCAGCGGCGCCAGGGCCCGGCCGAGCAGGCGGGGCCAGTTCGCCCGGCGCACGAAGTCCAGCACCAGCGACCGCTGCACCTGCGCGGCCTCCGACTGCTCGACCTTGAACCGTTCGGCCCACGCCGTCAGGGGACGCCAGAACAGGAAGTTCACCCCGATGACCAGGATCGCCATGGTGAGGATGGCCCAGCCGACGTGGCCGAGGTGCCCGGCGACGATGGCCGCGCCCGCGTAGGAGCCGACCCCGGGCAGCGTGTACTCCCTGTTGGACACGCTGATCAGCTCGGAGGCGACCAGGAAGAACCAGCCGCCGCCGAAGCTCATCATCGCGTTCCACACCAGGCCGATCGCGCCCGACGGGAGCTCGACCTTCCAGAAGCGCATCCAGCGGGAGAAGCCCATGCCGCGGGACAGCTCGTCCAGCTCGCGGGGCGTGGTGATCAGCGAATGGTAGAAGGCGAAGGCCATGTTCCACGCCTGGGACGTGAAGATCGCGAACACCGAGGCGAGCTCCAGGCCCAGCAACGATCCGGGGAAGAGCGCGACGAACCCGGTCACCGCCACCGTCAGGAACGCCAGGACCGGCACCGACTGGAGGATGTCGAGCGCGGGGATCAGCACGCGTTCGAGCCGCCGCGAGTGCGCCGCCGCGTAGGCCCACACCAGCGCGAAGACCAGCGACACCCCGAGCGCGGCGAACATCCGCAGCAGGCTGCGGCCGGCGTAGTACGGCAGGCGCGCCGGGTCGGTGTCGATGCCGCTGACCTGCGTGGGCGCGAACGACAGCGTGACGTCCTTGCCGAGGCGGATCACCACGTACAGCAGAACCAGCAGGCCCGCGGCGACGACCGCGTCCACCCAGGAGAACCACCCCAGTCGTGGCGAAAGCGGGCGCGACGGGGCCACGCGATTCGCCGGGGAGCGTGGGACACCCATGCCGCGACACCTTCCTGCGAGAGACCGACACCGGAAGCCGCCCCGCGGGGCCCGGGTCAGGCGGCGGGCGCGAGGCGGCCGGGACTGTCGGTCTCCGTCGGCCGCCTCCTTGCTCGCCGATGCAAGCTTGACACCCCTACGGACTACCCCGTGAACTGGCCGGACGCTCGGTGCCGGGGCAGGATCCCGGGCGGGCGGCGCGGGTCACAGCCAGGTTCCGAAGCGCCTGATGTAGCGCGTCTTGATGAACTGGGTGAGCGTGCAGTACGCGAGCAGGGTCGCGACGAGGATGGGGAAGTACGCCAGGGGCAGCGGCCGCATATCCAATGTCGCGGCCAGCGGTGAGAAGGGGAGGTAGACGCCGATCGCCATGATCAGTCCGGTGAGGAGCAGGACCGGGGTCGCGGCCCGGGACTGGACGAACGGGATCTTGCGGGTGCGGATCATGTGGACGATCAACGTCTGCGACAGCAGGCCCTCGATGAACCAGCCCGACTGGAACAGGGCCTGCTCGGCGACCGTGTCGGCGGAGAAGACCCACCACATGACGCAGAACGTGGTGATGTCGAAGATCGAGCTGATCGGCCCGACGCAGAGCATGAAGCGGCTCAGGTCACCGGCCGCCCACTTGCGCGGCCTGCGCAGATACTCCCGGTCCATCCGGTCCCACGGGATGGAGAGCTGGGAGAGGTCGTAGCACAGGTTCTGCACCAGCAGGTGGACGGCGAGCATCGGCAGGAACGGCAGGAAGGCCGAGGCGACCAGGACCGAGAAGACGTTGCCGAAGTTGGAGCTGGCGGTCATCTTGATGTACTTCATGATGTTGCCGAAGGTGCGCCGCCCCTCGATCACGCCCTGCTCCAGAACCGTGAGGTCCTTCTCCAGCAGGATGATGTCGGCGGCCTCCTTGGCGATGTCCACGGCCGTGTCGACGGAGACGCCCACGTCGGCGTCACGCAGCGCGGCGGCGTCGTTGATGCCGTCGCCCATGAAGCCCACCGTGCGCCCGCCCGCCCGCAGCGCGCGGATGACGCGGGCCTTCTGCATCGGGTTGACCTTGGCGAAGACCGTGGTCCGCTCGGCCAGTTCGCGCAGCTCGTCGTCGTCCAGCCCGTCCAGGACGTCGCCCAGCACGATCCGCCCGACGTCCAGGCCGACGTCGCGGCACACCTTCGCGGCCACCAGGTCGTTGTCTCCGGTCAGGACCTTGACCGTGACGCCGTTGCCGGCCAGCGCGTCGATCGCGGCGGCGGCGCTCGCCTTGGGCGGGTCGAGGAACGCGACGAAGCCGATCAGGGTCAGTTCGTCCTCGTCCGCCACGCCGTACACATCCCGCTCGGCCGGCACTGTCCTGGCCGCGACGGCCAGCACGCGCAGGCCCTCCCGGTTCTGTTCCTCGGCGGTCGCCAGCACCTCCTGGCGCAGCGGCGCGGTCAGCGGCTCGTCCACGCCGTCCCGGCGTACGGCGGAGCAGACGGCGAGCACCTCCTCGACCGCGCCCTTGGTGATGATCACGTGCCGGTCCGGCTCGCGCCGCAGGACCACCGACATGCGGCGGCGGGCGAAGTCGAACGGGATCTCGTCGACCTTGGTGAAGCGGGCGTCGGCGAGCAGCCGGTCGGCCTCCTGGACGTGGTCGGCGATCGCCCGGTCGAGCACGTTCTTCAGCCCGGTCTGGAAGGAGCTGTTGAGGTAGGCGTACTCCAGCACCTCGTCGTCGGGGGCGCCCAGCGGGTTCAGATGCCGTTCGAGCGCGATCCGGTCCACGGTGAGCGTGCCGGTCTTGTCGGTGCACAGCACGTCCATCGCCCCGAAGTTCTGGATCGCGTTGAGCCGCTTGACGATGACCTTGCGCTTCGACATGGCCACCGCGCCGCGGGCCAGGTTCGCGGTCACGATCACCGGCAGCATCTCGGGGGTCAGCCCGACCGCCACAGAGATCGCGAAGAGGAACGCCTCGAACCAGTCGCCCTTGGTCAGCCCGTTGACGACCAGCACGATCGGGACCATCACCAGCATGAAACGGATCAGCACCCAGCTCACCGAGCGCACCCCGCGGTCGAAGCCGGTCTCCGGACGGGCGCCGACCAGCCCCTTGGCCATCGAGCCGAAGTAGGTGCGCGCGCCGGTCGTCAGGACCACGGCGGTGGCCGTGCCGCACACCACGGACGTGCCCATCAGGCACAGCCCCGCCGCCTCCAGCGGGCCGGCCGCGGGGGCCGAGCCGGCCGCGGACTTCTCCGCCACGTCGGCGAGCGTGTCGTACTTCTCCACCGGCAACGACTCACCCGACAGCACGGCCTGGGATACGGACAGGTCCTTGGCGGTCAGCAGGCGGCAGTCGGCCGGGACCATGTCGCCGGCGGAGAGCCGTACCACGTCGCCGGGGACGAGCCGCTCGATCGGCGTCTCGTGCTCGACGGGACGCGCGTCGGCGCCGGGGCGGCGCAGCACGGTCGCGGTGGTGGTGACCATGGCCTTGAGCGCCTCGGCCGCCTTGGTCGAGCGGAACTCCTGCCAGAAGCGGAGGAGCACGCTGACCAGGACCATCGTCGTCAGCGTGAGCACGCCTGTGACGTCGTCGGTCAGGAGGAACACCACGTCCAGGCAGACCAGCACGAGGATGAACGGGTTCTTGAACGTCGAGGCGAGCTGGATCGCCCAGTGCGGCGGCCGGTCGTGGTCCACGACGTTGGGTCCGTACCGCTCCAGCCGCCGCGCGGCCTCCCGCCTGGTCAGCCCGTCACGTCGGCTGTCGAGGGTGCGCAACACCTCCTGGTACGGCGTGGACGCGGCCGCGGCGAGGTCCGCGCCGATGCGCGCGGTCGCCTCGCTGATCGCGTTCATCCGCCGCTCGTGGCGGGCGGGACGTCCGGAGGACGCCGGGCGCCTGATCTCACGGGTGGTCTCGAGCATGATCGTTTCACCTCTTCTCGTGCCGGCACAGCACAGGGGAACCCCGCGGCCGGGACGGCCGCGGGGCACAGGTCATCGGGTGAGGAAAAGAAGAGCCCGCCGACGGCGGCGGCTCAGAGAACGCGCGAGGAAGATCGGTTATCGCGCGGAAGAACGGAGGCAGGGCCGATCATGGCCCGGACTGCTACAGCCATCCATGTCGGTCACCTCCTCACGACAGGCACGGGTGACGATCGCACCCGAAAAGGACGGTAACCCTATTTGCGTATTCGCGCAACAAGTCAATTAGACTGGTTGCGGCCGCGACACGGCGGCCTCGATGCGTGCCTCGACGGCGAGGAGGTAATCGATCATGAACACTCTGACCATCGCCGAGTTCGTGCTGCGCCTGGCCGCCGGCGTGGGGTGCGGCGCGCTGATCGGCCTGGAGCGCCAGTGGCGTGCCCGGATGGCCGGTCTGCGCACCAACGCGCTCGTCGCCGCCGGAGCAACCCTCTTCGTGCTCTACTCCGACGCGGTGGGCGACAGCGGAAGCCCCACCCGGGTCGCCTCCTACGTCGTGTCCGGGGTCGGCTTCCTCGGGGCCGGGGTGATCCTGCGCGACGGATTCAGCGTCCGCGGGCTCAACACCGCCGCCACCCTGTGGTGCTCGGCCGCCGTCGGGGTGCTCGCCGCCTCCGGGCACTTCGTATTCACCGGGATCGCCACGGTCGTGGTCCTGGCCGTCCACCTTCTCGGCCGGCCGCTGGGACGGCTCATCGACCACGACACGCCCGGCGCGGGCGAGGACCTGCACCCGTACCTGCTGAACCTCACCTGCCTGGCCGAGGCCGAACAGCACGTCCGCGCCCTCCTCGTCCAGTGCACGAGCGGCGGCGAGGTGATCCTCCGCGGCATCGACAGCATCGGAACCGACCCGACCGGCGACACCCGGTTCACCGCCCACCTTCTGCTGGACGGGGACGCCCCGGCGCGGCTGGAGCATCTGGTCGCCCGGATGTCCCTTGAGCCCGGCATCCACACCGTCGAGTGGCGCACCGCCGACGACCACGCCGCCCCGCTGCCCGGCCCGGTCGTGACCGCACGCCAGGAGGAGGGGGTCGCGGCCCCGTAACTCGAAGAAGAACCCACGGGTGCGACCCGGGGGGGCGTATCGCGTCGGTCAGGCCTGGAGATAGCGCAGGACGGCGAGTACCCGGCGGTGGTCGCCCTCCGACGGAGGAAGATCGAGCTTGGTGAAGATCTGCGTCACGTGCTTCTCCACCGAGCCGGACGACAGGAACAGCGCTTTGGCGATGGCGTTGTTGGAGCGCCCCTCCGCCATCATGGCCAGCACGTCGCGTTCTCTGGGAGTGAGCGTGCCCAGGGACTCCGCGCGCCTGCTCGCGCCCATGATCTGGGTGACGACCTCCGGGTCGAGGACGGTCTCGCCGGCCGCGACCCGGTCGAGAGCGGCCAGGAAGTCCTTGATGTCGGCGACCCGCTCCTTCAGCAGGTAACCCACCCCATTGGCGCCGTTCGCGAGCAACTGGGCGGCGTAACGCGTCTCGATGTACTGAGAGAAGACCAGCACGCCCACACGCGGATGATCACGACGGATCTGGATCGCGGCCCGCAGGCCCTCGTCGGTGTGAGAGGGCGGCATGCGCACATCAACTATGGCGATGTCGGGACCGTGTTCCGCCACGGCCGCTCGGAGCGCGTCGCCGTCGCCCACGGCGGCCACCACCTCCCGGCCGCGGGAGGTGAGCAGCATGCACAGGCCGTCTCTGAGTAACACGGCGTCTTCGGCGATCACGATGCGCATGCGCTTCCCTTCAAATGCGCATGGGAAGTTCGACGGTGATCATCGTAGGCCCTCCCATCGGACTGCGAATGTCGATCATGCCGTCCACCATCCCCACCCGAGCGGCCAGGCCGCGCAACCCGGATCCGGTGTTCGGTGCCGCGCCGCCCACGCCGTCGTCCCGCACGAGCAGTGTCAGCAGGCCGTCACGCGCGCGCACGTCGACCGAGGCGTGCCTGGCGCCGCTGTGCTTGGCCACGTTGGCGAGTAGTTCCGTCGTACAGAAGTAGGCGATGGTCTCGATGGCCGGAGTCGGCCGCTCGGGGAGATCGGTGTCGAGCCGGACGGGGATCGGGCTCCGTGCGGTGAGCGTGGCCAGGGCGACCTCCAACCCCTTGTCGAGCGCGGCCGGGTGGAGGCCGCGGATCAGGTCACGAAGTTCGGCCACCGTCTCCTTGGCGCTGCTGTGCGCGCTGTCGACGAGGGCGCGGGCCCGCTCCAGCCGGTCGGCATGATGGGCGTGCTCCAGTTCTTCCTGGGCCATGCCCAGGCTCAAGGCCAGCGTCACGAGCCGTGCGGCTGTCCCGTCATGCAGGTCGCGCTCGACGCGGCGAAGTCTGGCGACCGCATCGTCCACAGCCATCGCGCGCGCCTGCTCCAGTCTGCGGAGCCTCGTCTCGCCCGGACCCGGCCCGAGGAGTGTCCGGGCGAGCATCCGCTCGGGGGCCAGCGCGAGGTGGACGCCCCACGGGGCCAGGAGCAGCAGTGCCATCCCGGTCGCGCTCATCAGCACCGCCCCGAGCCAGTCGCCCGGAGACAGGTACGGGAGGGCCGAGGACCGCCACCACAGGGGGCAGCCGAGCAGGACCAGGCCGCATCCCCACAGCGCGGCGGCGACGGTGAAGGCGACGACGGCCGTCGGCAGCCGGATCAACCCGTGGACGACGGCGCGCCATCCCGTCACGTCGCCGAGCGCCGATCCGAGCCGGTTCACCAGGCCGGGACCGGAGCGGAACGGGGCGGGATCGGATATCCGCACCCCGGCCAGCACACGCGCCAGTCCCCGGTTGGCCGTGCCGAGGCCCCTGGCCGCCAGCACGCTCAGGGCCAGCAACGGCAGGCCGACGAGGTTGGCCGCCATGACGAGGCTCAGCGACACGAGAACGAGATGGGCCAGGCCGATTCCCGCCATCACCGGCATCGTCAGGGCGTAGGCGAGGTCGCGCCACGCCCATGCCCGCACGGGCGCCGTGATCATCACACGCCACCGGGGGAGGACGCCCGCTGTTCGTCTTCCCAACGTTCCTCCTCGCCCGACGACGGCCGGCCGCTGATCGCGGCGGCACCGCCACCACTTTGACGGACGCTCGCCCGCGAGAACAGCCGGACAGCCTGTGGGGGACATCCCGAAGCCGGCTCGGGGGATATCCCGGTGGTGGTGGGCCGTTCGCTTCATCAGTGTGATGACCATGATGAGAACGAAGGAACGGCGCCAGCGCGGGAGGACCGCATGGCTGGCGGTTGGGGTCACGGCGGCGGCACTGGCCGGGATGACGCCGGCGGCGTCAGCCACTCGGGACGGACAGCAGACGTGGCGGGACTGCGCGGGGCAGGACACACCGGCGGGCATGCGGTGCGCCGCGATCGAGGTGCCCGTGGACTGGGCCAAGCCGGACGGGCCGACGATCAAACTGGACCTGGCCCGGCTGCCCGCCACCGAGTCCACGCACCGGATCGGCAGCGTACTGGGCATCCCCGGCGGTCCCGGGGCCGACGGGATCGAGGATCTGAAGCGCGCCGCGGCCGACCTCACCGAACTGGGCCGCAGGTTCGACATCGTCGCCTACAAACCCCGCACGAGGGTGTGGCTCGATCAGGTGCCGCCCTCCTGCATGCAACCGGCGACGTCACTGTCCGACCCCCGCAACCGCAAGGAGTACACGACGCAGGCCACGGCGATGGCCAAGGCCTTCGAAGCATGCCAGAAAACGGACAAGACCGGACTGTTCGCCCACATGGACTCCCTGTCGGCCGCCAGGGACATGGAAGCGGTCCGCGAGGCCCTGGGCGAGGAACGGCTGAGCTTCATGGCCAACTCCTACGGAGGGGTGCCCGCTGCCGCCTATGCGCGGCTGTTCCCACAGCGCATCCGGGCCATGTATCTCGACGGGGTGATCAATCAGGTCGACGGCTGGCCCAACCAGGGACTGCGAATCCTACGCGTCGCGGAGCGTGTATTCACCAGGTTCACTGCCTGGTGCGCGGCCACCCCCGCCTGCGCGCTGCACGGACAGGACGCCGGGGCGGTCTGGCGCAAGCTCATTCGAGACGCCGATCGCAAGCCGATCCCGGTCACGACGTCCGAGTTCGGCAAGGGCACGCTGACCGGATGGCATTTGCGGAGCTTCGGCTTCCCCACCGACCCGGGGCCGGGAAACGCCAACTGGCTGGCCTTCGCGGCAGCGGTCCACAACGCCCGGGGCGGTGACGGGTCCGGTTTCGCCGAATTCGCCCTCGGCAACGCGCGGGTGTGGGCGATGCCCGCCATGCCGGCGATGAGCTGCGGGGATGACCGTGGCTATACCAGCTATGCCCAGCTCCAGAAATTCCGCCGTCAGGCGCGGAAGATCTCGCCGAACTTCGGCGGAGGAGCCACGATGGACGCGCTGGCATGCGCGGGCTGGCCGCTGAAGGTCGCCAACCCGTCCCGCCCGCTGCCGTCCCGTGGCCTGCCGCCCGTCCTGGGAGTCGGCAGCACCTGGGGTGACTACGCGTGGACCGAGAGCTTCACCAAGATGATCCCGAACTCGGTGACCGTCGGCTACGACGGACC
The DNA here is from genome assembly GCF_001528665.1 of Microtetraspora malaysiensis. GTDB lineage: Bacteria > Actinomycetota > Actinomycetes > Streptosporangiales > Streptosporangiaceae > Microtetraspora_A > Microtetraspora_A malaysiensis. The sequence continues at coordinate 59,062 of NZ_BBYJ01000018.1, forward strand.
CGGCCACGTCATGTACCTGTCGGGCAGGAAATGCCCGATCCGGCACGCCACCACGTACTTGGCCGAACTGAAGCTGCCCACGCCGGGCACCACCTGCCCCGCCGAGTGACAGGCGCCTGTGCCATGTCGGCTGCGTGGCCGTCCCGGCACCGAGGCGGGACCGCATGAGCGGGGTTCGTCCAGCACGTCGTCTACGGCGAGTGCTCCGATGAGCTGTCCTGCGCGAGCCTGCGGGTCAGTTCGACCCGGGAGCGCACGTCCAGCTTGGCGAAGACGCGGGCCAGGTGGGCCTCCACCGTCTTGGGGCTCAGGTAGAGCCGCTGGGCGATCTCGCGGTTGGTGAGGCCGGAACCGGCCAGCGCGGCGATCTGCCGCTCGCGTTCGCTGAGTCCCGCCGGCTCCTCGGCCTGCCGGGTGAGGCTCGCCGCCATGCGCAGTTCCGCTTTGGCGAGCTGCTTCTCCAGCCAGGCGGCCGAGCATTCGGCGTAGCGCGCCTTGGCCCGGGCCAGCTCGTCCCGCATCGCCGTCGGGTCGCTGTTCCGGGAGTGCAGGGTCGCGAGGAGCTGACGCGCCCGGCCCTCGTCGATCGCCGCGCCCGCGTCGGCGAAGTAGGTGGCCGCCGCCGACGCGTGCGGCAGGGCCTCCTCCAGCTCGCCGTACTGGAGCAGGACCTCCGCCCGTGCGTGGTGCGCGGCGCCGAGCTGGTGGTCCATGCCGAGGCCCTTGGCGTCGGCGAGGCCGAGGTCGGACAGGAGCAGGGCGCTGTGCAGGTCGTTGAAGCGGGCCGCGGAGACCGCGTGCAGCGCCTGCCGGTAGATTCCCGCGCTGGCCGCCGTCTGCGGAAACCACGGGCCGGCGGTGAGCTGGGCGAGGCAGGCGGCCACCCGACCGGCGTGGAAGTTCACGGTGGCGAGGTTCAGCCGGGTCAGCTCCGACCACCACGCCGATCGGGGCAGCGCCGGGCCGATCAGCCGGTCGGCCGCGGTGAGGGCGGCCTGCGGGCCGTCCAGCCACAGCAGCGCGGGCAGGGCCGCGGCCCACACGGTCGCGGTCAGCTCATGGCTGTTGGGGAAGGCCGCCAGCTCGGCCGCCTCCTCGGCGGCGGCGACCGCCGCGGAGAGCTTTCCCTCGCGGGTGAGCAGGGCGACCTCCACGATGCGCAGGAAGGGGAAACCGGGGTCGAGCCCCTGGTTGCCGACCAGCTCCAGCCCCTTGGCGAGGTGCCGGGCGGCCCGATCCCGGAGGTTGAGCTGCGCCTCGACCAGCGCGAGGGGCGCGAAGAGCGCGGCGTGCGGGCGCAGCTCCGCGTCGGCGACGCCGTCCGCGATCCGGGTGGCCTGTTCGACGTGGACCTCGGCGTCGCCGGTACGGGCCTGCTGCGCCGCGTTGAGCGCGAGCAGGCTGTGCGCCGTCGCGGCGAGCGCCTCATGCCCCAGCTCGTCGGCCTGTTCCAGCGCCGCCCGCGCGTGTCGCCACGCCTCGTCGCTGTCGAGCCGGAGCGAGTCGAGCGCGGCCAGCTCGATCAGGATGCTGGCGGTGTGGGGACAGGCGTCGGCGCCCCGGTTCAGCATTCTGGTCAGCAGGTGTTTGGCCGCGTCCAGGTCGCCCATCAGGCGGGACAGGACGGAGGCGAACGCCGCGGCCTCCAGGGACGTGGGTTCCGGCCCCGGCAGCACCGCCTCCAGGATCTCGCGGCTCTCGGCCAGCTCGCCCTCCGAGGCGACCGCGCGGGCGAGCGCCATGAGCATGGTCATCCTCCGCGAGGTCAGGTCCTCCCGGGCGGGGAGGACGCGCAGCGCGGTACGCAGCAGGCGGGACGCGGTGGCCGGCGCGACGTCGAGCAGTCCCGCCGCGGCCTCGTGCAGGATGGCGGCCGCCCGCTCGTCGCCCTGCCGGGCCGACCGCTGGACGTGATGCGCGAGCAGCGTGACCGGCCCGCGATGGGCGTCGAGGTAGGCCGCGGCGCGTTCGTGCGCCCGGGTGCGCCAGCCCATGCCCGCGTCCCGATAGACGGCCGCGCGCAGCAGCGGGTGCCGGAAGGTGAAGAACGCGTCGGTGGGCACCACGGCGCCGTGCGCGCAGAGCCGGTCCAGCGCGTCGGCGGTCTCCTCCTCGCCGGTCTCGGCGATCCAGGCCACCAGGTCGAGGGAGGCCTGGTCGCCGGCGACGGCCAGCGCCTGGGCGACCCGGCGCAGGTCGTCGGGCAGGACGTCGAGCTCGGCCAGCAGCAGCCCCTGCAGCGCCCGCGGCCCGCCCACGGGGTACTCGCCGCCGGTCAACCCGGCCAGGACCGAGTCGCCGGCGTCCGCGAGCGCGTGCAGATAGAGCGGGTTTCCGGCGCTGGCCCGGTGCAGCAGCCGCCGCCGATGCGGGCCGGCGCCGGGGAAGAGCTCCGCGAGGTCCTTCTCCTCAAGCGGACGCAGATCCAGGAACACGGCCTGGTCGTCCGCCTGGGGCAGGGCGGCGACGACGCCGGTGGGCAGCGGCGCGGGCCGGTACGCCACCGCGACGAGCAGGCCGCCGCGCGGTGGCTTGCGCAGCAGGTACTCGGTGAGCTCCAGTGAGGGCTGGTCGGCCCAGTGCAGGTCGTCCAGGATCAGGGCGATCGAGCCGGGCGCCACCTCCAGCAGGCGCCGGATGCCGCGGTACAACCGGTAGCGGTCGGTGCTCGCCTCGGGCTCGTGGTCTCCCCTGGAGATCGATACGAGGGTCTCCAGCGCCGTCCGCGCCTCCGCGTCGTCCGGTTCGGGCGGCGACCACGGCGTCAGCGCCTCGACGTAGACGGCGAACGGGAAGCACTTCTCGAACTCCGTGGCCCTGCCGGACATGACGGTGAAGCCGCGTTCGCCGGCGCGCCGGCTCAGCTCGGCCAGCAGCCGCGTCTTGCCGATGCCGGGGCTTCCGGTGATGGAGACGGTGCGGAACCGCCCGGCGGTCACGTCGCCGACGGCTCGGTCGAGGCGCCCCAGTTCGGCCGCGCGTCCGATCAGCCCGGGCGACGCCGAGAAAGGATCGTGCATGGTCACCATCCGAGACGCGGGATCTCGTTCCAAAGTAGGCGATCGCCTCACAACCTGTGAAGATCGTCCTGACATGCGGACAACAGGAAAGAACGGCGATGGCCCGCCCGGGAACACGCCCGGGCGGGCCATACGCGGCGGCTATTCAGTCGGGAAGTTGGGGTGTTCGGTCCCGACCGGGCCGCAGAACCACCAGGTGAGGATCCTGGTGAGGTTGAAGGAGTCCCCGCCCGCGGCGGCGATCGACTTGAGGTCGATCTGTCCGGACGGGTGGATCAGACCGGGGAAGATCTCCCGGTAGTCCTCATCCTTCCAGGCGCGGATCTCGTTCATCGGCGTCACAGCTGGTTGGCCTGGGGCTGCCCGGGGAAGCAGCGCAGCAGCAGCGACAGAGCGACGAGGCACGGGAAGCTCGTCGTCTGTCCCTCGCCGCCGGTGGCCGAGGTGAGGTCGATGTCGCCCGCCGGGTGGGCCACGCCGGCCAGGCCCTCGCGGTGGTCCTCGTCCTTCCAGGCACGGATCAGGTCATGGTTCATGAGGGGTTCCTTCCTGTGAGTGAGGGAGGGAAGCGTTACTCGGCCTTCTTGAAGGTGCCGAAGATGACGGTGATGAAGGTGCAGGCGGGGGTGCTGGTGATCCACCAGGTGTTGCTCGCACCGGCGGCCGTGCTCAGGTCGATGTCGCCCGCGGGGTGGGCCATGCCGAGCAGGTCCTCGCGGTGGTCCTCGTCCTTCCAGGCGCGGATCAGGTCGCGGTCCATGAAGTTCACCTCCTTTCGAGGGGTCGTGGGGTTCGGGGGAGGCCGCGCCGTGGCGCGGCGTCACTTCCGGACGAGGCCGGGCAGCCGCTCGGCGGCGGTCGCGGCCTCTCCGGAGGTCAGGGGGCCGAACATGGCGGCGTAGTGGCCGCCGAGTTCGAGCAGCTCGGCGTGGGTGCCGCGTTCGGCGACGCGCCCGGTGTCGAGCACCACGATCTCGTCGGCGTTCTCGATGGCGGACAGGCGGTGGGAGATGACCAGCCGGGTGACCCGCAGCCGGTTGAGCGCCGCGTCCACCCGGCGCTCGGTGGCCGGGTCCAGATGGCTGGTCGCCTCGTCGAGGATGAGCAGCCGGGGCCGGTGGACCAGGGCTCGGGCGAGCGCCACCCGCTGGCGCTGCCCGGCCGACAGGGCCATGCCACCCTCGCCGACCCGCGTCGCGTAGCGCATGGGCATCCGCTGGATGTCGTCGTGCAGTCCGGCCACCTCGGCGGCGTACTCCACGTCGGCCTGCGAGGCGTCCGGGCTGCCCATGGTGATGTTGTCGGCGATGGTTCCGTCGAAGAGCGACAGGTGCTGGAGCACCGCGCCGCAGCTCGCCCGCAGCTCGTGCAGGTCGAGCTCCTCCAGGGGGATCCCGGAGAGGTGGATCTCGCCGCTGTCGGGGCGCAGCAGGCCCAGGACCATCAGCGCCAGGGTGCTCTTGCCGGATCCGGTACGGCCGGCCACGCCGATCTTGCGTCCGGGCCGCATCGAGAGCGAGATGTCCTGGAGCACGGGCGCGCCCTCCGGGTCGTAGCCGAACGTGACCCGGGACAGCTCCACACCGATGGGCCCGCCGCCGGGCAGGCCGGCCGGGCCGACCGGCTCCTGCCCGGAGTCGAGCACGTCGTGCATGCGCTCCACCTGCGCCCGGACCGACTGCAGCGACTGGCCCGACGTGGCGAGGGAGCCGAGCGGGGTCAGGACCGACACGGCGACGGCGTTGGCGGCCAGCATCGCGCCGGCGGTCATCGTGCCGTCCAGCACGAGGCTCACGCCGAGCACCAGCATGGCCAGCGGCGACAGGACGCGCATCGTGCTCAGCGCCGCCTCGACCACGGCCGACGAGCGGCCGCGCCGGAGGCTGGCGTCCTGGTGGCGTTCGAACAGGCCGCCCCAGTGGCGCAGCGCCCGGGTTTCCGCGCCGTTCGCCTTGAGCGGCAGCACCGCGTCCAGCGTCTCGACCAGGTAGCCCTGCTCCTCCGACATGGCGTACAGCTCGCGCTTGGCCAGCCTGCCCTGCTTGCCGTACGTCACGACGATCAGGCCGACCTGGACCAGGCCGAGCAGGAGGGTCAGCGCCAGGTACGCGGGGGCCAGCACGGCCAGGCCGACCAGGTAGAAGCTGAGCATCGAGGCGTCGAGCACGATCATGAAGAGCTGGCCGGTCAGCACCTCGCGCGCGCTCATCACGCTGGCCAGCCGCATCAGGAGGTCGCCCCGGGACCGCTGGAGGAAGAACAGCAGGGGCAGCCGCAGGAGATGCGCCATGAAGCCGCGGGTGAGCACGGCGTTGGCCCGGGTACGCAGGGTGACCGCCACCCAGCCCCGCATGAGCGCCGCGCCGGCGTGCGTCACGGCGGTCACCGCGACCCCGAGGGCCAGCAGCGGGACGAGGCCCGCCTCGCGCTGCGGCAGCAGCGTGTCGACGACGTACGCCGTGGCCAGGGGCAGGGCGAGCCCGACGCCCTGCAGCGCGGCCGACGCCAGCAGGATGCCGACCATCGGCACCCGGGTCCCCGGTACGGCCAGCACCTCGCGCAGGTAACGGGGGATCGGCCAGTCGCGGGCGCGGCCCGGCCGCTGCCGGAAGCCCGGCTCGGGGCGGAGGGTCAGGCAGATCCCGCTGTACTCCTCGGCGAACTCGGCGTGGGTCAGCCGCCGGCGTCCGCCGCTGGGGTCGGCGATGCGGACCCACCGGCGGGTGCGCCGCTCCAGCACCACGAAGTGGCGGCCCCGCCAGAACAGCATCAGCGGGCCGTCGGGCAGGTCCGCCGGGGCCACCTGCTCGACGTCCGCGGCCAGGCCGAGCCGGGCCGCGGCGTCCATGAGGCGGCCGACGGACAGGCCGTCCCGTCCGGCGGAGAGGAAGGCGCGGCACTCGGTCATCATGGTGTGACGTCCGAAGTAGCTGGCGATCATGGCCAGGCAGGCGATCCCGCACTCCGTCGCCGTGAGCTGCTGGCGCAGGGGAACGCGTAGGGTGCGGCGGCGCACCAGGGCGAGCAGCGCCATGAGGGCCGCGTGGATCCGGTTCACGCGGTCACCCGCTTCGGCGGCTCGAAGAGGAGCACGGAGGGGACGGTCCCGGGCGAGGCCAGCCGCAGCAGGCCGTAGCCGATCCCGGCCAGACCCGTCATGAGCGACGGCGTCTCGATCTCTCCCGGCGTGCCGCACACCGGACCGTCGCGGTCGAGGGAGTCCACCGCGCGGGCCAGCGCGCTCCCGGCCTCCGGGGCGAGGCGGGCGCCGCGCTCCTCGGCCAGCAGGAGCAGGTCGGCGTTGCCGAAGACGCCGTGGCAGAGGCTGTGGCCGCGCAGCGACAGCCCGCCGCGTACGGTCGCGGCCAGCGCCAGGTCCAGGTCGGCGGGCAGGTCGGCGCGCAGGCCGGTGTCGGCCCGCGGGCCGACGCCGGAGCGGAGGCCGGGGGAGTCGTGGCGGCCGGGGTTGTCGTGGAGGTCCAGTACGCCGGCCCTGGCCAGGCCGATGCCGGGCGCGCCGTGGCACCAGGCGTACATGTGGGAGACGAACCTCTCGTCGTCGCGCCGGTCCACGCGGTGGTCGGGCCAGTTGCCCAGTTCGGGGCTGTAGTCGGCGCGCTCCCCGGCGAGCGCGGCGAGTCCCGTCTCGGTGAACCGGGCCTCGCCCGTCACCGCGCCGAGCCTGATCAGCGCCCAGCCGATGCCCGCGGTCCCGTGTGAGAAGCCCGACAGCGGCCGGCTCGCCCCGTCGGCGGGCCAGGCCACGCCGTGCTCCCGGGGTTCGGCACGGTCCACCAGCCGCCGGCCGCACGTGACGGCGATGTCCAGCGCCCGCCCCGAGCCGGTGTGGGCGTGGACGGCGAGCAGCGCGCCGATCGTGCCCGCGCTGCCGCTCAGGATGTCGAGCGGGTCGGGGACGTCCTCGTCCAGCAGCCCGGCGACGTGCTCGACGGCCTGCGCCACGGACGGGACGGCGTCCTCGCCGGCGCAGGCGGCGACGTGGAGCAGCCCGTAGGCCAGCCCCGGCATCCCGCTGAACCCGCCCAGGCCGAACAGCTGCCCGCGCTGCTCGGCCGGCATGAGCGGGTAGCGGTCGAGCAGCGGAGGGATCATCCAGAGCGCCCGCCGCGCCAGATCGGCGAAGCGGCGCTCGCCGGTGACCGCGCCCAGCCTGGCGAGGAAGACCGCGATGCCCGTGTGCCCGCCGTAGAGGTCGGTCTTGAGCGGCGAGACCCGCCAGCCCGCTTCGCCGACCGGCTGCAGCCCCAGCCACGACACCCGCTCCCCGTCGTGGATCGCCAGCTCGCTCAGCCGGTCGCCGATCCGTACGGCCTGCTCCAGGCAGCGGTCCGCCGTCTCCGGCGGGACCAGCGGGCGGCCGGGTTCCTCGCGGGGAGCCGCGCCCGTGACGGCGGGTCGCGTCGCCAGGGTCGCGCGGATGATCCATTCCTGCCGGGCCCGGTCGGCCGCGCCCATGCCGGCGAGCTTGGCGTGCACCAGGTCGAGCGGCCGGGCCGGGAAGAACTCGGGGATCCGCTCGCCGCGGCTGTCCCACAGGTCGCGGGAGCCGGGCCGGCCGGTGAACAGCGGGATGTCACCCGCCCACAGATCGGCCTGCTCGTACGGCACCACCCGCGGCAGCGACTCTCCGGCCGTCGACGCCGACCAGAGGAAGTCCAGGTGACGATCCCGGTTCAGGGCGTCGCGCATCAGGTCGGGATGGGTCCCCTCGTCGAGGAGCGTGCCGTACACCTGGGTGGCGCGCAGCACGGCGCGGACCTCCAGCTCGGCGAAGGCCGCGAGCGGGCCGCCCTCCGCCGTGAGCTCCTCGCGGTGGCGCAGGATCGCGTCGTAGCCGGTACGGAAGCCGAGCACGAGCTGGTCGACGTGGTGCGCCGGCTCGGCGGGGGCTCCGTCGAGCGTCGGCCGGTTGCTGCCGCCGCCGAGTGCCGTCCGCCGCCGCACCATCCGCATCGTGTCGGTGCCGCCGGCCTCCAGCGTCGGCAGGGCGAAGGGGTACATCGCCCCCGCGTCGCCGCCCAGCCCGCCGAGGTCCAGCTCGCCGTCCTCGCCCGACAGGAGCATGGGAAGCACCCCCACCCGGGTGACCGACGAGTTCAGCACGGTCAGCGCCGGGTCCTCGCCCTCCTCCAGCACGGGACGGGCGAGCTGCGGGTGGAACAGCGCCTCCAGGTCGATGAGGACCGGCTGGTCGCCGTGGGCGATGAGGTTCTCGAAGTGGAAGTCCGCCGCCTCGATGGTGTGCAGCAGCGCCAGGAGTGCGCCGAGCCGCCGGTAGTAGGCGTCGACCTCCGCTGCCGACTGGCAGGGGACGGCCTCCACGAACGCGATCCAGCCGTACCCGTCGCGTTCCAGGACCTCGGGGACGCGCAGGTCCATGCGGCCCGCCCGCTCGTCGAACCACCGCAGCAGCGTCGCGAACCGGGCGTGCACGGTGACGGAACGCGGCTTGTACACCAGCCGCTCACCCGAGGCGAAGCGGAGGATGGCCACCGCCCGGCCGCCCTGGTGGGTGTCGCCGTCGTTGAGCGTCAGCCCGGTGATCGGGCCGGGGTCGGCGGCGCCGAAGAGGGCGGCGACGACGGCCTCCCGGTCCGCGGCCCAGCGCCGGAGCAGCTCCCGCACCGCGGTGATGGTCTGGTCGGCCCGCTGCGCGAGCAGCCGTCCGAGCACCTGGTACTCGGCCAGCAGCGCGCGCCGCCCCTCGGGAGCGGTGAAGTGCGCGACGAAGGACGCGAACCGCGCTTCGGGCGTGTCCCCGGTGAGCCGTCCCTCGACGCGCAGCACGTTGAGCTCCAGCACCAGCGTCCGCGTGGCCAGGCCGAGCAGCGCGGCGTTCAGCGCTTGGGCGACGGCGGAGCGCAGCGCGTCGGCGTGCTCCCGGGGGATGTCCGGTTCCAGCCGCCGGAGCGCGTCGTCGGTGAACGGCTCGACGATCGCCGCCATGCCCTGCCGCCAGTCGGTCTCCGGCGCGGCCCGGTCGTGGCGCTCGCCGGACAGGACGCGGCCGAGGGTCTCGCTCCAGTCCGGGACCGTGTCCACCCTGGCGCTCAACCGCTCGGGAGGCTCGGCGAGCAGCGCCAGCAGCCCGGCCTCGCTCCCGCAGCCGGCGGGCAACGCCGCCAGGCGCGCGGCGAACGCCGGCCCGTCGCCGAGGCCGTGGGCCCGTTTCCACCGCTCCAGCCGCCTGCGGGCCCGCTCGTCGGCCTCGTTCGCGACCTCGGGTGCTCCCGCCGTGGCGCGCTCCGCCAGGGTCAGCGCACTGATCCACAATGGAAGGCCCGCCGACGCCATGGGATCGATCGCCGGGACCGTGGTGTCCGACATGAACTGACTCCCAAGCACAGATCGAACAGATGGCGTCAGCTTGGGCCAGGCGGCGGATCGGCAGCCTCGGGGAAATCCCTACGGGGTTCCCCCTACTTGATCCCTTAGTGAGGGTCCTCCTACTTTTCTCTCTAGCGAGGCTTCGGGCCCAGACGGGCGCCTCGCCAGGCGCAAGAGCCGGCCGGAGCCGAGCCTCCGGCCGGTGATCCAAGAAACACGACGTAATCGCAGCACGTCCCTGCCCCCGGGTGTCTTGGAGAGTTCGGCGTGACCATCGAGATTCGCGGCCTGACGAAGGTGTTCCAGGGACGAGTGCGGGCGCTGGCCGAAGTGACGCTCAGCGTCCCCAGCGGCGTGTTCGGCCTCTTCGGCGCCACCGGAGCCGGGAAGAGCACACTGCTGCGCATCCTCGCCGGGCTCGTCCGCCCGACCAGCGGGAAGGTCGAGCTGGACGGCAGGGAGCTCGTGGGCCCGGTCGGCCGGGACGTGGGGCTCCAGATGGTCGGGTACGTGCCGCAGGCGCCCGGACGGTACCCCGACCTGACCGTGCCCGAGTACCTGAACTACGTCGGCCTGTCCCGGGGGCTGGACGACCGGACCCTCCGGCGGCGGCGCATCGCGGAGGTGGTGGAGCTCGTCGGGCTGGCCGAGGCGGCGCACCGGAACATGGCGGAGTTCGGCGGCGAACTGCTCCGGCGGGTCTCCGTCGCGGCGGCGCTGATCACCGATCCCCGGCTGCTGGTGATCGACGAGCTGCCCGGCCGGCTCACCCCGGACGAGCGGGCGAGCCTGTGGGAGCTGGCCGCCGCCCTGGGCGAGGAGCGGATGGTGATGGTCAGCTCCCGCACGATGGACGACGGCCTGCTCCGCGTCTGCGGGGGGATGGCGGTGCTCGCCGGCGGCCGCGTCACCTACTCCGCCGAGGGCGACCGGCTGCCCTGACCTCGCGTCGAGGAACTCGGCGACGCCGACCCCGGTCGCCTCCCGTGCCGACGGCGACCACCCGCCCCGATCCGCCCGCCGGCGCTTCGGCGAACCCGCGACGGGTGTCACGCCGCGTGGCGGTCCCGCATGGTGTTGATCAAGCCGGCGGCCGCGGTGGTGTCGCGGCAGGTGACCAGGTAGCGGGTGCCGTCCGCCAGGGCGAGGGACAGGGCCGGCCCCGGGCCGGTGAGCAGACTCGCCCCCGCGCCGCGCAGAGCGCCGGACAGCAGCCACTCCGCGGCGTCCACGACGGCCGGTTCCGCGTGGACCACGCTGGTGAGCGGGAACTCGCGGCGGATGAAGCCGAGCGAGACCCGCACCGCGTCCTGGTCGATCACCAGCCGGTAGGAGCGCATCGGGAGCAGGGTCAGCGCCACCGGCACCACGACCGCCGCGGCCCACCCTGTCGGACCGGCCACGATGACCAGAACGGCGGTCATCGCCACGCCTGGGATCGCGAGAATGGCGACCAGCCAGTCGACCGCACGGACGACCCGCCGCTCCTGCCAGACTCCGCGCTCGCCGTCGGCCAGGCTCAGCCGTACGGCGTCGTGCCGGGGAGGCGCGGTGGCGAGGCCGGCGGGTGAGCGGCGTCCGGCCAGCAGGAGGCCGAGGGCGCCGCCGCCGAGTGCGGCCGCCGGGAGCACGGTCGCCATCAGGAGCGGCTCCGGGGTCTGCGGAGCCGCGGCCAGCATCATCAGCAGGGCGGTCACCAGCGGCAGGGCCACCGCTGTGACGATGGTCTGGATGGCGGCCTGCGTCCAGTGGGCCCGCGAGGCGGGCAACCGCCCCGACAGCGCGGACCCGAGCAGGCCGAGCCCCCACAGCACGGCCGGAACGCCGAGCAGCGCCGCGGCCATGGCTCCGGTGTCCGTCGGCGGGCGGTGGCCGAGGTTGGTGATGGTGGCGGGCAGCTGCTCCCGCCCGGCCAGGAAGGCGGCCAGCCCGGCCGCGATCACCACGCCGGGAAGGAGAGATCCGGCCAGTCTGCGAGTCCTGTCTGTCATGTGAACTCCTTCCGTACCAGGGTGATGAGCTCTTCCGCGTTCACGCCCGCTCGCCGGGCGGCGTCGACCACGTGCCGCACCGCCTCGGCCATCCGTGCTCGGTCGGCGGGGTTGGTGCCGGTCACCGTCGCGCCCCGGCCGCGGCGCAGCTCGATGAGCCCCTCGTCGCGTAGATCGGCGTAGGCGCGCAGAACGGTGTGCATGTTGACCCCGAGCGAGGTGGCGAGCTCCCGGCCCGCGGGCAGGCGGTCGCCGGGGCGGATCAGCCCGTCGGCCAGCGCTTTGCGCACGCAACCGGCGATCTGGACGGCCAGCGGCGTCGGACTTCCGGGATCGACACGGAACAACATGTTCGCATTCTAATAGAACAATCTAGGTTTTGTGCGGGCGTGCCGCGGATTCGCCGGCGTGGTGGAGGAACCGGCAGTCCTGGGCGTGAAGGTCCGCCGTCGCGGACGCTCGCCGGGGCTCGCGTCGCGCACGCGCGCGCGGCCGCTCAGGCGGGCGGGGGCGAGGCGGGCGAGAGCGTCACCACGGCCTCGGCGGTGTAGGCGAGGAAGGTCAGCGTTTCCTGGAAGTAGAGCTGGACGGCGGCGTCGTCGTGGTCGAGGTAGCCGATCGAGACGTCCTGGCCGATGTGCAGCTCGAAGTCGCCGCCGCGGGTGGACAGCAGGAAGGCGCCGTCGACGGCGGGCGCCCAGATGATCTCGCCGCCGAGGACGCGGGCGATGTGATCACGGATCGGGTAGCCGTGGTCGGTCGCCTCACTGACGGCGGTGTAGGCGTCGGCGCCGAGGGCCAGGCTGTACGGGCCGTCGACGCCGGCCAGCCGCAGCGCGCTCATCGCCCGGCTGACGGCGCCGGGGTAGCCGGGTACGTCCGCGGGGAGCGGGATCGCCGGAAGGGAGGAGGCGGCGCGGAGGCCGATGACGCCGGCCGCGGGGTAGCCGTCGAAGATCACGCGGTCCTCGGCGAGGGCCATCTGGCGGGCGGCGTCTTTGACCGGCTGCCAGTCGGCGTCCTTGGCGCCGCGTTCGACGGCGTCGACCTGCTGCCGGTCGACGGTGAAGGGCGCGCGCAGTTCGACGATCGGCTGGGAGCGCCGCGTGCGGGCGACGACACCGTTCACGGGAGGCTCGGCCGGTTGCAGGTGCCCGGTGCCGACCGCTGACAGCCGCACCCCTTCCGGCCCGACGACGTCCACGACGCGACGGCCGGCCACGTGTCGCCGGAACGTGCGCCGCGCCTCCTCCTCCAGGTCCGCCCACGCGGCGTCGGAGATCGGCGCGAGTTCCCGATGCAGATTGTTCATGGAACGTCGCTCCCTTTGAGATCGCCGATGCCCAGGGACTGCTGGGGCGGCCTCTCCCTGTCATCTGGCACGCCCGCGTCGCCGCGTACCCAATCCTCGGCCCGGTTCTCGGCTGCGACGGCGGGCAGGTCGGGCGGATCGTCGAGGAAGCCGACGCTGGGGACGAAGAAGAGGCCGCCGGTGACGGGGGTGGAGAAGTCCAGGATCCGGTCGTGCCTGGCCGGCGGGTCGCCGAGGAACATCCGCTCCAGCATCCGTTCGGTCACCGCCGGGGTGCGGGCGTAGCCGATGAAGTACGTGCCGAACTCGCCGCTTCCCACCGTGCCGAAGGGCATGTTGTCGCGCAGGATCTCGTGCTTGGTGCCGTCGGGGTCGACGATCGTGTTGAGCGCGACATGTGAGTCGGGCGGCTTGACGGTGTCGTCCAGCTCGATGTCGGACAGCTTCCTACGGCCGATCACCATCTCCTGCGCCTCTACCGGCAGGGCGTTCCACGCCCGCAGGTCGTGCAGGTACTTCTGCACGATCACGTAGCTTCCGCCGGCGAATCGCGGGTCCTCCGCGCCGACCAGGACGGCCGCGCCGGCCGCCGGGCCGACCGGGTTCTCCGTCCCGTCGACGAAGCCCAGCAGGTCGCGTACGTCGAAGTACTTGAATCCGTGCACCTCGTCGCGGACCGTCACCGCGTCGCGCACCCGATCAATGATCTCCGACGCCAGCGCGAAGCACAGGTCCGGCCGCTGCGCCCGGACGTGGAACAGCAGGTCGCCCGGTGTCGCCACGGCACGGTGGACGGGCCCGGCCAGCTCGCGGAACGGGTGCAGCCCGGCGGGGCGCGGCCCGGCGAACAACCGGTCCCAGGCCTGCGACCCGATCCCGGTGACGCAGCTCAACCGGCCTTCCTGCGCCCGGAAACCCACCGCCTTCTGCAGGCCCGACAGCTCGGTCAGTAGATCCCGTACCCGGGACTCGCCGCCCGGGTCGATCGTCACGACGAGGAAGAGCGCCGACCTGGTCAGCGGGCGCAGCACCTCCTGCGGGATCGGTTCCGCCATCGCGTTCACCTCGTGGTACGCGATGGGTGCGTCGTGGTGGGAGCTCCGGTCACCTACCGAGCAATGCCCCGGCCCTGAGGCACCACACGGAGCCGTCGGCAACGAACGCGCCATCCAGCCGTCAAACGCGGTCAACCCCGCATATTTCCGGTGGCGGGCCTCAAATCAATACATAGGCAGGTTTGAGGGCGGCTTGGCGCGGCCGGAGTTCCGCGCGGGCAGGGACCAGACGGACATGCTCCTTGCGGGAGAGGGTGACGGCGAGATGGCGGGCGAGGAGAACCGGCGGCCGGCCGCCGCCAACCGGGTCTTCGAAGAGACGGACGAGGGGTACCGCACCTCCGCGCGCGGACTGGAGGTGCTGCGCGAGCCGCTGCTGAACAAGGGGACCGCGTTCACCGCCGAGGAACGCGACGAACTCCACCTGCACGGTCTGCTGCCGGCGGCGGTGGAGACGCTCGACCAGCAGGCGCGCCGGGTGTATGCCCAGTACCAGGCGCAGGCCACCGACCTGCTGAAGAACATCTACCTGGAGGCGCTGCGCGACCGCGACGAGGTGTTGTACTACCGCCTGCTGTCCGATCACCTGCGGGAGATGCTGCCGATCGTCTACGACCCGACCGTCGCGCAGGCGATCAAGAACTACAGCCACGAATACCGCCGGCCCCGGGGCGTCTACCTGTCCGTCGACGACGTGGACGGCATCGAGCGCGCCTTCGCCGACCTGGGACTGGGCCCGGACGACGTGGACCTGGTGGTGGCCTCCGACGCCGAGGAGATCCTGGGCATCGGCGACTGGGGGGTCGGCGGCGGCGCCGGGATCACGGCCGGCAAGCTCGCCGTCTACACCGCCGCGGCCGGGATCGACCCGGCACGCGTCGTACCGGTGGCGCTCGACGTCGGCACCGGCAACGAAGCCCTGCTGAACGACCCCGGCTACGTCGGCAACCGGCACACACGGGTGCGCGGGCAACGGTACGACGACTTCATCGACGCGTACGTCACCACCGCCACCCGGATGTTCCCGGGAGCCCTGCTGCACTGGGAGGACTTCGGCCCCTCCAACGGGCGGCGGATCCTGGAGAAGTACACCGGCCGCGTCCCCACCTTCAACGACGACATGCAGGGGACCGGCGCCATCGTGCTGGCCGCCATGCTGGGCGCCGTCCGGGCGTCCGGGACGCCGATGCGCGACCAGCGGATCGTCGTCTTCGGCGCCGGCACCGCGGGCATCGGGATCGCCGACCAACTGCGGTCGGCGATGGTGCGGGACGGCCTGGATCCGGACGCCGCGACCCGGCGCATCTGGCCCGTCGACAAGCAGGGCCTGCTCCTCGACGACATGACCGACCTCCGGGACTTCCAGACTCCGTACGCCAGGCCCGCCGAGGAGGCGCGCGACTGGAAGCGGGACGGCGGCATCGGCCTGCTGGAGGTGGTCGAGCGGGTCAAGCCGACGATGCTGCTCGGCACCTCGACCGCGCACGGCGCCTTCACCGAGCAGGTGGCCCGCGCGATGGCGGCCGGCGTCGACCGGCCCGTCATCTTCCCGATCTCCAACCCCACCGAACGGATCGAGGCGATGCCCGCCGACCTGCTGCGCTGGACCGACGGCCGGGCCCTGATCGCCACCGGCATCCCGGTCAACCCGATCACCTACGGCCGGGTGACCTACGTGATCGCGCAGGCCAACAACGCGCTGCTGTACCCGGGACTGGGGCTGGGCACGATCGTGGCCCGCGCGCGACGGGTCAGCGACGGCATGCTGCAGGCCGCGGCCGAGGCCGTGGGCGGCATGGTGGAGGTGACCGCGCCGGGCGCGTCGCTGCTTCCCCAGGTGGAGAACCTGCGGGAGGTGTCGGCGACCGTCGCGGTCGCGGTCGCCGAGCAGGCCGCGCGGGAGGGCCTGGCCCGCGCCGACCTCAAGGACCCGGTCCAGCAGGTCCAGGACGCGATGTGGCAGCCGGTGTACCGGCGGGTCAGGGGGCGGTAGCCGTGACCGCGGACGATCGACGCGCCGGCTCCGGGCCGCCCGTACACGACGTGCCCATCGGGCTCAGCGGCTCCGGCACCCGCACCGAGACCGACTCCATCGGCGAGATCGAGGTGCCGGCCGACCACTACTGGGGCGCGCAGACCCAACGATCGCTGATCCACTTCGACATCGGCGACGACCGCATGCCGAAGGAGGTCTACCACGCGTACGGCTACATCAAGAAGGCCGCGGCGATCGTCAACGGCGCCGCCGGGCGGCTGCCCCACTGGAAGGCCGACCTCATCGCGCGCGTCGCCGACGAGGTGATCGGCGGCGACCTCGACGAAGAGTTCCCGTTGTACGTCTGGCAGACCGGTTCGGGCACCCAGTCGAACATGAACGTCAACGAGGTGATCTCCAACCGGGCGATCCAGCTTCTCGGAGGCGAGCTCGGCAGCAAGCACCCCGTGCACCCGAACGACCACGTGAACATGTGTCAGTCCTCCAACGACACCTTCGTCACCGCCATGCACATCGCCGCCGTCCAGATGATCGAGGCCCGGCTGCTGCCCGCCCTGGACCGGCTGCGGCACGCCGCGGAGGTGAAGAGCCGTGAATGGGAGCACGTGGTCAAGATCGGCCGAACGCACCTGGAGGACGCCACCCCGCTCACGGTCGGTCAGGAATGGTCCGGATATGTCGCACAGCTCGCCGACGCCACCGACCACCTGCGCCATGTGGCGCGCGAGCTGTACCGGCTGGCGATCGGCGGAACCGCGGTCGGCACCGGCCTGAACGCGCCGCCCGGCTTCGGCGACGAGGTCGCCGCGCGGCTGGCCGAGCTGACCGGCCGCCCCTTCACCAGCGCGCCCAACAAGTTCGCCGCCCAGGCCTCCTGCGACGCGCTCGTCCGCGTGTCCGCGGCGACGCGCGCCCTGGCCGCGCCGCTGTTCAAGTTCGCCAACGACCTGCGCTGGCTGGCGTCCGGGCCGCGAACCGGCCTCCAGGAGCTCGTCCTCCCCGCGAACGAGCCGGGCTCGTCGATCATGCCGGGCAAGGTCAACCCGACCCAGGCCGAGGCGATGCTGATGGTGGCCATCCAGGTGATCGGCAACGACACCGCCGTCTCGATCGCCGGCGGGGAGGGCAACTTCGAACTCAACGCGTTCCGCCCGATCATCATCGACAACGTTCTGCATTCGGTGCGGATCCTCGCGGACATGATCGATCACTTCCGCCGCTTCCTCGTCGAGGGTGCCCGCGTGAACCGCGGCAAACTCGCCGACAACCTGCGCCGCTCCATCATGATGGTCACCGCGCTCAGCCCGGTCATCGGCTATGACAGAGCCGCTCGCATCGCCCACCGCGCCCTCGACGAGGACCTGACCCTGGAGGAGGCCGCGCTGAAGTCCGGGGTCAGTCGCGAACTGTACGAACGCGTCGTCGTCCCGGAGGACCTCACCCGCCCCGGAGTCGCCGAGGCCGGTGACGGGGACGCCGCGGGCGGCTCGCGTTGACCCGTCGCGTCCCAAGGACGAGCCCGGCGGCCTCGGCGATCGCGTTGACCCGTCGCGTCCCAAGGACGAGCCCGGCGGCCTCGGCGATCGCGTTGACCGAGGCGTGTACCCCGTCGCGGGCGAACACCCGCCGGGCGGCCCGGAGGAGGGTTTCGTCGTTGCGGGCGACCTCGGCTGTCGGGCTTGCTGCTGTCTGGAGACGCCCATGCCCGGCATCCTGGAGCTTGCGGAGCAAAACGCTCCGCAGTATGGTTCTCGAAGTGCGGAGCAAATCGCTCCGCACTAAGGGAAGCGAGGACCCGATGCATTCGAACAAGTCCGTGCTCGTCGCCGGAGCGACCGGAAACCAGGGCGGCGGCACCGCCGAATCCGCTCCATCCGCCGACGTCAGCGCCATCGCACGGGTCGTGGCCGCCGTCGAACGCACGCAGCGGACCAAGGACGCCGAGGGCTTCTTGGCGTTGTTCCACCCCGACGCGCTGTGGACGACTGGCCACGGCAAGGTCCTGGTCGGTCTGGACGCCATCGCCGAGTTCACCCGCGCCGTGCTGCCGAGGGCCGACTGGGACGGAGACGTCACCTACGAGGTCGTCCACACCCGGTTCCTGCGGCCGGACGTGGCGGCCGTCAAGGTCAGGCAGGTCTACCACGCGCCCGACGGCGCTTCGGAGGGCGCTCCGCTGTACGTCATGACCAAGCAGGACGACGGGGCCTGGCTGCTGCACGCCTGCCAGAACACCCCGGTCCAAGCCGATTGAGCATGCAACTCCCCGCCCCGGAGCGCGACCCCGTCTGGAGCAACTCGGGAACAACCCGGGCGATCGCAGCATTCGCCCTTTTCCCTGGCTTTCCGTGCTGCCGCCCGGGGCGGTGACAGACTGGTCCGAGCGCTGTCCACACAGCGGTCATACCCGCTCTGACCTGCGGCGATGGGAGTGTCGATGGCGGACGGAAACGACGTTTTCGATGTAATCGTGATAGGTGCCGGACCCGTCGGGGAGAACGCGGCGAAGCGCGCCGTACGGGGCGGCCTGACGGCCGCGGTCGTCGAGGAGCGCCTGGCGGGCGGCGAGTGCGCCTACTACGCGTGCATCCCGAGCAAGGCGCTGCTGCGGCCGATGGGGCTGGCGGCCGAGGTGAGCCGGATCCCCGGGCTGGAGCTGCGCGGTCCGATCGACGCCGCCGCGGTGCTGGCCCGCCGCGACGAGACCGTGTCCAACCTCGACGACAGCGGTCAGGTGAGCTGGATCGAGAACGTCCCGGCGACGTTCGTCCGGGGCCGCGGGCGCCTGGCCGGGCCGTTGCAAGTTGAGGTGACGACGCCGGACGGCGGCGTCCGGCCGCTGCGGGCCCGGCACGCCGTCGTCATCGCCACCGGCAGCGACCCGTGGATCCCCGACACGCCCGGACTGCGGGAGGCGCGTCCGTGGACGAACCGGGAGGCGACCAGCGTCCAGCAGGTGCCCAAGCGCCTGGTCGTGATCGGCGGCGGCGCGGTCGCCTGCGAGATGTCCCAGGCGCTGCACTCCCTCGGCGCCCAGGAGACGACCGTGTTCGTGCGTGGCGACCGCCTGCTCGCCCGGACCGAGCCGTTCGCCGGCGAGCTGCTGGCGAAGTCGTTCCAGGACTCGGGGATCGACGTGCGCTTCAGCCGCTCGTGCGTCCGCGTCGAGCGGCCCGTCCCGGGCGGCCCGGTGACCGTCCACACCGACGACGGCTCGGTGATCGAGGCCGACGAGATCCTCGTCGGCACCGGACGGCGGGCGGCCGTCGGCGACATCGGCCTGGACACGATCGGCCTGCCCACGGTCGGCCCGATCGAGGTGGACGCGAGCATGCGGGCGACGGGCGTCCCCGACGGCTGGCTCTACGCCGTGGGCGACGTCAACGGGCGCAACCTGCTCACCCACATGGGCAAATACCAGGCCCGGATATGCGGCGACGTGATCGCCGCCCGCGCCCAGGGGCGGCCCGACAACCTGCGGGCGACGCGCGACATCGCCGACGACCAGGGCGCCCCCCAGGTCATCTTCACCGACCCGCAGGTCTGCGCGGTCGGCCGCACGGAGGCGCGGGCCCGCGCCGACGGCTTCGCCGTACGCGCCGTGGAGTACGACATCGGCGCGGTCTCCGGCGCGTACCTGCAGGCCGACGGCTACACCGGCCGGGCGAAGATCGTCGCCGATGAGGACCGCCGCGTGCTCCTCGGCGTCACGTTCGTCGGTCCGGCCGTGGTCGACCTCCTCCACTCGGCCACCGTCGCGGTGATCGGCGAGGTCACCCTCGACCGGCTGTGGCACGCCGTCCCGCCGTTCCCGACCGTGAGCGAGATCTGGCTGCACCTGCTGGAGGAGTACGGCCTGTGACGGTCAGCGGCGGCAGGTGAGGCGCAGCCGCCCCCAGGAGGTGTTGGCGTAGCCTCTGGGGTTCCACAGCGCCGCCGGTGACTCGGGGTGTGTGGCGCCCGCGCCGTCCCAGGCGCGGGCCACGATCTCCGCCTCGCCCTCGGGCAGGACGAGGGTGGTGCGCCAGAGCCGCCAGGCCCAGGGGCTCGCCGGCGCGTCCAGCTTCGCCTGCGTCCACGTACGCCCGGCGTCCGGGGAGACGTCCACGCGGGCGACGCCGCGGCCGTCGCCCGTGAACGCGTACCCGATGATCTCGGTCGGTCCGGGCGGCACCCGGGAGCCGTGCTCGGGGCGCAGGATGTCGCAGGTGAGGGCGACCGGCCCGAGCGGGATGCCGGCCCCCGGCCCGCACCGGGACGGGTCGGCGCCGGGCGGCAGCATCCGGTACGCGACGGCCTGGAAGTAGCCGTCGGAGGGTTCCGCGCGGGCGGTGACGCGGTCGAGCCATTTCACGCTGCGGGCGCCGATCCAGCCCGGCACGATCGCGCGCAGCGGGGCGCCGTGGACGGCGGGCAGCGGATGGCCGTTCATCGCCCAGGCGAGCAGCACCTCGTCCGCGGTGGCCTTGGCCACGGGGATGGAGCCGCCGTAGAGCTGGGGCGGGTCCGCCTCCCGCGCCATGTCCGGCGCCGCGAAGGCGACGTGCGCGGCCTCGGGACGCAGGCCCGCCTCGGTGAGCACGTCGGTGAGGCGCGCACCGGTCCAGGACGCCGTGGACACGGCGCCGGACCGCCAGGGGTCCTCGCCCGGGATGTCGCGGACCTCGATCAGCTCGGCACGGCGGTTGCCCGCGCACTGCAGCGTCGCGACCACCTCGTACGCGGGGAAGCGGGAGCGCAGCTCCTCCAGCGAGAGTCGCGACGGGCGCTCGACCAGGCCGTCCACCTCCAGTCGCCAGGTGGCCGGGTCGACGCGGGGGACGGGCCCGTGGTTGCGGCTGTAGAAGGTGTCGAGCGGCGTGGTCAGCCGCTCCGCCAGGGCGGACGTGGGCGGCTCGGCGTTGAACGGCTCGTCCGTGTGGACGAGCATGTCATCCCTTTTGTCCCACCTAGTCATACTTCACGGGTACCCGAGGCGAGTACGGCGATGCGTCACCGCCAGCCCCGTGCGGTGGCCGCGCGGTGGCGGCCACGCCCGTGAATGGAACAAGACGGAGATGGAGATGTGGGGCTACTCGGTGCCGGGGGTTTTGCGCGTGGTCACGTTCATGCGGTTCCAGGCGTTGACCGTGAAGATCAGCGCGATGAGCTGGGCGAGCTCCGCCTCGTCGAAATGCCGCGCGGCCTCGTCGTACACCTCGTCCTCGACCCCCTGGGGCAGCAGGGTCACCGCCTCGGTCAGCGCCAGGGCGGCGCGCTCCTTGGCGGTGTAGAGGCTGGACTCCTGCCAGGCGCTCAGCTGGTAGATGCGCGCCTCGGTCTCGCCCGCCCGGCGGGCGTCGCCGGTGTGGTAGTCGATGCAGTACGCGCATCGGTTGATCTGCGAGGCGCGGATCTGCACCAGCTCGACCAGGACCGGGTCCAGCCCCTCGCGGGCTGCGGCGTCCAGTCGCAGCACGGCCTTGAAGACCTTGGGGGCGACGGTCGACATGTTCATGCGTGCGGGAATTGCAACGTTCGTCATGTCTTCGACCCTAGAAGCGTGAGCGGCCCAAGATAGGGTGCATTCTCATGGATGTTTTGTGGGTCAATTTCCGGCACCGGATGTGGCGGTGAGCGGCCTGCCCCCGGACGGCGGCAGCGACCTGCACCTGGAGCTCACCGGCGGCGGTGGCGCGCGCGTGCGGCTGATGCGGGCGCTGCGCGAGGCGATCCGTTCGGGGCTGCTGGCACCCGGCACCCGGCTGCCGCCCTATCGCGCCCTCGCCCTTGACCTGGGAATCGCCCGCAACACCGTGGCCGCCGCGTACGCCGAGCTCGTCGAGGAAGGCTGGCTCACCTCACGTCAAGGCTCCGGCACGTACGTCGCGCATCGCGCCGCACCCCTCGAACCCGACCGCCGGAGCTTCCCCGATCGCCCGTCCCGCCTGCGCGTCATCCACGACCTGATGCCCAGTTCCCCCGACGCCGCCGCCTTCCCGCGCTCGTCCTGGATCACCTCGGCCCGGCGCGCGCTGGCCGCCGCGCCCAGCGACGCCTTCGGCGTCGGAGACCCCCGCGGCCGGCCGGAGCTGCGCCAGGCGCTGGTGGACTACCTGGCGCGAACCAGAGGCGTACGCACCAAGGCCGAGCACATCGTGATCTGCTCGGGCTACGCGCACGGGCTGCGGCTGGTGTGCCAGGTGCTGGGCGGCCCGGTCGCCGTCGAGGCGTACGGGCTCGACTTCCACCGCTCCATCCTCACCGGGGCGGGCCTGACGACCGTGCCGCTCACCGTGGACGCCCACGGCGCACGCATCGATGAGCTGCCGGCCACGGGTGCGAAGGCCGTCCTGCTGACGCCGGCGCACCAGTACCCCACCGGAGGCGCCCTGCACGCCGAACGCCGCGCCGCGGTCATCGACTGGGCGCGTGCCACGGGCGGTCTGCTGCTGGAGGACGACTACGACGGCGAGTTCCGCTACGACCGCGAACCGATCGGCGCCGTCCAGGGCCTCGACCCCGACCGCGTCGTCTATTTCGGCTCGACGAGCAAGAGCCTGTCACCCGCGCTCCGGCTCGGCTGGATGGCGTTGCCCGGCCGGCTGGTGGACGACATCGTCGCCGCCAAGGGCCCGCGCGAGCTCTGGTCGGGCGTCACGGACCAGCTCACCCTGGCCGACTTCATCACCTGCGGCGCCTACGACCGCCAGCTGCGCCGCATGCGCGGGATCTACCGGCGCCGTCGTGACCTGCTCACGGCCACGCTCGCCGAACGCGCCCCGCACATCACCGTCAGCGGCATCGCCGCGGGCCTGCACGCCGTCCTCGATCTTCCCGCGGGCAGCGAGCAGGCGACGCTCCGCGCCGCCCGCCGCCTGGGTCTCGCCGTGGAGGGCCTGGGCCCCCACCGGCACCCCGGCAGCACGATGCCGCCGCGCGACGGTCTGGTCATCGGGTACGGCACTCCACGCGAGCACGCGATCGCCGCCGCGCTGGACGCCCTCTGCCTCGCCCTGCCCGACGCGCCGTAGTCCCGGCGGGCGGCGACGAAGGCTCAGGGAGCGGAGCCCCGCCGCCGTCGTGACGGACGGCGGCGGGGCTCCAGGTGTTCCGCCGGACTCAGAGCGCGAGTTGCGCGTTGAAGGGCGGGTAGGCGGCCAGCGGTCGCATGGCCAGGCGCAGGAGGGCGAGCGCGTTGTCGTCTCCGGCGATCCGGTTGGCGCTCAGCTTCCCGCAGGCCAGGCAGTGGTGAATGAGCAGCCACTCCCCGTCGTGCCGGGCCGTCACGCCCACCGCCGCCATGCGCCCGCGACACGTCTCACGTCGATCACCGGGGATCCGGCCGTCGACGTGCAGACTCGTCAGGCAGTGCGGGCAGTGGTTGCGGTGCGCCGTGCCGGGCGCCGTCAGCGGCACATCGAGGCGGCAGCTGGTGCAACGGAACGCGTCGCCCCGCTCACCGCCCGGCCCGTGCAGCACATCCTTGCGCCGTTGCGGCCTCCGCCGCTGCGGTTTCCGTCGTGGCATTGCCGTCTTCCGTCCTCTCGTCACCGGGGGCGCGTCACAGATCGCCGAAGGTTTCGAGCGGGAACGGCGGCTGGGCGAGCGGACGGACCGCCATCCGCATGAGGATGAACTGGTTGTCGTCCCCGCAGATGGGGTTGGACGTCAGCTCGCCGCAACGGGTGCAGTTGTGGATGAGTTCCCAGTCGCCGTTGCGGAGCACCGCGATGGCGATCGGGGACATGCCGGAGCGGCACTCCGACGGACCGCCTTCGACCTGGTCCCGGACATGCTGGGAGTACAGGCACCTCGGGCAGTGGTTGCGCCGGCGGCCGTCCGGGGCGAACGCGGCCACGGTGAGGCCGCAGCGTACGCACGGGAAAGCCGTGGTCCTGAGAACAGAACTCGGGATGTCATTCGACATCGGAAGAGACCCCTTGCTGAATGTCTTTACGAGGGCAGCAAGGAAGCGCCGAGCGGGCCTTGGGAGGCGTTCATCCGCCGACGGTGTTCACGCGGGTACGCGAACACACGGAAATGTCGGTGCACCGGGGCCCGGCCTGACCGACAGGTGACACGTCAGTGGCAGGACCCGCCCAGGGCACAGAGAGGCGCGCTCGGCGCGGACCGGGGCATAAATCAACTGCTTTCTAGGGCGCGACGGCCCGGAGTTCACTGACAGAGTGCCCGGGGAGCATAACAACGGCCCGCGCCGACCAGCGAACGGTTTTTCACGGCGTCGCCTCTTTCGCCCGCGGGACGGCGACGCCGCGGGGCTGGTAACGACGCGGCATCCGTGTGCAGATAAGCAGAGGAGTTTCAACCGGTTAGTGAGGCGCCATGACCGAGCGGACAGTGCTGATCTCCGGAGCCGGCGTCGGCGGGCCGACGGCGGCCTACTGGCTGGCCGGGCACGGCTTCCGTGTCACCGTCGTCGAACGCGGTGGAACGCCGCGCTCCAGCGGGAACCCGGTGGACGTCCGAGGCCCCGCCGTACGCGTCGCCGAACGGATGGGTGTCCTGTCCCGGCTGCGCGCGGCGGCCACCGGCACGACGGGCCTCACCTTCGTCGACGCGGCGGGACGGCGGGTCGGCCGCATGGACATGCGCGCCTTCCAACAGCCGGACGAGGTCGAGATACCACGCGGCGACCTCGCCTCGATCCTCTACGAGGCGAGCCGCGACCACGTCGAGTTCCTCTTCGACGACTCCATCGCGACCCTCGACCAGGACGAGCACGGGGTCGAGGTCACCTTCGACCGCGCCGGGCCCCGCCGCTTCGACCTGGTGATCGGCGCCGACGGCCTGCATTCGATGACCCGCCGGCTGGCGTTCGGCGCGGAGAGCGGATTCGTGCGCCACATGGGCCTCTACGTCGCGACGATGCCGCTCGGCGGCCGGTCCGGACCCGGCCGGGACATCCTCATGCACAACATCCCCGGCAGGGCGGTCGCCGTCAGCTCCACGCCCAGCGGCGCGTTCTTCCTGTACCGCAGTCCGGCGGAGCCCGGCTTCGACCACCGCGACATCGAGCAGCACAAGCGGCTCCTGACGCGCGCGTACGCGGATGTTTCCTGGCGCGCGCCCGAACTGCTGGAGCGGGTGCGCGCCGCCGACGACCTCTACTTCGACTCGGTGAGCCAGGTGCGCCTGCCGCGCTGGTGGAACGGCCGGGTCGTGCTCCTCGGGGACGCCGCGTCCTGCGTGTCGCTGTTCGGGGACGGCTCCACCCTGGCCATGGCGGGGGCGTTCACTCTCGCCGAGGAACTGGCCGCCGGTCCTGGCGACCCCGGGGCGGCCTTCCGCCGGTACGACGCCGCGCACCGGCCCCTGGTCGACGCCAAGCAGGGGAACATCGGACAGGTGTCGGCGCTCATGGTCCCCGCGACGCGGCGCGGCATCCTGGCGCGGAACCTGGCCACCCGCCTGTGGCCCGCCGTGGCCGCCGCCGCCCGCCTGAAGGGCGCTTTCCGCAGGGCGTAGGGGTCCCCTACGAGGCGCGGGCGGCCGAAGATGACCGCGAGCCGGTCACCTCAGACCGGCCCCCCTTCCGCTGCCCGGCTACTGAACACGGCCGGCTCAGCGTCGGCGCCTCCCCGGCACCTTGGGCCGGCCCCGGGTCACCCAGAAGACGACGAGCACGATCGCGACCGTCACCGGCCCCGCCACCGCGAGATGGGCGGTGAACCGCTGAACGATCTCCGGGGCGACGTGGTAGCTGACGGTGACCAGGGTCGCCGCCCACGCGCAGGCCGTGGGCAGACTCGCCGTCGCGAAGGTGCGGTACGGCATGCCGGCCCAGCCCGCGAGCCGGGGGGTGAGCGTGCGCGCGCTGCCGAACCACTGGGCCGCGACCACCGCCCAGCGGCCATGCCGTCCGAGCAGCTCGCGCGGCCGGTCCCAGCGGCCGGGCGCGAACCGGTGAAACGACGGGGCGCCCTCGCGGCGCCGTCCCCACAGATAGGAGATCTGGGTGCCGGTAACCGCCGCGCAGGCCGCGACCCCGATCGCCCCGCCCAGCGGCACCACGCCCAGATGGGCGAAGTAGCCGAGTGCGACGAGCACGCTCGTCCCGGGCAGGGCGACGCCGACCAGCAGCCCGGCCTCCGCGGTCAGCAACAGCCACGCGACCGCGAGCAGCAGCGGCGGGGAGAACCGGCCGAGTAGATCAGACACCGGCGACCGGCCTGCGGCAGACGTACGCCATCCCCGGCGGCAGGTTCCGCCAGACGGGCCCGGTGGTCAGCACCTCGTCGAAGGCCGCCCGCAGCCTCCGCCGCAGCGCCCTGGCCCCGGCGAGCGGCAGGGCGTGCAGGTAGGTCACGGTGGTGAACGCCCCGGTCGGAGCGAGCGCCCGGCTCACCTCGCCGAGGATCCGCTCCTGACGCCGGCCGGGGAACAGCGACCACGGCAGCGTGCTGACGATCGCGTCCACCCGGTCCGCTCCCGCCCGCGCCAGGAGCGCGCCGAGGTCGGCGGCGTCGCCGTGGATGGTCTCCATCCACGGCTTGGTCCGGCGCAGGTGCGTGACAAGGTCCGGCTCGATCTCGACGGAGAGGTGCCGTGCGCCGGGGGAGAGCCGCTCCCGGATGGCCTCGCTGATCGAGCCGGTCCCCGGGCCGAGCTCGACCACCACCGGTGTGCCGCTCGTGGGCACCACCGCGGTCAGGGCCCTGGCCAGTGAGGGAGAGCTCGGCGCGATCGCGCCCACGACCCCCTGCCTGCGCAGCGCGGCCGACATGAACGCCCGCAGGTCCGGGGCCAAGGCTGTCTTCATGAAGTCAATGAGATCGTCACGGGGGTGCCGTCCGCAGGGCGCCAGAACCTAGTCCTCGGGGTAGGTCTGGCCATACCTCCCGGGTGGGTTCAGGTGGTTGGCCGGTCGGACGGCACGGGCCGTACTGTCGGGGAATGCAGTCATCGGCGGCCTGGCGGGCCCTTGTTCGGTGGGACCTGTTGCGTACCGCCTGGCCGTGGCGCTCGGTGGCCTACCTGATCACCGGCGTCCTCCTCGGGGAGGTCGTCCTGGTGGCGTTCCTCTTCGCGCTGTTCGTGAGCACGCTCCTGGCGTTGCTGCTGGTGGGCATCCCGCTGCTGCTGGTGCTGGGGTTCAGCGGGATACCGGTGGCCGCGCTGGAACGCCGCCGGTTGCGGATCATCGATCCGGAGCCGGCCGACACACCGCACCGCCGGCTCGACCGTCCGGGGCTGCGCGGGTGGGTGGGGCCGCGCCTGCAGGAGTCCGCCACCTGGCGGGAGCTGGCCTACGTGATCCTGATGATCACCGTGCTCTGGCCGATCGAGCTGCTGGCGGTGACGTTCGGCCTCGGCGTACCCGCGACGATGATCCTCACGCCGGTCCTGCGCGCCCAGATGGGTGAGGTGAGGGTGCTGAAGTTCTGGCTGGTCGACACGGACCTGGGGGCCTTCGCGGCGCTCGCGTTGGGGCTGATCTGGCTCGCCCTGGCCCTCTATCCGCTGACGCTGCTCGCCGCCGCGCACGGCTCGCTGGCCCGGCTGCTCCTCGTGTCCCGGGACGCCGAGAACGGGCAGCGGCTTGCGGAGCTGACCCGGTCCAGGACCCGGCTGGTGGAGGCGTTCGAGGTCGAACGGCGGCGGATCGAGCGGGACCTGCACGACGGGGCCCAGCAACGGCTGGTCGCGCTGACCATGACGCTCGGCCTGGCCAAGCTGTCGGAGGGCGCGGAGGCGGCCGATCTCGTCACGAAGGCGCACGAGCAGGCGAAGCTCGCGCTGGCCGAGGTACGCGACCTGATCAGGGGGATCCACCCGCAGATTCTCACCGACCGGGGGCTGCCCGCGGCCGTCGCCGACGTCGCCGACCGCTCCCCGGTGCCCGTCGAGGTCTCGATGGAGCTTCCCGGACGGTTGCCCGAGTTCGTGGAGTCCGCCGTCTACTTCGTGATCTCCGAGGCGCTGACGAACGTGGCCAAGCACAGCGGCGCCCACGGCGCGTCGGTCACCGGGCGCCTGGACGGCGACTGGCTGGTCGTGGAGATCCGCGACGACGGCGTGGGAGGCGCGGACGCCTCGGTGGGCACCGGCCTGGCGGGGCTCGCCGACCGCGTCTCGGTGGCGGACGGCAGACTGATGCTCTCCAGCCCGCCCGGCGGGCCGACCCTGCTACGAGTGGAGATCCCTTGCGCCTCGATCGCCCCCTCTCGATAGTCCTCGCCGAGGACGGCGTGCTGCTCCGCGAGGGGCTGGCCGGGCTGCTCAACCGGTTCGGGCACCATGTGGCGGCCACCGCGGGCGACGCAGACGGGCTCGTCGAGGCGGTGCGCGCGCACGCCCCCGACATCGTGGTCACCGACGTGCGGATGCCGCCCGGCTTCACCGACGAGGGACTGCGGGCCGCGGTGGCGCTCCGCGCGGCGGACCCGCGGCTGCCGGTTCTCGTGCTGAGCCAGTACGTCGAGCAGACGTACGCGAGTGAGTTGCTGGACTCGGGGGACGGCACCGGCGTCGGCTACCTGCTCAAGGATCGGGTCGGCGACGTGGAGGAGTTCGTGGACGCGCTGCTCAGTGTCGCCGCGGGCGGAACGGTGGTGGACCCCGAGGTGGTGCGGCAGCTGCTGCGCCGCCGGCGTGACCCGCTCGAACGGCTCTCGCCACGCGAGCGGGAGGTCCTCGCGCTGATGGCCGAGGGCCGGTCCAACGCGGCCGTCGCCAGGAGCCTGGTGATATCCGAGGCCGCCGTGGGCAAGCACATCGGCAACATCCTCACCAAGCTCGACCTGCCCCCGGCCGAGGACGACCACCGCCGGGTCCTCGCGGTCGTGACCTACCTACGCGGTTGACGCCGGGCACGCCGTGGGTCTCTTCGGGGGCGATGGGGTGAATCCCTCTTCGAGGGTGATATCGCGAACAGCGCGTTCAGCTCTCGGAATTGTTTGAGGGTATTTGGGGTGGATTGTCAGTCAAATTCCGACGCTTCATCAGCATGACGCCGACGGCATTCAAGCCGGCGCCCCATATCAGGAGGACGGTCAGCCACTGCCCCCACATGAAAGGAGTCATCGGCCCGGAAAGCAGGTTCTGAACCGACGGGTGCGGCGTGAGCCAGCCCTGCGCGGGCCGGAGTACGTCGACGGCGCCGAGCACGGCCCAAAGGCCCATCGGCAGAACGATGGTGGCGAGGAACGCGACGACGGGCGGCCGCAGCAGGAGGCCCAGCCCGGTGCCGGCCAGCTGGGCCGTCATCTGCACCAGCACGCCGCCCGCCGCGATGGTCCCGACGTGACTCCACGGCGTGTGGGCGGCGTCGGGCTCACTGACCGCGAGCATGACGACGCAGATCAGAGTCCCGAAGACGCCGGCGACGGCGGCCACCGACAGCGCGCCCAGCAGGGTCGGCGCGGCGCGTACGGGGCGCGGCGCCCGGCGCAGATCGCCGGCCAGCAGGACGCCGAAGAACGGCACCGCCACCGACATCGCGCTCTGCACCGGACCGGAGAGCGCGGCGAACGTCCAGTCGGGGGATGGCGCCGCCACGGCCACCGCCAACGTGGCGGACAGGCCCGCCAGCAGGGTGATCGCGACCAGCCACTTCCGGGGGAGCGTTCCGACCGAACGCCGGATCGCGTCGAGAGTGGTCCCGCCCGAACGGGTGGCCGTTTCCCCGGCGTCCAACAGTTTTTGCTGCAAAGCTGGTACTCCCGTTCCGTCGGCGCGTTTTCATATCCGGATCGAAACAGCATTCGCCGTCACATCGGCTGAATATCACGATATCCAGATAACAGAGTCCGGCCGAGGAAGTTCCACGACTTAAGCGGCAATTGTTGTACGCGCTGAATGGCGCCGACCGCCAGGGCGAGCGGAACGCGGCGATTTGTGTCGAATGCGCCGGTGCGACGCCCGGGCCCGCCCCCGGACGGACGTCGCGCCGGCTCACCCATGAGAAGCGGGACCGGTCACCCGGCCACGGTCGCGTGACGGGTCACCGGCCTCGGGCGAGAACGAGGCCGATGCGCTCGCCCAGCCCTTGGGCGTATCCCAGCTGGACCAGCAGCTCGCACACCGGCTCCAGGTACCGCGCGTTGGTCATCGGTCCCACGTCAATCGCGTCGAACCCCAACTGGGTCCCCAGCTCGACGGCCACCTTCCTGCTCTCGGGGTCGTCGCCCGCGACCGGGAGCAGCAGCCGGCGGCCGTCCAGCACGGAAGTCGCCATGGTGGCCGCGAACACGGTGTTGAACGCCTTGACGACCCTCGCGCCCGGAAGTGCGGCCGCGACCTGCTCGCCGCCCGAGGTCTCGTGGCCCACGGTCAGGGACATGAAGTCGGGGGACAGCGGGTTGGTGGCGTCGATCACGACCTTCCCGCGTAGCGACGCCTTCAGCTCGCCGCCGAATTCCCGCACCGCCGGGTAGGGCACGGCCAGTACGACGACGTCGGAGTGGGCGGCCTGGGCGGCCGCCCGCTCCGGGGGCGTCGAGGTGTTGACCCCGGTGACACTGTGGCCGACCTCGGCGAACCGCTCTGCCAGGACAGAGCCGACGTTGCCCGTTCCGATGACGCAGATCTCCACGAGACCTCTCCCTGTTCGATGTTGCTTCGAATTCGAAGCAACATAACACACGTGCTTCGAATTCGAAGCAACCGGTAGAGTGTCGCCCATGGATGAGCCCAGATGGCTGAACCAAACCGAGATGCAGGCGTGGGCCGGCTTCCTCGAGGCGTCCGACCTGCTCAACCGGCTGGTGGAACTTCATCTGCGCGAGGCTGGCGGGCTGACCCGCGTGCAGTACGAGATCCTGCACCGGCTCAACGAGAGCCCCGAGAGCGTGCGCATGACCGAGCTGGCCTCGCTCATGGTCTGTTCGCCGAGCGGCCTGAACTACCAGGTGGGGCAGCTGGTCAAGAGAGGGCTCGTCCAGCGCGACGCCGACCCCTCGGACGAGCGCGGCATCCTGGTCTCTCTCACGGAGCAGGGGCGTGCCGTACTCCTCGCCGCGGCGCCAGGGCATGTGGCGACCATCAGGGCGGGCTTGATCGACCTACTGAGCGAGCAGCAGGTGGCGCAGCTCGCGACGATCATGAAGGTGGCTCGCGATCATTTGCGGAGCGTCGTCCCGACGGTGCCGTCCCGCAAGGCGGCCGACAAGCGCGGCTGACCGGTCACCGCGCACGCCCCGGACGGGCGCCGGCGTGGTCGCGCCCTGACGGACACGTCGGCGTCGCGGACGTCAGGAATGGATCTTCTTGTGCTCGGCCAGCATCGCGACGTACTGCTCGATGCGGCGCGCCCGTGTCTCGGGCTTCTTGGCGTCCTGAACGCGGTACAGCACCGCGTAACGGTTGGCGCTGTCCAGCGTCGCGAAGAACGCCTCCGCGGTGGGATTCTCCGCCAACGCGCGGGCCAGGTCGTCCGGCACCGTGGCGGTCCGCGATCCGTCATACGCGGCGTCCCAGCGGCCGTCTTCCTTGGCGCGTTCGATTTCGAGCAGACCCTGCGGCTTCATCCGGCCCTGCTCGATCAGCGCGACGGCCTTGTCCCGGTTGATCTTCGACCACCTGCTCTTCGGGCGGCGGGGAGTGAAGCGCTGCAGCCAGTGCCCATCGTCGAACGTGGCCTTCTGCCCGTCGATCCAGCCGTAGCACAGTGCCACGTCGAGCGCCTGCGCGTAGTTCAGCGAATCGACGCCGGGCGCCTTCTTGGCGAGCTTGAGCCAGATCCCGGGCGGAGAGTCGTGGTGGGCGGCGAGCCACGTCTCGAACGCCTCGGCCGACGGAAAAAAGAGGATCTCTCGGTCATGAGCCACCGCAGTAGTCAACCATGCGCGTGGCACAACGGTTGGTGTCCCACCGTTCCCCCGATACCTGTCGGCGGCGCCGCGGCCGGTGGCCGGGATCGGGTGCTGATCGCGCATTCCGGAAAATCGCCGTGAGCGGGGAGATCTCGGCCATTAGGGTGCGCTCGTGGACACTCTGGAGAACCTCGTCATCACCAGGCGGCTGCGCGTTCCTGTCGACGCCCCGGCCGACTCCACATCGGGGTGGGGGGAGGTGGCCGCCCGCCAGCTCGACGCCGCGCTGCTGAGCGTCGGCTTCGCCTGCTCGGCGGCCCTGCTCGAACGCCTGTCGCGGTTGTCCGGCGAGACCGTGGTCGATCTCGGCGTACGGATCCTGGCCGGCGTCCGCCGCCTGGTCGGCGACCATGTCCGGCACAACGCCTACTTCATCGACTTTCCCGCGAACGTGCCCGACACCCTGGAGTTCTGGGCCGGTCTGCTGCGCGAGGCGCTGCTCGACCCGGTCGCCGCCGCGCGCGTCCAGCCGTCCACGCTCGACCTGCTGACGCTGCCGGACTACGGCCGCTACCAGCACGCGTACGCCGACCTGCTGGCCGCGCACGCCGAGCTGATCCCGCTCGCCGGGGACCGGGTGACCGTGCTGGAGCTGGGCGGGAGCCTGGAGTCCGAGGCGCGCGACCTCTACTTCTCGCTGGCGGGCGCGGAGACGCCGCTCGCCGCCGAGGACCTGGCGGCCCTGCGCACCCTGGCCGCGTTCTTCGCCGACCAGCCGGAGCGCGTCCCCGTTCGTGAGAACCGCGCCGTCATCAACGAGGTACGGCTGGCCGCCGGGCAGCCGCTGCTCGTCGACACGGTGACCGACGTGCTGCGGCTCGCCTGCGGCTGCTCCGGGGGCGACGTCACGCTGGCCACGCCCACCAGGTTCCGCTCGTTCCGCCGCGCCGAGCGCCGTGCCCTGCTGCGGGCCCTGGACGCCGTCGCCACCCCGGCCAAGCTCGGCGACGTGTCGCGGCACCGGGAGCAGTGGAAGCGGCTCGGCGAGCGGCTGCATCCCCACGAGTACCCGCAGTTCCCGCGTGCCGCCGGCGTGTTCGAGGTGGCCAGGGGCGTGCGCGAGGCCGCCGGCTTCGACAGCCGCGTCGAGGCCGCCCTGTCGGCGGGCCGTACCACCGACGCCGTCGAACTGCTGGAGAAGGCGCCCGGCGCGCTGCTGCGCCGCCTCGACCACCTGTTGCGTACCGGCGGCCGGTCCGCGTCGGCCGTACTCGACGCCGCGGAGCGCGCGGCGGCCGGCGCCTCCGGCCGCGTGCTGCTGTCCCTGCGCGAGCACCTGCAGAACCGGCTCGCCCCCGCCGCCGGCCGTCTCTTCGCCAACCGGTACGGCAGGGCGTGGGTGGCGTCCGACTCCCGCCCGCCGCTTGAGGAGGAGCTCCTGACGCGGGCGCTCGCCGTCCTGGACGAGGAGATCGCCCGCCGCCTCCCCGACCCCGGCGAGCTGATCGTCGATCCCGGCGTGCTCGACGTCGCCCTGCCGCTGTCCGGCAAGGCCGTCGCGCCCGGGCTCGGCATGCTGCCCCGCGGCTCGCTCTCGCGGGTGGACGGCGAGCTGCTCAGGTTCTTCGTCCACTGGCGCCAGGCCGGGCGGCGCACCGACTACGACCTGTCCGCGCTCATGCTCGACGCCTCCTACGACAACCCGACGCACATCTCGTGGACGAACTACGCCAACCGCTTCGCCACGTACTCCGGCGACCTCACCGAGGCGCCCGCGCCGCACGGCGCTTCGGAGTTCATCGACATCCGTCTCGCCGACGCGACCCAGCCGATCATCATCCCCCAGGTCAACGTCTACGCAGGTGAGCAGTTCCACGAGGCCGCCGAGGCGTTCTTCGGCTACATGACGCGGGACGCCGAGCAGGAGGGCCGGCCGTTCGAGCCGCGCACCGTACGCATGAAGTCCGACCTGCGCGGCTCCGGCCGGGTCGCGCTGCCGCTCGTCTTCCTCCGCGGTGACGACGGCGACTGGCGGGTGAAATGGCTGCACCTCTACCTGAAGGGGTTTCCCGGCTTCAACCAGGTCGAGGGCAACCGGGGCACCGCCTCCCTGCTGGTGCGCTCGATCGTGGAGCGCGACTACCTGCGGGTCCGCTACCTGGCCGACCTGCTGCGCGCGAATGCGTCGTCGGCCGGGCACGCCACGTACATCGGGCTGGAGGCTCCGGACGATCTGCCGGCGGGGTCGCGGGCGTACACGCCCGCGACGCTGCACGAACTGATCCCCGCCTGATACGGTGGCGACACCGCGAGGCCATGGGTGAGCTTCCTTCTTAACCCTAAAGAACCTAGTTCTCCCGCTTTCCTCGCGTTCCGGTCGTGAGGCCATTCGAGGGCTTCCTTCTTACCTGGTTCGAATCCAGGTAGGCCCCAGTGGGCCTACTGGTCTTCTAGTGCCCGAGCCTTCCTCACGACCGCACCATGGCCTCGTTCCGCCAGAGCGGCGATTCGCCGACCACCGTCTGGGCCGTTCACTCCTGGTGCCTGCGCACCATGCCGGCGGCGAGGGGAGCCCCGGCGAAGTCACCGGCGGTGATCCGCGCCGCCACGGTCCGGCGGACGAGCCGGTCGGCCAGGCGCGGGGCGTGCCTGGCCACCGCCATCTCGACGCGTCCGCGGGCGGTGGTCGCCACATCCCGCGGGGCGCGGCGCGCCGTCAGCGCGCGGGCGATCGCGTCGACCACGCCCTCCACGGGCTCCGGCCGGGACACCGCGTCGAGGGACAGGCCGGCCCGCCGGGTGCTGTCGTGGATCGGGCTGCGCACCATACTCGGATAGATCGTCGTCACGCCGACGTGCGTCCCGACTTCGAGCCGGAGCGCGTCGGCGTAGGCGGCCAGCGCGCGCTTCGAGACGCCGTACGCGGCGGCGAGCGGCAGCGGCAGGACCGCCATCCGGGAGGCGACGAAGACCACCCGCCCCCTCGCGCGCACCAGATGGGGCATGACCGCGGCCGTGACGCGCCAGGCGCCGACGAGGTTCAGCCGGAGCTGCGCGTCCACCTCCTCGTCGGGAGCGAGCTCGGCCGGGGCCGGCCCGCCGCGCCCGGCGTTGTTGACCAGCACGTCGACGCCGCCGAGGAGCGCGACAGCCTCGTCGACCGCGGCGTCCACGGACTCCTGGGACGTGATGTCGCAGGCGACGATCGGTACGCCGGAGTCCTCGGGGCACGCGACGTCCAGCCCGACCACGTGCGCGCCCTCCCTGAGGAAACGCTCGCTCATGGCCCGGCCGAAGGTGCCGGCCGCCCCGGTGACCAGGATCCTGCGTCCGGCCAGGCCGCCCCCGGATGCGGGGCGCAGCTCCTTCTTCATGATCCGGAGGTACGCGTCGATGTCGATCCGCATGTGCGGGCGCCGCTCGCCCCAACGGGCCCGGGCGGCGGCGAGCTCGGCGGAGGCGATCTTCGCGGCCGTCTCGGGCGCGGGCGGCCGGTACGTTCCGGCGCGGAGACCGGCCACCATCCGGCCCTGCGCCTCGACGACCGGCAGCGCCGACCCGGTGGACTGCATCAGCCCGACATAGCTGATGGACGTGTCGTCGACGGGGAGGACGTGGCGGTAGAGCAGCAGGCCCGCCGGATCGCCCGCCGTGTCGGCGTCGAGGAAGGGCACCACCGCGCGGTATCCGGTGCACCAGATGACGTGGTCGACCTCGTCCACCTGGCCGTCGGCGAAATGGACCCGCGACCCGTCGAACCGGGAGAGGCCGTGCCGGGCGAGCACCTGCCCCGCGGCCACCAGCGCGGGTACGGAGTCGCTCAGGGTGGGGTGGTCCTGGAGCAGGCCCTCCCGGGGGGTGGGGAGACGTGGTCCCGCGGGCCTCCTGTCGAGGATCCGGAGCATGGTCTGCGAGATCGCCTGCCGCACCCGCCAGGGGAGCAGGGCGGCCAGGGCGCCGTTGAGCTGGTCGGAAGGACGGCCGAGCAGCCATTTCGGGATCACCCAGACGCCTCGGCGGGCCGACAGCAGCACGGCCGAGGCATGGTCGGTCAGCTCCGAGGCGATGTCCATCGCGGAGTTGCCCGTGCCGACCACGAGCACGCGCTTTCCCGTGAACTCCGCCGGGGTGACGTAGCCGTGCGCGTGCGACTGGGTGCCGGTGAACGACCCGGGGTAGGGCGGGTCGGGGTAGCGCGGCACGTGGTTGTGGCCGTTGGCGACCACGAGATGCTCGACCACCTCACGGCTCCGCCCGTCCGGGCCGTCCAGGACCAGCTCCCACGACCCGTCGGGGGTGCGCCGCGCCGACTCGAGCGTCGTGCCGAACCGGAAGCGTTCGGCCACCCCGGAACGGTCGGCGTACGCGAGCAGGTATTCCAGCATCTGGGCGCGGCTCGGGTAGTCCGGCCACTCCTCCGGCATGGGGAAGTCGGAGAACTGCGTGCGTGGCTTGCTCGTGTTGAGGCAGAGCCCCTCGTAGGAGGCGGTGGCGTCGTCCAGCCGCCACAGGCCGCCGAGCCCGTCGGCGCGCTCGATGCCGAGCACGGGCACGTCCGCCTCGATCAGCGCCTTGACCGTGGCTATCCCGGCGGCTCCGCCACCGACGACGGCGGTCATGCCCGGCTTCATGGGGTCCATCACGCACCCTCCGATTAATCCATCGACTGATGGAATTATTGGCGGGATGAGCCGCGTGCGCCAGGGGGTGCGTAGAGGAGATCGATCAGACGGTGGGCGTAGGCGCGGAACTCGCGCCTCTCGCGGGCGACGGCGACCGCCCCGGCTCCCGCGGCGGTCAGCGCCGCCACGTGGCCGTGCGCCGCCCACACGAGGCTCCGCACGGTGACGTGAGGGGTCGGCTCGCCGATGAGGCCGCGCGCGGCCGCGTCCAGCAGGGCCTGCTCGATCTCGTGGTAGATCGGCAGCGCGTACGCCTCGTCCAGTGGAGAGTGCCGGGTGGGGTCCAGCCAGCGGCGCAGCCACAGGAACGTGGTGTGCGGGTGCTCGTCCAGGAAGTCGACGAACGTGTCCACGAGGCGGTGCATGGCCCCCACCAGGTCGGAGTGCGACGCCGTGCGCGCCGCCTCCGCGACGGCGCGGACCGAGGGTTCGAGGGTCGCGCGCTCCAGCGCGAAGACCCGGGCGAAGCAGGCCTCGCACAGCTCCGCCTTGGACGGGAAGTGGTGGTGGACGCTGGAGACGTCGATCCCGACCTGCCCGGCGATGTCGCGCATGGAGACGCCGTCGAACCCGCGTACGGCGAAGAGCTCGGTCGCCTTCAGGAGGATGCGCTCGGGTGTGGCGGGTGCGGAAAGGTCACGTGGCGGCCGCCCGCGCCGGCGCGCGCGGGGCGCTCCGGCGTCTTCCTCGCTCGTCTTCATGCCTCAAGTCTGGTCGCGTCCCCGCCGGGCGCGCAATCAATCGCCCGTTGGATTACCGGTCGCGCGTGCCAAGATACTCTTCCGCAGGTCGGCAACTATTGCGATTTTCGCAATCGAGAGCATAGGCTGCAGGTCGTGGCAGGGGAGAAGACAGCAGCGCGAGTACGGCAACTGATCGCGGAAAGCGGTCTCACACAAGCCGAGTTCGCCGGAAGGGCCGGTTTCGACGCCTCCAAGATGTCGAAGTCGCTCTCGGGTGTCCGGCGATTCACGTCACTCGACCTCGCCCGGATCGCGGACCTCTGCGGAGTGACCGTCGACTGGCTCCTCGGTGCGGATCCCATCTCGCCGTCCCTGGCCGCACGAACGGCCGCATCCCCGTTGACCTCGGCTGACACCGCCGTCGGCGAAGCCGAACGCCTCGCGCAGATGCGGGCCGACCTCGCGTTCCTCGGATTCCGGCAGGACGTGCCGAGGTTCGAGCTCGGTGGCGGGTCCTTCGTGGACCAAGGGACGCATCTCGCCGTCACCGCCGCCGAGCATGCTCTCAGTAGGGACGTAACGCTCTGGAAGTGCCGAGACCTCGCGGCAGCCGTTGAGACAGCGTTCGGAGTGGACGTCCGAGTGCACAAGCAGCCGGACGGATTCGACGGGCTCTCCTGGTCCGACGACGACTCCGCGCTGATCGTGGTGGGAACCTCCGAGGTTCCCGCCCGCCAGAGATTCACGATCGCGCACGAGTTGGGTCATCTCCTCGCGCGCGACGACCAGAAGCTCAACGTGGACGTGAACATCAACGACGCCGAGCACAAGAGGAAGCCGTCGGAGAAGCGTGCGAACGCGTTCGCCGCGGAACTTCTTCTCCCCGCACAGATGCTCCGGGAAGAAGCCGGCCGTACAAGGTGGAGCCGCCATGATTTCGCCGCGCTGACCTGTCGGTTGTGGGTCTCACCAAGCACGCTCGCATGGCGATTGTTCAATCTCGAACTCATAGACCGCGACCGCTGCGATTCCTTCCGCGGGATGACGGCAGGGGAGGCGGCGTCTCTCGCGGGGGAGTGGGAGTCCTTCGGCGAGTGGATCCAGAACGCGTCCCACACGCGGATCCCCGCTCCGCTGGTCCGCGACACCTTCCAGGCGTACGTCGAGAATAAGTCCACACTCCGTCCGTTCGCGAACCTGCTCGACGTCGACACGGCCACGCTCCGACAGGCGATCAGCGGCACGAGAGAGGACTCTCCCCTCGCGTCATGACCTGGTACTGGTTTCCGGACAACACAGTGCTCTGCAACTTCGCCGTCGTCAGGAAGTTGCCGCTCCTGCGACAGCTCTTGCGCGAGCGTGGTTGGTCGTTGGACCGACCGTGCGACGAGTGCGCGAAAGGGCCGTCGACGCGGCGTCCATCCTCAGGACTGGGCGGGCTTCTTTGTTGCGTCTGGGGGATTGAGCAATCTACGTCCCCGTTAGTCCCGTTGTATAAATCTGAGCGGTCTAGGGCGAATCGTTGTACTCTCTGGCTTGTAGCCCGTTAGGTCAGGAACGGGGGCGGATCGAATGGCGTCGGTTATCTTGGGAAGAACACTTCCGGTGCTGCTTCGCACACCCGCGTCTATTCCTGGCCTAGCGAGCCGCTCAGGTCGATGCCGGTACGGGTCGAAGTTTGTCGGTTACCACTTCTAATGGGGCGGTCGCTGGTTCGAGTCCAGCCAGAGACTCCGGTCTCTGTAGCTCAGTTGGCAGAGCACCACACACCGGCGGGCACCCCACATCCGTACCAGCATCACGCCTGATCGTTCGTCGGTCTTGTCGGCGGTGCGGGTCGAATCTGGCCGGTTATCGCCTTCCAAGCGGGTGACGCAGGTTCGAATCCTGCCGGGCCTTTCGCAGGCCCGTCGTCCAGCGGCCCAGGACACCTAAACGCCGGTCGGAGCTCCCATATCCGTGCCGCCGACAGGGCTGACGAGCAGGGGAGAGCGGGTCGAAGCACGTCGGTTATCGGGAACAGAGGGTCGCAGGTTCGAATCCTGCCCTCCTGAACTATCAGGAGGTGGCGCAGCCCGGATAGCGCATCTGTTTAAACACCGGCAGGCATCTCCACATCCGCTCTCCCTTCGTCGTATTCACATCCGCTTCGGCGGGTCGAACGTCTGGAGGCACCCCCATGCCCCGTGACCCTCTCGCGTCCATCTCCACGATCGCGACGCCCCAGTCCCAGCCGATCCCCGGCCGCACCGACCAGGTGAAGAACGCCGCCGGCGGCTACGTCTTCGCCAAGGACCTGTGGACCCGCGTGGAGGACTTCCTGATCCTCGGCACCACGGGTGGCACGTACTACGTCGGCGAGGACGAGCTGACGGTGGAGAACGCCGGCGTCCTCTTCCAGGCGATCAGCGAGGACGGCCCCCGTGTCGTCGCGCTGCTGACGGACATCTCGACGGCCCGTCCGCCCCGCGCGCCGAAGAACCGGCCCGCGCTGTTCGCTCTCGCCGCGGCTTACGCGAAGGGCGGTGCTGACACCCGGCAGGCGGCCAAGCTCGCACTGCCCAAGGTCGCGCGCACGACCGACCATCTGGCGACGTTCTTCGGCTACTACAAGAACCTCGGCGGCAAGGCGACCGGCCGCGGCACCGCACCCGTCGTGGGCCGGTCGCTGCGGACGGCTCTCGGCTCGTGGTTCCTCACGGACTCGCCCGACAGTGTGGCGTTCCGCGTGTGCAAGGCGGCCCAGCGCAAGACGCCGGCCGGCGAGGCGTTCTCGCTGCGGGACGTGCTGCGGATCGCTCACCCGAAGGCGGATTGCGAGCAGCGGCGGACCCTGTTCGGCTGGATCGCCGGGAACGTCTCCGACGACGAGGCGCGTGATGAACTGGAGTCCGTGGACCGCTTCCTCACTGCCAAGGCCGTGACCACGCCCGAGGACGCGGTACGGGTCATCAGTGAGGCGAGCGTGCCGTGGGAGTTCCTCCCCGATGCCATGCTTCGTGAGCCCGCCGTCTGGGATGCGCTGGTGGACACGGTCGGCATGACCGCGCTCATCCGGAACCTGGCCCGGATGACCCGAATCGGCACGCTCAAGCCGATGGGTGACGCAACCCGGCGGGCGGCAGCGCGCCTCGTCAACGGGGAGGCGCTGGCGAAGGCGCGGATCCACCCGATGGACGCCTGGCTCGCCCTGCGCGTCTACGGCTCCGGCCGATCGCAGCCTAATCCGCGCGCCGACATCCAGACATGGCAGCCGGTGCCGGCGATCCTCGACGCGCTCGAGGAGGCGTATGAGCTGTCCTTCGGCCATGTTGAGCCGTCTGGGAAGCGGATCCTCGTCGCCGTCGACTCCTCCGGCTCGATGGGAACACACGCGTACTCCGGGGGATCCCCGCTGGGCACGGCGTACGAGGTCGGCTGCGCGATGGCGGTCATGCTCGCCCGGATCGAGAAGGGCAACGTTCACGTCATCGACGTCGACACAGCGGTCCACGCGTCGAAGGTGACGCCACACACGAACCTGCGGGAGATCGCCTCTTGGCGGCCTTCAGGCGGCGGCACGGATCTGTCTCTGCCGTTTCGGTGGGCGACTCAGGAGCGCCTCGAAGTGGACGGCGTCGTAGTGTTCACCGACAACGAGACGTGGGCGGGGTGGCAGCACCCGACGCAGGCGCTCACGGCGTACCGCTCTGCTGTCAGCCGGCACTCTCGGGTGGTTGTCGCGTCGATGACGGCGGCCGGGTACTCGATCGGGGATCCCAAGGACGAAGGGGTGCTCAACGTCGCCGGGTTGGACGCGTCTCTCCCGTTGATCGTGAACGGCTTCGTCCGCGGCTAGCTTCAGCTGGAAGGCCCGCACGTCCCCAGAGGGGCGTGTGGGCCGGCTCGATCACGTTGCCTGCGATGCTCGCTGTGGCGTAACCGGCCGATACGTTTGCCCGCATGGGATTGGCGATATCGGTGGGAATCATCGCGGGGCTCGTCGGCCTCGACGATGAGGGCGTGGTGAACTTCCAGTCGCGGCTGGGCGGGTTGAGCGCGGCGCTGGCCGGCGAGGGCATCGTGTGGCGTGAGCCCGACGGTCCCCCCGGGGTGGAGATGCGCCCGCACATCGGCGGCTTCCCCTATTCCTGCCTGCACTACCTGCGGCGGGTGTTCGCGCTGGTCGACAACGACCAGCCGGTCACCCCGGCGCGCGGTGCGGACGACATCGACCGGGACCAGCGATGGGTCGAGTCGAGTTCCGTGCTGTTCGATTCGCATCTGCTGTGCCATTCCGACTGCGCGGGCTACTACGTGCCGGTCGATTTCGAGGATGTGGTGTTCCTGCCTGAGTCCTCGGGCGTCGACGGCGGCGGGATGGTCGGGTCGAGCGTGCGGCTGCTGCGCGAGCTGTGCCGATGCGTTCCAGCGCTCGGCATCCGCCTCGACCCGTCCGCCTCAGCGGCGGGAGCGGACACCGGCGGTGTGCTGCCGGACGCGGAGGCGGCCCGCGTGTTCGCCCTGCCGCCCGAGGACTTCGCCACCGAGACGATGGTGTGGTTGACGCTGTTCGAGGCGTGCAGAGTCAGCGTCCTCAGCGGCCACGCCGTCGTCTTCCACTGAGCCTGTGGGAGCAGTGGAATCAGGGGACGATGTAGTCCACGTAGCCGCCGTCGACGCGCAGCGCGCCACCGGTGGTCGCCGAGGCGTGGTCCGAGCTGAGGTAGACCACCATGGCGGCGATCTCGTCCGGTTCGATCAGGCGCTGGATCAGCGATCCCGGCCGGTGCCGCTTCATGAACTCGGTCTGGGCCCGATCCCAGGGCAGCTCGTCACCGACGAGGGCGCGGACGAAGTCCTCCACGCCTCCGGTGTGCGTCGGCCCGGCGATCACCGCGTTGACCGTCACGCCGGTACCGGCCATCGCCTTGGCGAAGCCCCGCGAAACACCGAGCAGCGCCGTCTTCGTCACGCCGTAGTGGACCATCTCCTCGGGGATCACCAGGGCGGAGTCGCTGGCCATGAACAGTGCCCGGCCCCAGCCGCGGTCGCGCATTCCCGGCAGGTAGTGGCGCGTCAGCCGGATGGCCGACATGACGTTCACGTCCCAGAACCTCTGCCAGGTGGCGTCGTCGACCTCCAGCACCGGCCGTGGAGCGAAGATGCCGAGGTTGTTGACGAGGATGTCCACCGACGGCAGCCGGTCGACGACCATGGCGGCGCCCTCCGGTGTGGACACGTCGGCCGCCACACCGTCGAGCCGCGTGCCCGGCGCCTGCTCCGCGCGTAGTTCCGCGACCACCGCCTCGACGCGTTCGGCGTCGCGACCGTTGATCACGGTGTGTGCGCCCGCGGCGGCCAGCCGCGCGGCGATCACGCGACCGATCCCCTGGGTCGAGCCGCTGACGAAGGCCGTCCTGCCGGTGAGGTCGATCAGCATGACCTCACCCCTACCCGGCACTGGAACGACGGCTCGCCGGGGCGGGGGACGAGGCCCGATCCATGGCGAAAGTTTCCCGCCCGTTTCCGGTGGCCGGCGCTGGGACGCCCCGGTGACGGTGGCGGGCGACGCGGCCTGCGCCGCCGCGTGGCCGGCCGCCCGGGACCTGGTGCCCGACCCCGACGCCCTGCACGCCCGGATCATGCGGCCCTGATCGCCGATCGCCCGACCGTGAATTGTCACCGCTGTCCTCTAGCCTCCCGATCAATCGATCAGGCCGGTCTTATCTGGAGAAGGCGGACATGGCTTACCTTGAGCTGTCGGAGGACGGCGGCGGAGCGCACAAGTTCTACGAGACCGTCGTCTCCGGAACGCGGGTGACCATCACCTATGGGCGCATCGGCGAGACGGGGCAGATCAAGGTCACCGACTTTCCCACAGTGGAGAAGGCGCGGGCCGCGGCGACCAAGAAGATCAACGAGAAGATGCGCAAGGGCTACGCCCCGGCGGTTCGCGGTGTGCGCCAGCGCAGGGCGGTCACCCGCAGGACGATCGCGAGCACCCGTTCCACCGCCCGGCAGGCGCCGGTCCTGTGGCGTTTCAACAGCGGAGCCTCCGCCTTCGGCGTTTTCGTGGACGAGGAGCGCTGCTGGGTCGGCAACCAGCGCGGTGACGTGTACACCGTCACCCACTCCGGCACCGTGACCGGCCGCTTCCGCCTGCCGGACGGCGTCAAGTGCATCGTGGCCGACGACTTCTGGATCTACGCGGGCTGCGACGACGGCAAGGTGTACGACCTGAGCGGCAAGGTGCCGAGGGCGGCCTACGAGATCGCCGCCGACGTGGACATCTACTGGCTCGACATCCACGACGGCATCCTCGGCGTCTCCGACCGGGCCGGCCGGATCACCACGATCGACTACGAGGACGAGTTCCAGTGGGCGCGTACGGGCCAGGGAGACTACGCCTGGATGGTCCGGTGCGACGAGGACGCGGTCTACCACGGCCACTCCGGCGGCGTGGCGCGCTATGACGCCTCCGACGGCGCCCTCGTCTGGCAGACCCCGTCGGCGGACCATGTGCTGTTCGGCTGGCAGGAGGAGGACGCGGTCTACGCCGCGACCGCCCGCCGTACCGTCCACCGCCTGGCCAAGAGCGACGGCCGCGTCGAGGCCGTGTACCAGTGCGACGGGCCCGTCTACTCCTGCGCGACCTCGCCCGGCGGCCGCTACGTCTTCGCCGGTGACAGCCACTCCTCGGTGTACTGCTTCGCCGCGTCGGGGGAGCGGCTGTGGAAGCTCGGCACCGGCTGCGGATCGGCCTTCTCCATGCAGT
Organism: Microtetraspora malaysiensis; assembly: GCF_001528665.1. Lineage (GTDB taxonomy): Bacteria > Actinomycetota > Actinomycetes > Streptosporangiales > Streptosporangiaceae > Microtetraspora_A > Microtetraspora_A malaysiensis. Next base: position 102,661 of record NZ_BBYJ01000018.1, read on the forward strand.
TCCGCGACGACCGCCTCTACATCGTCACCACCGACGGCACCCTGGCCTGCATCGACGCGAGCGAAGCGGCGATCGCCGCCGCGTGCGCGGGCACCGTGCCCGAGCCCGTCGACGTCAAGGCCGCCGCGTCGCTTCCGGTGGTGGAGCCCTCGGTCGTACTGGAGACCGTCACGCACGCCGGCGACGGCGTGGTCGTGGAGTGCGTACGCGAGGGCGAGCGGTTGCGCGTCCGCGTGGTCAGCCCCGGCTTCGAGACCTGGAACGTGCAGTTCCCCAAGGAGATCCGCGAGGCCGGCGCCCGCTACCTTGTCGAGGGCGTACGCCCCTCCGGCCGGGGCGGCTTCTACCGCACGTACGGCGAGATCAGGCGGCTCCTCTAGCGGGGTGCCCACCTACCCGCGCACTCCGCCCGAGGTATCGGATGATTTGCCTGGTAAACATGAGATATGCGGCGCAGCGCGTCACAGCCGGCTGACGCCGAGGACGGGACGTGACACGGGACGGGGGCCGCGTGCGTGCGAATGAGACGGGACGAACGGTCACGTCACGTGTCCTGTCGATCCTCGAAGCCTTCGAAACCCACGGGCCGAGCCTGTCGCTGTCGCAGCTGGCGGAGCTGACCGGCCTGCCGGTCTCCACGGCGCACCGGCTCCTGGGCGAACTGCACGCATGGGGAGCCCTCGCGCGCGACGAACAAGGGCGCTACCAGGTCGGTTTGCGCCTGTGGGAGCTGTCGCAAAGCGCGGGCAGACGGCTGCGCGACACCGCGCGGCCCTATCTGCAGGACCTGTTCTCGCTCACCCAGGAGACGTCGCACATCGCGATCCGTGAAGGCAACGAGGCGTTGTACGTCGACCGGGTCTACAGCTCCAAGCGGGTGCCGCGAGCGTCCCGCATCGGCGGGCGGCTGCCGCTCCACGCGACGGCCGTCGGCAAGGTGCTGCTGGCCCACGAGGAGCCGTGGTTTCGCGAGGCCTATCTCCAGGGCGACCTGGAGGCCCGGACGAGGCGGACGCACATCGATCCGGCGGCCCTGGCCGATGAGCTGGGGCAGATCGCCGAGCAGGGGTACGCCGTCACGCTGGAGGAGGCTCGCGCGGGCGCCTGTTCCATCGCGGTGCCGGTCGCGGGGCGATCCGCTCAGGTCGAGGCGGCGGTGGGCCTGGTCCTGCTGTCGACGCAGCGCAAGACGCTGACCCGGCACCTGCCGGTCCTGCGCGGGGTGGCGTCCCGCATCGAGGCGGCCATCGCCCGCTATCCGTCCGGGTATCTGCGGCAGCGCGGCTGACCGGTTCCGGGACGCGGCCGCGCCCGCTCCGCCCGGAACGCGTGGCCCCCGGAACGCGTGCGATCGTCGCGTGGGCCCGCTCGCATCGGCGAAATCTCTCCACGGAACCGTCACGCACGCTCGTTTCCGTTGAATGGAAACCGTGCATTGTGACCAGTCGCGTTGCGGCCTCACACTGATGAAACTTCGGAAATGCCCGAAATGAAGTGGAGTTGAGCGTGACCGCAAACCTCACCGCCGCCCCGCGATCGTGTCCCGTTCACCACGGGTATGAGCCGTTCGACCAGAACGACCCCTTCCCCGCGTACGCGGCGCTGCGTTCCGAAGAGCCCGTCATGTTCGACGAGCGCATCGGATGCTGGGTGGTCACGCGGTACGACGACGTCAAGGCGGTCTTCGAGGACTGGAAGACCTTCAGCAGCGAGAACGCCCAGGCACCGGTCCGGGAGCGCGGGCCGGAAGCCACGCAGATCATGCTCGACGGCGGATTCACGGCCTACTCGGGCCTGTCGGCGCGGGTCCCTCCGGAGCACACCCGCATCCGCAAGGTGGCCGCCAAGGCCTTCACGCCCCGCCGCTACAAGGCGCTCGAGCCGAGCATCCGGCAGCACGTCGTCACCCTGCTGGAGCGGATGCTCGCCCGGCCCGAGGCCACCGGGGACTTCGTCCGCGACCTCGCCTACGACGTCCCGACGGTCACCATCCTCACGTTGATCGGGGCGGACACCGGCCAGGTGGACACCTTCAAACGCTGGTCGGACTCGCGGGCCGCGATGACCTGGGGCGACCTGAGCGATCAGGAACAGGTCCCGCACGCGCACAACCTCGTCGACTACTGGCAGGAATGCCTTCGCCTGGTGGCCGACGCCCACGAGCACGAGCGCGGCTCCCTGGTCGGCGACCTCGTGCGTGCCCAGGCCGCCGGAGACGAGATCACCGACCACGAGATCGCCTCCGTCGTCTACAGCCTGCTGTTCGCCGGCCACGAGACGACCACGACCCTGATCGGGAACGCCCTGCGTGTCCTGCTGTCGCATCGTGACCAGTGGCAGAGCGTCGTCGACCGTCCCTCGCTCATCCCGGCGGCCATCGACGAAGTGCTGCGCTACAGCGGATCGATCGTGGCGTGGCGGCGACGCGCGCTGGCGGACACGCGGATCGGCGGCGTCGCCATCCCGAAGGGAGCCGACATCCTTCTCGTCATGGGGTCGGCGAACCGGGACGCCGCCAAGTTCGACGCCCCGGAGGTCTTCGACATCGACCGGCCCAACGCGCGTGACCACCTCTCGTTCGGATTCGGCATCCACTACTGCCTGGGCAACATGCTCGCCAAACTCCAGGCCAGGATCGCGATCGAGGAGATCGCCCGCCTCATCCCGGATGTCCGGCTGTGCGAGGACGAGCAGATCGTCTTCGGTTCGAACCTCTCGTTCCGTTCTCCGGTCACCGTCCCGGTGAAGTGGGAGGCCCGCGCATGAGCGGCTTCGACCCGCGGTACGTCCGGTTCTTCGACGGCGGAACCACGCCGGACCACGCCCTCCTCGGCGGGAAATGCGCCTCCCTGGTCACGATGACCGCCGCCGGCATGCCCGTGCCGCCGGGCTTCGCGGTGACCACCGCGCTGTACGACGCGTTCGTCGAGGAGTCCGGGCTGCGCGACGTGATCACGAGCGGGCTCAACCGGCTCGACCCCGACGACGTGGCCAGCGTCGACGCCGTGTCGGCGGCCATCCGCGACGAGATCTGCTCGCGCCCGGTGCCCGAGCGGCTCCGGCGCCCGGTGATCGAGGCGTGGGCGGACTTCCAGGGGCGGTTCGAGCGGCCGGTGCCGGTGGCCGTCCGGTCGTCGGCGACCGCCGAGGACCTGCCGGACGCGAGCTTCGCCGGCCAGCAGGACACCTACCTGTGGCTCGTCGACGAGCGCGATGTCCACGAACACATCCGCAAGTGCTGGGCCTCGCTCTACACCAGCCGCGCCATCACGTACCGGCTGCGGAACGCGATCTCCGAAGACGGACTCTCGATGGCCGTCGCCGTCCAGAAGATGGTCCATGCCCGGGTCGCCGGGGTGGCGATGACGCTCAACCCCCGCAACGGGGACCGCTCGAAGATCACCATCGACGCGTCCTGGGGAGTGGGCGAGGCGGTCGTCTCCGGCCACGTCACGCCGGACAACATCGTCGTCGACAAGGTGCTGCTGTGCATCGTCGAGGAGCACGTCGGCGACAAGCACATCGAGCTGGTGCCCGACAGCGCCGGCGGCCGCCTCGTCGAGCGTGACGTGGACGCGGCCAGGCGGGCGGTCCGGAGCCTGACCGACGACCAGGTCAGGGCCGTCTCCGAGCTCGCCAAGCGTGCCGAACGGCACTACGGGTGCCCGCAGGACATCGAGTGGGCGCTCGACGCGGACCTTCCTGACGGACAGAACCTGCTCCTGCTGCAGTCCCGACCGGAGACCGTCCACTCGTCCAAGCCGAAGCCGGTCACCGCGCCGGCGAAGGCGTCCCCGCCCAGCGTCGGCTTCAGCCTCGGCAGCATCACCGCGCATCTGACCGCGGGCCGCGCCGCAGGCGTGACGAACTGAACCGACCACCCCCCTCACGACAAGGACCCCGATAGCCATGACTGTCGAACCCGCAGTGAAGTCCTTCCCGCGGCCATCGGAGCTGCCGGTGCCTCCGGGCGCCGAAGGCTGGGAGAAGCTCTACCCCTACAACCTCGTGTTCCAGAACCTGAGCGGCTCGGACGACGAGAAGTTCTGGTTCTGCGACAGCCAGCACTGGCCGACGGTGTTCAAGCCGTTCGAGACCATCGGCGGCGAGTTCGCCGTCAAGTGCCTGGGCCAGTACAACACCCGGCACCTGCTCATCCCGCCGGCCAACGGCATCGAGTTCAAGATCCACCTCGGCTACCTCTACATGAGCCCCGTGCCGGTGCCCGAGGAGCAGATCCCGGCCCGGGTGCCCGAGTTCGAGCGGCGCGTCGGCCACTACTTCCAGAACTGGGACAGCCTGCTGGAGCAGTGGAAGCTCAAGGTCCGCGCCACCATCGACGAGCTGGAGGCGCTGACCTTCACGAGCCTCCCGGAGATGGTGCCGTTCGACGACATCGTCAGCGGCAAGGCCAAGGACGGCTCCGAAGTCCTGATGGAGAACTACGACCGGCTGATCCAGCTCGTCTACCAGAACTGGCAGTACCACTTCGAGTTCCTCAACCTCGGCTATCTGGCCTACCTCGACTTCTTCACCTTCGCCAAGCAGGTCTTCCCCGGCATCCCCGACCAGGCCATCGCCAAGATGGTCCAGGGCGTCGACATGGAGCTGTTCCGTCCCGACGACGAGCTGAAGAAGCTCGCCACGCTCGCGGTCGAGCTCGGCCTGCAGTCCGCGTTCGAGAACACCGACGACGTCGAGGGGACCCTGGCCCGGGTCGGCGACCTCTCCGGTGGGCGGCAGTGGCTGGACGCCTACCGCGCCGCCCAGGACCCCTGGTTCAACTTCACCGTCGGCAACGGCTTCTACGGGCACGACAAGTACTGGATCGAGCACCAGGAGATCCCCCTGGGCTACATCAAGGACTACATCCGCCGGGTCGACGAGGGGCAGCAGATCCTCCGCCCGATCGCCGAGCTCGTCGCCGAGCGCGACCGGATCGTGGCCGAGTACCGGTCGCTGCTCGACGGGGAGAACCTGGCCGCCTTCGACGTCAAGCACGGTCTGGCCGTGACCGCGTACCCGTACGTCGAGAACCACAACTTCTACATCGAGCACTGGACGATGGGGGTGTTCTGGCGCAAGGTCCGCGAGCTCAGCAGGGTGTTCGTGGCGGCCGGCTTCTGGGCCGGCGAGGGCGACCTGCTGTACCTCACCCGCGGCGAGGTACGCGAGGCCCTGTTCGACCTCGTGACCGGGTGGGCGGTCGGCGCCGAGCCGACCGGGCCGAGCTACTGGCCCGCGGAGATCGAACGCCGCCGCGGCATCATCGACGCCCTCAGCAGCCGGCGTCCGCAGCCCGCGCTCAACACGCCGCCGGCCCAGATCACCGAGCCGTTCACGATGATGCTGTGGGGCATCACGACCGAGCAGGTCCAGCAGTGGCTCGGTGACGACTCCGGCGACGACACCGCCATCACCGGCATGTCCGCCTCGCCCGGCGTCGCCGAGGGGCGCGCCCGCGTCGTCCACCACGCCGACCAGCTGAGTGAGGTGCGGGAAGGCGAGATCCTCGTCGCCACGATCACCGCGCCGTCGTGGGGGCCGATCTTCGGCAAGATCAAGGCGACCGTCACCGACATCGGCGGCATGATGAGCCACGCCGCGATCGTCTGCCGCGAGTACGGCCTTCCCGCGGTCACGGGAACCGGCAACGGATCGACGACGATCCGTACCGGGCAGCTCATCCGGGTCGACGGCGACGCCGGCCGTGTCGAGATCCTCGAGGACTGAGACCGTGCCGACCATGCCGACCACCCCGGACGCCGCGGGCGCCGGCCGCACCGTACTCGTCACGGGCGCGGCCGGCGGCCTCGGCCGCGCCTTCGCCCTGGGCTTCGCCGCCCACGGATATGCCGTCGCGGTCGCCGACATCGACGCCGCCGGAGCCGAGGAGACCGCCCGGCTCGTCAAGGAAGCGGGCGCCGACGCCTGGCACGGACACGTCGATGTGACCTCCGTCGACTCCACCGAAGTGCTCGCCGCGGCGGTGGCGGAATTCGGCGGCGGGAAGATCGACGTGCTCGTCAACAACGCCGCGCTGTACGCCACCGTGAGCCGCGCACCTCTGGAGCAGATCGATCCCGCCGAGTGGGACCGGGTGATGGCGGTCAACGTCAAGGGACCGTGGCTGGTCGTGCGGGCGGCCAGCCCGTACCTGCCCGAGGGCGGCCGGGTCGTCAACCTGTCCTCGGCCACCGTCTACTCCGGTTCGGAGCAGTGGGCCCACTACGTCGCCTCCAAGGGCGCGGTCATCGCCATGACCCGGGTCATGGCCAAGGAGCTCGGCCGCCGATCGATCACCGTCAACGCGATCGCCCCCGGCTTCACGCTCACCGAGGCCAGCTACGGGCTCATCGAGAACGCCGAGTCCTACGGCGTCGACCGGGGAGCGTTGCGGCGCCCCGGGCAGCCGGACGACATCGTCGGCGCCGCGCTCTTCCTCGCCGGACCCGGCGCCGCCTACGTCAGCGGACAGACCGTGGTCGTCGACGGCGGCCGCCAGTTCATCTGAGACCACCACCAGGAGCAGCATGCCGAAGATCACCTTCGCCGACGCCGACGGCGACACGCGAACCATCGAGGCCAACGTCGGCGACTCGGTGATGGAGACCGCCGTACGCAACGGCATCGGCGGCGTCGTCGCCGAATGCGGCGGGTCCCTGTCGTGCGCGACCTGCCACGTCATCGTCGACGAGCACGACTTCGCCTCCCTCCCGCCGATGGAGGAGATGGAGGACGAGATGCTGTGGGGCACGGCCGTCGACCGCACCGGCACGTCGCGGTTGTCGTGCCAGATCCGGGTGACCGAGGACATGGACCTGCGCGTCACCCTGCCCGAGACACAGGTCTGACATGGGCGAGAACGGCCTGTTGATCGTCGGCTCCTCCCAGGCGGGGGTGCAGCTGGCGGTGTCGTCGCGCGCGCTGGGGTATGCCGGACCGGTGACTCTGCTGGGCGATGAGAACCACCGTCCCTACCAGCGGCCCGCCCTGTCCAAGGACTTCCTCCAAGACAAGATCACCAAGGAATCCCTGATCTTCCGGAGCCAGGAATTCTGGGACGAGCATCGCATCACCGTCGTCAAGGGTGAACGCATCGAGAAGATCGTCACCGCACCGGACGGCGCGGGCACCGCGTGGTCGGCCAGCGGGCGCGCGTTCCCGTTCGACCGGCTCGCCTTGACCGTGGGGGCACGGGCCCGGCGGCTCGACGTTCCCGGCGCCGGCCTGGACGGCGTGCTCTACCTGCGCAACGCCGACGACGCGCTCGAGCTCAAGGCCCGTACGGCGGGAGCCGAGCGCGTGGTCGTCATCGGCGGAGGGTTCATCGGCATCGAGGCCGCCGCCGGCCTGCACGCCCTCGGCAAGCGGGTCACGCTCCTGGAGTTCGCCGACCGCCTGGTGGCGCGTGCCGTCGGAACCGAGACCTCACGGTTCCTCCTCGACCACCACCGCCGAGCCGGCATCGACATCCGGCTCGGCAGCGCCGTGGACGAGATCGTCGGTCACGACGGCAAGGTGCGCGCCGTCCGGGCCGGCGGCGAGGAGATCGCGGCCGACATCGTCCTCGTCGGGGTCGGCGTCATCCCGAACACCGAACTCGCCGAGGAGATGGGGCTGCGGTGCGACAACGGCATCGTCGTCGATCACCATGCCGTCGCCTCCGACGGCACGACGCTCGCCGTCGGCGACTGCGCCAACCTCCCCAACCCCGTGCCCGGCTCATGCGCGGGCGAGCGCGTCCGCTTCGAGAGCGTCAATCACGCCATCGAACAAGCCAAGGTCGCGGCGCACGCCCTGCTGGGCCGGCAGGAGGAGTACGGGGGCATCCCGTGGTTCTGGTCCAACCAGGGCGACCTCAAACTGCAGATCGCCGGCCTATCGTCCGGCTACGACCGCACCGTCGTCCGCAGCCCCGCCGACCCGCTCAAACACTCGGTCCTGTACTACCGCGGTGACCGCCTGATCGCCGCGGACTGCGTCAACGTCCCACTCGACTTCATGGCCGTCAAACAGGCGCTCACCAGGAGAGTGACGCTGCCGCCCGACGCCGTCGCCGACCCGGCCGTGCCACTGAGGTCGCTGCTCGCCGAAGCCGCCGCCCCCCACGAAGGGAACCTGTCATGACCACGCCCCTCCCCGCGGCCCCGGTCCCGGCCAACGGGCCGGTCGACACCTCGCCGATCGTGCTCACCCCGGCCCGCGGTTCCGACCTGGACGCGATCTGGTCGGCGGTCGTGCCGGAGACCCGCGTGCGGTCCAACGACATCCACCTGCCGGTGTCCCTCGCGTACGCCGAGCGGCTCTGCGACGCCCATCCCGAGGCCGACGCGCTGCTCGTCAGAGTGGCGATCCTGCTGCACGACGTCGGCTGGGGGCGGGTCGACGAGTCGCGGATCATCGCCGAAGGGTTCACCGGCGACTGGCGCAAGGCCGCCATCCGGTACGAGCACGAGAAGCAGGGGTGCGAGATCGCCCGCGAGGTGCTGCCTCCCCTGGGGTACGACGACGCCTTCATCGAGCGGGTCACCGCGATCATCGACGGGCACGACACGCGCGCCGAAGCGTATTCGCTGGAGGACGCGCTGGTGCGGGACGCCGACCGTCTGTGGCGATTCGACCATGTCGGCATCGCGCTCGCCTCCGGCTGGTTCTCGATGGACCCGGCGACCTACTGCGCCCGGCTGCGCGCGGAGATCGTGCCCGAGTTGCTCACCCGGGCGGCCATCGAGATGGCCCTCGCCTCACTGGCCCGCTCCGAAGCCCTGTTGAAGACGGACGTGCTGCGGTGATCGGTTGGACGCACGTGGACGACCACTTCGTCGACGGAGCGTGGGTGCCGTCCACCGGTCCGGAGCGCATCGGAATCATCGACCCCGCGACCGAGGAGATGTGGGGCAGCGTCCCGGCCGCGACCCGGGACGACCTCGACGCCGCGGTCGCCGCGGCGCGCCGTGCCTTCGACTCCGGGCCGTGGCCGGGGCTGCGCCCGAGCGAAAGAGCGGACGTACTCCGCCGCATCGCCGACGCGATCGAGAAGCGCGCCGAACCCCTCGCGATCACCAACACGCGCGAGAACGGCTCGCCCATCTCCGAGACCGGCGGAGCCGCCGCCAACGCCGCGGCCATCTTCCGCTACTTCGCCTCTCTCGCCCCGGAGCTGGAGCGCGAGGATGTCCGCCCCTTCCCGTCCGGCGTCGGAGAGACGCTGGTCCGCCGGGAGGCGATCGGCGTCTGCGCGCTCATCGCCCCCTGGAACTTCCCGATCAACCTTGTCGCGATCAAGCTCGCTCCCGCGCTGCTGGCCGGTTGCGCGACCGTCATCAAGCCCGCCGAGGCCACGCCGCTGTCGATCCGGTTCGTCGTCGAGGCGGCGGCCGAAGCCGGTGTGCCCCCCGGCGTCGTCAACCTGGTGACCGGGACCGGGCTGACCGGCGACGCCCTCGTCCGGCATCCGGGCGTCGACAAGGTCGCGTTCACCGGATCGACAGACGTCGGCCGGCGCATCGCGGCCGCCTGCGGTGAGCTGCTCAGGCCCGTCACCCTGGAACTCGGTGGCAAGTCCGCGGCGATCGTCCTCGACGACGTCGACCTCGACCACTTCTCTCAGGCGCTCATCCGGTCCTGCATGCGCAACACCGGCCAGACCTGCTACATCTCGACCAGGATCCTGGCGCCGGACACGCGGTACGACGAGATCGTGGACCGCGTGACCCGCACGATCGCCGCCGCGCCTCAGGGCGATCCGTTCGACCCGGACACGGTCTTCGGGCCGGTCGCCACGCGCCGCCAGTTCGAGACCGTGTCCGAGTTCATCGAGTCGGCTCGCGCCGAAGGGGCGCGCGTCACCACCGGGGGACGCGCCCGCACTGACCGCCCCGGCTTCTTCATCGAGCCCACCGTGCTGGCCGATGTCACACCTCAGATGCGCGTCGCCCGCGAGGAGATCTTCGGCCCCGTGGTCACCGTGCAGCGATACGGCGACGTCGACGAGGCGATCCGCATCGCGAACGCGACCGACTTCGGCCTGGGCGGCATCGTGTTCTCCTCGGACCCGCGCAGGGCGCAGACCGTCGCCGAGCGGATCGACACCGGATCGGTCGGCATCAACTTCTTCGCCTCCAACCACGCGGCACCGTTCGGCGGGCGCCACGACTCCGGGCTCGGTGTCGAGTACGGCGTCGAAGGATTGGCGCAGTACATCACGTACAAGTCGATCCACCGCCGGACACCCGCCTGAACGGTCGCGTCCGCCCCCGGGGGCGCCACCGCGGACGAGCGCCGGGGTGGCCCCTGCGATGTCACTCCGGGCGGACGGCCCGGACGCAGTGCAGCAGGGGCCGCACCTGTTCCGTGGCCTCGACGCGGAAGCCCGCGCCGGGAACGAGATCGGCGAGCAGCTCCGGCATGCTGGGGTGCATGGCGGGCCCGACCGCCAAGGCGACGAGGTGCGCGAAGAAGGCGTTGGCAGGCGGGCGGAACTCGGCGATCAGCAGTCGTCCGCCCGGCCGCAGGACCCGGAACATCTCCCCGATGGCGGTGCCGCGCGCGGCGTTCGGCATGTGATGGACGGCGAGGGTCGAGACCACGACGTCGAACGAGGCATCGGGGAACGGGAGATCCTGGCCCTCGCCCACCCGGTAGGAGCAGTTGCGCGGCGCCCGGCCACGGGCATGGCCGACCATCGGCGGCGACGGATCGACTCCGGTCACGTGCCCGTCGGGCCCAACCCGAGGGGCGAGCACCCGGCTCAGGTAACCCGTACCGCAGCCGACGTCCAGAATCCGATCCCCCGGCCGGGCGCCGGTGAGCGCGGCCACCTGAGCGAAAACCCGGCGGCGACGCCCGGCGAAGCCGATTTCCGCCATGACCTCGTAGGCGCGCGGATGGTGGAGCGCGCCGCCTCCCTCTTCGTGCTTTGAAGGGCTGTGCGGGGATTGCCCGATTTTCATGGCGCTGCTCCTTTTTTCGGGACACGCTGTTCAGTTATGAATCGTCCGTTCGTTGGCGCGAAGGGGTCAACACGCACATTCGCGCGGGCGTGCCGTACTGAACAGAGGGGGGAATGTGTTCGGAAACCGGGAGCGGGAGAGCCCCGACCGGCGCGTGCGGCGCACCCGCCGGGCCATCCGGCAGGCGTTGGTGGACCTGATCCTGATCAAGGGCTACGAGGCGGTGACCGTCACCGATCTCATCAACCGCGCCGATGTCGGCCGCTCGACCTTCTACGCGCACTTCGCCGACAAGGAAGAGGTGCTCTTCAGCAGCCTCGACGAGCTCGCTGAGCTGCTCCGCCTCGTCCCCGCCACCCGCTCCGGCACGCTGCTCTCGTTCTCCCTGCCGTTGTTCCAGCACCTCCATGAGCAGCGCCGCCTGGCGCGAGCGCTGCTCGGCCGGCGCGGGGCCGCCGTCGTGCGCCTGCGCGGGGAGCAGATCATGGCGGCCGTCGTGCGGGACGAGCTGATGGCGGCGCTGCCTTCGGAGATCCCGCCGCCGGCGTCGCTCGACATGATCGTCACGTGCGTCACCGGCGCGTTCATGGCGCTGATGCGCAGGTGGGCCGATGGCGAGCTCGTCGCCACACCCGCCGAGATGGACGCGGCGTTCCGTGCGGTCGTGATCCCCGGCCTGGACGCGATCCTGACCACCCGCCGGAGCCACCCCATGTGAGGTGGCGCGACGGCCGGACTCGGGAGTTCCCCTGTCACGGCGCGGTCCGTCCGCGCCGCGGTGCCGCCGCGGGAGGCCCCGATCGCGATTTGCCTACTATTCAGGTAGGTATTACGGTCTATCTCCAAGTCCCCCGGAAAGCGAAGGGTTGTTCGGAACATGTCCTCCTTCAGACCTGCGGTCGTCACCGTGGCCATGCTCGCCGCCGTGGGGCTGCTGACCTCCTGTGGCGGTTCCGGCACCGGCGCTCAGGCCAAGAGCGACGGCGAACCCGTGTACGGCGGCACGCTCACCTACCTGGAACACCAGCCGCCCACGTGCCTCTACCTTCCGGCGGCCGGCTTCTATCCGAACGGCGGCGTACTCAACCAGCTCACCGACAAGCTGACCTGGCAGAACCCCGAGACGCTCAAGATCGAGCCGTGGATCGCCACCAAATGGGAGATCAACGAGGACGCCACGGAGTACACCTTCCACCTGCGGGACGGCGTGACGTTCAGCGACGGCACGCCGCTCGACGCCGAGGCCGTGGCCGCCAACTTCGACGTGTACGGCCGCGGCGACGACAAGCTCAAGCTGCCCCCGGCCGAGTTCGTCAACAACTACGAGCGCAGCGAGGTCATCGACGCCAGGACCGTGCGCTTCCACTTCGGCAAGCCGTCGCCCGGCTTCCTGCAGGGCACCTCGGTGATCGGCGCCGGCCTGGTCTCCAAGAAGACGATCGGCCTGCCGTACGAGGAGCAGTGCCAGCTCAAGAACATCATCGGCTCGGGGCCGTTCACGGTGGCCAAGCAGGTCGTCGACAAGGAGATCGACCTCCAGGCGCGCAAGGACTACAACTGGGCGCCGCCCTCCTCCGCGCACCAGGGCCGGGCCTACCTCGACCTCGTCAAGATCATCGTTACACCGGAGGACAACGTCCGCGTGGGCGCGCTGACCTCGGGGCAGGCCGACTACGTCCGGTACGTGCAGGCCTACGACGAGGCGACGGTCAAGAGCGCGGGCTTCGTCGTCCAGGGCGAGCCCACCCGCGGCGTCAACAACGGCCTCTACCTGCGCCCCGCCAACAGCATCCTGAAGGACATCAGGGTCAGGAAGGCGCTGCAGGCCGGGACGGACGCCAAGGAGGTCGTGGACACCCTCTTCACCGACAACTACCCCGTGGCGACCTCGGTCCTCAGCCATCAGGCGGCCGGGTACGTCGACCTGTCGGACAAGCTCGCCTACGACCCCGGCAAGGCCGGCGAACTGCTCGACGAGGCCGGGTGGACGCGCGGCGCCGACGGCGTCCGGGAGAAGGACGGGGTCAAGCTGCGGCTCGGCGTCTTCGTCGCCGGCCCGCAGCCGCTGTCCAAGCAGACCCTGGAGCTGGTCGCCCAGCAGTGGGCCAAGATCGGCGTGAAGCTCGAGATCCGCCCCGCCGACGCGGGCACCCAGGCCGTGGACATCAAGGACGCCGAGAAGACGGCGGTGAACCACTCGATGGTCGGCCGTGCCGACCAGGACGTCATCAAGAGCCAGTTCCACACCAAGAACCGCGACGTGATCCTGTCCAACGACACGAAGCTCGACCAGCTCCTTGAGGAGGAGTCGGCCCTCGCCGACGAGACCAGGCGGAACGAGAAGGTGGCCGAGATCCAGCGGTATGTCATCGACCAGGGGTACGCCATCCCGCTCTTCGAGGAGCCCCAGGTCTACGGCATCGCGCCGTACGTCCATGGGGCGGCCTTCGAGGCGGTCGGCCGGCCAAGCTTCTACGCTGTCTGGCTCGGTAAATGACGAAATATCTGCTCAAAAGAGCAGGGCAGGCGCTGCTCGTCCTGTGGGCCGCCTTCACCGCGGCGTACATCCTGCTCCAGGCCATGCCCGGCGACTCCATCCTGATCAAGTTCCAGGACCCGGAACTCGGGCTGTCACCGGAGCAGATCGCCAAGATCCGCGAGTACTACGACGCGGGCGGCTACCTGCACACGGTGCTCGGCTTCCTGCACGGCGACTTCGGCTACTCGGTCGACACCGGCACCCCGGTCGTCGAACGGCTGGCCGAGGGCCTGCCGGAGACGGCCAAGCTGGCCACCTGCGCCTTCGTCCTGGCGGTGCTGCTGGCCGTGCTGATCGCATTCGGCTCCGCGTACAGCGGCAGGCTGCGCGGCCTGCTGCTGGCGGTGCCCTCCCTGTTCATCTCGGTCCCGGCGTTCTGGCTCGGCATCCTCCTCATCCAGGTCTTCTCCTTCCGGCTCCGGCTGGTCCCGGTCATCGGCGGCACCGAGCTTCAGCAACTCGTGCTGCCGGTGCTCACGCTGGCCGTCCCGATCTCCGCGCCGATCGCGCAGGTCCTCGCGCGCAGCATCGACCAGGTGCTCACCCAGCCGTTCGTGCCGGTGGTGGCGGCCAAGGGCGCCTCGCGCTCCTGGATCCTGTGGCGGCACGTCGCACGCAACGCGCTGCCGCCGACGCTGACCGTGGCGGGCCTGGTGTTCGGCGAGCTGATCGCCGGGTCCGTGGTCACCGAGACCGTCTTCGGGCGCACCGGTGTCGGCCGCCTCACCGAGCAGGCGGTCAACGCCCAGGACGCTCCGGTGCTCCTGGCCGTGGTGGTGCTGGCCGCGACCGCCTTCGTCCTGGTCAACCTGCTGGTGGACGTGCTGTTCCCGGTGCTCGACCCGAGGCTGGCGACATGAGGTGGCTGTCATGGGCGGTCATCGCCCTGGTGGTGCTCTGGGCCGCCATGCCGTCGCTGTTCACCGGGTACGACCCGCTGGCCGGGGTCCCGGCCGAGAAGCTCCAGGGGCCGAGCGCCGCGCACCTGTTCGGCACGGACGCCGTGGGGCGCGACCTGTTCGCCCGGGTGGTGCACGGATCGGTCCACTCGCTCTCGGGCGCGCTCGTCGCGGTCGCCGTCGGTCTGGTCTTCGGCACGCTGCTCGGTCTGATCGCCGGCTCGGTGCGCGGGGTGGTCGACGAGATCGTCATGCGCGTCATGGACGTGCTGCTGTCGGTGCCGGGGTTGTTGCTGGCGCTCACCGTGATCATCCTGCTCGGGCCGGGCACGGTGCACGTGGCGCTCGCGGTGGGCGTCGGCTCCGTCGCCTCCTTCGCCCGCCTGGCCAGGGCCGAGGTGGTCCGGGTGCGCCGTACCGACTACGTCGAGGCGGCGTTCGGCAGCGGCGGCACCTTCGCCGGGGTGCTCTGGCGGCACGTGCTGCCGAACTCCCTCGGCCCGGTCATCGCGCTGTCTGCGCTGCAGTTCGGCGTGGCGATCCTGGCGATCTCCACGCTCGGCTTCCTCGGCTACGGCGCCGAGCCGCCCACCCCCGAGTGGGGGCTGCTCATCGCCGAGGGCCGCAACTACCTGGCCACCTCGTGGTGGCTCACCACGCTGCCCGGCGCGGTCGTCGTCGCCGTGGTGCTCGCCGCCGGTCGCATCTCGAAGGAGATCAGATGAGCCTCCTCGACGTCCGGGATCTCACGGTCGCGTACGGCCGGCAGGTGGCGGTCAAGGGCGTCTCGTTCACGGTCGGGCAGGGAGAGGTCGTCGCCGTGGTCGGCGAGTCCGGGTCCGGCAAGACGACGACGGCCAACGCGATCATCGGCCTGCATCCGGCGGCGTCGGGCGAGGTCCTGCTCAACGGCGTCGACATCGCGGGCTGGTCGCAGCGCCGCCTGCGGTCGATCCGGGGACACGGGATCGGCCTGGTCCCGCAGGACCCGTCGAACTCGCTGAACCCGGTCATGAGGATCGGCCGGCAGATCGGCGAGATCCTCAAGATCCACAATTACGGCGACAGGGCGGACATCAGGCGACGGGTGATCGAGCTGCTCACCCGCGTCGGCCTGGACGACCCCGAGCGCCGCGCCGGCCAGTACCCGCACGAACTCTCCGGCGGCATGCGCCAGCGGGTGCTCATCGCCATCGCGATCGCCCTGCGCCCCGGCCTGATCATCGCCGACGAGCCGACCAGCGCCCTGGACGTCACCGTCCAGCGCCGCATCCTCGACCTCATCGACGACCTCAGGAAGGAGTACGGCACCGCCGTTCTCCTGGTCACGCACGACCTGGGTGTGGCGGCGGCGCGCGCCGACCGCCTGGTCGTGATGAAGGACGGCCTGATCGAGGAGTCGGGCGGCGTCCGCGAGGTGCTCGCCGCGCCCGCCTCGCCGTACACCCGCCGCCTCTTCCAGGACGCCCCGGCGCTCACCGCGCGCCCGTACAAGCCTTTCGACGCCGCGGCCGAGCCCGCCATCGTCGTGCGCGACCTCGTCAAGGAGTTCGGCCCCTTCCGCGCCGTCGACGGCGTCTCCTTCGAGGTACGTCGGGGCACCACCCACGCCCTGGTCGGCGAGTCGGGTTCGGGCAAGACCACGACGGCCCGCGTCGTGACCCGCTTCGCCGAGGCCACCTCGGGCGAGGTCGTGATCGGCGGCGATCCGGCCGGCCCACGCGCCTTCCGGCGCAGGGTGCAGCTCGTCTACCAGAACCCGTACGGCTCCCTCGACCCCCGCCAGACGGTCGCCGCGATCGTGGAGGAGCCGCTGCGCAACTTCCGCCTCGGCGACCGGACCGCCCGCCGTGCCCGGGTGCGGGAGCTGCTGGAGCGCGTGGCGCTGCCCGGGACGCTGCTCGGGCGCCGGCCCGCGGAGCTGTCCGGCGGGCAGCGCCAGCGAGTGGCGATCGCCCGCGCGCTCGCCGTCGAGCCCGAGGTGGTCGTGCTCGACGAGGCCGTCTCCGCGCTGGACGTGACCGTCCAGGCGCAGATCCTGACGCTGCTGGAAGAGCTCCAGCGCGACCTCGGACTCACCTATCTCTTCATCTCCCACGACCTCGCCGTCGTGCGGCAGATATCGCACACCGTTTCCGTAATGAGCAAGGGACGCATCGTGGAATCAGGAACGACGAATCAGATCTTCGACAGCCCACGGGAGGACTACACCCGCGAGCTGCTCGCCGCCGTGGCG
This sequence comes from Microtetraspora malaysiensis, assembly GCF_001528665.1. Classification (GTDB taxonomy): domain Bacteria; phylum Actinomycetota; class Actinomycetes; order Streptosporangiales; family Streptosporangiaceae; genus Microtetraspora_A; species Microtetraspora_A malaysiensis. The sequence continues at coordinate 119,290 of NZ_BBYJ01000018.1, forward strand.
GAGCCGGTGCGATGACCCGGATCGGCTTCTTCACCCGGCTGCTCGACGACGCCCCGCCCGGCGAGCGCTACCGCCTGGCCGCCGAGCAGATCGAGCACGCCGAACGCCTCGGCTTCGACACCGCCTGGGTGGCCCAGCACCACTTCGACGGCGGCGAGGGCGGCCTGCCCGCGCCGCTGCTCTTCCTCAGCCACCTGGCCGCGCGCACCAGCCGGATCAGGCTCGGCACCGCCATCATCACGCTGCCCCTGGAGCACCCGGTGCGCGTGGCCGAGGACGCCGCCGTGCTCGATCTGCTGTCCGGCGGTCGGCTGGAGGTCGGCGTGGGCGGCGGCGGCACGCCCACGGCGTTCGCCGCGTTCGGCCAGGACCCGGCCCAGCGCGGCTCCATCTACGCCGAGCACCTCCAGGTGCTCGTGGACGCGTGGTCGGGCAAGGATCTGGGCGGCGGCAACCACCTCTACCCGGCCGCGCCGGCGCTGCTCGACGCGATCTGGGAGGCCACGTTCTCGGCCTACGGCGGCGCGCGCGCTGGACGGGCGGGCAACGGGCTGATGCTCGCGCGCACCCAGCCCAGGCCCGAGGAGGCGCCGCACGCCACGCTCGCCGAGATCCAGAAACCCATCGTGGACGCCTACTACGCCAACCTGCCCTCCGGAGTCGCCCCCCGGGTCATGGCCTCGCGCACCGCGTTCGTCGCCGACACCCGCGAGGAGGCGCTGCGCTGGGCCGCCCGAGGGCTGGCCAAACCGGGCCTGCGGCAGCCGGACGGCGCCGGCGTCGACGCGCTGATCGCCGCCTGGGACGCCCACGTCGGCACCCCCGAGGACGTCATCGCCAGTCTGAAGGCGGACCCGACGCTGGAACGCGCCACCGACCTGGTCTTCCAGGTGCACTCCATCGACCCGCCGCACGAGCAGATCCTGCGCTCCATCGAGCTGCTCGCGACCGAGGTGGTTCCCGCGCTGGGAGGGATATTGGAAGGAACCACCGTATGACCGCCGACGTCATCGACGCGCTGGCCGGGGTCCGCCCGGACCCGCTGCGCGACCGGCCGCACGCCGCCGCCCTCTTCATCGCTGCCAACCCGTTCGTACTTTCCCTGGGAGAACCCGCGTGACCATCGCACTGGACCACATCGTGTACGCCGTCCCCGACCTCGAGGCCGGGGTGGCGGCCTTCGCCACACTGACCGGCGTCGTCCCCTCGGCGGGCGGCGCGCACCCCGGCGGCACGGCCAACTACCTCGTCGGCCTCGGCGCCGGCGCCTACCTGGAGATCATCGGCCCGGACCCGTCCCAGCCCGGGGCCCGGCCGCGCGCCTTCGGCCTGGAGGCGCTGACCGAGCCGACACTCGCCGCGTGGGCCGTACGCACCGACGACATCGAGGCGACCGTACGGCAGGCCCGAGAGGCCGGCTACGACCCGGGCTCCATCGAGCCGCTCTCGCGGCGGACGCCCGGCGGCACGCTCCTCGAATGGCGGCTGACCAGGCGCGACGACCCGGCCGCCGTGCGTACGACCCCGTTCCTCATCGACTGGGGGAACACCGGGCACCCCTCGGCCTCGGGCATCCCGGCCCTCTCCCTGGCCTCCTTCACCGTGATCCATCCGGAGCCCGCCTCGGCGCGCGGACCGCTGGACGCCCTCGGGGCCACGGTCCCGGTTGAACGCGGTCCGGCCCCCGGACTGCGTGCCGTGCTCGACACTCCGGAAGGACAGGTGACGCTCGCATGAGCACCCTTCGCGAATACCTCGTCCAGAAGCGCGCCGCGCTCCTCGCCCGCCGCGCCGCCACGGCGGAGAGCGGCGGCGGCCCGGTGCCGCTGCGCGCGACCGTGACCGCAGAAGGCCGCAGCGGCGTGCGGCGGATCAGGATCCGCGACTTCCAGATCCTCAGCGACAGCAGTCCCGACTTCGCCGGATACGACCTCGGGCCCGCTTCACCGGAGCTGCAGGCGGGCGTGCTGGGAAGCTGCGTGACGCACATCTTCCTGATCAAGGCGGCCGAGCTGGAGGTGCCGATCGACGCGCTGTCGGTGGACGTGCGGGCCGAGTACGACCCGCGCGCCCAGTCGCCGGACAACACCGACATTCCGGTCTACCCGCAGAACTTCCGCTACGAGGTCCACCTGGACTCGCCCGCCTCGGACGAGGACCTCGCCCGGCTGCACGCCGAGGTCGAGCGGGTCTGCCCCATCCTCAACCTCATCCGGAACCCGCACGACATCTCGGGCACGATCGTCCGGGTCGGCGCCTGACCCTCCCGGTCCGAGCCGGCTCCCGTGGCCGGCGCGGACCGGGATCCGAATTCTTCCGTTTCTGCGACTTTCCGATAGAAGATTCCCCGGGGGGCCAAGGTCGTTACGGGGGTAGAGGATGCGAGCGGTCAAGGCAGGCGAGGACGCTGACGGGAGGCGGGTGGCGGTGGTGCGGGGGACCGCCGCCGCGCTGGCCGTGCTGTCGGTGGCGCTGACCGTGGCCGGCACCGCGATCCAGTTGTCGTTGCCGAAGGAGTGGGCGCCGTGGCCGCCCACGGCGCCCGACCATGGCTCGGGCCTGATGTTCCCGCTGGTCGGCGCGTTCGTGATCGCGTACCGTCCCCGCCTGAGGCTGGCCTGGCTGATGTGCGCCGGCGGCCTCGGCTGCGCGGTCAACGTGATGGCGACCGGGCTGCAGTTCATGCAGGCGTCGGTCGGCCACCTGGAGAGCGCGGGGTGGCTGCGCTTCCTGGCCATCGCGGGATGGACGGCCGGGGCGTGCGCGCTGTCGATCCTCGTGCCGCTGCTCTCACCGGACGACCGCCTGCCCTCCCGGCGCTGGCTGCCGGTGGCGATCGCCGGTTTGGCCGCGAGCGTCGTGTACGGCGCGTACAACATCGTGCGGCCGACGCCGCCCGCCGGCACGTACCGCTGGCCGCAGGTCATTCCGAATCCGCTGGCGATCGAGGCCCTGGCTCCCCATCACACCGCGGTGAAGGGGGCACTGACGCTGCTGGTGAACGCCTTCGTGGTGCTCACGGTGCTCTCCCTGCTGGTACGGCTGCGGCACGCGACCCCGGCGGCGCGGCGGCAGCTCGCCTGGCCGTTGGTCGCGTTCGCCGTCTACGCGCTGTTCGTGCTGCTCGGTGAGGACTACTGGCTGCCGGGGACGATCTGGACCGGGCTGATTCCGGTCGCGATCGCCTTCGCGGTGCTGCGCTACCGCCTGTACGGCATCGACACCGTCATTAGCCGGACCGTCGTCGCGACCGGCCTGATCGTCGCGGTCGGCGCGGTGTACTTCGGCACCGGCGCCCTGGCCGGGATGTTCGTCTCCGGCTATGACCAGGTCGCGGGACTGGCCGCGGCCCTGGCGGCGGGCGCGTTCTTCGAGCCGTTGCGCACGCGCCTGCGCCGCCTGACCGACGTGATGCTGTACGGCAAGCACGGCCGGCCCGAGGAGCTGGCCAGGAGGCTGGCCCATGAAGTCGGCGAGACCGAGCCGGGCAACGCGCTCGCCGCCGTCACGGCGGTGGTGCGGGACGGTCTCGGCGTTACCGGCGTCGTCGTCGAGGTCGGTACGGCGGGAATGCGGGTGGAGCGCGGCGCGGCCGGGCCGGACCCGCGTGTCGTGCCGCTGGTGTGGCACGGCGAGCCGGTCGGCCGGATGCTGGTCGGGCCGCCCGGACCGCGCCGTTTCTCGGCCGCCTACACCGAGCGGCTGATCCGGACGGCGACCCCGTACGTCGCGGATGTGGCGCACGCCGTACTCACGGCGGCCGACCTGCAGCGTTCCCGGGAGCGCATCCTGAGCGCGCGCGAGGAGGAGCGGCGCAGGCTCCGCCGCGACCTGCACGACGGCCTCGGCCAGGCGCTCGCCGCCATGTCGATGTCACTGAACATCGCCCGGATGCGCCTGCGCGAGGCGCCGTCCTCGGCCGACCGGATGCTTGGGGAGCTGCGCGGCAGCATGGACTCGGTCAGCCAGGAGGTCCGCGAGCTGGTCTACGGCCTGCGTCCGCCCATGCTGGACGACCTCGGCCTGCACGGTGCGGTGCGCGCGCTCGCCGCCGCGCCGGGGCCGGCCGTCGACGTCGAGGTGGAGGGCGAGACGCGCGACCTGCCCGCGGCGGTGGAGGTGGCGGCGTACCGGATCGCGCAGGAGGCGCTGACCAACGTGCGCAAGCACGCCGACGCCACCCGGGCGACCGTCACGCTGGCCCGCTCGGACCACGCGCTGGTCGTACGGGTACGCGACGACGGCAAGGGACTGCCCGAGCGTCGGCGCTCCGGCATCGGCTTCGCGTCGATGCGCGAGCGTGCCGCCGAGCTGGGCGGCACCTGCCTGATCACCCGGGCCCCGGCGACCGGCGCGGACGCCGGGCCGGGGACGCAGGTGGAGGTCACGCTCCCGCTCGCCGTACGCTCCGGCGACCGGGCGCCGGTGAGCACCGGCGGCAACCTGGATCAGGCCCAGCCGTAGGCCGACCTGATGGACGCGGCGATCTCGTTGACCAGGTTCGTGTTGTCGCCGTTGACCATGACGGCGTATCCGGCTCCCAGCTCCGGATAGCCCTTGAACACGGACTTGAAGCCGTAGTTGGAGCCGTCGTGGGTGAAGGAGAAGTTCTTCGTCCCCGACCCGGCGATGAACAGGCCGCGGCCCATGTCGGGCTGCGGCCCCTTGCTGAGCAGCGTCCGCACCGACTCCTTGCTGAGCGGGCCCGCGATGTCACCGGACGCGGTCCACGCCTTGTTGAGGTAGCACACGAGGCGGGACAGGTCGAGGACGTTCGTGTAGAGGCCCGCGGCGGCCGACTCCGGATAGCGGTTCCGCTTGCCGGAGATCACCGCGCCGGTGGTGGTGTGCCCCGACGCGAGCTCGAACGTCGGAGCCAGCGCGTACGAGCTGGTCTTCATGCCGAGCGGCGCGAGCACCTCCTTGTCCATGTACTGGGCCAGCGACAGGCCGGTCTGCTGCTCCACCATCCGCTGCAGCAGCACGAACCCCGCGCCGGAGTAGTGGTACTCCGCGCCCGGGTCGGTGGTGAGCTCGATCTTCGGTGAGTTGCCCTCGCCGTTCATGACCTGGAGCAGCGACGGCACGGTCGCGTTCGGCCCGTAGCCCGCGAAGCCGCCACCCGCGGCGGCGTTGAAGCCGGAGCAGACGTCCGCGGGAGAGGTGGAGCCGCGCCCGATGACACCGGCCCGGTGGGTCAGCATGAGGTCGATCGTGGGCACCGCGTCGGGCGACACGCAGGAGCGGCTGGGCAGGGTCCAGCCGAGGAAGGGGCGGATGTCGCTGCTCAGCGGCTTCTTGAGCGTCTGCATGAGGCGCAGTACACCGACCGACGCGACGGCCTTGCTGATGGAGGCGGCCTGGAAGCCGGTCTCCGGGTGCGCGGCGGCTCCGCTGCCCGCCTCCAGCCAGCCGTAGCCGGTGGACCAGGTGATGCGGTTGCCGGTCACCACCGCGATCGCCACGCCCGGCGTCTTCCAGTAGCCCATCCGCTGCCAGATGCCCCCGCTTCCCACCGAGTCCTCGACCTGGCGCACCCGGTCGGCGGGCAGGGCCGGAACCTTGCCGCGTGAGCACAGCGACCAGCCGCCGGTCGGCGAGAAGGTGACATTGTGCAGCTGCCAGCCGCCCGCGGAGAGCTTGCCCATCTGCTGGTAGCACTCGTCGTCGACGCCGCGCGCGTGGAACTCGTCCTGCGCGACGACGGCCCACCCGCCGCCACGGGGGAAGGCGACGTGGGTGACGCGGCGTCCGCCCTGCGTCAGGTTGCGCATCATCTGGTAGCACTCGTCGTCGATGCCCCGGACGTAGAAGCCGTCCGTGTCGACCACCGACCAGCGGTTGCCGCCCGCCGGGGGGAAGGCGACGTTGACGACCTGCTTGCCCGCGCCGTAGCAGGCGGTGATCCGCTGCTGGCACTCCGCGGGGATGCCGCGCGCGGACACCCCCTTGTCCGTGGTGATCACCCACCGGTCGCCGCCCTCGGGCGGGAAGGCCACGCAATGGATCTTCCGGCCGGCCTTGGTCAGCTTCCCGAGCTCGGCGTAACACGCGTCGGGGACGCCGCGCGCGAAGAAACGGCCGTCCTGGGTGACGATGACCCAGCCGTTGGACGGCGCGAACGCGAACGAGGTGATGCCATAGGGCGCCAGCTCACCCATCTTCGTGTGGGCCTCGTCCGGTACGCGACGGTTGAAGTAGGGGTAGCTCGCCGCCCACGCCGGCTGGCCGAACCCCACAGCGGCCAGACCGGCGCCGGCTCCGGTGGCGGCGGTCAGGCTGAGAAAACGTCTCCGGTCCATACGGGCACTCCTCCGGTCAGCACAGGACGGGTCCCGCGTACGGGACGCCGATGGTCAAGAAGGTCAAATCCTGGCAGACCGCCGAGTGATCCGCTTCGCTATCCCAGAACGCCGGGGAGAACCTCCAGCTCAGCGCCGGATCGTGCTGCCCGGCCGGCGGTGCCGTGAGCCGACGCCGGCATTCCTGGATTTTCTTCGGCGCGGATGTAAAGGCTGACGATGTCGTTACGACTCTGCTGTGAGGCGCTCCCATCAGGGAGCGGCCGATGGCAAGGAGCTGACATGGGAACGTTGGAGAAGAAGACGGCACTGGTGACCGGCGGGTCGCGGGGGATCGGGCGAGCGATCGTGGTGCGGCTGGCTCGTGAGGGCGCGGCAGTGATGTTCAGCTTCAACCGCGACCAGGCGGCGGCTGACGACGTGGTGGCTGAAGTGGCGGCCTTCGGCGGGCAGGCGATCGCGGTACGAGCGGCAGAAGTAGGGCGTGTCAGAAGTAGGGTCGGGCGCGCTCACGGGCCGATCGCCCCAGCGGTGAGCCGATAATGTCGGGCCCTGCCCGTACCGTTGACCGCAGCGGGAGGCCCGGCCTTCCCGTCCTCGGACAAGGACGAGATGTGTTCCGCACCCAAACGATCAATCAACCATCTCCACGAATCGAGGCAAGATCTTGAGCACAGTCACCTCGCAGGATGGCACGGTCATCGACTATGACCTCTACGGTGACGGGCCTGCCATCATCTTCATCGGCGGGGCAACGCAGCACCGAGCCATCGACGAGAACACCGGGCAGGTCGCGCAGCGGCTCGCGGCCGAGGGCTTCACGGCGATCGACTACGACCGGCGTGGACGCGGACAATCCGGCGACACCGCACCGTGGGCACTGGAGCGAGAGGTGGAGGACCTCGCTTCGCTGATCAAGGCAGCGGGAGGGGCCGCGACCCTCTACAGCAGTTCGTCAGGAGCGACCGTGGCTCTGGCAGCCGCAGAGGCCGGCATCGGTGTCACCGCGCTGGCGCTCTATGAGCCACCCCTGTTCGCCGGTGTCGACCATGCCGAGCACCTGGCCACGCTGCGCTCCTTGTTGGCCGCCGGCAAGAACGACGAAGCGATGCGCTACAACCTGAAGGCGGTGATCGGGATGCCGTCCGATGCCGTCGACGGCGTGGCTCACGCACCCGGATGGGCCGAATTGGTGGCAGTCGCCCCAACGCTCGTCTACGACCTCGCGGCCGTCCACGAGATCAACATCGATCCCGACTGGGCCGGCCGTTGGTCCTCGATCACCGTGCCGACGATCGTGTACTCGGGAGACCAGACCTTCCCCGGCATGCCCGAGGCCGCCGACGCGGTAGCGGCAGCCCTTCCCAACGCGACCCGTCGCACCCTGCCCGGCCAGGGCCACGGGCCCACGCCCGATGCCATAGTGCCGGTGCTCCTGGAGTTCCTCCGCTAATGGGCCGACTGCCCTGGTGACCCGCCGAGCGGGGTCTTCAGGAAGCCGTCGTTTCTTGAAGATCCCGCTTTCGCCCCTCTCCGGCGCAGGAGCACAAGCGCAGCCGCCGCGTTGCGAAACCGCCGGGTCTGGTTCGATGGGGTCAGCCGCTTCACGATCTTCCGGCACCTGGGCAAGGAGGATCCCATGATTGGTGTGGGAGGCTGGGCGCGTGACGGGGCCCGGCCTGATATCTCATGGCGGGTCACCGCGTGGACACCGCGTGGGGTACGGGGGAAGCGGGGCGTGTGGAGCTTCGGGACATTGAGATCTTCCTGACTCTGGCCGAGGAGCTGCACTTCGGCCGGGCCGCGGAGCGACTGCACGTCTCCGCGGCGCGGGTCAGTCAGGCGATCAAGAAGCAGGAGCGCGCCATCGGTGCGGAGCTGTTCGCCCGGGACAGCCGCAATGTGCGGCTGACGCCGCTGGGCGAGCAGCTGCGGGACGATCTGCGGGTGCTGCATCAGGGGCTGGCGCAGACTCTGGAGCGGGCCCGGCTGGCCGCCCGGGGCAAGGCGGGCACGCTCAGGGTGAGCCTGTTCCCCCTCAACATCCAGGAGTTGCGCCGGTACTTCGAGACCTTCCGGACCCGGCACCCGCAGTGGGAGCTGCGGGTGCGGATGTCGACCTACGCCGATCCGTTCGGCCAACTGCGCAACGGGGACGCCGACATCCTGGTCACCTGGCCCCTCGTCGATGAACCGGACCTGACCGTGGGGCCCACGCTCTTCGCCGAGCCGAGGGTGCTGGCCGTCGGGAAGGAGCATCCGCTCACGCGGCGGTCCTCGGTCACCCTGGAGGAGATGAGCGACTTTCAGCATGTGAACGTCGCGCCCGCGCCCGACGACTGGTTCGACCATTACGTCCCGCAGCACACGCCCCGAGGCCGGGTCATCGCCCGGGGCGCGAGCGTGAACAACGTCGAGGACACGTTCACGCTGGTGGGCATGGGGGAGGAGGTCGTGCTCTTCCCGGTGCATGTGGCCCGCTACTACCCTCGCCCGGACATCGCCTACCTGCCGGTCAAAGGGCTGGAGGCGCTGGCCTACTCGCTGGTATGGCGGACCGAGTCGGAGAACGACATGATCCGTGCCTTCGCCCGCGTGGTGCGCGACCTGGGACCCCTGCCCGACTGAGCGTGCGTTCCGCCGCCATGTGTGCGGGCGGAGATCGTCAACTCTGGGGTTAACGACCGTTGCGACAGCCGTCGTTGTTCCCCGTGTCGCCGCGCCCGAAGCTTGAGCCATCCCAATGATCGAGCAGGAGGCGGGCCATGCGATGAACGTTGTGTCCTCCGCGGTGTCCCTGACAGTCACCGACCCGGTGGCCTCCAGCCACTTCTTCACCACCCACCTGGGATTCCGCGAGGTCCTGGTTCACGAGGACTTCGTGGAGCTCAGCCGTGACGACGCGGCCGTCGACCTCGTCCTGGTGCGGCGTGACCTCGAACGGTGCGGAGCCGGCCCAGGGCCGGTCGACGTGATCGTGTCGTTCGAGGTCGTTGGTGTCGCGGCCGAGTACGAGCGGCTGCGGAACGAGGAAGCCGGCCTGGCTGTGACCGTGCGGCGGGAGCCGTGGGGCGAGCTGGTGGTGCGGCTGGTCGACCCCAACGGGGTGGTCGTCCAGCTCACCGAATGGGTGCCTCCGGCAGGAATCTGACTCGTCCTGACCATCTACGCCACCACCGCCCAGGGCGCCACCACCGCCCAGGGCGCCATCACCGCCCGCAGCCTCTCGGCTGCTCCTGTGGGCGGCTTCCGGAACCCCTTCCGTTCCATCCCTTCGACCTCTCGAGAGAGGCAAAGCATGTCCATGGCCCAGCCTGTTTGGACCGGCATGGTGTCGGTCGACGACACCGCCCTGGCTCTGACCGACACCGGCGGCCCCGGCATCCCGGTGGTCTACCTGAACGGCTCCTACGCGGACCAGAAGCCTTGGCGGCCCGTCATCGCCGACCTCGGCGACGGCTTCCGCCACATCACCTACGACGAGCGCGCCCGCGGCAAGTCCAGGACTTCGGCGGACTGCTCCTTCGAGGCCTGCATCCGCGACGTCGACGCCGTCCTCGGCGCGCGGGGCGTACAGCGGCCGATCCTGGTCGGCTGGTCCTACGGCGCCATGGTCGCGATGCACTGGGCCGCACGCCACCCCGACCGCGTCGCCGGCGTGGTGTCTGCGGACGGCGCCTATCCGAACCAGTTGCTCGACAAGGTGTCCCCGGAGGAGATCCGCAAGCTGTTCCGCCGGCTGAGCCTGCTCTTTCCGGTCGCCCGCCGTCTCGGCCTGGCCGCCCGGATGAGCGCGATGCAGCACGCCGACATCAACCTCGAGCTCATCGAACTGTGCGAGCCCGACAACCTCGAGCCGGTCCTTGACCAGGTAACGGTGCCGGTTCGGTATGTGATGGCAACCGGCGGCAACTTGGGCGGCGATGCGAAGACGATGGAGGGGATGCGCGCCAACCTCGCCCCGGTCCTCGCCCGCAACCCGAACTTCAAGGTCACTGAGAAGGTCGCGAGCAACCACTCCAAGATCCTCAAAAGGGACTACCACGCGGTCGCGGAAGCCGTCCGCGACGTCGCGGCCGCCAGCGAACTCGAGGTCACCCGCGACCTCAAGGCCGTCTGACCCGAATCCGCAGGTAGTGGGCGAGGGCGGTAGCCGGCACCGACCCGACCATCACCTGGCAGCTCCTCTCTTCAATGGCCAGGCGAATCTGGATCGGGTCGTGTGCGGCACGTGCTGAGCGCGGCGGGGCTGGGCGCACCGCGCCGACGGTCAGCTGTGATGGGGTGCCTGGTGCGCCGGGTGTCGTACGTGCCGTTTGTTCGCCATATCGCGATTGCGACACCGGGCGGATCCGCCCGCGCGTTGGCGAACTGTCGCCGGACCTGACAAGGGGCCACGCCTGGCTGCGGTGCGATCGAACGCGGTCTGCGCCGGGCGACCGTCTCATGGGCGGTCGCTACGCGCCCGGCCGGTGGGCAGCAGGTAGACCAGCAGTGTCGCCACGATCGCGGTGATGAGGGTGAAGATCGAGGACATCGCCAACGCGTGCGCGGCAGCCCCGGCCTTGCCCTCTGTGGCGGGACGGAAGGAACCGAAGAACACGAGTCCGATGATCGCGACGCCGAGCGCGCCGCCGACCTGCTGGGCGGTGGAGAGCACCCCGGAGGCGATGCCGGCGTCGTCCGGGTCGATTCGGCTCAGGACCGTGTTGAGCGACGGCGTGATGAGCAGGCCGCCGCCGACGCTCTGCAGCATGAGCGTCGGGATGATCAGGCCGGGTGTCAGCTGGAGCCCTGACGTCAGGACGATCACGGTCGACGCGAATCCGGCGGCGAGCACGATCGCCCCGATCTCCAGCACGCGGCGGCCGTACTTCGGCACCAGCCTGCTCGCGATCATGCTGAAGACGAAGAACGTCAGTGCCGCGGGGGTGTACACCAGGCCGGCCCCGAGCGCCGACATGTCCAACCCGTCTTGCAACGCGATGGACAGGACGAGGTAGTACGAGGTGAGGACGGCGTAGATGGCGAGGACGAGGACGATCCCGACGGAGAACGACCGCGTCGCGAAATGGGAGAGCCGCACCAGGGGGTCGCCGCCGCGGTCGCCGACCCAGCGCTCGACATGGGCGAAAACGGCGAATGTCGCGACGCTCGCGGCCAGGCCGGCCCATGTCCACCATGGCCAGCCGGCCTCGTGACCCTGGATGAGCGGGAAGACGAGCAGGAACAACGCGACGGTGAGAACCGCGACTCCCGGCAGGTCGATGCCGCGTGCGCGGGTCGCCCGTGACTCGGGGACATACCGCATCGCCAGCAGGACCGCGGCGAGCCCGATCGGGATGTTGATCCAGAACACCGGCCGCCAGCCGGAGCCGAAGAGGTCGGCGCCGATCAGCAGGCCGCCGATGAGCTGACCGCCGCTGGTGGCCAGTCCGATCACCATGCCGAGGACGCCGAAGGCGCGGTGGCGGTCCTTCCCGGGGACCAGCAACGTGATGACGGCGAAGACCTGCGGGACCATCAGCGCGGCGCCCAGACCCTGCGCGAGCCGTGCCGCGATCAGGGTGATCGCCGTACCGGACAGAGCGCAGGCGGCCGACGACAGCGTGAAGAGCGCCATTCCCAGCGTGAAGATCCGTTTGCGTCCGTACAGGTCGCCGAGGCGGCCTCCGGTGATGAGGAACACCGCATAGATGAGCTGGTAGCCCGCCATGATCCACTGCAGTTGGCCGCTGGATGCGCCGAGGTCGGCTTTGATGGCCGGCTCGGCGACGACGACGATGAACGAGTCCAGAATCGCCATGAACGTGCCGACCATCACGATGGCCACGGCACGCCACGGCGTGGGGGACGACGTCGGCTGAGCGGCCCCTCGCGCTTGGCGGTCGGGGTGGTTTCGCCGCGCTCGGAGGGATTCGTCGATGTCGGTCACGCGGATGTCTCCCTGTTCCGTTCGCCTGTTCTGTTCGCCGCCGGGCACCGGGTGACGCGGCGGCGGTCTCAGGCCTTTCTCTGTCACTCAGGCGCTCGGTCGCTCGTCACGGGATGCGCGCGGAGCACGTCCACGAGTCCCTTGACCAGCTCGGACGCCATCACGGCCTGACCTGAGGTCGCGAAGTGGACGCGGTCCGCGCTCAACAGGTTCGGCCGGGAATTGACCGGGTGGCTCCACATGTCGACGAGCACGGCGGCGTGGGTGGCCGCCAGTTCGCGGGTGATGTCGTTGAGCGCGCGCACCCGGTCGTGCCAGTCCGGGAACCCCGGCACGACGAAGGCCGAGCCGAGGGTGAACGTCGTCAGCTGGGCGCCGGTCTCCGCGGCACGCTCGAATATCCGCCGCAGATTCCGCCCGATCTCGGCGAGGTCGGGATCCGGCCGCCAGATGTCGTTCGCGCCGCACGAGATGTGGATGAGGTCGGGGCCGAATTCGAGGACCGGGCCCACCTGGTTCGCCAACGTCTTGGTGGTGGTCGCTCCGATCTTCGCGGCGTTCAGGTAGGCCAGGTCGGGACGTACCCGGCGAAGGATGCCGGCCAGCCGGTCGGGCCAGCCCAGGTTCGCGTAGCCGGGGCTCGGGTCCCCGGTGCCGGCCGCGAGGCTGTCGCCCATCGACGCGAACCGTCGCCAGGGCGCGTCGGTCAGCAGCCGCGTGGCGCTCGCCGCTGACAGGCAGAAGGGGTCGGACTCCTCTGTGGGATACATGGTCACGAAGAAAACATACGGTCGGTCGTACGTATTGTGCAACGCGGGCTGTGGAAGGATGGAGTCGATGAACGAGCCGGCGCAGCGATCAGGGGCAGACGCGGACACCCGCTCCCATGGGGTAGGCGCGGCGGTGTCCGACCAACGCCTCCTCCGCGGCGCGCGGGCCAGGCGGACGATCACCCGTCATGCCGTCGACGTGGCCTCGCTGGAAGGGCTCAGCGGCCTCAGCTTCGGCCGGCTGGCCGCCGACCTCGGGCTCAGCAAGAGTGGCATTCAGACGTTGTTCGCGACCAAGGAGAACCTGCAGGTCGCCGCGGTCGAGGCCGCGCGTGAGGCGTTCACCGACGCGGTCGTCCGCCCGGCGGAGGCCGCGTCCCGCGGCGTCGCCCGGTTGCGGGCGCTGATCGAACGATGGACCGCCTACGCCGAGACGCCGCTGTTCCCGGGCGGCTGCTTCTGGGCGGCGAACTTCGCGGACTTCGACAGCAGGCCGGGGCAGGTCCATGACGCGCTCTTCCGGCACCAGCGAGACTGGCGCGGCCTCATCGCCGGCGAACTGCGATACGCGGCCGACGCGGGCGAGATCGCCGACCTGGACGCCGACCTCGCCGCCTTCCAGATCGACGCGGTGCTCTGCGCCGCCAACACCGCCTTACGGCTCGGCGACAAGGACGCCGGGGACAAGGTCGGTCACGTGGTCGACGGCTTCCTCGCGCCTCCCCGGTGATCCGATCCCGTCGGGGATCGGCGGCACGAGGGTGCCGAATATCCATGCCTGCGGGGCGGCGGCGGGAGTCTCGGGTGCGCGCGTGATGCTGCGGTCCGCCCGGTGACGCGCCGTCCTTGTTCTCGTCGGGCTGTTCTCGCCGGGTGTCGGCTCAAGGTCGGAACCAGTGATCCGCGCGGCACGTTCTCCGGCCCGATCGCGCACCCGCGGGGGGTTGCGGGCGCCTGAGGTGCGCTGCCGCTCCGCGTCGAGTCGGCTGCGGGCCGGGACGTGTTCCAAAGACGCCGCATGCGGCGGCCGTACCGACTGATCGGACGGCCGCCGCATGCGGTGCGAGGGTCAGGGGGCGAGGGCGACACCGGCGTTCGTCCCGAGACCCAGTCCAAGACCGGCGCTGACATGCGCCCTGATAAGTGCCCAGAGGTTGGCGTTGACGTCCGTCGTGGCCGCGACCGTGGGGTTTCCAACAAGGAGAGGTACGGACACCCAGGCGCTGTTCATGTTCGCATCGAGAGGAGCGCCGACGAGAAGCCCCGAGTTCGTCCCGATGGAAAGCCAGGCGATGCCGAGCCCGCACGCGCAGCTCGCGCCGACGTTCGTGGTGACCATTTCGGTGGTGACGGTCTCTGTGGTGACGGTCTCTGTAGCGTCCCTGTCGGTGGTGTCCCTGTCGCACCTATCGGTGTCGTACCTGTCGCCTCGATCGCACCTGCCGCTGTCGCATCGATCGCACCGATCACAACGATCGCATCTGTCGCGCCGATCGCATCTGTCACAGCGATCGCATCTGTCACACCGATCGCACCGATCGCAGGGGACCGGCGAGGGTTGGGGCACCGGTGTCGTCACTGTCGGCGTGGGCGTGGGCGTGGGCGTGGGCATGGGCTTTGGCGGCACGAGGGGCGGCGGGGGCAGCACCGGCGGAGTCGGCTCCGTACGGACCCGCGGCCTGTGCGGCGTCACGATGATGTTCCGCACGTTCTGGTGCTGCTTCTGGCGCTGGTGCTGGCGCTCTCGCTGGTGCTGGCGGTTCCGGTTCCGGTTGTGGTTCCGGTTGTGGTTCCTGTTCCTGCCGGTGCCGCCGGAAGGACCGGTGGAGCCATGATGGTGGCCGGTGACCACGGGGACGGGGATGGGGACACCGTCCGCGAACGCGGGCGTGACCACACCACCCGCGGCCACGGCACCCCCGATCGCCACAGTGCTGATCATGAGTACTCTGGCCAGCTTGCTGGACTTGAGCAACTTGGTTCTCCTTGGAAAGGTCTCGTGTCCCGGCGTAATAATCCTCGAATCGGTCGATGGTGGAAAATACTCAACCTTGATAACCGCTCGAGATTTTATCCGAACGCCGCTTGGCCTCTCCATTTCAGTGGTAATCGAAACGGAGATCGGCAGATCTTGCCGATTTTATTTTCATTTGTTGGTGGACGTGAGTTGCTTCGCGGGCCGGTTCCTCCGAATTTCGTCGATAGGTCGAAATATCACTCCTATCGCTCTTATTTCAGACCGCGTCGTACGCCGCCGTGGCAGGCTGTCGTCCATGCTGTGACGTGAGCGGGCCGACGTGAGGGAGAAGCGGCCGTCGCTCTGGCCCTTCGGCTCGAAGGGCTGTCCCGAAGCCTCTGGCCTGCGCGTGTTCCGGTATCGGGTGGTGCGTGGCCTCGGGTCTGGCCGATGAGGCGAATGAAGATCCCATCGGGGTCCGGTGTGACGGCGGCGGGGGCGGACTTCCCGCGCTTCGGGGCGCTCCCGCGCCCTCATTGGCACCGCGTCAACGTCCGTGATGATTACCCCTTAATAAGGATATTTGTCGGGGCGTAATGGTGGAATCGCTCCGTGGGAGCTGTGAAAACGGTCCGGCTCATCTGAGGGTGAGGTTGCGAGCATTCCGCATATATTTCGCGGACGATGGCGTGCGGCAGCTTCCGGCCGAGTTTGGCCGCCGGTTACGTCCATGAGCCGTGCCCATCCTGATGACCGTGGGCGCCGCTCTGCCACCTGCGCCGACACGGGGCGTGCGTCAGCGGTCATCGTCCTCGACCGAATGTGCGCCTCTCGTTTGGCCGCGCTCGCCGTATGCTGTACGGTACGGCGTACGGCGTGCGGAAGAGGAAGGGGTCTGGGCTTGTACGAGCCGAGCAATGAGGAACTGAAGAGTGTCGAAGACTGGTTCGGCCAGTACGACGCGCTGGCCGAACAGGGGGAGGTCGAGAAGCTGGCCGATCTGGCGGTCTTCCCGATGAACCTGGCCACCGACGTGCCGGGCGCCTTCGCGGCGGTCCAGCAGTGGACGCGTGAGGAGTACATCGAGGCGATGAAGGAGGCCATGGGCGGGGGCACGGCGGGCCTCGGCTTGGAGTCCACGAGGACGCCGCACTTCATCAGCCAGAACCTCGTGCTCGTGGAGACCACGGCGACGATGACGATCGAGGGCCGGCGGGAAAGCATGCGCTACGCCGACCTGCTGGTGCGCACCGAGGACGGATGGGCATTCCAGACGATGGTGCAAGGAGGATGGGGACACGGCTGGGTGCCGGCGAAACGCGGCTGATCCGGTACGGGAGTCCGCGGCAGCCGGCCGAATCGGGTAAGTCGGTCGGCCACGACGGTGACGTCGTGTCGAGGGGGTCTTGCCGTAGCAGGTCAGCACGTTGCCGGAGGCCAGGGTCGTCGATCCGGCTGGCAGCGCGAGCGGGCAGTCAGGTCGTGTGTCGCTCCAGGAAGAGCGGGTGACGCCCAGGCGAGGCGGCCGGCCGGATCGTCGCCGGGTCAGGTTTCTGGGACGGTGACAGTGATCAGAGCTGGACAACCTCGACGCAGGCCGAGCAATCCGGCGCGTAGCCGCTCCGTGCGGGCCGGGCCGAGGAGGCGTTCTGCCTCCTCGAGGTAGGCCCAGCGATGCTCGACGATGTCGGGATCGTGGGTGGTGAGCCGGGCCGTGGTCGAATCCACGATGCCGATGTGGAAGAGCATGATCTGGGTCGGGTGGTCCCAGCCCGGGCTCGGGTGCTCGAAGGAGATCGCGATCAGCGGTCCGACGGAGAGGTCCAGGCCGGTCTCCTCACGCAATTCACGGCCCGCCGCATCCGGGGGAATCTCGTGGGCGTCGACCTGGCCGCCGGGGAGCTGCCACGTGCGGCTTCGCCCGGGGCGGACGAGCAGGATCCGCCCATGCTGGTCCTGGACCAGCGCATTGGCGCCCACATGCCAGCGGGGCAAGCTGTGCTGCCACTCGTCGGCGTCCAATTGCGGCTTCCGCGAGTGAGCGCGGGTGGTGCTCGCTTCGGTCGTCGCCCGCACTGGGTTCGGACCCGCGATGGCCCTTCATCCGGCCCGCGAGGTGGTCACCGCGCAATCGCGAGGGGTCAGGTGAACTCGGCGGGCCGCCGAAGGGACCTCTGCCGGCCGGTTACGGGGTGGGGTTGGCGCGGTACCAGTCGAGGGTGGCGGCGATGGCGTCGGTGTGCGGTGTCGCGGCGAACGGGCCGAACGTGGTGGTGAACTTCGAGGTGTCGCTCACGAACGGCCGGTCGCGCTGGTACCACGTCTCGCCGAGGGCGCGGACGGTCGGGTTGAACAGGCCGATCAGGCGTTGCATCGGCCGTCCGAGCGCCGCAGTCTTGCCGGGCCGGCCAAGCTCGGCGAGCACCAGGTCGAGGAACTCCCTGCCCGTCACGGCCGGCGCCGTCGGCAGGTGCCAGGCCTGGCCGTCCGCCCGCGCGTCGCCGCCGAGCGTCACGAGGCCCTTGGCGATGTCGGGCAGGTAGCTGAGTGTGTGGGGCTGGTCGAGTGGCCCCACCCAGCGGGCGGTCTTCCGGCCGAGCGCCGCGCCGAACACCGTCGCGCCGACGATGGTGTTGACGCCGCCGGGGCCGTAGTAGTCGGAGGCTCTGCCGAGGGCGACGCGCAGCTCGCCGGAGCGGTTGGCGGCCAGCAGTGCCTCGGCCATCTCGGCGCGTACCCGCCCCTTGGGGTTGCGGGCGGCGTAGGGCAGGTCCTCGGTCAGGGGCCCGTCGATGGGGCCGTACATGTACAGGTTGTCGGCGAAGACCAGCTTGGCGCCGGCGGCGGCCGCGCCCTGGCGCACCGCGTCGGTCATGTGGGGGAACTCCTCCACCCATCGGTCGTACGCAGGGGCGGCGCAGTGGTAGACGACCTCGGCCCCGGCGCAGGCGGCCGTGGCGCCCTCGACGGTGGTGATGTCGCCCCGATGGACCTCGACACCGGGCGGCGCCGGCCTCCGGCCGCTGCGGTTGACCGCGCGGACCCGGTGCCCCCGGGAGGCGAGCTCGCGAACCACGGAGCCGCCGATGGCCCCTCCGGCACCGAGGACAACATGCAGATCGGATTCAGCGGGCACGGTGGCCTCCCGTTCGTGAATTTGAAAACACTGTTATGAAACAGCGTTACGGTACGATTGTCAACATGGCCCGCCCACGTACCCGCGACTACGACGAGCTACGCCGAGACCTCCTGGACGCCGCCGGACGGCTACTCGCCCAGGAGGGCCCGCAGGCGCTGAGCACCAGACGTCTGGCCCAGGAGGTCGGCACCTCCACCACGGCCGTCTACAACCTCTTCGGCGACAAGGCCGGCCTGCTGCGCGCGATGTTCCTCGAAGGGTTCGCCCGGCTTGCCGACGCGTTCGCCGCGGTGCCGACCGACGGCGACCCGGAGGCCGACCTGATGGCCCTCGGGCAGGCCTACCGGGCCGCCGCCCTGGCCAACCCGCACCTGTACGAGCTGATGTTCGGCCGCCCCATCGCCGACTTCCGGCCGGACGAAGCGGCCCTGGCCCAGATCCAGGGCACGTTCGACACGTTGATCCGCGCGGTCGCGCGATGCATCGACTCGGGCCGGTTCGCCCCGGCCGACCCCCACGACGTCGCCGCGCACCTCAACGCCCTGGCGCACGGCCTGGCCAGCCTCGAACTTCTCGGCTCCCTCGGCCCCCGCCCCCAGGCCGACCGCCACTGGCGCATCTCCCTGGAGGCGGCTTTCCGCGGCCACCATGCCACGATGCCGGGGTCGCCGTAGCCGCGACGTGCCACAGTTGGTGTCGCTGTTTCTGCCGCGTTCTCGCCGTGATGGTTCGGCAGTTGGTTGATGGACTGGTGGGCGATATGAAAGTCGTTGCGTGCTAGTCGCCGGACTCCTCGCCCTGGCCGAGCAGTCCGCACGCCTCGTCAAGCGCTTCCCGGGGCTGGTGCGGCTGGATGTCGCGCAGCAGGCCGACGCCGCCGTCGCACTGGACGACCTGGACGTCTTCATGACCTGGGCACGCCAGGCCACCTCGATCCGGCCGGTCGTCGTCCCGGCGCAGCGCCGCGCCCCGCGCAAGACCGTGACCACGTGATGGGTGAGATGACGGGCGGCGTGACGGACGATGACCCGCCTGAGCGGGCAATTGACGATGGCGAGGATGCCCTGCGCGCGGACATCGCCCAGTTCGCCACCATGGAGCGCAAAGGCCCGTGGCTGATGGCTTATCTGGTCGCCAAACGGGTCGAGCCCGGCGAGGGCGATGGCGTCCGGCTCGAACATCAGTCCAGGTGTTTCGACCGAAACACCTTCCAGCGCGTCAGTGCCCGGGAGTTCGCCCGCCTGGCCGGCACCAGCGCCAAGCGGGTCATGGCCCTCTGGCAGGCATGGAACCGGCTGGCCGCCGAAGGCGTCGTTCCCCACGCCATGGCACTGCAGCCGGGCGCGAATGTCGAACTTCCCGATGCCAAGCAATATCCGTTCTATGGCGAGAACAGCTATTACCGCAGTTTGGATGGCCGGCATATCTCGCCTGAGCGGCGTGAGGCGATCGAGCGGGAGGCGGCCACGTCCGGCACTCGCCCGTCGGCCATCACCTACGTCATCGGCCACCCGAAGGCGGTCAAGACCGCCCTGCTGGCCGACGAGGCAACCCGGGCGGCGGCGCGGGAAGCGCTGGAAGAGTTCGACGCCCGCCAGGCCGCCGCTGACACGGCCGACCGCGCCGCGGCCGCCGACGTCACCATCCATCGGCAATGCGAATTCGATGACGCCCAGCGCCGTGAGCGGGAGGCGCTGGCCGCTCAAGCCCGCACGGCCCGGGATGGAACCGAGGCCGACGCGTTCATGGACGTCTTCAACGCCATGGCCGAGATCCGCATGGCCGCCTCACGGGCGCTGGCGCGGCTGCACAAGCAGCAGATCCGGTTCACCGCCGACCGCGCCGAGGCCATCGCCGAGCTCTGCGACGGCGCCGAGGCGACCATCGCCGCCGTCCGGGACCTGGCCACCGGCTCCGCGCTGGACGATGCGGCGCTGGCGGCGTTCCTGGACGAGAACGGCGGGCTGCTGTGAGCGGCCGGCAGACATCCCGGACCCCACGGCGCGACGCGATGGGCTTCACACAGGCCGAGAAGGACGTCGCGGACGTGATGATCTGGCTGCGCTGCAACCACGGGCGCTAGATCAGCTACGCCGACATCGCCGCCGGCGTCAAGCTTCCGAACGGTCACCGGCTGCGGCGGGCCGTCCGCGTCGTCCGCATGATCGCGGCCAACCGGGGCGACCGCCTGGAAAGGTTCCAGCCATCGGCCGCCCCCGCCCGGCGCGACGCTGACCGGAGCCGGGTCTGGACCACCCGCTACATGCGCTCCGGGCACGGCGACGAGTTCAGCGCCCGCGACGCCATGTCGGCCGCACGAGCGGCGATGACGTCGGTCAAGGACATGCACCGCGCCACCACCTTCGAGGCCGCCAACCCCCACTCCATCGCCCGCAAGGAGTTCGCCACCATGGCCCAGGCCGCCGACGAGTGCATCACCAAGGTCGCCGGCATCGAGGTGGTCGGCCCGCAGACGGTCCGACGGGAGAACACCAGCCTGCTCACCCAGATGATCGCCGACCTCGAAGCCCGCCTCACCGAGCTGGCAACAGGCTGACCAGGACCGTCATCGCGTTAAGACAACCGTCCCCGGACACGCCGCACCCCAACGACCGGCCAAGGAGCCCTGCGATCCTTGCGGATCTCGAAGTCCATCGCATCCCCTGAACTGGGGTGTTGCAACGAACCCTAGAACCCAAGGAGCGTCTGGCGGGGTCCTTTTGTGCAGTTCTGCCTGACCGAGATAAGGCCGACTGCGCGCCCAAGCGCTCCAGGCGCCCGAGATCAGTTCAGGCTGGTGAGATCGTACGCGACGTCGGCCACTCTGATCGCGCGAACCTGGGGGTCGTCAATCAGGGCGCGGAGGTCGCTGACGCGGGCGGTCTGGGTGATGTAGGCGTACGCCATGCCGTCAGCGGCCGACTTACGCAGCAGCTTCAGACCTAGTCCGAATTTATCCAGGTTGGCCGCGTCATGGTCGCGCAGGTCTCCGACCCAGCGCCGAAACCCGGCCAGCCCGTTCCGGGGCAACTCGCCGGGGGCGAGCTCCCCGGTGGCCAGGCGCCAGCTAATCGGGGTCCCGCCGATCCGCCCGTCGTAGATCGCCGTCTCCGGGAGGACGGCTGCGTGCCGCTCAACGAATGCCGAAAACTCACTTTCCCCCAACGGCTTGGCGAAATCGACCACCGCCAGGGCGGACATCGATTCGGGCAGTCGATCTAGGATCCTCTTGGTGTCCGCCTTGCTCGGCGGGGCATCCGTGCCGACCGAATCGAGCGCCGTGAACAGGGGTGTCTCCTTGATGAAACCCGGAGGCGGCCATTCGACCCGCCCGAACTGGTTTTGACTGACGGTGAAGACGGCGCCGCCGGAGAAGTAGTTCGAGGCGTCACCTCCGGCCCGGAGCGGGGCGAGCCGCACGGTGAAGGAGAGCGAGAACGCGGTGGTGTCGCAACATATCCCGCCGGAGATGTAGTAGCCGGGGTTGGCGACCCGAAGGGCCGTGTCGATCACGTCCACCATGCGGTCCTCCCGGTCGCCGCGCCGCTGGATCCACTGGGCTCCCAGATCGAGCAGCAGCACGCCGACGAGCAATATCACGGTGGCGGTCACGGCCGTGCGCAGCACACCCCGCCATACGGCCCATTTTGTCCTGCCGGGATCGAAGTCCGGGATCGGCGGGATGTCTTCCTGTGTGGTCATCGGTGTCCTCCATAGCATTCGGCGAAGGCTGCGCGGGCGCGCCACAGAGCGGTTTTGATCGACGAGACGGAGCGACCGGTCATCGCGGCCACCTCCGCCAGGGAGAACCCGTCGAAGTAGACGAGCGTGAGCAACTGTCGCTGCCGCTCCGGCATGCGGTCCAGCACGTCGCGGACCGCGATGGCGTCCGAGGTGAGCTCGGGAACGCCCAGAGCGTCAGGAGAGGGCAGCGGGAGGGAGATCCGGCTGCGCCGTACATGGTCGAGGAGGACGTTGCGGGCGATGGCGAGCAGCCACGCGGCCGGGGAATTGCCGCGCCAGCCGAGCATCGCGCGGGTGGCCTTGACAAACGTCTCCTGAGCAAGATCTTCGGCGAGATGCGGGTCACGGGTCTGGCGCATGAGATATCCGCAGACCAAGGGCCAGTGCTCCCGATAGAACTGCTCGATGCGGCTGCCGATGGCGTCCTCCGCGAACGGGGTGTTGTTGTCACACCACTACAGACGCAACCATCCGCCCGATGGTCACATCCGAATTCGTACGCCGGCACCGGCCGGCTGTCTTCAAGATCCACCCATGGTCGGCATTATCCGTATCTCGCCAGTGCAGTGCTGGATCCGATTCACGCGGCTGATGGACCTCTCGACGGTCCACTCGCCAGCAACCGCAGCAACCTACTTGCCTTACGTGCCTGACAGGCCTTCAACCGGCTGACCAGCAGCTTCGCTTGACAACCCTAGATAACGATGGACGCCGGCGTCCCTCCACTGCCGGAAGCGGTTGTGGACGGTCGGCCAGGCGCCGAACTCCCTCGGCATCTCCCGCCACTGCGCGCCCGTCTTGAACTGCCAGATCACGCCCTCGAACTGCTGTCGCAGCCGCTCGGGGTACGGGCCGAGCCCGCCGATTGGCAGGTACGGCTCGATGAACTCCCACTCTTCGTCTGTTAACTGGACTCGCGTTACACAAGACGACCTATCGGATCAGGCCTCGCCATCCGGGCGAAGCCCGCAGATTGATCACAATCCGATACGCGCGCTAGGACGCCTTTCGGAAGAGGGCAAGGTCCACCGTTATTGCCCGGAGCCCCCTACTTCCTTCACGAAGCCAGCGAAATGCCCGCAGTCCTCGCGGTGTCCGTGGCGAGGGCCGCCCTACCTGGGACAAGCAGGGGAGTCCGACAGGCCATCCATCAGGCCGAGCATGGCCAGGGCCAGGTCTCGGACCAAAGACGTCTTCTTCAGGGATGTCCGGGGGAGGGAGTCTCCGGTGGAGACGACGCTGTACGCCCTACGGCTGGCGCCGCCTTGTGAAGTACGTGGCGCACTGTCGCTTCCAGCGAGCTGTCCTCGCCGATGATCGTCTCGCAGCCGTCCGGAAGCAGGTCCCGCTCCTGATACCACCGTCGCATCTCTTCGGGGGTGAACTCCCGCCGCTGAGGGCGGGTGGCATGTCGGCGTACGGTCTCCGGCCACGACACGTCCAGGTAGAAGAAGGCGTTCGTTCCCGCATGATCGTGGCTCAGCGCGTGAAGCATCGGCCCGTACCGGCTGGCGGTAAGGATCCCCTCGAGAAGGACGTGGTACCCATGATCGAGGGCGTAGCGGACGATGGTGTCGATGAGGCCGATATTCACCCCGCCTGGAACGTCCCGCTCCCGCAGCAGCTCTCGCCGCACTGTGTCTTGGCCGACCAACGCCAGGCCGCGCCCACAAGCTTGCCGTACGGCCCGCGCCACGCTTGTCTTTCCGGCGCCCGAGTTGCCCCGAAGAACGATTAAGCAGGTCTGAGCCGAGCCAGTACGCACTTCATATCCTCCCGACCGATTGTGCCTCGCAAATCCCTGTCTGACAGAGGCGTCCGTCAGACGACGGGGGGCCGCCCGGCCATCGTCAGGCGGACGCCGGCCGCCCACCCCTGTCGGACAACCATGGGGCGAAGGAACGGCAGGAGGGTCCTGCGGCCTTGAACACGTGCACGCGAGGTTCGGTCATCACGCACTGCCCTCCTGGACGGAAGCACGATCTTGCTGGAGGAGCCACAGGTCGCGGAAGAGCCCGGGGTGGGACGTCAGTTCGCCGAATGTGCCTTCGGCGGTCACGCGCCCGCTTTCCATGACGACGATCCGGTCGGCGACGATCGTGTTGGCGAGGTTGTGCGTGACCAGCACGATCGCGCGGTCCCGCGCGAGCTGCCGCAACCCGGAGAAGATCCGGTGTTCGGCTCGGGCGTCCAGGTCGGAGGTGGGCTCGTCCATCACGAGCAGGCCGGCGTTGCGGTGGATCGCCCGGGCACCGGCGATGCGCTGCCACTGTCCCGAGGAGAGGGCCTGGCCGCCCCACCATTCACGCGCCAGCAGCGTGTCCAGGCCGCTGCGCAGGACGCTGATCACCGTGTCGGCCCCGCTGGCGGCGGCCGCCCGCCGTACGGCGTCGTCCACCTCGGGCTGGGGCTGGCCGAGGTGGATGTTCTCGCGGGCGGTCATCGGCCAGCGGGCGAACTCCTGTGGCACGACCGCGCACCGCTTCCACAGGGCGTGCGGGTCCAGGTCGCGAGTGCTGACGCCGTCCCAGGCGACCACGCCGGAGGTCGGCAGGTTGAGCCCGGACAGCAGCTTCATCAGCGTCGTCTTGCCCGAGCCGTTCTCGCCCACCACGGCGACGATCTCTCCCCGCCGGACCTCGAAGTCCACCTCGCGCAGGGTGTCGTGATCGGCCTCCGGATAGCGGTAGGTGACGCGGTGGAGGGCGACGTGTTGAGGACGTCCCGGCACGATGTTCCCCCGGTCCAGGCGTTGCCCGGCCGCCTCCCGGATGAAGGACTCCCAGTCGTCCATGTACCGGCCGGTGCGCATGAGATCGGCTCCATAACCGACGATGCCGTACAGGCCACGGGAGGCCGAGCGCAGGGTGAAGACGAGAGTGCCGGCGGCAGCGGCGCTGATATGTCCGATGCCGAGCAGCAGCATCACACCGGCCCACATCAGCGCCGAGGCGAGGCCGCTGACGGCGGCCCCCATCAGGTTGATCCTCGCGCGCTGCCAGGCGGCCTGGTCATTGGTACGGTCCACTCGCACGCCGCTGGCCCGGTATTTCTCCAGCAGGTAGGGGGCCAGGGTGTCGGTGCGGATCTGGTCGGCCTGGTCCTTGTGGGTCAGGTGCCAGCGCAGCATGTTCAGCATGCGGCGGTCGTGGAATGTTCTCACCGTCGCCAGGTAGGTGATCCTTTCGCCCGCGATGGACGCCACGGCCTGGGGCACCGCGGTCAGTGCGAGCAACGGCAGCAGGATCGGAGCCAGCGCGGCGATGACCACGGCCGCGGCGATCAAAGTGGCCGCCGAGGAGACCAGGTTCTGCGACTGGCCGATCATGTCCCGGCTGACCTCGACTCCCCGGTCGGCCATGTCGTAGCGGTCGTTGAAGCCGGGGTGGTCGTAGGCGAACGGGTGCCTCCCTGTCCTCGCGGATCGCCGGCGGCGACGAGGGCCCCGTCCCGGCCGTACCGCACGGCTCCGATATCGGGATCATTGGGGCGGACATCTGCGTAGCGGAGGGGGGCGGACGTGATCAACGTGTTGCTGGCCGAGGACATGCATCTCATCAGGGGGGCGTTGGCCGCGCTGATCGAGTTGGAGGACGACATGCGGGTCGTCGGCGAGGTGGCCACAGGGGAGGAGGCGGTCGCGCGGGGGGTCGAGTTGCGTCCCGAGGTCGTGGTGCTGGACATCCAGATGCCGGGGCGGCTGGACGGCATCGCGGCGGCGGAGGAGTTTCGGGCGCGGGCGCCGGAGTGCGCGCTCCTCATGCTGACCTCGGCGGGGAGGACCGAGACGCTTCGCAGGGCGCTCGCGGCCGGGGCGCGTGGCTTCATGGTGAAGGACGCGCCGCCCGCCCGGCTGGCCGAGGCGATCCGGCGGGTCGCCGCGGGCGAGTCCGTCATCGATCCGAGCCTGGCCGCGGCGGCCATCACCGAGCGGCCGAACCCGCTGACCCCGCGCGAGGCCGCGGTCCTGCGCCGGGCGGGGGAAGGCGCCGACCTGGCCGAGATCGCGGCCGGCCTGTTCCTGAGCAAGGGGACGGTGCGGAACTACCTCGGCGCGATCGTCACGAAGCTAGACGCGCGCAATCGGCTCGACGCTGTCCGCATCGCCGCCGAGAACGGCTGGATATAGGACGGTCAGCCGGTACTCGCCGCCGTCGCTCTCTGTGGTCAGGGTGCCGCCCGCGGCGGCGACCCGTGCGGTGAGATTGGCCGTTCCGCTGCCGGTTCCCCGGGCGGCACGGGCGCCGTCGTTGACGACCCGCAGTCCGGTCGGGGTGATGTCGATGAGGCAGTACGCGGCGTCACTGTGCCGCAGCACGTTGGTGACGGCCTCGCGCAGGACGATCGCGAGCAGCGTGTCGTCCCGCCCCGACTCCCGGCGTACGGTGACCTCGACGCCCGCCGCCTCAAGGACAGCGCGGGCCGAGTCCAGCTCGGCGGCCAGCGACAGCCGAGGGTCGGGCTCGGCCGGGATGGCGCGCAGCGCGGCCAGGGATCGGCGGGCGATCGCGGCGATCTCCGCGAGCTGTTCTCCGGAGCCCTCCGGCCCCAACCGTCCGGCCAGCTCGGCCTTGACCGTGATGGCGGAGAGCCCGTAGCCGAGGAGGTCGTGGACGTCGCGGGAGATGCGCCTGCGCTCGTCGGCCGCGGCGAGCGCCGCCAGCGCGCGCTGCGCCTCCTTCGCCTCGAAGACCAGCGCGGTCTGCGTGGACAGCCCGTAGAGCATGGCCGCGATGGCGACGGCGTTGAACGTCCAGTACAGGTTCTCGGCGGGGGAGTAGCCGCGGAGGGCGAGTACGGCCGACAGCGACGCGACGACCACTCCGGCCAGCGGCCACCAGGCCCGCCCGAAGATCAGGAACCCGGCCGCGGCGAACCCGGCGAGCTGCGGATAGGCCTGCCCCGGATACAGCAGCGTGACGGCGGTGAGCAGGACCAGCGCGGCGGCCGTCCAGGCGGCGTGCCGTGGTCGCGCGCCGGGCGGACGCGGCAGCGCGTGGTGCAGCTGCAACCCGAGGATCCCCGCGGCCAGCAGCGAGGGCGCGGGACGCCCTTGAAGGTAGATCAGCGAGGTCGCGAGGTACCCTGCGTGCACCGCGACCAGGATCGGCAGCGCCAGCCGGGGGGTGAGATCCGGCTCGGGCGCGGGCTCGCCCGTCGCGCTCGGGACGGCACGCGCCCGCGCGGCCGCCGACCGGGAGACCTCGGCGATCCGCGCCGCGTCACCGCGCCCGGCGAGAGCGATGATCGTGGACAGGATCGTTCCGAGGGCGGCCTCCAGCTCGCGTGCGGCCCGTGACCGCTCGGCGGAGACCGCACTCGCGGCGAACGGTGCGCGTGCGGCGTGGACGGCGGCGCGCGTGTCGCCGAGCCGGGTCACCCCGAACAGGACGAGCCCCTGGCACGCGGCGTTGAGCACCGCGAGCGCGATCCCGAACGGCGTCGCGGGCGCGAGAAGGGCCGCCGCGGCGACCACCGCCCCGAACAGGCACCAGCGGGCCGCCCCGCGCAGGACGAGCAGCGCCGACGCCGCGACCATGCCCGCCGCGGCCGGCCCCGCCCACGGCAGGAGCAGGGTCTGGGCCGCCAACGGCCAGCGGCTGCGCCACGGAGTCAGGCAGTACACCAATTGGAGTGCGAGAACGAGGGCGAACGGCGGGCTCGGCACCGGATGGAGCGGATCCACCGCGACGCCCAGGAGAACCACCAGAACGATCAGCACGTCACGCACCATATGTCGTGATCGTGCATTCTCCATGCCGGCCCATGTGTCAGACACTGTCGAGGTGCGAGGCCCGCGCCGCACACTGACGGCCATGAAGAAAGCGATCATCGCGGCCCTCGCCGTCCTCGCCCTCCACACCGCCCCCGCTCACGCCGATGACCTCGGCACGGCGATCGACCGGGCCGTCCCCGCCGTCCTCGCCGAAGACAAGATCCCGGGCGCGGCCGTCGTCGTCGTGGAGAACGGGAAGACGGTGTTCAGCAAGGGCTACGGGCTGGCGGACGTGGGATCGGGCCGGCCGGTCGACACCGCCACGCCGTTCCTCACCGGCTCGCTGGCCAAGGTGTTCACCGCCGAGGCCGTCCTGCGCCTGGTCGGGGAGGGCAGGCTCGACCTGCGCGCCGACGTGAACCGCTACCTGACGGCGTTCAAGATCGACGACACCTATCCGGGCCGTCCGGTGACCTTGGAGCACATGCTCACCTACACAGCGGGCTTCGACGACGACATCGTCGGCCTCGCCCGTGAGGATCCGGCGACGCTGCCCTCACTCGCCGAGAGCCTCAAGGCTCGCCAGCCGCGCCGGGTCCGGCCACCGGGCACCCTGATCGCCTACGACAACTACGCCCTCGCCCTCGCGGGCCACCTCGTCGAGGTGGCGTCAGGCGAACCGTACGCGCAGTACGTCGCCGAGCACGTCTTCGCCGCACACGGCATGACCGGCTCGACCGCCGCCCTCCCGCACCCCGCCGCGATCGGGGCACGGCTCGCCCGCGGCTACCGCCCGGACGGCGACGGCTACGCCGAGCAGAAGGGCCAGTACAGCCCCTGGACGCCCTCCGGCACCGGCCCCGCCGTCACCCCCGCCGACATGGCCCGGTACATGATCGACCAGCTCAAGGGCGATCCCCTTGCCCGGCAGATGCGGGCACGGCACTTCACCGCTGACCGGCGCATGCCCGGCATGGGCTACACGCTGGAGGAACGACCGCGCAACGGCCGCCGGATCCTCTACAAGGACGGCGACGTCCCCGGCTATCACAACGCCATGGCCCTCATGCCGGACCAGAGGTTCGGCGTCTATGTCGTCTTCAACGGCGACGGCACATCCGGCGCCGCCGCCTGGGACGCGCAGAAGCTCCTCACCCAGATCATCGACCGGCGCTTCCCCGCGCCCGCCGCCTCCGCGCCCACCCCGCTCACCGCGGATGTCTCCCGGTACGCCGGCTCCTACCGGTCCGCCCGTACCAGCCGCAGCAGCCTGATGAAGGCCTCGACCCTGTTCGTCGTCCCGACCGTCACGGCCAACCCCGACGGCACCCTCACCACCACCGGCCTCTCCCCGGATCCCGGCCGATGGACCCAGCACTGGATCCAGATCGCCTCCGGCGTCTTCCGGGAACGCGACGGCCAGGCCCGCATCTCCTTCCCCGGCGACGGCACCCTCGTCTCCTCCGCTCTCCCCTCGGAGGTCTACGAGGAAGTCCCCTGGTACGACGCCCCCACCCTGAACCTGCCGCTCTTCGTGACCGGCGCCCTCGCTCTGCTCCTCGCCACCCTCGGCCTGCCGCTGGCCGCCGCCGTCCGCCGTGTCCGCAAGGTCCGCCCACCGCTCCCGGCCCGCCTCGCCGCCCTCGCCGCTTGGATCAGCGCCGCCCTGGCCACCGTCTTCCTCGCCGGGTTCGCCCTCCTCATGGCCGACCCCAACGTCCTCATGGCGGCCCTGCCGCTGAACTCCCCACGCCTCGCCGCGCTCCCCGTCCTGGCCACCCTCGCCCTGGCCTTCGCCGTTCCCATGGTCCCGGCCACCGTCGTCGCCTGGCGCGCCCGCTGGTGGAGCCTGCCCTCCCAGATCGCGTACACCTTGCTCGCCCTGGCGGCGGTCGCCTATTTCGCGGTCGCCCTCGGTTACCACCTGCTGCTCTTCTGAGCCGTCACCGGGCAGCTCCGGTGATCAAGGCCCCGGCCGTCATCCGCAGCCCCGTTTCCCGCGGGCTGTCGGGGGCACGCAGACGATGTGGAAACGGGGGAACCTCCTGGCGGCGCGTGCGAGGTCGACCTCGCGCACCGGATCCTGGCCCATATACCCATCGGGCGAGGGCCGGAGGCGGTCGTGGTCGACGCGGCCGCGCGGCGCGCCTTCGTCGCCTGTTCCCGCAGCAACGCCGTGGTGGCGGTGGACCTCGACCGGCGCCGGACGGAATGGCGGTCCCCGGTCGGCCGGGAACCGATCCCCGTCGTCCTCGACCTGCCGGCCCGGCGGCTGTTCACCGCCGACGCCCGCTCGGACACGGTCACCGTCGTGGACGCGGACAGCGGGACCCGCCTCGGTCAGGTACCCGTCGGCGCTTATCCGGCAGGGCTCGGCCACCATCCCGGGCTGCGCCGGGTCTTCAGCGGAGACACCGCCGCCGGCACCGTCACCGCGCTCGACGCCGATCACGCACGAGTGATCGGGACCGTTCCCGCGGAACTCGGCGCCGGCAGCATCGCGGTGGACACCAGCCGCGACCGGGCGTACTGCGCCAACTTCATGTCCGCCTCGGTCACCGTCTTCGACGCGGCGACGCTCCGGCCGTTGGGCCGGATCGCGGTGCCCGAGGGGCCGTGCAAGGTCGTCGTCGACCCGGTCTCCGACCGGCTGTACGTGGCCGGATCGCTGCACGGCACGATCACCCGGATCTGCCTGCGGACCGGCGCGAACCTGGGCGAACTGGTGGTCGAGCGGGCCCCGGTCGGGATGTGCGTGTCACCGGACGGCCGATGGCTGTACGTCTGCAATCGAGGGGCCGGCACCGTCAGCGTGCTCGACACGCTTCGCGGGAAGGAATCACATCGCATCGCCGTGGGCGACGGGCCCGGGGACTGCGCGCTGGACCCGGTTACGGGCCGGCTGCTGGTGTCCAACGCCGGCAGCGGCACGCTGACCATCGTGGACCGGCCGTGGCTGCCCGGGCCGCCGGCGCGCGCCCTCCATCCGGTGGTCGGCCACCCGTTGCCCGAGTTCGCGCTCCCGGACCTGCGGACCGGGCGGATCCGCACCACGCGGGAGTGGGCGGAGAAGAAGTACGTCATCAACTTCTTCGCCAGCTGGTGAGGCCCCTGCAACGCGGAGGCGCCGGTCCTTGAGGAACTGCGCCGCCGTACAGCCCGGTCGGGGCTGGACGTCATCATGATCAATGTATGGGAGAGCGTGGACGCCGCCACCGAAGCGCGCCACTTCGCCGATGTCTGGGGCCTTGACGGCACCGTGCTCCTCGACGAGACCGGTGAATATGCGGCACGACTCGGAATCCATGGAGTGCCCACCAACGTGTTCGTCGACGCGAACGGGGTTGTGCGCACAGTGGGCGCGACGAGGCCGGACGAGCTGAACGCGGCGGTCGAGGCTCTCCTGCGGCAGTCATGATCAGCGGCCGGGTGCGCGCCCGGCGCCACTGGCGGCCAACGGGGTGATCCTGCCGCGCGTGACATACGTACGTACGCGGTGTCGCGACCGCCGACGTCTCGGAAGAGCACACCCGTTGAGTCGCACGAATGATCGCGGGGCCGATTGCCGGAAGGCGAGATCGCCGGGGGTGCTCAGGGGTCACCAGGTGACGGGCAGGGCGGTCAGGCCGCCGGCCAGCACGTTCCTATTGAACGTCAGCTCGTCCACCGCGCACCCGAGTTTGAGCGTGGGAAAGCGGGCGGCGAGCTGGGCGAAGACCGTCTGCAGCTCGATGCGGGCCAAAGGGGCGCCGACGCAGTAGCGGGCGCCATGGCCGAAGGTCAGGTGCGGCACGGCCGGGCGGACGAGGTCGAAGCGGTCGGGGTCGGCGAAGACGGCCCGGTCGTGGTTGGCGGCGCCGGTGTCCAGCAGCACCAGATCGCCGGCCCGGATGTGGACTCCGGCGATTTCCAGGTCGGTGCGGGCGTAGCGGGGGATGCCACCGCCGCCCAGACGGGGTGCGCGCAGGATCTCCTCCACCGCCGCGTCGATCCGCGACGGGTCGTCCACCAGGGTCTGCCACTGGCCGGGAGTGGCCAGCAGCCACAGCGTGCCCATGCCGATCGCGGTGACCGTGGTCTCGTGCCCGGCGAACAGCAGGAACATGCCCATCGCGGCGGCCTCGTCGTCACTGACCCCGTCAGTGGCGGCCAGCCGGGAGATCACATCCGCGTCCGGGTCCCCTTCGGCCCGTTTGCGCGCCACCAGCCGCTGCCCGTAGCCGAACAGCTCGGCCAGCCCCTGCTCGGAGCGTGCCCGATCGGTGGTGTCCGCGGCGGCCTGCGTCCATCGCCGGAACTGGCCGCGGTCGGCGAACGGCACCCCGAGCAGCTCGCAGATGACGGCGATCGGCAGCGGCAGCGCCAGCGCGGCGTGCAGGTCGGCGGGCGACCCGGCGGCATCCAGGTCGTCCAGCAGGCTCGCGGTCAGTGTCTCGACGCGGCCGCGTAGCGCGCGCATCCGCTTGGGCGAGAAGTGCGGCTGCAGCAGCGAGCGCACCCTGTGGTGGTCGGCCCGCTCGGTGTCGAAGTCGCCCAGCGGGCCGCCGAACATCGCCGACTCCCCGGTACGCGAGGCGCGCTCGGGCTCGCGGTGGGCCCGGCCGAGACGGTCGTCATCCAGTAACTGGCGCACCTCCTCATAGCCGGTCACCAGCCACGCCGGGTGGCCGACCGCGGTACGGATCGCGTGGATGGGGCCGCTGGCCTGCAGCTCGCGCAGCAGCGGCGCGGGCCGCATGGGATGGGGCTGTTCGAACGGTAGCTGGACGGGGGCGGACATGGCTCCTCCATGAGGTAGACGCTCATTTGTATACTCTGACGTCTAAAACGCTATATGTATACTCCTGCTTCTACAAGCGGAGGTGGGATGGACAACCCGGAAGAAGGCGTCGATAGGGCCGTGGCGGCCCAGCCGGTGCGGCGGCTGCGTCGCGCCGAACGGCGCGAGCAGATCCTGGACGCCGCCACCCGCGCCTTCGCCCGCTCCGGCTACACCGCCACCGGCCTCGACGACATCGCCGCCGAGGCTGAACTCACCCGGGCGATGCTGTACCGGCACTTCGACTCCAAGGCCGACCTGTATCGGGCCGTACTCGACCGCGCCTGCACTCGCCTGGCCGAGGCTGTCGGCACCGACGACTTCGACGGCGACGCCATCCCCGCCCTGCTACGCGCCGCCGCGGTCGACCCCGACGGCTTCAGGCTGCTGTTCCGCTACGCCGTCCGTGAGCCCGACTTCCGCGACATGATCGACTCCATCACCGCCGCCTCCCACGAGGTCGCCCGCCGCACCCTCTCCCGCCGCATTCCGGAGGGTCCATGGCTGGACTGGGCCGCCAACCTGCTCCCCACCTTCACCCTGGAAGCCGTCATCGCGTGGCTTGACGCCGGCCGGCCCGATCCCGATCAGGCCGCTGAGCGGATCAGCCAGGCCGTGCACGGGGTCATGGCCGCAGCTCATCCCGCCCGCCAAAAGGAACTTTGACGGTCTGTTCCGTTGGTCGCGCTTCATGACGGGCCGCTGGCCGGAGATGGCGTCGTGGTGCGACTTGTCGGCGGGCACCGCCTACGCCTACAGCGTGCCGCCCTTCGCGCGGTGGACATCGGCGAGTCCTCCACGGTGTGGATGCTGTTCCTGTACGGAGCCGGCGCCGTGCTCGGCAACCTCGCCGCCGGGTACGCCACGCTCCTGAACCAGGTCCGAGGATGGTCGTTGGCCGCGCCATGCCCCCATGGGGATGCCGTGCTGAGTGAGGCGCTGGCCGCGGGCGCCGACTGGGTGCGCCGGCCCACCTTGGAGAAGTCGCTCATGCGGCCGGCCCCTCCTGTTTTCGGCACGGGGGACGGGAATCTGGCGAACTACCTTTGGGATGGCAGCGATCTTCGCCTGGTGGACTTCGAATACTCCGGTCGAAGCGATCGCGCCTTTGAACTGGCGGAGGTAGTCGAGCACATCTCCGTACGTGCCAGTCGTTCAGGCATGACACGCGTGTTGGAGCGTTTCGAGCTGAGCGCCGCCGAGCTGCGCAGATTCAGAGAGTGCCGCCGACTTCTGGCCCTCTACTGGCTATTGAGGATTCCGGCCCACAGCCAGAGGCGACCGGGTGATCGAACGGACATTCTGGCCGAACAGGCGACGTGGGTGCTGACCCTGTTGTCGGGACCACACCGGTAGCGCACGCGAGGGAAGACGATCCTGGCTTGCGGCGAAGGGTGAGTGATCGTGTCCATCACCCGGAAGGCAGGCTTATGTCGGAGCTGAAAACTTGATCATCGGCGCGTGCGAACAGGTGACCGACGCCGAACTCGTCGCCCGGTACCGGCGGAACCCTGATTTGTTCACCGACGTGCACGACCGCTACTACCGCGACGTCTACCTGTACGTGGCCGGCCGGCTGGACACACAGATCGCCGAGGACATCACGGCCCCCGGTCAGCCTCGACCTCGCCAGTGAGGGCGACGTGCTGAAGCTCTCCACCCAGCGGATCGAGGTGCCCGCCGGAGGACAGGCGTCGGTCACGCTCACCATCGACGCGAACGGCAAGGCCCCCGGCGACTATGTCGGGACGATCACCGCCACCTCGGGCGATACCGTGATCCGCACCCTGGCGGGCGCGTACGTCGAGCCCGAGTCCTACAACGCCACCATCACCGTCATCGGCAAGCAGGGCGAACCGGTCGACCCTAGGAGCGCTGAGATCTATGACGCGACGACCGGGGCCATCGTCGAGCCGGCGTTCAAGGACGGTGTGGCCACCGTACGGCTCGCCAAGGGCGACTGGAACCTCTCCACCCACATCGTGGAGAGGAGCGGCGTCACCGTCGCCGACTCCCCGCTGCGGGTCGATGACAGCGACCTTCACCTGACAGTGGACGCCCGCCAGGGCAAGGCGGCCATGACCACACTCGACGATCCGAGTGCCGAACTTCCGAATTGGTTCGAGTTCGGGCTGGCCCACGGCGCATGGAACTCATTCGGGTTGTGGGGCGGTGTGGACATCACCAACAGGTTCTTCGTCATTCCCGTTCGGCAGCCAGGTCTGACCTACACCTTGAGAACCCTGTGGCTGAGCAAGGACGTGTCTCCCAGCCCCTACGTCTACGATCTCGTTGACCGTCGCACCGGCGGTTTTCCTGACGACCCCACCTACAACGCCAGGCAGCAGGATCTGGCGAAGGTCTCCACGACCTACCGGGCCTCGGGAGTGGCGGCCACGGGGACGCCGCTGGCCGCACTGCATATCCCGGGCGCGTCCTTGATGTCACTGGTCGGCGACATCCCCCTGCCCGGCACGCTCATCCAGTACCGGACCCCCGGAGTGACCTACGAAAGCGGTCTTCAGGTCGGTACCTCCATGACCTTCGACGGCGGCACGCTCATGAAGCGCGGACAGACCAGCGAAGTCTGGAACGCCGCGGTCACCGGCCCGTCGTTCCTGCTGCCGGGCGGCAGCCGTACCGGTGACACGCTGACCTTCTCCGCGTTTGGGCTGTTCGCCGACGCGGGCGCGGGCAGAACGGGCTCGGACGCCGCCGCCACCGGCACCGCCACCCTCGCCAAAGACGGGAAGGTGCTGGCTACCGCGGACATCGCCAACTGTGAGGTCGACCAGACGGAAGAGTGCGAGTTCCACGCCGATCTTCCCGCCGGGTCCGGCGCCTACACGCTGACCGCGTCGATGCGCAGGCAGGTGCCGTACTCGACGCTCTCCACCGGTGTGGAGTCCGTATGGAAGTTCCGGTCCGCGACCACGGCGAAGGAGCAGCCGCTGCCGCTGACGGCGGTCCGTTACAGCCCCGCCGGCCTGGATGAGTCGAATCGCGCCAAGCCGGGCAGCACGACGCGCCTTCCTCTGTGGATCGAGCGCAACCCCGGCTCCGCCGAGGCGGAGGCGACGTCGGTCCGGCTGGAGATGTCCGTCGACGACGGGGCGAACTGGCGCCGTATCGCGGTCGTTCCCACTGCTTCGGGATGGACGGCCATGGTGCCGAACCCGCGTACGGCCGGATTCGTCTCCCTCCGCGCGGTGGTGACCGACACGTCGGGCACCGGCCTGACCCAGACGATCACTCGCGCCTACGCCGTCGGCTGACCGACGACCGCGTCACGCTTCCCCGGGCCCGGCCTCCTGCCGGCCGGGCCCGGCTGGAAGTGACTGATCCGGGCGAGGAGCCGCCGGTTCTTCTGCGACAACTCTCACTGCCCGGCAAAGACGTTCGTTGAGCGGATCCCTCATCTGACCAAGCAGCGTCGGCGGGCTTCGGCGAGGGTGGCCGGCGGCGACACCCGTGACTGGGCGTGTGTTGACCAGGTCCAGGGCAAGGGGTTCCCCGGCCAGGGGGCCTGGCTCGTTCATGTCCTAATGCTACATCGTCGTGTTGACGCGTTAGATTATTGATCGCTATAACTAACGCATCACCTCCGATGAAAGGCATTAGAAGTGACGTTCTCCTTGGTCGCCCGCACCACCCACCGCCACCTCGACGTCGATGGCGTCCGCGTCTTCTACCGCGAGTCGCTGCCCGAGCGGTCCGACGCGCCGGTCCTGCTGCTCCTGCACGGCTTCCCGTCGG
This sequence comes from Microtetraspora malaysiensis, assembly GCF_001528665.1. Classification (GTDB taxonomy): domain Bacteria; phylum Actinomycetota; class Actinomycetes; order Streptosporangiales; family Streptosporangiaceae; genus Microtetraspora_A; species Microtetraspora_A malaysiensis. The sequence continues at coordinate 155,428 of NZ_BBYJ01000018.1, forward strand.
CCTCGCACCAGTTCCGCCGCCTCATCGACGTGCTGGGCACCCGCTACCGGCTGATCGCGCCCGACTACCCCGGATTCGGGCACACCGAGGCCCCGGCCGACTTCAGCTACTCCTTCGACCGGCTCGCCGACACCACCGAGGGCTTCGTCCGGAAGCTCGGCCTGACCCGCTTCGTGATGTACGTCTTCGACTTCGGCGCGCCCATCGGGTTCCGGCTCGCCGAGCGGCACCCCGAATGGATCGCGGGCCTGGTCGTGCAGAACGGCAACCTCTACGAGGAGGGCTTGTCCGCCGGAGCCCGCGACTTCATCGCGCTGCGCCCCGACCAGCCCGGTGCCGAGGACACCATCCGCGACCTGCTCACCCTGCCCGGCACGCGCGGCCAGTACGAGACCGGCGTCGCGGACCCCGAACTCCTCGCCCCCGAGGGCTGGACCCTCGACCAGCACTTCCTCGACCTGCCCGGCCGCAAGGAGGCCCAGGTCGCGCTCGCCTTCGACTACCACTCCAACGTCGAGCGGTACGGCACCTGGCAGGAGTGGCTGCGCACGCACACCCCGCCCACCCTCATCACCTGGGGCGCGAACGACCCGTTCTTCCCCGAGCCCGGCGCACACGCCTACCTGCGCGACCTGGCCGACGCCGAACTCCACGTCCTCGACACCGGCCACTTCGCCCTTGAGGACCACCTGCCGGGGATCGCCCCGCTCATCGCCGACTTCCTGGACCGAGTGTGGGCCCGGCGGTGAGGCGTCCCGCTGTCGGGCTTCGCCGGCAACTCCGCCGCGCTGACCGCGCGATCACTCTTCCCCAGGCTCGGCTTCCTTCCGGGCCGGGCCTGGGGAACGGTGCTCAGGCACCAGGACCCGGGGCGGCGGATGGCCGCCGCCCCGGGTCCGGCCCCGTCAGCGCAGGCCGAAGGCGCGCGTCACGGTGTGCTTGAGCCGGTTGCCCGCCTCGTCCCACGCCTCGACCTTCAGGCCGACCGCTCCCTTGGTGTCGGCGAGCTTCGGGTACTTCGCGGAGGCCCGGTAGGTGCCGTCGTTCTGCCGCTTCACCTCGACCGGCTGCCAGGTGGCGCCGTCGTCGGTGCTCGCCCACAGCTTGATCCCGGCGATCTTCGGCATCGCGCCCCCCGACGGGGAGCGGTACGGCTCGACGGTGAAGTGGTGGGTCCTGCCGGCCGGAACGGTGTTGTCCATCCCCAGATCACGGCCGAGGTCGTAGCCGACGAACACGGCCTGCGTCGGCCCGCACTCCTTGGCCCAGCCCTGGACGATCTGGCTGACGCAGATGAGCCCAGGCTGCGGCGTGCCCTTGACGGGCCGGGAGGCGAAGGTCCACTCGGCCTCTTCCCCGTCCTTCTTCGCGGTGAGCCGGTAGGTGCCGGCCCCCTCGGGGATGGTGAAGGCGGGCGCGTTCTTCAGCGCCGGGTTGAGCGGAGCCCGCGGGAGTTCCACGTCGTCCCGGTAGAACTTCACCTCGTAGGCCGGGTTGAGCAGGCCCGGGCTCCAGAACCGGTCGCTGAAGTCCCTGTCCTCCAGCACCCCGCTCGTGACGCCGATCTCGGCCCACAGCACGTCGCCCTCCACGCAGATGGCGCAGCGCAGGGTGGTGCCCTGCCGCGTTCCCGGCGCCGCCTTCGGGTCGGGGATCGACAGCGCCTTCGCCGGCGCCGACGCGGCGCCGAGCGTGCTGGGCGTGGCGAACCACTGCTGACCGGTGCGCCCGGGACGGTCGAACGCCTCGACCCGGTACCGGGTCCCGTACGTGGTGGCCTCGTCGAGGCCACGCGCGGTCATGCCGTGCAGGTGCGTGACCTCCGGATCGAGCGGGCCGACCCACTCCGACCGGCTGAGGGGCCCGGTGAAGGCGGTCGCGCCCCGATCGGACACCACCGTCGCCGTCACGAACAGGTCGTCCTGCTTCCAGATGTAGCGGAAGTCCTCGAAGGAGGCCGGTTGGGAGGAGTGCACGTCCAGGTCCACCTGGGCCAGGTCCCGCGCGCCGAGTTCGTACCGCATCGAGGCGGGGACCCTGCCCTCCACGTACGGCTTGAGCACGTAGGTGTAAGGAGTCTCAGGAGTCCCGGTCACCTTGACGGTGACCGGCCCGGAGGCGAGGCGTCCGCGCAGGTCCGTGCCCTCCTTGTTGGACAGTGAGATGTTGCCGATGCCCACAGGCTTGGGGTCGCCGGTGAACGGCTCCTGGGTGATGTGCAGCGGGATCGTGCAGTTCGTGCCCTTCCCGGGGAAGGCGGCGATGCCGGCGGCGCCGGCGTCCCTGATCGGGCCGACCAGCTCGACCGGCAGGCCGCAGAGCGGACCGAACACGCCGTCGTTGAGGCCGGTCTCCAGCAGTGCCAGCTTGCCGCGCAGGTCGAGCCCGGCGAGGTCCTCGGGCCCGCCCTGGCCGACGTCGACGACCTGCAGGTCGCGCGTTCCGGTGAACGGCACGAAGCCGGGGTGGTAGTCCTGCTGGCCGAAGCGCTCGTGCTGCGGCGTGGCCGGGTGCAGCGTGACCGGCTTGCGCCCGGTCACACGCATGGCCACCTCGGCCTGCCCCAGCGTCCACGCGGTCGCGAACCTGAACGCCCCCTTGGTGACCTTCTCGGTCGGCAGGACCCACATCTTGTCCCACGGCTCGGCGGGCACGGACCCCGCCCAGGTCTCGCCGCCGGCGACGGTCCGCTGGAAGAAGCCGTACGGGGTGTTGTTCAGCGGCTCGGCGGGCTTGGGGGTGCCGAAGCTCACCTGCGAGGCTTTCCTGACGTCGAGCGTGATCTCCGTGTCGCCCGTGATGGCGACCTGCGGGTTCATCAGCCAGGCGGTGTTGTTCCGGTCGTCGCCGTCGGCCCAGGAGGCGAGCTGGGTCACGCTCACGGTCCCCTCGGGGACGCGGACGGCGACGGTGCCCTCGCCCACGAGCGCCTGGTCGGTGAGGAGGCCCAGGTCCCCGTCCACGTCGATGACGTACTGGGTGCTCGGGTTGAGCGGCTTGCCGTCCCTGCCGATCGTGTGCACGGTCAGCGTGTGCTTCGGGGCCTCGCGTACGGCGCCGACGGGCGTGGTCACCCGCACGTCGCCGGCCTGCGCGACGACCGACCCGGTGTAGCGGCCGAACTCCAGGTCGGCGGGGTCCAGCGTGACGGTGGTCGTGGCCGTGCCGGACGCGGGGACGGTCAGCGAGGACTCGGTCGTCAGCGAGCCCTCGATCGCCGGCCCGCGCACGTCGCGCAGCGCGCCGGTCAGCGTGAGCGTGACCGGCTCCGAGCCCAGGTTGACGTAGCTGATCTTCCGTTCGAGCTTCGCGCCCGGGTCGCTCACCGAGGCGAAGTCGGCGGCCGAGGTGGTGGCGAAGACCGTCTGCCGGTGCGCGCGGACCAGGTCGACCCGGCCGGCGCCCTGCTCGTACGCGGCGAACCCGTCGTCCTTGGCCGTCGACATCAGCGCCGTCTTGATCAGCGGCCCCTTCCAGTCGGGGTGCTGCTGGGCCATGATCGCCGCTGCTCCGGCCACGTGCGGGGTGGCCATCGAGGTGCCGTTCGCCCTGGTGTAGTACTCGTCGACCGGGGTGCCCATCGAGGTGCCGGCCGCGCGGCCGGCCGCGATGCCGACGCCGGGGGCGGCGATGTCGGGCTTCAGCGCCATGTCGCCGAAGCGCGGGCCCTGACTGGAGAAGTCGGCCAGCTTGTCGCCCTTGTCGACGGCGGCCACGGTGAGGGCCGCGTCGGCCGTACCGGGGGAGCCGATCGATCCGACCCTGCCGTCGTTGCCGGCGGCGATCACGAACAGCGCGCCCGTCGCGGCGCTCAGCTCGTTGACGGCCTGGCTGGTCGGGTCGGTGCCGTCGGTGACGTCGCCGCCGAGGCTCATGCTGATCACCTTGGCGCCGGCGGCGGTCGCCCACTCCATGCCCTCGACGACCCAGGACTCCAGGCCGCTGCCGCCGTTGCTGAGCACCTTGCCGATCAGGAGGTCCGCGCCGGGCGCGACGCCCTTGTTCTTCCCTCCTGACGCGGCCCCGCTGCCCGCGATCGTGGTGGCCACGTGGGTGCCGTGTCCGCCGAGGTCCTGTACGGCCTCGCCGGGCACGAACGATCGGGAGTCGGCGACCTTCCCCTTCAGGTCGGGGTGTCCGGCGTCGACACCGGTGTCCAGCACCGCGACCTTGACCCCGGAACCGTCGTGGCCGCCCGCCCAGGCCTCCGGCGCGCCGATCATCGGGACGCTCTCCGCGAGGTCCACCTTGATCTTGCCGTCGAGCCAGATCTTGGCGATCCCGCCGCTGAGCTTGGCCGCGCCGGGGGCGAAGGAGCCGCGTACGGCCTGCCAGAACGTGCCGGACTCACCCTTGGTCACCTCGACCGACGCCCCGTGGATGCTCTCCAGGGTGTGAGTGGGCGCGCCGGCCGGTAGGGCGTCGGCCGAGCTCTTGAGCGTGGCCGCCGGGGGCGTGCCCTGGTACTGCACGATGACCGGAACCTGCGCGGTCGCGTCGTCGGTGTAGCCGTTCTCGGCCAGGTACTTCACGTTGAACAGCCGGCGGTCGAGCTTGCCCGCGTCGATGGCCGGCATCGCGTCGCTCGGCAGGACGTAGACGCCGTCGGGCCCGCTCAGCGTGGCGAGCGTGGGCAGGCCGCCGTCCGGCCGGGGGACCGGTTCGGTGTCGACGGCGTACCTGCCGCCGCCGGTGTCGGTGAGTCTGACCTTGTCTCCGGTGATCAAGGTGATGGCGTGGGCACCGGCCCCCAAGCCGGACAGCGAGACGGACGGCGGGGCGGACGGGGGAGCGGTGGCGGCCGGTTCCGGCTCGGCCTGGGCGGCCGATGGGGGAAGTGCCGCGAGCAGCGCGAACACGGTCGCGGCGGCGCACAGCGAGTTCTTCATGGACACAGGGGGACTGCCTTTCCGCGGGGGGTGACGCTCATACCGGCTCGAAGCCGTCAGGAGGCGCGGGTTCGGACTCCGCGTCCGGCGCGGGTTCCGACTCCGCGTCCGGCTCGGCTTCGGACTCTGGTTCGGGGGTGGGGTATGGCTCGGACATGGGGCAAGCGTGGCCGCTGCCGGGTGGGTGGAGTTATGGGGAACCCCTGGGGAAAACTCCCCAATTCACCGGTAGAAGAGGGCCAGCTCCGTGCGCGACCGGGCTCCGACCTTGCGCATGGCGGCGCTGAGATGCTTGTCCACCGTCTTCGGTGACAGGAACATCTCCTTGGCGATCTCCTGGTTGGTCAGCCCCGTGGCGGCCAGCCGGGCGACCTGCTCCTGCCGCGAGGACAACGCCGAACCCCGCCCTTCGCGCGGCTGGGTGAGCTGCGGGAGGCGCACCCCCCACGTCCGGCCGAGGAGGCTGGCCCGGTCGAGATCCCACCGGGCGCCGAGTTCCGCGTACGCGGCGGTCGCCGCCCGCAGGATCGGTCCGCCGGCCGGGTCCCCGGCGCTGAGCAGGCAGGCCGCCGCCTGCTCGTCCGCCTGCGCGGCGTCGTAGGCCGCGGGGAGCGCGCGGAAACCCTCCGCGGCGGCGGAGAGCGACCGGGCGGCCTCGGCCCACCGCCGGTCCGCCGCCCGCAGCAGTCCGCGGGCCTGCCCCAGCGCGGGAGCGGCCAGCGGCGCGTCCAGCCCGCGCAGACGCCCGTCATAGCGGTCCACCAGCGCGGCGGCGTCATTCGCGCGCCCGGCCGCGAGCAACGCCTCCACGAGCGCCGGTACCGCGCGCACGCCCGCCGGCCACATCTCCTTGTCCTCCCACACGCGTACCGCGGCGGCCGTCTCCGTGATCGCCGCGTCGTGCTCGCCGCGGGCGGTGGCCAGCCGGAGCAGCATCGAGACGGGCAGGGGCAGCAGGTCGAAGTCGCCGAACACGAACGCCCGCCCGATGACGTCGCGCAGGGCGTCCAGTGCGAGATCAAGGCGTCCCGGGGCGGGCGCCAGGCACGCCGTCACCATGTCCACTTGGACGCTCTCGTGTGGAGGGGCGTCGCCCTGCCTGCGCAGAGCGTCCACCATCGGGCGGAGCCTGCCCCACGAGCCGCAGCAGTAGTCGACGATGGCCAGCCTCGACCTGGTCCGTTGCTCGCTGACGCCCTGCAGGTCGGGGTCGATGGTGTCCAGCGCCGTCTCCAGCAGGTTGCGGGCGAGGTCGTGGTGACCGGCGTAGCAGGCGTCCTCGGCGATGGAGCGGTACGCGTTGGCCTCCTGGTAGTCGCGTGCGCGGCCGTGCGTCTCCGCGCGGACCTGTTCGGTGAGTCCGACCCAGCGCGTGTCGCCCATCAGGGCGAACACCATCGCCAACTTGCTCAGGATCAGCAGCCGCATGGTGCGGTTCTCGATGGAGGGCAGGAGGCCGAGCGCCTGGTTGAGCCGGTCGCGCTCCACCTCGGGCGGGACGTCCGGCACGATCGGCAGTCCCAGCAGAACCAGCGCCCACGCGGCCAGGTCGGGACGGTCGCCCAGGTCCTCGATGGCCGCGGCCAGCACGCTGTTCCTTTGAGCGGAATCTTCCCGGCTCACCTCGGCGTGCATGCCCGACAGGAAACGCAGCTCGCCGCGGAGCGTGGTCGGCAGCTCGTGGCGGAGCGCCTCGGTGATCAGCTCGCGCACCTGCGGGAAAGGCAGCACCTGCAGGGCCGCCCAGCCCAGGCGCGCGGTGAGCCGCGCCCGCCGTACCGGATCCAGCTCCGCGTTGCGCAGCAGGTCTTCGAGCAGCCGGGTGGCCTCGGCCTCGTCGCCGAGGGCGTCCGCCTGCTCGGCCGCCCTGGCGGCCGCGTCCGCCCACTCGGGCATCCTGCCCGCCTGCCGCAGGTGGTGCGCCATCTGTCCGAGCGGCACCTGCCGAAGTCCCCGTACGGCCTCCGCCGCGGCCGCGTGCATCACCCGCCTGCGCCCCACCGGGATCGCCTCGTAGACGGCCTGCGCCGCCAGTACGTGCCGGAACCCTACCGTCCCTTCCTGCTCGGCCAGCAGCCCGGAGTCGAGCGCGCCGTCCATCGCCTCGGGCCCGGGCCGGCCGGCCGCGTGCGCCAGCACTGAGACGGGTACCGCGAGCTGGAGCACTGCGGCGGTCTCCACCACGGCCCGTGCCTCGGCGGGCAGCCGGGACACCCGTTCCTGCACTGAGGCGCGCACACCCACGGGCACGTCCAGTGCGTCGAGGGCGCGGCGGGCCCAGCCGCCCTCCCATTTGATGAGCGCGCCGCGGGTGCGCAGCAGCGCGAGCAGTTCCTGTACGGCCAGCGGCAGCCCCGAGGCTCGCGCGCGCAGATGCTCCGCGAACTCCTCCGTCACCTCGTTCACACCCAGGATCGCCGCGGCGAGCACGCGGGTCTGCGCCGTGTCGAGCGGAGCGAGCGCCAGGTGCTCGTGCGTGACCGAGTCGGGCGGGCGCGCCGTCAGCGCGCGGACGGGGGCGGCCGCCTCGTCGCCCCGGTAGGTCAGCACCACTGAGAGTCCCCGCTGCGGGGTTCCCATCAGGTAGCCCAGGAACTCCACGGTCTGCTCGTCCGCCCAGTGCAGGTCCTCCACCACCAGGACGGCGGGGCAGAGCGCGGCCAGGACCTCGACCAGGCCGCGGAACAGCCGGTGCCGGTCGGCGGCCCGGTTCTCCAGCGGCGGCGGCGGTTGCGGGAGCACCGCTTCGAGTTCGGGCAGGAGTCCGCGCAGCGCTCCCGCCACCGGCGAGAGGGCGGCGCCGGTCAGGTCGGCGGCGCGGCCGCGCATCGCCTCCACGATCGGGCCCAGCGGGAACGGTTCCCTGATCCGGCCGCAGCCGCCGCTGAGGAGGCGGCGATCGGCCAGCTCGGGCCGGGTGGCCAGCTCGGCCAGCAGTCGTGACTTGCCGATGCCCGCCTCGCCCTCGACGACGGACACCGAAGGGGCCGCGGTCACCGCGGCGACGAGCCTCTCCAGCTCTCGATCCCGGCCGACCAGGAGGGGCGACACCGTCCTGCCGAGAGCCTCGGGTTCGTTCACCGGCACCAGCCGCGCATCTCTCACCGTGCCCTGATCGTCATGCAGGCCATGTGATCATGCCATTCAACCCCAAAGGATGATAAAAGTCACGGGCGTTGCACGGCTGGTCCGCGGGCCGGGAAGCTCGTGGCCGGCGTCAGTCCGGCTGCCTACGCCGTCGAGCCTGCGTAGTGGTCGGCGATCTCGTCGCTGGTGGTCAGCCACACGCCGGGGTGCCCGGCGATGTATTCCAGCGCCTGGTCGAGATACTTGGCGCGGAAGGCCTGGCCGATCACGAACGGGTGCAGTGCCAAAGCCATGACCCGCCCACTTGCGGCCGAGTCCGCGTAGAGCTGGTCGAACTGGTCCTTCACCAGCTGCAGGAAGTCAGGCCCCGTCATGCCGTGCGTCGTGAACAGGCCGAGGTCGTTGAGCTCCACCGAGTACGGCACGCTCAGCATCCCGGGTACGTTCAGCCGGAACGGCTGGTCGTCGCTGGTCCAGTCGAGCACGTAACTCAGGCCGAGCTCGGCGAGCAGGGCCGGGGTCCGGAAGGTCTCGTTGAGTGCCGGGCCCATCCAGCCGCGCGGCCGGCGGCCGGTCGCCTTCTCGATCGTGGCGACGATCGCGGCCAGCTCGGCGCGCTCCTCGTCCTCGGACATGCCGGCCGGCAGGACGGAGTTGGTCCGGCCGTGGGCCAGCCACGCCCAGTCGCGCGCCTTGCCGGCCTCGATGATCTGCGGATAGTGGTCGCAGACGGACGAGTTGAGCAGCACGCTGGCCCGGATGCCGTGGCGGTCCAGGCTCTCCATCACCCGCCAGAACCCCACTCGGGCGCCGTAGTCTCGCCAGCCGTGGTTCAGCGGGTCGGGCACCAGGGTCGCGGTGGCCTCGTTCAGGCTCGTCGACGGCCGGCCGAGCAGGAAATGCTCGACGTTCAGTCCGACGTAGAAGGCCACCCTGGCGTCGCCGGGCCAGCGGATGGGCTTCCGGTCGATGATCGGGTCGAAGTCGTAGAGCTCGTTTTCCATTGCTTTCTCCTCTTTCAGACCGCGTCCGCGGTGATGCGGACGAGCACTTTTACGGACACGACACGGATCGTGTCCCCAAGACAATGCATGAAGATCACCTTGACTGTCAATACGACACGTGTCGTTTCCTGTAGGATGCCCTCATGGCCAAAACACCGAACGCGGCGCGCCGCAGCGAAAGCAGCCGTCAAGCGATCTTCGCTGCGGCCGCTGAGCTCTGCGCGGAGCGGGGGTATGGGCGCCTCACCATCGAGGCCATCGCCTCTCGCGCAGGCGTGAGTAAGAAGACCATCTACCGCTGGTGGCCTTCCAAGGGCGCGGTCATCCTGGAACTGATCGACGAAGCCGCGACCGCTGACGCCCACCATCCCGACACCGGCGACCTCGCCACCGATCTGCGCACTCAACTGACCGCGGTCATCGGCATGCTCACACCACCGCATACCTCGGTCTTCGCCGGGGTGATCGCCGAGGCGCAGCACGATCCGGCCCTCGCCCGTGACCTGCGCGAGCGGCTGATCGAGCCGCGCATCGCCCAGTTCAAGGACCGCATGCGCCGAGCGCAGCAGCAGGGGCAGCTAAGCCCGGACGCCGACCTCGATGTGGCACTGGACCTGCTGTACGGTCCCCTTTACCACCGGCTCGCCTTCCACCTCGGCATGCCCGACCCCGCCTACCTCGACACCCTCATCGCGCATGCCCTGCACGCCCTCACCCCGCCGGCGGCGCCCGACCCGGGATCCCCTCCAGGCGAGCGGTGAGCCTGCCGCCCCGACGTCAGATCCGATCGCGCAGGGCCGCTACCGAGTGAGGCCGGCGCGCGGTGCCGCCGACCGGCTGGTCGCTCTAGGAGCGTTGAGTGGGTCTGCCGCCGAAGCGCCAGGGATGGACCTCCGTACGGCCGGCGCCGCCGGCCGGCAGCAGCATGGCGGCGGCTTCGCGATCCGGCGCCTCGACCAGGGCCGCCCGGCCGAGCCGCGCCTCGCCGTCGAGGGCGAGCAACTCGCCGTACACGATCATGTGCTTCGACGTGACCGGCGCGGGGACGGACTCGTCCATGCCGATCACCAGGAACCGGCCGTAGCCCTCGACAGCCTCGGTGAAGTCCCACATGGTGCGGCCCAGGACGTTATGGAAGCGGCACAGCAGTACGGACCCGAAGACGCCGGCCCGGTAGTACGGCTCTTCGTAGGCGAACGCGCGGGCGGCTTCCGCGTCCGGAAGGTCGACGATGTGCAGGCTGCCCGTCGACTCGGCCGCGTCGCCGGTCAGCGTGGGGCCGCGGGCGACCAGTCGCTTCGCGTACCCATCCATGAAGGACCAGTGGTCTTCGCTCAGGCGCACCTTGAGACCGAAGGCGCCAGGGCGGTCGCGGCCGTAGACGAAATACTCCACGACCGTTCAGCCTAGATCATCGCGCGTCACCGCCACCCCGCCTGCGTCAGTGCACGTGGGCGCGGGGGATGTCCTGGGAGCTGAGGAGCCGCTGAAGGCGCTCCAGGCCCGTCTGCAGGCTCTGGTCGTCCAGGGCGTAGGAGAGGCGGAGGCAGCCGGGGGCGCCGAAGGCTTCGCCCGGGAGGAGGGCCACGGAGGCCTCGTCCAGGATGAATGTCGCCAGCTCGGCGGTGGTGGTGAAGGAGTGGCCGAGGATTGACCGGGTGAGCAGGCGCTTGACCGAGGGGAAGCAGTAGAAGGCCCCGGTGGGGGTGGGGCAGTCGACTCCGCGTATCCCCTGGAGCACATCGACCATGAGCCGGCGGCGGCGATCATAGGCGGCCAGAACGTCGTCGAAACCCGGGCGGCCCGCGCGCAGGGCCGCGATAGCGGCGACCTGGGCGACGTTGGCGACATTGGATGACATATGCGATTGCAGGTTGATGGCCGCCTTGACCGCCGCGGTGGGACCGTACAGCCAGCCGACCCGCCAGCCCGTCATGGCGTACGTCTTCGACACGCCGCCGATGACGATGCACCGATCCTCGATGTCCGGAGCGGCTACCGGCATGGATTGGGCTGTCGCGCCGTCGTACACGAGGTGCTGGTAGATCTCATCGCTGATCACCCAGATTCCCCGCTGCGCCGCCCAGTTTCCGATGGCCCGGGTCTCCTCGGGTGTGTAAACGGTTCCCGTCGGGTTGGCGGGGGAGCCGAAGAACAGCACCTTGGTTCGCGGAGTGACGTGCGCCTCAAGGAGTTCGGGCGTGACCTTGAAATCCTGGTCGGCGTCGCTGTGCACGGGGACCGGGGTCGCGCCGGCGAGGCGTACGGCCTCCGGATAGGTGGTCCAATAGGGCGCCGGAATGAGTGCCTCGTCGCCGGGATTCAGCAGGACCATGCAGGCGAGATACACGGCCTGCTTCGCTCCGTTGGTGACCAGCACGTCCGTGTCATTGATGGCGAGGCCCGTATCCGCCAGGACGGTCTGGGCGATTGAATGGCGCAACTCCGCCAGCCCGGCCGCCGACGTGTATCGATGATTGACGGGATCCGGGCACGCCCGCTGGGCGGCCTCGACGATGTAATCCGGGGTGGGGAAATCCGGCTCACCCGCGCCGAAACTCACGATGCGGTTTCCGGCCGCGCGCAGCTCGGCCGCCCGGGACGAAACCGCCATGGTCGCCGATCCGGCGATCGCGCTCGCTCTGTCACTCAATCCGATAGACATGGTTCTCCTCTTACTTCGACGGAAATTCGGCCAGGGTCTTGAGGAAGATGTCGTTCTCATCGGGATGCCCGACGCTCACGCGCAACCATCCGGCCGGGCCCACGTCGCGTACCAGCACGCCTTGCCGGGCCAGCCACGCCGCCACCGCGGAAGAATCGGCGCCGGTGTCGAAGAGCAGGAAGTTCGCGTCGCTCGGCGCGACCGCGTGGCCGGCGCCGACCAGAGCGGCGCGCATTCTCTGGCGCTCGGAGAGAACGCTCGGGATATGCGCGAGCAGTTCATCGGCCTGTTCGAGGGCGGCGAGCGCGACCGCCGCCGTCAACGTCGACAGATGGTACGGCAGGGCGACGATACGCAAAGGCGCCAGCACGTCGGATGAGGCGAGCAGGAACCCGACGCGTATCCCCGCGAAACCGAACGCCTTCGACATGGTCCGGGAGATCACCAGCCGTGGGTGTTCGGAGAGGAGCCCTGCCTGGCTGCCGATGGCGGAGAACTCGACGTATGCCTCGTCAAGCACCACCAGCCCCGGCGCGGTCCGCAGGACGACGTCCAGCGTCGCCCGATCCAGAGGCGTCCCCGTCGGATTGTTGGGCGCGCAGAGGAAGACGATGTCAGGCCGGTGCCGTTCGACCGCGGTGGCCGCCGCCTCACGGGTCAGGCCGAAATCCGGTCCGCGGTCGGCTGATATCCAGCGAGTTCCGGTTATCGTCGCGATTTGCTCGTGCATCGAATATGTGGGCCCGAATCCAAGGGCCGTGCGGCCGGGCCCGCCGTACGCCAGGAGCAGGTGCAACAGTACCTCGTTGGAGCCGTTTCCCGGCCACACCATCTCGGCTCGCACGCCATTTCCGGTATACCGCGCCAATGCGGCTCGCAGCGTGCCGAGGTCGGTGTCCGGATAACGGTTCGCGGTCGCCAGCGCCAGGGAGGCCGCCGAACGCAACACCTCAAGGTGACGTCCTTCGGGAGGACGTGGACTCTCATTGTTGTTCAGCAGCGCGACCGGGTCGACCGGCGAGGAAAACGGCCGGGTGTTGTACGGGCGGACCGTACGCAGGTCGTCCCGGACAGGTAGGGCGGGCATTCAATCTCCGCTTGTGTCTTGTGATCCGGTGATGCGCGCGACAAGGCGCTGCATGGACGTTTTCCAGTTGCTTTCCAGCTCGCGGGTCGCCGTCGCCAGATCCTGCTCTTGAAGGGCCGCGGCGATACGCTTGTGCTGTTCGATGGACTCACGAACAATCTGCGGGTCGCCAAGATAGGCATGCTCATATCGATGGACGATGCGTTTGGTGTCGCCAATCATTTCAAGAAGCCGGCTGTTCGGGCAGGCCGCCAGCAGGCCCGCATGCCACTCGTCGTCGGCGCGCTGCACCTCGCGGACGTCTTCGGCTGCCGCCATGTTCTCCGCGACCTCGATGAGCTGCGGCGCACGCCGGGCGAGTTCCGCGGGATCGGAAAGCGTGATCGCGAGCACTTCGAGCTGGGCGATGATCGGGTAGGTCTCGCGGACCTCCTGCTCGCTCAGGGGAGAGACCCAATACCCCCGGTTCGGGCGGGCGTCGAGAATGCCTTCCTGGGCCAGGCTCGCCAGCGCCTCACGCAGCGGCGTCCGGCTGACGCCGATCTCTGCCGCGAGGTGCACCTCGTTGATGCGGGTGCCCACTGGGTATTTGCCTCGGAGAAGGCGGTCAAGGACCTCGTCCCTGACTTGCTCGCGCAAAAGTCTGCGATCGACCGCCATTGTTCCGCCTCCGGCAAAAGCTACTGATGATGTCAGATTCAGAGCATACTACATACTGAACTCAGAGTGCAGAAGCGCTAGGCTGGCGGCCCCATCCCCACACCTCTGGAGGTCGCGCCATGCCTGGCTGCGCCATCATCCAGTCACTGAGAACCGCTTACCCGAACGCGTTCAGTGATGACCCATGTGACGCGCCACGACGATTCCACCGATCGATGCCGGGTTACGCCCGCACCCCTCTCGTCGAATCGCCTGAACTGGCGCGTCGGACGGGAACGGGGCGAGTCCTCGTCAAGAACGAGCAGTACCGCCTGGGGTTGCCGTCGTTCAAGATCCTCGGCTCTTCCTGGGGGATCCACCGTACGCTGTGCGAACGTCTGGGCCTCGACCCGGCGATCTCGTTCGAGGAACTGCGTCACGCCGTCGGGCCGCTACGCGACCATGTGCTGACCTGCGCCACCGATGGGAACCACGGAAGGGCCGTGGCGCACATGGCCAGTCTCCTCGATATGCGCGCCCGCATCTACGTGCCGAACGAGGTGTCGATGGCGCGGTCGGCGGCGATCGAGGGCGAGGGGGCGCAGGTCGTCCGGGTGTACGCGAGCTATGACGACGCGGTGCGCTACGTGGCCGTTCAGGCCGAACGCGACCCTCACGCCATCCTGGTGTCCGACACGGCCTGGCCCGGGTACGAGACGGTGCCGCGACGCGTGATCGACGGCTATTCGACGATCTTTCATGAGGTCGACGAACAGCTGGCCGAGATGGGTCTCGACCCCATGGACACCCCGGACTTGGTGATCGTCCCTGCGGGTGTGGGCGCCTTCGCCGCCGCCGTCGGCCTCCACTTCGGCTCCCGTGCGGCGACGCGCATCGCGACCGTCGAACCCGACGCCGCCGACTGCGTACATCGCTCGCTCGCCGCCGGCGTCCGTACGACCGTCCCAGGGCCGCATCGCTCGATCATGGCCGGTCTGAATTGCGGCGAAACGAGCGTGGTGGCCTGGCCGATCCTGCGCGGCACGGTGGACGCGGCCATCACTGTCGACGACCACGGAGTGCGAGAGGCCATGAGGGTCTTCGCCGGTTGTGGGATCGAGTCGGGGGAGAGCGGCGCGGCCTCGCTCGCGGGTGCGCTGCTCGTCTCCGCCGACCGCGAGTTCCGTGAGGGGCTCGGGCTGACGCAGGACAGCACGATCCTTCTCCTGAACACGGAAGGTGCGAGCGACCCTGCGAGCTATCGCAGCATCGTGGGAGATCTGAGCGCGGCCAACGGCTGACGCCTCCACAACCGGAGATCACGCATCGGGTCGGGCCGTATCGGTCCGGCCCGAACGTGTTCCCCGGCCGGACTTTTTAGTTCAGTTCTGAGTATTCGTCTCCTTGACACCTCTTGCACCACCTCTGCATTCTGTGTTCAGCACGCAGTTGGAAGCGCGTGGGGGAACTGCCTCGGCTGCCTGCGTCACACGACTGCCGGATGTCCGGCGTCATTGACGATTCACAAAAGGTGGGATGACTGTGTTCCTACAGATCAGAGGCATGGTGGCCATCGGCTTAACGTCCGTCCTGCTGGCTTCGGTCGCGTCATGCGGCGGCTCCGAAGCCGGCAAGAAGACGGGAGCGTTCTCTGCCGCGATCCTCGAACCGTCCTCGCTCATGCCGGCCAACTACTCCGAGGTCTACGGAGCGCAGGTGGTGTCCGCGCTCTTCACTCCGCTGGTGACGTTCGACATCAAGACCAACGAGACCCGTCTGGAGGTCGCCGAGAGCGTCGAGAGCACCGACAACAAGGTGTGGAAGGTCAGGCTCAAACCCGGCTGGACGTTCCACAACGGCGAACCCGTTACCTCGCGGTCGTTCGTGGACGCGTGGAATTTCGCCGCGAACAAGAAGTCCGCCCAGCTGAACGCGTACGTCTTCGGGGACATCAAGGGCTATCGCGAGGTCGCCTCCGGAGCCGAGGAGACGATGTCCGGCCTGCGCGTCGTCGACGACCTCAACTTCGAGATCACGCTGGTGCGACCCTGGTCGCAGTTCAGGCAACTGCTGGGATATCCCGCGTTCTCGCCGCTCCCCTCCGTGGCGTACAAGGACCCGAAGGCCTTCGAACAGCGGCCGATCGGGAACGGCCCGTTCGTCATGGAGGGCGCCTGGCAGCACGACCAGCAGATCACGCTGCGCCGTAACGACTCCTACGCCGGCACGAAGGCCAAGGCGGGCGAAGTCCAGTTCAAGATCTATCAGAGCTTCGACACCGCCTACAACGATCTGCTCGCCAACAATCTCGACGTCCTGCCCGCCATCCCGACCGCGAGGAGCACCGAGGCCAAGAGCCTGCTGGGGGACCGGTTCGGGGAGTCGCCGAGTGGGCGCATGGAGTACCTCGGGTTCCCCGTGAACGGCGAGAAGTTCACGTCGCCCGGCGTACGCAGGGCCATCTCGATGGCGATCGACCGGGACGCGATCACCAAGGCGATCTTCAAGGGCACGCGCACACCGGCGACCGGTTTCGTGCCGCCCGTGGTCCCGGGTGCGGCGGCGGACGCGTGTGGAGCCTTGTGCGTTCACGACGCCGCCGCGGCCAAGGCGGCCTTCGACGCGGCGGGGGGCATCCCCGGCGGCGGTTTCACCATCGGCTACAACAGCGACGCCCCGGAGAACAAGGAATGGGTCGAGGCTGCCGCGCGGCAGATCTCGAAGGACCTCGGTGTGAACGTCGAGACGAAGGCCTATCCCAAGCTCGCGGTGCTGCTGGGAGATCTGAGCAGCGGGAAGGTCGACACCGCCTTCCGTACCGCGTGGACCTTCTACTTCCCCAGCCCCGAGAACTACCTCAAGCCGTTGTTCACTCAGGACGCCGGGGAGAACTTCTCCCGATACCGCAACGACAAGTTCGAGGCGCTGCTGCGTGACGGCGCGGCGGCCAAGGACACGGAGGCCGCCGACGCGAAATACGCGGAGGCGGAGCGGGTGCTCCTCGACGACATGCCGTACGTGCCGCTCTGGTACCAGGGCGTCATGGTGGGGCACTCCAAGCGGGTCAGCGACGTGAGCGTGGATTCCTTCCGCAGACTGCGGATCGAATCCGTGGTCGTGAAATAGCCGGCGGAGGACGCACCAGTGTCCCGATACATCATGAGCCGAGTCCTGCAGGCGGTGCTGGTCCTCGTCGGCGCGACTTTCGTCATCTTCGTCATCACCTTCGCCCTGCCCGGAGACCCGGTGCAGGCCCTGGCCGGTGAGCGAGCCGCCGATCCGGCGTTCGCGGAGGCGATCCGGGCTCGTTACCACCTCGACGAGCCGCTCCTGCAGCAGTACGTCCGCTTCCTGGCCGGGGCCCTCCATGGCGATCTGGGGCAGACCTACAGCGGCCAGGACGTGGCCCAGATGCTCGGTGAACGGATCTGGGTCAGTGCCCAGCTCGCGGCGTTCGCCCTGGCGTTCCAGATCGTCATCGGTGTCGGCGCCGGAGTCCTCTCCGCGCTGCGCCGCAACGGCGTCGCCGACACCGGGGTCCGGATCTTCACCCTCGCGGGGCTCTCGATCCCGTTCTTCGTGACCGCGTTCGTACTCCAGCTCGTGGTCGGCGTGAAGTTCGGCTGGCTCCCGGTAGCCGGAACCGAGGACGGTTTTCTCAGCTACATCATGCCCGGGTTCGTGCTGGGGTCGTTGTCGACGGCCTACGTGGCCCGGCTCACCCGTGGCCAGCTCGCCGAGTCGCTTCGCGAGGACTACGTCCGGATGGCCACAGCCAAGGGCCTGACTCGAGTCCGAGTCGTGGCGCACCACGCGTTGCGCAACAGCCTGATCCCCGTCGTCACGTTCCTCGGCCTCGAAGTGGGCGCGCTGCTCAGCGGCGCCGTCATCACCGAGAGCATCTTCAACATCCCCGGCATGGGCCAAGCCATGGCGCGAGCCGTCTACCTGGGAGAACGCACGACGGTGGTGGGCGTGGTCACCGTCTTCGTGTTCGTTTACGTTGTCGCGAACCTGCTCGTCGACCTGCTGTACGCCGTACTCGACCCGAGGATCCGCTATGCCTGAACTCGCTTCGGCCGCCGGAGTCGTGGAGCGGCGGGGGGCGCCGCAGAGGAAGCGGCGCGGTCATTGGCAGGCGGTCCGGCGAAGGCTCTCCCGCAGCCCGCTCTTCTATCTCTCCGCCGCCCTGCTTGTGGTGATGGTGGGCATGGCCGCCGCTCCGTCCCTGTTCGCGATGGCCGATCCGTACGACTGCGACCTCGGGCGGACACTGGCCGACGCCGGCGCCGGCCAGTGGTTCGGAAGGGATCTCCAAGGCTGCGACGTGTTCTCGCGCAGCGTGTACGGCGCTCGCGCGAGTCTCGGCATCGGCATCGCCGTCTCCCTGCTGACCGGGCTGCTCGGCGGGGTCGTCGGCGCGGCCGCCGGCTATTTCGGCGGTTGGGTCGACGCGGTCCTGTCCAGGATCACCGAGATCTTCCTGGCCATTCCGCTGCTGCTGGGGGCGAGCGTCCTGCTGACGCTGTTCGGCACGTCGGGCAGCGGCACGTGGACGGTGATCATCGCTCTGTCGGTCCACGGCTGGCCGCAGGTCGCCCGCATCACCCGGTCGTCGGTCATGGAGGCGAAACAGCAGGACTACATGCTGGCCGCGGCCGCCGTCGGGTGTTCGCGGCTGAGGGCCCTCGTCCGCCATGTCGTGCCGAACAGTCTCGGCCCCTGGCTGGTGGTCGTGACGACGAACCTCGGCGTGTTCATCACCTATGAGTCGATCATCTCGATGCTGGGGATCGGCCTGCGCCCGCCGACGATCTCCTGGGGACAGATGATCCACGACGCTCAGGCGCGGTTCCTGGAGGCGCCATGGCCGCTTCTCGGCCCGGCTCTGTTCCTCAGCGTCACCGTCCTGGCCTTCATCCTGCTCGGCGACGTCGTCCGAGACGCCATCGACCCAAGGATCCACTCGTGAGCGACACGACGCGGAAGGGGAACACCATGGCGACCGAACACCTGCTGGAAGTGCACGATCTGCAGGTCGAGTTCGGCGGCGAGGACGGCCCCGTGCCGGTGTTGCGCGGGGTGAGCTGGCATGTGGATCGCGGGGAGACGCTCGCGATCCTCGGAGAGTCCGGGTCGGGCAAGAGCATGACCGCTCAGGTGATCATGGGGATTCTGGAGGCCCCTCCGGCCAGGATCGGCGGCGGAAGCGTGCGCTGGAACGGCCGCGATCTGCTCGGCCTGCCGGAAGCCGCCAGGCGCGAGGTCCGAGGGCAGGGCATCGGCATGGTCTTTCAGGATTCGCTGTCCGCCTTGAACCCCGTCCTGCGCGTCGGGCCACAGATCGGCGAGACCCTGCGGACCCGCCTCGGCCTCTCCCGTGGAGAGGCTCGTGACCGCACGGTCGAACTGATGCGGCAGGTACGGATCCCGGACGCCGAACAGCGCTACCGCCAGTACCCGCACCAATTCTCCGGCGGTATGCGGCAGCGCGCCGTGATCGCCATGGCGCTCGCGTTGTCGCCGGACGTGCTGATCGCCGACGAGCCGACGACCGCTCTGGACGCCACCGTCCAGGTGCAGATACTCCGGCTGCTCCAGACTCTCCAGGGAGAGTCCGGCATGGGGCTGGTCCTGATCACCCACGACTTCGGCGCGGCCGCGTCGATCGCCGACCGGGTGGCCGTGATGTACGCCGGCCGCGTGGTGGAGACCGGCATGGTCCGCGATATCTTCCGCCGCCCCGCCCACCCGTATACGAAGGCGCTGCTCGACGCGGTTCCCCGCGCGGATCGCCGGGCCGGACAGCTCGCCGCCCTGCCCGGGCAGCCGCCGGTGCTCGGCAAGGAGACCAGCGGCTGCCCGTTCCGGTTCCGATGCCCACTCGCCGAAACCGTGTGCGAGGAGCGGGAGCCGGTGCTCAGTGAACACGCGCAGGGCCGCTGGAGCGCCTGCCACCTGGGAAAGGACGTGATCGCCGGTGTGCTCACCGCCCATTCTTGAGGTCACCGACGTCACCCGGCACTACGCGTCCGGACGGCGGTGGCCGTTAGGCTCCGCGTCGCGGGTACACGCCGTGGACAAGGTGTCCTTCACCTTGGGGGAGCGGGAGACGCTCGGCCTCGTCGGTGAGTCCGGCTGCGGGAAGTCCACGCTCGGCCGGATGCTCGTCGCCCTCGACCGGCCCACGTCGGGGACGATCCGGTACCGGGGTGAGGACATTCACCGACTCAGCCGCGCCGGGCTGAAAGCCCTGCGGCGCAAGATCCAGATCGTGCTGCAGGACCCGTACACCAGCCTCGATCCGCGGATGACGGTCGGGGACATCGTCGCCGAGCCGCTGGCCGTACACGGCGAGGGAACGCCCGCCGAAAGGCGGAACCGTACCCGGGAGCTATTCGAACTGATCGGCCTCAACCCCGATCATGTGAACCGCTACCCGCACGAGTTCTCCGGTGGGCAACGCCAGCGCATCGGCATCGCCCGCGCGCTCGCCCTGGGGCCCGAGATCGTCGTCTGCGACGAACCCGTCTCGGCGCTGGACGTCTCCGTCCAGGCGCAGGTTCTCAACCTTCTGGCCGATCTGCAGGAACAGCTGAACCTTTCGTACGTGTTCATCGCGCACGATCTCACCGTCGTCCGCCAGATCAGCCACCGGGTCGCCGTGATGTACCTGGGGAAGGTCATCGAGGTCGGCCCTGAGGGGGTGGTCTACGGACAACCGCGGCACCCGTACACGCAGGCGCTGCTGTCGTCCGCACCGCCCACGGACCCCGACATGGCCCGCGAGCAGGAAGTGATCATGCTCAACGGCGATCCGCCCAGTCCCGCCGAGCCTCCCAGCGGGTGCCGATTCCGCACCCGCTGCTGGAAGGCGGAGGAGGTGTGCGCCGTACATGAGCCCGCGCTCGTGGAGGGTGCGGCCTCCGGCCATCTGACCGCCTGCCATTTCGCCCCCGCTGCCTCTGTCCAAGTGGACGGCTAGGCACTACTGTATTCTGTACACAGAATTTTGGAGGAAGCTATGACTCAGCCCACGAACGACCGCCAGCTCGCCGTACGTGCCTCTCGTGTTCTGGACCCCGCGACCGGCGAGTACTACGAGGACGCGAGCGTTGTCATCGCCGACGGCCGGATCGTGTCGGTCGTCGACACCCCGCCCGCTGAAGCCGATCTCATCGACGTGGGCCGGCTGACCCTGATGCCCGGGCTCGTCGACTGCCACACGCACATGCTGCTGCGCCCCGAGGACCAGGTGTGGCCGCCGGCGATCTTGTTCAAGACGCAGGTCTACCGGGTGATCGAGGGTGTCGCGGCGTGTGACCGCGCGCTGCAGATCGGCTTCACCAGCGCCCGGGACACCGACAACGAGCAGGTATGGCACGGCGACACCGCGCTCCGGGACGCGATCGAGGCCGGCATCATCCCCGGCCCGCGGATGGCCGTGGCGTCCGACGGCATCTCCATCACCGGCGGTGACATGCGCATCGACGACAAGGTGAACCCGGAACTCAACCTCCCCGACGTCGCCGGGATGGTGGACACCCGCGATGAGCTGATCAAGGAAGTCCGCCGTCAGATCAAGATCGGCGCGGACTGGGTCAAGATCTACGCGACCAGCACCCGCAAGGATGTCGAGCCGGAGGAGCTGGAGCCGCTGCACCAGTTCACGGAGGAGGACATCGCCGCCGTCGTCGCCGAGGCCAAGCGGTACCGGCGCGATGTCGCGGCGCACGCCTACGGCAAGGACGGCGCGCAGGCCGCGATCCGCGGCGGCGTCCGCACGCTTGAGCACGGCCCGCTGCTCACCGAGGAGGACCTGCAGGCCATGCTCGAGTTCGGCACCTTCTGGGTGCCGACGATGGGCACGTACTACAAGCGCCAGCACACCGAGTTCGACCGCCGCTTCGTCAAGCGGCACGAGGGCGCCTTCAAGCGCGGGCTCGAACTCGGTGTCAAGATCGCGTTCGGCACCGACGTCGGCTCCTTCCCGCACGGCGAGCAGATGGACGAGTTCAGCCTGATGGTGCAGTACGGCATGAAGCCGCTGGACGCGATCAGGTCGGCCACCGTGGTGGCGGCCGAGGTGCTGCGCAAGGAGGGGCAGATCGGAACCCTCGCCGCCGGCGCCCACGCCGACCTCATCGCCGTCGACGGCGACCCCCTCCAGGACATCGAGGCACTCAAGCGGGTCGGATTCGTGATGAAGGGCGGCCTGGTCCACCGGGACGACGTCGCCGCGACCGCGAAGACGCCCGAGGTGCTGTGGAAGCCGGCGCGCTGAACCCCTGGTGACGGCGGCAAGCGAGGTGGAGGGCCATGAACCGGCTGCGAAACGAACTGGTGGTGTACGCGGGTCGGCTGCGGGTGGATCCGTGGGCGCGTGACCTCGGTCCCGCGTGGCTGCTCATCCGGGACGGCCGCTTCGCGGAGATCGCACCCGGCCGGACCCGGCCGGGGGAGTGGCCCGACACCTGCGCCGGCCTGGATCTGAGCCGGGCGGTGGTGCTCCCGGGGCTGGTGGACTCCCACGTCCACCTGACCGAGTCCGGCGACGGGGCAGGCGAGGACGTCTCCGCGGCACGCACTGTCTCGGAGCGCGTGGAACTGGGCGTCAGGAACGCCCGGACCGCGTTGCGCGCGGGCATCACCACCGTCGCGGATTGTGGCGGCCCGCCGGGGGCCGTGTTCGAGGTGCGTGCCCGGGCCGCCGCCCTTCCGGACTGCGCTCGGATCCTCGTCGCGGCGGCGCCGATCACCACGGTGCGCGGCCACTCCTGGCGCTGGGGCGGTGAGGCGCCCGACGCGGCGTCCGTACGAGAGCTGGTCACGCGGTTCGCCCTCGCCGGGGCCGACTTCATCAAGGTCATGGCCTCCGGCGGGGGCACGCCCGGGGCGCCCCCATGGGAGCCGAGCTTTCCCGAGGAGTCGCTCCGCGCGGCCGTCGAGACGGCCGCGTCACTCGGCCGCCCCCTGAAGGTCCACTGCCTGTCCGCCGGTTCGATGCGGACCGCGGTCGCGGCGGGCGTCACGCTCATCGAGCACGGGAAGTTCCGTACCGCCGCCGAAGACGGAGGCGGCTTCGACGCCGCCGTCGCCTACCTGCTCGCGAAGACCGGCACTGTCATCTGCCCGACCCTGTCCGTGGGCCACCACGTCCTCGCCGCACCACCCGAGGCCTCCGGGGACGCCGCCGCGCTGTGGCGACGGCGCCACCCGTACGACCTCGAGGACTTCCGGCATCTGGTCGAAAGCGGTGTACGCATGGTGAGCGGCACGGACGCGGGCTGGCGGTTCACGCCGTTCGACGCGCTGCCCGGCGAGCTGCGGATGATGGCGGGCGCCGGGATGGCGAACCGGGAGGCCCTGGCCGCGGCGACCACCGACGCGGCCGCCGCACTCGGGATGGGAGACCGGATCGGCCGGATCGCGCCTGGCTACCAGGCGGATTTCATCGCGGCCGACGCCGATCCCGTGGACGACCTCACCGCGCTGGACCGGCTGCACGCGGTGGCGCGTGACGGGCAGGTCATCCGATGACGCGCTCCGACCCGATGGCCGTCCTGCTCGAATGGCAGGCGGCCGCGCAGGAAGCCGGTGACCCGCAGGCGGGGCTGATGGCGTTGAGCACCGTGAGCCCGGCCGGTGAGCCCAGCGTGCGCACCGTCTCGGTGAAACTGCTGGAGAGCCGCCGCATCGGCTTCGTCACCGACAGCCGATCGCCGAAAGCGCGCGACATCGCCGCCTGCCCTCGGGTGGCGATGATGTTCACCTGGCTGTCGCTGCGCCGCCAGGTCACGGTGCGCGGTGACGCGGCACCCATGAGCACGGCGGAGGCCGAACGGGAGTTCCGCCGCCGTTCCCGGCCGGCCCAGCTCGGGGCCTGGGCGAGCCACCAGTCCTCGCCGATCCCGGATCGGGGCGTACTGGACTCGGCCCTGGCCGCGGCGGCCCGCCGCTGGCCCGAGGGCGAAGCCGTTCCGGTACCTCCGTACTGGGCCGGGTACGTGATCACGCCGACGGAGATCGAGTTCCTGCAGGCGGGCCGCCCCGACCGTCTGCATGACCGCCGCCGGCATCGCCTGATCGGGGATGCGTGGGTGGGGCAGGCGCTCGGTTCCTGACCTCATCGGCCTTCGGCTCGTCAGATTGGACGGCAAAAGTGAAGCGTCGCGAATTGCTGGCAGGTTCTGTGCCCGGTGTGGTCGCTGTCGCCGCCGGCGGCTGGGCGCTGCCGGACAACGATGGCATCCGTGTCCGCGAAGTGGGCAGCTATTACGTCGGTGGTAAATCGATCACTCTGGACGACGCGGAGTCTCGGGACGCGTTCGCCGCCCAGGGGCAGCCGCCGGTGCGGGTGAACCCCAACGGGGATTTCGAGACCGGCCAGGTATACGTCCAGTACGTACGCCTCGCGCGCCCCCGCGGTTCGCTGCCGGTGCTCATGTGGCACGGCGGCGGCCTGACCGGCGCCTCCTTCGAAACCACGCCGGACGGACGGCCGGGATGGCAGCAGCACTTCCTCGCCGGCGGCCATGACGTCTACGTGGCCGACGGGTTCGGCGGTGGCCGCGCCCCGTGGCAGCGCTATCCGGAGATCTCCCCGTCAGAACCGCTGTTCCGTACCAAGCAGGAGCTCTGGGAGCTGTTCCGCATCGGCCCTCCCGGCTCGTACGCCACCGACCCGGCCAAGCGCCGGCCGTACCCTGACACGCTGTTCCCCGTCGCCGCGTTCGACGAGTTCGTCAAGCAGGTGGTGCCGCGCTTCCGCACCTACGACCAGTCCACCCAGGCCGGGTACGACGCGCTGGTCGCCAAGGTCGGGCCGAACGTGATCCTCACTCACAGCGCCGCCGGGCCGCTCGGCTTCGCCGCGACCATCGCCGCTCCCAGCCAGGTCCGCGCCCACGTCGCGATCGAGCCGTCAGGGGCTCCCGACCCCTCCACCGTGGACTTCAGCCGGCTTCGCCGGATCCCGCACCTTGTCATCTGGGGCGACCACCTCGACGCCGACGGCTCCTGGGCCGAGCTGTACGCCTCCACCAGGCGCTTCCACGACGCTCTGCGCAAGGCCGGCGGACGATCAACCTGGATCGACCTACCGGCCGAAGGCCATCGCGGCAGCTCCCACATGATCATGATGGACCGCAATTCCGACAAAGTGGCCGCCCTGATCAACTCCTGGCTGGAAGCGAACGTGAAAGGCTAGACCGCCTCTCCACCGAGTCCAGGTAGGGGTGAGCCTGCCCCTCAAACAGCGCCGTGGAAAGCCGTACGGCCGGAGCCCCTGTGTCCCGCCGTACGGCTTTCGGCTCGGAGTGTCAGGGGCGTTGGCCGAGTGAGTTCGTCCAGCCCATCTGCTGGTAGGCCACCGAAAGCTGAGGCTTGTCCCCGAGCCGCATCACCTGGTAGGCGAGGATCCTGCCGGTGTCAGGAGCGACGATCAGGCGAAACTGAGAGACGCCCTCCACGTCGGAGGCGTACCGGCTTTCGCCTTTCAGGGCGACAGCGACCCCCTGGCGGCCGAGAGGATCGGTCACCTCCCCCACCATGGTGACCCCAGGCTGGTCGGCGAGTACCTGGTAGAGAGCCGCCCTGGTGCCTGGTGTGATCGGCCCTGAGAGCAGGTCATGTGCGGTGTCCCAGACGTACTGGTGGTAGCCGCCCTGAAGCGGATTCGCCGGATCGTCGGCGTCGGCCTGATAGCCGCGCCGCAGATATTTGTCCAATGCGGCCGGCGTAGTGGGCAGTTTCGCGAGTTCGTCCATGCTCAGCCGCCGCGAACCGATCATGAACTGCAACCGTATGTTGTAGTTGTTGACTTGGGGTTCGGCGGGACCGTGGCCGAGGCGCGGCGACCCCATCTTCTTCCACACCGCCTCGTCGTCCGGCGAATCGAAGATGACCTGGTAATCGACGCCGGTTATCGTCCGAGTGCGGTCGCGTGCGTCACGCGCCAGCCAGGACTCCTGGGATGTGGCGACAGAGGCAGTGAATGGCAACGGGTTTCTCTTCCCCGCCTGGACCTTCCTGGTATCGCCCCGCTCCATCGTGTTCTCCGACTGGTCGACCCGCGTGATGGTCCGTTCGAGCGTGTACCAGTAGCGGCCGGTCGTGGCCGGCTCGCGAGCCGCGCTTTCGGCCGCGGCCAGCAGGAACGAATGGGCGTCCACCGGGGTCGCCGCCGGGGGATGAGCCGCTGTGGAGGAGGGCCGGGCGGGCGGTGTGTCCGGGGAGAGCATCGCGGGAACGACGATCGCGGCGACGGCGAGGCCGGTGACGGCCGCACCGGCGATCAGCGGAAACGGGCGGTGCCGGAACACGGTTCCACGGCCGCGGCGGGAGACTCGTGGGGTTTCGAACGCGCGGGCCAGGTCGGCTGAGCGGCGGCGCTGATAGGCGTCCTCGGCGAGGTCATCCAGCCGCGTGGGCGTGAGCCGGGCCATCACGAGGTCGGCCATGTCGGGTCCCTCGTACGGTGCGTTGCGGGAATCCATCACATCTCCTCCAGAAGCTGATTCCTAGCGACGGTCCGGTCCGGCGACATGGTCCGCATCGCCTTGCTCAGGCGGGCGCGGGCACGATGAAGACGCACGTTGTAGGTGCGGGTCGAGCAACCCATGACGGCTGCCGCCTGGTCCGGAGTGAGGCCGTGCCAGGTCGTGAGCGCCAATGCCTCCAGGTCCTTCTCGCGCAGGGAGCGCAACGCGGTGAGTGCGGTTTCCCGGTCCAGGACACGCTCGGCGACATCGCGACCCGTCTGGTCGTCGGCGGTCATGAGGGCCGCGATCCGGTCGACCAACGCGTGACGGCGGTGCTGTACGCCACGATGTTTGGCGAGCTTGTTGCGGGCGACGCCCAGTAGCCACGGAAGCGGTGGATCGGGGACGTCGTCCAGGCGTCGCCACGCGACCAGGAAGGTCTCGCTGGAGACGTCCTCCGCTGTCCCGGGTTCCGCGCGCAGCACGACGTATCCGAATACCGCCCGGTAGTGCCGGTCGTAGAGGTCCGTGAAGCGCTTGTAGGGATCGTTCACATGAGGAAGTCCCTCCCGGAGCCCTCCGATTACCGACCCCGCATCGGAAATTTCGGCACCGGCCATGGCGCGGAGGGAGGCTGGGAGCGCGATGGCGATCCGGCAGCGGTCATCGGCCGACCGGGCTCGAATGCGCCATGCGCGCCATCCTGCCCGGCCGACCGGTGGAGAGTTCGGAGATGACTACTTCGCGGTGAAGACGATCTCCACTCTCCGGTTCTTGGCGCGGTTCTCCTCGGAAGGCTTGCCGTCGACGAAGTTGGGCAGCTTGGGCCTGCTCTTGCCGAAGCCCCTGACCTGGAAGGTCACGCCGGACAACGTCCCCTGCAGAGCTTGCCGTACGGCCTGGGCCCGCTTGAGCGACAGCACCCTGTTGTAGGCGTCGCTGCCCTGGTCGTCGGTGTGTCCCTCGATCTTGACGACCCCGCCGGCGGACTCGGCCTGAATCCTCCCGGCGATCTGCCGCAGGCGCGCCTTCGCCTTGGCCGTCAGCACGGCCTTGTCGAGCGCGAACAGCACGTCGCTGGTGAGCGCCACGGTGACCTGCTCGCCCTGCTTCGACTCGCTCTCGGTGCCGTCGAGCGACTCCACCTCGGCGGTGATGTCCTCGACGGTCGCGACGACATCCTCCACCTCGGCCGTGACGTCCACCGGGTCCGCCCACGCGACGGCCGCGGGACCGGTCACGGGGCCGGCTGTCAGGGCGACCGCGACCGCCAGGACCGCGAGACGTTCAGGAAATCGGGACATCGGTGAACACACCCAGCACCTTGAGGTCCACGTTGATCTTCGTGACGTCAGGCGGCGGGGCGGCGAACGTGGCGTGCAGCGGCAGTACCTCGCCGGGCTCGGTCCACACGTCGTAGTCCGAGCACAGGCACTTGGCCTTGGTGGGAGGGGTCCCGGTACGCGCGACGGTGTACCGCTTGCCGTTGACCGGATCGACCAGGCTGATCCCCGCCACGGTGAGGCCGAGACCGGCCGGGGTGTCGCCCATGTTGCTGGACATCTCCCAGCGCGTGTCCCCCTTGTTCGTGACCGTGAAGGTCAGCGTGGACAACCGGCCCTGCCGCTTGAGCCCGGTGATCTCCACGGTCAGGTCGGCGCCGCCGGCCTTGACCTCCCTGCCAGCGATCACTGTGCCCTGCTCGGCGGGTGCGCCCGCCTGCCCGCCGGTCTCGGAGTCACCGCCGTCGCCGGTGGAGGCGGGCTCGGCGGAGTCGGCGGAATTCGCAAGCTCGACGGCCTGCTTCTCTTTCGCGACGGGTTGCTTCTCGCCGCCGCCTTGCTGCGCGGTAAGCATCCCGCAGCCGGTCAGCAGGCCCGCCAGGACCGCCGTCACCACATATCCGGCCAGCGTCGGCGTGTTCGCTTTTTGCACCCGTTTTTCACCTCAACATGTCATTAGGCGGGGCACCTTCGGGATCGGCATAGCGCGCCATATCACGGCCCCCGGTGCCATGACCGCATTTCTGGACTCTTCGGTCAGCAAGGCGATCACCGGGAGCAATTCGTCCCAGTAGCCTCAACTGCCTCATCCACCCCATTAGGGCCGATTATACAATCGTTCGCATTTTCGATACCGACAATTTGTGCACAACCGCCACGGCGGACGGGGAGAACGGCAGGTCAAGGCCCATATTCGGGAACTGGGCCGGGCGTGCGCGGGTCCGCTCGGGTCAGTGGGGCTTGCGGGCGTCGACGCGTTCGATCGCGCCCATGGTCAGGCGCTCGGTCTCCTCGATGACGACGCCGAGACCACGCAGGACGGTGACGGGGCGGCGGGTGTAGTGCTCGCCCTGCAGAGGGACGCTGACCAGATCGACGGCGTGCTGGAGCGCACGTAGTGGCCAGAAGGACGCCGCGACGTGGTCGGCCAGCAGCAGGCGTCCCCCGGGCCGCAACACGCGGAGCGCCTCGACGAGAGTGGCGCGTTCGTCGGGGACGCAGCACAGGGCGAAGGTGCTGACGACGGTGTCGAACGTCGCCGCGGGGAAGGGCAGCGCGGTCGCGTCGGCTTGGTGGAGCCGGACGGCCCGGTGGATCAGGTCCGCCTGCCGGCGTGCGGCCTGGACCATGGCGGGGCTCCAGTCAATGCCGGTCAGGTCGACGTCGCCGGGGTAGTGCCGGAGGTTGGCGCCGGTGCCGATGGCGATCTCCAGAGTGGCGCCGCGGGCCCGGCCACAGACCCAGCGGCGGCTGTCCGCCAGGAACCGGCGTTCGACCCCGGCCAACCTTCTGTCGTAGGTGGCCGCCTGCCGGTCCCAGTAGCCGACGAGTTCTCTGGATGACCGGCTCATGGTGCCGAGACCTTCGGCGGTTGGGCGCCGTGAGCGGGGGAGGCGCCGAGGATCTGCGCGAGCGCGGACTTGACGTCCTGGAGGCGGTCGGGGCCGACGATGGCACCCCAGCGGGCCTCCATGTCGGCGAAGTAGGTGGCGCTGATCTCGGCGGCGCGTGTCCCACGGTCGGCGTAGACGACAACACGGCCCCGGCCGTCGGTCGGGTCGGGGACGCGTCGCACGTAGTCGCGTTTTTCCAGGTAGCCCACGAGTTCGCTCATCGCCTGAGGGGTCATCCCGGCTCGGCGGGCCAGCGTGGTGGGCCGGGTGCCGTCGCAGTCCATGAACCGGAACACGTTCAGGCAATGGGTGGGGCGTAGATCCTCGTATCCGCTCTCGACAAGGCGGTGGTAGAGCTCGTCGAGGATCAGGTTGAACGCCTGACCGATGAGCTGCGGCAGGAACGGCACCGCACTTGTAGATCCTTCGGCCACCTTATAACCTCACCTTCTTAGGTTGCCTGACTATTTTACGACGTAACCGAAGGAGGCGCCATGCCCCAGCCCCGCCCTTGTCGCCGTTCCGAGGGCGACGCCCATCATGGGATGCCCTCGCCGACGTCCCGGCGTTCGCCGGGGAGGGGGAGTAGCCATGACCTGGCGTAAGGCCGCGAGGATCGTCGGCGGTACGGTCCTGACCCTGCTTGGCCTGTTGTGGACTCTTCAGGGGGCCGACCTGGTACGGATTCGGCCCATCCTGTGCGTCGCCGAGTGCCGACCCGTCACCGGTGGATCGCCCGTCTGGCTGGCCATCGGCGTGGTCGCCGTCGTTGTCGGGCTCTGGGTGCTGGGTGCGCCGCGGCGGCGACGCGTGAAGCCCAAACGGTGATCGCCGCGCCCTTCGGGGCGTCGGTTCGCCTCGAGCGCACCGCGTGGCCGGGCACCGAAACGATCCGGACAGGCGCGGGTGGGGGCCGGGGTGCGGCACCGGCCGCCCCGATCACTCGGGCCAGGCGGAGTTCTTGATGACCTCGACGAAGTCGATGTGCCGATATCCGGGGACGAAGTGTTCGAGCACGTCGGCGTTCACCGTGCCGAAGGTCGTGTCCGGGCGGTGTTCGAACCCCTCCTTGAACGCCTGAAGAATCTCCCGCTTGAAGTCGGGCCGCGGATGCGCGGCCGTCACGGCGTCGAGTTCCTCCCGGCTCAGGTTGTCCAGGCGCATGCCGAGCACGTCGGTCTCCACACCCGCGGTGGTCGCGGCGATCTCCGGGGCCATCTTGTACGGGACCTCGGGCGTGGTGTGGAGGGCGATCGCCGTCCACACGAGATCGGCGTCGGCTTCCGAGAAGCCGTGGGAGCGGAGGAACGCGCGCGCCTGGTCGGCCCCGTCAAGTTCGAAACGCTGATCGTCGCTCCGGCAGGGCGGTACGAGACCCGTGTCGTGGAAAAGGGCCGCGACGTAGAGGAGTTCCGGATCGGGGGCGATCCCGAGGGCGCGGGCTTGCAGGACGCCGAACAGGAACACCCGGCGCGAGTGGTGGAAGAGGAGCGGGGTCGTCGTCTCCCGGACGAGCGACGTCGCTTCGGCGGCGATCGGGCTGTCGGGGATGGCGACCCCGGCGATCATCTCGGACACGGGCGGCTCCCATCGAGAACGGTCGTGACGCCCCAAGACCATGGAGCTGCCAGATAATCCGAGAGATGGATACCCTTCACACCGCCGGTTAGGGCCAACGATGCTTGATCATCGCCACCCATCCGATCGCGTCGGAGACCGGGCCGAGGTGGCGGGCGACCTGAGCCGGATGGGTGAGCTTTGGGTGGTGCCCCGCGCCGGCGGTCTCCCGGGAGCCCGATGGCGTGTCTCGCGGTCGTCAGCGCATCCCGCTAGTTCTTCCGCAGCCTCCGGTAATGGCGGATCAGGCGGTTGGTCGACGAGTCGTGGGCGAGTTCGGGCTCGGTATCGGCCGTCAGCTCGGGTGCGATCTGCCCCGCGAGTACTTTGCCGAGCTCGACGCCCCACTGGTCGAAGGAGTCGATCCCCCAGATCGTTCCCTGGGTGAACACGCTGTGCTCGTACAGCGCCACGAGAGTGCCGAGCCGGTGCGGGGTGAGCCGTTCGGCGAGCAGCACGTTGGTGGGATGGTTGCCCTGCATGACCCGATGCGGCACGACGTCCGGCGCGGTGCCCTCGGCCCGCACCTCCTCCTCGGTCCGGCCGAAGGCGAGTGCCTGTGCCTGCGCGAAGACGTTCGCCGACAACAGGTCATGGTGGTCGCGCAACGGGTTGAGGCTCTTGGCGAAGCCGATCAGGTCGAGCGGGATCAGCCGCGTGCCCTGGTGGATCAGCTGGTAGAAGCTGTGCTGGCCGTTCGTGCCCGGCTCACCCCAGTAGACCGGGCCGGTGTCGTAGTCGACGACGCGGCCGTCACGGCTGACATGTTTGCCGTTCGACTCCATCGTCAGCTGCTGCAGATAAGCGGGGAACCGCGTCAGATACTGCTCGTACGGCATGACGCCGATGGTCTGGGCCCCGAAGAAGTTCACGTACCACACGGTGAGCAGCCCCAGCAGCACCGGCAGGTTCGCCTCGAGCGGGGCCGTGCGGAAGTGCTCGTCCATCTCATGGAAGCCCTCGAGCAGCTCACCGAAATGCTCGGGGCCGATCGCGATCATCGTCGACAGTCCGACGGCGGAGTCCATCGAGTAACGGCCGCCGACCCAATCCCAGAAGCCGAACATGTTCGCGGGGTCGATGCCGAACTCCGCGACGCGCGCGGCGTTGGTCGAGACCGCGACGAAATGGTGGGAGACCGCGCTTTCGTCGCCCAGCTGGCCGATCACCCAGTCGCGCGCCGAACGGGCGTTGGTGAGGGTCTCCAGCGTGCCGAACGTCTTGGAACAGACGATGAACAGCGTCTCGTCGGCGAACAGGTCGTGGGTCGCCTCGGCGAAATCGGTGGGGTCGACGTTGGAGATGAATCGGAACCCCAGATCACGCCGGCTGTAGTGGCGCAGTGCCTCGTAGGCCATGACCGGCCCGAGATCGGAGCCGCCGATGCCCACGTTGACGATGTTCTTGATCGGCTTGCCGGTATATCCCTTCCACTGCCCGGACCGAACCTGCCGGGCGAAGGCCGTCATCCGGTTGAGGACGTCATGGACCTCCGCGACGACGTCGGCACCGTCGACGACGAGCGAGGCGCCTTCCGGCATCCGCAGCGCGACGTGGAGCACCGGCCGATGCTCGGAGGTGTTGATCGGTTCGCCGCGGAACATCATGTCCCGGCGCTGCTCAAGCCCCGATTCCCGGGCGAGCTCGACCAGCAGGCGCATCGTCTCGTCGGTGACGCGGTTCTTCGAGTAGTCCAGGTACAGTCCGGTGGCCTCGGCGCACATGCGCTCGCCACGGTCGGGGTCCTTGGCGAACAGCTCACGCAGGTGCCGCCCGCCGATGTCGGTGTGGTGCTGCTCGAGCGCCTTCCACGAGGCTCGGTCACGGAGCGGGACGGTCGGCATCGGTTCCTCCGATGATCGGCGAGACGGAGATGGTCGCCTGCATACATTCCCCCTTTCGGCGGCCACGCGTTCGCGGGCGACCTCCGACACGCGTTCGGGGGCGAACCTGATTCACGGTCAGGCACGTACGTATGTGGGGATCCAGCGGCCGTCGCCGGTGAGGCGGTCGGCGCTGGACGGCCCCCACCCGCCGCGCTCGTACGGCTCTGGTGGCGTCTCGAAGCCGAGGATGGGATCGACGATGCGCCATTCCTCTTCCACGGTGTCCTGGCGGGCGAAGTGGCGGGGGTCGCCGGAGAGCGCGTCCGTGATGATTCGTTCGTAAGCGCTTTCCGGTTGCCCCTGCTGCGCCTCGAAGTCGACCGACACCGGCACCTCCCGCATCGCGTCGGCCTCACCCGGAGCCTTGGCGAGCAGGTCGAGGGTGACCCCGGGGTTGGGGTCCAGCCTGAACCGGACGATGTTGGGGCGCGGTCGGCCGGCGTCGGCGGACAAGAACAACATGCAGGGCGGACAGCGAAGCCGGACGGCGACCTCGGTGCTGGTGACCGCGAGTGCCTTACCCGTCCTGATCAGGAACGGAACGTCGACCCAGCGCCAGTTGTCGACCCACAGCCGCACCGCGGCGTAGGTTTCGGTGGTCGACCCGGCGGCCACCCCCGGCGTATCGAGATAGCCGGCGTATTGGCCTCGGACGACATCATCGGGCTCGATCGGCCGTATCGCGCGCATCAGCCGACGTTTCTCATCGCGTTCGGTCTCGGCGCTGCTGTCGGCCGGAGGATCCATCGTCAAGTACGCCAGGACCTGCAGCAGATGGTTCTGGACGACGTCGCGGACGGCACCCACCGCGTCGTAGAACGCCCCGCGGCCGGCGACGTCGAACGCCTCGGCCATCGTGATCTGCATGGTGGCGACATGGTCGCGGTTCCAGATGGGCTCCAGCAGGGTGTTGGCGAAGCGGAACATCATGAGGTTCTGGACCGGCTCCTTGCCAAGGAAATGATCGACGCGAAGCAGCCGGTCCTCCGGGAAGTAGCGGTGCAGGTGCGTATTGAGCCGCCGCGCGGAGGCCAGGTCTTCACCGAATGGTTTCTCCACCACCAGCCGGCCCCTGGCGTTCAGGCCCGAGGCGCCCAAGCGTTCGGCTATCGGCGCGAACAGTGGGGGTGGCACGGCCAGATAGTGGACGGCGAATGTCTCGCCGGCGAGTCGCCGCGCGAGTTCGGTGTAGACCTCCGGTCCGGTCACGTCGCCGTGGACCAGCGCCAGCCTGTCGGCGAGTGCGCCGAACACGTCCTCGTCGACCCGCCCGTAAGCGGTCGCGACGCTGTCGTGGACGTGGTTCCGCAGCGTGGCGATGTCCAGATCGCGGCGAACCATGCCGATAACCGGAACGTCGAGTACACCGCGGGCGGTGAGCCTGTACAGCGCCGGAATGATCATCTTTCTGGCGAGATCGCCGGTGATGCCGTACAGCACCAGGACCTGCCCCCGCGGTACGTTCATGGTGCCCCCACTCGGTCCCACGGACGCCTGCCCGGGCGGGGAATGCCACGCCCGACCGACCGCGGGACGCTACGCGAACCTCACCGGCCGTACTCCTCCGGCAGGTCAGATCTCGTTCACGACGGTCGGGAACGGCGGGATGGCGTGCTTCGCGGCGTTCTTCCCGACGGGCCCGGCACCTATCACGATTACGTGGAAAACGTCGGTTCCGTCCGCCGTCGGCACTCCCGCTGTGTGACCAGCGTGCGTCGAATCAGTCTTTCACCAGCTCGGGCGGTAACACGGAAAGCCATGGGCAAGGGCGAATGCCTCGATCACCGGGCTGTCTGTCTGGTTCTCTGGTCACGGGTGCGCGATCGGACGCCTTGCGGAAATTTTTGGGTAGGCCGCGCGGCTTCCGCGTCCGGCCGCCCGGCTGCCCGGCTGCCCGGCTGCCCGGCTGCCCGGCTCGAGCGTAGTTAGTGCGGGTGAGCTGTGGGTATCTGTGCGGATGCGCCCGAAACGGTGGGTGCGCACGGCACCTCCTGCGCCACGGCGGCGCCCGGCCGGCGGGAGCCCCGGTAGGCCAGTGAGGAGTGCCTGATGCCATCGACGAAGCGCGCCACAGGCGGTCTGCGCAGCCAGGCCTGGTGGGACAACGCCGGCAATCCGGAGATGACGGCTCTTTATCTCGAACGCTTTCTCAACTTCGGGCTGACCCCGGCGGAACTCCAGTCGGGCCGACCGATCATCGGCATCGCCCAAACGGGGAGCGACCTCGTTCCCTGCAACCGCCACCACCTCGCCCTCGCCGACCGGGTCAGGGACGGGATCCGCGACGGCGGTGGCATCCCGTTCGAGTTTCCCGTCCATCCGCTGCAGGAGACCGGTAAACGCCCGACTGCCGCGCTCGATCGCAACCTCGCCTACCTCGGGCTGGTCGAGGTGCTCTACGGATATCCACTCGACGGGGTCGTCCTCACGACAGGCTGTGACAAGACCACGCCCGCGTGCCTCGCCGCGGCGGCGACGGTGAACATCCCGGCGATAGTCCTGTCCGGAGGGCCGATGCTCAACGGCTATCACCATGGCAAGCGGACCGGCTCATCAGGTTCGGGGCTGGTGATCTGGCAGTCGAAGCGGCTGCTCGCCAGCGGGGAGATCGACTACGACGAGTTCATGGCGCGCGTGGCCGCTTCCGCGCCCAGCGTCGGTCACTGCAACACGATGGGCACCGCACTGTCGATGAACAGCCTGGCCGAGGCCTTGGGGATGTCCCTGCCAGGCTGCGCGGCGATCCCGGCCCCCTATCGCCAGCGGGCGCAGATGGCCTACGAGACAGGCCGCCGAGCGGTAGCCCTCGTGCGCGAGGACCTCACCCCGCGCAAGATCATGACCCCGCGGGCTTTCGAGAACGCGATCGTGGTCGCCTCGGCCATCGCCGCCTCGACCAACGTGCCCATCCACATCAACGCCATCGCGCGTCACGTCGGGGTGCCCCTGTCCCTCCAGGACTGGCAGCGAGTCGGAGCCGACATCCCGGTACTGGCGAACGTCGCCCCCGCCGGCGAGTTCCTCGGTGAGGACTTCTACCGCGCCGGCGGCGTCCCCGCCATCATGCGGTCGTTGCTGACGGCAGGGCGCCTGCACGGCGACGTCGTGACCGTCTCCGGCCGTACCGTGGCCGAGAACCTGGCCGATGTCCCGCCCGCCGACCCGACGGTCATCCGTCCCTTCGACGAGCCGCTCGCCGCGCGGGGCGGACTTCTCGTCATGACCGGCAACCTTTTCGACTCCGCGGTCATGAAGACCTCGGTCATCAACGACGATTTCCGCGCCCGCTATCTGCCGCATCCCGGCGCTCCGCAGGTGTTCGACCTTCGGGCCGTCGTCTTCGACGGGCCTGAGGACTACCACGCCCGGATCCAGGATCCCGAGCTGGACATCGACGAGAACTGCATTCTCGTCATCCGCTACACCGGGCCGATCGGCTACCCGGGATCGGCCGAGGTCGTGAACATGGAGGTCCCCACCGCGCTGCTCCGGCTCGGCGTCATCTCGCTGCCCACGCTCGGTGACGGCCGCCAGAGCGGCACCTCGGACGCGCCGTCCATTCTCAACGCCAGCCCCGAGGCCGCGGTCGGCGGCAATCTCGCCATTCTGCGCACCGGGGACCGCATCCGTATCGACATGGACAACACGCGCGTCGACGTCCTCCTGCCGGATGAGGAGATCGCCGCGCGGTGGGCCCGATACACACCGCCGGTGTTCGAGAACCAGACACCGTGGCAGGAGATCTACCGCTCCACGGTCGGGCAGTTGGACACCGGAGGCTGCCTGGAGCTCGCCCTGTCGTACCAGGATCTCGTCCACACCAAGGGGATCCCCCGTGACTCGCACTGACGCCAGAGGGACGATCCTGATCGCCGACTTCGACTTCGGCGACGTGGACATCGAACGCGCGATTATCGAGGGCGCCGGGTTCGAGCTCCTCGCCGCACAGTGCAAGAGCGAGGACGAGGTGATCGAAAAGGGCCGGGACGTCGATGGCGTCCTGACCCAGTACGCGCGGGTCGGTTCCCGCGCCATCGACGCGTTCACCCGTTGTCAGGTGATCGCCCGCTACGGCACGGGCGTGGACATCGTCGACGTCGACGCCGCCACCCGACGGGGCATCCAGGTCACGAACGCGCCGAACGAGTGGTGCGCCGACGAGGTCGCCGATCACGCCGTCGCGCTCTGGTTGGCCGCCGCCCGCAAGATCTGCGCATACGACCGAGCGACCCGGCAGGGCACATGGCGGTGGCAGAGCGGAGAGCCGATCTGGCGGCTGAGGGGACGGGTGTTCGGGCTGCTGTCATTCGGCTCCATCGCCCAGCTCGTCGCCGAACGCGCGAGGGCGTTCGGCGTCGAGGTCTGGGCGCACGACCCGTTTCTCGACGAGTCCGAGATCCGATCGTGCCAGGTGCGGCCGGTGACCTTCGACGAGCTCGTGGAAGGTGCCGACTACCTGGTGGTCCAGGCGCCGCTCACCCCGCAGACCCACCACACCTTCGACCGTGCGACGCTCCGCAGGATGAAGCCGACCGCCATCCTCGTCAACACCGCGCGCGGCCCGATCGTGGAGGATACGGCGCTCTACCAGGCACTCACCGAAGGATGGATCGCCGGCGCGGCACTGGACGACCTTGAGGAGGAGCCCGCGAAGCAACGCGACTGGCACCCGCACAATCCGCTCCTCACGCTGCCCAACGTGATCGTCACCCCGCACGCCGCCTACTACTCCGAGCAGTCCATCACGATGGTGCGTCACATCGCCGCCGAAGAGGCCGTGCGGGTTCTGACCGGGCAACCGGCCCGTTGGCCGGTCAACGACGTGACGGCCGGCTCCCGTCCGTAAGAATCTGGTTGAGGTAGTGTCCGGCCTGCCGATGACCGCCATCGGGAAGAATCTGAAGCGCGAGCTCGCCCAACCCCCCACCAGACTCGACCTCAGAAGGCGGAACATGCCGAACTTCTCCGACTTCAACCTGAACATCTACCTGAACGGCTTGAACGGCGAGAAGCCGAGGTATCCGGTCACCTGCGGCGATCTCGAGGCGCTCGCGGCGGAGAAGCTCGACCCGGTCCTCTACGACTACGTCGCCGGTGGTGCCGGCGACGAGGCGACCCAGCGCGGCAACGTCACCGCGTTCGAGCGCTGGGGCATCGTGCCGCGGATGCTCTCCGGCGCCGCCGAGCGCGACCTGTCCGTCGAGCTGTTCGGCCGTCGCTACCCGACGCCGCTGATGATGGCGCCGATCGGAGTAGTCGGCATCATGCATGAGAGCCGGCACGGCGACCTCGAAGTGGCGAAGGCGGCGGCCGTGACCGGCGTCCCCGTGATCGCCTCCACGCTCACCCAGGACCCGATGGAGGACGTGGCGGCCGCGCTGGGTGACACCCCGGGCTTCTACCAGCTCTACACGCCCAATGACCGCGAGCTCGCGGAGAGCTTCGTGCGCCGGGCCGAGGCCGCCGGGTACGCCGGCATCGTGGTCACGCTCGACACCTGGTCCCTGGGCTGGCGCCCGCGCGACCTCCGGCACGCCTCGATGCCCCAGCTGCAGGGGCTGTGCCTGGCCAACTACTTCAGCGACCCCGTTTTCCGGAGCCGGCTGGAGAAGACGCCGGAGAAGGACCCCGCCGCCGCGACGTTCGCCTGGGCCCTCACGTTCGGCAATCCGGCCCTGTCCTGGGACGACCTGGCCTGGCTGCGCGGCCTCACCGGCCTGCCGCTGCTCCTCAAAGGCATCTGCCACCCCGACGACGTACGTCGGGCGCGCGACGGAGGCGTCGACGGCATCTACTGCTCCAACCACGGCGGCCGGCAGGCGGCCAGCGCGCCCGCGCTCGACTTCCTGCCCGCCGTCGTCGCCGCGGCCGAGGGCATGCCGGTCATCTTCGACTCAGGCGTGCGTACCGGTGTCGACGTGGTCAAGGTCCTGGCGCTGGGTGCCACCGCGGTCGCGGTCGGCCGCCCCTACGGCTGGGGCATCACGCTGGGCGGTGCCGCGGGCGCGGAGCACGTGCTGCGCTGCCTGCTCGCCGAGGCC
Organism: Microtetraspora malaysiensis; assembly: GCF_001528665.1. Classification (GTDB taxonomy): domain Bacteria; phylum Actinomycetota; class Actinomycetes; order Streptosporangiales; family Streptosporangiaceae; genus Microtetraspora_A; species Microtetraspora_A malaysiensis. The sequence goes on from NZ_BBYJ01000018.1 coordinate 193,721, forward strand.
GACCTGACGATGGGACTCAACGGCTACCGGTCGATCGCCGACCTGAGCCCCGACGTACTGGTGCGGGTGCCCTGACCGGGCAGTCTGCGTCCCCGAGTGCGTACGTGCGTGGCGTCGTGAGCGGCCACCCGCTCACGACGGGTGGACTGCGGCCGTTCCCGCTTCCTCGCCCACGTGGAACCCATCCCTGCTGAGTTAGTCACCCGACTAAATGTAGACGAGAGGCCGCCCGGCATGTATGGTTTTCCCATAAGTCAGTCAACTAACTAACTCAGGAGCGAGTTCCATGATCGTCGTGACGGGTGCCACCGGAAAAGTCGGGCACGAGCTGGTCCGCCTGCTCAGCGAGGCGGAGGAGCAGGTGACCGGACTCTCCCGGCAGCCGGCGCCGCTTCCGGAGGGGGTCCGGCACAGCCCGGCCGACCTGGCCGAGCCCGCCAGCCTGAAGGAGGCCTTCGAGGGGGCCGAAGCATTGTTCCTGCTTGTCGCGGGGGAGGACCCGCGGGCCATCCTCGACATGGCCAAGGCGGGCGGGATTCGGCGAGTGGTGCTGCTGTCCTCCCAAGGCGCGGGAACCCGGCCGCAGGCTTACCGCCACGCCGCCGCCTTCGAGGACGCCGTCCGCGGTTCGGGGCTGGACTGGACGATCCTGCGGCCGGGCGGTTTCACCTCCAATGCCTTCGCCTGGGCGGAGCAGATTCGCGCGGACCGTACGGTCGCCGCCCCGTTCGGCGACGTCGGGCTGCCGACCATCGATCCGGCCGACATCGCCGAGGTCGCGGCCGTGATCCTGCGAGAAGCCGGACATGCCGGACGTACGTATGAGCTGACCGGCCCGGGGCCGGTCACCCCGCGCGAGCGTGCCGCGATGATCGGGGAGGCGTTGGGCGCGGCGGTGCGATTCGTCGAGCAGACGCGCGAGGAGGCACGCACGCAGATGCTGCAGTTCATGCCCGAACCGATCGCGGAGGGCACCCTGGCCATCCTGGGCGAGCCGACCGCCGCCGAGCAGAAGGTCAGCCCGGACGTGCAGCGGATCCTCGGCCGCGCGCCGCGCACCTTCGCCGACTGGGCGGCGCGGAACATCGCCGCCTTCCGATGATCGGTCTGCCGAGCTCGGCGGAGGCGTTCCTGACCGAGCCGCGCGTGGCCATCTTGACCACGTTGCGACCGGACGGCTCCCCGCACCTGGTGGCGGTGCGCTTCACCTGGGACGCCGCCGCGGCTCTGCTCCGAGTCCTGACCGTCGCCTCCTCGCGCAAGGCCCGTAACGTGGCCGTCCGCCCGGGCGGACGTGCCGCACTCTGTCAAGCCGAGGGATTTCGCTGGGTCACCCTCGAAGGCGCCGCCACCGTGTCCAGCGATCCGCGGAGGGTAGCCGTGGCCGCCCGCCGCTACACCCGGCGCTACGGTTCACCGCCTCCCGACCCGCCGGGCCGGGTCGTGCTTGAGATCGCGGTGGACCGGACGATGAAACTCAACACGTGAACGGATTTTCGTTATGCCTGTCCAGCATGTGCTCGACTCCACGATGTTCTATCGAGAGCTCGGCGCCGGTCCGCCGATGGTCTTCCTGCACGGCAACCCGACCTCCTCCCACCTGTGGCGGCATGTCCTGCCCGCCGTCGGCTCAGGCCGCCGTCTGGCTCCCGACCTGATCGGCATGGGGGAGTCGGGGAAACCCGCCATCGACTACACCTTCGCCGACCACGCCCGCTATCTGGACGCCTGGTTCGACGCCCTCGAACTCGACGACGTGGTGCTCACCGGTCACGACTGGGGAGGCGCCCTGGCCTTCGACTGGGCCGCCCGTCACCCCGGTCGGGTGCGTGGCATCGCCTTCACCGAGACCATCGTCAAGCCGATGTCCTGGGAGGAGTTCCCCGAGGGCGGTCGTCAGATGTTCCAGGCGATCAAGGCCGACGGCGTGGGGGAGGCCATGATCCTCGACGAGAACGCCTTCATCGAGCAGGCCCTGCCTGGCACTGTCGCCAAGCCGCTCACCGAGGAGGACTTCGCGGCGTACCGCCGGCCGTACCCCACCAGGGAAAGCCGCCTGCCGCTGCTGCAGTGGCCGCGGTCGATGCCGCTGGGCGGGGACCCCGCCGACGTCGTCGCCAGAGTCGAGGCCTACGACCAGTGGCTGGCCACCAGCGCCGAGGTGCCGAAGCTGCTGGTCACCTTCCGGCCCGGCCCCGGCACCATGATGGGCCCCGAGCTGATCGAGTGGTGCGCGGACAACATCGCCGGCATTGAGATCTCACGATATGAGGCGATCGCCGGTCACCACACTCCGGAGGATCAGCCCCAGGCCATCGCGGCGGCCGTCGCCGACTGGGCGGACGAACACCGGCTCCGTTGATCTCCCGGCCCGCCCCGCCTCGATCGGCAGTGTGGGCGCGTCGCCCGGGCTCAGGCTCGTCGGACCCGCCCAGGTCGCGCCGGAGAGGAGCTGTGCCGGCCCGTCAGAGCGCGCTGACCGCCCGCAGGGCGTGCAGAACCCCGGATGGCTATGGCGATGCGATGGTGTCGCCGGCCATTCCCGCCTGCGGGCCGGGGCCGGTGGCGACGGTCGTCAGGTCGCCGGTCGTGGCGGGACCGGGCCCGTCGGTTCGAGGTAGGGGCCGAGGAGCAGGGTCAGCTGCTCGCGGACGCGTTCGGCCGGGCTGCCGTCACCCGACAGGCCCCAGGCGATGAGTGCTCCGTTGTAGGCGGCGTGAATCGCCCGCGACAGTCGGCTGAGATCACCTTTGATGAGCTCGCCGGCGGTTTGGCCCGCGGCCAGGGCGTCTGCGATCGCGCGTTCGACGGCAGCGGCGTAGTCGCGGCTGATCTGTCGGAACTGCGGGTCGGACATGTCCAGCAACAGGAACGCCAGGTGGTTGGCGAACTCCTCGGAGCTGCGGATGGTGCCGGCCACCTCGGCGAGAATCTCGATCAGAGTCGCGGCGGGGGCGCTCGCGTCCTTGGCGCCGGCCACCCGACGGGGCAGGGCATCGGCTCCGTGAGCGGCCACCGCCAGCAGGACGCCGCGTTTGGAACCGAAGCGCTGCACCAAGGTGGCCGCGGACAATCCGACCTCACGACCCACCTCGGCCAGCGTCAGGCGTGCTGGACCCACACGTGCGATCACGCGTGCGGCGCCGGCGAGAACCTGTTCGTCACTGACTGTTCTCGGTCGTCCCATCGTCATGGATACATACTAAATGAATATTCGTTTAGTATGTACTCCACGTCGTCGCAGAGGAGATGACCATGACGTCTGACTCACTCCGACCTTCTCGGGAGACCTCGCTGATGGAGCCACCTCTGGCCGGAAAGGTCGCCCTTGTCGCCGGCGCCACACGTGGCGCGGGGCGGGGCATCGCGCTGGAGCTTGGCACCGCCGGTGCCACCGTCTACGTCACCGGCCGATCCACGCGCTCCGCCCGGTCCGACCTCGATCGCCCGGAGACGATCGAGGAGACCGCCGAGCTGGTCACCAAGGCCGGCGGCACCGGCATCGCCGTCCGCTGCGACCACACCCGCCCCGCCGAGGTCGCCGCTGTCATCGAGCGGGTGCGCACCGATCACGGTCGGCTGGACCTGCTGATCAATGACGTGTGGGGCGGCGACCCGCTCACCGAGTGGGGAACCCCGTTCTGGCAGCTCGACCTGGCCAAGCTCCAGGTGCTGTGGGAACGCGCCGTCCTCACGCACCTGATCACCAGCCAGCAGGCGGTGCCTCTCATGCGGGAACACGCCGGCGGCCTCATCGTCGAGGTGACCGACGGCGACGGCGTCCACTACCGAGGGAACCTGGCCTACGACATGGTGAAGACCGCCGTCAATCGTCTGGCGCTGGCGCAGGCCGAAGAGCTTCGCCCGCACGGAATCACCGCCCTCGCTGTCACTCCCGGGTTCCTGCGCTCGGAGGCCATGCTTGACGGGTTCGGCGTCACCGAGGCCAACTGGCGCGACGCCGGCCGGCAGGATCCGCACTTCCTGGCCTCGGAGACCCCCCGTTTCATCGGCCGCGTCATTGCCGCCCTCGCCGCCGATCCCCAGGTCGACCGCAGAAGCGGGCACGTGTTGACGTCCTGGGATCTCGCCGAGGAGTACAACGTGTTCGACGTCGACGGCAGCCGCCCACACTGGGGCCGCCATTTCACCGAAAACGTTCTCAACGCACCCGTCTGATCCGGCGGCCCCGCATGCCGGTGCACTCCGGCCTGCCCGACAACGATCACGTCAGGGGCTCGACAGCAAAACCATTGAGATCGCCCAGGGGCGGCCCTCCTGATGCCCCGACCACCGCGGCGGGCGTCCTTCGCTGACATGCGAAGGCGCATTCCGGCATCCGATGCATATCCCTGCTCGTACGGTGCCGGACATGCGTCAATCAGGGTTAGTCAACTGGGAAGGAGAAGTAAAGCCACTCGTTGTAAAAGGACCCGAAGTGGTCCTGCCAGTCGGCGCGTACGGACGCGAGCCACTCATCGTTGTCGCCGGCGAGTGCCGCTTCGGCCTGGGCCACGGCAGCGGGGATGTCGTGGGCGACCAGATCGCGCACCTCCTGCTCGGGATCACTGTCGCTGAGCGAGATGATCTCTCCGGTCTCCAGCAGAAAGAACTTTCCCCGCTGCTTGTCCAGGTGGGCCATGGTCTTGTCGACGCATGCGGCGAAGTCGCGGTCGGCGAGTCCCTGGCCCACTAACCGCAGGAGGTCTCCGAGCAGGCTCGCGCCACCGGCGAAATCCGCGGCGATGCCGATGCGCGGGTTCCAGATCGTGGACGGAACGACAGCTGTCTCACGTCCGACCAGCAACTTGTGCGCGAGCGGGATGCTCCAATTGTGCTCAGAGATGCACCGGACCGGCTTCGGAATGCCTTCCACGCTGGGCAGCGAGTCCGCGGAGTAAAGGTAGGAGCGGTTAGCCATGGCCGCGACCATAACAGCGCCGGCCGACAGGAAACGTGCCGTCCCGGCGCCCGGCCGTGGCCGGCAGGGTGTCTCCCGGGATCCGGCGGCGGACCCCACCTGCGCGCCCTCCTGCACGAACATGCCGGGTACGGACACCTGGCTTGATGTCCGTACCATTCCGGCCTCAACTTCGGAACGGGCCGGCAGTACCGCGCCTGCGAACATCCGCCGCTGTCTCGTGCGGGACGCGCTCCGTCGTCAGCGGTCACCCTGCGGTTTGCGCCATGTCATGATCGCGGTCGCCGGAAGGTACTCGGCGAAGCCTCTGTCGGGTGATGCCTTCTGCAAGAGTGCCCGCAGGTCCTGTTCGAAATCCGCCACCCTTTCTCCGAAAAGGTGTGGGGCGGAGTCGGATCGAGAGAAAACCCACGCTATGACGTCGTCCACGGATCGTTCGACCAGCTGTCCGGCCGGAACGGTGTGCCGTTCGACGTTCTCGAATCCTGCCCGCGCGAGGACCAGGTCCTCCCTGCCCGGCGTGCCGTTGGGAAGTGTTCCCCGGCCCGCGCGGCGGACCGGGCCGAGATACCGCCGCACCAGTTCGCGGATCTCGTCGTACGGCGGAACCGGATGCGAGACCGGTCGCGGCTGCTGGATTGATTCTCCGAACTGGTCCTTGAGTTCGCTCATATGGATGAACGCGCCACCGGGCTCCAGCATCGAAAGCACGGTCGCGGCGACCCGATCCCGGTCCATCCAGTGGAACGACTGGGCGAACAGCACGGCCCGGAACTCGCCCAGCCCGGCGGGCAGATCTTCGGCACGGGCAGCCACCCAGCGTGTGTTCGCCACCCCGCGGCGCGCCGCCTGCCGCTCCGCCTCGGCCAGCATGTCCTGGTCCGGGTCGAGGCCGACCACCTCGGCGAAGAGCGGTGCCAGAGCAAGGGACACGATCCCCGGACCGCAGCCGACATCGAGGAGCCTCCCGTCACCGTCCAGGCCGAGGACCTTGGCCAGGGTCTCGACGAAGCCCGGAGCGTACGGAAGACGCCCGCGCTCGTAATAGGCGGAAGCGCCCTTGAACAGGGAACCGTCCCACTGAACCTTTCTCGGTAACGTCGCCTGACTCTTTGTGATCTCCGTTCAGGCGGTGCGTCCGTGCTCAACCTGGAGCAGGACGAGGGCTGCGCGGGCGATCCGGGTGATCGCGGCGGGGTCGAGGCTGACCCGGCGCAGAGTCTTGAAGGTGACCTTCAGCAGCGCGTTCGCTCGTTCGGCTACACCGTGAACGCCCCGGATGAGTTGGTTGAACGCCTTGGCGTCCCCGGCGAGTTCGCCGCCCTTGGGCTTCTTGACCGGATGGCGCAGGCCCGGACCCGCGTTCTCGTAGCCGAGGTCGGTCAGCGTGGGAACGCCGAGGGTGTCGGCGAGCCGGTTGAGGGTGTCGAGGAGTCCGTGGGCGCGAGCACACGTGATGTCGTGTTCGCGACCAGGCCGGACCGGGGAGACCCACAGGGGCCATCCATCCGGCGCGGAGATGACCTGCACGTTTCCGCCGTGGTGTTTGTGCTTTCCGGACCACCACAGGTCCGCGCCGTTTGGTCCGGGGGTGGCTACGCGGTCGGTGCGCACCACCGTGCCGTCCAGATTCAGGTGCGTGTAGCCGGCGCGGGCGGCGCGCTCCAGCGCGGTGGACAGGTCGGGGGCGTGGTCGGCGAGCACGGTCAGGCCCTCGTGGAGGTAGCGGTAGGCGGTCGGAACGGAGATGGCGTTGTCCCGGGCGAGTTGAGCGATCCGGGTGCCGTCGACGAACCAGCGCAGGATGAGTATGGCCTGCTTGAACGGCCCCAGGGCGCGGGTGTCCTTCCGGGTGCCGAGGCGGGTGCGGTGTTCCTTGAGCAGCCGGGCGAGGAACTCGGCGGTCTCCTTGTTGACGTCGAGCACAGCGGTGTAGGTGATACTGGATGACACGTGAAGCCTCTGCGGAACTGGATCTTGGTCGACCTGTTCCTACCAGGGGCTTCACTCATGTCGCATGTCCGCTCGCGATCACACTCCGCACATGTGTTGTTGCCGAGAAGGGCT
>NZ_BBYJ01000019.1 GCF_001528665.1 Microtetraspora malaysiensis
CGCGTGGCGGCCGCCCAGTCAGCCACGACGCGGATCTCTACAAGGAGCGCAACACGGTTGAGCGCTGTATCAATCGGATCAAGGAGTGGCGTGGGCTGGCGTTCCGCTTCGACAAGACCCCCGAAAGCTATCTGGCCGGCCTTCATCTACGCGGAGCCATCTTGTGGATCCGAAGCCTCCGGCCTGCCTGAAGATCCGAACTCCGCACAGGCCCTAGAGGTCACCTCTGCTGATGTGGCCGAGCTTCCGAAGGCCCGTCGCGAGGTCGGCGACCGCATCACGCTCCCCGCATCCCGTCCACTGTTCTGAGTGCGGTGTCCTGAGCCCAGCGGCGGCGGTAGTCGCCGGGGGTGGTCCCGTACCACTGGCGGAAGGCCAGGTGGAAGCCGACCGTCGAGTGGTAGCCGACGCGCTCGCTGATCCGGCTGTGGGCGAGCATGGTCTCGCTCAGCAGGCGTGCGGCCTCCTGCATGCGGCGGGCGGTCAGGTGCCGGATCGGCGCCTCGCCGACCAGCTCGCGGAAGGTCGCCGCGAACGCCGAGCGCGACATCCCGGCCTGGGCTGCCAGTGACTCCACCGTCCAGGACTCGGCGAACCTCGTCTGTACGGCGTGCAGCGCCGTCCCGATAGCCGGGTGACGCAACGCCCGCAGGACCGGCGAGCCCTCGGCCAGCTCGCCCACCGCGGCCCGCAGCGCCAGCACGAAAACCAGCTCGAAGGCGCGCAGGGCGACCAGCGTCGCGCCGGGTTCGGCCAGGTCCCACTCACCCGCCAGTCGCCCGAGGGTGCCGCCGAGCAGCCCGTGACCTTCCAGCGTGGCCTGGTCGAGCACCAGGATGGGCGGCAGCGCCCGGTAGATCGGCGAGACGGCGGCCCGGTCGTAGTGGAGCCCGCCGCAGAGCAGGACGGTCTGCTCGCCGGGCCCGCCGAGCTCGACGGTGCTCACGCCGCCCGGCGGCCGCTCGGGTAGCACAGTGGCGAGCGGCACGGCGGGGCGCCCCGGCCGGTCGCCCAGCCGGTGGGCGCTGCCGTGCGGGAAGACGGCCAGGTCCCCGGCGCGCAGCAGGACAGGCTCGACGCCGGGCAACTCGACGGCACAGGTGCCCTCGTGCACATAGTGCAACAGCGCGCAGTCCTCGCCCTCGCCCGCGATGCCCCAGGGCGACCCAGCCTGCCAGCGGCTGTGGAAGACCCCCTCCAGCCGCAGCGGGGCCAATAGAGCGCTCAGCAGATCACCATCCACCGGACGATCCTTAAATAGCCCGATATTTCACTTTATCGAGCGTATCGCGGATTCGGTCGAGGCTGTCCGGCATGACCTTTCTTGTGATCGGCGCGGCAGGCGCCCAGGGCGGCGCGGTCGCGCGGCGGCTCGTCGCCGAGGGACACACGGTGCGCGGCCTGACCAGGAGCGGCCGAGTTCCGCACGGAGTGGAGCCGGTCGCCGGCGACCTCGGCGACGCCGGGGCGGTGAAGGCGGCCTTCGCCGGGGTGACGCACGCCGCGGTGACGCTGCCCCTGGTCTACGAGCCGGACACGGTGGCCGCTTACATCCACCATGTGCGCGACTCCGCGCTGGCGGCCGGGGTGCGGCGGCTGGTGTTCAACACCGCCAACCGGCTGCCCGAGGCCACCACGCAGGTGGCGGCCTTCGAGACGCGCCGGTGGGCGGTGCGGACGCTGCAGTCGGCCGGTCTGCCGGTCGTGGTGCTGTGCCCGCCGGTCTACCTGGACAACCTGGCCGCGTCGTGGGTGGCAGGTCCGCTGGCGGCCGAGGGCGTGCTGCGCTACCCGCTGCCCGCCGACCTGCCGGTGCCCTGGCTTTCGCACGACGACCTGGGCGCCGCCACGCACGCCGCGCTCGTGCGTGACGATCTGGAGGGCGCCATGCTGAAGCTCGGCGGGCCCGACGTGGTGACCGGCGACGAGCTGGCGGCCGCCTTCGGCGCCCGCTACTCCGCGCAGGATCTGGCCGAGTTCGAGTCGGGCCTGGCGATGGCGCTGGGCGCGCCGCTGGCCGCCGTGGTGGCGGCCACCTACCGCTGGGCCGCCGCCGACCGCGACCTGTTCGCGGCCGACCCCGCAGTGGCCGATCTGCTGGGCCTACGGCTGACGCCGCTACGCGCCTGGATCGCCGCCCGGCCCTGGGCGACCCGGTGAACGGCGCCGAGGCGGAGATCGTCCGCCACCACGAGGTCATCGAACGCTGGCTGACCGGCGCCGCCACGCGGGAGGAGTTCGCCCGCTTCGCCGACGCCCACGCCCCCGGCTTCACGCTCATCACCCCCGACGGCCAGACGCTCTCCCGCGACCAGGTCCTCGCCGAGGTCGAGGCACTCTACGGCAGGGCACCGGGGCTGACCGTCGAGATCCGCCATGTGCGGATCGTCGCCTCCGACGGCTCCCTCCTCGTGGCCACCTACCAGGAGGTCCAGCCGGATCGGACCCGGCAGTCCACGGTGATCCTCCAGGCCGCCACGTGGCTACACCTGCACGAGACCTGGCTACCGTGACGGCGGCCCGCCCCGCCCGGCCCGGCCCGTGAGCGTGACCCCGGAATGTCCCGGCCCGGGGCGGTGGGCGGCGGTCAGTACCGCTTGCCATGAGACGGGCGGCGGTCAGCCCTGCGCGTTCGCGATCGCGATGAGCCCCTCGATCTGCTCCCGCGACACGGGCGCGCCAGGGAAGGCCGTGAGCCGGCCGATCGGGAACGAGCCGAGTATCTTCCGCAGGCCCTCGTCATTGGCCATCGTCGACGCGCCGGCCCCGTTCATGCCGGACATCGCCTGCCGTACGATCGGGCCGGCGACCGGGTGGGCGAGCAGCTCGCCGATCGAGGAGTCCATGGTGAGCGGCAGGCGCACGTCGTCGCCGGTGACGGCCACGGTGACGGCCGAGCGCACGTCGCGGCTGGACGCGGCGACCTCGACGACGTACTCGCCGCCCTCGACGACCCAGCGGTCCACGCGGACGTCCCAGTACGCGAGGTCGGCGCGGCACACCACCAGCTCGGCGACCGCCGTCTCGCCCGGCTCCAGCGCGACCGAGGCGAATGCCTTGAGCTCCCGGGGAGCCCGCTGGACCGCCGAGCCGGGCAGGGAGGTGTACACCTGCACGACCTCCCGGCCCGTGACCTGGCCCGTGTTCGTGACGGGCACGGTGACGGCGATATCGCCGCCGGCCCGGACGGAGACCGAGGCGTCGCCGTAGCGGAACGTCGTGTACGACAGGCCGTGGCCGAACGGATAGGCGACCTCGACCGATCTCGCGTCGTACCAGCGGTAGCCCACGAGCAGTCCCTCTCCGTAGCGCACGTGGCCGGACTCGCCGGGGAAGTTGCCGTACGACGGGGTGTCCGCCAGGCGCAGCGGGATGGTCTCGGTCAGCTTGCCGGAGGGGTTGACGACGCCGAACAGCACGTCGGCGGTGGCCCCGCCACCGGCCTGGCCGAGGAGCCAGCCCTCAAGGATCGCGGGCACCCGGTCGCGGAACGGCAGCGCAACCACACCGCCGTTGGACAGCACGACGACGGTGCGCGGGTTGGCCGCGACGACAGCGTCGAGCAGGCGGAGCTGCGCGGCGGGCAGATCGATGTGGTCGCGGTCGTACCCCTCGGACTCCTCCGCCGCCGGCAGACCGAGGAAGACGACGGCGACCTCGGCCGAGGAGGCCGCGGCGACGGCTTCGTCCCGCAGCGCGGCGGCGTCGCCCGTGCCGTCGAGCGTGAAGCCCTCCGCGTACGTCACCTCGCCCGCCGACAGCGCGCGGATCTCGTCGATCGCGGTGTCGAGCCGCGTCGGGTTGATCAGGCTCGATCCGGCGCCCTGGTAGCGCGGTCGCGCCGCGAACGCGCCGATCACGGCCACGCGGGTGTCCCGGGCGAGGGGCAGCACGCCGTCGTTCTTCAGCAGCACGATCGATCGGCCGGCGGCCTCGCGGGCAAGCGCGTGGTGCGCCTCCACGTCGAGCGGCCCGGCGACCGCGGGGCGGGCCTGCGCCTTCCGTACGAGGTCGAGTACCCGGGCGGCGGCGGTGTCGAGTGTGTCCTCGTCGAGCTCGCCGTCCCGCACCGCGGCGACCACCTGGGCGTCGGTGCGCCCTCCGCTTGAGGGCATCTCCAGGTCGAGCCCGGCCTTCAGGCTCGCCACGCGGTCGGCGACCGCCCCCCAGTCGGAGACGACGAGGCCGGTGAAGCCCCACTCCTCGCGCAGCACCCGCGTCAGCAGCCACGGGTTCTCCGAGGCGTACACGCCGTTGATCCGGTTGTAGGCGCACATGACCGTCCAGGGCCGCGCGTCCTCGACCACCCGCTGGAAGCCGCGCAGGTAGATCTCGCGCAGCGGTCGCGGATCGACGTCGCTGGAGACGCGCATGCGGTCGGTTTCCTGGTTGTTCGCGGCGAAGTGCTTCAGCGACGCGCCCGCGCCCGTGGACTGGATCCCGCGTACGAGCGCCGCACCCATGACGCCGGACACGATCGGGTCCTCGGAGAAGTACTCGAAGTTGCGGCCGCACAGCGGCGACCGCTTGATGTTGACGCCCGGTCCGAGGAGCACGGCGACGTCCCCGATGGCCGACTCCACGCCCAGCGCCTCCCCGACGCGCCGCGCCAGCTCCGGGTCGAAGGACGAGCCGAGGCCGGCCGCGGGCGGGAAACACGTCGCGGGCACGCTGTCGGCGATGCCGAGGTGGTCGTTTCCGCCGCGCTGCTTGCGCAGGCCGTGCGGGCCGTCGGTCATCATGATCGACGGGACGCCGGCCCGCTCGATCGCCTTGGTCGTCCAGAAGTCCGCGCCGCTGGTCAGCGACGCCTTCTCCTCCAGGGTGAGGCCGGCCGGTGCCTCGTTCACCTCGGTGGCGTTGTCGGTCATGGTGTCTGCCTTTCTGCTCACGGCGGGCCGAAGGGGTGCCCGGTCAGAACGGGTAGGTGGGAGCCTGCCCGCGCATCGTGATCCAGCGGGTCTCGGTGAACGCCTCGATGTTGGCCATGGCGCCACCGAAGCGGGAGCCGGTGCCGGAGGCGCCGACGCCGCCGAACGGGGCGTTGGCCTCGTCGTTGACCGTCTGGTCATTGATGTGCACGATGCCGGTCGGGATCCGCTGCGCCAGTTCCAAGCCCTTCATCGCGTCGCGTGTGACTATGCCCAGCGACAGGCCGTACTCAGTGGCGGTGGCCAGCTTGACGGCCTCATCGAGGCTGGAGAAGCGGGCGACGGGGGCGACCGGGCCGAAGATCTCCCGGGCGAACGCCGGGGTGTCCGGGGTGACGTCAGCCAGGACGGTGGCGGAGTAGAACAGGTTCTCGTAGGTGCCGCCGGCGGCGAGTCGCGCGCCCTGGTCGACGCTGTCGACGACCAGCTTGTGGATCTTGCCGAGCTGCCCGGCGTCGATGATCGGGCCGAGGGCGGCCTGGCCGCCGGCCGGGTCTCCGGCGGTGAGCTGCCGGGCCTTGGCGGCCAGCCGCTCGACGAAGTCGTCGTAGAGCCGCTCGTGGACCAGGTGGCGGCCGGTGGTCATGCAGATCTGCCCCTGGTGGAAGAACGCCCCCCAGGCGGCCAGGTTGACCGCGGCGTCCAGGTCGGCGTCGTCCAGCACGATCAGGGCCGAGTTGCCGCCGAGCTCCAAGTGGGCTCGCTTGAGGTGGCGGCCGGCCAGCTCGCCGATGTGGCGACCCACAGGGGTGGAGCCGGTGAAGGAGATGACCCGTACCAGGGGGTGCGTGACCAGTGCCTCGCCGACGTCGGCCCCGCCGGGCAGCATCTGCAGCACACCCGGCGGCAGCCCGGCCTCTTCGAAGATGCGCGCTATCGTGACGCCGCCCGTGACGGCGGTACGCGGGTCCGGCTTGAGGATCACCGCGTTGCCCAGCGCCAGGGCCGGCGCCACCGAGCGGATGCCCAGGATGATCGGCACGTTGAACGGCGAGATCACGCCCACCACGCCGACCGGTCCCCTGGTCGCCAGGGACAGCCGGGGCTGCTCGCTGGGGATCACCTCTCCGTACGAGCGGCCGGGCAGCGTGGCGGCCTCGTAGCATTCCTGTTCCGCGGTGTGCACGGCGAAGCCCGCCATGCCGGGGACGGCGCCGACCTCACGGATGTTCCACCAGGCGATGTCGTCGGCGTGCTCGGCCCATAACTGACCGGCGCGCCGGAGCACCGCGGCGCGGACCGGATGCGGGGTCGCGGCCCACTCACGCTGCGCCTCGGCGGCGTTCTCGGCAGCCCGCGCCAGATCGTCGACGCCGGCCCGGCCGATCCGGCCGAGCGAAACGCCCGTCGCGGGTTCGATCACGTCGGCGCTGCCGCCGGAGCCCGCCTGCCACGAACCGCCGATAAAGATCTTGTCCTGCCACTGTGCCGCGTCGAGAAACACCGCGAAGTCCTTTCCTGCTGTGGGGATGGGTACCGCGGACGACGTCCGCGTCGTGGGTGGCCGCCGAGGTTCCGGAACCAGGCGGGTGGATCAGGGGTCGATTCGGGTCAGGAACTTCCGCACTGCCTCGATCGCCTGCTCCCTTCCGCGCTGCCCGGCCCGGCATGGATCAGCAAACCCGGACCCGTCACCCGACCGAACAGCAGGACACGACAGAGAAGCCGACACAGAATCAGCCCAGCTCAGCTGCCTCGATCAAATTGCCGGGTTCCGGACTAGCACAAAACGTGATCTTCCCTGCGGGAACGGACCCCGTCAAGGCACAGGTCAGAGCCGTCGTGGCGGTATCTTGACGCGGTACGCGTGGTCAGATCGGCCACCGGGACCATTCGCCTGCCCGGCGCGGGCGAGCGACAGCTCGTCTTCGGCAGCGGGCGTCGCACCATGTTTCGTCCTTCTTCTTCGCGGCCGGCGTTCAGCCGGCCGGATCATGGCGCGTCGGGCTGAAGGCCCGGGCGACGAGCGAGCGGAGTGCCTCGAGGCCGCCCTCGGCGAAGCCCGCGGAGCGGGCCTGCACGAGCACGTTGCCGATGGCCGTCGCCTCCACGGGTCCCGCGAGCACCGGGAGGCCCGAGCGGTCGGCCGTGCGCTGGCAGAGCAGGGCGTTGAGCGCGCCGCCGCCCACGATGTGGATCGTCTCGACACCGACGCCCGAGAGGGCCGACGCCGTGCGCACGGCTCTCGCGAACGCCTCGGCCAGGCTCTCGACGATCGATCGGGCGAACTCCGCGCGGCTCCGCGGCGCGGCGACCCCGCGCTCGGCGCACCACTCCGCGATGCGCCCCGGCAGGTCGCCCGGGGCGAGAAACCGCGGGTCGTTCGCGTCGAACACGGGCACCGCGGTCGTGACCGCGGCCGCCTGTGCGAGAAGCTCGGGCAGGTCGATCGACGACCCGTCGCGCTCCCACCAGCGCACCGACTCCGACAGCAGCCAGAGCCCCATGACGTTGTGCAGGAAGCGCACCCGGCCGTCGACGCCGCCCTCGTTCGTGAAGTTCGCCTCGCGCGCGGCGTCCGTGGTCACCGGCCGCTCGAGCTCGACGCCGACGAGGCCCCAGGTGCCGCACGAGATGTAGGCGGCGGACTCGGGGCGCATCGGCACGGCGACGACCGCCGAGGCCGTGTCGTGCGAGCCGACGGCCACGACCCGCATCCCGGTGGGAGCGCCGAGTTCGGCGGCGACTCCGGGCCGCAGGCCGCCGAGCGAGGTACCCGGCGAGACGAGGCGGGGCAGCACGGACGCTTCGAGTCCGAGCCGTTCGACGAGCTCGCGGTCCCACCCGCCCGTCTCGACGTCCAGCAGCCCGGTCGTCGAGGCGTTGGTGCGCTCGGCGACCTTCGCGCCCGTGAGCTGGAAGCCGACGAGGTCGGGGATGAGCAGGAGTGAATCGGCGAGCCCGAGGCATCCACCCGTCCGCTCGGCCGCGAGCTGGTACACGGTGGTGAACGGCAGGAACTGCAGGCCGTTGCGGCGGTAGAGCTCCGCGAACGGCACCCGCGCGTGCACTGCCTCGACCGCGGCCTCGTTGCGTTCGTCGCGGTAGTGGAACGGCTCGCCGAGGACGCGGCCGCCGCGCAGCAGCGCGTAGTCGACGGCCCAGGAGTCCACGCCGATCGACGCGACGCCGGGCTCGCGGCGGAACGCGTCCGCGAGCCCGCGCGTGAGGTCGCGGTACAGGCCCGTGAGATCCCAGTGCAGGCCCGACGCCAGGCGCACGGGAATGTTCGGGAACCGCGCGACGTGGTCGAGCCGGAGCGTGCCGGCCGCCTGGTCGACGTGCCCGACGACGACCCGGCCGCTCGTGGCCCCGAGGTCGACCGCGGCGACCGCCCCGGCGGTCATCGCAGGAACGCGGTGGCGACCCCCGCGTCGACCGGGACATGCAGGCCGGTGGTGTGGCTGAGTTCGGGGCCGGTAAGCACGAACACCGCGTTCGCGACGTGCTCGGGCAGCACCTCGCGCTTCAGGATCGTGCGCTGGGCGTAGAACCTGCCGAGGTCCTCCTCGGGGATGCCGTAGGTCTTCGCCCGGTTGGCGCCCCAGCCCGAGGCGAAGATGCCCGAGCCGCGCACGACGCCGTCGGGGTTGACGCCGTTGACCCTGACGCCGTGCTCGCCGAGCTCGACCGCGAGCAGTCGCACCTGGTGGGCCTGGTCGGCCTTCGTCGCCGAGTAGGCGATGTTGTTCGGGCCGGCGAACACTGAATTCTTCGAGGAGATGTAGACGATGTCGCCGCCGAGGCCCTGCTGGATGAGCACCCGCGCGGCAGCCTTCGACACGAGGAACGAGCCCTTGGCCATGACATCGTGCTGCAGGTCCCAGTCGGCCTCGGTGGTCTCGAGGAGCGGCTTCGAGAGCGAGAGGCCGGCGTTGTTCACCACGAGGTCGAGGCCGCCGAAGGCAAGCACCGCCTCGTCGATCGCGGCCCGCACCTGCGCGGCGTCCGTCACGTTCGCCTGCACGCCGATCGCGACATCCGTGCCGCCGAGCTCGGACGCCGCCGCCCGCGCCTTCTCGAGGTCGAGGTCGGCGACGACGACGCAGGCGCCCTCGGCCGCGAGCCGGGTGGCGACGGCCTTGCCGATGCCGGAGGCCGCGCCGGTCACGAGCGCGATGCGCGTCGCGTGCGTCTTGGGCTTCGGCATGCGCTGCAGCTTGGCCTCTTCGAGCGCCCAGTACTCGATGCGGAACTTCTCCTCGTCGGAGATGGGGGCATAGGTCGACAGCGCCTCGGCGCCGCGCATCACGTTGATCGCGTTCACGTAGAACTCGCCGGCGACGCGCGCGGTCTGCTTGTCCCTGCCGAACGAGAACATGCCGACGCCGGGCACGAGCACGATCGCCGGGTCGGCGCCGCGGATCGCGGGAGAGTCCTCGGTCGCGTAGGCGTCGTAGTACGCCCGATAGTCGGCGCGGTACTGCTCGTGCAGCTCCTTGAGGCGCGCGATGCTCTCCTCGACGCTCGCCGACGCCGGTAGGTCGAGCACGAGCGGCTTCACCTTCGTGCGCAGGAAGTGGTCGGGGCAGCTCGTGCCGAGCGCCGCGAGCGACCGCAGCTTCTCGCGGGAGAGAAACTCGAGCACCACCTCGCTGTCGGTGAAGTGGCCGAGCTGCGGCCTGTCGTGCGACGCGAGCCCGCGGATCGTCGGCGCGAGCGCGGCGGCCCTCGCGCGCCGCTCGGCCTCGGGCAGCGGCTCGTAGCCCGGCACGACCGCGCCGAACGGCTCCGGCTTGCCGTGCTCGGCGAGGTACGCCGCGGCGGTGTCGATGATCCAGAGCGAGTTCCTCTCGCTCTCCTCGGAGGTGTCGCCCCACGCGGTGATGCCGTGGCCGCCGAGGATGCAGCCGACCGCCTGCGGGTTCTTCGCCTTGATCTCCGCGATGTCGAGGCCGAGCTGGAAGCCCGGGCGGCGCCATGGCACCCATACGACCCGGTCCCCGAAGATCCTCTTCGTGAGCTCCTCGCCGGCGGCGGCGGTCGCGATGGCGATGCCCGAATCCGGGTGCAGGTGGTCGACGTGCGCGGCGTCGACGAGGCCGTGCATGGCCGTGTCGATCGACGGCGCGGCGCCGCCTCTGCCGTGCGGCCCGCCCAGCCCGAACAGGCAATGGTCGAACGCGGCGACCATCTCGTCCTCGCGCTCGACGCCCGGGTACACCTTCACGAGGTCGCGGAGCCGGTCGAGGCGCAGCACCGCGAGCCCGGTCTCGGTGAGCGTGCCGAGGTCGCCGCCCGAGCCCTTCACCCAGAGCAGTTCGACGGGCTCGCCGGTAACCGGGTCGGTCTCGGTGCCCTTCGCCGACGTGTTGCCGCCGGCGTAGTTCGTGTTCTTCGGGTCGGCGCCGAGGCGGTTCGACCGCGCGATGAGGTCGGCGGCTGCCTGGTTCGTCATGAGCGGGATCCTTCGGTGTGGCGGATGGTGGTCTGTTCCCTCGATGGGCTCACGCGCCCCAGCCGGCCTGCGTGCCGCCGACGCGCTCATCGGCGGTCCGGGCGAGGTAGCCCGACCCGGCGAAGGCCGTCATCGGGTCGGCGGGCAGGCCCCGCGACTCGCGCCACTCCGCGAGGGCCGGGCGAACGTCGGTGTGGAACGCGTCCATGAAGACGCGGTTCGCCTCGAGCACGTCGCAGCCACGCTGGGCGGCGGCGAGGGCCTCGCGGTCGACGAGCAGGGCGCGCGCGGTCATCTCCTGCACGTTGAGCACCGAGCGGATCTGGCCGGGGATCTTGTCCTCGACGTTGTGGCACTGGTCGAGCATGAACGCGACGTCGGGGTGGTTGAGGCCGCCGCCGCGGATGACTTCGAAGAGGATGCGGAACAGCTGGAACGGGTCGGCCGCGCCGACGATGAGGTCGTCGTCGGCGTAGAAGCGCGAGTTGAAGTCGAAGGAGCCGAGCTTGCCGAGGCGCAGCAGCTGCATGACGATGAACTCGATGTTGGTGCCGGGCGCGTGGTGGCCGGTGTCGAGGCAGACCATGGCCTTGTCGCCGAGCGCGGCGACCTGGGCGTAGCTCGTGCCCCAGTCGGGCACGTCGGTGTGGTAGAACGCCGGCTCGAAGAACTTGTACTCGAGCACGAGGCGCTGCCCGTCGCCGAGCCGGTCGTAGATCGTCTTCAGCGACTCGTGCAGGCGATCTTGACGGCCGCGCAGGTCGGCCTGGCCCGGGTAGTTCGAGCCCTCGGCGAGCCAGATCTTCAGGTCGCGGCCGCCGGTGGCGTGCATGACGTCGATGCACGCGAAGTGGTGGTCGATCGCCTTCCGCCGAACCCGCGGGTCCTCGTGGGTGAGGGCGCCGAACTTGTAGTCGTCGTCCTGGAAAGTGTTCGAGTTGATCGTGCCGAGGGCGACGCCGAGGTCCTCGGCGTGCCGGCGCAGGTCGTCGTAGGAGTCGACCTTGTCCCACGGGATGTGCAGGGCCACGGTCGGCGCGAGGGCCGTGTACGCGTGCACCTGCGCGGCATCCGCGATCTTCTCGTACGGGTCGCGCGGCGTGCCCGGCGCCGAGAAGACCTTGAAGCGGGTGCCCGAGTTGCCGAACGCCCAGCTCGGCAACTCGATGGCCTGCCGTTCGAGCTCGGCCAGGACGTCTGGGGAGAGCGTGGTCACGATCGCTTCTTTCTGTCGGTCGGATGCGCGGTCGGGTTCGCCGCCGAGCGCGGCGAACTGGGCTTCGAGGTGGAAGATCTCGGTCAGGTGCCGGGCGCCCCGGTCGGGCCGATCGTCGCCGAGCGCGCCCATGCCCGAGAGTCTCGGCTCGGTCGCAGGCGAGCGATGTACGATTGAATCGTTTCAAAGCGTAGTTACAACGGCCGGGTGCGAGCAAGTCACGCCAGTCGCGACGCGCTATGTTCTCGGAGTACCTCGGCGATCCGAGAGGTCGCCGCCTTCAGAATGCGTGTGCGCGGCGATGCTCGCCGCGAGCGAGAAGCCGGGAGCCAGGCTGACGCGCCAAGGGGAGAACTGATGACGGTGAGCGTTCGCGATGTCGCAGCCGCGGCGTCAGTCTCGGTTGGTACCGTCTCCAATGTCCTGAACCACCCGGACAAGGTCGCCCCGGCGACCGTCGAACGCGTGCTCTCTGCGATCGAAGAACTGGGCTTCGTCCGGAACGACGCGGCTCGACAGTTGCGAGCCGGGAGAAGTCGTTCGATCGGGTTGGTGGTACTTGACGTGCGCAACCCTTTCTTCACCGAGGTCGCCCGTGGCGCCGAAGAGCGTGCGGCCGCGGAAGGCCTGACCGTGCTGCTCGGCAACAGCGGCGCGAACAGCGCCCGGGAAGCGGCGTATCTCGATCTCTTCGAGGAGCAGCGGGTTCACGGCTTGCTGATCACACCGCTCAACGAGGAACTCGCCAGGCTTGAGCGGTTGCGCCGCCGCGGTACTCCGGTCGTGCTTGTCGACCGGCAGGCTCCTCCCCGCAGCTTCTCTTCGGTGGCGGTTGACGACGTCGCCGGCGGGTTCCTCGCCGCTCAGCACTTGCTTGAGCGGGGCCGCCGTCGGATCGCTTTCGTGGGCGGGCCACTCGGCATCCGGCAGGTCTCCGATCGTCTCGAGGGTGCTCGCCGCGCTGTCGCCGAGGTCGCGGGCGCCGCGATCGAGGTGGTTCCGACTGAGAGCCCGACGGTGTTGGAGGGTCGTACCGCCGGCGAGGCCCTGCAAGCGAGAACCCCGGCGGAGCGCCCCGACGCGGTGTTCGCCGCCAACGATCTGCTGGCGATGGGGCTGTTGCAGGCGCTTATGCTGCGAGGAAAGCTACGGGTGCCGGAGGACATGGCACTGATCGGATACGACGACATCGATTTCGCTGCCACGGCGATCGTGCCGTTCTCATCGATCAGGCAGCCGGCTGCTCTGCTCGGTCAGACGGCGGTCGATCTCCTGCTCCAGGAGGCGTCAGGCCGCGGAATGAAGGAACTCCGCCAAGTCGTCTTCCGTCCCGAACTCGTGGAGCGAGCTTCGACGCAAGCCTGATTCAACCTCCACTCCAAGACACGCGGGTGTCTCGCCTTCCCGCGTGCTCGGCGGGCGGCTAGGTCGCGGGCCACACAGCGGGCCGGTCGCGGTGGGTCCGCTTAAGCGCAGCCCTGCTTAAGCGCAGCCCTAAAGAACACCAAGGGGCCCAGCACACACTTTGGTCAGGAAACCGACCAAGGAGAATCCGATGACTTCCCCGAATGTCCCGAACGTGCTGGGCTTCCGCATCACCCACCGGGCCATGCGCGGCGACGCCCGCCGCCTCGCCAAGGTGACTCAGGAGATCGCCGCGGGGCGGCAGTCCTGCGACGCGCGCCGCGCCGCGGCGATCCGTGACTTCACCGTCCAGCTCTGTGCCGGCATCCACCACCACCACAGCGTCGAGGACGAGGCCCTCTGGCCCCTGCTCGTA
This sequence comes from Microtetraspora malaysiensis, assembly GCF_001528665.1. Lineage (GTDB taxonomy): Bacteria > Actinomycetota > Actinomycetes > Streptosporangiales > Streptosporangiaceae > Microtetraspora_A > Microtetraspora_A malaysiensis. The sequence continues at coordinate 13,326 of NZ_BBYJ01000019.1, forward strand.
CGGTCCGCGGGCCCGGAGGTGGACCTCACCGACCTGAGCGACGACCACTCCGAGCTGGACCCCCTCCTGGACGAGGTCCGCGCGGCGATGGCCGACCCGGCCCAGGCGGCCAAGCCCCTGGCCCGGCTGGCCGACCTGCTCGACGAGCACATCGAGGAGGAGGAGCGCGTGATCTTCCCCATCATCGAGCGGCAGGTCTCCCCCGCGGCCTGGAACGCGGTGGAGAAGCTGGCCAGGAAGGGCGGCAAGATCTCCTTCGAACTGCCCCGGATCGAGCAGTACGCCCTGCCGTCGGAGATGGCGAAGCTGCGCAAGCTCGCGGGACCGGTGCTCGTGGTGCTGCTCGCGCTGATGCGCGGCGGCCACCGGCGACGCCAGCGGCTGATCTTCGGCGCCGCCTGACCCTGTCGCCCGGCCTGACGACGCTTCCCGATCCGGTCACCCCGTGCGTACGCGAACCGCGGCACAACGGCTGAATACGCGGCTCAGCGGACGGCCCGGCCGGTTACGGACGCCAGCGCGAGCAGGGCACGCTCCCGCCAGTGAGGGGAGCCGACCCGCTCCGCCACCTCGGCGGCGACGGCATAGTGCCCTTCGGCGGCCTCCGGGTCATCGAGGAACTCCGCGAGTTCCCCCAGCGTCTGGGCGACCGGCCACAGCGTGATCGAGCCGCTGTGCAGCCCGGCCAGCTCTTCGCGGGAGGGCAGGAGCAGCCGGTAGCACTCGCCGGCCACTTCACGGGCCCCGAGGGCGATCGCGTTGGCCGCCCGTACCGCCATCATGAACAGCCAGTAGTAGTCCCGCCGTGGTGCTCGCCCGGCCGGCCACACCTCCCTGGCTTCCTCGATGCGGCCCGCGGCGATCAGCGCGTAGGTGTACTGCTCGTCCACCTGGTCGGGGACGCGCTCCCGCAACGCGGCTATCTCGGCCAGCGAATCGTGGCCGCGCCCCGAGCACATGCGAACCGTCAACCTGCCCAGCGCGCCGAACGAAGCCGCGTTGATGGCGCCCACCTGGGCCATCCGCTCGGCCACCGAGGTGTAGGCGGCCTCGGCCCGCTCGAAGTCTCCCCTGAGCAGGAAGTGGAGGGCGTCGAGGACGGCGAGGACGCCGAGGGCGAGACCGAGCTGGCCGCTCGTGGAGAGCTCGACCGCCCGGTCGGCGTGGCTCCGGGCCCCGGCCCAGTCGTTGCGGCCGAGCGCCACCATGCACAGGGCGAAGTGGCCGAGCGTCTGGTAGCCGAGCAGGCCGCCGGACGCCGACGCCTCCAGCAGGTCCTGGCCGAGCCGCTCCAGTTCGTCGCGCCGCCCCGGCTCGACGCAGGCCCAGTATCGGGCGTTGAGCGCCATGCAGAGCAGCCGCGGATCGTCCAGGTCACGGGCGATCCGCAGCGCTTCGGCGCTCACCGTCTCGAGAAGCTCGGGGTCGTTCCCTTCGAGCTGGTGGGCCAGCGCCACCAGGACGCGGCAGCGCGCCTCCCCCGGTTCCTCGGGCATCGCCTCATGGGCCGCCCGTATGACGTTCTGGTCGGGCTGCCGGTCCAGCTGGATCGTCCAGATGACCGGCGCGTCGAACGCGGCGGCCGCACGGGCGATGAGCACCGGGTCGGTGGTCCGGCGGGCGAGTGAGAGCGCCGTCGCCTGCGCCGCGAGGGCGGACACGACGTCCCCCGCGTGGGCCTTCGCGGAGACCAGGCGGCACAGCAGATCCACCCGGGTTTCCAGATCGGGGCCCGCGGCGAGATCGAGCGCGTCGAGCGCGCCCCGGAGCAGCGCGGCCGCCTCCTTGTGCGCGTAGAGACCGGACGCCGTGTCCGCCGCCCGCGCGGCGTACTCCGTGGCTCTGAGCGCCGTGGCGGTGGTCGCCGCGGCCAGGGCATGGTGCCCGAGCGCCCCCACGTCTCCCGGTCTGAGCCGCTCCAGCGCCGCAAACGACCTCCCGTGCAGGCGGGTACGGCGCAGCCGGGGGATGTCCTCGTACAACGTCTCGCGTACGAGTGCGTGGGCGAAGCGGACGTGACCCGGCAGCGGCTCTGTCAGCAGCCCGGAGAGCACGCCTGCCTCCAGGCCGTCGAGCACGGTCTCCTCGTCGCCGCCGGACATGGCGATCAGCACGTCGGCGTCGGCGTCCCGGCCGAGGACGGCGGCGTTGCGCAACGTCAGCTGGGCCGTCGCGGGCAGGCGGGCCACCCGCCTGCGGATCAGGTCGCGGACGCCGGGCGGCAACGCGTGAACGGCGGCCGGCCCGTCGACGGCGAGCAGCCGCGCGATCTCGGTCACGAACAGCGGGTTGCCACCGGTCCGCTCGGTGACGGTGCGGGCCGTGGCCGGGTCGACCTCCATGCCGGACCGTTCCCGTAGCAGCAGGGTCACGTCCTGCTCGGTCAGGCCGTCCAGCGTCACGTTCTCGGCGGCCTGGACGGCGAGGGCCGCCCGGGTGGTCAGCAGGTCGACGGCGGCCTCCGCGGGCCGGTGGGTCAGCAGCACGAGGACGGGCGTCCGGGCCAGGCGTACCGCCAGGTGCCGGAGCAGCTGAAGGGTCTCCTCGTCGGCGCGGTGGACGTCCTCGATCACGATCAGCAGGGGTCCGGGCACGCCCTCCAGGTACTCCCCCGCCGCCTGGGCCAGCCAGAACTGGCCGACGGTTTGGTCGGTGTCGGGCTCCAGGAGGGGCGCGAGCCGTACGACGGCCTCCGGAGTGGGCGGGGAGGCGATGGAGAGATGACCCAGGACCTCGCTCCAGGCCCACGCGGGCGGCACGCCGCCGACGGTCTCCGGGCACCGGCCCACGGCGGCCCGCCAGCCGTCGGCCACGAGCCTGCCTACCAGCGCGTCGGCCAGCGTGCTCTTGCCCGAGCCCGCGTCGCCGCCCAGCCAGGCCACCCGGAGCCCGTGCCGCGCCTGGGCGGCGGCGGCGACCAGGCGGGCGAGCTCCGCCGTACGGCCGATCATGGGCGCGGGGTCGGCGGCGGGCGCGGGAGGGAACCGGACCGGGCCGGGAGCCGGTACGGAACCAGCGGCGGTCGCGACAGAAGCGGCCGGATCTGCCGACGCCGCAGGAGCGGCGGACGCGACCGACGGGATCCGGGCCGGGTCCAGGCGGAGGGAGTCGGCCTGGGCGAGGATGTCCGCCTCCAGGGCGCGCAGGTGGGGCCCGAGGTCCACGCCCAGTTCCTCGGCCAGGCCGTGCCGCGTCCGGCGGATCACGGCCAGCGCCTCCCCCTGGCGTCCCGCCCGGTAAAGGGCGAGGGCGAGCAGGCGTACGCCGTTCTCGCGGAACGGATGAGTATAAACGTGACGTTCGAGCTCCGGCACGATCTCGGCGTGGCGGCCGAGAGCGAGCGCCGCCTCGGCACGGTAGTCGACGGCGACGGTGCGGATCTCGTCGAGCCGGGACACCTCCGGGGCCGCCCACTCCTCGTCGGCGAACTCGGCGTAGGCCGGACCGGTCCACAGCCTGAGCGCCTCGTCGAGCGTCTCCATGGCCTCGGTGGGCCGTCCCGCGTCGAACGCGGCGACCGCGGCGTCGACCAGCCGGGGGAACCGCCACGCGTCCACGGCGTCGGCCTCCAGGTTCAGCCGGTACCCGGGCGGAGCGCTGACGATCACGCGGTCAGGACTCCGAGTGGAGCTCCGGGGAGGCCGGCCGGGTTCGAGGACGCGCCGCAGGTTGGAGATGTAGACCTGCAGCGCGGCCAGGGCCCGGGGCGGCGCCTGCTCCTGCCAGAGGTCGTCGATGAACCGGTCGGTGGAGACGACATGCCCCTGGGCGCAGACGAGCCTCGTCATGACGGCACGCTGGAGCGACGCGCCGAGGTCGACGGGGCGGCCCGCCACCTCGGCACGGCACTGCCCGAGGACCCGCAACCTCACCATGACGTTCCTCATGCCGGGTAGAACACGTCGCCGACGCGCAGGGTCGCGCGCTCGTGATGGGCGACGACGACCTTGGCCGCCTCCACGTCGACCATTATCGCGGGATAACCACCGACATCGCCGGGTTTATCGCGTGCGACTACGCGGCGCCACCGCGCTCGTGCAGGACCGCAGGTCACAACCCCCGGTCGGTGGGCGCGCCGAACACCATGGTGTACCCGAGTGGCCAGCCGGGGTCGCCGGTGCGGGCGAAGCGCACCCAGGCGGCGTGCATCGCGTCGGCCACGGCCTGCGGCGCGCCGGGCCCCGCGGTGCGTTCGACGCCGGGCGCGTCGAGCACGTCGAAGACGAAGGGCAGGTCGAGGTTGTGCACCGCGCCCACGCGTCCGCCGCCGACCGGGCTCTCGACGGGCGACTCCCACCGGAACTCGTAGCCGTAGGCGGGCCTGGCCTCGCGGATCCAGCGCGTCTCCCGGGTGAACAGGTGCTGGGTGAAGGCGCGTCCGACGCGCTCGGCCGGCGTGAGGCCGGGTTCGTCGACCTGGAGGCCGAGGTGGTCGAGCACGGCCTGCGCGGCGGCCTCGTCGAGGTCGGCGACCAGGCGGCGGACGAACACGTCGGCCTCCTGCGAGGTGCAGCCGACCAGCAGTGGAACGTGCCCGCTCGCGCCCGCGCGCAGAGCGGCCAGCGGGACGGCCGGGATCAGGTCGCCGTCGACGACCGGCTTGACCGGCACCGACTCGTTCAGCCCGCCGGAGTCGCCGGCCAGCGGCGGCGGCTGTTCGGCGACGAGCGCCTCGGGGGACAGCCCGGCGAAGGCGGACCTGGTCGGGTCGATCCCCAGCCGGGTGGCGAGCGTCTTGGCGTAGTCGCGCGCCTCCTGCTCGGTGGCGACCAGGTTGGCCGAGCCGCTCATCACGATCGCGCGCCGGAACAGCCCTTCGGCGCGAGGCGTCGTCAGCAGGGTGGCGACGGCGGCGGCGCCCGCCGACTGCCCGGCGATGGTCACGTTGCCGGGGTCGCCGCCGAAGGCCGCGATGTTGTCGCGTACCCATTCCAGCGCGGCCAGCCAGTCGAGGACGCCCCGGTTGAGCGGGGCGTCCTCCAGGGCCAGGAAGCCCTCGAAGCCGAGCCGGTAGTTGATGGCCACGCAGACCACGCCGTCGCGGGCGAAGCGGGAGCCCTGGTGCCAGGCCGCCCCGTTGCCGCCGATGGAGAACGCGCCGCCGTGGATCCAGACCAGGACGGGCAGCCCGGCCGGACCGGTCTCAGGGGTGCGCACGTCGAGGTTGAGGCAGTCCTCGCCGACCTCGAAGACGTCGGGCGCGTACAGGCCGATGTCCTCACCGGCCGCCTGTGGGGCGGCCGGGCCCCGCGTGACGGCGGGCCGTACGCCGTCCCACGCGGGTGGCGGGACGGGCGCGCCGAAGCGGTGCTCGCCGAAGGGCGGGGCGGCGTACGGCACGCCGAGGAAGGCGAGCACGCCCTCCTCGGCCCTGCCCTCGACCGGCCCGGCAGTCGTTCGTACGATCATGCGCGACGCCATCCGGCCGTCCCTTCGACGATTCTGATCGCCGCCCGGGTGAGCGGCTCAAGGCTGGCCTCGTGCACCTTGTCGAGGGTGTCGGCCGAGTCGAACAGGTACATGGGAGCCGACAGGAAGTGCACGAGCGGCACCCCTTCGGGGTGGAAGAAGGCCCCGTCGGTGGGCGGCATCGGGGAGAACACGTCCGGCGGCAGCACGAACGAGCGTCTCAGGTCCTCCGCGACGAGGGCCGCCGCCACCAGGCTCTCCAGCTCCGGCTTCCTGGTGGTGAACCACCAGCCGGGTTCGGGATCGCCGGTGGGCACCAGCTCGTCGTCCACGACCACGCACCGCCGGGCGGCGTGCTCCAGGTGGAGCTGGAGTACGACGTCGCCCAGCAGGCCGCGGTTCTCCTCGATGAAGGCCCGGGTGCCCGCGGCGTGCGCCATGTGACCCGCGGTCAGCAGGAAGATCAGGTTGTGTGGCCGGTCCCGCTCGGGCACGCCGGCCCAGTACTGGGCGGCGGCGAGCACCAGCGCGATCCCCGAGGCGTCCTCGACGGCCGAGGCCCAGGGCGCGTCGTGGTGCGAGCCGATGATCACCCACTGGTCGGATCGGCCGGGGAGCGTGCCGATCACGTTGCGCGAGACGGCCGGGCCCGTCTCCGACTCGACGGTGAGCGTGCCCGTGCAGGGGCCCTCGTCGACCAGGTCGAGCACCCGCCGCGAGTCGCCGCCCGACAGCCAGACGGCCGGGAGGTCGCGGTGCACGGCGTCGTAGGGCACGTAGTAGTCGCGTGTCTCCCACGGCACCCCGGTCAGCGCCCCCGCGAAGGCGGCGGCGCCGCCGTCCATGACGCCCTGGATGATGTCGAGGTAGTCGAGCTGGAACGGCAGCGTCTGGACCAGCTCGTCGAAGACGCCCTCGGGGTCGTGCACTGCCGTCGCCAGGTCCCTGACGTAGGACTGCGGCAGCTCGGTGAAGGTGTACTCGGGCACGACGATCGCGCCCGGCACGACCTCGCGGCTGACCGGCGCGCTCACGATCGCCTTCGGCGTGGTGTACGGCAGGGCGGACGCCGCCACCCGCACGACTCTCGACGGGTCGGCGTCCAGGCGCACCACCAGGGCCGCCGTCACCGGCCGCCAGACGGGCAGCTCGACCGGCGCCAGCCGTACGTCGTGGAGCCCGAACTCGGTGAAGCGCTCGGCGGCCCACGCGGCGGTCCAGTCGTCGGCCGGGTAGCCGGGACGCCTGATGCCCCGCGAGGTGACCGTCTCGATCCACTCCATCATCCGCGCGGCGCCGGGGATCATGTCCGGGATCATCGTTTCAGCCCTCCGAAGGTGAGCCCCGCCACGTAGTAGCGCTGCAGCGCCACCATCAGGATGAACGGCGGCACGGCGGTGACCAGTGCCGCGGTGGTGGTCAGGTGATAGGTGATGCCGACCTCGCTCTGGAAGTTGGCCAGCCCCACCGGCAACGGCCACAGCTCCTGCTCGTTGGCCACGATCAGCGGCCACAGCAGGTTGTCCCACTGTGCCAGGAAATGCACGAGGAACAGGGTGATGAGCGCGGGCTTGAGCAGCGGCGCGGCGATGCGCGCGAAGATGCGGAACTCCCCCGCGCCGTCGACCCGCGCGGCCATGAGCAGCTCCTTCGGGATGCCGAGGGCGAACTGCCGCACCAGGAAGACGCCGAACGCGCTGATCATGCCGGGCACCATCATGCCCTGGAAGGTGTTGACCCAGCCGAGCTCCTTCACGATGAGGAAGACGGGGATGACCAGGACCATCGGGGTGAGCGCGAGCGTGCCGATCACCAGCGCGAACAGGACGCGGCGGCCGGGGAAGGACAGCTGGGCCATCGCGTATCCGGCGGCGGCCGAGAAGATCACGTCCAGGACGCCGGTGCCGACGCACAGGATGAGGCTGTTGCGCAGGTAGGTGGGCAGGTTGCCCTCACCGAACAGCAGCCCGATGTTCTCGGGCAGGTGGAAGCCGTTGAAGACCAGCCCGCGCAGGTCGGTGTCGTCGGGCGCCGAGGCGACGACGAGCATGGCGTAGACCGGCAGCAGCATGAACCCGACCGCGACGATCAGCCAGACGGCGCGCAGGATCGTTCCCGCTCTCATTCGTCGCCTCCCTTCAGGAACCCGAACTGCAGCGCCGAGACGATCACCATGGCGGCGAGCAGCACCATGCCCATCGCGGCGGCGTAGCCCATGTGCTCGTAAGGGAAGGCGTTGGCCCAGATGTAGTACGGCAGCACCTGGGTGGCGTCGGCGGGCCCGCCGCCGGTGAGCAGGAAGGCGGGCACGAACGCCTGCATCGATCCGGCCACCGAGATGACCAGGACGAACAGCAGGGTCCGGCGCAGCAGCGGGAGCGTGATCCGGGTGAACGTGGTCACCGCGCCTGAGCCGTCGATGGCGGCGGCCTCGTACACCTCGCCGGGCAGCGCCTGCAGCCCGGCGGTCAGGATGATCACGAACAGCCCCATGCTCTTCCAGACGACCATCACGACCAGGGCCCAGATGGCCAGGTCGGAGCTGGTCAGCCAGGACTGCGGATCGATCCCGACCAGGCCGAGGAGGGTGTTGGCCAGGCCGCGGTCGGAGTAGATGATCACCCAGACCATGGACGTGGCGGCGAGCGGCATCACGGCCGGAATCATGACGAGCGCTCTGAGCCAGCGGTTGAGCCGCCCCGGCCTGCTCAGCGGCACGGCCACCAGCAGGGCCAGCACGATCGTCGGGACGACCGTGCAGACCGTGTAGACGACGGTGATCCACGCCGAGTTGAGGAAGCCGGGGTCGGCGAACATGCGCTCGTAGTTGGCGAGGCCGATCCAGTTGGGTGTCCCTGCCATCTCGTAGTCGGTGAAGCTGAGATAGATGGCGGCCAGGAACGGGACGAGCCAGAACACGACGAAGAAGACGGCCACCGGGAGGGTCAGCGCCACGCCCGCCGTGGCCTGGGGCCGGGCTCTGACCCTGCCGAGTACGCTCACAGGGCCAGTCGCACGGTGGAGTCGAAGGTCGCCGCGGCCTGGGCGGGGGTCGACTTGCCGTAGGCGACGGAGTCGACGGCGCCGGCCGCGGCCTTCGCCAGTTCGAGGGTGCCGGGGATGATCGGGCCGAAGTCGACGTGCGGGATGCTGTCGGCGACGATCCGCATGATCTCGGACTTGCCGCGCGGCCCGGCGTCGCGCCAGCCGTTGGTCGGGATGATGATGCCATTGTCGAGGTTGGCGGTCACCGACGGGGCGCCCTGCAGGTAGTTGACGAGGTGCCAGGCGGTGAACTGGTTGGGCGAGTCCTTGGCCACGCCCCAGCCCCAGGTGTAGGCGGGAACGACGGGCGGGCCGCCGGCCCAGGTGGGCATGGGCGCGACGCCGTACTGCTTGCCGAAGGTGAGTGTGTCCTTGCCCAGCTTCTCCAGCGCGGGGCCGAGGAAGGCGCCGCTGACGACCATGGCGGCCTCACCGGAGTAGAACAGGCCGAGCGCGCCCAGCGGGTTGGAGAGCGTGGGGTTGCCGATCCCCGACATGTACGTCAGGGCGCTGAGGCCCTGCTCGGTGGCCAGCGACGCCTTCGCGCCGCCCGCCGAGACGAGCTCGCCGCCCTTGCCCTGGATGAGGGCGGTCAGCATCATGAGGGCCCACTGCGGGTCGCCGTAGAGCCACTGCAGACCGACCCGCCTGCGGTCCTTGGAGGTGAGCTTGGCGCTGTACTCGGCGACCTCCTCCCAGGTCACCGGGGGCTTGTCGGGGTCGAGTCCGGCCTCCTCGAACCGGTCCTTGCGGTAGTAGAGCATGCAGGGGTTGAAGTCGATGGGCACGCCGTAGGGCACGTCCTGGTAGGTGAGCGGGGCGGTCGTGCCCGGCTCGTAGTCCTGGAGCGAGAGCGCCCTGGTGTCGACGGGCGCGAGCCGCTTCTTCTTGGCGTGCGCGGGGAAGCTCCAGTGGCCGATCTTGAAGACGTCGGGCGGGGCGCCGCCGCTGAAGGCGGTCAGCAGTTTGGCGTCGAGCTGGCCCACGGGCAGGTAGAGCAGCTTCACGTCGACCTTGAACTCGGCGATGTAGCGGTGCACGAGCTCCTGGAACTGCTGGCCGGTGTCCTGCGAGCCGTGCAGCCAGACGGTGACCTCGCCGTGCGGCCTGCCGTCCGCGGCCTGCTGCCGAGGCCGGTCCTTGCCGCATCCGGCGAGCAGGGCGAGCGCGCCGACGGCGAGTAGCCCACGCCGCGTCAGATCCGCCATGGGGGTCTCCTAGGTGAGGTTCTTGAGAGCCTGGTTCTGCCAGGCGGTGTTGGTGGGGAGCTCGGGGGTGCTGCCGGCGAACACCCCGCGGGCCTGGGTGTCGGCCTGGAGGCGGTACCTCAGCCAGGCGGTCACGTAGCCGAGGAAGGCCCCGCCGGTGTTCTGGATGTCGTTGTGCCCCGCGCCCTTGAGCAGCGCCCGGCCCGCTCCGGCGGTGGCCTGGTCGTAGTAGCCCTGCACGGTCGCGGCCGAGGAGATCAGCCAGTCGTTCGCGCCGCTGAGGAGGAGCACCGGGCAGGTCAGGTCGGCCACGGAGAACTCGTCTCCCGGGCTGGCCATCCACTGCGCGGGCACGGAGATCGGCACGACGGTCTTGATCAGCCCGGCGGAGTGGTTGGTCGCGTTGATGGATCCGCCCGCGCCCTGGGAGTGGCCGACGGCGGCGACCTGGGCGGTGTCCAGCTTGCCGTGGAAGACGCTGGCGGGGTCGGTGTTGAGGCCGATGAGGTGCTGGGCGGCGGCGAGGATCTCGGCGCCGGTGCCCGTGGTCGTGCTGGTGGAGGCGACCACCGCGAAGCCCCACGAGGCGAGGTGGTTGAGCAGCCCCGGATAGTTGTCGGGGGTGGCCCACGAGCCGTTGCCCCATGTGACGATCGGGTGGGTGACGCCGCCCGAGCCCAGGGTCTGCGGGTAGTAGAGCCGGTGGCCGCCCGAGGTGCCGGTGGCGACCGGCCACGGACCCGGCGCCTTGTAGATCGTCTCGATGGTGGAGGCGGCGTTGGCCTCGGTGGTCCACGACAGGAATCCGGCCGACATGAGGCCGAGCGCCCCTGCCCGCAACGCCTGCCGACGGGTGAAGTTCTCCATGGTCACCTCGTAGGTTATTTGGAGACGTGAACGTCTCCTAAGAGAGGGAAGTACGATCGGTGAGCGATGTCAAGACATGAACAGAAGGAAGTTCCGGCGGCCCGGCCACTCCCCAGGGGGCGGCACGGGCTCTCCCCCGACACGGTGCGCAGCTCCCAGCGAGAGCGCCTCGTGGAGGCCATGCTGAGGCTCGTCGCGAGGCGTGGATACGCCGCCACGAGCGTGCCGGACGTGATCGCCGCCGCGCGGGTCTCGCGCAACGCCTTCTACGCCCAGTTCGCCGACAAGGAGGCGTGCTTCCTCGCCGGATGCGAGCGCGACCTGCCCGCGATGGTCGACTCGATCCACGCGGCCGCGTCGGGGGCGGGCGACCGCTGGAGCGAGGCGCTCCGGCTGGGGTTGGCCGCCTACCTGCGGTGGTGGCAGGAGCGCCCGGAGTACGCGCAGGCGTACTTCGTGGAGTTGCCGAGGGCGGGTGAGCGGGCCGTCGAGCAGCGGGACGCCGCCTACCGGCCCTTCCTCGACATGCTCGGGGCGCTGGCCGCGCGGGCCAGGCTGGAGGATCCCTCGCTGCCGCCGCTGCGTGCCGCGGTGCCCCGCCTGATCGTCTACGGGACCACCGAGTTCATCGCCTCGGAGGTGCGTGCGGGCCGCGTCGCCACGCTGACGTCGTCGGCCGGCGACCTCTACCACTACACGGTCGCCCTGCTCGCCGGCCCCGATCACGGCATCGCGACCACCCCTTCCGCCTGAACCAGCCAGCCTTCGGGGAAGCACCCCTCCGCCGCCATGTGGGCGACGGCGGCCAGCAGGCCGCCGTTGCCCGGCAGGTAGAGGGGCAGCAGGCCGGGCCACTGGTGGTTGTGGCCGCTGGCCAGGTAGGTGTTCTTCGGGGCGTCCATCAGCAGCGCGTCCACGGCGGTGTCAGGCTCGCCGAGCCTGGCCGCGCACATGGCGAGCATCGGATAGTCCCAGCCCCAGGTGCTCTCCAGATCCCAGTTGGAGAGCACGTCGTGCAGGGTGGCCCGCATGGTCTCGGGATCGATCAGCGGGGTGGGCGGCACGAACCCGAGCGCGCCGGTCATCGAGGGGTGGTCGGTCCTGATCGTGTACGGCTCCACACCGATGGCCGCGTAGACGCCGTCGCGCACCAGCGGCCGGGCCAGGCCGTGCAGGACCCGCGCCCACTCCGGGTCGGGGCCCCGGCCGAGCAGGCCCCGCCACCGCTGGGCCGTCTCCAGCCCCCACCACCAGTAGGCCAGCTCGAACGTGGGATCCCGCACCAGCCGCCTGGACTCGTAGTAGGACTCCTGCGCCGGGACCAGCGGCGGCCCCAGATGCCCGCCGCCCGCGAAGGAGGCCATGAACTCGGCCGTCTCGAACACCAGGTCCCGGTAGTCCTCCAGCGCCCCCGGGCGGATCCGGCGGAGCAGCTCGGCGAAGTAGATCAGGTGCGGCTGCTGCCAGACGATGAAGGCGCCGATCTCGCTCGGGCTCTCCCTGCCCTCCGGCCCCACCTGCTTGGGCCAGCGGGCGCCGCGGAAACCCTGCCGCGCGGCCGTGGCCCTGGCCCGCGGCAGGATCGAGCGATACCACGGCAGGCTCCGCTCCAGCAGCTCGGGCCTGCCCCACAGGGCGAAGTGGGCGGCGTGCCACCAATGCATCTCCAGGTGGAACTTGCCGCTCCAGGAGTTGACGGCCAGCCCGGTCTCCTGCGGCGGGGTGGAGCCCGCGCAGTTCACCGCGGTGAGGTACTGCGAGAGCACGACCCGGCGTTCGAGCTCGGGCGCTCGCGGGTCGGTGCTGCCGTCGAAGCTCACCGCTCCCCCGCTCGTCCAGAACCTCTCCCAGTGGGCGGCGGCGGCCGTACGGACCTGGGAGAAGGACGGGAGGGCGGCGCCGACGGGGAGGCGGGCGAACTCGACGACGAGCTCCAGCTCGTCGCCCTGGATCAGGTACACGTGAGCGCCGGGCGACGTGAGCCGCGCCGGCCCCGCCCACTCGGCGGCCACGTGGTATCGGTCCGCGTCCAGGACGCGGGTGAAGTCGCAGCGCGAGCCGTACGGCGTGCGCGTGAGCGCGTGCGTGGTGGTGTGCCTGTCGGGTTTGTCCCAGTCGGCGGTGGTGTGCCAGCCGTCGCTGGCGTAGGGGAAGGCGATCCTGATCCCCGCGCCGCCCACGACACGGATGGCCAGCAGGTCGCGCTCGGGGTGACAGACCGTCTCCACCTCATGCGGCAGGCCGCCCAGCTCGAAGGAGCTGGACAGCGTGCCGGTCCACAGGTCGAGGGTCTGCGCCGACCGGCCGAGCGGGGCGGCCTCGTCGACGTCGAGGCCGATCCGGCCGAGATGCAGGCGGTGCGGGTTCACGTGCAGCCAGCCGCCCGCCTCGGTGGCCGGATACAGGTCCGGATAGCCGACGCCGTCGTAGTCGGTGAACGCGTCCTCCAGCACGTGGCCCTTGGGGTTGGGCATCGTGTGCCAGCCCCACTGCGCCTGCGTGCCCAGCGGCGCGAAGGTCTGCAGCCCGGTGGCGTCGGCGGTGAAGGCGAACTCCCCGTTGCCGACGGTGAGCGGACACCCGGCGTCGGCGATGGTGTGCCGACGCACGAGCGTCCTCCTGTCGATGCTCACGCACACCCCGGCGTGCCGGAGGCGCGCTGCTGGCGCATGGCGGTCACGTCGCCCGCGACGGCCGACTGGGCCATCGGGCCGAGGCCGAGCACGACGTCGGTGAAGGCGAGCGACGCCTTGCGCATCGCCGGCAGGTCGATCGCCTCGGTCCCGAACTGCGGCGAGAACAGCGTCTTGGGCGAGGCGATGGGCGAGATGACGGGCAGCAGGTGCTGGTTGTACGGCGTGCCCTCGCCGCCGAAGCCGCAGTGGTGCGGCACCGTGGTGAGATCCGCCGCCGACAGGCCCTTGAGGACCGCGGTGCGCTTCACGTCCCGGTACTGGATGTGACCCTTGACCAGTTCGCGCAGCGGCGTGCTCTCGCTGACGGGGACCATCAGCAGCTCGGTGAGGGTGGGGTCGGCGACGAGCTGCTTGCCGGGCAGGCCGTTCGGCCTGGCGACCGCGTTGTAGCGCTTGGCGCCGAGGTGCTCAAGCACGACGACGGAGGAGACCCCGCCCTGGTCGTACTCGGCGTCGAGCTGGGCGGCGAGCTGACCCGCGCCGCCCTCGCGGACGTTGGGGCCGGTCAGGTGCTGGTAGAGGTGGCCGGTCACGAACGCGAACTGCACGGTGCGCGGACGGCACTCCACCGGTAGCGACGACAGGTAGCGGGCCATCTCGATCATGGTGAGCGGGCCGTTGTCCCACACCGGGCTCATGCCGTCGGTGTGGCTCTCCACGACGATCTTCTGGGCGCTCCCGCCGGGAAGCGTCGCGAGCAGGGTGCGGGTCGTCGTCGGCGTCCAGGCGGCGTTCACGGTCAGCGCGGCCTGGACCGGCTGCCCGGCGGCCAGCGCGTCCTTGATCTGCTTGCCCTGGTCGGCGCCGACGTACGCGCCCGGCACGCTGTACGGCAGGCCCTCGTAGGGCGCGTACATGCCCTGGATCTGGGCATGCGGGAGCTGGCTGACCTCGATCACGCCCACCGCGCCCGCGGCGGCGGCGGCCTTGAGGTCGGCGTCGGCCGCGGCCGGGGCCTCCATCGACTCCGAGCCGAGCAGGTTGATCGTGTTGGCCGGGTCGTACATGGAGTAGCCGAGGCCGAGCGGATAGAACAGCAGGTTGGGCACGTTGGTCCACGGCAGGTCCCTGACGACGATCTTCCCGGCGGCGTTGGCCGCGGTGATGTTCGTCCCCGCGGCCAGGTGGACGAGCGGCGCCGAGACGCCGCCCGCGCCGGTCGAGGAGGAGAACGGCACGGGGGCCGCGACCTGCACGGCCGTACCGCCGACGGTCAGGCCGGTGCCGAGGCTGTCCCAGCGGTCGATGGCGTAGGGCAGCGAGGAGAACTGGAGGCCGGGGATGGCCGCCATCTCGTCCTCCAGCCAGTCGACGTAGTCGGCGTGCGCGGCGGAGCCGGTCGGCCTGGGGCCGAACGCCTCCTGCTGGTCGGCCAGGGTGCTCAGGCGGGCCTCGGAGGCGAACGCGGCGGGGTCGACCCTGACCGGGCAGGACAGAGCGGCCGCCTGGGCGAAGGCCGGTTGCGCGGGCGCGACCAGCGGGAGGAGGAGCGCGAGGAGAGCGAGTCGTCTCACGTGGGGGGTCCTTCCATTGAATCGTTTCAATATGTGGTCCGCGACAGTCCCCCGACGTGCGGTCGCTTCTCAGGGGCGAGGCGGTCCGGTGGTTCCGCGGACGATCAGCGTGGGCGACACCGACGACGTCACCGATCGTGAGCGTCCCTCGATGCGTTCGACGAGCAGTTGCGCGGCGGTCGCCCCGATCACGTGCCCGTCCTGGTCGACGCTGGTGAGCGAGATGCGCTTGAGCGAGGCGATGCCGATGTTGTCGTATCCGGCGACGGAGAGGTCCTCCGGCACCGACAGGCCCGCCTCGTCGGCGGCGCGCAGCACGCCGAGCGCCGCGATGTCGGCCCCGGCGAAGATCGCGGTGGGCCGGTCGTCGCGCGCGAGCAGTTCCCGCGCGCCCTCGAAGCCGCCCTCCTCGGTGAAGGAGGTGGCCAGCACGTCGTCGGCGAGTCCGTGGGCGCGCATCGCCTGGCGGTAGCCTTCGGCGCGCACCGTGTGCGGCAGTCCCTGGGCGCGGGCCCGCTCCAGGTGGGTGATGTGCGCGATCCGGGTGTGCCCGAGCCCGACCAGGTGGTCGACCACGAGCCCCGCCCCCATCACGTCGTCGTCGACGACCGCGTCGTAGGCCGCGGCGCCGCCGTGCCGACCCACCACGACGACCGGGATGGCCGCCGCGATGGCGGCGAGTTCGGCGTCCGTCATGACCGGCGAGATCAGGATGAGCCCGTCCATGCTCCGGTCGATCATGGCGTCGGTCATCCTGGCCTGCGTCTTGGGCTCGATCCCGCCAGGTCCGAGCAGCACCTGGTACTCGGTGTCGCCCAGCCGGCCGGTGACGCCCTCGATGATGTCGGGGAAGAACGGGTTGCGGGTGTCCGAGAGCATGACGCCGAGGGTGTAGGTGCGTCCGCGCAGGGCGCGGGCCGCGGCGTGCGGGCGGTAGCCCAGCTCGTCGATGGCCTGCGTCACCTTGGCCTGCATCTCCGCGCTCACGCCGTAGGCACCGCGCACCACCTTGGACACGGCGGCCGTGGAAACCCCGGCTCGCCTGGCCACATCGGCGATCGTCACCCGTCCGCTCGTCACACGCCGTCCTTCATCGAGTTTTCGTAGAACGAACTACACGCTTTTCTGAAAAGCGAGGCTAGCCCGTCACTGATCCTCAGGTCTACCTCTTGACGGGCGATTCTCTCGTGCCCTAACAATGGAGAACGTTCTACACAATACCCCCTCACATGAACAGGAGCACGGGCGTGAGAGCACCATCTCGTCTGCTCGGCTCGGCGATCGGCGCCGTCCTCGCCCTGTCCCTCTCCGGCTGCGGGTCGTCCGCCCCGGAGGGCACCGGTCAGGTGAAGCTGACCCTTTGGCACAACAGCGCGGACCCGGCGCCGCTGCTGGAGATGTACAAGAAGTTCGAGAAGCAGTCCGGCCACAAGATCGAGCTCATATCGATCCCGTCCGACGGCTTCGAGGACACCACCCAGACCAAGTGGGCCACCGGCGACCGCCCGGACATCCTGGAGTACCACGCGACGGCGAGCGGCCTGCTCGCCCTCAACCCGGCCGAGAACCTGCGCGACCTGACCGGCGAGGCGTACATCGCCAGGTCCGGCGACCTCTACCAGAGCGCCGGGGCTGTCAACGGCAAGGTCTACGCCGCCATCACCGGCTTCCCCCAGGTCTTCGGCCTCTACTACAACAAGAAGGTCTTCACCGCGGCCGGGCTGACCCCGCCCACGAACTTCGCCGAGCTCGCCGCCACCTGCCCCAAGCTCAAGGCCGCCGGGGTCACGCCGGTCTTCGAGTCGGGCGGGTCGATCTGGCCGGTGCAGATCCTGCCCATCCTCTACCTGGCCGGCGCCAACCAGTCCAACGCGTACGGCAAGGCCATCGCGGGCCACAGCAGCACGCTGGCCGACGCGGGCTCGCCCTTCGTCGCCGGTCTGACCGCCTACGCCAAGCTGCAGGCCGACGGCTGCTTCAACAAGGACATCGTCACCGCCAAGTTCGAGGACTCCATGAAGGCCCTCGTGACCGGCAAGGCCGCCATGGTCGCCCAGCACTCCGACATGCTCCCCGCCCTCCTCGCGGCCGCGGGCGGCGACCAGAAGACCGTCGACGAGTCCGTCGGCTTCGTCGGCCTGTCGAGCGACAAGCCGCTCGTGACCTACGCGCCCGGCCCGATCGGCACGTTCTACCTGCCCAAGACCGGTGACGCGGCGCGGGAGAAGGCGTCGCTCGACTTCGTGCGCTTCATGACCGGCCCGGCCTACGCCGAGTACATCAACGCGTCCAAGACCTTCCCCGTGTTCACGGACGTGCCCAACCCGCAGGGCGTCTCGTCCGTGCTGCAGGACGTCAAGAAGGCGTACGACACCGGCGCGGTCATCGCCTTCAACTCCGACATCCCCGGCATGGGCGGGCTGGCCCAGCTCATGTCCGAGCTGATCGCCGGGCAGAAGGATCCGCAGAAGGCGGCGACCCAGCTGCAGGGCCAGGTCGAGCAGGCGGCCAAGGCGGCAGGGTTGCCCGGATGGTGATGCGGAACAGGGCGGCCTGGCTGCCCTGGGCACTGCCCTCGATCGTGCTGGTCACGGTCTTCTTCCTCGCCCCGTTCCTGCTCAACGTCCGGTTCGCGTTCTCCTCCTGGACGAGCTTCCGAGCCGAGATCACCTGGAACGGGCTGGAGAACTTCCGCACGCTGATCGACCAGGACCTGCTGGCCAACGCGGTCACCGTGACCGTGCTGTACGCGATCCTGTGCATGGCGATCCAGAACACGGTCAGCCTCTCGCTGGCCCTGGCCCTCCAGCGGACCAGCCGGATCAACACCGTCTTCCGCTCGGCGTTCTTCCTGCCGACGCTCATCTCGCCGCTGGCCGCCGGATACATCTGGCGCGGGCTGCTCGCCCCCGACGGGGCGGTCAACTCCTTCCTCGGCATCGAGTGGGCGTGGCTGGGCGAACCGTCCACCGCGCTGGCGGTGGTCGCGTTCATCGACGCGTGGAAGTGGAGCGGGCTGATCACCCTCGTCTACATCGCGGGCCTCAACTCCATCCCGAAGTCGCTGCTGGAGTCGGCGACCGTCGACGGGGCCGGGCCGTGGACCCGGTTCCGGCGGGTGGTGTTCCCGATGCTCGCCCCGGCGCTGACCTTCAACGTGGCGGTCACGCTGGTGGGCGCGCTCAGCGCGTACGACGTGATCGCCGCCACCACCGGCGGCGGGCCCGGCGACCACACGCGGGCCCTGAACGTGGTGATGCGCCAGCAGTGGGGGCAGGGCTTCTTCGGCTCCGCCAGCGCGCTGGGGTTCACCGTGACGCTGCTGGTGATCGCCACCGCCGTGCCCCTCGTGTGGTGGCTGCGGCGCAGGGAGGTGGCGGGATGAGAGCGGTCCTCAAGTACACGGCGCTGACGCTCTTCGCGATCCCGTGGGTGCTCGTGCCCATCTGGCTCGTGGTGGTCAACTCGTTCAAACCCGCGGGCGAGGCCGCCGAGCTGGGCCTCGGCCTGCCCAGGACGTGGGCGATCGCCGAGAACTACGGCATCGTGCTCGACCGGGGCGGCTACCTGACGGGGCTGGTCAACAGCCTCAAGGTGACCGTGCCGATCGTGGTGGCCGTGGTGTTCCTCGGCGCGGCGGCGGCGTGGGCGTTCGGGCGCAGCCGGTCGCGGTGGCTGCAGGCGGCCTACTTCGTGATGGGGCTGTCGATCCTGCTGCCGCCGTCGATCATCCCGACCGTCTACCTGCTGCGCGCCCTGTCGCTGGACGGCGGCTCGCTCGGCTACGTGCTGGCGATGACCGGCTGCCGCCTGGGCATCGTGATCTTCCTGGCGACCGGATTCGTCCGGGCGTTCCCCCGCGACCTGGAGGACGCCGCCGCCATCGACGGCGCCTCCCGCCCGCAGGTCTTCGTCCGCATCCTGCTGCCCCTGCTGCGGCCGGTGCTGTTCGTCGGCGGCGTGATCTTGATCATCAACGTCTGGAACGACTTCTTCTTCGCGCTCTTCCTGCTCCAGGGCAGCGCGAACGCCACGCTGCCGCTGAGCCTGTTCCAGTTCGCCTCCGGCACCTTGCAGAGCCTGAACTGGAACCTCGTCTTCGCCCACGTCCTGCTCACCACGCTGCCCCTCGTGGCGGTGTACGTCGTCGCGCAGAAGCGCGTCCTGGCCGGCCTTACGGAAGGTGCACTCAAGGGATGACCACTCACGAAATCGCGCTCGACTGGGTCAGGCGCGAGATCAAGGAGGGGCGGCTTCCGTGCGCGGTGTTCGGCGCCGCCACCTCCGACGGGATCCAGGTGCTGGAGGCGTTCGGCGAGCACGACGGCCGGAAGACCAGGACCGAGGATCATTTCGCGCTGTTCTCGGTGACCAAGCCGCTGACGGGGCTGGTCGCCCTGCGCCAGGTCGAGCGCGGGCTGCTGTCGCTGCGCCGCCCGCTGCGGGACGTACTGCCGAACTTCGCGCGGCCCGACGTGACGCTCTGGCATCTGCTCACCCACACCAGCGGCATCGCCGAGCAGACGCTCACGCCCGACGATCTGCTGGAGCACCTCGTCACCGCGCCGTCGATGTTCGAGGCAGGCACGCTCAGCCAGTACTCCAACCTGGCCTTCGCCGGGATCGCGGAGATGGTCCGCGACGTCACGGGCCGCGACATGGCCGACGTGATCGACTCCGACCTGAACACGCTGGTGCCGGGCGGCGGGCGCATCACGTTCGACCCAGAGTGCGACGCGGCCGAGGTCCACGGCCTCGAACTGCTCGGGCCCGGCTTCGACTTCGACAAGTTCGTACGGCTCCGCCACCCGGCGGGGGCGCTGTTCTCCCGCGCCGAGGACCTCCTGGCGCTGGGCGGGGCGCTGCTGCGCGGCGACCGCAAGCTGATCCACCCGACCACCCTGGCCGCCATGACGACCCCGCAGACGACGGGCCTGGTCAAGCTGCAGCCCGACCCGGTCAACGCCGGGCAGGACTGGGGCCTCACCTGGAACCTGCGCCACTCGGCTCCCGGGCTGCTCGACCGGCGGCTGTACGGGCACGGCGGCGCCTCGGGGTGCCAGTGGTGGATGTACCCGGAGCAGGACGCGTGCTTCGTGCTGCTGATCAACGTGATGGCGCCGAGCCTGTTCGGCGTCGACGTCGACGGTCTGCACAACGCCTTCACCACCGGGCTCGATGCGTGAACCGGGATTCGGGGGTGCTCGGAGTGCAGGTCTCAGGCGCGCAGGCGCCGTTCATCCGTTCGGCCCCGCCCGGTTCACGGGCGGGCCTGACGTGCGGTCTGGCGGATCCGGTGGGCGTGGACGAGCCGTCGCCCCGGCTGTCGTGGGACGCCCGGCTGTCCAAGGAGGCCACCGTGGTGGTGTCCTCGGACGGGCGCGAGGTGGGGCGGTCGTCCGTGCCTGCCGGATCGCACGGCGTGGACGTGCCGGATGAGTGGCTGGCGCCGCTGACGCCGTACACGTGGAGTGTGGAAGGGTACGCGACCGGCGCGTTCACCACGGGCCTGCGGGCGCGCGGTGAGTGGGACGCCCCCTGGCTGGCTGGCGACCCTCAGGCGGCGGTGAGCCTGCGCGGGTCGTTCACGTGGAGTCCCGCTCCCGGGCGCGCCTGGCTGGCCGCCACCGCGCTGGGCGTCTACCGGGCGCTGCTCAACGGGGTACGGCTGAGCGAGGAGGAGCTGGCCCCCGGCTGGACCGACTACGGCCACCGGACGCGCTATCGGCTGCTGGAGCTCACGGAGCTGCTCGTACCCGGCGAGAACGAGCTGGAGCTGTGGCTCGCTCCCGGCTGGTACGCGGGTCACATCGCCGGCGGAGGTCCGCGCCGCTACGGCGACCGGCCCGCCGCCAGCGCCCAGGTGCTCGTGCGGGACGACGACGGAGTCCGCCGCGTGTTCGCCACGGACGCGGCCTGGACCCGGCGGGATCTCGGCCGCCCGCGCGCCGACCTGGTGATGGGCGAAACCGTTCAGGCTCCTTCCCCGCAGGCCGGACCCGCCGACACGACGGCCGTCTCGGAGCTCCTGGTGGAGGCCGACCCCGCGCCCCCGGTGCGGGTGATCGGTACGGCACCCGCCGTGTCCGTGACCGAACCCGCGCCGGGTGTCCAGGTGGCCGACTTCGGGCGGAACGTCGTCGGGCGCGTACGGCTGCGCGTCGACGCGCCGGGCCCGGTACGGATCGTGGTGCGGCACGGGGAGGAGCTGACCGCGACCGGGCGGCTCTACACCGACAACCTGCGCACCGCGGACCAGCGTGACGAGTTCGTCCTCGGCCCCGGATCGCACGTCGTGGAGCCCGCGTTCACCCTGCACGGGTTCCGCTACGCGGAGGTCACCGGCTGGCCGGGCGCGCTGACGCCGGACGACCTGGAGGCGGTGCTGCTGTCCTCCGCGCTCGCCGTCACCGGCTCGCTGACCGTGAGCGATCCCGCCGTACGGCAACTCGTCGCCAACATCGGCGCGTCGGCGGACGGCAACCTGGTGAGCGTGCCGACCGACTGCCCGCAGCGCGACGAGCGGACCGGCTGGACGGCCGACATCTCGGTGTTCGGCTCGACGCTCAGCTTCCTTCGGCACACGCAGGCGTTCCTGTCCGGCTGGGTGACGACGCTGATCGACGGGCAGCGGGCCGACGGCGCGGTCCCGCATGTCGCGCCGATCCTGCCCGAGTACGGATACGACTCCCCCGTGTGGTCCGACGCGCTGGTCGAGGTGCCGTGGCTGCTGTGGCGGCGCTACGGCGACGACCGCACGCTGCGCCGCGCGTACGACCCGATGCGGCGGTGGGCCGACTACTGCCTGGCCCAGGCCGAGGACGGCATCAGACCGGGCCGGGCCCTGGGCGACTGGCTGGCCCCCGGCACGGTCGAGACGCCCAAGAGCCTCATCGCCACCGCCGCCCTCGCCCGCAGCCTCCGCCTGGTCGCGCACGTGGCCGACGTGCTCGGCCAGCCGCACGCGCCGGAGTACGGCGAGGCGTTCACCCGCGTGTCGGGCGCCTTCCAGCGGGCCTTCCTCAACGGGCCGAGGCTGCACACCGAGACGCAGACCGGCTACGCCGTCGCCCTCGCCTGGGACCTGGTCCCGCCCGAGGACCGGGCCGCGTCCGCGCAGGCGCTGGCCGAGCTGGTCCGCGCCGACGGGCACCGGCTCATGACGGGCTTCGTCGGCACCCCCCTGCTGCTGCCCGTGCTGTCGGAGACCGGCCACCACGACCTGGCGTGCCGGATCTTCAACCAGGAGGGCTATCCGTCCTGGCGCTACCAGCTCCGCGCCGGGGCGACGACCATGTGGGAGCGCTGGGACGCCTGGCACCACCGGCACGGCCTGCAGACACCGTCCATGAACTCCTTCAACCACTACGCCTACGGCTGCGTGGGCGACTGGCTGTTCCGGCATGTGGCGGGCCTGGGCGACGACCCGCGCGGGACGGGTGGCGGCTTCGGCGAGCTGCTGCTGCGTCCCGGCCCCGTCCCGCTGCTGCGCCAGGCGCACGCCCGCTACGAGAGCGCGTCGGGGACCGTCGAGTCGGGCTGGCGGGCCGGGCCCGACGGGGTCCAGTTCACGTTCGCCGTCCCGGAGGGCGTGACCGCCCGCGCGGTGCTGCCCGTGCGCGGCGCGTGGGACGGGATGGCCGTCAACGGCACCTTCCTCATGGGCCTCAGCGAGCAGCTGCCGACCACCAGGCTGGCCGACGGGGGCTGCGCCCTGAACCTGCCGCCGGGCCGCTGGTCGTTCACGGCCCCTGCGGCAGCCACGGCCCACCTACTCCAGGAGTGGGACGACCTGGGCTAGTGAGCTGCTGTGAGGCTTCGCGGTCACCACTCGTGTCGGCTTTTCGTCACCGAGTGGTGACTTCGGGTGTGGCGGTGAAGAACGTGCGGAGGTCGTCGGCGAGGAGCTGGGGTTCCTCTTGCGCGGCATGGTGTCCGCCCTTGTCGTAGGTGTTCCAGTGCACGATGGCGCTGTGGTCGCGTTCCGCGAGCGGGCGGATGGAGGGGAAGAAGTCGTCGGCGAAGCAGGCGAGGCCCAGCGGGAACGATGACGGCCCGGCAGGCGGCCTGTTGCCGTGATAGCCGATCAGGGCCGAGCTGCCGGCGGTGTCGGTCAGCCAGTGGATGGCGGCGTTGGTGAGGATGTAGTCGTCGCTCACCGCGTCGCCGAACAGCTGCAGGTTCCAGGCCAGCTGGCCGGCCGGGGAGTCGGCGAGCGCGTGCGCGAGGGTCTGGGGCTGGGTGGACTGGAGGCTGAGGTAGGCGCTCCGGCCGGTCATGAAGCGTTCCAGGGCGGCCAGTCTCGCCCGGTCGTCCGGTCCCAGCAGGGCGCGCTCCGCCGGATCGGCGGAGGGCAGGGAGAAGATCTGGGTGACGTGCACCCCGACGACGCGGTGCGGATCCAGGCGTCCGAGCTCGATGGAGATCATGGAGCCGACGTCGTTGCCGTGCGCGCCGTAACGCTCGTATCCGAGCCGGCGCATCAGCTCCGCCCACGCCGCGGCGACGCGGTGGCGGTTCCAGCCCGGCTCACGCGGTACGCCGGAGAACCCGAAGCCGGGCACTGAGGGGATGACGAGGTGGAAGGCGTCGCTCAGCCGGTCGATCAGCGGAAGGAACTCCACGACCGACATGGGCCAGCCGTGGGTGAGAATGAGCGGCAGGGCGTCCGGTCGGGCCGAACGGATGTGCAGGAAGTGCACGTCAAGCCCGTCGATCTCGGTCATGAACTGCGGATGGGCGTTGATCCGCCGCTCCCAGGCGCGCCAGTCGTAGCCGTCGCGCCAGTACTCGACCAGGCGCCGGACGCGGTCGGCGGGCACTCCGAGGTCGCGGCCGGGCAGCGGGCGGGTGAAGCGGGTCGCGGCCAGCCGGGCGGCCAGGTCATCCAGGGTCTCTTGCGGAATCTGAACCAGGTACGGGCGCATCATGACCGGGCCACCTCGTCCAGCGCTCGGGCCAGCAGCTCCGGTTCAGTGATCATCGGCCAGTGCCCGGCGTCCAGCGTGATCACTTCCAGGCCCGGCAGGCGCGGTGGGCCGCCCGGATCGGCCGCGCATGCGATGTAGGTGCGGGGCAGCCGCTGCGCGGCGCGCAGGTCGGCCGGCGCCGGGTCCTGGTAGGTGCCGATGGGCTGGCCGGCGCCGCGTGCCCGCAGCCAGGCCCGGTCCTCGGAGGTGAGCCCGTGCGCGCCGAAGTTGGCGTCGATGACCTCGTCACTCATCACCGGGATCCGCCCGCCCCGGACGGTTTCCATGATCGCTTCGACGATGGGCGCGGGCGTGCCGTCGAACAGGCTCTTGCCCGGCTCGGGCAGCAGCGCGGCGAGGTAGACCATGCGGGAGATTCGTTCGGGAATCGTGTTGGCGGCGATCGTGGCCGGGGCTCCGCCGTAGGAGTGCGCCACGAGCACCACCTCGCGCAACCCGGCGTACTCGATCGCGGCCGTGATGTCGCGGGCATGCGTGGTGAGCGTCGTGTCCGGCGAGCCCAGATGCGTGCGGTCGCCGAAGCCGGTGAGCGTCAGCGGATGCACCTGGTGCCCGTACGCGGTCAGCAGCGGCGTGACGCGCTCCCAGGCCCATGCGCCGAGGAACGAACCGCCGACAAGGACGATGGTCGACATCGGGTCGACTCCTTTCAATCGATCTCTTACCGGCGCAAGGCTAGGGACGATTGTGGACGCTTTCTGCCCTCATTAGGATCGCGGCCGTGTCCCGTCCCGTGACCCGCGTCCTGGCACTGCTGGAGATCCTGCAAGAGCGCGGCCTGGTGCCCGCCGACGAACTGGCCCGGCGCCTGGACGTCGACGCCCGCGCCGTCCGCCGCTATATCACCGCCCTGCGCGACATGGACATCCCCGTCGAGTCCGTCCGCGGACGCTACGGCGGCTACCGGCTGGCCCACGGCGTACGCCTGCCGCCCCTGATGCTCACCGACGACGAAGCGGTCGCCGTCGCGGTCGCGCTGGCCGGCGGCAAGGATCAGCGGGCGGGCGAACCCGACCCGGCCGACCGGGCGCTGGTCAAGCTCAACCGCGTCCTGCCCGCGTCGCTGCGCCGGCGCGTCACCGCGTTGGTCGCCGCCACTTCGGCGACGGCGGGTCCGCTGACCCCCGAACCACACCTGGCGCTGACGCTGGCCGCGGCCGTCCACGCCCGTCACACCGTCCGGATCGAGCACACCCGCGGCGCACGCGAAGTGGACCCGTACGGGCTCGTCGTGCACGCACGCCGCTGGTACCTGGTCGGACACGACCATCTCCGCGCCGCCATCCGCATGTACCGCCTGGACAGGATCAGCGGGGCCACCGAACTGCTCGGCCGGTTCGCTCCGCCCGAAGGTTTCGACCCCGTCGCCCATGTGCTGCGCACGTTGACGCTCGGCGCCTGGACCCACCGCACCGAGGTGTGGCTCGACACCGACCTGCGGACCGCCCGCGACCAGCTGCCGGCCACCTTCGGCGACCTGCACGCCTGCCCCGGCGGCGGCGTGCTCCTGGTCAGCGGCGCGGAGAACCTGCCGGCCATGGCGCGCATCCTCGCCGGCCTGCCCTGGCCGTTCACCGTGCGCAGTCCGCCCGCGCTGGTCGCGGCGCTCGCCGAGCACGTCACCGCGCTCACCCTGGCTGTCGCCCGCTCTCAGGTCGCACCGTAGTCGTCATCGTGCGGGCGGTGCCCGGAAAGTCCGTTGACCCCAGACCTCTGATTTGATCAGATCAGATCTGATCTTGCTGGTGACCGGCTTCTGGTCGCATGTCGATCATGACGAATTCTGGGTGATCGTCGTTGGGCGCCGCGAACTCGGTCAACGACACGACCCGTCCGCCGGGTCTTGACGGGGTGGCGGTGGAGCCGGCCACCCATGGGAGAACCGCCGTGGCGAACGAGAACACGATGGCGCCGGACGGCCTGGTTGATCCGCGATTCGTGCTCGGCGCGTTCCGCCCGTCCGCACTTCGCGAAATGGCCGCCGAGCGGGTCAAGCTGCTCCGATTGTTGCGGCACGCGGGCGGCGGGACGGTCGCGGCGCTGGTCGCTCCGCAAGCGGTCAGCGTGGCGACGACCGCGTTGAGCGCCGTCTCGACGGGTTGGCTGGTCGGGGCGGTCGGATCCGCTCATCGGTTCACCGATGTGCTGGGACCGCTCCTGGTGCTGGTGGGGATTGTCCTGATCGACCGCATGGCTCAGGTCGTGCTGGCGCTGCCCTCCGCCGTCGCGGCGCGTCGCGTGGACGGAGCGGTGCGCTCAATGGTGCGCGAGATCGCCCTGGCGCCGGAGGGAATCGGCCACCTCGACGATGCGGAGTTCCGTGACGACGTCGAGCGCGCCTGCGACCTCGGACTCGGCTGGCGGACCCGATCTCCCGGCAACGCGGCGGTCGGCCAGCTGACGCTCCTCTTCCAGGTCGTCGCCGGGCTGGCGGCGGCCGCGGTCATCGCCGTACACTTCCCGCTGCTCGCGGCCGGCCTGCTCGTGCTGTCTCTGCTGATGCGGATGCTCACCCGCCGGCAGTGGATGTGGATGTCGGCCATGAGCGACGTCCGGATGAGCGAGCACCGCAAGGCGCAGTATTTCGCCGGGCTGCTCGGCGAGGCCGCACCGGCCAAGGACGTGCGGTTGTTCGGGCTGGCGGATTGGCTGCTCACCCGGTTTCGAGACGCGCAGCTCACGGCGCATCGTCCGTTGTGGGAGGTCCGTACGTTCGTGCTGCGGCGTCAGGGCCTGACGTTCACCATCGCGGCCGCCAGCGCCGCCGTCACATTGATCGTGCTCGGCGCTTCGGGGCAGAGCCCTGCGACGGTGGCGCGCTGCATGGTCGCCGCCTGGGCCGTGATGGGCCTGTCCTGGCTCGGTCAGGAGGCGTTCGACATCGACTACGGCGTGGCGACCGTACGCGCTCTCGATCGGGTCACCTCCCGGCACCTGCCGCCGGCACGCGACTCCGGCTGCCCTGCCTCGACCGGTCGACCGCCGCACGTGCGCTTCGAGAACGTCACCTTCACCTACCGGGGAGCCGACCGCCCCGTTCTGGACGACCTCTCGTTGGAGGTTTCGCCCGGCGAGACGTTGGCCGTCGTCGGCATCAACGGCGCGGGCAAGACGACCCTGATGAAGCTGCTGGCCGGGCTCTACCATCCCGATTCCGGGCGAATCACGATCGACGGTGCCGACCTTCGTGAGCTCGACCTTCAGGCGTGGCGTGCCCGGATGACCGCACTGTTCCAGGACTTCGTCCACTACGGGACGACCGTCGCCGACAACGTGGCCTTCTCGGCACCCGAACACCTCAGCGACGTCGCCGGCATCAACGCCGCGATCGCGGCGGCCGGCGCCGAGCAGTTCATCGCCGAGCTGCCCGATGGGATCGACACCGCGCTGTGGCACGGCGGTGAGCACGGCGTCGGCCTGTCCGGCGGGCAATGGCAGAAGCTGGCGATCGCCCGTGCGTTGTTCGCCGCGGCTCACGCACGTGACGTGCTCGTCCTCGATGAGCCGACCGCCCATCTCGACGTCGAAGCGGAGCAGGAGTTCAACGACCGGGTGACCGCCGGGGCCGGCGGGGCGTCGATCGTCCTGATCTCCCACCGGCTGTCCAACGTCCGCGGCACGGATCGGATCGTCGTGCTCGACGGCGGCCGGATCACCGAGTCCGGCACACACGAGCAGCTGATGGACGCGGACGGCGGCTACGCCGCGCTGTTCCGCTTGCAGGCCGCACGATTCGCGAAGGCAGAGGCATGATCCGCCGGACAAGGCAGACCATCGCGCTGATCCGCCATCTTGCCGGGCTGTCATGGCAGGTCAGCCGGGCAGGATCGATCGTCACCGCGGTGGTGTTCTTCGGTGTGGCGTTCGGCGGCGCGGGCGTGGCCCAGAGCCAGCGGTGGGTCATCGACGGACTGCGCCGGCATGCCCACGACCCCGGCCTGACCTGGCTGATCGTTCCGGTGATCGTCGTCGCGTTCGCGCATGCCGCGTCGACCATCGCCACCCGCGTCGCGGCGCACCTACGCGTGAATCTGGTGCAGAAGGTCGAGGTGGAACTGTCGCAGGAGGTCCTCGGCTACGTGGCGCGCGTCCCCACGATCGAGCACCTCGAGCGCGCCGACTACCTCAACCGCGTCTATCTCGCCGCCAAGGGCAGCGCGGCGCTGGCCTCCTACGGTTGGTCGATCGCGGAAACCGGCACCTGCGTGCTGATGATCGGCCTGAACGTCTGGCTGCTCGTACTCGTGCACCCGGCCCTGCTGCTGCTCGGGCTGACCACGCTTCCGCTGCTGCTGCTCGCGAGTCGCGGACAGTCCGCACTGCGCCGGGTCAATGACGCGTGCGCCGAGACGACCCGGCTCGAATCGAACCTGCACGGCCTGTGTCTCGACCCGGACGCCGCCAAGGAAATCCGGATCAGCGAGTCAGGGCCCGAACTGTCGGCCCGGGCCTCCCGGCTGTGGCGTGAGGTCACCGGCGCCCAACGCAAGGCGCTGATCCGCGGCGCCCTCCTGGAGGCGGGGGGCTGGCTGTGCTACCTGCTCGGCCTGGCCGGCGGGTTGGCGCTGGTCGCCAACGAGGTGATCGCGGGGCGGATCGGGACGGGTGCGCTGGTGCTCGTCGTTTCCCTGGCCGCCCAGCTGCGCCTGCAGCTGTGGGCGTTGCGCGACAACTACGGCAGAGCAGCCGAGGCGGGACGCGCCGCGGTCCACTTCCTCTGGCTACGCGACTATGCGGCGACGTTCGATGACATCGCGACGCGCGCGCCCGAACGGCTCGCCGACGGCATCACGCTGGAGAACGTCGCGTTCGGCTACGCGGAGGGCGACGCGCCGGTGCTGCGTTCGCTCAGCACGCATCTGCCCGCCGGATCGGTCGTCGGACTGGTCGGCATCAACGGCGCGGGCAAGTCAACGCTCGTGAAGCTCCTGACCGGTCTCTACCAGCCCACATCCGGGCGGATTCTCGTCGACGGGCAGCCGTTGAACGACCTCGATCCGCGCTCGTGGGCGGCCGCGTCGTGCGGCGTGTTCCAGGACTTCGCCCGCTTGCAACTGCCCGTACGGGAGTCTGTCGGCGTGGGCGACCTCTCGGCGCTCGATGACACGCACGCGATCACCCGCGCGATTGAAGCCGCAGGCGCGGCGAAGCTCGTCGGCAGACTGCCCGACGGCCTCGACACCCAGCTCGGCACGATCTTCGGCGGCGTCGACCTGTCCGGAGGACAGTGGCAGCGGCTCGCTCTCGCGCGCGGGATGATGCGCACCGCACCGCTGCTGCTCATTCTCGACGAACCCACGGCAGCGCTCGACCCCCAGGCGGAACACGACCTGTTCGAGAACTTCGCGCACCACGCACGCGAAGCCGCCGCTCGAACAGGCGCGGTCACCGTTCTCGTATCGCACCGGTTCTCAACGGTGAGCATGACCGACCACGTGCTCGTCATCGCGAACGGCGGGATCATCGAGTCGGGCAGCCACGAAGACCTGCTCGAATCAGGCGGCCGCTACTCGGAGCTCTACGCGGCGCAGGCGGAGGCCTACGGCGTACAAGTAGGAAAGGACGCTGTGCCCTTGAGTGGCCTCGGTTCCGGAAAGGAGCCCGTGCCGTAGAGGTCAGCCCGCGGAGGCTACATCACTGTCCCGCGGTCGACGTCGTCTGGGGACCGCGTACGACGGCCACCGGCCCTTTTGCATGGTGGAGGACGGCATGGCTGATCGAGCCGAGGCGGAGCCCAGGGAAACCGCCGCGCCCTCGGGCACCGACGACGAGGAGTTCCGCGTTGCCGGAAGCGTCGACCAGAGTCGGCACAGGAGCGCCTTCGACCACCTGCTCGACGACTGGGACGTCGGGATACTCGGTCTTCCATCCCGCCAGGGACTCCGAGAGGAGCCTGGCACCTTCCTGTTCGACCGCCGTCGTGTCGTAGCGGGCGGCGCACATCTCCGGTGGGTAAGCCGGGTGATCCCAGGCGTGGATGGCGCGCAGGCCGACCGAACGCAGGGACGACTCCTCGAACGCGAAGCCCACGGCCTCGATGGAGGCCGCAGAACCGTCAATGCCGACGACGATCCCCGACCGGCCGGGTCGGGTGTCGGATTCCTGGGGCACGATGACGACGGGGCACGAGGCGTGTTCCGCCGCTTGGCGGCTCACCGAGCCGAGCAGCAGCCGAGGAAACGCCCCGGTTCCCAGCGGACCCAGCACCAGTAGGGCGGCGTCGGCCGCCTCCTGGAGGAGCGTGGCGGGGATGGGGCCGATGCCGAGCCGGCAACTGACGTCGACGGACGCGAAGGTCCGGGCGCGTTCCTCGGCGATCTCAAGGACCTCCAGCCCCGCAGCCTGCGGCCGTGGGGCCTCCAAGCCTGGTTCCCGGATCGCGATGCTGTACTCCCAGCGGACCGCGATGTGCACGATGCGCAACGGCAGGCGTCTGCGCCCGGCTTCGGCGGCGGCCCAGTCCACAGCGCGTAGAGCTTGTGCCGATCCGTCCACGCCGACCACGATGGGCTTGGCCAGACGCGGGCCGGCATCATTACGGTCAGCGGACACCCCGTCCTCCTCACACAGGAGAGGCTCGTGACGCCGCCGCGCGCCAGAGGGCCATCGGAGTGTTCGCGCGACAGCTGGAACCAGATATCGGCTGGTGATTCCCGATTCCCCTGCCCACAATCAGCTCCCCCAGTACTCGCTAACCGGCAGCGCGGCGCCTGAACGAACGCCCGCCATGGCGTCGGACGTCCTTGCCCTCCTCGCAGACTCGACGGTTTCGTGCCGTCAGTGCACCGCCTCAGTGAATGCGCCTTGGCGGTATGCCTTCCCGCGGATCATGCCGGAGTCGTGGTGTCCGCTGCGGGTGGGTGACGCACCACCGCGACAGGGCATCGGGCATGGTGCAGGACGCCGCGGCTCACGGAGCCGAGAACCGCCGAGCCGACCGCGCCGCGCCCGCGGGAGCCGACCACGAGCAGGGCCGCATCCCTGGACGCCTCGACCAGCGCCGTGACGGGATGATCGTGGATCACCTTGACCTCTGCGGGTACGTCCGGGTACGTCGCCCGCCAGGTGGCGAGCACGTCCCTTACGAGCCGATCCCGCATCCGCTGCACGTCTTCGGAATCGCGGACGAACCAGCCGCTGGAGATCTCCGAAGGCAGCTGCCATCCGTACACGGCACGTAGCGGGCAACCCAGCAGCCGCGCCTGCTCGAACGCGTAGCCGAGCGCGGGCTCGCACTCGGCCGATCCGTCGATGCCGACGACCACCTCAGCACGTATCGGCGTGTAGTCAGGGCGCACCACGACGACAGGCGCGGCCGCGTGGCCGGCGACGTACGCGCTCACCGAGCCGAGCAACATCCCGACGAAACCGCCTCGGCCGCGGCCGCCGACCACAAGCTCGGCGGCCTGAGCGGACTGAGCAGCCAGGACGCGCCCGGGGGGCCCGTCGAGCAGTGCGACAGATGTGTCCATATCGGGGTGCCGGGCCCACGCGAGCCGTTCGGCCTCCTCGAGGAACCAGCGGCCCGCGCGCGTCAGGGCGTCCTCCAGCCCGGGAACCACGTGCGTCGCTCCGACGTACGGCAGGTGATAGACGGCGTGCACCACTTTCAGCGGCAGCTCCTTGCGCACCGCTTCGTCGGCCGCCCACTCCACAGCGGCTGCCGCGGACGGCGAGCCGTCAGCGCCGACAACGATCGGGTTGGCCATCAGCTATGCCCCAGTGCCTCGGAAACCAGAGGGCATAGGGATGATGTCCCACGATCGGCATGCACATCCGATGAGGCACACAAATTCTCGCGCGCGTTCAGGGATTTAATTAATGCCTTCCCGCGCCCCTATTTGTCGCCCTATTCTTTGCCTTTCTCTTATGTTGCCGACGATCCAGTTCACATGGTGCCGGGCACGTAGGGATCGACCACTGCGTTCAAATGCACGGCTGAACGTACATGGCGTGACAAGGTTGCGAGCCGTACAGGTCATCGCGGCGGCCACCAGGCCGGATGTCTGTAGATCGAAGATCCCCCAGATGATGGGCTCCATGCCCCGCCCTCCCACCCTGCTGAACCACGACGCGACCGTAAGGAGGAGGCAGCGATGAGCGAAGATGACCAGACGCGTCCCGTCCTGGTGGGATATGACGGATCACCGGCCAGCGAACTCGCACTGCGCTGGGCAGTGGAAGAAGCTCGGCTTCGTCGCCTGCCTCTCACCGTCTGCCACGTTTGGCACTGGCCCTATCCCCACCGCCCGCCAGAAGAGGACACGCTCAACACCTTGAGGAGCATCGGCGCGGCCGTGGCCGACGAAGGCGTACGCAAGGCCCGTTCGCTCGCCGAAGGCCTGGAGGTGCGCTGCAGCCTGAAACAGGGTTCGGCCTCCGGCGTGCTGCTGGAAACGTCCCGCGACGCCAGCCTGATCGTGCTCGGCGCGCGCGGGCACAGCGGATTCGACGACGTCACGGTGGGATCCACCGCGGTACAGGTGCCCGCCCGCGCCGATCGCCCGGTCATCGTCATACGGTCGGGCCCGCCGCCTGCTCAGCGGAACGGGGGGCGGATCGTGGTCGGCGTGGACGGCTCATCGGCAAGCGAGACAGCCCTCGGGTTCGCCTTCGAAGAAGCCGAACTGCGTGACGCGCGCGTGGAAGCCGTATGCGGCTGGTGGGACTTCGCCGCGCTCCCCGGGCCGGATCAGGTTCCCTTCATCGATCCCGAGTCGCTGAGACAGGAAGCGAGCGCGCGATTCGAGCGGGCTGTCGCACCGTGGAAGTCCAAGCACCCCAAGGTCCCGGTCGAGACAAAGTTCGTCGTCGAGGCCCCACGGCGCGCTCTGGTCAAGGCCGCAGAGGATGCGGCCCTGCTCGTGGTCGGCAACCGCGGGATCGGCTCCGCACCCAAGATGCTCCTCGGACCCGTGACCCAGGCCGCACTGCACGAGGCACCCTGCCCGGTAGCGGTGGTGCCCGCACGGCAGGCCGGGCGCTCTTCGGATACCTGACCTGGCGCTTCCGTTCGCAATGCCGGTCGCGAGACTCATACCGTGCCCCGGCGGCGTGCGGGCATGAGCACCTCGGCGCTGCCGCGGGCGTACCAGGACGAGCTGGAGGTGCCGGCGGGCTCCGGGGCGCGATGCGAGTCGCGAAGATCGTCGCAGCGCTGAGGTTGCCGATGGGTCGACCAAGGTCGAGGACATGCTCGTGCGGCTGGACGCCGCCCACGCACAGACGAGGAAACATAGGTGAGGAATAGGAATAAATGGGCAGAGAACGCTGGGCTCGCAGGTCGGTGTCACGGCTTGCGCCTACCGCGAGCTGGTCGGCCCCTGGGCCAAGCGGGCGTGGTCGTCGCGGCACTCGGCCCGAGCGCCGGCGGCGGCACCCGCGTCGCCCTCTTCTCGGGGGCGAGCGGTAGCCGACAAGCCAGTTGAGAAACCGCCGGTCCGAGTAGGAGGAACTGGGATGGGTCTGTCCCGCCGCATCGCGGCCCTGTTTCGTACCAAGGTGGACAAAGCGCTGGACAGCGCGGAAGATCCCCGGGAGATGCTCGACTACTCCTACTCGCAACAGCTGGAGCTGTTGAACAAAGTTCGCCGGGGTCTGGCCGACGTGGCCACAAGTCGCAAGCGCGTCGAGCTGCAACTGACCGAGATGCAGGACTCCGCCACCAAGCTGGAGGCGCAGGCGCAACAGGCGCTGTCCGCGGGGAGGGAGGAGATCGCTCGCACGGCGTTGACCCGTCGCGCGGCTGCCTTGTCCCAGCTGAGCGACCTGCAGAACCAGCGCACCTCGCTCCAGGCCGAGGAGGAACGGCTCACGCTGGCGAGCCAGCGACTGCAGGCCAAGGTGGAGGCGTTCCGCACACACAAAGAGATGGTCAAAGCGAGCTACACCGCGGCGGAGGCGCGGACCCGGATCAGCGAATCCGTCACCGGCATCTCGGAGGAGATGGGAGACATCGGACTGGCCATCCAGCGCGCCCAAGACAAAACCGCTCAGCTGGAGGCCCGCGCCGGAGCTCTGGACGAACTCCTCGCCTCCGGCGTCCTGGAGGACGCCACACAGCTCGCCGGACATGACGAACTGCAGACACAGTTGGCGGAGATCTCCACGCAAGGCGACATCGACGAGCAGCTCGCCGAGATGAAGCGGCAGCTGGAGGCGGCGCCCGCCCCGTCGGCCCCCTCCGACAAACCGGTCACAGATGAGCAGGCGGGCGGTAGGGACAACCCCTGATCGGGAGCTGAGGAGTGCGCCATGCGGAGACAGCGCCTGGCCCTTTTCGCGATCGCGCCGGTGATTGCAGCGATGGCCGTCCGGCGGGGGCGCCGCTGCCACCGCACTCATCGTGGTGCTGGTGCTGGGCTACCCGATCTTGATGCTGTTCATGACACGGTCGATGAAGGACCGGCGCCTACGCCCACCGCGATCACTTGACGTCGACATGCCGCTCCCCTCCCGCCGGCTCCGAGAACGGCAACGGACAACACGGACTGCCCGCGCACGCCACCAGGTCATCGCACCCGGCATCCAGCGCCTGGATCAGCGTTTGACGGATCGCCTCAAGGTCGGCGATCTTCCGTTCCACCTCGGCGAGCTTGGCCGTGGCCCTCACCTGCAAGCCCTTGTCGCGGCCGTGACGATGCGAAGCGGCCTCAACCAGGTCGGCGACCTCGTCCAGCGTGAAGCCCAGCCGTTGCGCCGCCTTGATCACCCGAAGAACGGTCACCGTCTCCCGCGGATACAGCCGGTGCCCCCCATTGCTTCGCTGCGGCTCCTCCAGCAGCCCGCGCCGGTGGTAATAGCGCAGGGTTTGAACGTTGACCCCGGCCGCCTCGGCGACCTCTCCGGTACGTAACCACCCAGCAGTCACGACGCCACCTGGGGAGCCGCCGCCATCGCCCGAGCCGCCAGCCCGTCCAGCACCCGGGTATGCACGGCCGGCACCTCGATATCCAGGGCCAGCCCGTCGGCCCCCGGTGTCAGGCCGAAGGAGAAGAACGAACAGCAGCTCGTCTCACGAGCCGTCAAGTCACGTACGGTCTCCTCCACCTGCGCCCCACCGTCCAGCATGAGCCGTAGATGAGTCGGCCCCACTCGCTCCACGCCGTACAAAGCGAAGGCGAACAGCTCGTCGAACTCCGCCACCCGCAACGGCCGCTCCTCGGTCGGAAGAGTGCATTCCGCCGGCGCCCACTCCATGAGACCTCCAGGTGCCACGCCGCTCGTCTCTCACCAGAGCGGCCTACAGCCCGACGGTAAGCCCGTACCGGGGTACCGGATGCAACCCGGTGCCCTGATGCCGAAAACCGGCTCGGCGGCTGTGGGGCTCCGCGCGGTAGAGCCCCACAGCCGCCGACTCATGCGGGTTCGAACATGCGGAAGTCATATCCGGGTGGGACGGGCTCGCCGGGGTGCACGGCCAGCCAGAGCCGGTCGAGGGAGACCTCTCCCTCGCGGATGTCGTCGACGCGGATGCCCTCCGCCAGCAGGCGGCGGAGGCGGTCGTCGTCGCCGGTCGCGTGCGCGGCTCTGGCCTCAGCCAGCCGGATCCGGCCGTGGTCGCGGTACGGCAGCGTCTCGATCAGGGCGAGTACCGCTTCGCACCGCCCGGACACGAGCAGGGCGTCGAGGGCCTCGACGGCCAGTTCCTGCATGTCGGGGCGCAGCCGGTGCGCTTCGAGCATGAGGTCGGCCGCCTCCTCCGGCGACGAGGCGAGGAAGGCCAGGACGCGCAGCGCCCATGGGGTCCTCTGCGCGCCGACGGAGAGCTCGCAGGCGTCGCGGGCCGCGTCGTCCTCACCGTCGGCCAGGCGCATCAGGCCCAGGTGGTAGTACGCGTGCCAGTCGTCCGCACTCTTCTCCAGCGACTCCCGCCAGCGTCGGCCGGTGATCGGGGGCGCGGGCGGGTCGCAGACCGGCAGGCGGCCGGTGGAGAGCAACTCCTGCCAGGGTGCCTGTTCGGGGCCCGGTGGCGGGAAGCCGGCGAATCCCTCGAGGCCGCCCCAGCCGGAGCCTTCGGCGAGCCACTCCTCGGGTGGCCCGAAAGCCGCCGCCTCCCTGAGCGCCTCGTCCAGCCGCGAGGGAGGAACGAGCCGTTCCAGGGCCTCGGCCGTCGCCTGGCAGGCCTCCTGCCAGCTCCCGTGTACGGCCGGCGCGTCGACATCGAGCCGGCCGTACGCCTCGGCCCAGGACCAGGTCGCGCCGCCGGGCAGCGGCAGGTGCTCCAGCTGGGTCCTGGCGAGTCCGGCCTGGATCTCCAGGTACGGCGAGCCGGGGCCGGACAGCCACTCCTGCCAGTGCCGGCCGCCGGTCGTGGTCCCCCAGCAGAAGATCTTGCGGCCACGCAGCCTGTCCGTGGAGGTCTGGACGAGCCCCGACCCGGCTCCGTCCAGGGCCGCGATCCAGCGACGCTCCCCTTCGGGCAGGTCCAGGAAGTAGTCGGCCGCCTGGACGGCACTCGCCGGGTAGCTGCGGTCGGCGCCGTCCGACTCGGGGAAATTCACCTGCCGCAGATCGCTCACGTAGTCGAAGTGGAAAGCGCGCTCGGCGGGGCAGAGCACCCGGACCCCCGCGGTCTCCGGCACGGCGATGTTGGACCACCAGTAGACCGGCGTGACCTGGTCAGAGGGGTTGTGGATGGACACGTGCACGTAGAGCACCGGTGACCCGGCGGGCAACCAGGCGTCGATCCGCACGATCAGCCGCCGGAGCCGCTCGAACTCGAACATCCGCAGCACCGGTGTCCCGTCGGCGGCGGTCACCCGGACCGCGTGCAGCGGCTCGCAGGTCAGCGGCCAGTGCCCGGTCGTGCCCAGGTTCCACTCCACCCCGCCGGCGACCCACGCGTCCCGCAGCGCGAGGTTGGCAGGCTGCAGGATCGGGTTGCGGTGCAGCAGTTCTCTGCCGCTGGGCCGGTGGACGAGGGACCACAGGCGCCCGCCGTACCCCGGCAGGAACGTCGCGGTGAGCAGGTCGTTCTCCAGGACCACCGTGGGCAGGTCCCGCTCGGTGCGCTCGCGGTCATATCCCCACTGCCGGGTGTACGGCACGAGCGAGCGCGGCCGGCCGTAGGCCAGGTTCCGGCGCATCTCGTCGTCGACGCCCACGCCGTCCCCGGTGACGGGGCGCACGCCGGACAGGATCGGCAGCACTCCGGAGACCGGGTCGGCGGCTCCGTCGACCCGGAGCTTTCCCTTCCGCAAGGAGGTCATATCGTGACCTCCGCCGTCAGCCCGAGCGACAGCGCCGTACCGCCCGGCAGCACCGGCCGTACCGTGAACGTGTGCGTCGAGCCCGGCACGAGCGAGTCGATCTTCGCCTTCGTCTTGTTCGCCGCGACCCGGGCGACCTCGGTGTCACCGTCGAAGACGGCGTAGCCGGTCGCGATCACCGACCTGGGCCAGTCGAGCTTCACCGACGTCTGTTTCGTCTTGACGGCGAGCTCGGCGCCGTCGGCCCACGGGCGCGGCACCTCGACGACGAAGGCGTCCACGATGGCGATCCGTCCGGTGTCGGCGGCGCTCTGCTTGTTCACGACGCGGATCGTGTGCTCGCCCAGCTTGAGGCCGCTCGCCCGGAACACCCGCTGCTGCCCCTGGCGGACCGGGCCGTAGCAGTCCGCCGAGGCCCGCAGCTCTCCGTCGATGTAGAGGTCGACGACCCCCATGTCGGTGTAGCGCTCGGTGAGGAAGCTGATGCCGGTGCCGGTGAAGGTGAGCTCGGCGTAGTCGCCCTTCTCGGTGGAGTAGTGCACGTCGTCGCCGTAGTCGCCGAGGCCGCGGCCCCGGTCCACGCCGAAGGCGCCGGAGTACTTCACCCGCTGGTCGTCGTCGTTGACGTAGGTGAGGAGCAGCGCGGGGTCGGTGACGGTCAGCGGGTAGCTGTCCGAGAGGCCGTCGTAGATCGCCGTGACGGTCGTCGAGCCCCAGGCCGCCGCCTTCACCACGCCGTGCGCGTCGACGGTGGCGACCGACGGGTCTGAGCTCACGTAGATGACGCCGTCGGAGACGGGGGTGCGGCTGCCGTCGGCGTTCACGGCCTCGGTGGTGATCGTGGCGGTGTCACCCGCCTTGAGCGCGGTGGCGCCGGTCGCGATGATCGCCTTGGTCGCGGCGGTGCCCGCGGTGACGGTGAACGCGTCGAGCAGCAGGCCCGCCCCCTCGGCGACGATCCGGAAGGTGTGCACGCCCGCGGTGAGCTTCACCCAGGTACCGACGGTCGTGAAGTGGCCGTCACCGCCGGTGTCCGGCACGTGCACCGGGTACCGGTCGCCGTCGACCTCGAAGCGGAAGGAGGTGGCCTTGTCGGACGCGGCGGTGAACTCGACCCGGTAGAGCCCGGTGTGCGGTGCGAAGACGTTCTCGTAGCGCAGGTAGTCGCCCTCGTCGACGTGGCCGACCGCCCGCACAGGGCCGTCGGCGCCCTTGTACGTGCCGACGACGACCCCGGTGTCAGCGCCCTTCCAGGCCCATTCCTGGCCCAGGTTCCACTGCATGGTGTAGTGCTCCGCCTCGATCGTCTGCTTGGCGGCGCCCTGCAGGTCGAGGCGCATCCGGTTCCACACGATGTTCGAGTGGGCCTCGGTCCACACAACCTTGATCGAATGGGTGCCGGCGGTCAGCGGGATGACGAAGTCCTCGGTCCGGATCCGGTTGACCCCGCCCGTGTCGCGCAGGCTCAGTTCGCCCGAGACGTCAGCCCCGTCGACCTCGACCCGGAACTTCAGCGGGTCGGCGTTGACGGTGGAGTACTGGAACTGCAGGAGGTAGTCGCCGCTCGCGGGGACCTTGACCTCGTCGTACCGCAGCCAGTCGCCGGTGTCGATGACGGAGACGCCGAGGGTGCCATCGTCATTGACCGCGTCATCCGCGGCGAGCCAGACCCCCTCCTGCGCCGTGGGCTTCTCGGCCTGGATCGTGATCGACTCGGGCCGCTCGTGCGTGAACCGCATCCAGTTCATGAAGAACCAGCGGCCGTCCTCGCGGGTGATCCGGATCGTGTGGCGGCCCTCGGTGAGGGTGAGCTCGCGCTCGACGGTCCGGTAGACGTTGTATCCGCCGGAGTCCGGCACGACGATCGACCCCAGCGCGTCCTGGCCGTCGACCTCCACCCGGAAGCGGTTGCCCTGCTCCGACGACACGCGGAACTCGGCCCGGTAGGTCCCGCTCGCAGGCACCACGACGTTGTCGTATTCGGCCCACTCACCGGCCTCGTCCATGTAGACCGAGCCGAAGCCGCCCTCGGGCGGCGCCTCGACGCCGTACGCGCCCTTGGCTTCGGTGTAGTCCTCATTTTCGACCTTGAACTGGATGAGCGGCGCCGCGAGCGGTGCCGGAGGCGTGACATCAGGTACGACCTTGATCGTGCCGATCGGGTACACCTTGCCCACGCCGTCCGGCATGGCCAGCTCGATGCGCGGCTTGCCGTCGGCGCCGAGCATCGCGATGCCGAGGTCGTAGGTTCCGGCAGGGACGCCGGCGGGCAGCCTGAACACCGACCGCAGTTCGCGCACGTCCCCCTTGAACCACTTCGTCTGGTCAAGCGAGGCGTCGGTGCCGCGCCACACCACCTCGCCCGTGGCGTGGTCGGTGAAGCGCACCTCGAGCGGGTAT
This sequence comes from Microtetraspora malaysiensis, assembly GCF_001528665.1. Taxonomy (GTDB): domain Bacteria; phylum Actinomycetota; class Actinomycetes; order Streptosporangiales; family Streptosporangiaceae; genus Microtetraspora_A; species Microtetraspora_A malaysiensis. The sequence goes on from NZ_BBYJ01000019.1 coordinate 52,666, forward strand.
TTCCGCGGGCTGAAGCCGACGCCGTTGTTGGTCCAGGTGTGGGCGAGCGTGAACTCGCCGCCGGCCGCGACCTGGGAGTCGTAGGTCGCTCTCGGCATGAGGAACCGGTAGCCGGAGTAGCGCCCGAGCATCGTGAACCACTCGCCGTACGCGTCCATCATCGGCCGCCACTGCGCGAAACTCGTGTTGTTGATGCCCTGCAGGTTCGAGTGGTAGGCCTCCAGCGCGTTCTTGACGACGAGCCGCGGGTTGTTCAGCATGATCCCGCTGTCCCAGCCCGACCCCTCCGAGACCTGGATGAGGTCACGGCGGAGCTTGCGGTTGATCCACACGCTCTCGCTACCGGTTCCGTACTGCATCCACGGGAACGCGCTGTTCACGGTGTCGGACCGCAGACCCCAGTTCTCGTTACGGGCGGCCTGGTCGTAGCCGAACGCGACGTACCGCTTGGCCTGGGTGTCGGCGTCGGGGTCGTTCGCGACCACGTCCGCGCCGGGGTTCGGCATCATGACCATCGTGTGGGTGAAGGCCTCGGCGTAGATGTCGATGATCGTGCGCAGCGTCGCCGAGCGGGTGGCGTTGTCGGGCCACGGGAAGTTCATCGCGTCGTCCCAGCCCGACCACTCGCCGAACAGCGCGAAGGCGCGCAGGTCGACCCAGGCCATCCCCGGGTTCGTGTCGTAGCGGGCCGCGAAGGCGCCGACGGCCTCCTTGAGCTCGGCGAGGTAGATCGGGTCGTAGTAGATCGGCTGCCGCGACTTGTAGACCGTGTTGTACGGCGCGAGCCGGAATTTCGCGCCGAGCTTGTCGAAGAGCCAGGCGGGCGGGTACTCGTAGGCGAAGACGCTCGGGTCGTTCTTGATGTCGGGCGCCTCGGACATGAGGAGCTGGAACTCGACGGTCTTGCCCTGCTCGACGATGCGCTTCATGAACGCGTCCAGGCGATCCCAGGTGAAGGCGTCGTCGTCGGGCTCGAAGTCGGCCCACGCGATCTGCAGCCGCACGATGTCCGCCTCGGCGGGGATCTTCTCCTTGCCTTCGATGAACGCGGTGATCGCGGGATCGTCGGTGAAGGTCCAGCCGCGTTCGCCCGCGGGCTTGGGCGAGTTGATGTCGAAGGCGGTGCCGGTGTACGGGTTGCCGTGCAGCACCTCGTGCGTGTCGGTGAAGGTCACGGTCGTGCGGGGACTCGGGGTCTCGGCGGCGGTCTCGGCGGCGGCGTGAACGGGCAGGATGGCCAAGGCCGCGGTGACCGCGACGGACAGGGCGACGCCGAGCAGGCCGCGGGTCATCGGTTCTCCATCTCAAGGCACACGGGGGCCGTCTCGGTCAGCGACCGATACGCCGCCTCGACGAGCGCGACGGTGCGGTAGCCCGCCATCGCGTCAGGCTGGCGAGCCTCGCCGGTGCGCACCGCGTCGAGGAAGGCGCGGATCAGCAGGTCGTCGAGCGGCGCGCCGTAACCGGACGCGACCGCGCCATGGCTGTTCCAGCCGGTGAGGACGTCGGCGAAGGGCGCGATCTCGGCCACACCCTCGGTGCCGACGACGGTCAGCGTGACCAGGTCGCCGGCGTTGGGCCGACCGGGCGGGCGCGACCAAGAGCAGTCGATCGACGCGATGGTGCCGTCGCGGTAACGCAGCGAGACGAGCCCCGCCGTCTCGACCGGTACGGCGGCACCGTCCTTACCCAGGTTCGGGATCGTGTTGGCGATCGCGTACACCTCGACGGGGTCCGCGCCCAGGAGGTCGGCGAGCAGGTCGGCCACGTGTACGACGTGGTCGGTCAGGGCGCCTCCGCCGCTCAGCGACGGATCGACGAACCAACCCCGGGTGGTGGGTACGCCGCCGCAGTTCGTGGCCGCGATGGAGATGATCTGGCCGAGGTCGCCGCGTCGTACCGTCGCGCGCAGTTCGGCGTAGGCGGGGGCGAACCTGACCGGGAACGCCGTCATCAGCACGGTACCCGCGGCGCGTGCGGCGGCGAGCATCTCGGCCGCGTCCGCGAGCGACGTCGCCAGCGGCTTCTCGCAGAGCACGTGCACGCCCTCGGCCGCCGCGCGCACCGCGAGCTCGCGGTGCCTGGCGTTCTCGGCGCAGATCACCACACCGTCCGGCCGCCACGCCCAGAGGTCTTCCTCGGTCTCGAAGTAGCCGACGCCGAGTTCGTCGGCGAGCGCACGGCCGCCGAGCTCCGCGGTGGAGCGGCCGGAATGGCCGACGTCGCACGCCGCGATCTCGATGTCGCCGGCACGTCGCAGCGCGGCGGCGTACTCGGTCGCGTGCAGGTGGGCGAACGAGAGGATTCCGATTCTCATGCGGCAGAAACCTCTTCCATGGTGGGCCGAAGGTCGACGGGCAGGCCACTGGCGGCCGAGCGGGCCACGGCGTCCGCGATGCGCATGGCCTCGAGGCCGTCGAGGGCGGTGACCCTCGGCGCGGCGCCGGTCGCGATGGAGTGGACGAAATCCCCGAGCTCGGCGCGATAGGGGCTGGTGAGAGGAGAGAAGACGGGAAGGAGGTCCCCGCCGGACTCGGCGCGCCCTTGGTAGCGGAAGGTGCGGTGCTCGTCGGAGTCGCCGTGCAGGACGCCGTCGGAGCCCGCGACCTCGAACTGCGTCCGGAACTCGATCGGAGCGGTGGTCCAGGTCGCGGTGAGCACCGAGATCGCGCCCCCGGCATGGGTCAGGAACGCCTGTGTGCTCTGGCTGCCGCCCACGACGTTCGTGCGGGCGAACACCCGCTCGACGTCGCCGCCGATCCAGCGGGCGATGTCGATGTCGTGGATCATGAGATCGAGGAGCACGCCGCCCGAGTGGTTCTCGTCGAGATACCAGCCACTCTGTGGGCTGCGTCCCTGCCGGGTGTGGCGTTGCACGCCGACCCGGCCCACGTCGCCGCGCGCTACCGCGTGCCACAGTTCCTCGTACTCGGCGAAGTACCGTACGACGTGCGCGGGGAAGAGCGGCACCCCGGCCTCGGCGAACCGCGCGACGAGATCCTCCGCCTCCTCAAGGGTGCGGGTCAGGGGTTTCTCGCACACTGTCGGGAGGCGGTGTTCAAGGGCGGCGAGCGCCAGCTCGCGGTGGGTGTGCGTCGGCGTGCAGATGTCGACGATGTCCGCCGCGCCGAACAACGCCTCCAGATCGGCCACGGACCGCCCGCCGCCGTGCCGGCCGATGAGCTGCTCCGCGTCATCGGCGGCAGAGAAGACCACGACGTCGTAGCCGAGGTCCAGCCAGGCCGGTAGATGCGCGTTGGCGATGCCGCCCGCGCCGATGAGTCCGACCGTTCCGTGCATGTGGTGACCATCCGTTTCCGCGCGATTGCCGGTCATTTGCCGATGCCTTGCGTCATGCCGTTCACGATGCGGCGGCCGAACCAGAGGTAGATCGCGATCATCGGGAGCACGACGATGACGACACCGGCGAAAAGCCCACCCCAGTTCGAGGTGTATTGCATGTTGGAGTAGAAGTTGAGCAGCGCGACGTTCAGCGTCTGCATGCGCTGGTTCGGCACCAGCATCAGCACGATCACGGTCTCGTTCCACAGGCTCAGCACGTTCAGCACGGCCACGGTCGTGATGCCGGGCTTGGCGAGCGGGACCATGATCTGCCAGAAGGTCCTGAACGGCGTCGCGCCGTCCAGGGCCGAGGCCTCTTCCAGCTCGCTGGGCAGCGACCGGAAGTAGCCGATGAGCACGAAGACGCTGAACGGCAGGCTCAGCACGACGTAGAAGAGCGCGACGGTGATCCGCGGATCCCAGGCCCCCGTGACCCAGTCGATCATGAACCTCGACAGGCCGACGCTGATGAGCACCATCGGCACGGCGAACGCCTGGAACGGGATGCTCATGCCGATGGCGAAGAAGGTCGCGACCGGACCGCTCGACCGTCCGCCCAGGCGCGCCACCGCGTACGCGGCCGGGATGCTGAGCCCCATGATGAGCGCGACCGAGACGGTCACCAGGATCACCGAATTGAGCGTGGCGGCCCCGAGTCCCGAGGTCGACCAGGCGGTGGCGAAGTTCTCCCACATCCAGGTGTCGGGCATTCCCACGGGGTCGGCGAAGATCGACCGCGAGGTCTTGACCGAGTTCAGCATGACCCAGAGGACCATGGCGACGTTGAAGAGCACCCAGAGCCAGAGACCGGCCCTGATGAGGAGGATCGCCGAGGCGCCGAAGGCCTCGGCCGTACGAAGGCGCGCGGAGCCGGTCATGACCACTCCAGCCGGTCGCGTCGCTGGATGCGGCGGGACAGCACGATCAGCGCGACGGTGATGGCCGTCATGACCACCCCGATGGCGGCCGCCTCGCCGAGCTGGGCCATGCCGCCGACGCGTCCGCCCGTGACCCGCAGGTACTGCTCGACGGCGAGGGTCCTCGCTTCGAGCGGCGGGGTGCCCGCCGTTCCGACGAAGGCGATGATGATCTCGAACGTCTTGATGCCGGCGATCGCCCAGAGGGCCGCCGCGATCGCGATCATGTCTCGCGTCAGCGGGAGGGTGACGTACCTGAACTGCTGGATCAGGCTGGCGCCTTCGATGCGGGCCACCTCGTAGAGGCTCGGGGGGATTCCGTCGACCGCGGACATCACCAGGACGACGTAGAAGCCGGCGGCGCTCCACACGACCCCCACCATGATCACCCGGAAGATGAGCTCGGGTCCGAGCCAGGGCTGGCGCAGCGCGTCCAGTCCGGCCAGCCCGAGGACGCTGTTCACCATGCCCTTCGGGTTGAAGAGGAACGAGACCGCGAGACCGACCGCGATCGGTGAGATCATGAACGGCAGGAAGACGGCCGATCGGATGAAGGCGCCGGCGCGGGCGGTGCGCAGCGCGACCATCGCGGCGACCGCGATGAGGAAGAGCGCCACCCCGACGATCAGCGTCAGCAGGACGGTGTTCAGGAACGACGACAGAAATATCCGGCTCGACAGGAGTTCGGCGTAATTGGCTATGCCGACCCAGGAGAATTCGGTACCCAGCCCTGACCACTCGGCGAAACTGAGGACGACACCGAAGATCGACGGCGCGACGAAGAAGAGCAGGTAGGCGATCAGTGCCGGCAGCAGCAACGGGAGGTACAGCCGGCGGCGCTCGCCGTGCAGAGCGCCGCCGGCGGCCTTCACCCGCCCTCGGCGGGCCGCAGGCCGCGCCCCGATGTCCGCGACCACTACTCTCCCAACTCGGCGGTCTGCGCCTTGCCCTCGGCCAGGAACTTCCCGGCGCCGATCGACCCGCCGATGAGCTTGTCGTCGAGCGGGAGGAAGACGTCGTTGAACCACTTGGGCGCCACCGTGGCGACGCCGTCGAAGTCGAGGCTGACCGCCGTCGCGGTGCGGATCGACTCCTGGATCGAGGTGAGCGCCTCGGGGGCCGGGGAGTCGCTGCGCGACGGGATGTTGTCGGCGTCGGTCGCGATCCGGTCGATGTACTTCTTCTGCATCGCGAACGCCAGGAAGTCGGAGACCGCCTGCTGGCTCTTCGATTTCGGGTTCACTCCCCATCCGAGCGCGCCGATCGTGACCGCCGAGCTCTTCGACGCGTCGACCGGCGGCAACGAGATGATGCGCGCCTGGACCGCCTGAGCGCGGATCGAGGCCGTCTCGCTGCCGAGCCAGGTGCCGTTCAGGTTGAAGGTGTGGTCACCGGCCGCCCACGCGTTCTGCGCGTCGGGGAACTTCGTGGCCATGTAGTCGGGCTGGAAGAGCCCGGCCTTCACGAACGACTCGAGCTCGGTCACGGCCCGCTTCACATCGGGACGGTCCCAGGCGGCGGGGTCCTCGGCGAGCTGGCGCAGCGCGCCGGGGCCTGCCGTCGAGAGCAGCAGTTGGTAGAGCCAGAACGCGTTGTAGGAGTTGACCGTGCCGTCGAGCGCGATCGGCCGGCGACCCGCGTCCTTCTCCTTGCCGGCGACGGTGAGAAAGTCGCGAAAGGTCTTGGGCGGAGTGGTGGCGAAGTCAGGGTAACGAGCGGCGTCGTACCAGAGACCCACGGAGAAGACGCTGTGGGGCACGAACCCGTAGCCCTTGTCGTCACTGATCGCCTGCAGGACGCTCTTCGGCAGGACCTCCTCGATCGTGGCGTTCTCGCCGGGGATCTTGGCCTTGAAGACGGCCGACATGTCGCCGAGCGCGCCGGCGGCGCGGAACTCGGCGGTGTGGTCGATCGCCGTGTCGAAGAAGTCGGGTCCCTCGCCGGTCGCGATCGCGTTCTTGATCTGCTCTTCCTCGGCCTTGCCGAGCCACTGCACGTCGACCTTGACCCCGGTCTCCTTGGTGAAGTCGGCGATGACGTTCTCGAAGAGCGTGGCCTGCGGGGTGCCCTTGGCCCACTTCCCCCAGTAGACCAGGGGTTTTGCCTTCGGGTCGGACGAGACGTCCGAGGACGCGCCGCCTTGGATCTTCGTGCCACACGCGCTCAGGACAAGGAGCGCGCTGACGACGGCCGCGACGCGGATGCTGTTGCGCATTGCTGTTCCCTTCTTGGGGCAGGCGTCTACGGAGTGCCGTGCGACGCGAGGCGAGGCTGCGCAATAATAAAGACAGTTTCTGTATTAATGGAAGAGGCGTGACCGTACTGCGTGCGTCAGCCGACGCCGGGGGCAACGAGAGGGTTGTGGATGAGTGTGCTGATCGGACGTGAAAAGAGCCTGCTGCGCCGCGCCGGAGACCAGTCGCGGCTGCGTCGTCTGAACTCACTGGCCGTGATCGAGGCGATCCGGCAGGAGCCGCTCACCATTCCGATGGTCGCCCAGGCCACAGGGCTCTCGAAGACCGCCACGGACTCTGTCGTCGCCAATCTCGTCACGCTCGGCTGGGCCGCCCCGGTCGAGCCGCTGGCCCCGACCGGCGCCGGCCGGCCGGCCAGCCGCTACCGCTTCCGCGCCGAGGCGGCGGTCGTGGTCGGCATCGACATCGGCCAGCACACCACCAGGGCCGAGATCGCCGACCTGAACGGCGAGGTGCTGGCCGCAGGGTCGGTCGCCCCATCCGTCTCCGAGGCGCCCGGCGACCTCGTCTCCGGCGCGGTGAAGGTCGTCGATCGGCTGCTCGCCGAGCAGGGCCGGAAGCGAGCCGAGGCCTGGGCGATCGGCGTGGCCGTGCCCGCCGTGGTCTACCAGGATGTCATCACCAAGGGGGCGGAGGGCTGGGCCGGCTTCAGCGTGCGCGCGGCACTGGAACCGCACTTCGAGTGCCCGATCGCGGTGGAGAACGACTCGAACCTCGCCGCGTTCGCCGAAGCGTGGAAGGGCAGCGCCACCGACGCGACCTCGATGATCTACGTGCACTCGGGCAACCGCACGGGAGCGGGGCTCGTGCTGAACGGAATGGTCGTCCGCGGCGCGAACGGCGCCGCCGGCGAGATCGGCGCGCTGCCGCAGCTCGGCTGGGAGCATGCCCAGGAGTTCCTGCACGACGTGCGGCTCACCGACGGGCGACGACTCAACCGTGAGGCGGTATTCGCCGCCGCGACCGAGGGCGAGGCGGCGGCCATACAGGCGGTCGACCGGTTCAGCAGGGAGATCGCGATCGGCATCGCCGCGCTCGTGCTCGCGATCGACCCCGAGATCGTGGTGGTCGGCGGCGGCAACGCGCGCGCCGGCGACACCTTCCTGGAGCCGCTCCGCCGGCACGTCGAGGCCCTGTGCACGGTACGGCCGGCACCACCGATCGTGCCGTCGACGCTGAAAGAACGCGGGTCGATCACCGGCGCGGCCGGGCTCGCGGCCAACACCGTCCTGGAGCAGCTGTACGCGGCGGCTTCCGGCGGGCAGACCCTGTCCAGCACCGACGTCCCGCCATGGCGCTGGAACACGGCGGCGGGTGGATCAAGCTCGTAGAGCAGACAACGACGCTTCCGCCGTTGACGCCAGACATCGGATGAATGTGCACCGAGCCCTTGCCGTCGGAATGAAGATCGAGCTACCTTTCCCCCAATCTCTCCCCCGCTTTGGAGTGGCCATGGCTCGCTTACATCGACTTCTCGCCGCCTCAATGCTCACAGTCATCGGATGTATTGCCTCTCCTGCTCAGGCATCGACGGACGGCCCCTACGAGCCGACCGTCGAATCGCTGAACAGCCATCCGACCCCCCAGTGGTTCAACAACGACAAATTCGGCATCTTCATCCATTGGGGCGCGTACTCCGTCCCAGCGTGGGGGCCCCGCGGCAGTTACGCAGAGTGGTACTGGTACTACATGAACTCCCCCGGTAACGAGACCAACCGCTACCACCGGGCGACCTACGGGGAGGACTTCTCCTACGACCGCTTCGCCGAGCAGTGGAAGGCCGAGAAGTTCGACGCCGCCGACTGGGTCAAGCTCTTCAACGACGCCGGGGCCAAGTACTTCGTCCTCACCTCCAAGCACCACGAGGGCGTCGCCCTGTGGGACAGCAAGGTGAGCGAGCGCGACACCATGGCGCTGGGCCCGAAGCGTGACCTGGTGAAGGAGCTGTTCACCGCGGCCCGCGCCGACGGGAAATTGCGCGGGGGCTTCTACTACTCGCTCATGGAGTGGTACAACCCGCTGTTCACCGGCCAGCCGGCGACCAACCCGTACACCGGTCAGCCCGTGCCGTACACCGGGGCTCCGCAGAGCGGCGACTACGTCAAGGACTACATGCTTCCGCAGCTGCGTGAGCTGATCGACGGCTACGACCCCGACATCCTGTGGTGCGACGGCCAGTGGGACCGCTCGGCCGCCCAGTGGCAGACCGCGGGAGTGATCGCCGACTACTACAACAAGGCGCTCAAGAGCGGCAAGGAGGTGGCGGTCGCCAACCGGTGCAAGATCGAGAGTGGCGCGCTGGAGAGCCACGAGCTGGACTTCCAGACGCCCGAGTACTCCGTCAAGCCGGACATCGACCCCGTCAAGTGGGAGTCCAGCCGCGGCATCGCGCACTCCTATGGCTTCAACCAGAACGAGCCCGTCGAGGACTATCTGACCTCCGACCAGCTTGTGGACTCCTTCGTGGACATCGTCAGCAAGAACGGCAACCTGCTGCTGGATGTGGGCCCGAAGGCCGACGGCACCATCCCCGACGTACAGCGGGAGCGGCTGCTGGACATGGGCGCCTGGCTGAAGGTCAACGGCGAGGCCATGTACGGCACCACGTACTGGACGCGCGCCGAGGAGAAGGGCGGTCCGGACGACGTCCGGTACACCGTCAAGGACGGCGTCCTTTACGCGACCGCGCTGAAGTGGCCGGGAGAACAGCTCACCTTGGGCGCGGACGTGCCGGTGGGCCCCGGAACACGGATCACGCTGCTCGGCTCCGACGGCGCCTCGTTGCCGTGGCAGCGCGACGAGCAGGGCCGGGTGGTCGTCACCACCCCCGCCGAGACCGGGCAGTACGCCTACTCCTTCAAGATCGAGACGCCCGGCGTGTCGGCCCTGCCGCGCTTCGCCACTGACCTGCCTGAGCATGTGCAGGCCGGTGAGAGCTTCACCGGCAAGGTGACCGTCACCAACCCCGCCTCCAAGCCGCTGCGCCAGGCCTCGCTGACCCTCACCGCGCCCGAGGGCTGGACGGTGACCCCGGCGAGCACCCAGATCGGCCACCTGGCGGCCGGGGCGAGCGCCGAGGTGCCCGTCACCGTGACCGTGCCGGGCGGGGTCGAGCCTGCCGCGCTGCGGATTCAGGCGACGCTCAAGACGGGCCGGCTCCGCGCGCCGTACTCGATCCCTGTCTCGGTGGTCCTGCCCAACCTGGCCCAGGGCAAGCCGGCCACCCAGCAGAGCACCGGCTACGACGCTCCGGCCTCACGGGCCGTGGACGGCAACACCGACGGCGCCTTCTGGAGCGGTTCGGTCAGCCACACCGCGGAACCGGCCAAGGAGGCTTGGTGGCAGGTCGATCTGGGGGCCTCGGCCAGCCTGGACAGCGTGGAGATCTGGAACCGCACCGACTGCTGCGGTGACCGGTTGCGGGACTACTGGGTGATCTCCTCCGAGCAGCCGATCACCGCGGACGGCCTGGAAGCGGCCCGCACCGCGCCGGGTGTGACCGCCGTGCACGTGCAGGAGCAGGCCGGGCGGCCCAGCACGATCAAACTGCCCACCGGCACGTCCGGCCGGTACGTCCGTATCCAGCTCTCCTCGGACACCAACCCGCTGACCCTGGCCGAGGTGCGGGTGAGAGGTCAATACAGCTAGCGCAGGCAGGAACCACAAGGCGCCGATCGCCGCGGTCCGCTCGTCATGAATGAGCGCGGTGATCGGCGCCGATGCGCGCAACGGCAACGGAGAGAACCTGCAGGGGGCACCGAGGCTGCCGCCACCTTGCTTCGTGGACCGCGACGACGACGTACGCCGCGGCAGCGGTAGCCCGCCGGGTCCTCGCCGCATCCGGCCCGAGGGCCGCGTCCCCGCAGGGCGGGGACCAAGCGTCGCCGGCGACGGACATGCACGGAGACCTCCGACGATCGTCGTTCCGGTCCCGTTCATACACCGGAGCCATGGAGGCAACAAGGCTCGCCATCCGATGTTTTCCACCGCACGACCGGACGGCCGTGCGGGCAGATATCGGATGCACGGACCGCATTCCATGGCATCAACCGGACATTTCGCCACATATCTAGATCACAGATCGGGCTACCTGGCGCCTAAATATTGACACGAACCCGCGGCACACATGAGCATCTCGACCAAGACATCCGATGTATGGCTGTGTACATATCGAGGGATGCGGTGTGAAGCTGCTGCGAGTGGGACCTGCCGGGCAGGAGAGGCCGGTGGTGATGGACGCCGCCGGAAACCTGCGCGACATCGGAGAGCCCGAGATCGACGGGCTCGGGCGGCAGCGGCAGACGGTGGGGGCAGGCGTGCGCTCCCGGATCGTGTCCCTGGAGTGCTCGCGCGGGTGGTCGACCGCCCCCGAGAGGCCCGAGTTCGGCGGAATCCTCGCCGTCGACGGCGGCATGCACGGCCTCCGGCTCCGGCCCGGCAACTGAAACACCCCCACCCCCTGAGGAAGCAGAGGCGAAACGATGAGGTTCGGCCCCGTGGTCGCAGGAGCGGCCCTCTTGACGATTATCACCGCGTGCGGCTCCGCCGGCGATGACGCCGCAACGGGCGGTGGCAGTGGCACGGCCTCAGGGGGGAAGGTCGGCATCGACTTCCCCCGGGCGGACTCCGACTTCTGGAACTCCTACAGCAAGTACGTGCCGCAGATGGCGGGCGAGCTCAAGGTCGAGCTGATGAACCCGACCAACTCGCAGAACGATGTGGCCAAGCTGGTCGCCAACACGCAGGCGCTGATCAGCCAGGGCGCCAAGGTGATCGTCATGGCCCCCCAGGACACCGGGGCCATCGCCTCCACCCTCCAGCAGCTCGAGAACAAGAAGATCCCGGTCGTCTCCGTCGACACCCGCCCCGACAAGGGCAAGGTTTACATGGTCGTACGCGCCGACAACAAGGCGTACGGCACCAAGGCGTGCGAGTTCCTCGGTGAGAAGCTCGGCGGCAAGGGCAAGGTCGTCCAGCTCATGGGCGCGCTCAGCTCGATCAACGGCCGCGACCGGGCCGAGGCGTTCCGCGAGTGCATGAAGACGAAGTTCCCCGGGATCACCGTCTTCGACGAGCCGACCGAGTGGGAGGGCAGCAAGGCCGCGTCCATGCTGCAGACCCGCCTGGAGCAGAACCCCGACATCAAGGGCGTGTACATGCACGCGGGCGGCGTCCACCTGGCCCCGACGCTGCAGGTGCTCAAGGCCAAGGGCCTGCTCGTCCAGCCGGACGACCCCAAGCACGTGTTCGTCGTGTCCAACGACGGCATCCCGCAGGAGTTCGACGCGATCCGCAAGGGCGAGATCGACGCGACCGTCTCCCAGCCCGCCGACCTGTACGCGAAGTACGCGCTCTTCTACGCCAAGGCCGCCGCCGAGGGCACGACGTTCCAGCCCGGCCCGACCGACCACGACAGCACGATCATCTCGCTGCCGAACGGCCTGGAGGACCAGCTCCCCGCTCCCCTGGTCACCAAGGACAACGTGGACGACCAGAACCTCTGGGGCAACCAGGTCAAATGAGCGTTCACGTCGAAGCCAGGAACGTCGTCAAGCGGTTCGGGCCCACCGTCGCGCTGAACGGCGCGGGCATCTCCATCGCCGAGGGCGAGACGCACGCACTCCTCGGCAGGAACGGCGCGGGCAAGTCCACCCTGGTGTCGATCCTGACCGGGCTGCAGGCTCAGGACGAGGGCGAGGTGCTGTTCTCGGGAGAGGCGGCGCCCGCCCTCGCCGACCGGGACGCGTGGCGGCGGCGGGTCGCCTGCGTCTACCAGAAGTCGACGATCATCCCCACGCTGACCGTCGCGGAGAACCTCTTCCTCAACCGGCAGCGGACGTCCGGCAGGCTCATCCGCTGGGGCGCCGTGCGCCGCGAGGCCCGCGAGGTCCTCGAACGGTATGGCGTGGACGTCGACGCGGGCGCGCTCGCCGGCGACCTCGGGGTCGAGCAGCGTCAGCTCGTCGAGATCGCCCGCGCGCTGTCGTTCGGCGCGCGGTTCATCATCCTCGACGAGCCGACCGCCCAGCTCGACGGCCCGGCCATCGAGCGGCTCTTCGAGCGCATGCGCGCGCTGCGCGAGCAGGGCGTCACGATGATGTACATCTCCCACCACCTGGACGAGGTGTACGAGATCTGCCAGAGCGTCACGGTCTTCCGTGACGCCCGGCACGTCCTGACCCGGCCGGTGGCCGAGCTGCCGCACGACGAACTGGTCGCCGCGATGACCGGCGAGGCCACCGCCGCCTACGAGCCCAGGTCCCGTACGGCGGGCGACTCGGTCGCGATCTCCGCGGCCGGGCTGTCCCTGCGGGACCGCTACCAGGACGTGGCGCTCGACGTGCGGGCGGGCGAACTGGTCGGCCTCGCCGGGTCGGGCAGCAGCGGCAAGGTCGGGCTGGCCGAGACGCTGGTCGGGCTCCGCCGGGCCGACAGCGGCACGATCAGGATCAACGGCGTCGCCGTCAGGCCGGGGGACGTGCCGTCCGCGCTGCGGGCGGGTCTCGGGTTCGTCCCCCAGGATCGGCACCGCGAGGGGTTCGTGCCGCTGTTGTCGATCGCCGAGAACGCCACCCTGCCGATCGCGCACAAGCTCGGCAGGTTCGGCACCGTGTTCCCATCCCGGCGACGGGCCCGCGCCGTACGGATGATCGAGGATCTGGACATCAAGACCGAGGGACCGGAGCAGCCCGTCGGCGACCTGTCCGGCGGCAACGCGCAGAAGGTCGTGCTCGCCCGGGCGCTGTCCGACTCCCCCGCCGCGCTGGTGGTGATCAACCCGACCGCCGGGGTCGACGTGAAGGCGAAACAGTCCCTGCTCGGCGCGGTCGAGGACGCGGTCGGGCGGGGCGCCGGCGCGCTGCTGGTCTCCGACGAGCTCGACGACCTGCGGATCTGCGACCGGGTGCTGGTGATGTTCCACGGCAGGGTGGTCAGGGACGTGCCGCGCGGCTGGTCCGACCAGCAGCTCGTGGCCGTGATGGAAGGCATGGAAGAGTGAGTACAGCGACCCCCTCGGCAACACCGTCCCCGCCGCCGGCGGCGGCCCCGGCGGGACGTCTCCGCGCGGGCGCGGGGCTGCGGCTCGGCCGCTTCCGCGACCTGACGCTGGTGCCGGTCATCGTCGTCCTTCTGGTGGTGGGCGCGTTCGTGGACCCGGTGTTCCTCACCGTGGGCAACCTCACGAACGTGCTCCAGCAGCAGTCCGCGCTGGCCCTGGTCGTGCTGGCCGAGGCGATGATCCTCATCGCGGGCAAGTTCGACCTGTCCCTCGAGTCGACCGTCGGCATGGCTCCCGCCATCACCGTGCTGGTGATCCCGGCGACGGCGGGCGGCTCGGGGCTGCTCGCGATCCCGCTGTGCCTGCTCATCGGGGCCGCGATCGGCGCGTTCAACGGCTTCCTGATCCTCAAGTTCCAGCTTTCGGCATTCGTCGTCACGCTCGCCATGATGATCGTGGTCCACGGGCTGCACCTCGGCCTGACCGGCGGCAAGAGCCTGTTCGAGCTGCCAGAGTCGATCATGTATCTGGGCGGCGCCACCTGGCTCGGCGTGCCCGCGTCGATCTGGATCGCCGCCGTGCTGTTCGCCGCCGGGATCGTCGGGCTGCGCTACTTCAGGGCGGGGCGCGCGCTGTACGCGATCGGCGGGAACCCGGACGCGGCGCGGGCGGCGGGCATCCGCGTGGACCGGGTGTTGTGGACGGTGTTCGTCATCGGCGGCGCGCTCGCCGCCCTCGCGGGCGTCCTGGAGACCGGCCGTCTCGGCGGCATCAGCGCCAACCAGGGCGTCGGCTGGATCTTCATGGTGTTCGCGGCGTCCGTCATCGGCGGCGTCAGCATGGACGGCGGCAAGGGCACGGTCCTCGGGGCGCTCACCGGCGTCCTGGTCATCGGCCTGGTCGAGAACGTCCTCACGCTGAAGGGCGTGCCGGGCGAGTGGAAGCAGCTCGTCTACGGCGGCATCATCCTCGTCGCCCTCATGATCAGCCGGGTGGCCGGCGGGAAGGCGCAGGACTGATGACCGCCCCGCGGCCCACCGCGGACCGGGGCCCGGGCGCGAGCGCCGAAGACCGCGGTGGCGTTATGGAGTGACTTCGTGTGGAACCGCACCCTCCGAGGGGGCGTGCTCCGACAACGGCGGTGAGGCGAGCGAGCCCTGGTCCGCAGGATGAAGATCACCGTAAGGTGATGGTCATGGACTGGGTCGAGCGGGTCGCCGACATCCGGCGCTGGGCGCGGGGCGGCGAACGCGCTCCGCACAAGCCTCTCCTGCTGCTCTACGCACTCGGCCGCTTCCAACACCACGGCGGCGGCCCGATCCCGTTCAGCACAGCGGAAGCGGATCTCAAGCGCCTGCTCAAGGAGTTCGGACCGCCACGGGACACCAGCCCCGGTTACCCGTTCCACCACCTGACCAACGACGGCGTCTGGCTCGTCGACACCGTTCACGGCCCGGGCAGTCCCGGGCCGGAACTCGGCCGACTACGGGCCGCCCAAGCCTCCGGCCGGCTCCATCCCGACCTCCTGCGAGCGCTGTCCGAAGACTCCCATCTGGTCGTACGCCTTGCCCGCTATCTCCTCGACACCAATTTCGAACCGTCTCTCCACGCCGACATCTGCCAACTCACCGGCCTCGACCTGGAAGCACACGGCGCAGCCGACCCGGTGAACGTCCAGGCGCGTTCGACGGCCCGGCGCGACCCCGCCTTCCGCGAGAACGTCCTCATTGCCTACGAGTACTGCTGCGCGTTCTGCGAGTACGACGGCTGGCTGGACGGCACCGCCGTCGGCCTCGACGCCGCCCACGTCCGCTGGTGGGCGTTCGACGGACCCGACGACGTCACCAACGGCCTGTGTCTGTGCGCGATCCACCACAAACTCGTCGACAAGGGCGTCCTCGGCCTGACCCCCGACCGGACGATCAGTGTCTCCGCGAGGTTCGTCGGCCGAACGTCGGCGGCCAAGGAGGTGGTCCTCGCCCTGGCCGAACGCCCCGCCCGCGCCCCACAACCGGGGCTCGCCCCTGTCGACACCGCGCACATCGAATGGCATCGACGCCAAGTCTTCCGCGCCCCCGCCCGCAGCGGATAACAGCTCTCCACCGACGTCGACGAGGCATCCCGTACAACCATGCACGTCGTCCTGACCATCAGGACGCCCCCGGCGCAGGCGGGACCCGGTGGCCGGTCACGCACCTTCGTCGTTGCGCCGGAACTCGTGCACGACTTCGATCAGCCCGACGATATGGGCGTTGAACTCGGCCAACTCCTCGGCGGGGACCCACAGTTCGAGGATGCCCCTGGCCGAGCTTCCGGGTTGACCACGGCCCCGATCTCAAACTCCAGCCGAACCGATCAGCCAGCCACCAGATAGGCGCGAAAGATCGAGGTTAAGTTCGGTGAGTTCGTCATTTTACTTCAGAACATTGACAATGTGCGCGTCCAAGGCGCGGGTGATTTCCAGAAAATCCCCCTTGGCACGTCCACCGATTTCCCGTCATCTATATAGTCGTTCAAGGTCAGCTCGACGACAAATTGCGAATAGCGCCCTCTGAACACCCAGCGCCTGCAGGTGTCGGCGGGGACACGCCAGGCGCCGATACACGAGACGGCGGCGGCTGGCGCCCCCAGGCGAAGATCCGATATGTCCTCACGCTTTATCGCCCCAAAGTCCGAATCGTTGAACTGCCTGCCCTGAGGTGCGGCGTCGAACTCCGCCTGAGCCTCCTCCGGGGTCTCGTAGGTCAGGATTCTCTCGATCAGCGCGGAGTCGCCCTCACGCGTTCTTCCCCAAGAACGTATGACTTCCTCACGGGCGCCGAAGTGGGAAAGCCGGTGATCCCCAGTCACGTCTTCCTGTAGGACAGCGACCGAATCAGATATCGAAGAAGGCCGGGGAAGGTCACGATCGTCGATGAGCAGCCTTTCCGCTGGCACGGACGCGGCCACGAAGGACGCCTCCACTGCCGATGGCTCCCGTGCGAAAGCCAGCACGGACACCAGGACCACCGCGGCGGTCGCGCCGAAGGCCAGGAACGGCTTCCAAGCTCTCACACTATCTCCCACAGCCCTTGACTTGGCCGGCCGTTTCGTGACAGTAAATTGGTATATATTCGCTTATCTTTCTCACGACATCCCCCACAGTCAGGGTCCTCGGATCTCTCCCCACCTGAACCAAGGTTTGACAGAGGTCAACTCCCAAGGCCCCCGGCTTCTTCGCCTCGACCTATACCTCCTCTGATGGCCGCCTACAGTTCGCCGTGTCCATGACACTGGCCATGGACAATGACGAGCGCATGACCGCGGACCAACGCATCACCAACGCCCTCAAATCGGTGTTCTGCCCCGCGATTTAAGCCGCTAATGGCCCGACGATCACGGCCGTGATCGTCAGGCCATTAAGGGCGGTCGACAGGGGGCAGTCACGGTCGCTCGCGGTCTGCCCCCTGCCCAGGTCGCGGCCGCCCCCCTTGGCGATCAGGCCGATTTGCAAGCAGGATGTCAGGAGGCGTTGGGGTCAGCCGCAGTGCTCGAAGGGGCTCTCCCACCACTGGTTGCCGTAGGAGCCGCCCCACATGATGCACTTGCCCGGCGCCTTGACCTTTACCGGGCCGGCGTAATAGTGGTAATAGTCCGCATCCACCACGCCCGGAGAGCCGTACGCCTGCACCACCGCACGCACCCAGGCGCTGTTGCCCACGTAGGATCCCTTTTTCCAGGTGACCACGCAGTTAGTGGAGCCGTTGTAGAGCAGGTAAATGGTGGCGTACGAACCCAGCGCCTTGCTGTCGATGACGTGGTAGCTGCCGCCACCGCAGGCCTCAATCGGCGACGACGCCGCCATGGCCGGACTGGTAAAGGCGACGGACGCCGCCAGCGTGGCCGCCATGCCGAGTGCGAGGGTCGCGCTTCGCTTGATACCGCCCATTCGGGGATGCCTCCTCACTATCTTCATGATCTTCACTGTGGCGATCAAGAGTAGACGAAACGCCCCGACGGCGCCGAGCGATCAGCACGTCGACGCCTGTCACCGATTCGGAGGACAACCATGGACACTGGCACGCTGAGCCTGATCGCCGTGCCATTAGCGTGCCATTGAGGGCGGTCAACACGGGGTAGTCATGGTCACTCGCGGACTGCCGCTCGTCCAGGTCGAGGCCGTTTCCCCTGAAGATCAGACCGATTTGCAAGCCCGTAAGCCTGATGAGTCGGCGCGTAGCCCAACCTGCGGTTGATGACGCGCATGTAGCGGTTGCTGTCGGCGGTATCGATCAGCAGGCCGTCCAGAGCGGGATGGCGCTCTCTCGCCTGCCGGATCGCGAGCTCGGTGATGACACGAGAGCCGCGGAGGGAGGCGCCCGGCGGCGTGCTGTACGGCCCGGCGAGGCCGTACAGCACGGGGAAGCCGTTCTAGGAGGGACGGCGGAGGAACACGCGCTCCTGGACGACGGGGTAGCCGGCGCGGGCGAAGGCGGCGGCCATCGGGGTGTTGCCGACGTCGGTGTCCGCGCCGATCTCGAGGGCCCCGGCGTCCGCCAGGATGTGCGTCGCCTCGGCCAGCAGGTCGTACCCGTAGCCGTGGCCGCGCTGCTCGGGGACGACGCCGATGTAACCGATGGTCGGGCGGGCATGGTTCCGCCCGGGGACCGCGAGACCAACCAGGCGCCCGTCACCGGTGAAGGCCAGGTGCCACCACGTGCGTGGGGACGGCATCCAGTGCAGGAACTCCAGCTCGTCTCTGGCCGAGGCGTCCACGCCTCCGCGTGCCATCTCGGCCCGGGCGTGGGCGTCGAAGGTGCCGACATGCGTCCGGCGGATCACGTCGAGGATCACCTCGTCGTCCGGTTCCGGCCGGAACTCCAGCCGCCTCGGCCGCGGCGGCAGGCCCGCGGCAGGGGTCCATCGGTAGTTGAGGCGCTCGACCAGCAGCTCCATGCCGGCCCGTGTGGCCGCCGCGACGCGGAGGTCTGCCGTGGCGCGAACCTCGGGATCCTCCCGCCATCCTGGCGGCAGGACGAGGCAGTAGTCGGCGGTGAACGGAGCGGCTCGCAGGAGCGCGGCCCCCACCTCGACGTCCGTTCCGAAGTCGAGCCAGTCGAGGGTCAAGGGCCGCCGGTCAGCAGGGCCGCCCCACCAGGCGGCCCTTCCGACGACCTCACCGCCGCGCAGCGCCACCCAGGTCCACTCGGGACGGTACTGCGCGGCCTTCACGGTCTCCAGGTAGTCGCGGCCGGCCCACGCCATGCCGACTGTGGCCGGGGCGGACAGGGACAGGAACAGGTGTTCTTCGCCGGGGTGGAGCGGTCGGACGACCAGATCGGTCATGGAAGTCTTCCTTCGAGGAGATGTGCGCTCCCCGGTTCAGACCCGCGTGAACGCCCGAGCGGGGAGGGAGCGCATGAACGGTCGGATCGACATGGCTCTCACCTCCTCCGTGATCGAGGGCGTGATCTGACCTAAGCACACGGCGGACGTCCGATCAATCCCTTTTCGCGGCCCCTTGCCGAGTGTTAGCGGCCAGCCGCCCGGCCCGGAGACGACCTGCATGTTCCCGCCATGGTGCTTGTGCTTGCCTGACCACCGGAGGTCGGCGCGGTTGGGGCCTGGGGTGGCGACGTCGGTGAGGTCTCCACGCGTCTCGGCGATGGCCCATCGGCATCAGCGACCGGGGCGCAGGCGAATCCTCCTGATCTCAGCTCCGTACACTTCCTAGCTCCATCCGAGTTCGTGCATGAACGCCGTGCGGGCCTCGGCGAAGGCCGCTCTCGACAGTACGGCGCCCCGGTGTGGCCCGGCCGCCACGGGCTCGTCGTGCAGGCGGTCAGGCAGAGTGTCGGGGCCGCTGCCTTCCCGCTGGGCGTACGCGCGCATGAGGTCCAGCCGCGTCTGGCCCGTTCGCAGCAGGTCGACGGGATGGCCGGAGACGGCGGTGACCAGGGCGTTCACGTGGTCGATGGTCAGGGGCCTGGTCGGGGTGGCGGCGAAGACGCAGATGTTCAGGGCGTCGAAGGCGCTCCACAGGCGCAGGAGGCGGGCCGTTCTGCGGCCTCGTTCCGCGTTGAGCTCTCCGGCCGGTGCGGGTTCCACGCCGATGAGGGCCGCCTGGGGCCAGCTGTACGGCAGGCCGTGTTCCGGGTCGAAGTCGAGGTCATGTTCCAGCGCGTCGTAGCGGGGTCCGCTGGGCGACAGGGCGTAGCCGAGCCCGATTCCCGGCTGGATTCGCGGGTCGAAGGGTGGGATCTCGGCGCTTTTGACCGTCATCGCGCACGATACGCCGAGCGTGCGGGCGGCCCTGGCGGAGCCCTCGGCGAGCAGATCGCCCACCTTGCCGCTGCGGTGCGCGATGGCGTGGATCAGGTCGGGCAGCGGGTCGCCGAACGTGGGCGGAAGTGCGGCCTCCATGGCGAAGGCGAGCGTGCCACCCAGCGATACCTGGTCGAGCCCGAGGCCGTTGCAGAGCGCGTTGGCCTCCAGCACCGCGTCGAGGTCGTCGATGCCGAGGTTCCAGCCGAGCGAGAGGAACGCCTCCTGCCCGAGTCCGCCCGTTCTTCCTGGGCCGTAGATCTTGAGGCAGTCGGTGGGGCAGCCGGGGCAGTTGCCCGTCAGCGCGACCTCCCTGCCGAGGTAGGAGGCGGCGGTCGGCAGGCGCAGGGTGCCGTCGCCGGTAGAGGAGAAGTTGCGCACGGCCGCGTAGCCGGGGTCGAGCCTGGCACCCGCCCACGCGCCGAACCCCGGCGGGTCGTGCTGCACGACGGTGAGCGGGTTGTGCGGGATCGCCTCCCGATAGAAGCGCGCGATCGCCTCCACCCCCGCGGGGTCGGAGACCGGAGGTGGTGAGCCCACGCAGACGATCGCCTTGAGGTTCTTGGCGCCGAACACCGCTCCCAGGCCGTATCTCATGGCGGGGAAGGCGTAGTCGGTCACCACGCTCGCGTAGCGGACGAGGTTCTCGCCCGCCGGTCCGATCGCGGCCACGTGAGCGGCGTCGCCGTACCGCTGCCTGAGCATGTCGGTCACCGCGGCGACGCCCAGCCCGCGCAGGTCGGGCGCCCGATGGAGGGAGATGCGGCCATCGCGGACCAGCAGGTATGAGAGCACCTCGGCCCGGCCCGTGATGGCCAGCGACGTTCCGTGCAACCCGGACGCGAACGGTCCGAGCGCGTGCGATTCGCCGGCGATTCCCATGAGGGGCGACTTCGCGAGGAAGACGGCCTTGGCCAGGCCGGGCGCCGCCGTACCGCCCAGAGGTCCTGCCGCGACGTACAGCAGCGCCTCTGGCGCGTACGGCTCAAGCCCCCCGGGCGTCCGTTCCAGCAGCAGCCGGAGCCCAAGGATCGAGCCCCCGCTCTCCTCGGAACGATGGACGGTCCCGCTACCCAGATCGACAGAGAAGAGCGCCATTACTTTCCCAGCACCTCCGGCTCAGGCATGACCAAGTAATCAGTACCGGCGATCGTCCTGTATGACCTCAGCTGAGGTCCACCACGACAACGCTGCACATGGGGTCCAGCAGGGCGGACGGGATCTCCACGCGCAGATCGCCGAGCGGGCCCCCGGTTCCGGAGTGGACCTCCTTGAGCCAGGGCAGCACCGACCAGGCGAGCCGCCCGTCCGCGCCCAGGAGACGCACGTCGGTGATCCGGCGGACGGGCAGCCCGCGCACGGTCAGCCGTTCGTAGGGCCGCATGACCAGGTGCAGGTAGAGCCGCTCCCCGCCCTCGGGCAGGGAGCGGCGCGTGGAAGGCCCGTGAAACTGCCACAGTTCCAGCCCCGTCCGCACGCCGCGGATGCTTTCCTCGTGCCGCTCCATCCAGGTCGCGAACGCCTCGAGCCGGGCCGTCGCCTCGGCGGGTAACTCCCCCATTCCGGTGGGTCCCACGTTGAGCAGCAGGTTGCCGCCCATCGCCACGGCCTCGACCAGCGTGCGCAGCAGTTCGCCGGCGTCCTTCCACTCCTCGTCGGCGACGTACCCCCACGACTCGTTCATGGTGAGGCAGGTCTCCCAGAGCCGGTCCGGCGGGGCCAGCGGGAGCTGCTGCTCGGGGGTGACGAAGTCGCCGTGTCCGACGCACCGGTCGTTCACCAGGCAGTACGGCTGCCGCTCGCGCACGAACTCGCGGATCGCGGCGAAGTCCCACTCCTCGGCCGTGTGCTCGAACTCGCCGTCCAGCCACAGGATGTCGATCGGGCCGTACCCGGTGAGCAGCTCGCCGAGCTGCCCCAGCATGAACGCGCGGTAGCGCTCCCACTGCTCCCGGGTCCCACGCGGATAGTCCCCGACGACGTACGGCTTGCGCACGGTGGCGTCGGTGTAGCGGGGGTAGTCCTCGTGGTGCCAGTCGATGATCGAGAAGTACAGCCCGATCCGGAACCCCTTGTCCCGGAAGGCGGCCACGATCTCCCGGGTGTAGTCGCGCCCTGCCTTGTAGTCCGACAACTTGGTGTCGAACATGGCGAACCCGTCATGGTGCTTGGCGGTGAACACCACATACCGCGCCCCGGCCCGCCAGGCCAGGTCCGCCCACCCCGCCGGGTCGAACCGCTCCGGATCGAAGCCCGCGGCGTTGGCGAAGTAGTCCTCGATGGGGACGGGCGAACGCGGTGGGGACTGGTCGCGGACCCCGCCGGTCATCTGCCAGGACAGCTCCCACCCGCGGGTGCTCGCGTGCCCCCAGTGAATGAACAGCCCCAATCCCAGTTCCCGGAACCAGTCGTTCACTCCTTGACCCCTCCACTCGTGATGCCCTGGGTGATGAAGCGCAGTCCCCCGACCACCAGCACGATCACCGGTACGGCCAGCAGGACGAGCGCGGCGAAGTACTGCGAGGTCTGCTCCGGCGTGGGCCCGAACGAGCTCTCGATCGTCCGTACGGCCTGCGCCGCCGTACTCAGGTCGGAGCGCTTGAGGATCATCGACGGGAACAGGAAGTCCTGCAGCGACCACATGACCGACAGCGCGCCCAGATTGATCAGGGCGGGCCGGCACAGCGGCAGGAAGACGTGCCAGAACGCCTGCCCGTGCCCGGCGCGGTCGATGCGCGCCGCCTCCAGCAGCTCATCGGGGATGCCGTCGGCGTAGTTGCGCAGCATCAGCACCGCGAACGGCAGGGTCAGCGCCGCCTCCGGCAGTGCGACGCCGAGATGGGTGTTGAACAGCGCGAGCTGCCCGGTGATCCAGTACACCGGCACGATGATCGCCACACCCGGCACGGCCAGGAAGATCAGGACGGCGTGGTAGAGCGTCTCGCGCCCCGGAAACCGGATCTTGGAGAAGGCGTAGGCGGCCAGCGCCCCCACCCCGCAGACCAGGATCGCGTGCAACGCGGCCACGATCAGGCTGTTGACGAACGCGCCGAGCAGGCTGACGCCGTTGTAGGTGCTGGTCAGCACGGTCCAGTAGTTGGCCACGCCGCCGTGGGCGATCGACGCCCGCACAGCCGTGACGAGCGGGAACAGCCAGAGCGCGGCCCCCGCGAGCAGGATGCCGTACACCGCGACGCTGTCGCGACGGCGCTGCCGCAGTGCGCGCAGGGGTGTGCTCATCGGGCCCTCCTGCGGGTCACCAGAACCTGGAGTGCCGAGATGGCCAACGCGAACACCAGCACGATCACCGCGGCCGCGGAGGCGTAGCCGATGCGGTTCTCACCCAGCATGGTGTTGTAGATGTAGGTGCCGGTGATCTGGGTACGGCCGCCCGGCTCGCCCTTGGTGGAGAAGAACACCACGTCGAAGGCGCGGAAGCTGCCCAGCAGGACCGAGAGGATCACCGTCTTGTGGGTGTTGCGCAGCATCGGGAAGAGAATGAGCCGGTACATGTGCCCCGACCCGGCGCCGTCGATCATCGCCGACTCCAGGACCGCGGTGTTGGTCGTGGCCAGGTCCGACGTGTAGTACATGATCGGCAACCCGACGAGGTAGACGAGCAGCACGAACAGCGCCGCGTATGACGGGCCCGTCGAGCCCAGCCAGTCCACCGGCCCGATCCCCACGACGCCCAGCAGCGCGTTGACCGCGCCGTCGTCGGTCTCCAGCATCCGCCCGAAGACCGTGGCGAACAGCGACAGCGGGATGAGCGACGGCAGCAGGAACACCGTGAAGAAGAACCGGCGCAGCCGTACGCCCGATGCGAGGCTGACCGCCAGGAAGAATCCCAGGGTGAGCGCGGCGGCGATCGAGACCGCCGCGAACAGCAGGTTGTTGAGCACCGCGCGCAGGAACAGCTCGTCGGTGATGACGAGGCGGAAGTTCTCCCAGCCCACGACCGTCGCGTCGGTGAACGACAGCGAGGTCCGGGTACGGCTGGCGTCGACCAGGACCCCGAAGGCGTACAGGTAGTAGACGCCGTAGAACGCCAGGAGCGGCAGCAGGAAGAGCGCTGCCGCTCCGAGAGCCTTGGATCTCATTGGGCCGCGTACCGGCCGCTTGACCACTCCTCCTGGAGGTGGTCGGCCGCCTTGTCCGGGGCGGTCTCACCGCGGATCACGTCGAGGATGGCGTTGCCCTCGACCTGGTTCAGGAACGCCTGATTGGAGTCGCGGGCCGAGCCGCCGCCGTTGATGACCTGGATGACCGCGCCGTAGCCGTCCTTGGCCGACTGGCTGGTGAGTACCGACGGGTCGACCTGGAAGTCCTTGAAGGTGGGCACCAGGACGAGGTCCTTGGCCCATTCGGCCACGCCCGGGCCCATCGTCATGAACTGGATGAACGCGGCGGCCTCCTTCACGTGCTGGGAGGCCTTCGGGATGGAGAGGCCGCCCTCGGCGAACGCCCGCGCGGCCGGCTGGCCGCCGCCCAGGACGGGCACGGCGGACGCGCCCACGTCGGCGATGGAGATCTTGTTGGCCTTGCGGTAAATGTCCGACAGCATGGAGCTCTGCCAGGAGCCGTCGATGAGGAACGCCGCCTGACCGGAGCCGAACAGCTCCGCCGGGCGGTTGCCCTTGAGGCTGAGCACCGATTTGTCGAAGATCCCCTTGTCGAAGAGCGACTTGTAGTCGGTCAGCGCCTGGACCATCTGGGGAGCGTTCCAGGGCTTGCGGCCGGCGAGCAGGTCGTCGGACAGGGTCGGCGCGGTCTGCCCCGACAGCGTGAACAGCATCTCCTCCTGCCAGTACGGCTCGCCGGAGAAGACGACCGGCTTCACATCCGGCTTGGCCGCCTTGATCTTGTCGACGGCCGCCTTGAGCTCGTCCATCGTCTTGGGTGCGGCCACGCCCAGCTCACCCAGCATCGCGGTGTTCGACAGCATGATGGCGCTGCCGATCGAGCCCATGGGGATGCTGTAGAGGACACCATCCTTGGCGATCTTCTCGCTCTGGGCCACCGGGCTCGCGGCCAGCTTGTCGCGCCAGCCCGCCGGGAGGTCGGCCTCCCACTCGCTCACCGGCCTGAGCTGCTCGTGGACCGAGTTGGTCATGGCCGAGACCTGAACGCCGACGATGTCGAGCTGTTCGCCGCCGCTCAGCGCGAGCGGGAGCTGCTTCTGGTAGTCGGCGGCCTCGAACTCGCGAAGCTCGATCTTGATGCCCGGGTTGCTCTTCTCGAAGGCGGCAATCGTGGTCTTCAGCGTCGACTCGGGCGGGAACCAGGTCCAGTACTTTAGCGTGACTGGTTCACCCGCGGCAGCGGTCTTCTGCGTGGCCGGCTTCTCGCCGGCGCCGCCGACGCCGCCACTGTCCCCGCACCCCGCCGTCAGGCCGAGAGCGACGACGAGCGCGCCGATGAGTGACGTTGCGCGCATGCACACCTCCAGGGATTTCATGTGAGGGCAATAACATCTAGTTAGGCGACAAAAATCAAGAGGCTCATTTGTCACGACTCGGTGAACCGGGCAAGCTGTGATCGTGACCACCGAGACCGACGCGACCTTGCGCGGGCTGCTCCGGCATCTCATCGACTTCGGCCCCCTCAGCCGCCCCGAGCTCGGCGAAGGCGTCGGCCTCGCCCGTGCGACCACATCCAGCCTGGTCAACGACCTCATGCGGCGTGGGCTGGTGGGCGAGATCCCGACTCCTCCGCAGGGCCGCCGGGGTCGTCCCACCACGCTGCTGGACGTGGACGACGACCGGTACGCCTCGCTCGGCCTGGAGATCGGCCTGGACCGCATCCTCGTCGCCGCCTACACCCCGCGGGGCGGGCAACTGCTGCGGGTGGAGCGCCCCGCCGAACCCGAGCCCGGTAACCCGCGCGCGCTCCTCCGGGTCGCCGCGGGGGCGCTGCGCGAGGTGGCCGACTCGGTGGCGGCGACCGGCAGGATCCCGCTGGGCGCCGGGGTCTGCGTCCCCGGCCTGGTGGACGCCAGCAGCGGCACGGTGAAGTACGTCCCGAGCCTGGGCTGGCACGACGTCGCCCTGCGTGCGGGCGTGGCCGACGCGCTGGGCGGAGCGGCGCTCGGGGGGTCGGTCCTGGTCGACAGCGACGCCAACTACGCCGCGCTGGCCGAGCGCCGGGCCCGCCTGCGGGACGGGGCGGCCGGGACGAGCCTGGTCTACCTGACCGGCACGTACGGCATCAGCGCCGGGATCATCACCGGCGACCGGCTCTGGCGGGGCGCACGCGGCCTGGCCGGGGACGTCGGTCACATCATGCTGGACCCGGGCGGCAAGCGCTGCGTGTGCGGCCGCTCCGGCTGCTTCGAGACCCGGGCCGGGCTCGCCGGGATCGTGCGTACGGCGCTCGCCGGGCACCGCCGCCGGGGTCCGGCCCGCTCGCTCGCCGACGCCGTCGAGGAGACGGTACGGCTGGCGCAGCGCGGCGACTCCACGGTCCTGGACGCGCTGGCCGAGGCCGGGCGCTGGCTGGGCCGCGGCGCGGCGGTGGTGTCGGCGCTGCTCGACCCGGGAGCGGTCGTGCTGGGCGGCCACTACGCGCGGCTGGCCCCGTGGATGCTCGACCCGGCCCGCGAGGCGTACGCGGCGGCCGTACTCACGCCCGGAGGCGAGGCTCCGGGCCTGGAGGTGTCGATGCTCGGCCCCTGGGGACCCGTCGAGGGGGCGGCGCTGTCGGTCCTGCTCGCGCTGACCGAAGGCAGCCTCCCCCTCCCCGATCCGGTCAGCTGACCAGATTCACCGCGTCGATCTGCAGGTAGGGCCCGCCACGCTTGACCAGCTCGACGGTGTGGGACCCGCGGGGCAGGTCGCGCACGCCGTACAACACGACCTGCGGCTGGTAGGGGCCCGTCTGGTCGAACCGGCCGACCAGTGTGCCGTCCAGGTAGACGTCCGCGAGCACCTGGCCGTCGACTGGGCCGAGCACGTCGATGCCGGTGCCCGTGAAGGTCATCGACACCGAGTCGCCGTCGGTCCGGGTATAGGTCACGTCCTCCAGGTAGTCACCCGCGCCGACGCGGCCCGAAGCGTGCTCCCAGGAGCCCTCGTAGACCAGGTCCGGGTCGTCGTCGTTGCGCATGCCGACGGGCTCGGGCTGCTCCAGGGTCGCCTTCATGTCGGCGAGCGCCTTCAGCGACGCCGGGGCCGGAGTGCCGGGGTACCACATCATCATGTTGATCGACAGCGCCGACCCGTTGGCCTTGGCCCGGCGGAC
Organism: Microtetraspora malaysiensis; assembly: GCF_001528665.1. Classification (GTDB taxonomy): domain Bacteria; phylum Actinomycetota; class Actinomycetes; order Streptosporangiales; family Streptosporangiaceae; genus Microtetraspora_A; species Microtetraspora_A malaysiensis. Next base: position 79,722 of record NZ_BBYJ01000019.1, read on the forward strand.
CATGGCGGCCAGGCTTTGGCCGGAGTACCGCGTGGTGATCGTCTGGTCGGCGTGCCAGACGCCCCAGTCGTCCTCCAGCGTGAACATGCACTGGGCGAACATGCCCTTGTCGGGACCCTCGGTGACGATGCCGTTCGCGTCGGTCTTCGGCGCCGACCCGCAGCCCTCGCCGAACGCCATGTCCTGGAACTCGGTGAACCGCGGCATCCCGGCGGTGTTGTAGCTGACCAGGCGGTTCGGGTTGCCCGTGCGAGCGGCCTTGCCGAGCTCCTCGAACGGCGCCGGGTAGTAGATCAGGCCGTCGTCGAAGAACCAGCCGTCCAGGCGGTCGCCGTACCGGGCGCCCAGCTCGCCGATCACCGACTTCCAGTTGCGGAAGAAGGTCTGCCGGTCCCCGCCGCCGGTGGTGGAGAACTCGTCGGGGAAGCTCTGGGCGCGCCACCAGTCGGTGGAGTTCAGGCCCAGGTGGCTGTCCTGGCCGGTGTGGTAGTACAGGTAGAACTGGATGCCGCGCGACTTCAGCTCGGTGGCGACGTCCCCGACCAGGTCCCGCGCGGCGGTCCGGTCGCCGTTGCCCAGGATCGCGTCCACTGCCGTCGACGGCGCGGCGAGCTGGTAGGTCCACCAGGTCATCGACCAGGTGACGTACCCCGCCCCGGTCGACTGGACCATGTCGGCGAACCGCTTGACGTCGAATCCGGAGGCGAACTCCTCAAGGGAGGGCCGGCTCCCGTGCTCTGGATAGCCCCAGGGACCGAACTGGAACATCAGGCCGTAGCCCGCCTTGGAGAACTTCTCGCGCGTGGGCGCTCCCGCGGCGCGGAACGCGTCGACCCGCCGTTGGTAGGCGGCGTAGTGGTCGGCGGGGAACAGCTCCAGGGCCTTGAAGTCGGTGTTGTCGCCGTCAGCCTGCGGGGCGAACCGAAGCGTGCTGGTCCCCTTGGGGAGCCGGATCGTGCCCTCGACCCGGTCGAAGCCGCCACGCTCGGTGGTGAGGTCGAGCGTGTCGCCGCCGGAGGTCAGCCGGAACGCGCGACCTTTTTGTCCGGCGAGCAACGCGCTCACGTGATATTCGCCCGCCTGGGCGACGGAAACACTCCACTCCAGCCAGCGGCTCGGGCTGGTCAGCCCGTACAGCCAGAAGTTCTTCGGCCCCTCGCCCGCGCCGCCGACGCCGATGCCGTCGGCTCGCCTGGCCGCGCCGCCCATCAGCACGGTGACGTGGTCTTCGCCTCCCCCGGGCAGGACGCGGATCGGTTCGGGTCCATCGGCTCGCGCGGGACCGGTCAGGGTGAGGGCGGCGGCCAGAAGAGCGGCGACAGCCGTCACGAGCCGCCGGACTACGGGTGTGAAACGCACCTGTGTCTCCTTTGCAATGATCTGCGGAGGAGTCTGGCTCATTTTTTGTTGCCCAACAAGACGTAAATTGGCAAACGTGGAGCAGGAGATCGGGAAGGCCGGAGCCGGGCCTGCTCACGTCCGGCCTCACCGGGCTAGGTGTACTGCCCGGGCAGGGTGGTGACACGGCTGATGGGTGGCCGGCTGGGGCGGTCGGTCATCCCGGCCACGCCCAGTTCTCGGCAGGCGCAAAGCGCCAGGGGGACTTCCCGGCGCTGAACCTTGTCGCCACGCGAAGAACAAATTTTGGCTGACGTGTCGAGACCGCCCGTACGTCTCCGACAGAGGGGGTGAAGCATGGCACACACCAGGGAGACCACCGTGACCGCCACCACCATGTCAGCCGCGACGACCGCTACCTCGAGGCGCAGCCGCATCCGTACCGCACTGTCCCGGGTCGTCCGGCTCGCACTCGCCCTGCAGTTCGCTTCCGGCGGGGTGCTGAAGCTGTTCGGCGCCGCGCAGATGACGGCCATGTTCGCCGAGATCGGCGCCGGCCAGTGGCTGCGGATCGTCGTCGGCGCACTCGAGCTCGCGGGCGCCGCCGGACTACTCCTCCCGCGACCGGCCCGCGCTGCCGCGGCCGGGCTTGTCGCGCTGATGATCGGCGCCACCGTCACCAACGTCACGGTGCTCGGCACCAGCCCGGCACTGCCGCTGTTCCTCCTGACGCTCGCGGCCGCGGTCGCGGTAATGCGGCGCGGCCACCGCTGATCCCGGCACCTTTCACCTCACAGGAGAACACGATGAACGCGACAGCGAACAACCTGTGCAGCCTGGAGCCGCTCGTCGGCACCTGGGCCATCGACGGACCCGGCATGTCGGGTACGGCCCGCTACGAGTGGATGGACGGCGGCGGCTTCCTGGTGCAGCACGTCGACCTCGTCAACGATGGCGAGGTCACCCGCGGGGTCGAGTACATCGGCCTCCACGCCGAAAGCGGCCAGTTGCGGTCGCACTTCTTCGGCGAGAGCGGGGAGATTCTCGAGTACGTATACGAGCTCGTCGGCGATACTTTGACGATCTGGTACGGCGACGTCGACTCCCCGGCCAAGTTCGTGGGCAGGTTCGACGCCGATGGCGGGCGCAACACCGGTGCCTGGCAGTGGCCGGGCGGAGGCTACGAGTCGAACATGACGCGGGTGGAGGAACCTTGAAATACATGATCATGACCTTCGGCGACGCGTCGGCGTGGGACACCCTCGGCCTCGGCGCCGAGGAGGCAACCTGGTCCCCAGAAGAGGTCGCCGAACACTTCCGCGCCATGTCGGAGTTCTACGCCGACCTCGCATCCTCCGGCGAGATGGTCACCGGTTTCGGGCTGGCCGACCCCTCGCACACCATGACGGTGGAGATCCGCGACGGACGGCCCGTCGCCTCCGACGGACCACATGCCGAGGCCAAGGAGGTACTCGCCGGGTTCGGGATCATCGACGTGGCCTCACACGACCGGGCGGTCGAGCTGGCCGCGCGCTTCGCCGCGATCGTGCGGAGCCGGGTGGAGCTGCGGCCGGTCATGGACGACACCGGCCGGGAGATGTGACCGTCCCTCAGCGGATGGAGGACCTGCTGCGCGAGCTCGCGCCGCAGGTCCTCGCCCTGCTCACCCGCCGTTACGGCCACTTCGATCTCGCTGAGGAGGCCGTTCAGGAGGCGCTGCTCGTGGCCGCGACCCAGTGGCCGGACCAGGGACTGCCGGACAACCCGCCGGGCTGGATCACCACCGTCGCCACCCGCCGCATGACCGACCTGCTGCGCAGCGAGCAGGCCCGCCGCCGACGGGAGCAGCAGGAGGCGTTCCGCGCGCTGCCCGCCGACCTGCTGTTACCGGCGGCCGACGTACGGCCCGCTGGGGACTCCGACGACACCCTGCTGCTGCTGTTCCTGTGCTGCCATCCAGCGCTGAATCCCCCCGCGCAGGTCGCGCTCACCCTGCGGGCTGTCGGCGGCCTGACCACCGCCGAGATCGCCCGCGCGCTCCTGCTGCCCGAGGCGACGCTCGCGCAGCGGATCAGCCGCGCCAAGAAACGCATTCTGGAAGCGGGCGGCCGGTTCCGGATGCCCGATGACCGGGATCGCGTACGTCGCCTCGACGTCGTCCTCCATGTGCTGTACCTCATCTTCAACGAGGGCTACACCGCCACGGCAGGCGAATCGCTGCATCGCGGCGAGTTGTGTACCGAGGCGATCCGCTTGGCCCGGATGGTGCACCGGCTGCTGCCTGATGTGCCTGAGGTGAGCGGGTTGCTCGCCGAGATGCTACTCACCGACGCCCGCCGTCCGGCCCGCACCGGCCAGGACGGCGAACTGGTCCCGCTCGCGGAGCAGGACCGTGGCCGGTGGAGCCGGGCGATGATCGATGAAGGCATCGCGCTGCTGACCGCCGCGTTGCCGCGCAGGCGGCCGGGTCCGTACCAGTTGCAGGCCGCGATCGCCGCCGTGCACGCGGAGGCGGGGCGGTTCGAAGACACCGACTGGGCGCAGATCGTCGCCCTGTACCAGGTGCTCGACCGGCTCGCCGACAACCCCGTGGTCACGTTGAACCGCGCCGTGGCGGTGGCGATGCTGAGCGGCCCCGCGGCCGGACTGGCCGTCCTGGAGACGGTGGCCCGCGACCAGCGGATGGCCGGCCATCACCGGCTGCACGCGGTGCGCGGGCACCTGCTTGAGGAGGCCGGCGAGAAGACGGCCGCGATCGCGGAGTACCGTACCGCGGCCCGGCTCACGACCAGCCTTCCCGAGCGCCGCTACCTACTGACCCGCGCCGCCCGACTGGACATGCGCTGACACGCCGTCGAGGAGGCCGCCGGCCTGCCCGGCGAAGCGGGCTTCGCCGGGACCGCGGTTTCCTTCCGGCGAAGTGACCGGCCCGGCCAAGGTTCGTACAGCCCATCAACTTCGAAGGCGGGGCGCGTCCGACGGTCCGGCCCTCGTGGCGGGACATGGGGCGGCGGAAGGTCGGACGCGGTTCTACACTGATACATCCGATGTCTGCGGTGCCCAGCCGCCGCACGAGCTGGAGGACGTGGTTCCGTGGCGGTGACGGACGCGGCGATCGACAGGATCAAGGAGATGATCCTTTCCGGTGCGCTGGCGCCCGGCGACCGGCTGCCGAAGGAGGCCGAGCTGGCCGAGCGGCTCGGCCTGTCGCGCAACTCGCTGCGGGAGGCGGTTCGCGCGCTCGCCCTGATCAACGTCCTGGACGTGCGGCAGGGCGACGGCACCTACGTCACCAGTCTCGAACCCCGGTTGCTGCTCGACGCGATGTCGTTCGTCGTCGACTTTCACCGCGACGACACGGTGCTGCAGTTCATGCAGGTGCGGCAGATCCTGGAGCCCGCGGCGACGGCGCTGGCCGCGATCCACATGGCGGACGAGGAGATCGAGGAACTCCGCGAGATCCTCGCCTCGCTGCCGGAGGCGCCGAGCGTCGAGGAACTGGTCGCCAACGACCTGCGGTTCCACCGGCACATCGCCGCCGGGTCCGGCAACCCCGTGCTCTGCTCGCTCGTCGAGAGCCTGTCCGGGCCGACGACCCGGGCGCGCGTCTGGCGTGGCCTCACCCAGGAGGGTGCCATCGCCAAGACTCGGGAGCAGCATGCGGCGATCTGCGACGCGATCGCCGCCCGCCGGCCCGAGGTGGCCAGGGCCTGGGCCACCGTTCACGTGGCCGGGGTCGAGGAGTGGCTGCGCCGGGCGCTCTGAGCGCTCGGCGGGGGCCGGCCGGTCCGGACGCTCTCCCGTCCCCCGCGGGAAAAGAGATCGGATGTATACCCCCATTTTAACTTGACATCAGGCGCTCATGACCCCAATCTGCCAGTCATACATCCGATGTCTTTCTTTCAGGGATGCGATGTGAAGCTGCTGCGAGTGGGGCCTGTCGGGCAAGAACGGCCGGTGGTGCTGGACGGAGCCGGCAACTTGTGCGACATCGGGGAGCGCGAGATCGACGGCGCCTTCCTCGACTCGGGAGGGATGGCCCGGATCAGATCGGCCCTCGAATGGGGTGACCTGCCCGTTGTGCGCCCCGCGGACCAGGCCCTGACACCCGGTACGGACCTGCGCATAGGCGCCCCGGTAGCCCGTCCGGGCAAGATCGTTTGCATCGGGCTCAACTATCGGGACCACGCCGAGGAGACCGGCGCCGCGATCCCGGCCGAGCCCGTCATTTTCATGAAGGCCCCGAACACCGTGGTCGGTCCGTACGACGAGGTGCTCATCCCGCGGGAGAGCGAGAAGACCGACTGGGAGGTGGAGCTGGCCGTCGTCATCGGGCGCACGGCCCGCTACGTGGAGACCGACGAGGAGGCCCTGGCCTGCGTCGCCGGGTACGCGATCTCCAACGACGTGTCCGAGCGGGAGTTCCAGCTTGAGCGGGGCGGGCAGTGGGACAAGGGCAAGTCCTGCGAGACGTTCAACCCGTTGGGCCCCTGGCTGGTGACCCCGGACGAGGCCGGCGACCCCGGAGCCCTCGGCCTGCGGCTCTGGGTCAACGGTGACCTCCGCCAGGACGGGAACACCAGGGACCAGATCTTCCCCGTGGCCGAGGTGATCCGCTATCTGAGCCGCTTCATGGTGCTGGAGCCGGGTGACGTGATCAACACCGGCACACCGGCGGGAGTGGCGCTCGGCCTGCCCGGCACGCCGTACCTGCGCGCGGGCGACGTGATGGAGCTGGAGATCGACGGCCTGGGCCGGCAGCGGCAGACGGTGGGTCAGGCGTGAGCGTGACCGTCACCGCGCTGGAAACGCGCGATATCCGGTTCCCAACGTCGCGCGAGCTGGACGGCTCGGATGCGATGAATCCCGACCCCGATTACTCGGCCGCGTACGTCGTGCTGCGGACCGACGGCCCGCACGAGGGCCACGGCTTCGCGTTCACCATCGGCCGGGGGAACGACATCCAGACCGCCGCCATCCAGGCGCTCGCTCCGTACGTGGTGGGCCGCGACGTCACGGATCTGGGTGACCTGTACCGGGAGATGGTCTATGACTCCCAGCTCCGCTGGCTCGGGCCGGAGAAGGGCGTCATGCACATGGCGATCTCCGCGGTGGTCAACGCGCTCTGGGACCTCACGGCCAAGATCGAGGGCAAGCCGCTCTGGCTGCTGCTCGGGGAGATGCCGCCGGAGCGGATCGTCGACCTGGTCGACTTCCGCTACCTGACCGACGCGCTCACCCCGGAAGAGGCGCTCGAGATCCTGCGCGCCGCCGAGCCCGGCCGCCGCGAGCGGATCGAGCGGCTGCGGACGTCCGGCTATCCCGCGTACACCACCTCGCCCGGATGGCTCGGGTACGACGACGACAAGCTGCGCCGGCTCTGCCAGGAGGCCGTCGAGCAGGGCTTCCGGCAGATCAAGCTGAAGGTCGGCGCCGACCTGCAGGACGACGTCCGGCGGATGCGGATCGCGCGGGAGGTCTGCGGAGAGGGGTTCCGGATCGCGGTCGACGCCAACCAGCGCTGGGACGTGGGCCCGGCGATCCGCTGGGTGAACGAGCTGGCCCCGTTCGACCCGTACTGGGTGGAGGAGCCCACCAGCCCCGACGACGCGCTCGGCCACGCCACGGTCGCCCGCGCCATCGCGCCGATCAAGGTCGCCACCGGCGAGCACGTGGCCAACCGGGTGGTCTTCAAGCAGCTTCTGCAGGCCGGCGCGCTGTCGGTGCTCCAGATCGACTCGGCGCGGGTCGGCGGGGTCAACGAGAACATCGCGATCCTGCTGCTCGCCGCGAAGTTCGGCGTACCGGTCTGCCCGCACGCGGGCGGCGTCGGCCTGTGCGAGATGGTCCAGCACCTGTCCATGTTCGATTACGTGGCGGTCAGCGGCACGCTGCGGGACCGGGTGATCGAGTACGTGGACCACCTGCACGAGCACTTCGTCGATCCCGTCGTGATCGAGGACGGCGCCTACCGCGCCCCGTCGTCCCCCGGCTTCAGCTCCACGATGCTTCCCGAGTCGATCGCAAGGTTCAGTTATCCGGACGGCCTCGCCTGGAGGGCCTCATGAACGAAGTCGCCGGACTGAAGGCGCTGGTGACCGGAGGCGGCTCCGGGATCGGCCTGGCGACCGCCGAGTTCCTGGCCGCCCGGGGAGCCTCGGTGGCGTGCCTGGACCTCAACCCGCCGGGCCGTCCGTTCGTCGGCGTGACGGCGGACGTGACCGACGCCGCCGCCGTGCGGGCCGCGGTCGACGCGGCGGCGGACGCCCTGGGCGGCCTGGACATCCTGGTGAACAACGCCGGGATCGGCGCGGTCGGCACCGTCGACGATAACAACGACGCCGAGTGGGCCCGGGTGCTGGACGTCAACGTGGTCGGCATGGTCCGGGTCACCCGGGCGGCCCTGCCGTACCTGCGCGGTTCCTCGCACGCGGCGATCGTCAACACCTGCTCGATCGCGGCCACCGCCGGGTTGCCGCAGCGGGCGCTCTACAGCGCGTCCAAGGGCGCGGTGCTCTCGCTCACCCTGGCCATGGCGGCCGACCACGTGCGTGAGGGGATCCGGGTCAACTGCGTCACCCCCGGGACCGCCGACACCCCGTGGGTCGGCCGCCTGCTGGACGCGGCCGACGATCCGGAGGCCGAGCGCGCCGCGCTCGACGCCCGCCAGCCGATGGGCCGGCTGGTGACGGCGGCGGAGGTCGCGGCGGCCATCGCCTACCTGGCCGGTCCGCTCGCCGGTGCGACCACGGGAACGGTGCTGGCCGTGGACGGTGGCATGCAGGGTCTGCGGCTGCGACCCGTCTCGTAACCCGGCGGAAGAGGCGATGTCATCGAGCCGGGCGGTGCCGCACCGCCTGATCCACGGTTCCCTGGAGGCTGCGTGAAGGCGACGGAGAGGGTGCGACTCGGGCGCACCGATGTAGAGGTGACTCGGCTCGGGCTCGGGCTCGCGCCGATCGGCGGCCTGTTCACCCCGGTAGGGGACGAGGTCGCGCGGGCGACGGTCGAGGCGGCCTGGGACCTCGGGCTGCGCTATTTCGACACCGCCCCGCTGTACGGCTACGGGCTGTCCGAACGCCGGGCCGGGGCGGTGCTGTCGGGCAAGCCGCGAGAGGAGTTCGCGCTGTCGACCAAGGTCGGCCGGCTGCTCGTGCCAGGCGGAGACGCCGGGCAGCAGTTCTGGGCGGAGCCGAGCGATCTCGCCCCGGTCTTCGACTTCTCCTACGTGGGGGTACTCCGCTCGCACGCGGAGAGCCTGCGGCGACTGGGTGTAGACCGGGTCGACATCGCCCACATCCACGACCCCGACGACCATTTCGCGGAGGCGGTGAGCGGGGCCTTTCCGGCGCTGGCCGAGTTGCGGGCCCGGGGAGAGGTAGGCGCGGTCGGCGCGGGCATGAACCAGACGGCCATGCTGACGGAGCTCGCCCGGGCCGGTGACTTCGACTGCTTCATGCTCGCCGGGCGCTACACCCTCCTGGATCAGTCGGGGCTGGACGAGTTGCTGCCGCTGTGCCTGGAGAGGGGCATCTCGATCATCGCCGCCGGGGTGTACAACTCGGGCCTCCTCGCCGACCCGAAGCCGGGCGCCCGCTACGACTACGCCCCGGCCAGTACGGCGCTGGTCGAGCGGGCCATGGCGATCCGGGCCGTGTGCGAGCGGCACGGGGTGCCCCTGCGGGCCGCGGCGATCCAGTTCCCGCTGGGTCACCCGGCCGTCGCCGCCGTCGTGATCGGCGCGCAGGATCCCGGGCAGATCGCCGACAACATCGCGATGTTCGAGTGGGACATCCCCGGCGCGTTGTGGGCCGACCTGAAGAAGGACGGCCTGCTGCCGGAGGAGGTGCCGACGCCGTGATCGTCGACGCTCACCACCACGTTTGGACCGCGGACTACCCATGGCTGTCCGCGCCGGATCTGGCGCCGATCCGGCGCGACTACACCCTGGCCGATCTCACGCCCCAGCTGGAGGCGGCGGGGGTCACGGCGACCGTGCTGGTCGAGGCGGGTCGCTGCGACGCGGCGGAAACCGCCGAGTTCCTCGCGCTGGCCGCCACGGCGCCCCGCATCGCGGGCGTGGTGGGATGGGCGTCGCTGACCGACCCGGACCTGCCCGCCACCCTGGCGGCCTATCGCGACCTGCCCGGCGGGGCCACGCTGGTCGGCGTCCGCGACCAGCTGCAGGGCGTCGACGACCCGGAGTACCTCGCCCGCCCGGACGTGCGGGCGGCGATGGCCACCATCGGCGGCGCGGGGCTGGCCTACGACCTCGTCGTCCACGTCCGGCAGCTGGCCGCGTGTGCCGAGGCGGTGCGCGCCACCCCGGGCACGCTCTTCGTCCTCGACCACCTCGGCAAACCGCGGATCGGCGCGGGAGCGGAGGGGTTCGCCGAGTGGCGTGCCGCCGTCGCCCCCCTGGCCGCCTGCGGCAATGCCGTCGCGAAGCTGTCCGGCCTGCTGGTCGAGGCCGGACCCGGGTGGGACGTCTCCCTCGTCCGGCCGTACGTCGACACCGCCCTGGAACTGTTCGGCGCGGAACGGCTCATGATCGGCTCCGACTGGCCGGTGTGCGAGCTGGTCGCCTCCTACTCCGAGGCGCTGGGGACGCTCGACGACTGCCTCCGGGAGCTGTCGGCGGACGAGCGGGCCGCCGTGACCGCCGGCACCGCGATCCGTACGTATCGCTTGGATCTGGCTCCAGCCTCTGACCTGCGGTGACCCCACATGACCAAGGTCTTGATTCACTTACGGTGTGGACCCTGAGCGACGACGGCCCTCAATTCGGGTACGTCGCGGGCGGGCGTCCGTAGTGGGGTGCCTCCCGCGGAGCTGAGACGGGACCTGAGCGTTCGATGGCGATCATGGCGGCGTCGTCGCCCAGATGTCCGCCGGCGTATGCGAGTAGATCCGTGCGGAGGTGCTCTACGAGGACCTGCGGGCGTTTCCCGGTCCAGGCGGCGGCGCGCTCGGCGAGTGGGTAGAAGACGCCCTGGGAGTTGCGGGCTTCAATGACTCCGTCGGTGTACACGAGGAGGGTGTCGCCGGCCTTGAAATCGAAGGTCTCGACCTGGCGGCAGGGCAATCCCAGTTGCAGGCCGAGAGGGGGGCCCGGGCTGCGGGCGCAGAGTGCGATGATCTGCTTGCGCCGCAGCAGGAGTGGTGGAGGGTGGCCGCAGTGAACCATCCGGATCGTGGGCGTGCGGTCGGGAATATCGATCAGTACCGCGGTGATGAAGCCTTCCTCCGCCTGCTCGTGCGCACAGGACTCGGCCAGGTGCCAGGCAACGCCCGCTTCCAGGTGGGCGGCGAGTTCCGCCAGGCCGGCTTGCAGATGCGCGGCCGCTCGGAAGGCACCCAGCAGCAGCGCCGCGTCGCCCACGGCGGTGAGGCCCTTGCCGCGGACGTCGCCGACGATCAGCCGGGTGCCGGAGGTAGTCCGGGCCGCCGCGTACAGGTCGCCGCCGATCTGCATCTCGGTCTCCGCCGCCAGGTACGCCGCGGCCACACGCAGTGGTCCGATCCGTGGGGGCAGCGGACGTAGGACCAGGCGCTGGGCGATCTCGGCGACCTGGCGCACCTGCGTCAGCTCCCTCACCTGCCGCTCACGCAGAGCGGAAAGGAGCGCTGAAAAGACGGAGACCAGCACCACGGAGGCCATCTGCGCTATGCGGTCCGTCGTGGGGAGGTCTCCGAGAATGACGCCGATGGCCACCTGTCCGACCAGGGCCAGTACACCGGTCAACGCGGTCAGCCACCGCCCCAGGATCACCGCGGCGAGCGCCGGTGCGGCCACCAGGAGCGGCCCGAGGTGCAGGTGACTGGGTGTGGCCAGGTTGACGACGGTGATCGCGACGATCAGCGCGAGCGGAACGGCCACAAGGCCACGAGCCTCGCGCCACGACCAGCTGCGGGCTGCGGAGCGCCTTCGCACGGCCATACTCCTGTGCTACCCCGCCGTCGGCACCCCAGCCCACAGGGCCGACCTGTTCGGTCCCCGCCGACCGAGCGGCTCGGCACAGCCCGGGCCATCACCGGGCTGAGGAAGCCACCGGACAACCGTTATCAATGAGAACGATCTTGCTAGGGGCGCCAACGGGCAGAAACGGGCATCCCCGAACCACGTCCACCGCCCGCCGGCCGGCCTGTCCCGCACCGCGCGGGCGCCCCAGGTCGAGGACGTCACGAACTGCCGCAGGCCGGCAGAGCCCCCTTCTAGATCCAGCCGCGTTCCCGGGCCTCCAGCCCCGCCTGGAAGCGGGTGACGGCGTTCAGGTCGCGCATGACGGCGTGGATGCGGCGCTGTACGGTGCGCAGCCCGAGCCCCAGCGCCCGCGCGATGGCCTCGTCCGTCAGGCCGCCCGCGAGCAGCCCGAGCAGTTCTCTGGTCGGCTCGTCGGGCCCTTCGGAGAGCGCGGTGGGCCGGGGTGCCGCGCGTAAGGGCAACGCCCGCCGCCACTCCAGTTCGAACAGCGCGATCAGCGCGTCGAGCAGGGCGGACTGGTGCAGGATGAACGCCGCGTCGATGGAGTAGGACCCGTTGCGGATGGGGATCAGCGCGAGCGCGTCGTCGGCGATCCATATCTTGGCCGCCGCCCCGGCCACTACGCGGGCTTTCTCCCCGTGGGCCATGGAGTCCTGGATGAGGCGTAACCTGCCGGGGATCTCCAGGGCCTCCCGGTCGTACACGGTGCGGTATTCGATGCCCGACCTGAGCATCTGCCGCTCGCGCTCGACGTTGTCGGCGTGATTGCGCATGGCGTACGGGGGCTTGTCGATGTTGCGGAACATGGCCTGGGCGCTGTCCTGCAACGCGTACGCCCTGTTGATGATGTTGTCGGTCCCGGTGATGACCTCTACCTGCTCGGCCGGATGCGTCGCGTAGCGGGAGGCCAGGTGGAACGAGCTGGTCAGCTCGTGGATGGCCGTACGCACCCGGTGGAGCCCCTCCTCCTGATGGGCGAGCAACGGCCTGAAGGCGATGTCGGGGGCGACGGCGACATAGCGGGCGCGGCGGCCCGGCAGCCTGCTGGCGAGGCCGCGCCGCGCGAACGCCGCCAGCGTGCGGGCCGCGAGGAGCGGCGGGTTACCGCCACCTGGCGGGTTTTGGCCCGTTCGGCGGACTTGTGCCCTGACTGAATCCCAGATTAGGTCAGCAAAGAAACGATCTCCATCGCATATAGGCGACGATGGCCGATTTTTCACGTCTGGAGAAGGTTGTGCGCATGCTGTCCACCCCCCGGCGCCGCAGACTCGTGGCCTTACTCACGGCCGTACTCGCCGTACCGCTCATCGCGGTCCCGGATACGGCCATCGCGACAACCGCGTCACCGACGGCCGCCAAGGCGGACGCGCGGGCGACCGGCATACCCCCGGTCAAGATCACGCTGATCACCGGGGACACCGTCATCTACACGAAGGCCGGTACGGGTCACGCGTCGGCCACGCTGGAGCCCGGCGACGGCCGGGAGGTGCGGACGTTCCACGCCCAGCAGGACGATCATGGCTACTACGTGATCCCCACTGACGCCTGGCCTTACGTCAGCAAGGGACTGCTGGACAAGGAACTGTTCAACGTCGACTACCTGGCGGCCAACGGGTACGGCGACGCCAAGGCCGCACAGATCCCCCTCATCGTTCAGTACCAGCCCCAGACCAAGGCCGGCGACCTGGCGGGCAAAGCGAGGTCGCTGAAGGGCGGCGCCGAGCCGAAGGTGCTGGACAGCATCGACGGCGCCGCGATCAAGGTGGACAAGAAGCAGGCCACCACGTTCTGGCAGTCCCTCGGACAGGGACAGACCCTTGGAGAAGCGCAGAACAGTGCCACGGCCCTGGCGGGCGGCCTGAGCAAGGTGTGGCTCGACGGCAAGGTCAAGGCGCTCGATGACGTCAGCAACCCGCAGATAGGCGCCCCCACCGCCTGGGCGGCCGGCTACGACGGCACGGGCGCGAAGGTGGGCATCATCGACTCCGGGGTCGACACCGCGCATCCCGACCTGCAGGGCCGGATCGCCGCGGCCCGCAACTTCGTCCCCGAGGGCAGCCCGGGCGGCGGCAACCCTGACGAGGTCACCGACCGGGTCGGCCACGGCACCCACGTGGCGTCCATCGTCGCGGGCAGCGGCGCCGCCTCGAACGGCAAGTACAAGGGCGTCGCCCCCGGCGCCCAGCTGACCATCGCCAAGGCGCTGGACGACACGGGGAGCGCCTACGACTCCGAGATCATCGCGGCGATGCAGTGGCAGGCGGCCACCGAGCACGTCCGGGTGGTCAACATGAGCCTGGGCAGCCAGAGCCCGACCGACGGCACCGACCCGCTGAGCCAGGCGGCCAACGAGCTGACCGCCCAGTACGGCACGCTGTTCGTGGTCGCGGCGGGCAACTCGGGCCCCGGCCGGTACACCATCGCCGCTCCCGGCGCGGCGACCTCGGCGCTCACCGTCGGCGCGGTGGACTCGGCCGACAAGATCGCCTCGTTCTCCAGCCGCGGTCCGCGCCTGAGCGAAGACTTCGCGATCAAGCCGGAGATCACCGCGCCCGGCGTGAACATCATCGCGGCGCGCGGCGGGCACCTCGCTGGGCGCGGGCAGCAGCGTCCCGGGTGGCGGCCCGATCGACGACAACTACACCGCGGCGTCCGGCACCTCGATGGCCGCACCGCACGTGGCGGCCGCCGCGGGAATCCTTGCCACGCAGCACCCCGACTGGACGCCCGAGCAGCTCAAGACCGCTCTGACGGGCACCGCGAAGCCGGGCGACGACACGGTGTACGACCAGGGCTCGGGGCGGCTGGACATCGGACAGGCCGTCACCCAGCAGGTCTTCAACGACCTGTCGACGGTCTACGCCGGCTTCACCGACCCGTACACCGGCCAGACGCTGACCAGGAAGGTGACCTTCCGCAACACCGGCAAGGAACCGGTCACGCTGGACCTGTCCATGGCACTGAAGCGTGGCGACGCCCAGCCGCCCTCCGAGATGGCCACTTTCAGCCCGTCGTCGCTGACCGTCCCCGCGGGCGGGTCCGCGAGCGCGGATCTCACCGTTGAGCCCACTCTCGGCGACCCGGGCTGGTACGAGGGACGCCTGACGGCCACGGCGGACACGGCCCGCCTGACGGCGCCGATCGCCCTCCACAAGGGCGCCAAGATGGACACCGTGCGTGTCAGGTTCGTCGGCAGGCCGGAATGGACGCTGAACCCGGGCGTCGTGACCGCCCTACGGGTCAGCGACACCGACCCGCTCCTCGAAGGGGAGCCGACGACCACGGTCGCCGAGAACTGGCGGGCCACCGACACGCCGGGCACGCTGGAGACCGAGCTCAAACTCGCTCATGGCGGCGTCTACTCCATCGGCGACATGCCCTGGTGGTACACCAAGCCGGACCGGGATCTTCAGTTCGCGGCGCTGCTCGCCCCCGAGATCAAGCTCGACGGCGACACCACGGTGACCCTGGACGCGACCGATGTCGAGCCGATCCAGGTGAGCACGCCGCGCACGTCGGAGCTGGCGTTCATGAACGTGATGGTCACCCGCACGACCGCCTCGGGCCAGATGTACGCGGGCGCGTCAGTGCTGAGCTACGAGCCGGTCAACAGGGGCAAGTACTGGGTTTCGCGGGTGCGGAAGGCACCCACGGTGGGCACCTCCACGGTGCTGTTCGACCAGATCCGCCGCGCTCCCCAGGTCGAGATGACCGTGCCGGGGCTCCAGCTCCACCCCCGCTACGTCAGCGACCACGACGGGGCGGTGCCGAAGTTCACCGCCGACCAGCGCCTGAGCCTGACCACGGGCGACGACATGCGCGGCGGCGCGGACGTGCGCGGCAAACTCGTCTACATCCCGGCCAGGGACTCGCTTGAGCTCTTCCTGGCCGACATGGACCTGGCCATCAAGGCGGGGGCCGCGGGCGTGGTCACCAGCGACCGGCTCACCTGGCGGCTCTCCGACCCGGTGTACACGGCCCAGAACAAGATCCCGATGCTGTGGATCGACAGCGATGAGGCCGACCGGCTCGGCAAGGCCCTGGCTCGCCAGCCGTACCCGAGCGCCGACCGGCTCGGCAAGGCCCTGGCTCGCCAGCCGTACCCGAGCGCCGCCCTGCACGTCACGCCCATCACCCCGTTCGAGTACAAACTGGCCTACTACGTGAAGGGGGCCACAGCAGGGCGCCTGAACTTCGCCCCGAAGGCTCACGACCTCACCGAGGTCGACACCACCTACCACGCGCAGTTCCCTGCGCCGGCGGGCACGTGGGGGCCGATCCCGAACTTCATCGAGGTCAACCACACCTACACGCCCGAGCAGCGCCTCAGCATCCGCGGGTCGCACAGCTTCGACGGGCCCACGGCCAGGACCGAGTACTACAACGCGGCCGGCCAGGACGTGCTGTGGGAGCGTGACTACGCCTTCCTGGACCTCACCTCGGGCGACATCCGCACCGCCTCCTCCATGCGCGGCTTCACCGGCGCCACCAAGGAGCGGGAGGACTGGAACGAGGCCGTCGTTCCCGCGCAGTTCACCACCGGCCCCGACCTGCCGGACTGGGTCAGGCCGACCATCTACTGCGACGGCTGCCGCCAGGGCGACCGGCTGCGACTGCGCTCGCTCAGCCCGCTCGGCTTCGGTTACTACACCGACGCCTCCGACCCGAGCCACATGTACCAGGGCGCACCGGGGACCGAGGAGACCCACCTGTTCAGCGGCACCGCCGAGGTCGAGCCGCAGTACGACGACCTGGGCCTGCCCTACTACGCCGTCCCCGCCGAGTCCGGCGCGTACCGGCTCACGAACTCGTGGAAGGACGGGTTCGCCGGCAAGCACTCCGGCACAAGCGTCGAAACCACCTGGACATTCCACTCCGCCCGCCCGACAGCCGACAGCGCCCCGCAGGCCTGCCTGGACGCGGTGCTGTGGGGTGACAAGCAGCCCTGCGCCGAGGCGCCACTGATCCGCCTCAAGTACGGGCTCAGACTGCCGGAGAACGACACGGTCCAGGCCGGCAAGCCGTTCACCTTCACCGTCACGCCCGAGGGCGGCAGGTCGCCGTCGCTGCAGGGAGTCTGGATCTCCGACGACAAGGGCGCGCACTGGGCACCGGCCACGGCGCTGTCCGGCGACAAGGTGCACGTGCCCAACCCCAAGGGCCCGGGCAGCATCTCGATCAAGGTCGAGGCGAAGGACAAGGACGGCAACTCCGTCCAGCAGATCCTCTCCGACGCCTACCTCGTGAAGTAACCGCCGTAGCGGGGGCAGGACGCCCTGCCCCCGCTACCTCCCCTTCACGGGCGGTAACTGGCGGTCATGTCGTTGACAGGGGAACGCGCCGGTTGCCCGGCCAGAACCCGTACGGCCTCTTCGGCGGCGATGGGCGGAGACTCCTCGCGCGGCGCTGCGACGGCATGTGGGCACTGCTGCGGCGGAGCGGGATGAAAGAGGAGCTCCTCCGCTGGCTGGAAGCGGCCGGAATGCGGGTACGCCTGCTCTGCGGGCCTCAGGCGGTCGCTGCGGCATCGCGTGCCGACTGCCGCCATTCCAACGCTTCTGGGACGTCGCGGTACTCCAGCAGGTGCTGGCCGGCAATCTTCTCCAGCAGGCTGCGTACATCGGCGGGTGTGGCGTAGAAGAACTCGCGGCGGAGGTTGACCTTGTTCACACGCCGCTCGCACAGCTCGTCATGGAGGCGCCCTTCGAGTGAGACCGCGTCCTCGCTGAAGATCAGCGCGTGGGTGTCGAACCTGAACGGCACTGAGGCGTCGCCCAGCTCTCGAACCCGATCTTCCGGCTCCAGCCGCCGGGTCATGCCGATCTTCACGACATTCTCCCCGAAAGCACCGATGTTGGAGATCACATACACATAGCCGGCCCGGATGTTCGCCTCGCGCGCCTCCACATCGGCGACCGCAGCGCCGATTTCCTCCAGCTTCGCTTTCAGCTCCCCCGCGCCCGCCGTGTCACCGTTCGCCAGCAGCTTGGCCAACGCGGTGCGGTAGTGGGACTCCTCCTTGCGCAGGCGAGCCTTTTCGCGCTCGAACTCCCGGCGCGCGGCCTCCTCCTCACGCTGCCGCTCCCGTTGGGCGCGGATGAGTTCCTTTTCCTCTTCAACCTTGGCCAGGTAGTCGGCGGTCAGCTGCAACTCGTACACCCGTAAGCGGTGGTAGTCGTCGCTGACGTGGATGTGCATCGTCTTGCCGAGCTTGACGATGGCATCGCCTGCCTTCTGCAGCCGGTCGATGGCTGACTGCAGCTTGTACGGCCGCATCGTGCGCACGCAGTTGTCGGCCTCGGCGTTGTAGGCGCGCAACATCAGCTTGGAGAAGTCCCGCACCATGCGCCGCCCCTCGGCGGCCGAGCCGTTGACCGTCCAGTTCGTCGCGCCCAGCACAGCCCGCCCGCTGCGGGCCATGCTCTTGATCTGGTCCTTGACCTCGGCCAGTTTCGCCTTGTACGCGACCGCGTCGCTCAGCGGATGCTGGTACTCATAGACGCCGACCTCCTGCAGCAGTGCGACGTCCTCGGTCCGCACTACCTGAGCCTCGATCTCCTGCAGCCGCCGGGTCGCGTCCTCGATCGCCCCTTGCAACCGGGCCTGCTCCGCGCGCAGAGCCTCGGTCACGGCGGTGATCTGCATCGCGTCCAGGCCGCCGAGCCGCTCAACCCACTCCCGTAGCTGGGCGTTCTCCGCCTCCAGCCGCTTCTTGCCGCCGAACAACCCGCCGCCGGAACGTTCCGGAACCAGAACAACGGGAGCCTCGCGGGCTGCCTCGGCATGACGGCCGATCGGTTCCGGAGCAGGAGGAGGAACGGGTGCATGAGCGGGTGGGGCGTCGGCCACCCAGAGTTGCCAGCCCGCCGGGGGCGGAGGCCAGGCCGGGTCCGGTTGCCAACCTGGAGGAGGCCGCCACCCAGGAGGTGGGACCGGCCACCCTGGCGGTGTGTTGAACCGATACTCCGTCATCAGCGCCCTCCCTAGCGTCAGCCCGGCTGGTCATGCCGGTTGAGGAGGAGGACGGCCGCCTGATGGCGGCGGTGCACATACACCCGGCGGCCGCATGTAACCGTGATCAAACCGTGAGCACCGCTCAAGCGTCCGACAAGAGCAGCAGACTCACGTTCTCCTGCAGGGGTGATCCATTCTCCGGCCACGCGGCTCCCCCTGGGAGTGACCCGATCCGGCGGGTCGGCCCGGCCGGGGTTCGCGGTCGCGGCGGAAACGCCGGTCGACATGGCTACGATCTGTGCCTGCTTGATCTCTCTTTGCGGCTTCCAATGTGGAGGGGGCCGACGACCGGCGTTGACGTTGCTTCCTCCACCGTTGCCACCGGAACATTGGGGATGTACGGCCTGCCGCACACGGGTCGATCCCGCGGTCGACGGTTGTTGGTTATCGCCCGGTGTGCCGGAGGATCGCGGCGGAGATACGAGGAAGCGCCGGCGCCGGGAACCCGTGCCCCATTCCCTCGATGGGCAGGAACTCGCTGTTGGGAATCGCCGCTGCCAGTGCCTCGCCATGGGCGATGGGCGCCATCGGATCGTCCGACCCGTGAATCACCAGAGTCGGGGCAGTGATCGAGCCGACAAGCCCGGAGCGGTCGCGAGAGGCGAAGGCCGCGAGGATGTGGTTCTTCGAGGCGGGGGCCGCATCGGTGGCACTTTCGATCTCCCGCTCGATGATCGCACGCGTGGCCGCCTCGTCGAACTCCGTCAACTGTCCGGCGAGAATGCGAGCCAGCTTGAGATGTGCCTCGACGTGCTCCTCTCGGGTGCTCGGCGGATTGGCGATCTGCTCGGCGTCCCAGGCGGCCAGCCGTGGATCCCGTTGTGCGCCCCGGAAGGTATTGGTCACGGGATCGAGAGGCTCGGCGCTCGACATGATGACCGTTAGGCTGCGCAGCCGGTCAGCGTGTTCGAGCGCGATCTCCTGGGCGATCATGCCGCCCATCGACGCGCCGACCACGTCCGCCGCGGCGATGCCCAAGCCGTCGAGCAAGCCGACCGCGTCCTGGGCAAGGTCGATCATGGTGTAGGGCTTGGCCTCGAAATCAACACCGCTGGACCGCCCGGTGTCCCGGTTGTCGTAGCGGATGACGTACCGCCCTCCCTCCTGGAGAAGCCGGCACAACTCATCGGGCCAGGTGGCGCCTCGGGCACCGAGACCCATCACGAGCAGCAGCGCAGGATCGGCCGGATCGCCGAACGTCTCGCACCACAGACGGATCCCATTGGCCTCGACTATGCGTTCCATTGTGTTCTGCCCTTCGTTCTGGCTCGGACCAGTTGCGACGACTGGCGCTACGGCGTCCCGCACGAGGACGAGCGCTCACGGACCGTCCACCGAGTCCACGCTTCCTTCCCACAGCACCCTTCCGCAATAAAAAGTATATGCATGTTAACTTTTTGCTTGAACCAGAGCCGTCAGCGCCCAGCCGGCACATGCAGTACGGCGAGCATCTGGGCCCGCAGGTGCACGCTCAGCGCTTGGGCGTCATTGGTCAGCCGGGCGGCGAGCACCGACGTCACCATCCCCATGACGGATGTGACGGCGATTCGCGCCGCGAGGTCGGACAGCTCCGGCCGCACCTCGATCAGTAGCCCGACCCACTCCTCACGTAGCTGCCGCATCTGGCGATTGAGCCGCCGCCGATCCTGCTCCGGCAGCCACAGCAGCTCGGCCTGCATGACCAAAGTCAGATTCTGGTTCTCGACGGAAAACCGGGAGAACCAGTCCACCAGGGCGATCAGCGCCTCCTGCGGCTCCCGGTCCTGGTCGGCCAGCGCGGCTTGCGTCCCGTCCCGCAGGCGTTCCAGCGACAGCTCGATCAGGGCGAGGAGGATGGCCTGCTTGCCGGGGAAGTGCCGGTAGACCGCAGGCCCGGTGATGCCCACCGCGGCCCCTATGTCGTCGATTCCGGTGTCGGCGTAACCCCGCTCCACGAAGAGCCGAGCAGCCTGCAACAGGATGATGCGCTTGCGCACCCCATGTTTGCGCCCCTGGGAGATGAGCGATTCCAGCTCATCGGACTCGGCCACTGGCGTACCTCCCTGAGAGGAAAACGGGAACTATGGTTAACATATCGGGGTTCCGGTAGGCAACGGTCGTGATGCGGCGGAGTCCGAGAGCCGGACTCCGCGATGCGCTTGGCCCGCCCGCACGGATCAAAGCGTCGATACGGTCATCGATGGCGTGGCTGGTGTCCTGGGCGGTGGCGAGTCGGCGCATGGCGGCGTCGAACCTGTCGGCGTCGTCCACGTCGAGGGACCGCTGGCAGTACGTCCCGCCCAGCACGGCGTTCTCGTAGAAGCTTTCCCACAGTTCTTGGGCCTTGGAGTCGGGGACCCGGAAAAAGCGGTACGCGGCGCGGGCATCGTTCGCGATGTCGAGGCACAGCGGTCGGACGCTGTCGAGGTCGGCGATGCTCTTCCCGGCGTTCACCTCGGCCGCGACCATCGCGAACAGTTCGCGGCGATGGTGGTAGAAGCCGTCCATCAGCCGGCCGCCGCCACGATCGCGCCACGCCTGCACTTGCAACGCTCTCGACTGGGCCGACACCGGGGCATCCTCGTCCACCGTGGCTGCCCCATTGCGGGCAACCCGCTGGACCTCCGCAGGCGGGGGTAGGCGGGATGCCTGTGGCGACCGCTGGACGGCGGCCACGGTGGCCACCGCCAGCGCGGCAGCGACCAGGGCCAGCGCGCAGGCCCGGCCGAGCACCGTCGATGCCGGCGATCCCGGCCGCGTCGGGCCTGTCGATCGCGTCGGTCCGGGCCGCCTCGCGGTACGCGCCCCGGGGAGGGCGATCACGCCCGCCACCAACACCGTGAACGGGGAGGCGGGAACGAGGATGCCGGCGAACAGTTGCTTCGCCACGGCGGGGTTCCAGGAGCATGTCCCCGCGTCGAGGGCCAGCGCGGGCACGCATCCATCGGCAGCACGCAACGCGACAATGACCGCGAAGCTGAGCAGGGTGGCGCCACCCGCGCCGATCAGCGCGGCCGGCAGCCGGTGCGTGGGCACCGCTGTCCGACCGGCGTACGCCGCCAGCGCAGCCGAGGCCAGCAAGACCAGGAGCATTCCGGCCAGGGTCGTCACCAGGAAGGTGGTGGGCGAGGGCTCGACCTGCTTGCGCGCGTGCAGCCAGGCGAACAACGCCACCGCCGCAGCGCCACCGGACGCGCCGCCGATCAGGACCGGGCCGAGCACCCGGCGTAGGCCCGGGGGCGGTGGGCCGAGCGGGGCGTGGCCGTCGCCGGATGCCGCGGCGCGCGACCAGCGGGGTGGGCCGGTGCCGGGGCGTGGCAACCACGCCAGCAACGGCACGACCCACAGGCCGGCAACCGCCACGAGCGCGAGCGGTGCGGTGGTCACGGTGCTCGCCACGGTCATGATTGCGACGAGGAGGACGTCGAGCCACGACACGGGCGGAGGGTCCGATTCCCGGCCCACCATGGAGGACGCCATGTAGTCCCGGACATCGGCGATGTCGATCGACCACCCCGCCGCGAACGCGACCCCCTGGGTCTGCCACCAGAGCAACCAAAGTGACAGTGCCAGGGCCGCGGTCGCCACGTTCACCAGCGCCACCGGCCGCAGCGACCGGCCGTGCCAGGCGGCCACCCACAACTGTGCGCACCGGGTCAGCCACCAGGTGAACGCCATCCCGGCCAGCACGACGAGCGCCAGCGGCCACGGTCTGGCGGGCAGCCAATCGTTGACTGTCCCTTGGCCTGCGGCCAACCCGCCCGCCACCATGCCGAGCCCGAGCCACAGGCCCGCTCGTGCGCTGGACGGAGCCGGCTGACCGGTCAGCGCCGCAAACACCACGGCGCGCCACAGCGCGATGCCCACCACGCCCGCGACCAGACCGGCCGAGACCAGCGCCGCCAAGTGCTGCATCCACGGGGTCAACAGGACGTACTGGGTGATGGCGTACATCATGTGGGCGTGCACGATCGCCCCGGTCATGCCGGTCAGCAGCAGCGGAAGTGCGCGTACGCCGAACAGCACGGCGGGGTTGGTCAGCGCGGTCTGCCGGGTGTCCCATCGCGGGTGCGGCCGCCATAGTTCGACGAACGAGCGCAGCGCGCGCCGCCCGGGGCCGATGACCGGCGCGGGGCCGGCCGCAGACCAGCCCGCCGGATCGGCACCCCAGCGCACGGCGGCGAGGTCGGCGTAGATCTCCCGGCTGCGTAGCACGTCCGACCGGGCCAGATAGACCAGTACGGTGAGCAGACCGGTGATCAGCAGGCCGCGAGTGACGATCGGCGCCTCGCTGGACCACACCACCGAGTCCGAGGCGCCCCGGAACATCCAGGCGCACCAGGCCAGAAAGGGTGGCAGGGCGACCACGGTGTACACCCGCCACATGGCCACCGTCAGGTAGGTGATGGTCACGTCCCGGTTGGCGATGTGGGCGAATTCGTGCAACAGGATCGCCCGGAACCGGCGCGGATCAGCCCTCCGCGTGGCGATCAGGCCACCGTCCAGGCGCACCGTTGCCCGCCCGGATCGGCCGAACACGACCGCCCCGTCCGACGCCGAGGCCGGATCGACCACCACTCGGGGCGGACGGGCCAGGCCCGCGACCGTGGACAGCTCGGCCACCGTGCCCGCGATCTCGCCGTCGGGGTCCATCGTGGCCAGCGGCACCACCCGACTACGGCGGGCCTTCCACGCCGGCAACGCCCAGAACAGCGCGGCCGTGAACAGAGCCAAGATCGCCCACCAGCCGGCCAGTACCCACCACGGCGGCGACGGGGCATAGCGCTTGGTGCAGGCGAAGTATGCCTCCCACTGGAGCGCGCGTTTCGCTATCACCGCCGACGCCGGATCGCTGTCCGGGGCTACCCCGGCCGCCAGCGAACAACCGAAGCCGTCGTACGTGGACAGCGCGATGGTCACGTAGATCACCATCAGGCTGCTGGTGGCCACCAGCAGGGCGACCAGGAGCGCGAACCGCACCGTCGTGCCCGCTCCCAACGCCCGCTCGTCGATACGGGGCGAGGTGCTCTCCATCGGCTAGCTCGCCGGACTCGGCCCCTCTGGGCCGGCGGGGCCTGGATCAGCTCCTCGGGCCAGTCTGCGGACGACCGCGTCGGCGATCTGCTCCGCAGTCCGTTCCTCCAATTCCCGTTTCAGCTGGTCAAGAAGGTCTTGGCGGAGCGCGGCGAGCTGATCCTCGGTCAGCGGCGGGATGGTCGCGGCGGCCGGCCGGCCGCCGCGCCGGAGCCAGCGGCGCAGCCCTCTGGCTTTCCTGGCGGCACCCTCGACTGCGGCGTCCGCGAGCCGCTCCGCCACCTGGTCAAGCACCAGCCAGACCACCGGCGTCATCAGACCGACGACCTCGCCCCAGCTGAAGCCGAGCGGCTCACGTCGTGGCCCGGAACGGCGCAGTTTCCGTACGACGACGGAGTCGTCGTACGCCGCCAGCCCGTCCACCAGCGGTAACTCCTCGGGGGCAAGCTCCGCCACCACGTCCCGTACGACATCCCGCACCGCGGCCACCGCCACCGCTCCTCCTTGGAAGTACGCACTTTTGCATCTAGTAAAGGCCAATCGAGCAACCCGTCGATACGTCGTATTGCACGTGGCCTTGCCGATACGCAGCAGCCCGATGAGGCTTCAACACCTGGCGTTTGCTCCCATTCATGCCCCGCCCGCCCCATGGTGGCGGGCGGGTCCGGCGGTCATTAGCCCCTGACATCCGACCGCCCCCGGCATGTTACGACTGCGGGCGTGTCAGAAAGTCGGCGATCGCCAGATCAAGGCCAACGAAGCCGCCCGGATTCCAAGATCAGATCCGGCGTCCTACCTCGTAGAAGGACTCGGAATCGCCGCAGTCAGCTCCGAGCCCTCAGCGCTCTCCACACCACTGTTGAGCCATCCCTCTCTCGAGATCAAGAGACGGTGAAACACAACCCGTGGTGAAGTGCATCGGTGCAACTACTAAACCTTGTGAAATAACCCTAGAAACGCGCGACCGTGAACGCAAGCCGGTGCGGCGTTTGTCGCGATTGTCGATGTTCAGGGGCATATTGAGCCTTTCCGCGTAACGGATCATTGCGGAGCGTGAGCCACACCAGCAGACCAGCTCCTACGGCTCAAGTGAAGTTGGCCCGGTTTGGTGGACAGGTCTTGCCCCGGCGCGCGCCCGCCCAGGAGCCGACCGATCTTCGAGTCTGTACGCAGGTGGTGGACTATACCTGATTCATCTCCAAGAAATTGGATCGCAAGTGATAAGTCACCTTTCATGATTGCATGTGGCGTTTCTGTAAAGCTTTTGTTCTAAATTCAGCCGAGGCCCGAATATTCGACGCTCTCTGGCATCATTTCATGTATTGGCACCCGCGCTCACAAGGCCGACATCGGCCTTGCATTGGCAAGAACAATACCAATGAAAGGATATCGACATGGCGAGCCTGCCCGTGCGCGAACCGACAGTCGACCACCTGCTGACGCCACAGAACTCGGCCCTACTTCTCATCGACTACCAGCCGCCACAGGTCTTCACCGTGCACTCCATGGAGACCGGCCAACTGGTCAACAATGTGGTGTCGCTTGCGAAGACGGCCAAGGTCTTCGGTCTGCCGATCATTCTGTCGACGGTGAACGTCGCCAGCGGCGTGAACCCCGACACCATTCCACAGCTGCGTGAGGCGCTTCCCGATCAGCCCGAGATCGACCGGACCAGCATCAATTCCTGGGAAGACGAGCAATTCCTCGAGGCCGTCAAGGCGACCGGCCGGAAGAAGCTAATCATGGCGGCGTTGTGGACCGAGGCGTGCCTGCTGTTCCCGACGCTGGACGCCATCAAGGATGGCTACGAGGTCTACCCGGTCGTGGATGCGGTCGGCGGCACCACTCGGGAGTCCCATGAGGCGGCCTTGAAGCGCTGTTACCAGGCAGGCGCGCAACCCACCACGTGGAACTCCCTGCACTGCGAACTGCAGCGCGACTGGGCCCGGACGAATACCGTCCAAGGATTCCGCGACGTGGTCCTCGAGCAGGGCAACGCCTGGGGCTGGTACCTCACTCTGGAAGCTGAGGTCAAGAAGGCGTATGCCGGGCCCGCAGGACCGTAGGCCGCAGCTGCCCCCTATGTGATACGCCCGCCGTCGACTGCCTGCGACCGGTCGGCCTCAGTCGCCGTCGGCCCCGGACGCATGCTGGTGACAGCGTCCGCGTCGCGGACGCGCAGGGCGATGAGGAAGCCGAGAAGCGCGAGCGCGGCGGTGACGATGAAGACATCGTGGTAGGCGGCGAAGATCGCTTCCTGCCTAGTGGCGAGATCGGTGGCCCGAGCACCGAGACCACCGAGCCTGGAGTCGGTTCGCGCGGTGAGCAGGCTGGCGACCACGGCGACGCCGGCGGCACTGGCGACTTGACGAGTGGTGGAGAACACCGAGGAGGCTCGTGCGATCGCCGCAGGGGTGATTGTGGCGAAGGTGGCCGCTTGCAGGGGGATCACGGTGAGTGCCATGCCTGCCCCCATGGCGAACAGCGACAGCCGGACAGCCCAGAGAGTTGTGCCGGGACCGACCATGATCAGCATCACCTGGGCGACGGCGATGACGGCAAACCCGGTCACAAGCAGGCGGTGGGGGCCGACCTTCGGGTACAGACGGCCCGCCACGGGGAGGAGGACCAGCATTCCGAGCGCCTGGAACATCGTGACCAGGCCGGAGCCGGTGGCGTCGACGCCCATCTGATACTGCAGAAGCAGCGGCACCAGGAACAACGCACCCATCAGCGCTCCCGACGACGGAAGCATCAGCAGGTTACCCGTCCGAAACAGCCGGTTCTTCAGCAGGCGCAGGTCGATCATCGGCTCGGTACGGGTCAGCTCGATCGCGACGAACGCAGCCGCCAGCACGAGGCCGGCCCCGAGCGGCACCAGCACAGCGGCGGTGCCCCACCCCTCTCGGGCCCCACGGTCGAGGCCGAGCAGCAGCAGCGCGAGCGCCGCACCACCGGACAGGAACCCGGCGACATCGAAGCGCCCCGGGTCGTCCGCGCGTTCCTCGCGAAGGGCCACCACCGCGAAGAGCAGACCGAGCACGCCGATCGGCACTTTGAGGAAGAAGATCCACCGCCAGCTGACGTTGTCGACCATCCATCCGCCGAGCACCGGACCGAGGGCGGGAGCAATGGTGGTCGGTATGGATAGGACCGCCGACGCCTTCGCCCGCTCGGCCGGCGGAAAGGCGCGGAACAGCATCGCGGTGCCGACCGGGGTCAGCAGCCCGCCGCCGACGCCTTGGACGACCCTGGCCGTGATCAGCTCGCCGAGGGAACCGGCGGCACCGCCCCAGGCCGAGGCGGCGGTGAAGACCGCGAGCGCGAACACGAAGGTGCGCTTGGCGCCGAACCGGTCAGCAACCCACCCGGAGGCGGGGATGAACACCGCCATGCTGACCAGGTAACCGGTGACCAGCCACTGCAGCGTCTCGGTCCCGGCGTCGAAGTTCCGGCCGAGCGCGGGCAGCGCCGTGTTCAGCACCGTCATGTCGAGGATCTCCATGAAGAGACCGAACACGAACGCGACGGCGACCAGCCATTTGTATGGCACGCGTCTCACCATGGTGCGGCTCCTGTCCGTCCGCCGATCGAGTTTCTGACGTCAGCCGGCCGGCGCTCACGGTCCAGCCCTGCCGGCTTCTCACCGATGTGCCGGCGGGCCGCCGGGGTGCCCTTGCGCGGTGCGCCCGGATCGAACTGGAGCGGCCGGTGGACGATCGGGACGTCGTCTCCTCCTTGGACGGCTCGAAGCGCGCGCTTGCCGGTGTAGCACCAGCGGCGGACCATGTCGGCGTAGACATCGGTCGCCGGCGGGGCGTTTTGGGTAGTGGTCATGATTTCCCAGGACCTGGTCAGAAGCCGATGGGTTCGCGGACCAGGACAACGGTGATGCGTTCGGGGAACATCTCGTTGTCGACGATGAGAATCTTCGAGAGCAGAGCCGGCGTGCCGTAGGCCTCCCGGGCGCGGGCGTCCTCGCGCGGGTAGGCGTATGTCTGGATGCGGCGCATGGCCTCGTCGAGGTCGGGCACAATCTTCTGGGAGCCGACGACCCAGATGACCCGGCCCGCGCTGAAGCTGTAGGGGCCGAGCTGGCTTCCGCTCCCCGAGGCGGTCAGCAGCCGCCCGTCCTCGGTCACCGCGTGCACGCTCCCGATGACGACGTCGGGGGCGGCGCCGAGGGTTCGCATCTCATCGAATCGCCCTTCCTCCCGCAACCTCATGAGCTTGGGGCGTACGGCGTCGAAGCGTCCCGATGCGTTGATGTCATCGTCCAGCCTGGACACTCGAAGCGTTTCGCTGGAGACGGTGAAGATGCTCTTGTCGGTGGGCAGCAGCCGCGTGACGACGGCGCGAGCCTCGGCCGCGGTGTCGACGATCTCGACGGCGTAGCCCTTATCCCGGAGGGCTGCTGCGGTTCGGTGGAGCTGCTCTTCGGTTGCGGATCGTGCGAAGCGGGTGTCGATCGGGAGACCGGTATCGGTCGTGTGAGTGGTGGTCATCAGGGAACCTCTCATTGATCTTGTGGCTTGCGCGACAGGCCCGGGGACTTCGCGCTTTAGAGGGCGACCAGGGCAAGGCCGGCCGTGACCGCGCTGAGCACCAGCAGAACCAGCGACGGCAAGGTGCCCTTGGCCGTGTCGCGAGCCTTGATGTGAGTCGCGACGGCGCCGGCCATGAGGAGCGCCAGGCCGACCGCGGCCGCGACGCCGAGCACTCCGACCCACAGCCCGACGACCAGGCCGACGGCTCCGACGATCTCCAGCCCGCCGATGACGCGCATGAGCCCGGTAGGCACGCCGAGTCTGGCGAGCTGAGCCGCCATTTCGTCCTTGCCGGAGGCCTTCGGGAAGCCGGCTCCGGCAAAGGCGAGGGCCAGCAGGACGGACAGGACGGCGGTGGCGATGAACATGGTCGCGGTTCTCCTCACGAGGATTTACTTCAGTGGCTGAACTGTTTTCTATCAGAAGTTATTTCCGGCGCGCCAACAAGGTGGCCCCACCGGGGACGATCAGCAGCGATACGAGCACGGCGCGCAGGCCGGTGAGGCCGACCGCTATCAGGCAGCGCTCTGCCGCCGATGGCGCTACCAGGGGAATCCCCATCGCGTTCGCCATGCTGGGGGCGAACATCGTGGGCGAGTGACGCGGACGCACGCCGGGGCCCGCCGTCGAGCCGAACGGTGAGCCGGGCGGTTTACGGCAGCCATGGCGAGCGCCTGTTCCGGGTGGGTCTCGGTCGCCGACGACACCCGCCGATGCGGCGTCGGCCGCCTTGGTTTCGCCGACGGCATCGAGCCGGGCAGAAGCGGGACGGGGAGAGGGCGAACCCTCTCGGCCGCCCGCGGAGGTTCAGCGCCGGGTGTCGGCGCCGGCCACTGACTGAGCCGTACGCAGGAGCGACAGCAACTCGCTCCGCTGGCCGGCATCGAGCACCGAGATGATCGGCGCCCTTTCGAACAGGCGGGCCAGGAGGCGATCCCTGAGCTGCTGTCCGCGATGCGTGAGGAGAAGCCGCTTGGCCCTACGATCCTCCGGGTCTGGTTCCCGCCGCAGGAAGCCACACCGTTCGAGGGAGTCGGCGATCGCGGTCACATGGGACGGCTCGCAGCGCAGATGCGCGGCCACCTCCCCCATGCGCTGAGGCTCCTGGAGATGGATCAGCGTGTGAGCCTGTGGGACGGTGAGACCCACGTCGGTGGCGGTCTCCTCGAAGTGCGCGCGTAGGGCCATCGCCACGGCGAACAGAAACTCCACGATCTCCTGGCCCTCTGGGTCCGGCCAATCGATTCGTATATCCGCCACGACTCCCCACCCGCTTGCTCCACCCCCTGAACTATTCCACGCCCGGCACGATTCCCGGAATGGCGCGGAGGCAGGCCATCCCGCCTCTCACGGGTGTGGTGCGGGGAGGGATACACCGCGGCCGGGCGGACACCCGTGCCACCGGGCTGGACATCAAGCCACTACGCCGAGGCCCTGGGAAAGCCATAGGTGCGGCCGGGGGTGCGAAACCAGTCCTCACCGAGGTCCTCGCAGCTCAGACACCCGACCTGGCCGCAGCACTGGCGGAGGCCAAAGCCGCCGAATCGGGACACCTCCACCTGGATGGCACCGCGCTCGCCATCCTCCGTCTCGAGAACGGCAGGCACACCTGATCGAAGATCACACTCCGCGGTGATTCGTTATGCGGAAAGGCTCCTTGGCCCAGCTACGGCCAGGCGTTTCACCGGAGCCCCAGGGATCGACATTCCGGCAAATCTGGAACATTTCCCTCTTCGCCGATGCGCTCTTGTCCGAACATGATGTCGAACAAAGTCCGGTACGCCCGCCCTGAACTGACGATCGCCGAGGGGATGACACACTGGTGGGCTCAACTCACCCACCGTGCCCGGGAGATGAACAGATGAATCGCACCGCCGACACGGTCGCCGCAACCCAGGAACGCTCCGGCGGATGCCTGTGCGGACGGATCCGTTTCACCGTCAAGGGCAAGGCTGCCTACCCGCACACGTGCAGCTGCCCCCACTGCCAGAAGCTCGGCGGCGGGCCGATGATGTGGTGGGCCGGCTTCGCCCCGAAAGATGTCACCTGGACCGGCGAGAGCGAGCCGACCTGGTTCGAGACGTTCGAGGGCGAGGCCAAGCGCGGCTTCTGCCCCCACTGCGGCAGCCGCCTCGCGGCGATCGACAGCGACGTCCCGGATCTCGGCATCGTCGTCACGGCCCTCGACGACACCAGCGGCCCCGACCTCGTCCCGGTCAACCAGTCCTTCCGCGACAACGCCGTGCACTGGCTGCCCCAGGTCCCCGACACCCAGAACAGCCCCGTCGGCTGACGCGCCCGAGACCTCCGGGGGCGGCATTCCTTGACTCGCAGGCCCCCGGACCCCATATTTGCTCGCACCGTCCGGTTGGTCGTCGGCGCCGCGAGGCCTCGGTCATGCCACGACGGTCCGTTGCCGGCCGAGGCCGTCGATCTCGACCTCCACGACATCTCCGGGTGCCAGGAAAGTGAAGCGCCCGGACATGGCCACCCCTTCGGGCGTACCGGTGTTGATCACGTCACCCGGGTCGAGCACGGTGTACTGGGACAGGTGCCAGATCAGGTACGCCACGCTGAAGATCATGTCAGCGGTGGTGGAGTCCTGGCGAGGCTCGCCGTTCACCCACGAGCGCAGGCCCAGCTTCTGCGGGTCCCCGACCTCATCCGAGGTGACCAGCCAGGGCCCGAAAGGGTTGAAGGTCTCGCAGCTCTTTCCCTTGGACCACTGGCCGCCGGAATGGGCGATCTGGAAATCCCGCTCCGACACGTCGTTGGAGACCACGTATCCCGCGACGTGCTCGAGTGCCTGCTCAGGTGTGTCGAGGTAGCGCGCCCGCCTGCCGATCACCACCGCGAGCTCGACTTCCCAGTCGGTCTTCGCCGAGCCGCGCGGGATCAGCACCTGGTCGTACGGGCCGACCACCGTGTTCGGGGCCTTGTAGAAGACGATCGGGGTGGGCGGCGGTGCGGCGCCCGACTCGGCGGCGTGTGCGGCGTAGTTCTGGCCGACGCACAGCACCACGCCCGGCCTGGCGACCGGCGGGCCGATCCTGAGCCCGGTGATGTCGATCTCCGGAAGACCGTCGAGGTTCCGCACGCCGCCGGCGGCCAGGAAGGCACCGTCGATGTCGGAGGTGAGCCCCGACAGGTCGGCGTAGCGTTCTCCGTCGAAGGCGACCGGCCGCTCCTGGCCGGGCTCACCGACGCGCATGTATCGCATTGATCATCTCCTTCTATTCGATATATGACGGAACGACGCGGATTGCGGCTGATCGACCCGGCGTCGTCACGTACGAGCCTGGTGGCGGGACGAGGACCGCCCCATCACCAGGCTCAAGGTCGCCGCCAGGGCGGGCAGAAAGCACCGATCCCACCACACCCCGCGTGCATGGTCAGTCGCCGTGCAGCAGGCCTTCGGCGTGCATGGACTTGAGGACGTCGCGGGCGGCCTCCAGGGTGAGGTCGATGTCGGCATCGGTGTGGGCGCCGGAGATGTGGTTGCGCTTGAGGGACATCGGGAGCATGAGGAACCCCGCGTCGGTCATGCGGCGGTGGAAGGTCCGGTAGGCGGAATCATCGTTGCGCAGCAGGTCCCGGTAGCCGCGTACGGGGCCGGAGGTGAAGTAGACGGCGAAGACGCCGCCGAATCCGGCGACGGTGGCGGGCGTGGAAAGTTCGGCGAGGATATCCTCCAGGCCCGCGCGCATGCGCGCGCCGAGCCGGTGGGTCCGCTGGTAGAAGTCCGGGTTGTCACGTAGGTAGGTCATGGTCGCCACGGCCGCCGCCGCCGAGACGGGGTGCCCGTTGAAGGTCCCGGCCAGCAGAACGTCGGACTCGTAGCGGGCCATCAGGTCGCGCCTGCCCGCGAGCCCGGCCACGGGGAAGCCGTTGCCCATGGATTTGCCGAAGGCGGTCAGGTCGGGCGTGATTCCGCAGATCTGCTGGTAGCCCCCGAGCGCGTGCCGGAAGCCGGTGATCACCTCGTCGAAGACGAGCAGGGACCCGTGCGCGGACGTCAGCGCCCTGAGGCCCTCGACGAACTCCTGGGCGGGGAGGAGCGCGCCGACGTTGTGCGGGATGGGTTCGAGGATGACCGCGGCGATCTGCTCGGGGTGTCGTTCGTACAGTGCGCGGACCGAGTCGAGGTCGTTGAACTCCGCGATGAGCGTCGAGTCCACCGCCTCATCGAGCAGACCGGCGGAGAGCGGATCCCTGCCGTACGCGCGATCCGCCGGGGAGATCACATTCCTGGCGACCGAGTCGTGCCAGCCGTGGTAGCAGCCCTGGAACTTGACCAGCAGCGGACGTCCGGTGACCGCGCGGGCCAGGCGCACGGCCTGGGCGGTCGCCTCGGAGCCGCTCATCGCCGCGATCATCATCTCGGCCGAAGGGATGAGCTCGGTGACCAGCTCGGCCAACTCGATCTCCAGCGGCGTCACCCCCAACCCGATCAGGTCGACGCCGTCCAACGCGCGGGCGACCGCCTCGTTCACCACGGGCGCGTTGTGGCCGAGGAGCACGGCTCCGAACGCGGCATGGTAGTCGAGGTAGCGCGTGCCGTCCGCGTCGGTGACGTGCGCGCCCGCCGCGGACACGAAGGCGTACGGCGCGCCGATGTACCGCGTCGCGGAGTTCACGCCTCCGGGAAGCACCGCGCGGGCGGCGTCGTGCAGGGCCCGGCCGGCCGGCTTGATCGAGTCCACCTTGCACCCCTTACATGGAATGTCATTTCAGGTCGCAGTCGAAAGTATGTGGAACGCTGTGCCACGTCAATGCCCCCTGCCCCCCTTGACAGTGCGGAGACACGCCCCCAAGGATGCACACATGGAAAGAGATTCCATGTCAAATCGCCCGCTCGGCATCCTGGTGGTGGGAGCCGGCGCGATCGCGGACCTGCACGTCGCGGCCGTCGCCGCCGACCCCAGGTGCGTGCTCGCGGGCTTCGCCGACGTGAACGCCGATCGGGCGCGGACCGCCGCGCACCGTAACGGCGGCGTCTTCTGGACCGCCGACCTCGCCGAGGCGCTTGCCCGCCCCGACGTTGACGCCTGCATCATCTGCACCCCCAACGACACCCACGAGGATCTGGCGCTGCGCGTGGCGGAGGCGGGCAAGCACCTGCTTCTCGAGAAACCGCTCGCGACGACCGTCGAGGGCGCGGACGCGATCGTCGAAGCGTTCGCGCGGCGCGGCCTCGTCCTCGCCGTGGCCCACTCCCATCGGTTCTACGACTACGGCCGCACCGTCCACGATGAGATCGCCTCCGGCGCGGTCGGCCGGCCCACACTCGTACGGCTCGCGCTGCTCGGCGGCTGGATCTGGCCGGACTGGCGCGCCTGGGTGATCGACCCCGCGAGGTCCGGCGGGCACGCGCTGCACAACGGCGTGCACCTGCTCGACCTGGTCACGTGGTGGATCGGCAGCCGTCCCGTCTCGGTGTACGCGAGAGGACAACGCCGGACTGCGACAGAGTTGGACGTCCACGACTACCTGGAGATGGTGGTCAGGTACGACGACGGCGCGGTGGCGATCTGCGAGATGAGCCGCGCCCATCGCCCCACCGCGTTGGCCCATCGGGACGTCGTGGTGCAGGGCACCGGCGGCCTGCTCACGCTGGCGTGGGACGGCGAGGGCGCGCTCCTGTGGGACGAGAAGGGGGCGCACACGCTCGACCCCGGCGTGGCGTACGGATTCGCAGCCCAGCTCGGCGCCTGGCTGGACGCCGTCACCGCCGGGGACGCGGGGACATCCGTGTCGGGCGAGGAGGCGGCCATGGCCGTCGCGCTCGGGGTCGCGGCCGAGCGCTCGATGGCCCTCGGCGTACCAGTGGAGGTGCAGTGAGAACGCTCGGCGTGCTGCTCGCCGGCTCGGCGGGAGTAGGTCACCAGGACCACCAGGCGGAGATGTACGCGCCCGGCTTCGCCGCGCATCCCGGCTTCGGGATCGTCGGCGCGACGGAGGACGGAAGCGGGTTCGACCGTGCGGACGTCGACGTGGTAAGCGTCTGCGTGCCGTTCGAGCGCAGGGTCGAGGTCGTCACCGCCGCACTGCGGGCGGGCAAGCACGTGCTGGTGGACAAACCGGTCGCGCTGACGTCCGCCGAGTGCGCGGAGATCGCCGCCGTCGCCGCGGAGACGGGCCTGGTCTGCCTGCCCGCCTACCACCAGCGGTTCCATCCGGCGATCCGCACCGCACGTGAGGCGGTGGCGGCGGGCCGGGTCGGGCTGACGTGGAACGTGCAGGCGGACTTTCTCGTCGCCGGCGGCGGGCCCGTCTGGCCGTACGGCGAGTTGCTCAACTTCGCCCCCTACGCGACCGACGCGGTCCACGCCATCACCGGGCTGCCAGTGACCGCCGTCTACGCCCTGGCCAGGCCCGCGGAGGGCCCCGACGACCTGGTGACCCTCTGCCTCACGCACGAGCGCGGCATGACGAGCACCGTCGTCGCGGGCCGGACCCCGCCGATCGCGGGCGTGAACGGCCTGTCCCTGCACCGCTACCGGGTCAGCGGCTCGCACGGCACGCTACTCGCCGACGCCACCCGGCCCGGGGTCACCGTACGAGGCGAGAAGGGGACCAGGACGGCGTGGGCCGGCCACGGCACCGTGCACCGCATGCTCACCGAGCTGCACGCCGCCGTCACGGACGGCAGGCCGGCCGAGCTCGGCCCCACCGACGCCCTGGCCGCGCTCCTGCTGGTGGAGGCGGCCAGGGAGTCCATCGCGACCGGCCGGGTCGTACGGCTCGGCGACGACGAACAGACGAAGGCGAGGGTGTCGTGAAACTGCTGACCTACCTGCGTGACGGCGGCGTACGGCACGGCCGCCTGCTCGGCGACGATCGGGTCGAGGAGTACGGCGACGGCGACCTCACGGTCTGGCTGGCCGATCCGGCCACGAGGGCGGGAGGGACGACGCACGACCTGGCGGACGTCCGGGTGCTCGCGCCGATCCCGCGCCCGGCGAAGCTGATCGGGGTGGCGGCGAACTACCAGGAGCACGTCACCGAGGCCGGGGTGGCCCCCCTGGACAGGAGCAGGCTCGCGCCGCGCCTGTTCCTGATGCCGCCGACCGCGGTCATCGCGCCCGGCGACGCGATCCGGCTGCCCTCGGTGAGCGACCAGGTGGACTGGGAGGCCGAGCTGGGCGTGATCATCGGCACGACCGCCAAGGACCTGGCGGTGGACGACGCGCTGTCGGCCGTCGCCGGGTACACCGTGGCCAACGACGTGTCGGCCAGGTCCATGACGTACGGCTATGAGCGCGACACCGGCGACCCGGCGGTCGGCTTCTTCGACTGGCTCGCGGGCAAGTGGCTCGACGGTTTCGCCCCGTTCGGTCCGTATCTCGTCACCGGCGACGAGGTGCCCGACCCGCAGGCGCTCGACATCGAGCTGCGCGTCAACGGCGTGGTGAAGCAGCACGGCTCGACCAAGGACATGATCTTCACCGTGGCGGAGCTCGTCGCCTTCGCCTCGACCATCATGACGCTGCACCCGGGGGACGTGCTGATGACCGGCACCCCCGCGGGCGTCGGCGTGAGCTCGGGGGAGTTTCTCTCGGCCGGTGACGAGATCCACGTCTCGATCACCGGTCTCGGTTCCCTGATCAACTCCGTCTCACCGAGGGAGACCCCATGACCGTACGACCGCTCTCGCTGATCGTCGCGGGAGCCCTGCTCTTGGCGGCGGGCTGTTCCGATCCGACCAATCCCGGCGGCAACGGCGGGGACACGGGCGCGAAGAACGCACTCAACGTCTACCTCTACCAGAAGCCCAAGCGGTTCAGCCCGCTCGATCCGCCGACCGGCGCCGACCAGCAGGTCATGCAGCTCATTTACGACAATCTCCTGACCGTCAATGACAAGTCTGAATATGAGCCGCGGCTGGCGGAGAGCTGGGAGGTCTCGAAGGACGGCAGGTCCTTCACCTTCCACCTCCGCACCGGGCTGAAGTGGAGTGACGGCGAGCCGTTCGGCGCCAAGGACGTGTCGTTCACCTACAAGCTGCTCGCCGACCCCAAGAGCGGGAGCGCCATGGCGGGCAAGCTCGCGGACGCGTCCTTCACCGCACCCGACGACTCGACCTTCGTGATCACGCTGGCCAAGCCCAACGTCGGGTTCCTCTCCCTGATCGCGGGCCCGTTCGCGTTCATCCTGCCCGAGCATGTCCTCGGCGCGATCCCCGTGGACGCCATCGCGGGCAACGCCTTCTTCAACAAGCCGACCACCGGGCTCGGGCCGTACACGTTCGTGGACTACAAGACGGACCAGTACGTCGAACTGGCCGCCAACCCGAACTACCGCAAGCCGGTGAACATCCCGAAGATCTTCCTCAAGCCGGTCACGTCCGACGTGGCGACCGCCCAGCTCGGCACCGGCGAGATGGACCTGGCCCAGATCTCCCCCACCGACCTGCAGTCCGTCCAGTCGCTCCCCGGTGTCACCGTGGCGGGCAAGCCGAGCCCCGGCTTCCTGCGGATCGCCGTCAACCAGACGGAGAAGCGGTTCGCCGACCCACGGGTACGCCAGGCCATGCTGCACGCCATCGACCGGCAGTCGCTGGTCGACAAGCTGCTCGCCGGCAAGGGCACCGTGCAGAACTCCTCGTTCGTCGCCTCGTCGGCGCTGCCGTCCGACCTGAACCCGTACCCCTACGACGTCGCCGCGGCCAAGAAGCTGCTCGCCGACGCGGGATGGGACGCGAGCAAGCCGGTGACGTTGTCCTGGATCCCCGGGCAGCGTGACCGCGACGACGCCGCCACCGTCGTCCAGGGCGCCCTCGCCGCGGCGGGGATGGACGTCAAGCTCAAGCAGGTCCAGGCCGCCGAGCTGCTGGAGTCATACGAGAAGCTGACCTTCGACATCGTCCTGTTCGGCGGCGGGACGTACTCCGTCGACCCGTCGAGCAGCAACCCGATCCTTCGGTGCGACACGTTCTACCCCAAGGGCGGCAACATCCCGCACTTCTGCGACAAGGAGATCGACCGCCTGACCGGTGCCGCCGACGCCGTCACCGACCCGGCCGAGCGGGCCACCCTCTACCAGCGGGCCGCCAAGCGGGAGAACGAGCAGGCCGCCTACGTCTGGCTGTACAACCCCGAGGCCATCTGGGCGTACGGCCCCAGGCTCCACGGTTTCAAGCCGAGCGGTGACTTCACCGTCGGGTTCTGGAACGCCGACGAGTGGAGCCTGGCGGGGTGACCCGGACCGCGAAACAGGAGGGACCACCGTGCTGACCTACGTCGCTCGCCGACTGATGGTCAACGTGGGCGTCTTCCTTCTGATCAGTGTCGGCGTGTTCCTGCTGGTCAGAGCCGCCCCCGGCGATCCCGTCCGGATGATGGTGAACCCCG
Source organism: Microtetraspora malaysiensis (assembly GCF_001528665.1). Classification (GTDB taxonomy): domain Bacteria; phylum Actinomycetota; class Actinomycetes; order Streptosporangiales; family Streptosporangiaceae; genus Microtetraspora_A; species Microtetraspora_A malaysiensis. The sequence goes on from NZ_BBYJ01000019.1 coordinate 116,972, forward strand.
AGCAGCTCGCCGCGGGCGGCCCGGACTTCATCGCGCGAAAGCGGGCCGAACTCGGTCTCGACGACCCCGTCGTCGTGCGGTACGTCGTCTGGCTGCGCGACGCCCTCACCGGCGACCTCGGCTACTCCTTCGTGAGTCACCGCCCGGTGAGCGCGGTGCTCGGCGAGCGCATCGGGCCGACCGTCCTGCTGATGGGCACCGCGCTGCTGCTCGGCCTGCTCGTCGCGGTCCCGGCGGGCACGCTGGCGGCGGTCAGGCGGAACTCGGCGGCCGACTACGCGTCGGCCGTCGTCAGCCTCGCGGTGATCTCCGTGCCGAGCTTCTTCCTCGGCATCGCGGCGATCTACGTGTTCTCGCTGACCCTCGGCTGGTTCCCCTCCTCGGGCATGACGACCCCGGGTGGTGGCGGCACCGACGTCCTGGCGCACCTGGTGCTGCCCGCGGCCATCCTCGCCCTGTCCATCGCCGGGCCCTTCATGCGGTACGTGCGCGGCGGGCTCATCGCCGAGCTGGGCGCCGACTACATCCGCACCGCCGAGGCCAAGGGCGCGGGACCGCCGCGCGTACTGCTGCGCCACGCCCTGCGCAACGCGCTGATCCCGCTCATCACCGTCATCATGATCTACGTGCCGCAGCTCCTCGCCGGAGCCGTGGCTCTTGAGCAGGTCTTCGCCTGGCCGGGGATGGGCCAGCTCGCGATCAGCTCGATCGGGCAGCTCGACTATCCGGTGGTGATCGGCTTCGCGCTGTTCATCGCTGTGCTCGTGCTGCTGTGCAACCTCGCCGCCGACGTCCTGTACGCCGTGGCCGACCCGAGGATCAGCCTGCAATGACCGCCGTCCTCACGACACAGATTTCGCGCCGGTCGCCCGCGCGACTGGCACTTCGCAGGTTCCTGCGCAACCGGATGGCCGTCGCCGGCGCGGTCTTCCTCGTCCTCGTCGTCCTGCTGGCCGTATGCGCGCCGTTCGTCGCGGGCCACGATCCCAACGCCGTGGACCTCACCGCGTTCCGCCGCCCGCCGTCGGGCGAGCACCTGCTCGGCACCGACTCCTCGGGCCGGGACGTGTTCGCCAGGCTGGTGTACGCGGGGCGGGTGTCGCTGCTCGTCGGCCTCGTCGCGTCGCTCGCCGCCGTGATGGCCGGTACGCTCCTCGGCGCGGTCGCGGGGGTGATCGGCGGGGTCGCGGACGCCGTGATCATGCGCACCGCCGACGTGGTGCTGTCGTTCCCCTCCCTGGTCGTGGTCGTCGTCCTGGCCGGGGTCCTCGGCCCGAGCGCGCCGATGCTGGTGGTGGTCTTCGCCGCCTGCAACTGGCCGACCTCCTGCCGGGTGGTCCGCGGGCTCGCACTGGGCCTGCGCGAACAGGAGTACGTGCAGGCGTCGCGGGCGTTCGGCGCGGGCCGTGCGTCGATCATCGCCAGGCACATCGTGCCCGCCGTTCTCGCCCAGGTCGCGGTGGTCGGCACGCTGCTCGTGGCGCAGATCATCCTGCTCGAAGCCGTGCTGTCGTTCCTCGGCCTCGGCGTCCAGGCGCCGCAGGCGAGCTGGGGCAACATGCTCACCGACGCGCAGAACCTGACGCTGATCAGGACCATGCCGTGGCTCTGGCTGCCGCCCGGCCTCGCCATCGCGCTCACGGTACTCGCCGTCAACTTCGTCGGTGACGGGCTGCGCGACGCCGTGGACCCGAGAGGAGTGCGCTGATGGACGAGCCGCTGCTGACCATCGAGGACCTGGCCGTCCAGTTCCCCACCGAGGACGGCCTCGTCAAGGCGGTGGACGGCGTCTTCCTCGACGTACGGCCGGGTGAGGTCGTCGGGGTGGTCGGCGAGTCGGGCTCCGGCAAGAGCGTGACGGCGATGTCCGTGCTCGGCCTGGTCAGGCGGCCGGGCCGGATCACGCGCGGGCGGATCCGCTTCCGCGGCAGGAACCTGCTCGACCTGTCGCCACGCGCGCTGCGGGCCGTACGCGGGGGCGAGATCGCGATGGTGTTCCAGGACCCCATGACCGCGCTCAACCCGGTCGTTCCCGTTGGCCGGCAGATCGCCGAGGCGGTCCGGCTGCACGGGAAGGGGCTCTCGCGCGGGGCGGTACGGGACCGCGTGATCGAGCTGCTCGCCTCCGTCGGCGTGCCCAACCCGGCGACGCGGTACCGGCAGTTCCCGCACGAGTACTCCGGCGGCATGAGGCAGCGGGCGATGATCGCGATGGCCATGGCCAACGAGCCCGCGCTGCTCATCGCCGACGAGCCCACCACCGCGCTCGACGTGACCATCCAGGCCCAGGTCCTCGACCTGCTCAGGAGCGCGCGGGAGCGAACAGGGGCGGCGGCGATCCTGATCACCCACGATCTCGGGGTGATCGCCGAGCTGGCCGACAGAGTGGCCGTGATGTACGCGGGCCGGGTGGTCGAGCAGGGCGACGTGCACGCCGTCTTCGACGCGCCCAGGCACCCGTACACCAGGGGCCTGATGGCGAGCAGGCCGCGCATCGAGTCCTCTCCCGGCGCGCTCGTCCCGATCCCCGGCAGCCCGCCGAGCATGCTCGCGCCGCCGCCCGGCTGCCCGTTCCATCCGCGCTGCCCGATCGCCGCGGACCGGGAGCCGTGCCGTATCTCGCGGCCCGGGCTGACCGCCGTCGGCGCGGGGCACGCCACCGCCTGTCACTTCCACGAGGAGCTCGCATGACGACAACGGAAGTGCTCCGCGTCGAGGGGCTGGTCAAGCACTATCCGATCAGATCGGGCCTGCTCAGGCGGCAGACCGGCGCGGTCCACGCCGTGGACGGAGTGGACCTGACGCTGTCGGCGGGCGAGACGCTCGGGCTCGTGGGCGAGTCGGGCTGCGGCAAGACCACTACGGGCCGCCTGCTCGTCCGGCTCATGGAGCCGACGGCGGGCCGCATCCTGTACGCCGGGCGCGACCTGGCCGCGCTCTCCCCCGCCGAGATGCGCCCACTCAGGCGGGACATCCAGATCGTCTTCCAGGACCCGTACGCGTCCCTCTCGCCGAGGCTCACCGTGCACGAGGTCGTCGCCGAGCCGCTGCGCGTGCAGGGCGTGTACGAGGAGGGCAGGGTTGAGGAGCTGCTCGAACTCGTCGGCCTCGCGCCCGAGCACGCCAATCGCTATCCGCACGAGTTCTCCGGCGGCCAGCGACAGCGGCTCGGCATCGCCCGCGCGCTCGCCCTCGGGCCGCGCGTGCTCGTGCTCGACGAGCCGGTGTCCGCGCTGGACGTCTCCATCCAGGCTCAGGTGATCAACATGCTGGCGGACCTGCAGCGCGGGCTCGACCTGGCATACCTGTTCATCTCGCACGACCTGTCGGTGGTCAGGCACATCTGCCACCGGGTCGCCGTCATGTACCTCGGCAAGATCGTCGAAATCGGCGGGGTCGCCGACATCTTCGAGCGGCCGAGCCACCCGTACACCAAGGCGCTGATCTCCGCGGTGCCGATCCCGCATCCCTCGCTGCGCGGCGCAGGAGAGCGCATCCTGCTGTCCGGGGACGTGCCGAGCCCGGCCGACCCGCCGTCGGGCTGCCGCTTCAGGACCCGATGCTGGAAGGCACGGGACCGATGCGCCGTCGAGGAGCCAGTTCTCGAAGACCGTCTCGGCGCCGGGCATCCGAGCGCCTGTCACTTCCCAGAGGAGACCATCAGTGCTCGACACTCTTCCGGACACACCTCCGGCCCGTCCTGACCGGCCACCCGTCGCCCCGGTACGACGCGACGGCGGGCTGCTCGTCGCATCGGGACAGGTCGCGTCCGCCCCCGGCGGCAGGCTGATCGCGACGGGCACCGTCGGCGCGGGCGTGGACCTCGCGACCGCCCGCGCCTGCGCCTGGCAGTGCGCCCGCAACGTGCTCGCGGCCGTGCGCGCGGAGGTCGGCTCGCTCGACCGGGTCACCGCGGTCAAAGTGACCGTCTACGTCGCATGCGCGCCGGGCTTCGGCGAGCAGCACCTGGTGGCCGACGCCGCGACGGAGTTGCTGCTCACCCTGCTCGGGCCGGAGCGCGGCGCGCACGCGAGGGCCGCGATCGGCGTGGCCGCGCTGCCGCTCGGCAGCCCCGTCGAGGTCGAGGGCACGTTCAGGATCGGCGATGACTGACCTGCTGATCAGAGGCGGCCTGGTGGTCGACGGGACGGGAGCCCCCGCCCATACGGCGGACGTCGCGGTTTCCGGAGGTCGGGTCGAGGCCGTGGGGGACCTGACGGGGCGTACGGGGGCGCGCGTGATCGAGGCGGCCGGGCGCGTAGTGTGCCCCGGCTTCGTCGACGTGCACAGCCACTCCGACCTGGCCCTGCTCAGCAACCCGCAGGCGCACAGCAAGATCCGCCAGGGCGTCACGACCGAGGTGCTCGGCAACTGCGGACTCGGCGTCCTGCCCCTCACACCAGGGACCGACATCACCGCCCTGCGCGCCGCCGTCGCCTTCATCGACGCCGATCCCGCGGTGGAGTGGTCGTGGCGGAACCTGGCGGACTACCGGGCGGTGCTCGCGGACGCGAGGCCGTCGGTGAACACCGCGTCGCTCGTCGGGCACCTGCCGCTGCGAGCCGCCGCCGTGGGCTTCGCCGACAGGCCGGCCACGCCCGCTGAGCGGACCCGCATGTGCGAGCTGCTCGCCGAGGCTCTCGAGGAAGGTGCCGCGGGGCTGAGCACCGGGCTGATCTACGCCCCTGCCTGCTACGCGGACGAGGCCGAGCTGACCGCGCTGGCCAGGGTCGTGGCGGCGCACGGCCGGGTCTTCGCGTGGCACCTGCGCGACTACACCGACCGGCTGCTCGATTCCGTGGCGCAGGCCGTACGGGTCGCGGAGGCGAGCGGGAGCCGTACCCAGATCTCCCACCTGGCGGCGGTCGGGCGCCGCAACTGGGGTGGGGTGACCGAGGCGCTGCGGCTGATCGAGACGGCGGACGCGGACGTGCACGCCGATGTCTATCCCTACCTGGCCGGCAGCGCCAACCTCTCCCAGCTCCTGCCCGGCTGGGCGCATGACGGCGGCGAGGCCGCCATGCGTCTGCGGCTGCGCGACCCGCGGGCCCGCGACCGGATCAGGGCCGAATGGGCGAACCGCTGGTGGGACTGGGCGGACGTGTTCGTCGACGGGAGCCCGCTGGCGAGCGACGACACCGCCATGGACCTGGTCGCCGAGCGCGGCAACGCCGTCGCCATGGTCGCCTTCGGCCGTTCCGAGGACGACCTGCTCGCCGCGCTCGCCCATCCCGCGACCGTGATCGGCTCCGACGGATTCGCGCTCGACCCGGCGGGACCGACCGGTCGTGGAACACCACATCCCCGGTCCTACGGCTGCTACCCTCGCCTCCTGCATCGCTATGTCGGCCCGGGACGGCTTACGCTGGAGCAGGCTGTACGCAAGTGCACCGCGGGGCCCGCCGAACTGTTCGGCCTTGTGGGGCGCGGCGTGATCCGGCCGGGCGCCGCTGCGGACCTGCTGCTGCTCGACCTGGAGAAGATCGAGGATCTGAGCACCTTCACCCATCCCCACCGCTACCCGGCGGGCATCGACCTCGTCGTCGTGAACGGAACCGTCGTGATCGACGACGACGCCCACACGGGCGCACAGCCGGGCCGGGTCCTGCGCGCGCTGACGGAAGTGACGACATGAGAAGAACCATTGACGACGACAAACCGGCCGCGGCCAACTACCACGCCCACGCCCTCGCCAGAGGGCTCGCGCTGCTCGAAAGGCTGGCCACGGCCAAGCAGCCGGTCACGCTCGGCGAACTGAACGACGAGACCGGCCTGCCGAAGAGCACGCTGGTACGGCTGCTCGCCGTACTCACCGAGACCGAGTACGTGGTACGGGTGGACGAGCGGCCATCGTTCCGGCTCGGCCACAAGGTGCTCGAACTCTCCACCGCGTACGTCTCGACGCTGGACGTCTCGGCCACCGCCCGCGGCTATCTCGCCGACCTCGCCGCGACCACCGGGCAGACGGCCAATCTCGGCGTGCTCGACGGCGCTCAGGTGCTGCATCTGAGCGTCGAGGAGCCGGATCGGCCCATCCGCTACACGGCCATGAGCGGGTCGCGGGCGGAGGCGTACGCGACCGGGCTGGGCAAGCTCCTCCTCGCCGGGCTCGGTGCCGACGAGCTGGTGCGCCATCTGCCCGCGGAGCCGTACGAGCCGAAGACGGGCAACACCCTGACCGGGCTCGCCGAGCTCCGCGCGGACCTTGAGCTGACCAGGGAGCGCGGCTACGCGTTCGACGACAACGAGTCCAACATCGGCCTGCGCTGCCTGGCCGTCCCGCTGGAGATCGAGGGCCGCTGGGTCGCGTCGGTCAGCGTCTCCGGCCCGTCCGGCGAGCTCGACCCGGAGCGGCACGGCGGATATCTGGCCGAGCTGCGCGCGACCGCCGCCGACATGGCCGCGGACCCCGACCTCGCCGCCGCGCTGCGCGTGGTCCACCGCTCACTGTCGCCCGCGGAAGGGGGACACTCCTGATGATCGACGTGCATACTCACTGCCTGCTGGCCGAGCACTGGGGCTGCGAGTGGGAGGCCAACTGGCGGCCCGTGTACGGCAGGGGCTGGACCGACGTGACGCCCGCCGACTATGACGCGGCGATGAAGGGAGTGACGGCGGCGTTCGTCTTCGGCATCCGGGCCACCTCGGCGGGCGTGGCCACGTCGAACGAGTTCGTCGCCCGTTTCTGCGCCGACACGCGTGCGGAGACCGTCGGCTTCATGGCGCTCGACCCCACCGACCCCGACGTTCTCGAACAGATGGCGGACGGGGTGGCGAAGGGGCTGCGCGGCGTCAAGCTCTATCCGGTGCTGGCCCACTTCGATCCGCGCGACACCGTTCACGATCCGTTCTACGCCGCGGCGGCGGAGGCGGGGCTCGTGCTGCTCTGGCACATGGGCGCGACGCCGAGCCCGCACGGCGACCTCGGCGTCTCCAATCCTCTGGTCGTGGACGAGGTGGCCAGGCGGCATCCGAGCCTGCGTCAGATCATCGCTCACCTGGGGCATCCGTGGCAGCGCGAGACGATGATCGTGCTGAGGAAGAACGCGCATGTCTTCTCCGATGTGTCCGCGACCTGGTCCAGGCCGCTCGACGGGTTCCTCGCGCTGGTCCGCGCGCAGGAGTGGGGGGTGGCGGACAAGCTGCTCTTCGGCTCCGACTTCCCGCTCTGGACGCCGGACGAGGCGGTTCGAGGGCTTCGGGCGCTCACCGAGATCCGCGTCCCGGGGCTTGAAGGCGTCCGGCCGGACACGATCGAACGTCTGCTGGACGAGGACCCGCGCGACCTGCTGGGGGTGCGGTGAGTCCCTTTGCGCCGGTACGGCTGAGTGAGCTGCCGACTCCGGCCTTGCTGATCGATCAGGACCGACTTATCCGGAATATTGCTGACATGTCGGCACTTGCGGCGTCGGCAGGGGTACGGCTGCGCCCGCACTTCAAGGCATCCAAGTGCCTTGACGTGGCCAGACTCCAGCTCGCTCACGGCGCGATCGGGTTCACCTGCGCGACCATGGCCGAGGTCACGGTGCTGCTCGACGCCGGGATCACCGACCTGATCTGGGCGCACCAGCCGGTCGGGCCCGCGAAGGTGGACTTCGCCGTACGAACGGGCGTGACCGTGGCCATCGACTCGGCCGAGGTCGCCCGTCCGCTCGCCGAGGCGGCCCAGGCGGCGAAGCGGCGGGTGCCGTACCTGATCGAGGTGGACACCGGTCTCGGCAGGGCGGGAGTGGCACCCGAGAACGCGGTCTCCCTGGCCGCCGAGCTGGCGGCCTACCCGTCGCTGGAGCTACGCGGGGTGCTGACCCACGAGGGCCACCTGATGACGTACCTGGGCGACCGGACGGGCATGGACAAGGCGGGCAGGCTGGTCGGGGAGGTCCTCGCGGGCGTGGCGGGCGAGCTGCGCGCCGCCGGTCATCCGTGCGAGATCGTGTCCGTCGGATCGACGCCCGGCGCGGTCACCGCGCCCTTCGTTCCCGGCGTCACGGAGGCGCGGGCGGGCACGTACGTCTTCTACGACGGCAACCAGGTCGCGCTCGGCACCGCCGACATGTCCCGTACGGCGCTGACGGTGCTCACCCGGGTGGTGAGCACCCAGCGAGAGGGGACCGCCATCGTGGACGCGGGCCTCAAGGCGATGAGTTCCGACGCCTCCGTGACCGGATCCGGCTTCGGCCGAGTGGTCGGCCGGCCCTCGTTGGCCTTCGCCAAGGCCAACGAGGAGCACGGCTACCTGACAGGGCAGGACGCGGAGGCGCTACGCGTCGGCGAGTTGCTGCGCGTCCTGCCCAACCACGGCTGTGGCGTCGTCAACATGTGGAGCTCCGTCTACGTGGTCGACGGCGACACCGCCGTGGCCCGCTGGCCGATCAGCGGCCGGCACTGATCAGGGCACCCGGTCGAAGGTCGTGGGCCAGATGCGCAGCGCCACCTCCGTGAGGAGGGCATCGCCGTTGCGGCTCGTGTCGGTGATCGAGACGCGCACGTGACGGGCGGGGTGCCTACCCCCCGAGCAGGTGTGCGCGGGCAACGATCCTCGCGCCGCCGATCGACGCGTCAGTGCGGGGAGGCCGCCCCGCGCCCGGACAGGGCAGCCTCCCTCGCCGAGCCCCCAGGCGCTCAGCCGGTGGTGGCGATCATCAGCTCGGTGAGCATCGCCCAGCCCTCCGCCGACGTCACCTCGATCCTGACGTGCCGCGCGTTCGCGGGGGTCGCCAGCTGGAACCATGCGGGTCGATCGGTTTGGAGCTGGTCGGCCGCCGCGACCGGGCAGCCCCAGTTCGTCCCGTCTGCGGACAGGTAGATCTTCGCCGACTCGTGGTAGCCGGGTTTGAGCGTGAGCCCGATGGCGGTCACCTGCTGCGACGCCGGCAGCCCCAGGTCGTAGTGGGTGCTCGGCGGCGCGGTGTGGTTGGCCATGGTGCTGTGCCAGTAGTCGTGGCTGCCGTCGACCGCCCCGTAGATCCCTACGGCGGGCCGCGAGCTCGCGGTGTAGGTCATGTCGGTGTCGACCGTCAGCGTGTGGCCGGCCGCCATGCCCGGCAGGTCGAGCACGGCACTGCCCGCCGGCGGGCCGGCGGCGGTGTCGTCGACCGGCGCCGCGCAGGGCGTGACCGTGTAGTCGCCCGGGTCGGTGTACGTCCCGGCGAGGATGGCTTGACCGCGGTCGTAGTAGACGGTGAAGATCCGGCCGTCGCCGAGCTGCACGCTCGCGGGGTAGGACATGTCGTCGAAGACGCCCGGGTTGCGGTAGATCAGGGTGGGCGGAGCCTGCCACCACCCCTGGGACGGCAGGTACCTCCGCCCGACGACGGGCCTGCCCTGCGCGTAGGTGTTCGAGCGGTCGCCATAGGTGAGCAGATGGCTGCCGTCGGCCAGCTTGAGGAAGTGCGGGGCGTGCGCCATGATCGACGGCTCGTCGACCGGCTCGGTCCAGGTGTCGCCGTTGTCGTAGGAGTGGCTGACCCGGCTGACGTCGCCGTGGTTCTGGGTCCTGGCGACCATCATCAGGTGGCCGCCGCCGAGGTCGGCCAGCGCCGGCTCGACGTAGCCCACGGTCACGTTGGGCGTGTAGTCAAGGCCTTCCCACATCACCACCCGTTCGTCGGCCGGGTCCCAGGTCAGCCCGCCGTCGTTGCTGCGCAGCACGTGCGCGCCGTTGTAGCCGAGGGATCCGTCGGACGCGCGCATGCCGTACACGGGTAGCAGGACGTCGCCGTTGCTCAGCTGCAGCATCTCGCCGTTGGTGGCGACGGTGCCCTTCTGGGCGGTGTACATCAGCGTCTGCGGCACGATCGCGCTCGACCAGGTCTGGCCGTTGTCGGTGGAGCGCTTGACGTACACCTGGCGGCGATTCGGCCGGGACGGGCGGTAGTCGTAGTAGGACATCAGCAGCGTGCCGTCGCTGAGTGCGGTGAGGCTCGGCTCCTTGACGTCCACCGTCAGCGGGTCCGGATCGGCGGCGATGATCTGCTGCGCGGACCACGTCTGCCCGTTGTCGGTGCTACGGCGTGCCGCGATAGCGCCGCTGTGCGAGTGGCTGACGGACCAGGAGTAGGCCAGGTACAGGTCGCCGTTGGCGAGCCTGGCCATCGACGGGAACCACGGGCAGAGGACGACCTCGTTCTGATCCCTGGTCTTGTTCGGGTCCCACGGCTCGCAGTCGCTGTTCTGCGGCGAGATGATCGTGACGTCGGGCTGCGTGGGGTCCTGCGTCGCGAATGCCGGACTCGTGCTGACGTGCAGCACTCCAGTGATGAGGAGGAGCACCCCTAAAGGCGCCCATCTTGATAAAGGGGACATGCTTGCCACCTCCGTGTCTGCTAACCGGCCGTCCCGGCGGCCGCGGTGAACTGGTCGAGGCCCTTGACGTCGGCATCGCTCCAGGCGAAGGCGCCCGCCGCGAAGTAGCCGAAGGCTCCGATCACCGGCCAGGGCGGGTCCGTGTCACGACGCTCGGGACGGCCCTCGTAGAGCATGCGCAGCTCGGTGCCGACGCTGACCGCCGTCACCCGGGATCGGACCAGGACCTGGCCCGGAGCAACCGCGGGATCGGGAACCTCATCCAGGACCAGTCGACCGGGACCGGTCGCCACCAGCGCACGCATCAGGTCTCCTCCACGTTGTCGAAGGGGGATGTCGTCGGTCAGCCGTCCGGCCCACCGGCGGCTGGTCGGCGCGCGCGTCTCCGGGTTCGGTGAGTGTTGATCACCGTGCCAGCTGTGCCATCAGACAACACGGAAGGACATTCCATGTCAATGCGCGCGGCGGACGCCCGATGGCAGGCCGCCGCCCGGCATGCCAAGAACCTGTTCAGCTCCTGGATCGCCCACCACCGGCCCACCGGCGGCTGCGCTCCTCCTGGATCGTCGAACTGCTGACCGCGCGGACCGACCCCGGAGCGGTGGCCGCCGGCGGGGATGAGCGCCTCCGCGCCGGCCCGCTACCGACCGCAACGGGAAGGGAATGCTTCTCGAAGATCAGGAGAGCGCTCTCTTTCTCGTGGCGCGGCCAGAGATGGAGCGACCGTACCCCCTCCGGCCGCCCCTGGGGCGTACGGACCGGACTCGCCACCTAAATGGCGACTCTCGGCACGGAGAGGCATCAAAGGCGACGTGTCATTCCGCGCCAGAGCTGCGGTTTCGCGAGATAGAAGCGCTCTCACAAGCGGTGACGGCGTGATCAGGTAACGGGGATCGTTACTGATCCAACCCTTGACGCTTCGAGGAGTGCGGCCGAATCTTGTGCGAGAGCGCTCTCTTCATGATCGTTAACTCGGAACCCGAGGAGGGTTCATGGGCATCCCCCGCACCGGCCGCCGACTCCCCCGGCTGCTCGCCCCCATGGTCGCCGCCACGCTGCTGACCGTCACCGCATGCAGTGGCGGTGGCGGATCCACCCCCGCGAACGGAGACACGGCCGCCCCGGCCGAGAAGATCAAGCTGACCGTCGGCCTCTTCGGCGACTTCGGCTTCAAGCCGCTGTACGAGGAGTTCAGGAAGACGCACCCGAACATCGAGATCGAGGAGCGCCAGGCCGCCTACGCCGACCACCACACCAACCTCGCCGCACACCTCGCCACCGGCGCGGGCGCCGCGGACGTCGAGGGCATCGAGGTCGGCTTCATCAGCCAGTTCACCGCTCAGCCCGACCGGTTCCAGGACCTCAAGCAGTACGGCCTGGACAAGCGCCAGGGCGAGTACCTCGACTGGAAGTGGCAGCAGGGCGTCGCCCCCAACAGGGCCGTCGTGGGACTCGGCACCGATGTCGGCGGCCTGGCCATGTGCTACCGCACCGACCTGTTCAAGAAGACCGGGCTGCCCACCGAACGCGACGAGGTATCCGCGCTGTGGCCCACCTGGGACCAGTACATCGAGACCGGCAAGAAGTTCACCGCCTCCGCGCCCAAGGGCACGAAGTTCTTCGACAGCCCCGGCGAGATCATGCGGGCGATCATCGCGCAGGCCCCCGTCGGCGTGTACGACGCGCAGGACAACATCGTCGTCGCCACCAACCCGGACGTGAAGAAGGCCTGGGACCTGTCCGTCCGGATGGTCCAGGACGACCTGTCCGCCAAGATCGGCGCGTGGACGCCCGAGTGGAACACCGGATTCGCCAAGGGCTCGTTCGCCACGATCATCTGCCCGGCCTGGATGACGGCGTACATCCAGGACCAGGCCAAGAACGCGTCCGGCAAGTGGGACATCGCCACCGTTCCCGGCGGCGCGGGCAACGCCGGCGGAACGCATCTCACAGTTCCCAAGCAGAGCAAGCACCCCAAGGAGGCGGCCGAGCTGGTCGACTTCCTGACGTCGCCCGACAGTCAGGCGGCCGTCTTCAAGGCGATCGGCAACTTCCCCTCGATCCCGGCGCTGTACGACCAGCCGGACATCCAGAACTTCACCAAGGACTTCTTCAACGGCGCGCCCGTCGGCAAGATTTACTCCGACGCCGCCAAGAACCTCAAGCCGCAGCACCTCGGCCCGAAGGAGGGTGACGTGCGCACGGCGATCGGCAACGGCCTCGGCCGGGTGGAGCAGGGCAAGCAGACCCCCGAGCAGGCGTGGGCCCAGGTCCTCAAGGACGTCGAGAACGTCAAGTAACCAGGCGTCCGGTGCCCCCTCCGCCGCCCGGCGATCCCCTGGGTGATCCCTGGGGCCCACCGTCCCGGAACGACCGGAATCCGGGCGCCCGAACACTCGTAACACTCGGAACGAAAGGATTCCCGATGCCTGTCGTCCGTCGGGCGCCGGCCGCCGAGAGCCCGCCGCACCCGCCGCCGGGCGAGAGCCGTACGCGGGCGGCGACCTCGCCGTGGCGCCACCGGCTGGACCGGCTGGTCTCCCCCTACGCCTACATCGCGCCCTTCTTCCTGCTCTTCGCCGCCTTCGGCGTCTTCCCACTGATCTACACGGCGTGGGTCTCGCTGCACGACTGGAACCTGCTGAGCAGCGCGAACCCGTTCATCGGCCTGGACAACTACCGGGAGCTGTTCTCCGACGGCTACTTCTGGAACGCGGCGTTCAACACGCTGTCGATCGGGGTCCTGTCCGCGGCTCCCCAGTTGGCGCTCGCGCTGGTGCTCGCCCACCTGCTGAACCGGCCGCTCAGGGCGCAGACGTTGTTCCGCATCACCCTGCTGCTGCCGAACGTCACCAGCGTCGTCGCCGTCGTGGTGATCTTCAGCCAGCTCTTCGGTCGCGACTTCGGCCTGGTCAACGCGCTGCTGGACCTCGTCGGGATCGACCGCGTGTACTGGCAGGCGAACGTGGCGAGCTCACACGTCGCCATCGCCACCATGATCATGTGGCGGTGGACGGGGTACAACGCGCTCATCTATCTGGCCGCGATGCAGGCCGTACCCCGGGAGATCTACGAGGCCGCGACCATCGACGGGGCCTCGGCGGCCCGGCAGCTCTGGGGCATCACGATCCCGATGATCCGCCCGACGATCATCTTCACGGTCATCGTCACCACGATCGGCTCGATGCAGATCATCGCCGAACCGCTGCTGTTCGGCGCCCAGGTGAGCAACGGCGCGGCGACCACGGGCGGCACCGACCGCCAGTTCCAGACGCTCGCGCTCTACCTGTACGAGAAGGGCTTCCGGAGCTTCGAGTTCGGCTACGCCTCGGCCGCCGCGTGGGTGATGTTCCTGCTCGTGGTACTCGTCGTCGGATTCAACTACCTGGTGGTCCGCAGGATGCGCGGAGGTCTCGATGTGTGACGGAAGTCGTCCGGCATGCGAGGAAAGCCGCCTGACGCGCGCGGGAACCGGGGTGCGCGGATGAGAGCCCTGCGCAAGCACCCGCTCACCTATCTCACGCTGGTGGCGGTGGCGTTCTTCTCCGCCTTCCCCGTCTACTGGAGCGTGATCGTCGCCTCGCACGACAACGCGGCGATGGCCGAGATGCCGCCGCCACTGCTGCCCGGCGGCAACTTCCTCGCCAACGTGTCGCGGGTCTTCGACACCACGCCGTTCGCGCTGGCACTGGTCAACTCGTTCGTGGTGGCCGGCACGATCACCGTCTCGGTGACGTTCTTCTCCACGCTGGCCGGTTTCGCGTTCGCGAAGCTGCGCTTCCGGGGACGGAACGCGCTGCTGCTGCTCACCGTGGTGACCATGATGGTCCCGACCCAGCTCGGCATCATCCCGCTCTACATGCTGATGATCAAGCTGGAGTGGACGGGGAAGCTGTACGCCGTGATCGTGCCCGCGCTGGTCAACGCGTTCGGCGTGTTCTTCATGACGCAGTACCTCAGCCGCGCGCTTCCCACCGAGCTGCTCGAGGCCGGGCGCATCGACGGCTGCGGCACCTGGCGGCTGTTCCGGCACATCGTCGTCCCGGCGGCGCGGCCCGCCGCCGCGGTGCTCGGGATGCTGACCTTCATGACGGCCTGGAACGACTACTTCTGGCCGCTGGTCGTCCTCACCCCGGACGACCCGACGGTGCAGGTCGCGCTGTCCCAGCTCGCCAGCGGGTACGTCCGCGACTTCACACTCGGGCTGACCGGGACGGCGGTGGCGACGCTGCCGCTCGTGCTCATCTTCGTCCTTCTCGGCAAGCAGATCATCGGAGGAATCATGCAGGGAGCGGTCAAAGGATGAGCGCCACGACCACCGCGCACCCCGGGGAACCTCCTGTGACGGCGGCGTCCGCCAGGACCACGCGCGGCGAGACGGACGAAGGCCGCGGCGGGCGGCTGGAGTTCCCCGACGGCTTCGTCTGGGGGGCCGCGACCGCGGCGTACCAGATCGAGGGCGCCGCCGCCGAGGACGGCAGAGGGCGCTCCATCTGGGACAGCTTCTCCCGCGTGCCGGGCAAGGTCGCCGACGGTCACACCGGGGACGTCGCCTGCGACCACTACCATCGCTACGCCGAGGACGTCCGGCTCATGGCCGGGCTCGGCCTGGCGGCCTACCGTTTCTCCGTCGCCTGGCCGCGGGTGCGTCCCACCGGATCCGGCCCGGTCAACCCGCGCGGGCTCGACTTCTACGACCGGCTCGTGGACGACCTCCTGGCGCACGGCATCGCGCCCTACCCGACGCTCTACCACTGGGACCTGCCGCAGGCGCTGGAGGACTCCGGCGGCTGGACCTCCAGGGACGTCGCGTACCGATTCGCCGACTACGCGACGGCCGTACACGACCGGCTCGGCGACCGGATCCGGACCTGGACGACCCTGAACGAGCCGTGGGTCGCGGCCTTCCTCGGCTACGGCTCCGGCGTGCACGCGCCGGGACGGCAGAGCCCGGCCGCCGCCTTCCGCGCCGCGCACCACCTGCTGCTCGGGCACGGGCTGGCCGCCTCCGCGCTGCGTACGGCCGGCGCCGCCGAGATCGCGCTCACCCTCAACCTGGCCCCCGTGATCGGGCCGGGCGACGCCGCGCCCGTCATCGCCACGGTGGACGGGCTGCTCAACCGGCAGTTCCTCGACCCCGCGCTGCGCGGGAGCTACCCGGCGGACGTGCTGGAGATCGCCGCCCGGCACGGCGGCCTCGACCACATCCGGGACGGCGATCTGGAGATCATCCGGCAGCCTCTGGAACTGCTCGGGATCAACTACTACAACCCGTCCTTCGTCTCCTCCGCCCCCGGCGAGCCCGCCAACCCGGCGTTCCCCGGCACCGAGGGCGTCCGGTTCGACCCGCCGGCCGGGCCGACGACGGCGATGGACTGGCCCATCGATCCGGCCGGACTGGAGTCGCTCCTGCTCAGGCTGTCCCGCGACTATCCCGAGGTTGGCCTGCTGGTCACCGAGAACGGCGCCGCCTTCGACGACGTCGTCCGGGACGGACAGGTATCCGACCCGGAGCGGGTCGGATACCTCGACGCGCACCTGCGCGCCGCGCACGCGGCGATATCGGCCGGTGCGGATCTGCGCGGTTATCTCGTATGGTCGCTGCTGGACAACTTCGAATGGGCGTATGGATACCACAAGAGGTTCGGGATCGTGTACGTCGACTTCGCGACCCAGCGGCGCATTCCCAAGGAGAGCGCGTTGTGGTACCGCGAGGTCATCGGCCGCAACGGCCTCTCCTACGGCTCTCAGGGGGACAGATGAAACGACCCACGCTGGAGGCGGTCGCCGCGCGGGCGGGGGTGTCGCGCGCGACCGTCTCCCGGGTCGTCAACGGACAGGCGACGGTGACGCCGCAGATCAGAGAGGCCGTGCTGCGCGCGGTCGACGAGCTGGGATACGTGCCCAACTCGGCCGCCCGCAGCCTGGTCACCCAGCGGACCGACTCGATCGCCCTGGTCGTCTCCGAGCCGCCGACCAGGGTGTTCTCGGAGGACCCGATGTTCTCCACGGTCATCAGATCCGCCAGCCTGGAGCTCGAGGCCGCCGACCGGCAGGTGGTGCTGATGCTGGCGGGCTCGCCCAAGAGCCACGCGCGGATCGAGCGCTACATCGCCGGCGGCCACGTGGACGGCGTCATGCTCATCTCCATGCACGGCGCCGACCCGCTGCCCGCCGCGATCTCCCGCATGTCCGTGCCGATCGTCTCGTACGGCAGGCCCGCCGTGCCCGTGCCCCTGCCGTACGTGGACAACGACAACGTGGGCGGCGCCGAGAAGGCCGTACGGCACCTGCTGGACAAGGGACGGCGCCGCATCGCGACGATCGCCGGGCCGCAGGACATGATCGGCGGCCAGGACCGGCTGACCGGCTACCGCAACATGCTGCGGGAGTCCGACCGCCGCTCCATCGTGGCCGTCGGCGACTTCACCCGCGAGTCCGGCGCGGTGGCCATGCGCCAGCTCCTCCACGACGATCCGGATCTCGACGCCGTCTTCGTGGCCAACGACCTGATGGCCGTCGGCGCGCTGCAGTCGCTCCGGCAGGCGGGCCGGCGGGTTCCCGACGACGTGGCCGTGGTCGGCTTCGACGACATCGAAGCGGCGAAGTTCACCGAGCCCCCGCTGACCACGATCAGGCACCCGTTCACCGAGCAGGCGGCGGCGATGGTGAAGCTCCTGCTCGGCCTCTTCGAGGGCGGCCCGGCCGACCCGGTGATCCTCCCCACCGAACTGGTCGTCCGCGAGTCGGCCTAGAGCCGGGGCTCGGCATGCGCCGGCCGTCGACCTGCCCACGGGGGGCGGGAGCGATCGCCCGCTGATCATGCCTCAGGGCAGGAGCGGGGGGTCATCGGAGTCGGAGCGGCGGGCGCATGGTCAGGCCGCTCGGGATGCGGGGAGGCGATGGTCAGGCGCACCCTTCGGTGGAGACCGGGGCGGTCGCGCGCCTTCCCGCCTTCGCGGCCGTCGAAAGCTGCCGGGCCGTGAGCGCGTACCCCTTGTCCTCCAGATCCGTATCCACGGCGAAGACCATGCCGAGAACCCGTTCGTCGCGGGAGACGAGGGGAGCCCCCGACATGCCCCGCCGCACCCGTGGCCCCCGAAAGGAGTAGCTGTCGAACCCGACAAGCTGATCGTCGTAGATCCCGCGAGACGTGGCGGGCACTCGATCACCCAGGATGGCGGGCTGGACCGACGGGGTCGTTCCGCCTTCCTCATACCCGATCACCATCGCCGACGCCTCCCGCTTCACCTGCAGAGGAAGGGAGGGCGAAGGGAGACCCTCGACCGACAGCACGGCTATGTCCACCAGCGGATCGAAGACCACCACCTCGGCGTCGAAGCCCCGCCCGTCGGCCAGCGAAACCTTCAGGTTCCGATCCGCTCCGGCCACCGTGTGGGCGGTGAGCATCACCCGCTCCCGCGCGTAGACGAATCCGGTTCCCTCGACATCCCGATCACACGCATGCGCGGTTCCGGTGACGCGCACGATGCTGCGGACGGCCTCTCCGGTGTACGGGCTGACGCTCCCCCCGGAAGGTGCGGAGCTCTCTCCGGGAGCCGCGGCGCTCTTCTGGGAAGCGGGCGGCTGCCGGGGCGCGGCGCATCCCGTGGCGATGGCGGCGCTCATGACGGCGAGCAGTCCAGCAACGAGCGTTCGCGTCGGCACGGGGGGCATGAAGATCAGAATAAGGGCTTGCCGGCCACCAGAACTGATCTCAGCGGCGGCGCCACCGGCCGCTCCGGAGCCGGGCCGGCTCTACGCCGCGTACGTCCCGCCCGCCGGCCAGCTCTCCCGTTCCCGGCGCAACCGCAGGATCTTCGTGACCACCGCCGCGTACGTGCGGTCCACCGTCCCGTCCGCCGGAGTGCCCTCCAGCGTGGATTTCTCGATCACCAGCAGGCGGTCCATCTCCGGATGTCCGAAGCGATACTCCACCTGTGTGTCGGTCTCCCGGGTTTTCCGGAAGTCGACCAGAAGTGCCATCGTCGTTGTGCCGTCCCCACTTGATGCCGAGGTCCTCGCCGGTCCGTCCCGGCACGGTAGTCCGTCTCCGGGTGCTGGCGCATGTAGTTGGACTCGGTCGGCTCGTGACGCTGGTCGGCCGTGCCGAGCAGCACCAGGTCCTTCGGCGGGGAACCACTCGTACGCCCCGTACGCCCGGTCCGCCCAGTCGAAGGCCAGCACCTCGTGCGGGCGGATCGCCGCGCCGGTCGACGCCTCGGGAGCCGAGCATGCGCCCCGGCGGCGACGCCGGCGAACTACTCCGCAGGGACGACATGGAACCCCCAATTCTCAGCCGGCCCGGCCGCCCCGGCGAATCCCTGCCGCCGCCCGCCACCCGTGGCCGCTCCGACCGTCAGGCCCCGAACGCGACCAGAAGTGCCCCCTGCGCCGACTGGATCGGCGCCGACGACGCGCGGGCCTCGGCCTGCTAGCGTGCGGATCGAGGAGGTCGTCCGGTGAAGATTGGGAACAGCCCGAACTACTACGTCCGTGTTCGCGCACGCGGCTGGGACGAGGAGCCCGAGCAGGCCGAGCTGTACGAGGGCATGTACACCTTCGACCTCAACGAGGTCGTCCAGGTGTCGTTCGTCCCCGCCGTTACCACTCCCCGGCCCTGGTCGGTGAACCATCTGCCGGGCGACATCTCCGAATTCACCTCGGTGGAGCAGGCACGTGTCTTCGATTTGCTCATCTCGCAATACTCGGTCACTCCGGACGAAGCGCGCGCCGGGACGGAGGAACAGTTCGACTGGCCGTTCGACTGGGACGACCCAGCCACCCGGCCGTGCCCGACGGTCTTCTACGTCACGCCCAAAGAGTTCGCCCGCCTCAGCGCCGACCTCGAAGACCTGTCGGACACCGCCGGCCGTCTGCACTCCGTCGTCCGACGGTCGGACGTCACGGAGCACGAGGTCGTCCGCTTCATCGAGCGTCGCATCCTCGACTCCCCACTGCTGACCCCGGACAGCGCCCGCTCCATCGGTCGCTGAGGCCTCCCCCGGGCACGGCCTCACCGTGGTCCTGCGCCGTCCGCCCCGTCCGCAGGCGCACAGGAATCCGTGATCTCCGCGCTGCTGTGGCCGCTGAAGCACTACGGCTAGGGTCTCAAGCATGAAACCTGCGGATATCTCCCTTTTGCATGCTCTCGGCGCGCCGACGATCTCGCCCGACGGGAAGCATGCGATCGTCGCCGTGACCCGGCCCGACCTCGAGGCCGACGAGTACCGCGGCGGCCTCTGGCTGGTCCCGACGGACGGCTTCACCGAGCCGCGCCGGCTGACGAGAGGTCCGCGCGACGGAGAGCCCGCGTACTCCCCCGACGGCGCCTGGCTGGCCTTCGTCCGCGGCGGCGACGGCGCCAAGCCGCAGCTTTACGTTATGCCCACCGGCGGCGGCGAGCCGCGGAAGGTGACCGACGAGCCGCTCGGCGTCAGCGAGCCGGTGTGGAGCCCCGACTCGCGGCGGCTGGCCTTCGTCGCGCGTGTGCCCGAGGAGGGCCGGTACGGCGAGAACAAGCCGGAGAAGGAACGGCCGCGCCGCATCACCGGCTTCAAGTACCGGCGGGACAACCTGGGCTTCTTCCTTGACCGGCGCTCTCACGTCTTCGTCGTCGACCCCTTCGCCGAGGAGCCCTCGGCCACGCAGATCACCGAGGGCGACTTCGACCACGACGGGGTCACCTGGAGCCCGGACGGCGCGCTGCTGGCGTTCGTGGCCGCACGCCATGACGAGCGCGGCAGCACGCTCACCAACGACGTGTGGGTGAGCGCCCCCGACGGTTCGGACCTGCGCCGCGTGACCGCCACCGACCTGGCAGTGGCCGCACCGCGCTTCACCCCGGACGGCGACGCCCTGTGCTTCCTCGGCGCCGGCGCCGGCCCCGAAGGCCGCCACCTGGTCGCCAAGAACTTCGGGCTCTGGCTGATGCCGCTCGCCGGCGGCGCGGCCCGCCGCCTCACCGACGAGGAACGCTTCCACCTCCCCGTCACCCCGTACGTCCCCACCACCGACGGCGTGCTCGTCACCGTGGAGAACCGGGGCGCCAAGGACCTGCTGCACGTGCCGTACACGGGCGCGGAACCCACCGTCCTGATCAACGGCCCCCGCGAGGTCGACGCCGTCGCCCACGCCGCCGACGTCACCGTCGTGGCCGTCGCCGACGCCCGTACCCCCGGCGAGCTGGTTGCCCTCCACCGGGACAAGGAGATCACCCTCACCTCCTTCGGCCCCGGCCTCGACGTACTCCCCGTCGAGGAGGTCACCGGCACGGCCCCGGACGGCTACCCCGTGCACGGCTGGATCGTCCGCCCTGCCGGCGAGGGGCCGCACCCCGTGCTCCTCATGATCCACGGTGGCCCCTTCGCGCAGTACGGCTGGCACGTCTTCGACGAGGCCCAGATCTACGCCTCGGCCGGTTACGCCGTCGTCATGGGCAACCCTCGCGGCTCCTCCGGCTACGGCCAGGCGCACGGCCGGCACGTCTTCGGCGACGTCGGCCGCCTGACGGCTCTCGACCTGCTGGCGCTGTTCGACGCCGCCCTGGCCACCGGCGGCCTGGACGCCTCCCGCGCCGGAGTGCTCGGCGGCTCGCACGGCGGCTTCATGACCACGTGGATGGCTGCTCACCACGGCGACCGGTTCAAGGCGGCGATCAGCGAGCGCGCGGTCAACGCGATCGACAGTTTCCACGGGAGTAGTGACATCGGGTGGTCGTTCGCGCGCGACCTGTACGGCGAGGACCCGGCGCGCTGGGTGGAGCAGAGCCCTCTCACACACGCCGACAAGATCGACAAGCCGTTTATGATCATCCACTCGGAGCATGACTGGCGGTGCCCGGTCGAGCAGGCGCAGCGGTTGTTCGTCAAGCTTCAGTTGCGGGGGGTGGAGACGGAGCTGCTGCTGTTCCCGGGGGAGGGACATGAGTTGTCCCGCTCAGGGCTTCCCAGCCATCGGGTGGCCCGCTTCGACGCCATCCTCGACTGGTGGGGGCGGCACCTGTAGGGGGTTACCGCGCCGGACGGCCTGACTCCGCGGCTTGATCATGTACGAGAGACGTACAGGCACCGGCACGTACCTCACGTTTCCGCAGGTCGGAAGCGTGAATCCGTCCGGTCTCCGGACCCGGGCCTGGGCGCTGTCGGCGGTGGCCGTGGCGCCCAGGCTGCTCATTGCCCAAGAGGCGAGCAGCAGGATCGCGGCCACGACCCCTCTCGCGAGGCCGTGCCCGCTGCGGCCTCGCCGGCGCCGCGGCCGCTGGGCCACCGGCCGGCTTCATCCGTCGTCATGCTCACCGAACAGGGTGTCCCACTCCCAGGTCCCCAGTAGCGGGCGCGCGCAGTACCACACCATGAAGACGACGACCGCGGAAGACACGACCCCACCGAGGACATCGCCCTTGACGAACAGGGCGACCGCCATCACGACCATCAGCAAGATGAGCGGTATCAGGACGACGAGGCTGAGCACGATCACAACGCGGCGTATGCCGCCCACGATCCCTTTCGCGGAATCCAATACTGTTTCCCGGAGAGCGTCCTGCTCCGACCGAGATAGCGGCGCGCGCCCTTCGAATCCGTACGGTATGCCGCCGGCGGCAGGAGGAGGAGGAGGCGGCGGCGGGTCCGCGGCCGTCCCATGGGGCCACGGTTGTCCCGGGCGCCTTGGACCCACCGGCGGCGAGGTTCCGGCTGGACCCGACGGCGGGGGGACCTGTCCCTGTGTGGGCCTGACCTTGCCCAACGCGGTCCGCAATCCCAGCCAAATGAAGGCTGCCGCGCCGTACCACAGCGCGACCGACATTATCCACTGAGGCGACCAATACAGCGCGCCCAGCACGCACGCCCCCGCGGCACCGGACGACAAGAGCCCCAGGCCCAATCGGTATTTCAGCACTCGTACCTCCAACGGATGCGGGAACAGTAGTTAGGACCCGCGGGCAGCCCCTGCGGTTCGGCCTAATCCGACCCGAAGTTCTGACAGGGTTCCCGTGTTCACGGTGATTGGCCAGGGCGGTGACCTGCGTGCCCTGCCCCGACTACCGATGGAGCCGCAGACGCCAACGGTTGAAACGACCAGATGGCGCCCCACGTCATCGCGAGACCAGCGGCAGGAAGACTCAGCGCAGACCCATCTGCGCTCGGATCATTCGGTCGAGGACCCGGTCGGGGAGGATCCTGACGAGCCAGGCCATGTCGGTCGCGTCGCCGGCCGGCGGTTTAGCGAGTACGCGGCCGCGGCGCACTGATGGCACGGGAGATGACGGCGCACGACCCCTTGACCCCCAGGACGTGGGGGTAGGCGTTTTCGCACCTCAACGGCTTTAAGGCAGCCATGCACGACGGCGGGCGGCGGCCTCTGGGACACCCTGGCGTGCCCCGATCTCACCAAGGCTGAGTTCCGTGAGCGCCCCCTGGACAGAACGAGGCCCAGGTCGCGGCCGTACAGATCGACGGCCGACTCTTGCGCGAGCTGGGCGAGACCCTGATCACGGCCGTCTGCGGGCTCGGCTCCGCCCTGCTGGACACATAGGGGGCCTCCGCCACCTCGATGGTAGGGAATACCCCACTTCGAGAGACATGCACGCGTGACTGATCGTGAGCGATCTTCCTGCCACATTAGCGGCATGACGAAATTACTCGCCGCTGCGGTCGCCGGGGCCCTGATCGTTGCTCCTGTCGCCCCCGCCTTGGCCGCCGCCGGAACGCCCTCGCCGCAGTCGCGCCTTGACCTCCTCACCACCGAGGACGGCATGGCGGGCGCGTTGAGTCAGGCGCGAAGTCCGGGCGGCGCGACCGTGACCCGGCGTTCCGGCACCGCGGAGCGGGACACCGAGCAGCCGATGATCGGTCCCAAGGGCCGGTTCCGGATCGCCAGCATGAGCAAGCCGATCATGGCCGCCACCGTGCTGCGGCTGGTCGACCAGAAGAAGATCGACCTTGACGCAACGGTGGAGCGTTACCTGCCCGGGGTCCTGCGCGGCACCGGCGACGGCGCCGCGATCGACGGGCGGAAGATCACCGTCCGGATGCTGCTCCAGCAGACCAGCGGCCTGCCCGAGTACGTCAACGCGATCCCATGGAAGGAGCCGTTTCCGGACTACCTGCAGGTAGCGCTGACGCTCAAGCCCACGCCCCGTGGATCGTTCGCCTACGCCAACACCAACTACCTGGTCGCCGGAATGATCACGACCGCGGTGACCGACAAGGACTTCCGCGAGGCGAGCCGGGACCTGATCCTCAAGCCGTACGGGATGCGGGACACGTACTGGCCGGCCAAGGGCGACTACGGCATCCGCGGCCCGCACGCCCACACCTACGGGGTACACCCGGGCCATCCACAGGATGGCGAGGTGGATCTGACCGACCAGCTGCCCACGTATGAGTTCGGGCCCAGCGGCGGCCTCATCTCCACCCCCGAAGACCTCAACCGGTTCTGGAGCAAGGCCCCGCTGGGCACGATGATGGCCAGGACGGTGCCGGTCGAGCAGGCGGGCTGGCCCGCAGGCGCCCGCTACGGCTACGGCGTGACCCAGATGATGTCGAGCTGTGGCTACGCCTATTTTCACGGCGGCGACATGCCGGGAGCCTCGGTGCTCAGCGGGCGGGATCGGGCCGGGCATGCGGGCACCGTCTACGTCACCGGCGTCGCCGACACCCCTGGGAAGCGGCAGCACCTGATCGACGCCTTCATCGCCGCGATGTGCGACCGCTGAGCCCGGATGCCGAGGCGGGCCGCTTCAGCTCAGCCCCGAGACATCCAGACAGCGACCCGCCCAGCCGGCTGGTCGATGACCTGCGCAACGACGTGCAGGGCGAGGTGTTCCGCGCATCTACCTCCGGCTCGGCGGGTTCACCAGGTCGGCCCCGCACGGGCGGGGTGTGTCGACGGCACATGAAGACTGGATCTGGCACAAGTTCCATGAGGTGATCACTGTCCGTGATCTCAGCGGCGTGTGGCGAGATGGCGGGACTCCGCTCCTCTCTCACACGGATCCGCGCCGGAGCCCTGCCCCCTCCCTGATCCTCACGGGTGATTACGCCGCGCTCGCGCGGGACGCTCGTCGGATACCGGATGGGGAGGTGCCTGGCCGCTGTCGCGTCGGCCCGCACGCTTGAGTTGGCCCAGAACGACTCCGGCCAGGACCAGGACCAGTCCGCACAGTTGCTGGACCGTCAGCACCTCTCCGGCGACCGCCGTGCCGAGCAGCACGCCTGTGACAGGGTTGAGCAGCCCGATCAGTCCGACTGTCCCCGCGGGCAGGTGCCGCAGCCCCGTGAACCAGGCGGTGAAGGCCAGCGCGGTGGCGACCAGGGCGACGTAGCCGAACGCGAAAAGCGTCGGCATGGAGAGCGCGGGCGGAGGGCCTTCCAGGGCTGCGGCGACCGGGAGCAGGAACAGACCTCCGGCGGTGAGTTGCCAGGCGGTCGAGGCGAGCACGTCGGCACCGGCGCTCCACCGTTTGGCCAGGATGTAGCCGAAGGACGACACCAGCATGGCGACGGCCGAGGCGAGGACTCCCGGCACGCTGACCCCTTCCACTCCCGTGAGCAACATGAGACAGACCCCGCCGAGCCCGACCGCGGCGCCAGCCAGGTGGGCGGTCCGGGGCCGCTCGGACACCAAGGGCCAGGCGATGAGCATCATCGTCAACGGGGACACCGCCATGACAGTCGAGGCGACGCTCGTCGGAAGCAGTTGAGAGGCGGCATAGACGAGGACGAAGAACGCGCTCATGTTGAGCAGCCCGAGCACCGCGGACCGCCACCACCACGCGCCGTGCGGCCGCTGCCTGCGCAAGGCCAGAAGGACCATGCCGGCGGGCAGCGCTCGCAGGGCAGCCCCGTAGAGCGGGCGGTCAGCCGGCAGGAACTCGTGCGTGACGAAGTAGTTGGTTCCCCAGGCCACCGGCGCGACTGCGGTCAGTGCCACCCAACGCATATTGGCTTCCATGGAAGGCAATATAACTTCCCCGGAAGCTATCATGGGGTCCATGGAACACCGGCAACAGCTGGACCGCGTGGCCCACATCCAGGCCGACTGGCGTCGCGAACGGCCCGACGTCGACGTCAGCCCGCAAGGAGTGATCGGCCGACTGCACCGCCTGGCCGACCGGCTCACCGAGGAACTCTGCCTCGTGTACGGCCGCTACGGTCTCGGCGAGGGAGAGTTCGACGTCCTGTGCGCACTGCGCCGCGCCGGTGAGCCCTACGAACGGGCACCCGGCGAGCTCGCCGCGCACACCATGGTCACCACCGGCGCGATGACGAAGAGAATCGACCGCCTGGAGCGAGCCGGACTCGTCACCCGCCGCCGTTCCGACGACGACCAGCGCGGCCGGATCGTCGCCCTCACCAGACCCGGGCGCGAACTGATCGACCGGGCGTTCACCGACCACATGCGCAACGAACGCCACCTGCTCGATCTACTGACCCCTGCCGAGGCCGAGTCGCTCGAAACGCTGCTCACCACCTGGCTCTCCCGCATGGAACATCCGCGCCCCTGATAGATCATCCCGCTGTGGCGCGGGGCGACCTTACCGATGATGAGTGCGTGGGCGTGCGGCGACGAACGCCGGGCCAGGGCCGGTACGAGAGGGCGACCATGTCAGCGAGATCACGTCAGGGACTTCATGACCGTGCATGAGAGAAGGGGCGGGCCGCACGAGCGGGCTCTGGCGCGTGTCCCGGGCGACGCCGCGTCGCTGGCCGAGCTGGTGCGCGACCAGTACGCCGACGAGCGGCAGGGGGGCCGGGTCCGCGACCTGGCCGCGCTGCTGGCGGAGCGGCGGCGGGTCCACCACCTGGTTCCGCTGCTGGAGCACCCGCCAGAGGAACCGGACGCGTGGGCCGAGCTGGTCGCCTGCCTCATCCAGGAGCTGGTGGCACGCCGCCTCACCTTGGTCAGGGTGCCGGCGGCGGCGCGATGCGCGGACGCCCTACGGGGACTCGGCCATCCCCTGGCCGGACTGCCCCTGAAGCGCACCCGGGGAGAGCGGCGGATGGACGCGGCCGTCCTCGGTCCCGGCTGGACGCCACGCGGCGAGCAGGCCCTCCCGGAGCCTCCGGAGCGGGACGCCTGGCTCGCGGGCCGGAGTTCTCCGGACCACGCGCCGAGGATCGTCAGCACGCGGGAGGACGAGCGGCGCATCGCCTCCGCGGTGGAGCACTGGAGCGCGCCGGAGGTGGCGGCCGTCATCGAGCTTCCCCGGCGGATCGATCCCCAGAAGCTGACGCCGCTGGAGGTGAACGCGTTCCTGCCGGGCGCGCTCAGTGCCCAGATCGCGCTGTACGGCGCGATGACGAGCCTGGACGCGGTGGTGAACGAGCTGTTCGCCGTGGCCTACTGCGACGCCAGCTACTCTCCTGGCCTCCGCGGCGGATACGGCAGGCTCGCGGCGTGGCAGTCGGTCGCCGGCCTCGTCCGCGCCCCGGCGGGCGCGTCCGTCCACCGGATCAACGAACTCGCCGCTCGATGGCGATGGACGATGTTCCGGATCATCCGGCGGCAGCCGCACTGGGTGTATCGGGAACTCGCGATCGGCGCGCTCAGCCCGCGCGGAACCGTCCTCAGTCTGCTCGTCACCCACGACACCGACTAGAGGCCGCAAGTCGCACTTATCGCGAAATTTTTTCATATCTACGGGATCACCTAGATCATTCTGACTAGAGTGGTCCGGTGATTTTGACTAGATCCACAAGTCATCGGAGGCGTGCTCTCTCCGGGCTCGCCGCCACAGCCGTGCTGCTGAGCGGCCTCGTAGCGCCGCTCCCCGCGAACGCGGGGGTGGACAACGGCTCCGTAAGCGCGCTGGCGCACTTCCTGCGGCAGGCGCTGGATCGTCAGCAGTTCGAGCAGCTCCTGGACACCAACCCGCCGACGAGCACGGCCGACCTGAACGCGCTGCGGCGCGACGGCGCCGACAAGGAGGCGAAGCAGCTTCCGCAGAAGGCGGACCTGAGCGCGGCCGCCGCAGCGGCCGCGCCGATCACGCAGCAGCCCCAGATTGACCTGACCGTCATCGAGCTGAACAGGTTCGGCCGCCCCCTCTCTTCCGGCACCGTGCTGATGAGCCCGCAGTACCCGGACGGCAAGGCCGTGCCGGTGGACGACACGCTGCACACCACGGCCGTCCGCTGGAGGCAGTGGGACGACGCCGGCTGGTACGCCGACCGCGGCCAGGGCAGCATCGACATCGTGCCGGGCCGCGAGAACGCCCCCATCGACTTCATGAGCCCCTACCCCGCGTCCGTCCTGAAGCTGATGGTGGCCTTCGGGGTACTGCGGCTGGTGGACCAGGGCCAGATCTCGCTCGACGACACCTACGACTACCAGCCGGTCACGGTCAGCTCGCTGTGCGGCCCTGCCCGCAGCGACACGGTCCGCAACTACCTCGACGCCGCGCTCACCTGGTCGTCCAACGCCGCCGCCTGCGCCATGGTCAAGTTGCTGCACGACGAGGGCGCGGTAGACGGCCTCAACCAGACCTTCCAGGATCTCGGTCTGGAGACGCTGCAGCTCAAGAACACCAACCCCGACAACGGCGCGCGATGGGGGAACCCCGTCACCATGACCTCGCTTGACACGGCGAAGCTGCTGATGCTGGTCAACGGCGGGGTGGGCACCTTGTGGAAGACTCCGGGCGGCGCCACGGTCACCGCCGACGTCTTGAGCGACGCCTCCCGCGCGTTCTTCAGGAGCAGGCTGGCCGAGCAGGGCATGAACGTCACCCTCTCCACCACCAACTGGTGCGGCGCGGGCTATCCCGCCCCCGGAATCCCGCAGCTCACGCCCTCGCGGTGGCTCGGCGCCGACGGCACCGTGACGATTCCCGGCCAGGGCATCTCGTACGGCCGCGACGTGCGACCGTGCAACCAGAAGGCCGAGGTGACGTACGCCCACAAGAACGGCTGGGTGAACAACTCCGGCGCCGACGCGGGGATCGTGAAGGCCCTGCCCGGCAAGGGCGGCCGCACATACATCGTCGCCATGTTCTCCAACCTCGGCTACCAGTACGTCGACTCGAACCGGCCTGCGGCAGGCGCGGAGAACGTGTGGTTCACTGAGCGGCTGGCGAAGCTGGGCAAGGTCATCGACGAGTACGAGAAGCGACGCTCCGGCTGACCCCGCCGCCCAGCCGAGGCGTCGGACCTGACCGAGGCTGAGTGGGGCGGGGCGGCCGCCCATACTGTGCTGCCGCCCCGCTCCGCCGGGCCGGTTAACCGAACCACTTCCTGATCTTCGGAAGTGATCGGGCGGCCCAGGCTCCCGCGGTGCCGCCTGCCGCGGAACCGAGATATCCGCCGACCCCGGCGCACGCGGGTCCGCACAGCGCGCTGCCCAAGGCCCCTCCGACGAGCGTGCCTCCCACCGTGGCAGCGCCTCGAACGACGGCTCGCGCGGTCTTCATGCCGCCGGACAAGTCCGTACGACCGCTGTCCTCCGCCCGTTGCGCGTTGTAGTTGTCCCATCCCGCCAGCGCCGCACCAAGGTAGTTGGCACCCTTGGCGAACTTCACCAGACGCCGGCTCTTGGTCTGCGCCTGGGTCATCGACTTGAGCATGCTGGTGCGGTAGTAGGCGGACCAGTAGCGTTGGTTGCCGCCGTTCTTGATGGCGAGGAGTTCGGCGTCAAATCTGAGCCGCTGCAGTTCGAGCAGTTCGTCACCATAGTTCAGCAGCGGGATGGTTCGCGCACCGTCCAGCATCGTGCTGAGGAAGGTGGTGCCCAGGCTCCCCCATCCCAAGTTGGTGAACGCCTGGGGATTGAGGTTGCCGACGAAGATCTGGCCTGAGCCGGGCGGGGTCTCGTACGGCTGGACCGGGCGGATCACCGGCACCATCCTGGCCCGTGGGGCGGGACGGTATCCGCCGCCGCCTCCGCTGCCGTTGGAGGAGCAGGAGTACAGGATGCCGCAGCCGATCGGGCCGAGCACCTTCTTGGGGCTCTTCGGCCGGGGTGGGTTGAGGATCTGGCACAGCAACGGGAGCGCTCTGCACAGTGCGGGGCTCGGTGTGAAGCTCGGTGTGACGCCGCAGTTCTTGCCGGAGTAGTAGCAGCCGGTGTTGCCGCGCAGCGGCCCGTCGAGTCCCGAGGGATCGCTCTGGGTGACCGGCGTGTTGTTGGCGTAGACGTAGCCGTTCCAGCTCTGCGGATGGTCGAAGTTGAAGATCGGGTCAACGGAGATGAAGCGGCCGGTGTCGGGGTCGTAGAGGCGGGCGCCCAGATGGGTGAGCCCGGTGGGGTCCTTGGTGCCGCCGACGAAGTCCTGCTCGCCCGGCCAGGCCACGCTGGGACCGCGCTGCGTGCCGAACGGGGTGAAGCGGCGCACGGTGGTCTGCTGGGTGGCGGCGTCCACGGCGACCTGGGCCGTGTCCTGGTGGTCGACGGTCAGGAAGGTGACGCCGGTCGTGGTGCGCATGGCGACGGTCTCGTCGCCGTGGCTGTAGTAGCGGGTGCCGACGGGGGTGGTGGCGCCGGTGTTCAGCCGCAGTTCGGTGTTCTGCAGGTAGAGGGTGGTGCCGGTCGAGTCCTTGCGCAGCAGCCGGTTGCCTTCGGCGTCGTAGACGAAGCCGGTGGTCTTGCCGCCTTCGGTGACCTGGGTCAGTTCGCCGGCGGTGCCCCAGCCGAGGGTCTGGGCGGTGCCCCCGATGGCACGGGTGGTGGTGTTGCCGGTGGCGTCGTAGGTGTAGGTGTCGGTGCGGGCGCCGTCGCCTCCGGTCTGGGTGACCTGGTTGAGGCGGTGGCCCTGGCCGGGAGGGGCGTAGGTGTACGTGCGGACGGTGTCGGCCTTGCCGCTGGTCCCGTGCCGGGTCTCGGAGGTGCGGTTGCTGGCCGTGTCATAGGTGAAGGACTGCCAGTAGGGGGCCGGGCCGCCGAGAACGGCGGCGGTGGGGGCGGCCTCGCAGGAGGTGTCGCCCTCGGTCCACGCCTCGGTCAGGCGCTGCAGATGGTCGTAGGTGAAGCATTGGGTGTCGGTGCCGTTCTTGGCGGCGTCGGCGATGGTGGTGATCAGGCCGGCGTCGTTGTAGCGGTAGGTGGCGTCGCGGTCGGTGCCGGACTGGTTCTCACGCAGCGTGCGGGCGGTGGTCAGGCGCTGGGTGCCCCACTCGTAGGTGAAGGTCTGCCAGACGCGCTTTCCGGTGACGCCCATTTCGTACAGCAGTGGCTTGCCGGTGGAGGTGTAGTCGGTGGCCGCCACGTACGTGCCCAGATTGCTGGTCAGGCGGGTGGGGCGCAGATAGTCGTCGTAGGTGGTCACCAGCGATTCGGCGGGCAGGCCGCCTGCCGCGGGCAGGCTCCGGCCGGTGACGGTCTCGTCCAGGCCGTAGGAGGTGGTGAAGATGTACGTCCCGGCGAGGGCCCCTTCGGCGGCGGGGACGATGACGGCGGTGGTGTCGGCACGGCCGAGCTGGTCGTAGTGGCGGATCTGGCTGGTGTAGTCGCCGCTGGAGGTGTGCCGGGTGGAGGTGGCGAGCTTGCCCTTGCCGAAGGCGGCCGAGTCGTAGGTGTAGGAGGTGAGCTTGGGGCCGGTCGCCGAGCCCTCGTGCGTGGCGGTCTTGCGGCCCAGCACGTCATAGTCGGTGAAGACCTTTTTGCCGCGCGCGTCGGTGACGGAGATCTCCCGGTCCAGGTCGTCGTAGGTGTAGGTGGTCTCGCCCTTGTCCGGGTCGGTGGTCTTGACCTTGCGTCCGCGCTGGTCGTAAACGGTGGTCCAGACGGCTCCGGCCGGTCCCGTGACGGTCGCCTGCTCCCCGTCGGGGGTGTAGGTGTAGCGGGTGGCGTCGTAGGTGCCGGTGGGCGTGGAGCCGTGGTACTGGCGGCGTTCGGTGACCCGGCCGCGGGCGTCGGTGATCTCGGCTGTGGGGATGCCCCCCTCGGGCGGGGTGACGGAGACGCGGTTGCCGCCGCCGTAGCTGGTGATGGTGCGCCACTTTTCCTGCTCGGGCTGGGAGCCGTTGCCCACCATCAGGATTTCGGCGGTCTTGCGGCCCAGCCCGTCGTACTCGGTGCGGGTCTGCGCCTCCACGTTGCCCGGCGTCAGCACGCCGAGCAACTCAGGCTGCGGTGCCCCTGACGCCGAGTACGGAGCGTAGCTCTTGATCACCTGGCCGCGGTCGTCGTAGAAGTTGTCGGAGATCAGCCGCCCCTCTGGGCCGGGTACCTGGGTCTGCCGCGAGCGCAGCCAGCCGTCCAGCAGTTCGATCTCCGAGACGCGTTCGCCGCCTGTGGCGGTGAGTTCCGTCGTGGTGATGGCGACGATCTTCTTGTCCTCGACCCGGTAGGTGAAGGCGAAGTTGGGCGACTGGCCGGAAGCTTTGGAGCGGTTGGGCTGCCAGACCTTGCTGAGCCGCCCCAGCCCGTCGTAGGCCAGATCGGTGCGGAGCCGGTTGGCCTCGTCGATCTTGGCGATCGGCTCGCCCCACGCCGGGTCGATCTCCTCGGTGCTGGTCAGCGGGGTGGCTTCGAGGCCGGGCACCGCCGGGGGCGTCTTGGCGGCCTTGGTCGTCAGGCCGCGCGTGTCGGTGTAGACCGTGGTGGCGGCCTGCCCGAGCGCGTCCTTGACCACGGTGGCACGGCCGTATGAGTCGTAGGTGGTCTGTTGGTCGGTGACGTAGGTGGCGGTGGTGCCGTCGTGGGAGGCCAAGGCCTCTGTCCTGGTCACGTTGCCCCGCGTCGGGGCGGCACCGAAAGCGCCGTTGTCGTAGAAGGTGCGCGAGTCGGAGATGACCTGGCGGGACCGGTCGGGGGTGACGGTGCAGGCTACGGCGACCGTCTCGATACGAATGGGGAAGGTCACCATGTGCGCGCCGACGTTGTCGGCGTAGCTGGTGCGGGTGCACTTGTCGTCGGCGGCGGTGGTGACGTCGCCGAGGTCGTTGACGGTCGTGCCGCGGCCGACGCCGGGGCCTGACTGGGCGTAGTCGGTGTCGATCCTGGTCTCGATCCAGCCGCCGCCGTCCTTGGCCGTCCAGGTACGGGTGACGTCGGCGTTGACGACGTTGGCCGTGACCGTGCCCCAGGAGCGGGTCCGTGAGGCGGTCTGGACCCGCCACGGGGATTTGATGGCCTTGCTGTGGATCTGGCCGCCGGGGCCCGTGTACTGGACGTTGCGCAGTTCGAACCCGGCCAGGGCGTCCTGGTCGGGATGCGTGCCGCCCTCGCCGTCGGAGACCGTCACTGATTTCTCGCCGCCCGACTTGTTGAGCCGGTCGCCGTCCATGCCCCGCAGGTAGAACGCGTCGGTCTGGGTGGCGGGGTTCGTGTAGTCGCCGGTCACGGTTCGGACCTGACCGTAGCCGCGCCATTGGGACCAGGTCTTGTGCTTCTCCTTGGTGAGCCCGTCGTCGTCGTCGAAGTGCCAGGCCGCTCCGCCCAGGTACTCGTACTTGGTGACCATGTTGGGGGCCAGCCCGGTGCGGTCCACCTGGGTCACGCTCGTGACAACGTACTTGTGGAACCAGTCGGTGATCGGGTCCTCCTTGCCCGGCGCCTGCCAGATCACCGGGAAGCACCGTCTGGTGTTGGTCTCCGGGGTGGGCAGCGCGTCGAGCGTGCAGTCCGGGTCGCTGTAGGCGATGTCGATCTGCCCGCCGGACTCGTCGTAGATCGCGCCGAGCCGGTAGCGGATGTAGGCGAGGATGTCGTCGCCGGACTTGTCCAGCCGGTTGGGCAGCTGCACGTGCTTGAACGTCACCTTCGGCAGTGTCACCGGCTTCTCGCCGTCGGGGACGGCGAGACCGATGTGCTGGATCGAGTCCAGAAGCAGGTCCCGTTCCACATCCGCCAGTCCCCACGTGTGGTCCATGGCCCAGGACTCCACGCTGCGGTAGCCCGACCCGTCATCCTTGATCACCTGGGTGGTGACCTTCGTCAGCCGCTTACGCGACCAGAACGTGGGTGCCACCGCCCCGTGGCCGCCCTTGCACTCCTGGCCGGAGTCGCAGTTGAGGTCCCATGGCACATCCCACCAGCGCTGCGGATTATCGGCGATCTTGGACGGGGCACAGTCGAAGGACCCGTCGGGCAGGCAGCGCTCGGCGGTGTCGAAGACCACGCGGGCCGGCGCGGTGGCGAACAGGGCGTCGGAGCGCAGCCCGTAGGAGATGGACTTGAGGTATCCGCCGCGGGTGTAGGGGGTCTCGGCGTCGGCCTTGAGATTGCGGCCGTAGTAGTTGGTCTCCTTGGCATAGGTGTAGGTGATGGCGTTGCCGTCCCTGTCCACGACGTAGTCCAGGTTCCAGCGGTAGGCCTGCTGGCACCAGGAGTCGGCGAAGCCGGAGGACTTGTGGCAGGGCTCGCCGTCGTCGTCGCCGAACACCGGGACCGTCCAGGCCGAGGCGGTCTCCGGCTTGCCGTCGGCCCAGCCCGGCAGCCTGTTGCGGCCGAAGAAGTACTGCACGCCGTCGGTGGTGGTGACCCGCCAGTACTCGCCGTCGTCGTCGCCGTTGGTGGTGCCGGTCAGCTTCTCGAACTTGGTGCCGTCGTCGTTCTTCATCCGCCACGTCCCGTCCGCGGCCTTGATCACCTCGCCCGCCTTGCCGTTCCACGAGACGGTGGCGTTGTCGTATCCCCAGCACTGATCGCCCGGGTAGTTGCCCCAGGAGTCCTTGGGGGCTCCGTCGTCCTCGCATGACTTGAAGCGGCGTTCGATGAACCCCGGCGACAGCTCGAAGCCCTGGCCCGCCCAGGACGGCTGGCCGTTGGTGTTACCGGTCCGCCCGTCCACGCTGCCCGAGGAGTACGACAACTCCACCTCCGGCTTCAGGTCGCCCGGCACCGGCGGCACCCGCATCGGGTACGTCCAGGTGAACTCCCCGGCGTTGCCCCCGGCCTCCCAGGTGGCCGACGCCGACAGCGAACTGGCCTTGTAGTCACCCTGCGAACCCGACTCTCCGGCGGCGGCCATGAGCACGGTCCCGGGCGCGGCTTCGACCTCGGCGGTCAGGGTTCCCGCGGCCGTGTCGTTGGCGGCAGGCAGCGGTGTGGACGTGCGGCAGCCCGGGTCATCCGGGGTCGTCAGCACACACCCCGGCAGGCGCACCAGGCGCAGCCTGCTGCCATACGCACCGCCGTAGGCCTGGGCGAAGGAGGAGTAGTCGACGCGCACCCCGACCCGGCCCGCCCCGGCGGTTTCGGCGGGACCCAGGGTGAGCACGAGGCCGTCCAGCCCTGCCCGGGTGGCTGTGGTTTTGTCGAGCACCGACACGCGTACCTTGCCCGCGGGGCGGAGTGTCGTCGCCTGGCTTGACGGAAGTATCCACACCGGAAGCCGGCCCGCTCGTACCGGCCGGCCCGCGTCCGGCACACTCACCTCCGTGGTGCCCCCGGCAGGCCAGTCCGCCTTGGGCGGCGGTCCTGGCCGGGCGGCCGGGTCGGCCAGGCGTGGCAGGGCCGCCAGGGTTCTGCCCTTGACAGGGCGTTCGGTGCGAGCCGGTTCGGGCCGCTCGGTGTGAACGGGCTCTGGATCGGCCAGTGCGGGCACGCCGGGCAGCACCCCGGTCAAGCACACCACCACCGTGCCCAGCACGGTCCCGCGCAGTGCCACACGTTTCAGGCTCACCTTCATCACGACCTCCACAGGGCCAGGACACGACAAGGGGTACGGCCCGGCCCCGCTTGCCGGGGGCCGGGCGGCCGACGGGTGATCAGCGGCCGGAGGCGGTGTCCAGTTCGCCGCCGGTGGCCAGCATCTGGACCTGCTCCTGGGTGAGCGCGCCCTGGTAGGCCCACACATCGTCAATGGCGTCGGGCCAGAACTCGCCGCCGAACCGGCTGCGGCCGACCTGCAGCCCGCCGTTGGCGGCGGCGAAGCCGAACACCTGGTCCTCCTGGGAGACGCCGAGCGAGGTCTCCTCAAGCTGGCCGTTGACGTACAGGCTCATCCGGTCGCGCAGCGCGTCGTAGACGATCGCGACGTGGTCCCAGTCCCACGCGGTGAAGGCTGAATGCTCCGCCTGGCGCAGGTCGGATGCCGCGGTGGTATCGGCGTTGCGCATCTGGATCTGCCATCCCCCGGCGTCGGGGTCCGCCTGGTCGGGCACATACCGCAGAGCGAAGGCGTTGGCGTTCGCTCCCGCCTGCGAGAACACAGTCCTGGCCGTCGTGGGACGGCCCATGTTGCGTACCCAACCGGCCACGGTGAAGCTGTCATCGGTCTGCACCGGCGGGGTGGCCGTCTCGGCGTATGCCGTGGTGCCGTTGAGCAGCAGCCCGGCGCTGGAGACGTAGCGGAAGCCCGCGGCGGGGTCGATGACGGCACCGCCCGCGAGGGTGAGGTTCTGAGCACCGGCGGGCTCGCCCGCGCCGCCGGTGTTGAGCTTCCAGCGTCCCTTCACCACGGGGTGCTGGGTGACGAGTTCCTCGGCCTCGACCGCGCCCACGGACCGGTCGTAGATACGGACGTCGTCGATCAGACCGGGCCATTGGTCCACGTAGGCACCGAGCCACTTGCTGCGGCCGATCTGCAGCCCGCCGCCGGCGTGCCACACCGCGTCGAGCTGGCCGCTGTCGGTGCCCTGCTCGCCGTTGACGTAGATCCGCAGTCTCCTGGTGACCGCGTCGTAGACGCCGACCAGGTGGGTCCAGGAACCGATGGACGGCGTGGCCTTGGAGACCGCCTGATACCAGCCGCTCTCGTCGGTGTCGGTCTTGGCCTTGCCGAACACCCATTTCTTGATGCCGCCCTCGTACTTGAGGTAGAAACCGCTCTTGCGCAGGCCGTCCTGGGAGACCACCGAGTAGTGCTTGTCGAGCTGGCCCGTCTCCAGGCGCACCCACGCCGACACCGCGAAGCTCTTGGTGGTGTCGACGATCGGGCCGGTCGTGGCCGCGTAGCCGGTGGCGCCGTCCAGCCGCAGCGCCGTACCGTCCTGCCCGGCCTGCCCGAGGGTGGCACCGCCGTTCAGCGCGGCCTGGACGGCCGCGGCGGGCACGCTGTGAACCCGACCGAGCCCGGCCCCCTCATCCAGCGGCCAGTACGCCACGAGGCCAGACGGGGTCCCGCCCAACGTGAGTTGCCGGGCCTCCTGGTCCGACAGCGCCCGCTGGTGCAGCTTGACCTCGTCGAGGCTGCCAGGCCACCGGTTGACCTGGGCGTCGTTGTACTTGCTGCGGCCGATCTGCAGGGCGCCCGAGGCCTCCCACGCGGTCACTCCGCTCACCGTGCTCGCGAGCTGCCCGCCCACGTAGAGGCGCAGCTGACCGGCGGGCTGGTCGTAGACCCCGGTGAGGTGGGTCCACGCCCCCAGCGGGAGAGGGCTGCTCCCCCTGGCGGAATGCCAGACACCGCCACCGTCCCCCGCGGTGTCGGTGCTGGGCATCTTGAACTCCGGTAGCCCGGACGGGTTGATGCCGAGCTGGAATCCGCTCTGGTGCGCTCCGTCCTGGGCCAGCGCGTTGACCATCCGATGAGCTTCTGGTTTGACCCACGCGGAGACGGTGAAGCTCTCCCGCGTGCGTAGCACCGGAAGGTTCGTCTCGGCATATCCGCTGACCCCGTCGAGGGTGAGCGCTGTGCCCACTTGTCCCACCCCGCCCAGAGTGGCTCCGCCCCGCACGTAAGCTGCCATGCCCGGAGTCTGGGCCGTCACAGTCGTCGCGCCGGGGCTCTCATCCAGCGTGAACCGGGCCGCCGCGTCCGCGCCGGCGCGGGCCCAGAACTCGTAGGTGGTCGGGGTGCTGTTCTGGTTGGCCTGGGTGAACGCCTGGACGGTCAGCAGGTTGGGGCCGGAGCGGCTGGGCGCCACGGCAAGCTGGCGCGCGGCGCCGCTGGTCGTGGTGACGGTGGTGAAGGCGGCGCCGTTCAGCTTCAGCTCATAGCGGGCCGCGGCCTTGGCCGGGTCGCTGACGGTGAAGGTGCCCTCGTCGCCGACGCCACCGTGCCAACTCTGATCGTCGGGGTATTCGGACGAGAACACGGCGGGCGCAGCCGGTACCGACGGGTCGTAGGAGAAGTAGCAGCCGGTCTGCGCGCCGTCGTAACTCCACGGACCCCACTGGACGCCGTCCCAGGCCCGTACGCCCCATGCGATGATCTTCTTCTGGGGGATGGTGGAGGGAAGTTTTATCTGGTGCCTGCTGCCCGAGGTCAGCGCGGGTGTCAGTGCCGAGGTCCATTTGGCACCCCAGTCCGAGCCGTCGGCGTTGTTGGCCCAGTGCAGCGTGAACTGGCCCTGCACCTTCTTGGCATCCTCGGTGTCCGGGTCCCCCAGGTAGGCGTACAGGGTGGACAGATCGTTGACCCATTGGGCCTCTTTCTCAGGCACGCACTTGGTGCCGGGGCTGGCGAACATCGTTCCGGTGTTGGGCTGGTACGGCGGCCGGTTGTACTGGATACGCAGGTAGGCGTCGTCGGCGAACCGCTTCCACCAGGTCATCGAACTCTCGCTGTAGGCCTTCAGGCCGAAGGTGATGGTCGAATACCCCTTGTCCACCGCGCTCTGCACGTGGGCACGGAGCTTGGACCCGCCGAACTCGACCGGCGCCCGCGAGCAGTAGGCCACATCGCGCGAGGTCAGTTGCTCAAGCCAGGCATCCTTGGTGTTGTTCCAGGTCGCCCCCGAGGTCAGCGCGCTGGCCCGCCACAGTTGCACCGAAGTGGCGTTGGCGCAGTCGTAGGCCGCGGTCTCGTAGGCCACGAACTCGGCCGACTCGATGTACTTGCCCTTGATGGAAGGCAGTTTCATCCGGTAGAAGAGCCGCTTGGTCTGGTTCTTCACACACCGGCCGTCCTTGGCGACCTCACAGCGGCCCATGCCCTCGGTGGTGTTGCCGTTGAACTTGGGATAGTTCTCGTCGGGGTAGCCCGAGGACACCATGCCCCAGTAGTAGGCAGCGCTGGTCTGCCACACCGGGTCGATGTAAACGGGGAACGTGGTGTTCGGTGAGGTCAGCAGCTCTTGGTCCGGGGTCAGCGCCAGTTGCCGCTCACCGAGTCCGACCTGCACGTCAGCGGTGCGGGACCCCTCTCCCGGCCCCTTGCTGAGATCCTGAGCGGCCATGTCGCGCGGCTGCGCGCCTCCAGCGGGCAGCGAGGAGTCCCACATGACCGGGGAGGGCGCCTCGAACACGGCTTCGCCGGTGGTGCCGTCCTTGGCCCGCAGCACCCCTGCGGCGTCCCGGTCCACCGACAGCCGGGAGGTGCCCACGGTGAAGGCGAGCCGGGTCAGCCGAGGGTCCCTGGCCGCCGCCGCCGTCTTGATCACGAGGACGTGCGAAAAGCCGTCCGGCAGCGCCCGTACGCGTAGATCGACATCGCTTCCGAGCACGCCCTGATAGACGGCGGTGTCCCCCTCGATGACAGGTTCGGGCAGTGTGCCCGGCCACGACAGCGACAGCTCGCGGCCCGCCCGGGACATCCGCACCAGCGGCTCCTGCCCGCCACCGGACAGCCGCAGCCCGACCGCGGCCGCGGCCGGGACGATGCCGGAGCCGTCCTGCCGCAGCGTGGTGTCGATGTCGGCCCATTTCCCGTCCCGGCGCGTGCGCACCGGACGCAGGTGCTCGGTCACCTCGAACCGGCCATTGGGCAAGACCCTGACCGTGCGGTGCTCGCCCCGCTGCGACAGCACCTCCACCGGCCGGCCCGACGACCGCGCGAGCGCCGCGGCCTCGGCCTCGGTCACCGGGGCTTCGGCGGACGGCTCCGCGGGCGGGTCGGTGACCGAGGCCGCTCCTACCTCAGACACGTGGACGCTCACGCAGGTCAGCACGGCAAGCACCACCATGCCCTGTGCCAACGCGCGCCTTAATCGGCCCTTGCCGCCGAGCATCACCAGCATCGCAACCCCGCTCCCCATACCCGTCTGATGATCAGAAACTAGGCGGGAAATGATCAGCCGGACATTCAGCGCAAGATGGAATCTTGGCTACAACTACGGCGGTAGGGAGCGGTTAGCTGTAAACCCACGTAGTACACCGCAGCGCGCATCACCTCGGTGGTGGAACATCGCGGCTTCCACCGAGCCGCCGCGAACGAGCTCCGCCGACCATGATCAGCCCACTGGAGGAGGCGGGGTCGAGGCGCGCCGAATCTCGACGTGGTCAGGCGCCCTTCCGATGCTCGACGGCGGTCTCCGAGGTCTCCTCGACGGTCAGGAAGGGGTGATGAGTGGTAGACGAAGGATGAAGCGCGCTCCGTGAGGGGATGCGTTCCGGACGTGGAGGGTGCCGTGGTGGGCGTGGGCGATGTCGCGGGCGATGGCCAGTCCCAGGCCGGTGCCGCCCTGGTCACGGCTGCGGGCGGTGTCCAGGCGGGTGAAGCGCTGGAAGATATGGTCACGCTCGGCTTCGGGGACTCCCGGACCATCGTCAGTGACACTGAGCTCCGCTTCACCGATGGCGCGGCGCACCCGCACCACGATGATGTGCGCGGCATGACGCTGGGCGTTGTCGAGCAGGTTGCGCAGAACCCGGCAGATCTGCGAGGGGACGACATCGACCATCACACCGGGGCGCACATCCAGGCGGACCCTGTGGCGGTCGCCGGTACGGCTGCGGGTTTCGGCTTCGGCGAGTTCGGCCAGGTCGATGCGCTTGAAGGCGGCAGGCGGGGCGGCACCGAGCCGGGCCAGCAGCATCAGGTCGTCGATGATGGCCTGGAGCCGGTTCACATCGCGCAATGCATAGTCGATCAGCTCGCCCGGGTGGGTCTGGTCGGGATGCAACTGTGCTTCCTCCAGCTGTGCACGCAGTCCGGCAAGCGGGGTGCGCAGTTCGTGGGAGGCGTCGGTGGTGAATCGCCGCTGGAGTGCGAGTGACTGTTGCAGCGACGCGGTGGCGCGTTCCAGTTCCAGCGAGATGGCACGCTCGCGGGTGTAGCGGCGGGCGTTGTCGATGCACACCGCCGCGCGGCTGACCAGTTCCTCGGCCAGAGAGACATCGTCGTCCTCGAACGGATCCGATGCCTGCCACCGCGTGAACGTCACCGCCCCCAGCACCCTGTCCTGAGCCAGCAACGGCACCACGATGACCGAGGAGACCGGGCCTTCGGTCGCCTGCACCGGCCGAGCGCCGCCCGGATCCGGCCAGAGCACCGTCTCCCTTCTCGCCAAGCAGCGCGCTTGATGGGAGGAGGCGGGGTAGTGCACCGGCTCGCCCGCGGCGACCGGACTCCCGTTCTCCCGGGCGCTCTGGACGGCGACCCGGCGCAGGTCGCCGGTGAGCGCTGCGGGCTCCTCACCGCGCACGACGCTCTCGCTGAGATCGACGGTCACCAGGTCGGCGAGCCGTGGGACGGTCACCTCGGCGAGCTCTTCGGCCGTACGCACCACATCGAGGGTCTGGCCGATGTTCATGGCTGCCTCGCACAGCAGCCTCAGGCGCTTGCGCGCCGCGGTGGCGAGCCTGCCGACCCCCGGTTCGCCGAAGAGGAACAACCACGGGTCGGTGGGCGTGGACGCCTCCTGCGGGGAGCCGGGCGGCGGCGGGCATGTCTCGTCCTCCTCGCCCATGCCAGGCCAAGCGTCGCCCGCCGTCGGGAAGCCGCCCGCGCCGGCGTCCCGGGCCG
Organism: Microtetraspora malaysiensis; assembly: GCF_001528665.1. Taxonomy (GTDB): domain Bacteria; phylum Actinomycetota; class Actinomycetes; order Streptosporangiales; family Streptosporangiaceae; genus Microtetraspora_A; species Microtetraspora_A malaysiensis. The sequence continues at coordinate 157,788 of NZ_BBYJ01000019.1, forward strand.
CCTCGGTGCTGGTGTTCGCAGCGTTTTGGGGGTACACGACGGTCGCCTGCGGAGGTACCGACCAGCCCAGCCGATCGGGTGCCGACGTGACGAGGTCGTCGGCGAGAGACTCCCACCGGCCGCCCTGGATCCGGACTTGCGCGACGACGCCGACCATACCGGCGGGTTCCGTCCCAGGCAGGGAGCGCAGGGTGGCGTTGCGACCGTGGGACAGGGAGACCTCGACGGCCGCCCGCTGCCCGTACGCGATCAGCTCGGCGGCCTTCTCCTCCAGTGCGAGACGGTCGCCGAGGGGCAGATCGCGGAGCAGAGAGTCGGCCTCCTGGGCGGACAGGAGGTCAGGCAGGTCCGCACTTCGCAGGAACGCCTCGAGCAGAGCGCGCTCCTGTGCGGTGCTCTGCTCCAGGAGCCGCTGTTCGATGGCCTCGGCCACCTGACGGGCGAGCACGCCCATCGCCGTATGCGTGCGTTTGTTCAGGCACGCGATCGTCACCACGCCGCGCGCGTGCCCGGTGAGCGGGTCGAGGATCGGGACACCGGTGGCGGTGAACGGCTGCACGCACTGGGCCAGATGTTCGAAGCCTGCTACCTGGACCAACCGCTTCTCGCGAAGGGGGGTGCCTACGGCGTTGGTCCCGAGGAGTGCTTCGGTGTACTCCACGCCCGGGAAGTGGTGCTCGCGGTCGAGCGCTCTCCTCAGCTGCGGACCCCCCTCATAGCGCTGCAGCAGCCTGGCCCGCTCGTCGCTGAGAATCAGAGTCACGCCGACGTCCGCGATTGCGGTCCGGAACCGCTCCAACACCGGTCGGGCCACCCGGACGAGGACACAGTCCATGTCGATCTCAACCGGATCGGCGAACCTGAGCTTCTCCGGGATGAGGCCGATCTCCTGGCACCTGCGCCACGATTTCAGGATGGCAGGCCGAACATTCCCCTCTATCGGCTGCCCTTCAAAGAACCGTTCGAAGATCGGCTCGGTGCGTGCGGCCATGTTGTTCCCCCGAAACCTGTGACTGGCGTGGTTCCTGGCGCACCTCTCCAAGGCTAAACAGGGAGCATACGCAGCAAATCCCCACGAATCTCCAAGTAAGGCCAGGTCAACGGTAATTTCCGCCCAGGCGAGCTCGTCGAGATCACGCACGGCTTACCGTTACGTGCCGGGACGTTCCGTCACCACCGAATCTGCGACAGAGCCGAAGGCCACCGTTCAGTCCCACTCCTCGACGATTGTCAGGACCTCGTCGACCGAACCGGCCGGTGGCTGGGTGAGCCGCGCGTAGAGCCCGAAGAAGTCCTCTGGATCGATCGCGGTCTCGGGAGTGTGCACGCCGACCCGGCCGATCCGGCCCTGCCGCAGCAGTTCGACCGCGAGGGCCAGCGGGATGCCGGTGTGCCCGCCCATCCTGCCCGGCAGCTTGGCGTGGGGGTACACGGCGACCGACGTCGGCCGGCCGGCGCGGGTGCCACGGGCGAGCGCCCAGATGTCGGGCAGCGGGGCGTCGGTGCCGATGCCCTCCATGTCGGGTCGGCTCTCCACGAGGTGCGCGCCCTCGGCGAGCGTGATCCGCCCGGCTTCATACGCCTCGACGACCGGCCGGACCTGGTCGAACAACTCAGTCGGCCCGGCCTGGAGGTTGAGGCAGCGGCGCAGGCCGCCGACCGCGCGGGGCAGCGTGATCGCCTCTGGATGCCCCATGGTGAAGGCGTGCACGTCGCCCATGCCGGGGAAGCGGAAGTCGACGCGGTCGAGCGGCTTGACGTCGGCGGGCGCGCCCGCCTCCCACACCCGGATGGTGCCGCTGCACTGGAGAAGCCAGTGCTGGGCGGCCGCGGCCGCGTTCCCGGACGGAGGGTAGTCCGGCTCCGGCTCCACGACCGCCGAGCTGAGCTGCCAGCCGGTGAACAGGTCCTCCACCGTGTCGAGTCGAGCGGCGGCGAGCACCGCGCACAGGTTGGACGTTCCGGGGCTCGCGCCGATTCCGATCACCGCGCGGCAGCCGTTGGCACGGGCGAGGTCGTCGAGCTCGAAGGCCTCAAGGGTGGCCTCCCAGTCGTCGTCGATGTCCACGTAGTCGCAGCCGGATTGGAGTGCGGCGCGCAGGACCGGGGTCCCGAAGTGCGCGAACGGCCCCATCGTGTTCACGACGACGTCGCAGCCCGCGAACGCGCGGCGCATCGCCTCGGGGTCGGTCGCGTCCAGGGCAAGGGCCTCTCCGACCGGGCCGATCTCGTCAGCGAGCCGCGCTGCGCGTTCGATGTCGAGGTCGGCGACGACGAGGCGCTTGGCCGAACCGAGTTGGGCGATGGTACGGACGGTGTGCCGCCCCATCGCTCCCGCGCCTCCGACGACGAGGACGGTCAGCGGATCGCCTGCGGTGTGTTGCATGGTTGCTCCTTGGTCGAGGATGAGTGACGGTCGGGCCGAGGTCACTCGGGTCGGGTCGGCTCACTCGCGCTCGCCGCCGACGGGAGTCGGGGGGTGCCGTCGGTGATGTCGGCCGGTTCCAGGGGCCGACGGGGTACGGAGCGCCCGATGCCGGCGTACACCTCGGGCCGCTCGCGGCGCAGCCAGAGCGCGTACAGCCAGCCCACGACGGCCACCACCGGGAACAGCCACGGCAGCGAGTTGATGACGACGCTATGCACGCCCGTCAGCTCGGCGTAGTTCGCGACGATCAGCACGACTGCGGTGGCCAGGCCGAGCAGGGCGAGCAAGGGCGCGAGGCCGGTCTTCCACCAGTGCCGGTCGGGCCGGTTCCAGAAGAAGCCGAGCACTGCGGCGGCCGCGGCCGCCTGGAGCAGCACGGCACCGAGGGTGCCGAGCGCCGACATGCTGACCGAGAGGGTGAGGTACGGGTCGAGTCCGGCGACGGCGAAGCCGCCCACAACGACGATGTTGATCACGGTCTGGACCAGACTGGCCCGCGCGGGCGACCCGTGCTTGGGGTGCGGGCCGCCGAACCGGCTCGGCAGGATGCGCTCGCGGCCGAGCGCGAACATGTAGCGGTTCACCGAGTTGTGCGCGGCCAGCAGCGACGCGAGCAGGCTGGTCAGGAAGAACAGCGTCATCACGTCGGACACGGTCTTGCCGGCGTACTGCTCAGCCATCGTGAAGAACAGGTTGCCCAGCTCCTGTCCGGCCGCCGACCGTACGTGGTTCGGGCCGATCGCGCCGACCGAGATCCAGCTCGTCAGGCCGTAGAAGACGGCGACGACGGCGACGGCGGTGTAGGTCGCGACGGGTACGGTCCGCTGCGGGTCACGGGTCTCCTCGCCGTAGACGGCGGCGGCCTCGAAGCCCAGGAAAGAACTGAACGCGAACATCAGGCCGAGCCCGATCGCCCCCAGGCTCAGGGGCGACACGTCCAGCGAGGCGAGCGGAAAGGCCTGGACGCCCTTGTTCCCGACCACACACAGGTCGAACACGAGCAGGATGAGCAGCTCGGCGGCCATCAGCAGCCCGAGCACCTTGGCACTGATGTCGATGTTGCGGTATCCGAGTACACCCACGACCGCGATGGCGATCCCGGCGTACACCGCCCACGGTGCGGTGAAGCCGAAGCCGATCTGCAGAATCAGCCGCGTGAAGTAGCCGAACGCCCCGACGAGCATCACGGCCAGCGCGTTGTAGGAGAGCAGCGCGATGAGCGCGGCCACCACGGCCGGCCGGCGACCCAGCCCGGCGCGGATGTACGCGTACAGCGCCCCACTGCTGGTGACGTGACGGCTCATCGTCGCGTATCCGACGGCGAAGCACAGCAGGATCACGCCCGCGACCACGTACATCACCGGCGTCGCCGCGCCGCCCCCGAGCGCGAACGACAGCGGCAGCACTCCGATCATCGCGGCGAGTGGAGCGGAGGCCGCGATCACGAAAAAGACGATCTTCGACACGCTCAGGTTCGCCCGGAGTGTCGGGGGTGGGCTCTGCGGACGGGACTCGGGTTGCGACATACGCGGCCGCCTCTCAGGACGGCGGTGGAGCCGGACTGTGACGCCGGTCACCGCAGGGGAGTGAGCGTCAGTGTGTATTGGTCACTCGAATATGTCAATCGACCAAGTCGAATGCCTGATAGCATCCTGTCCAGGAATGATCTACAGAGGAGCGAGGGGCGAGGAGAAGTGACCAGGCTGGCGGCGGCCGACCGCCGAGCGATGCTGCTGGACGCCGCGCTACGTGTGATCGCGCGAGACGGGATCGCCGAAGCCACGACTCGGGCCATCACCGCCGAGGCGGGCATGCCGCAGAGCGTGTTCCACTACTGTTTCCGCTCCAAGGACGAGCTGCTGCGTGAGCTCATCACGGTCACCGTCGCGGAGCTGGCGGGCCGTGCCGAACTGCCGACCCATCCGCTCCCCGACATCGAGCAGAGCGTACGCGCGGGCCTGCACGCCCTGTGGAAGGCGATCATCGACCCGCCCGACAAGCAGCTCGTCCTGTACGAGATCACGACCTACGCCCTCCGCAATCCGGAGCTGGCCGACCTGGCACGGCAGCAGTACGCGGGCTACCTCCACGCCGCCACCCGGTCCTTGACCGCATGGGCCGAGCAGGCCGGGGTCCGCTGGACGGTCCCGGTCCCCATACTCGCCCGCCTGCTCGTCACCGTCATCGACGGCCTCGGCCTCAGCTGGCTCACCGACCACGACTCCGCAGCCGCCTTGGCCGTGATCGACCAGTTCGCCGCCCACCTGGCCACTCTGGCCGAACCTCTCACCACCTGAAGCCTGCACACTGCTCCGGGACCCGCAACCGCGAGTTCCGGTGCCGTCGACGGCTGAAAGGAAAATATGCATAGCTCGGTGGTCGTCTTTTGCTGGTCCGGCGCCTTGATCGATACCTTGTCGCCCCACCGGCGATGTCATCGTGGTTGAAGCCGATGACACGTTCAGGACCGTACTCACCCCCGGGGTGGTGACGTCCCCTGGGCGTACGCTTTCCGGGACCTTTCATCGGTTGCCGTTGATTTCGGCGCTCCCACGGAACAGTCACGGAACAGACCAAGATCAGGAGATGTCCGGTGGCGCTCCCCAGGAAGGGCTCTCGACTCATCACCGTGAGTGATGCGGCGTACCGCTGGCGCGTCCGCCACAAGCCCACCTACTGCCAGGGGAACAGCTGGTTGAGCTTCTCCCAAGCCGGGGTCCCGTACGATTCGCTGGTGATCGAGGAGGTAGGGCGAAAGCGGGTCGGCCGTCGGGCGTGGCCGTGGATGGTTCTGGCTGTGCTCGCCTCGGCGGTGCCGTTCGTGCTGATGGTCATGACCGAGAGCGGCGGTATCGATTACCTGCCGATCGTTTCCTTCGCCTGGCGCTTCATCGGTGCCGACGCGCGATTCCTGTTCCCTGTGGATGTCTTCCTGGCGGGCGGTCTGCCGCTGCTCGTCCTGGTCGCGGCCGGCGCCTCCTGGCAGTGGTGGCCGACGGGGATGGCGGGCGCCACGCTCCTCAGCGCCCTGGCTGTGGTCAACCTGGTGCTCTTCGTGGAGTACCGCCCCCGGCCGTTCACCCCGGCCGACATCAGCGCGGGTAGCCAGCCGGATTTCCATACGGGCTTCGGCAGTTCGGGTATGTCACCGCTGCTGGCGGCCATCGCTTGCACTGCCGCCGCCGTAGCGTTGTCGGTGGGCGCCCGGCGCATGCGGGCGAACCGCCGCCGATGAGAACGGGCGACGCCCGCGCCTACGATCCCCCGCCGTCTTGGTGGAGCAGCGCGATGGCCTGCATGACGTCGGAGACCACATGGTCGGCTTGATGCTCCTCCCGAGGCCGTACCGTGCGGTCGATCCACACGGTACGCAAGCCGGCCGCGCGGCCTCCTTCGATGTCGGCGACGAGGTTGTCACCGATCATCCATCCGCCCTCGCCCGGGTTCATCCCGCACCGCTGCGCGGCGATCTCGAACAGCCCGGCATCGGGCTTGCGGATGCCCTCGATGCCCGACACCGCGTAGCCATCGACCGCTTCCGCGAGTCCGGTCCGTTGCAGCTTGCCGAGTTGGTTGTCCGGCGTGCCGTTCGTGATGATGCCCACTCGCCACCCGGCCGCCCGTAGCTCCGCGAGTCCGGTCATCACCTCGGGGCGGCATTCGACGAGACGCGGCATGCGCCGACGGTAGGCGGCCCACATGCTCGCTGCGGTGGCGGACAGTTTGAATCGCTCGCGCACCTTGGCGAAGAACAGCTCGCGGTGTGGGAGTCCGTTGCGGTTCAGACTGATCAGGTGGTCGACGCCTTTGCGGCCCAGCCGGTGCTGTTCGGCGAACTCCTCGGCCCACAGCAGGAACGCGGCATCCAGATCGATGAGCGTCTTATCAAGGTCGAAAAGGGCAAGGCGCTGCACGACGCCACTCTAGAAGTGATCGTCTCTGCCGTACATCCGATGGGAGCGCTCGGTGGTGACACAGCGAATACCGGCCTGCGAAGTGCGGAGACGGCGTCATGACTGGTTCGCGTATGGTTCGCGATCATTGGCCTACGGCTGCAAATCGCTGCTCTTGGCTGCCTCTGTCCCGCCGACTACTCCTGTACGGAAGCGCAGGTCAGACGGTGAATGGCAAGGTCAAAGAAGTGCCCCCGGCAGGATTCGAACCTGCGGCACCCGCTTCAGGAGAGCGGAGGTCCCTCCGCCCGTTTAGGCACCGTGCCGGTGCTGGTGCTCGGCTACCACCACCCGCTCACGATCGCCAAGCGGTACGGCACGCTCGAAGCCGGACTTCGTCCGGGTCTCAGTGGCAGGGTGCAGGTGAACGGCGGTGAAGGTGCCATCGGGGTGGAATTCGGAATCGGCGCCGGATCTGGGACATCAGGAGCTCATAGCTGCCGATAAAGGCCTTTCACGGGGAGGGACGGCTGTCTGCTACGAGGCGGGCGCCCCCACCCTGGACAGCAGCGAGACACCCATCCGGGCGAACCACTCCCGCGCGCCCGCGACCTGCGTGGGATCGGCCGCGAGCCGGGCGGCGAACTCGTCCACGTCGACCTTCTTGCCCGCCGCGTCGAGCAGCGTGGCGGGGCCGGTCCACGACAGCGTCCACCGGGCCTTGCCGCTTCTGATGAGCACGCCCTCGATTGCGCGGGCCAGGACCTTGGCCACCAGGTCCGGCGACGGGCGCCAATCGAGCCGGACGAGCTCCTCGTGGAGGGCGCTGGCCCGGCCCCGGGCCAGCGCCTCCAGGGCGGCGTCGAGGGACGGCGCCGGCCCGCCCACGATGCGCTGACCCGCGACCGAGAGGTCCTGCACCGCTTCGTCGTTGAGGCCCATGTACATGCCCTGGGCGACCATCTCCTCCCAGGGCAGCGGGCGCAGACTCAGCGCCTCATCGGTCCAGAAGGTCTGCTCCACGGCGTTCGCCGTGAGAGCGGGGTCCCGGAGGAGCGCCGACGCGGGACGGGGGTCGCCGACGTGCGGCACGTCCTTCAGAGCGGCGATGGCGACCAACCGCTGGGGCAGGCTCGGGTGGGAGTCGTACGGGCTGGTCTCCTCGTCGGCCCCGTCCGCCTGGGCGATCTGGGCCCGATGCACGTCGACGAGGGCGTGGAAGCCGCCGAACAGGTCGGCCGGACGGCTGCCCGCCATGCCGGTCATGCCGACGTACCGTTCCATGTACAGGTTCCAGACGTCCGCCGTGCCGTGCACCTTGCGCAGGGCGTTTCCGGCGGCCTCACGGCTCGCGACAGCGGCCGCGAACCTGTCGGCCTCCAGCTCCTGCCTGCGTGAGACGGCCTGGGAGACCCGCAGGAAGAGCCTGGCGTAGAGGGAGAAGAGCTTCTGGATGAACGGGTGGTTCTCCAGGGACTGAACCGCCGCGAGCACGGCGATCCGGCCGCGGTACACCGGTGTGCCCAGCCGCGTGTGCGCTCCGCTGTAGTGGCTCAACTCGTGTCCCAGCACCGCGCGCATCTCGTCGACGGTGAGCGTCATCAGCAGCGGCAGGCCGACGTACATGGTCCGGCGGCCCGCCAGCAGCCCCATCCAGCTCGTGTCCTCGCTCACCGCGGCGTTCACCTCGGCGACCAGCCGGATCTCGTCCGGGGGGCGGGTCCCCACCCGCGCGGCGAGTTCCTCGACCGTCTGCCAGAGCACCGGCTCGTCTTCGCGGCCGACCGCGACACCCGGCTCCGCTTGGCTTCCGCGCCGGTTGACCAGGATGAGGCCGCGCAGCAGCGCCAGGGCGGCCAGGGTAAGCACGATCGCGATCTTCACCGAGCCGGCCGTGATGTGCCGTACGGCGGCGACGTCGACGAGCACCGCGGCTCCGAGTACGGCGGCGACGAGCACGTAGAAGCCCGCCAGCAGGACGAACGCGATCGTCGCGCGCAACGCGGTCACCATGTCGGAACTCCTGGAAGGCGAGGACGAGACGGCCGAAATTAACGGATCTTGCACATCCTGTCACCCCATTTGCCACTATTGCCCTCGCCTGGCGACCTCACGAAGCCTGACACGTTCGCGTCGTACGGCCCCGCCCACTTCCGAAAACTCCGCCATTCTGCGCACACTCACTCCGTAGCCGTCCGCCGGGGGAAACCCGAGGGAAGGCCCGCCTGCTCGCCGCCGGAGCCGGAGCCGGAGCCGGCGGTGGGGCCTCCGGACGGCGGTGGCACCTCTCTCACGCCGAACAGCGGGCGTCGACGCAGGTCAGCAGGTGGTACGCGTCGGGGCCGGCGGGGCCGAGCCGGCCATACCACAGGAGGCGCGGCCGGCCGTCGGGACCGGTGGCGAGATCGAAATAGCCGAACCCGTACGCGGGCACGAGCCGGGCGGTCGACCGGCTCGTGCAGGCGTCGTCCTCGCAGGCCAGGATGGACATAAGCGGATAGTCACGGTCATATCCGACCAGCAGGAGCCGTCCACGCGAGTCCAGCGTGAGACCGGGCGTGCCCAGCGCGACCACTTCGGTGATCCGCGCGGTGCGCGGAGTCCCCGAGCACACCCGATCGCGGCAGACCACGATCATCGTGGAGAGATCGTGCGGATCATTACGCACGATCACCGGCCGGCCGTCCGGCCGGACCGCGACCTGCACACGCAGCGGCCCCCAGGACCAGGCGCCCTGCCGCCACTGAGTCGGATCGAAGGTACGGATCACGGGGTGCGCGCAGACGGCGGAGTCGCAGATCGCCAGGGTCGTCTTCTGCGTGTACCTGTCCGCGTACGCGACGATCGGGCGACCGTCCGGCGACGCGGTGACAGCGAGGGTGCGCTCGTCCACTGTCACGTCCGTGAGGTGCGAAAGCAGACGGCCCAGCCGGACGGTGATCGGGTGTGCGCACGTGATCTCCGGACACGTCGTGAGGTCGACGAGCGCGTTCCGGCCATTCCGGTCGTCCCGGTCATCGGGGTCGGGGGCGATCGAGGCGATGACGATGCCGTTCCGCGTGGCGACGGCGGCGGCGCGCACCTCGAGCTCGGCATTCTTCGCGACCCGCAGCGGCGAGCCGGACCTCCGCGCGCAGCCATCGGGGCGGCACGAGAACGTCTCCAGCTCCACCTTCCAGCCAGGCTTGTGCGTCCACCCCGCGACCGCAAGCGAGCCGTCAGCCGCCATGACGACGCCCGGATGGATGTCGAAGTACTCCCTCAGCTCGGTGGTCCGACTCCCAGTGCAGGCGGCGTCGTCACAGAAAATCAGTTCCGGGTAGCCCGAGGCGCGGAAGACGACCGGCCGCCCGGCGGGGTCGAAAAGGACCTGGGTCGTCGCGGCGCGGTCGTGGAAGCCGATCACACCGATCTCGTCGTCCAGCACGCTGACCAGGCCGAGCGGATTGCCCGCCACGTAACTCCCGTAGAGCAGGCCCGGAAGCACGGCACACGCCAGGACAATGGCGATCGGCCACCGCGCGGCCCGCCGCCGATTCTCCGCGGCACCCGGGTCCTGCACGGGCGTCGCCGCAGGCAGGGGATCTTTCTGCCCCGCCTGCCGGAGATAGGCGTAACAGCACGCCAGTGTGGCGGCCTGGACCGGGGCGAGCAGCACCGACGTGATCATCCGGACCGCGTCGACGATCGGCGCGCCGGCCGGGGCGGGGAGCTCCACGCTCGCCCAGAACAGCCCCAACTGGACCAGACCGGGGAGTCCCGCGAAACCCAGCGCCGTCATCCAGACGGCTCCGCCGTAGTCCCGCGAGAACAGTTTCTCGACTGTACGCAACGGGGGGACCCGGTCGGACAGCGCGGCCCAGGCCGTCATGGCGGGCAGCAGAAGGAAGACGCCCACCCCGAGCAGCAGGATCAGCCCAGGAATGACGGATCGCACCGTGGCCGACAGCCACAACGCGGCGCCGACCAGGGCGGTGAAAGCCACGCCGAACTGGACGGCGAGTAGCAGGAACGAATGCGGTCGGCGGAGGATCGCCCACAGGGCGCGGGTGGCCGACACGGGCCGTCCGCAGATGTGGTCCAGCACGACGCGGCTGCCGGCGACCAGGAAGAGCAGTCCGGACAGGATCGCGGCGAGTCCGGCGGCGGCGAGGGCACCGATCTCGGCGAGGGTGTAGTGGACCAGATGCGGCGACCCGTTGACGATGACGATCCGGTGTCCCATGGCGACCAGCACGATCAGCGGCAATCCCACGCCGGGGGCGAGAGTCATCGCGCCGACTGCCAGCAGGTCTCGGTACACGCGGCGGGCGGTGCGGTAAATGATCGGGAGCTGGTGGGGGCGGTCCGCCATCTGGGCGAATGTCTCCGGCGGCCATCCTGGGGATTCCACCGTCGTGCTCACAAACCGTTCCAGAGGCACCTTCTCTCCTCCCGGGAGTCCTGCGGCGACGTGGAGCGCTTTCCGAGCGAAAGGCCGTGCGTGACCGATTCCATCCTCGGTGAGCTGGAAGGGAAGGCCAAGCGGTTCCGGGGCCAGATGGTGCCGCGCGGCGGGTGTTTCACAGAGGCGGACGGCATCCTCAACCGGGGAGCGGAAGGCGTCTCCGAAGCCGAACGCGCCAAGAAGTTCAACGACAACGAACTTCTCACCTTCTCCTACGACGCGGCCGACCTCGCCTGGAAGGACCTGAGGATCCGCGCCGCCGAGCGCTCGTGGAGCACATGCATGAAGGGGTCCGGATTCGACTACGCGACACCCGCCGACGCCATCGGCGATCCGCGATGGGCGGTGTCGGCCGCCGACGACCACATTGAGAAACCGCGCGGCACCCTCGTGGAGATCGAGACGGCCGTCGCGGACGCCGACTGCCGCCTGGACACCAACTATTGCGGCGTCAGGCAGGTGGTCTACGCCGACTACCAGAAAAGGATCATCGCCCGGCATCGCGATCGGCTGGCCGGCATCAAGATGCTCAACGCGACCCGCCTGGCCAATGCCGCCAAGCTCCTCGGCGGCGAGATCGCGACGCGCTGAGCCCTTTCCTGATCCCGCGCCCGCGTCTCGCTCGGCGTGGGTCGCCCGACTGTCGGTGTGCCGTACGCACCCTGATGTGCCGGCACGGGCCGATCCGGGCGCCTTTACGTTGTAGATCTACAGGTCGGCGCGACCCGAGATCCGGATTCCCGCGAAGCTGCGCGAACTCGACAAGGCCATCGATCACCTGCGGATCACGCGCAAGACCCTTGTCGCCCTCGCCGACGAGGGCGACGCCGAGACGGGTGTGGCGCCACCCGAACCACCTCCCGCGCTGCCCGACCACCCCGCCTACCAGCAGATTCTCACTGTCTTCGCCGACCTGCGCCGCCAGCTGCGTACGATCCCACACCCGCTTCCCGAGGCCAGCGTCGCACCGGCCCGCGAGCCGACATCCACCGTCGCCGACGCGACGAGAACCACCGCTGGCAGTACGTCCCCGGGGTCACGCTCGCGCAGCGCACCCACGTCGTCGGACTCCCACTCAGCCAGTAGCCGGCGGCGCGTGAACCTGACTTCCTCCAGCCGGTCAACCGCCTCGTCTCTCAAAGCAGTGACCGTCAATCCCGATACGACGCCCAACTCCTCCGCGCCGATGCCGGTCAGCACGCGCCCTAGCTGAGCGCCAGGGCCGTATGGATCAGATGGAGGTGGGTGAACGCCTGAGGGAAGTTGCCCAGATGGCGCGCCTGGACGGGGTCGTACTCCTCGGCAAGCAGACCCACGTCGTTGGTGAGGGCCAGCAGCCGCTCGAACAGGTTCATGGCCTCGTCCCTGCGGCCGACGAGGTAGAGCGCTTCGGCCAGCCAGAAGCTGCAGGCGAGGAAGGCGCCTTCGGTTCCGGGCAGGCCGTCGATGTCGTTGCTCTCGGAGGTCGGATAGCGCAGCACGAAGCAGTCGGTCACCAGCTCGCGTTCGATCGCGTCGATCGTGCCGATGACCCGGGGGTCCTCAGGGGGCAGGAAGCCGACGATCGGGATGAGAAGCAGCGCCGCGTCGAGTTCGCGAGAGCCGTACGACTGGGTGAACGTGCCGCGCTCGGTGTCGAAGCCCTTGTCGCAGACCTCGGCGTGGATCCGGTCCCGCGTGGCCCGCCAGCGCCTGAGGGGGCCGGTGCGGCCGAGCTCTTCGATCACCCGTACCTGCCGGTCGGCCGCCACCCACGCCATGACCTTGGAGTGGACGAAGTGCCGCCGCGGGCCGCGGATCTCCCACAGGCCCGCGTCGGGCTGGGCCCAGTTGCGCTCCAGGTAGTCCATCAGCCTGCAAACGGTGGACCAGGCGTAGTCGTTGGGCGGCATCCCCAGCTTACGGGCCCGGTAGAAGCAGCTGAGCACCTCGCCGTAGACGTCGAGCTGAAGCTGGCTGGCCGCGCCGTTGCCGATCCGTACCGGCCGGGAGCCTTCGTAACCGGGAAGCCAGTCGAGCGTCTGCTCTGGCAGGCGCCTTTCGCCTGCCACGCCATACATGATCTGGAGGTCCTCCGGGCGGCCCGCGATGGCGCGGAGCAGCCAGTCAAGCCAGGCGTCCGCCTCGGTGATGTATCCGGATTCGGTCAGGGCGTCGAGTGTCATCGCGGCATCGCGCAGCCAGCAATATCTGTAGTCCCAGTTACGCACCCCGCCGAGATGCTCGGGCAGCGACGTGGTGGGAGCCGCCATGATGCCGCCGGTCGGGCTGTAGGTGAGCGCCTTGAGCGTGATGAGGGAGCGGATCACAGTGGCGCGGCAGCGGCCCGGGAGCCAGCAGCGGGAGACCCACTCCTCCCAGAACAGGCTGGTCTTGGTGAGTTGCTCGCTGGGATCGATGCCGCAGGGTTCCGGCTGATGCGAGGGGTGCCACGTGAACACGAACGACCGGCGTTGCCCTGCGGCGATCGTGAAGGCGCCGGTGTGCCGGTCGCCGCTGCCCTTCAGGTGGAGGGGAGCGTCGATCCAGACCGAGTCGGGCCCGCCGATGGCGTGGAGGCGGTCGTCGAAGCGGCGGGCCCAAGGGATGATCCTGCCGTAGTCGAACCGGATGCTGATCTCTGTGGTCATGTCCACCGTCCCGGACACGCCGTCCACGATCCGGACCAGGGTGGGGTTGGCGTGCCGGGGAGGCATGAAGTCGATGACCTTGACGGTCCCTGTGGAGGTCTCCCATACGGTCTCGAGGATCAGCGTGTCGTGGGCGTACGCGCGTCGCGTGGCCATCTCATGCCCGGCTGGGGCCAGCCGCCAGAACCCGTTGGACTCGTCGCCGAGGAGCTTGGCGAAGCATGCGGGAGAGTCGAACCGGGGAAGGCAGAGCCAGTCGATCGATCCGTCGCGACCGACGAGGGCGGCTGACTGCGTGTCCCCGATGAGGGCGTAGTCCTCGATCCGCATGTGGACCACGCTACTCGCCGGGCGGCGTGTCATCGCTCGGGCGTGTAACGGTTGTAACCGTAAGCGCCAGAAGGTTGAGCAGCTCCGCTCGGAGATGGCGAGCGCGGCCGGAATTCCGCATGAGACTCCCGTCCCCGGAGGCGGCGCCGCCCTCACCGCCCTCGAGGCACCTTGGACAACGGGCCGCTGCCGATGATCGTCACCGACGAGCAGGCTGCAGGGCCGGGCTCCACCTCGCGTCACCCGTCCTCCGGCTACGCGACCCCGCCGTGATCATGTGCCAGACAGACCCTGGCGCCGCTCCTCACCCGGCCGGCGCGCGCCAAGTGCGAGGAACACGAGCGGCACGACCGCGAGCACGCCGAACACCATGCCGACGAGCGGCGGCCCCTGGGGGCCGAGGTCGGAGGCGAGCGCCGTACCAGCCAGGGCCGAGCCGCCCGCGATGCCGACATTGAACGCCGAGGTGTTGAGCGCCATCGCGAGCGGGCGCTCCGGTCCGGCGACAGCGACGACCTGAGCACTCAGGATCGGGTTGCACACGAGTCCGACCACCCCGAGCGACACCACGAGCACGACCGCAACGACGCTGCTGGTCGCCCACAGGGTGGTCGCCCACAGGACCACAGCGGTGAGGGTCGCCGCAGTGATCGCGGCCTTCCAGGGGATGCGGTCGCCCAGCCGCCCGCCGATCGTGCTGCCGACCACGCTTCCGGCACCGTAACCGAGCATCGCCAGCGGAACGAGCGAGGCGGACAGCCCGGCGCGGTCGGTCAGCATCGGCGAGATGTAGGAGTACGTGCCGAGCACCGCAGCCTGTGTGAGGGCGACGGCAAGGTAGACGAGCCACAGGCGGCCGTGCCGAAGGGAGGAGACCTCTCCACGCACGGTGGTGTGTGAGCCGGGGCGGTCGCCAGGCACGAGACGCACGACAACGAGGGCCGCGACCAGCGCGATCAGGGCGAGCCCCCAGAACGGCCCCTGCCATCCCATGGCCTTTCCGAGGGCCGCGCCCAGCGGGACACCGATGACGTTCGCGATCGTCAGACCGCCCACCATGACGCCCATCGCGCTCGCCGCACGAGCGTAGCCCGCTGCTGCTGTGGCGACCAGGGCGCCGACGGCCCAGAAGGTGCCGGTGCCGAGGGCTGCGACGACACGGCCCACAATTGCGACGGCGAAGAAGTCCGTGGCCGCGCCGAGCACGTGCCCGGCAGCGAACAGCACAAGCGCGGCGACGAGCACCGCACGGCGCGGCAGGCGCAGGGTGGCCAGCGCCATGAGCGGGCCGCCGATCATCATGCCGAGCGCGAAGACGGTGATGAGTATGCCTGCCTGTGCCTCGGTGACGTCCAGAGCGGCCGAGACCTCGGGCAGGATGCCGGCGACCACCATCTCGGTGGTGCCGACCAGGAACGTCACGGTACCCAGCACCCATACGACCGGGGGCAGGCCGCGGTTCCCAGCGGGTGGGTAGGCGATGATCGGGTCGGTTGCGGGCACAGATGTCCCGCTGGCAGGAGAGATTTCAGTCACGGCGGATTCCTCTCACGGTCCGCCACACGGCGCGCTCATGCGATGAGGCGAGCGGCGCGGTGGGTTTTACGGCGGCCAGCCCTCTCGGCTGACACGGATCGCCATCGGCGACCACAAGTAGAGAATCTTAACGGCCGACCCGCACTACCTTGGAGCGACGGGGGTGATCTCGAATACGGCGTGGTCGGTGTAGACACGACTGACACAGCCGACACCCGTGAGGGGGTAGGTGCAGGCGGGCACGAGTTTCGGGCTGCCGTTCTTCGCGAAGAGCGTCATCATCACGTAGACCCGCTTGGCGCCGATCGCCAGATCCATTGCGCCGCCGACGGCGGGGATCGAGCCGGGCGCGCCGGTGTCCCAGTTGGCGAGGTCACCGCCGCGCATCATGGCGAAGGAGTCCGCGTGATGGAAGTACGCGGCTCCGGGCAACTCGGTGACGGGCACCTTACCGGCGTTGGTGAGGTCAGGGTCGACCTCGTCGCCGACAGCCGCGGGGCCCATGCCCAGCTCCACCGAGTTCGCAGCCCTGAGCGCGGACACCCGGCCGGAGGAGTCGAGGATCACTGTCACGACAACGCGAAGGCGGCCCACTCCGAGCCGACCTGCTGTCCAGAAGTAGTGAATGGTGGGCTGCCCCGGCAAGGCAGCCCACCGGCACATCAGAGCCGCAGCATCTTGAGACCAGGCGCGAGTCGGATGGGGTGAATCCCTAACCCAACGGCTCCCCTCACGATGGTGCGCGGCGCGACGGATGAGATCCTGGTCTCTATCCGGCGAGCGTTTCAGGACGCGAAATCAGCCTGGTCGTCGATCCATGAGGGCAGGCTCGACCACCACTCATTAGGCCCCGCACGGAACACGAGGTTCGGGTCCCCATACAGCCACACGGAGCGAAGCGGCGAATCAGACCAGCTCCTGAGTGAAGAGACCTTGTTCTTCACGTAGGAGGGCAGTTCTATGTACGTCCCTAAGGAGTACTCGAAGCAGTCGCCCTGGTAGTTGGGGTCGGTGAATAGCTGTGCGTAGCCCGGCTGCTCGTAGTGGGTGCAGTTTCCAGCCGCATTCGCGCTGGGGGCGGACGTGATAAGGCCCGCCATCACCGCAACGGCGACCACTCCAGCCTTGAGTGGCATCTTCTTGATCATTCCCTGACTCCTTCGTGTGGAAGCGGAACCGTGTCACACGGTCCACGGGATCGTCGGATCGAACTCGTCAACGCACGCCCAGAATGCCCATTGACCCGCTTGCGGTGCTGTCACAGGTCACCGGACTGCACTGCCGTATTCGTGGTGGTCGGCGGACTGGCCCCTCGGGTCCGCACGGGCCGCGTCGATCGCGTCGGCGGTCGCCCTGATGTCGCGCAGGAACTGGTGCGTGGAGAACGGGAGGGGGTGTGTCATGGTCACTCCGATCGGTGGGGGCCGTCGTCGAGGTGGGTCCATGCTCCGTAGTGAGTGTTGCCCAGGATCATGCTGCGGCTCTCCCGCACCGCCCGCTCCAGTGTCGCGGTGAGGGAGCCGTCGATGGCGATGCCTTCGGGCAGGGCGACGCCGGCTTGGAGGAGGAGCGGTTCGACGGCCTGGACGGCGCTGCCGAGCCAGGCGAAGGCGGTGGAGCCGGGTTTCCCTCCGGTCATGGCCCCGGATTCGACGTCTGGCCATGGAAGCCCCGCGTCGAGGAACACGCGGGTGAGGTGCCGGCCGAAGTCCGGGGCGATTCCGTGGGCTCGGAACAGCGCGCCGAGTAGTGCGTAGCAGTCGTTCCAGAGTTGGCAGCGCGGGAAGCTCACGTCCGGGTTGGAGGCGTCCATGTCATGCATGACGACGATGCCTCCGGGGCGGACGAACCCGGCGAGACGGCGCAGCGCGGCGGCCGGATCCGGTAGGTACTGGAGGACGAACCTGCCGACCAGCGCGTCGAACGGCCGCGTGTCACCGAACTCCGCCGGATCGAACTCCGCCAGATCGACGTTCGTGAAGGTCACGATGCCTGTGTAGCCGCCGGACGTGGCGCGCTGGCGTGCCACGTCCTGCGGCGGGATCACGTTCCACGCCGATGACGCGTCCGCCGGGGCCGACGATCTCCGCGGCGATGAACGCGACGTCACCCAGGCCCGAGCCGATGTCCAGGACGGACATGCCCTCGGTCAGTCCGGCGCGGCGCAGCAGACGTGTCGTCCAGGGGCGCACGTAGGACGCCTGAACGAGTAGCCTGCGGTGCTCCAGCTCCGAATGGCCGAGTAGGTAACCGGTCGTGTGATCCGCCGTGTCGGACATGGAACCGCCTTCTGGGTCATGCGTTGTTGAACGGTACGTCGGGTGGTGCGCCAGTCGGACTGGTGGGTCTATGCGGCCAGTTTCTGGAGGAAGGCGGTGAAGTCTGCGTCGGCCCAGTGCTCAATGATCTTCTGGTCCTCGATCCGGTCGACAGTGGTCGCGGTGAAGGACGCGTACCGTCCGGACGGCGGGATGTCGAGGAACGGTCCGGTGTGGTGCCCGCCAAGCAGCCAGCGCGTCGCCACCTTGTCGCCTTCGGCCAGTTGGTCGAACACCGTGATGGCGAGGTCGTCGAACGCCGCGACCAGTTTGCTGTCGAACTCCAGCCAGGACTGCCGGTCGTACCCGGGGACGTGCATCACGGCGTCCGGGTGGATGTAGCGGTCCCAGGACGCCGACAGGTCCCGGAGCGCGTAGCTCTCGTAGAACCCCCTCACGATGCCCTTGGTCCTGCCGCCGCTCACGGCGAAGGCCGGTGTCGCCGACGCCAGCGCCAGGGCTCCCCCGGCGAGCGCGCCGCCGACCACCTCGCGTCGGCTGACGAATTCCCTCATGTGTTGCTCCCTGTCGATTCTTCGCGATCTGCCTGCGCCTTCCGCGCGCGGGACCGCGCTGATGGGCGTTGTGTCAGGCGTTGTCGCCGCGGAGCGTCTCGAGGAACCTGCCGAAGTTTCCCTCCGACCAGTGCTCGACGGATTGACCGTCCACGACACGGTCGATGGAGATGCCGCTGAGATGCACCTCGCGGCCGGACGCGGGAATTCCCAGAATCGTGCCCGTGTGAACGCCGCCGATGCTCCACCGGGTGACCACCTTGTCGCCTTCGGCGATCTGGTCGAACACCTCCAGGCGGTACCCGGTGAGCGACGCCTTCAGTTCCAGGTCACCCGCGATCCAGGTCGAGCGCTCATTGGGGCCGTCGAAGCCGTGCAGCACCAGGTTCTTGGAGATGTACCGCTCGAAACCGGCGGCCAGGTCTCCGTTGTAGCTGGCGTAGAACCCCGCAGCGACCTGTCGCGGCGAGAGACGCGCTTCGACCGAAGTGGCGGACGCGGTCGCGGAGGGCTTGTTGACAGTCATGTGAACTCCAAATCGAGGGAAATGGATCAGTGGGCGCGCAGCGGAGCCAGGGCGTTGCTCCAGGCGATGACCTGGTCGAGCATGGCGACAAGGGCATCGTGCTGGGCGTCGATCGGTTTGAAGGCGCTGAAGTCCTCAAAGTCGTTGAAGAGGGACAGGGCGACCTGGGAGCGCACGTCGGCCATCTGGAGTTCCCCGGCGATCAGGCGCAGGTGCTCCACGGCCCGGGTCCCGCCGGTCGTGCCATAGCTGACGAAACCGACGGCCTTGTTGGTCCACTCCACGTAGAGGAAGTCCAGGGCGTTCTTCAACGCGCCCGGTACCGAACGGTTGTACTCGGGGGTGACGATCACAAAGCCGTCAAACGACGCGATCTTCTGCGCCCAGGCCTGTGTGTGCGGCTGGGTGTACCGGCCCATCGACGGAGGGTGCGGCTCGTCGAGCAGCGGCAGCTTGTAGTCCGCCAGGTCGACGAGCTCGAACTCGGCGTCGTCGCGCAGGGCGGCGTTCTGGTGGACCCAGTGGGCGACGGCCGCACCGTTACGTCCCGGTCGGGTGCTTCCGAGGATGATGCCGATCTTGGTCATGGTGGTTCCCTCCGTGCATTCAAGGGCGGCCCGCATGTACTTGCCCCGTCAAGCAACTACTTGACGGGGCAAGTACATACCAATCCCCTTGACGCGTCAAGCACATTCTGGGGCGAGGAAGGCGAACCGACTCGACGCACGCCTCCCGGAAACTCCTTGACCCGTCAAGGAGATATAGTGAGGACATGCCCTCCGACCAGCAGTCATCGCAGCCCCTCACCGCAAGCGAGGAAGCGTTCGTGCGTGAGTTGAGCCGCGTCATGCTGGCGCTGCCACGTGCGGTCGACGCCGACATCGTGCGCGAGGCCGGGCTTCCGCTCTCCGAATACACACCTCTGATGCACCTGTCCGAGGCCCCCGGGAGAGCGATGCGGATGAGCGAACTCGCCGCCGCCTGCAACATCACCCTCAGCGGGATGACCCGCGTCGTCACCCGGCTGGAGAAGCAGGGCTGGGTCGAGCGCACCAAATGCGCCGAGGACGGACGCGGATGGAACGCCGCCCTGACCGATGCTGGCCTCACCCGCCTCGAACAGGCCTGGCCAGAGTTTCTGGCCAGCGTGCGCCGACACCTCGTCGACCACTTCAAAGGTCAGGACCTCAACCAACTCACAGTCGCGCTCCGACACGTCGCGACATCCGAGAACCAACCGGGCTGATGTCCTCTCCCAGTTCAAGCCGGTGACGTAACAGCCCGGCCGACGAACACCCGGCGGTGTTACTCCCGCACCTCCGGGCCGGTGAAGTGCGCGATGGCCGCCCGGCACTGGAGCCGGTCGACGATCTTGCCGTACACCTGGTCGAACGTCGGCACGTCGTTGATGATGCGCCCCGTGGCGGGCGAGCACGTCGGCGACGACAGCGCGCACGCTGTCGGTGGACGTGCATCGCACCTTTCGGCGTTCCGGTCGTCCCGCTGGTGAAGTGGAGCAGCGCCATGTCCTCCGGTTCAGTCGGAGGGATCTCGAAATCTGCGGACACCTCGGCCATCAACTCGCCCAACGGCAAAGTGCCCCCGGGCGCGGGACCCGCTCCGGTGACCAGCACATATCTCAGCCCGGGCAGAGACTCCCGGATCGCGGCGACCTTCCGCAGGTAGAGCTCAGGTGTCGTCACCAGCACACGGCCGTCTCCCAGGGACATCCGCTCACGGATCGGATCAGGAGGGTCTGTCCAGTGAACGGCTCTGTCTCTCTTTTGTTGTTGTTCTTCTTCTTACAGTCCCGCCGGGTGCTGCCTCCCGAGGTTGACGCGCCGGGTGTCCGTCATGGTTCCTTCGATTCGTTCGTGTGGTCTGCGCCGCGGGGTTCGCCTCAGGCGCGATGCGGTGGCCAGTTGGTTGTGTTCCGGCAGGGGCAGTGCTCTCGTGCGGGACTGCTGCCACCCGCTGTGTGCCCCGGGCTACGGCCTCGGGTCGTCGACCTTGAGTTCGTCTCCGGTGGTGGAGACGAAGACGACCAGGAGCTTGGCCCGTTGGGTCCGGCTGGTGTTCTCGGTGAGGACGTGGTGGGCGCCCGGCTGCTCGACCCAGTTCTCGCCTTGGTGATACGTGCGCGCGGGCTTGCCGGCGAGCTGACTGCGCACGGTGCCTTCGAGGACGTAGGCGTAGACGAACGCCTTGCCGTGCCGGTGCGGCATCGCGCGCGCGTTGGGCGGGAAGTCGACGACCGCCGAGGTGAACGTCTTGCCCTTCACATCCGGGAGGGCCTGCTGGAGCAGTGGCTTGAGGGTTTCGGTGGGGTGCGTCGATGCCCCGGCCGCGGTCGGCGTCTTGGCGGGGGCGGGCTGGTCCGTGGTGGAGCAGGCCGTGGCCGTAGTCAGCGTGGCGACGGCCAGCAGGCCACCGGCGACCCGCATCCCGATCACGATGGGGCTCCTGTTCGGTCTTCCATGACGCGGATGATCGTCTTGCCCGGGGTGCGCGTGACGGGGGCGAACGCGGCGGGTGCCTCGGCGAGCGGCCGTACGGCGCCGACGGCGGGCGTGAGCCGGCCGTCCCTCACTCGCGCGACGAGGTCGGTGAGCCGGGCGCGGTCGGGTTCGACGACGAAGAAGACCGCCCGCCCGTTTTTGGGCTGAACCTTGGGCGGCGTGGCGATGGTGACGAGCGTGCCGCCGGCCCGGACCAGAGCGGCCGAGCGGTCGAGAATGTCTCCGCCGATCACATCGAACACGACGTCGGCCTCGCCGACGTCCTCCAGCTTCTCCGTCTGCAGGTCCAGGAAGGTGTCGACGCCCAGTGCAAGCGCCCTGTCCCGATCGGCGCCCCGGCCGGTGCCGATGACACGGGCGCCGGCCTCGCGGGCGAGCTGTACCGCGATCGAGCCGACGCCGCCCGCGACGCCGTGGATCAGAACGGTCTGGCCTGTGACCAGGCGGCCATGGTCGAACAGGCCCTGCCAGGCGGTCAGCCCGGAGATCGGCAGAGCGGCAGCCAGGGTGTGGTCGACGTCCGCTGGCAGGGGCGCGAGATTACGGGCCTCCACCGCGACGTATTCGGCGAGCGAGCCGTTGCGGGTCCAGTCGGCCATGCCGAACACCCGCTGGCCGACACTCACGCCGGTCGTGCCGAACCCCAGCTCTTCGACGACACCCGACAACTCGTGCCCGGGTACGCTCGGCGTCCGGTCGCGGCCTGCGCGATCGGTCCACGTGGCCGGCCAGTCCAGCTCTCCGGGGGTGAAGCCCGCGGCGTGCACCCGCACGATGACGTCATTCTCGGCCGCGTGGGGGTAGGGCACGTCCGCCAGAGACAGCCCGGCGACACCGGCGTCACGGTCTCGAGCAGTGATGGCTTGCATAAGGGGTCCTTACCCTTACTGGTGAGGGGCACTCGATCGCGCAGCCCGTTCACACGCAGCGTCGGCAACCCGCGTCGAGTACCTGGCCATGTGGCCGGAGCTCCTGGCCATGTGGCCGAACGGACATCCTCCGCTGGGACGATTCTTTTGCGCGGCGAGGTGACAAAAAGGAAGCGTCATCATGTCTCGACCTGATGGGAGTAGACGCTTCATGCGCACCTTACTCACGCGCACGGCCACCGTCGTCGCCTCGGCTATGGCCGCGCTGGCTCTGGTCATCCCCGCTCACGCGGCTTCCGGCCCCGTCAACGCGCCCGGCGGCATGTCGGGCACCTCCTCCCCCACAGCGCCGACTCCCGCACCGAGCCCCTCTGCCATGCCGTCGGGCGACGGCGGGATACCGGGCGGGTTGCCCGCCATCTGCGAGGGGCAATTCACCGACAGCGGCCACATGGCGGGCTACGCGATCTGCTCCACGAACTACGAGTGGGAGGTGGGGGTCTACTGCAACGATGGCAGCTTCAGCATCCACTATCCCAACTCCCAGGGCGTCGCCTACTTCAACTGCTACGGGCGGGGCGGCATCTCCCGCGTCTTCTCAACGATCTGGTACAGGTGACAGATCTGCGCGAGGAGCCGGTGGAGCCTCCGGCACCCCTGCGGCGTGCCCAAGTCAGGTCGTCCCCGTGACGCCACCTCAGGGCCGCTGAACCCGGCGAAATCCCACCTCATGCCGCAGGCGCGCCACCCGCCGATCCGCGGCTGTCGAATCACTGGATAGCGAACGGCCCGCCCCCTTTCGCCGGGTGGCGGGCCATGTCCACCGGGGGCACGCTGACATCCTCGCGGTCGCAGCCGGACGCGAGCGTCCGAGCGGACAGCAGTACATCGACGACCTCGACTTCGACCAGGCGGCACGCGTGGTCGTCCGATCGAAGACCGGGGCGGGGTAGCGATCCACCGGGTATCGAGGGCGACCGGCAAGGCCACGCCGCTGCGGACGATTGCCAGGCCTGACCCGGAGGTTTGGGTGCTGCCGGGGAACAGTCCGTACGAGGTGTGGACGGAAAGGAAAAGCAAGGCGCCTCAGGAACGAGGTGAGCCCAGCCCCTCGCTGGCCGGCACCCGGACTGTGCCCAACCGGTTTGCGGGGGGGGGGGCGAGGGGCGCCCGGCGAATGAAGACAAGGCGCGTCCGTCGAATGAAGACAAGACGCGTCCGTCGAGCGCGAGAGGAAGGGCGGCCCGCGTCGCCCGAATGATCCACAAATCCGCTTTCTGCGCATACGATCCCGGTAAACCGGCCAGCGAAAGGCGGACCCGTGGACGATTTCGCACAGGTACCGACCGGGGTGAACCCCAGCATTCCCAGCGTCGCCCGCATGTACGACTACTACCTGGGCGGCACGGACAACTTCCCCGCCGATCGCGAGGCCGCGGAGAAGATGATCGCCATCGGCCGTCAGATGGGCAACGACGCCAGGGAGGTGGCCAGAGAGAACCGCGGCTTCCTCGGCCGTGCCGTACGACATCTGGCGGAGTCGGGCGTCAGGCAGTTCATCGACATCGGCGCCGGGCTGCCGACCCAGGAGAACGTCCATCAGGTCGTCCGGCGGTACTCGCCCGACGCTCGCGTCGTCTACGTGGACAACGATCCCACCGTGCTCGTCCACGCCAGAGCGCTCCTCGGCGACGACCCCGGCACCATCGTCCTGTCCGGCGATCTGAGGAGCCCGCGCGCGATCTTCGACGACCAGGCGCTGCGCGCCCACATCGACTTCGATCAGCCGTTCGCCGTGCTGCTGGTCGCGGTGCTGCACTTCGTCCCGGAGGACGAGGTCGCCGCCCAGATCGTCACTCGGATTCGCGAGCGTCTGACTCCGGGCAGCCACCTCGTGCTCTCGCACATCTACCAGGGCGACGGAGACCAGGCGGCGGTCAGCGCTGGGCAGCGGGTTTACTCCACCGCGACTTCCGGTGGCATCTCCGGTCGCGATCTCCCGCAGATCACGTCGTACTTCGCCGGGCTCGAGATCCTGGACCCCGGCATCGTCCCGGTGCAGGCCTGGCGGCCCGAGGGGCCGAAGGATGTCCCCGCCGACCTCACCCGCCCTGGAATCCTCGGAGCCGTCGCCCGCATGGGCTGATGGTCGGCCTGCCGCCCGCAACCGCACGATGCGGTCAGACCGGGGCGGTCTCGCCGCGTGGCGTGGCCTGCCAGAGCCGCGCGAGGAACAGGACGAGCGTGTCCGCGACGGAGCAGTCGAGCTCCCGCCGCCGCGTCCTTCCTCAAGGAGAACGGCCTGCCGCCGGACGCGGTGCGACTGCCTGACACGCACGGCCACGTGGGCGCGCCGGTGCGCGGCCGGCGGCTGCCGGTGGTGCTGTTGTGGAGCTGCGTTGGCCCGAGGTCACGGCCTACTGACACACCATCCACTCGGAGGACGTGCTGAGAAGGAGAATCATGATGTTCTCACCGGCGGGCGACACCGCCAACACCGGCCCGGCCATCAGCCGGCAGGTCGGGTGATGAGCCGGAGGATCTCGGCGATGACCAGGTCGGGCTCGTCCTGGGGGACCATGTGCCCGGACCGCTCGGCCAGGACGTGACGGCCGTGGGGCTGCGCTTCGACGAGCCGCCGGTGGCTGGCGATGAGCTCGGGGCGAACCTGCTTCTCCACCTTGCTGGGGGTGAGCGCGCCGCTGATGGCCGTGATGGGCACCGGCGGCAGCACGCCCGGCGAGGATCGCAGGCGGGCGAAGCCCTCGGCGAGAGCGGCGTACTCGGCCCGGGTGGCGCGGATCTCGGACGGGCGGGTCATCTCGGCCAGTGCCTCGGCGCGCATGTCCGGCGGAAACAGCGCGAGGATGCGGCGGACCTCGCCCGGGACGACCTTGACGCCCAGCGTGGCGAGTCCCGCCATGACGGACTGGGCGCCCATCGCCACGGCGCGCATGCTCCGCTTGTAGTAGAAGTCCAGGTCCTCCGCGGCCTGGTCGATCAGCACGAGCCCGGCCACCCGTTCGGGATGCGCGGACGCGTACGCACGGATGATCGGCCCGCCCAGGCTGTGCCCGGCCAGGATGTACCGGTCCTCGCCCAGGTGATCGAGAAGGTGTCCCAGGTCCTCCACCATGCGGTCCAGGTGGCGCCGCTGCGGATCGTGGTCGCTGCGGCCGAGCCCGGCCCGGTCGTAGGCGACGACCCGGGTGCGCTCGGCGATCGCGGGCATGACGAGACCCCACTCGGTGCGGGTCGCCCCGAGCCCCGACTCCAGGACGACGACGGGCCGCCCCTCGCCCTGGCTGACGTAGTGCAGACGTCGCCCGTCCGGCAGGCGCGCGTATCCCGGATCGCCGAAGACGCTAGACATTGAGGATCTCCTCCCGGACGGGAATCAGGTCGGTTTGGATGGTACGGGCGGTCGACGCGATGATGAGCCCGGCGACCAGACCGGGCAGGGCGATGGCGGCGACCGCTCCCGCCGTGCCGTACGCCTTCTCCACGGTGCTGAGGAGCCCGGCTCCGACCAGCCCGCCGACCGCCAGTCCGATGCCGAACAGGCTGGCCGTGTAGCTCCGCCCACTTGGGGCGGTCACCGAGATCATGATTAGCGTGATCATCGGAACGATCAAGGGGGTCAGCGTCAGGCCGACGAGGAACGCGGCCAGCGACAGCGGCAGGGCCGGCGCCGTCGCACCCGCGGCGAAGGCCACGGCCGAGCCGGTCAGGACCCAGGCGACGACGGCTGGCACCCTCCTCGGATCGGACTGGAAGATCGAGTCCAGCCGTCGCCCGAGTGTGGTCAGCACGACGATGGCCATCGCGGAGCAGCATGCCGAGAACAGGCCGCGCGCGTCGGTGTCCAGACCCCAGCGTTCCTTGAGATGCACCGACAGGAACGTCGCGGCCGGGACAAGAAGCATGCCGTACGCGACGAAGGCGGCGAAGACGCGGCGCAGCGTCCTCGAACGCAACAGGCCCCGAGCGCTCGCCACGTCGTCGTATCGCCCGATCCCGGGGTCGCGCAGCCGCGAGGCCGACAGGCAGCCGAGCAGGGACAGGACCCCGAGCACGGCGTAGACCGCCCGCCAGTCCAGGTCGAGCCACCCGGCCAGCGCCGACACCGTGAGCGGGCTCAGGATCGCGCCGGCGGGCATCGCCGTGCCGTACAGGGCAAGGACCCGGCCGCGCACAGCGGGCGGATAGATGTCGGCGAGCAACGGCGAGTGCAGCGCGATCTGGCTGCCGTTCGCCAGGCCGCTGACCAGGAGCAGGGCGCCCAGTGTCCAGATGTCGTGGACGAACGCGATCGCGAAGGTCGCGATGCTCCACACGAACCCGGTGCCGATGGAGACCGCGGCCCGGATCGGACGCCCTCTGACCAGCGCCGACATGGCGAAAGGAGCGACGCCGACGGCGATGAGCTGGATCGCGAGCAAGGAGGTGAGCACGCCGGTGGAGACGCCGAACGACCCGGTGATGTCCGGCGCGAGCACGCCGAGGGCCTGGTTCACGAACGCGTCGGTGATCGCCAGCATGCCGATCGCGATGACGGGATACAGCCTCATGACGGGTCGAAGGTGATCGGCTTGACCTCGCCCCGGCTGTACAGCGCGGCCTGGCCGGGCATCGACACGCTCCACGACCGCATGCCGTTCCCGCCCAGCGCGACGATCCGCAGGCAGGGACCTCCGGCGAAGGCCATGCCCTGCGCGTAGTACGTAGCCCGCAGGGGCACTTCGAGCTCCAGCGCGCCGGCGCGGCCCGGCACACCGGGGAGGAGTTGATGCTCCTCCCCGTACGTCCCACGGGGTACGGCCTCCGCGGCCCGTTCCACGGCGTCCAGGAGGTCGTCCGAGGAGATCTGCGCGCGCCAGGAGAGCCAGGCCGTCGCGTCCGCCGACTCAGGTGAGGCATGGCCGTCGAAGGCGAGCAGCCGGTGCAGGAGGCGCCGATGCCCCTCGGGCCAGCCGTGGATCCGGTCCGGCTCCCTGGATGAGGCGCTCAGGAGCTTCGCCTGCCACATGGGGGTGTCGGGCCAGAGGTCTTCGACCGCCCACGCGGTGACCTCCGTGACATCCACGGCGAAGGCCCGGGACAGCAGCTCCGCGCTGCGCCGTCCCCGGCTGGTGGTGCGGCCCGGCTCGTCGTTGAACGCGTCCGGATGCCAGCGGTCGGCCGCGAGCGCCGGATCGGGGGTGACGGTGTCGGGGGCGGTGTTGCAGTTCTGGAGATATCCGGACGCCGGATTGGAGATCCCCACCAGGTCGCCGGCCGGGCGGATGCCGAGCCATGCGGTGGCGGAGGTGTTCCCGTCGAGTACTCCCCCGTCGCATACCGGCCTGATCGGGACCCGCCCGGTGCGCAGGTAGAAGCAGTCGCCGGAGGAGTCGGCGGCCAGCACGTTCTGCGGTGGGAACGCGCGGGCCTCGAAGGCCTCGCGCAGCTCGGTGACGTCGCGGGCGCGCACCATGGCCATGATCTGCCGCTCGGTCTCCCCCGCCAGGCCCATGTACGGCGTGCACACCACATAGATCGCGTCGTCGTCCCTCGCCAGCACGGGCGCGATCACGCCGTTGTGGACGACGTATTCGTGGCCGTCGTGTTCAAAGACCTTCCTGGTCTCGCCGTCGTACAGATAGACGTCTCCGTCCACGGCGATGCGATAGGCGTCGGAGACGCGCGGTCCGCCGGTGGTCAGACCCCACGCGCAGGTTGGGTTGTGGGCCAGCGGGGGCAGCATGGCGCCGATGAAGCCGAACCCGGAGTAGTGCAGGTCCCCTGCCCTGATGACGGCCTCGTACATGGCGAAGGTCCCGCCGAAAGGGAGGTGCGGGTCGCTGACCAGGAACGTCTCGCCGGTCGCGGTGCGCCACGGCCGGATCACCCAGGCGTTCGAGCCAGGAGGGACCAGGCCGCGTTCCAGCTCGGAGGTCACACCGGTCGGGGTGACACCGGACGCGCGCAGCGCCTCGACCGCGTCGGTGATGATCCAGTACAGCATGACCGTGCGGTTGACGCCGATCGGCAGGGCGGGCTCCAGGGGCGGCGCCCACGCGGGGACGTCCTCGGGATGCTCGTCCATCCACGCGCCGATCCCGGCGAGGAACGCCTCGTAGCAGGCGCGCAGGTCCTCCGGGAGGGAGTCGAAGCCTAGGCGGGCTTCCTCCAGCACCTGCCAGCGCCGCTGGTTGGCGTCCCGCGCCGCGTCGCCGAACTCGCCGCGCACCAGCAGGTACTGCCTGAGCAGACCGTGCAGGTCGTCCTGCGCCTGTGCGTATCCGAGCCCGAAATAGGCGGCGGGCTCGGAGGTCCCCTCGACCAGCGGCACGCCGTACGCGTCACGGTGGAGTCGGACCGAGCCCCAGGAATTCTTCATGCGCCAACCCTGGGTGAAGAGAGGACGCGATTCCTTGGCCGATCGGACGAAGAATCATCGGTGCCCTTGGCCGATACTGCACGGATGAACCAGGTCGAGTACCTCGAGCCGTCGCTCGCGCAGGTGATCGAGCGGATCGGAGCGGACTATGTGACGGTCGTCGCCGCACCGAACGGAGTAGATGTTCCGATCTCCGGGCCCGCGATCCACGATCCGCTGAGCGCCGCGCCGCCCAAGCCGGGCGCCATGGTGCTGCTCGTCGGCCTGACTCCCGAGACACCCGGCGCGGCTCAGACGATCCGCCGGCTGGCCGGCGCGGCGGCGGCCGTCCTGAGATCCGACGCGGCGGGTGCCGCGTCGCTGGCGGAGGCGGCGGCCGAGGCGGGTGTGGCCCTGATCGCGCTGCGGGTCGCGATGTCCTGGAGCCACCTGCACACGCTGCTGGAGGACGCGGTCCTGCTGGGCGACAGCCTGGTCGCGGCGCCGAGCCGCGACCTCGGCAGCGTCCCGGCCGGCGACCTGAACGCGCTGGTGAACGCGATCGCCGAGACGCTCGACCGGCCGGCGGGGATAGTGGACACGCAGTGGCGGCTGCTCGCCTACTCCGCCATACCCGGCCAGACCAACGACGATCTGCAGCGGGACGTCATCCTGAGCAGGACCGTGCCCGCGAGGAACGCGCCCCAGGAGACACGGCGGCTGCTGCTGACCAGCCACCGCGCGCTGCGCTTCTACACCGGCCCGCCGTACGACGATGACGGGCACCGGATCTGGCGGATCGGCGCGGGTATCCGCGGCGGACCCGAGCCCCTCGGCATGCTGTGGGTCCTGGAGGGGGACGAGCGGCTTTCCGAGGACAAGCTGGTGCTCGTGGAGGAGTTCGCCCGGCTGGCGGCCGCGCATCTGCTGCGGGTGCGGAGGGCTCGGACCGTCGATCGCGAGCGCCGCGGCGAGCTGGTCGGACAGGCGCTGGACGGCAGGGATCCGCGTACGGCATGCCATCGCCTCGGTCTCGATCCGGGCGCGGGGATCGCGGTCCTGGCCGTGGCCGAGCTGGTCGCCGGAGACGACCCGCTCGGTGAGCACCTCCTCGACGCCGTCGCCACCTACCTCGACGCCTACCGGCGGTCGACCGCGTGCGTGCTGCGCGGCGACACCGTCTACTGCCTGATGCCCGCGCAGGACCTCGCGGCGCTGCGGGAGGTCGCATCCGACCTCACCCGGCGGCTCGGCCTGCGGCGCCGCCTGGCGGCGAGCGTCGGCGGCCGGGTGAGCGCGGACGATCTACCGCGTTCCCGCCGCCAGGCCGATCTGGCCCTGGCCGTGCTCAGGGCTTCGGGTACGGCCACGCTCAGGGCTTCGGGTGCGGCCGTCGCCACGATCGACGAGGTCCGCGCGGCGGCGACGCTCATCGAGCTGCGCTCGCTGCTCGAAGATCATCCCGACCTGCTCCTGCACGAGGCGGATCCGGCGCTGCGGGACGCCGAGGAGTCCGCGCTGGCGTGGATCGAATGTCATGGAGACGTCCGCGCCGCCGCCCAGCGGCTCCGCGTGCACCCCAACACGCTCCGCTACCGGATCCGCAGGCTCGCCGGCAACGGGCTCGACCTCACCGACCCCGGCACCCGCCTCATCACCTGGCTCCGGCTCCGCCTCAGGGACGGAGAACCTGGCTCATCGGCTCAGGCGTGAAGCGCTCGAGTGGGACACGCGGCCGGGATCCTCAGGTTGAGTGGGCCGGTCAGGCACCCGTTGTAGAGAACGATTCGGTTGCCGATATCAGCGCAACCCCAAGGAGCGTGGCACCTTGTTCCGCGCGGCAGGAAAGCCGCCACCTGGGGATAGGGATCAGCGCAACGAGCAAGATCGCCACAACGCACCCCGGGTCAACGCCGGCCGGCACACCGAGGCGGTCCAGCGCGCGTTCGAGCTGAGCTACCCACACGATCGGAAGGGATGACCGAGTCGTCCCCACTCCGGGACCGCATCGTGACAACCCGGCCCCCGTACCGGAGATCGAACAAGCCGTGACAATGCGAAGCTCCGGCCACGCGCTCGCGTGGCTCGGCCATCCGGTCACCATGCTGGCCGTGGCCCTGCTCCTCCTCAACGACCACCTCTTCAAACACCTGTGGCCCGGCCCGATCACCGGCAAACTCAGCGACCTCGCCGGACTCACCATGGCCCCACCACTCGTGGCACTCCTCCTCCGCTGCCCGGCCCCGGCCGCCATCGCTCTCACCGGAACGCTCTTCACGCTGATGAAGGTCACCACCATCGGCGCGGAGGCCGCGTCCTGGCTGTGGTCCCTCTTCATCCCGTCCCGGGTCGTGGCCGACCCCACCGACCTGATCGCGCTGCCCGCCCTCGGCCTCGCCTGGCTCACCTGGCGACAGGCCACCCGACGCCCTCCCACAGCACTCCCGCACGCCGTGCTCATCGTCCCCGTCGCGCTGTTCGCCGCCACGGCGACCTCGCCCGTTCAGCCGCCGCCATCGGCGGCCTATGTAGAGATCCACGGCGCGGCCGTCGTCGTGTACGGCGAGGGTGCCGGCGGATATGCCTCCGTCGACGGCGGCGTGACGTGGCGGGGATGGGAGGAACCTGCCACGAGGGCGGCGCGGAGCGCGGCCTGCGTGCAAGGCGACCAGCAACACTGCTACCGGATCGTCCCCGGCCTGCTCCAGGTCGACGAGTCCACGAACGGCGGCGAAACCTGGACGACCGCGTGGCGGATCCCCCGCGAGAGGTGGCTGGATCGCGGATTCCGCAACCCCGATCCGCAAGGGCGGGACGCCGATCCCGTCGGTTCCCGCGCGCTCGCCGTGCAGACCGTACCGGGCGAGGTGGGAGCGCACATCGTGGTCGTCGCCAACGGCCCCGACGGTGTGGCCGTGCGCGACGTGTCAGGGCGCTGGCAGCGGCTCGGCTTCGCGCCCGACGGCGGCTTCTCGGCGAAGGCGGCGGCGCCCCTCACCGATCCCGGCGGACGGATCGGCGAGGAAGTGTGGGCCGCCGCCCTCGCGGCGCTCGCGGCCCTGCTCATCGGGCTCGGCGTGGACGGCTGCTGGAGGAAGTCCCCAGTGATCTACACGATCGGGAGCGTGCTTCTCTGGCTCGGGCCGCTCCTCGTCGCGCTGGGCATCGGCTCGGGCCCCTCCGGCATCTCCACCTTCGCCGTCGGTGCGCTGATGGCACTGGCCGGCGGCATCGTGGTGCTCGCGGCATGGACATCGGCGCGGGGCTCCACCCAGGCCACGGAAGAGGCACCACGGGGACGGAACGCCCTCGTCGCCCTCCTCACCTTCGGTGGGACTCTCCTGCCGTTCCTGGGCTGGAGTGCCGGCTGGCCCGCCCCGTACGGCCTCGCCGTAGTGCTGGCCGTGATCCTGGCCGTGGCGCCGACCGTCTGGATGACCGCGAGAAGGGTCCGCCGGAACCACCCCGGGAAAGGAGAGGGCCCGCCGAGTAGACGGGACCTTCGGGAGGGATGACCGAGACGTCCCCACTCCGGGACCGCATCGTGTGGGGCAGTGGTGATGGGGGCTACCGGCACGCGAACGACCAGGTCGACGCTGCCAACCCGAAGTTCCTCGAACTGGTCGCCCCCGGCGGTGTGCCCGGAGTGCCCGGCGGCACAATCGACGGCGTGACGACGGCCCTGTACACCGGCACGGTCAGCGTGCCGGCCCTCGGCTCCACACGGGACGGCCCAGTGTTCGACACCGATGAGCAAGGGGTGACCAGCGGGGGCCGCGTCACCTGGAAGCTCCGGGTCGGGTCCGACCACCTGCCCCGGCGCTTCACGGCCTCGGTCGTCATGGAACTCTCGGAGCTCGGCGACGTATGGACCTTCAACTACACCAGCTTCTACTCCTGGTGGGGACAGCCCGTCGTCATCAAAGCCCCGGCCGCGCGACTCGTCATCAGCGCCAAAGAGTACTTCACGAACCCAGCGGCCCGCGCCACGTCGACGCCCAACGAAGGCCCGGTCGGGATGTACTCCCTGACCTGGGCCTTCGTGTGTAGAGCGGGTGACGGGAATCGAACCCACGCTGTCAGCTCGGGAATGGGCTACTGATCTTGCCGTCCTGAGTTGGAAAGACAGGGGTGCAGGTGAAATCGGCTCGAGTGACCGTGAGTCCCCGCGATTTACCGCTGATCGCTGTTGGCTATCCCTGAAGAGAGGACGAGCCCTGAGTCTGCTCTTCACTCACTTCCCAGAGTCGGCGTGCGGCGTCCGGATCCTGGGCGGCCCCGGATGGGGCCTTCGATCGCTTGTCCGCGAAATAGATCTCGCCGGACTCAGGCACGTCCGCGGAATCGGTCAGCCACACCAACGTTTCGGCGCCCTTCTCCGGGCTACGCGAGAAAGGTCTCATGACGAGCATGTTCCATCGCACCAGCACACCGTTGTTCTTGTTGAAATTGGTGGCCACCAACCCTGGGTCGAAGGAATAGGCGCTGACGCCACTCCCCTGCAGTCGCCGGGCGAGCTCGGCAGTGAAAAGGATGTTCGCGAGCTTGGTCTCGGCATAGCGCCCGAATGCACCGCCCAACAACCTGCGGCGACCGTAAAGGCGGTCACCACTCAGGTCGTCGAAATCGATCCCCTCCCGGGCGGCTCTGTGCCCATGAGATGACGTAGTGATGACCCGCGCGGGCGCGCTCTCCTTCAACCGGTCCAGCAGCAACGAGGTGAGTAGGAACGGAGCCAGATGATTGACTGCCCAGGTCATCTCCACATTGTCCTCGGTCAGGTGGCGGTGGTAGTAGAGAGCGCCGGCGTTGTTGACCAGGACGTCCACCCTGGGGCACCGCTCGAGGATCTCACTCGCCACCTGACGAACAGACCGCTGTGAAGCCATGTCCCCAACGAACACATCGGCGACCGCCCCGCCGCCGGCCACCTCATTGAGCTGCGCCGCCACCTCGTTCGCCTTGGCCTCGTTGCGGGCCACGATTCCGATCCTCGCGCCACGCGCGGCGAGTTGGACGGCTGCGGCGCGTCCGATGCCGCTGGTGGCGCCGGTGATTATCACGTATTTCCCGCTGACCCCGGTCCATTCATTCATAGCGCCTCTCCCCTTCCGTCAAGCCGTACGGAACCCGCACTGATCATCAAATTCGCCTTATGCGGCAGCAAGAGCAACAACCGGTCGGCGAGCCCTTTTCATGGACATCACATGGCCAAGGCTGATAGATAAGGGCGCTCGCGCCATCCCTTCCGGATTGATTACGGCAATCCACGCATGCGTACATGGCGCAGCCCCAGGTGGGGATGGGGGGTCGCCACATCCGCGAGACGAGCCGCCGATGCCATCATCGCCCGCGCCGACGCCGGTCCCGATCTCTACCAGGCTCGCGCCGCGCTCGCCGAGCTGGCGCCAGGCGCTCTCGCAGTGCGCGTCCTGGTCTGGAGCCTGCTCGTGGTCGTCAACCTCGGCGGCTTCGCGCCGAATTGCACAGTTGAACAAGCTGGTCGGGCGTACGCGAGCGCGCGCCGGAAGGCCTCGGCGCGCGCTCGCGTCCTCTTCGTTACTCGTTCGCGTAGACCAGGTGCAGCACGCCTGTGCTGAACGTCGCCGAGCTCACCAGCTTCAGCGGGACCTTGGCCGAACCCTCGAACAACCGCTGGCCGGCGCCGAGCACGACGGGGTGCACCAACAGGTGCAGCTCGTCAAGCAGCCCCTCCGCCAGCAGCGATCGCACCAGCGTCCCGCTGCCGGTGATGCCCAGGTTCTGATCGGCCTTCAGAGCGCGCAACTGGTCATACACGTCGTCGCCACCGACCACTGTGGTGTTCTCCCAGTCGGGCCGGGTCAGCGTGTTCGACACCACGTACTTCTGGGTGCCGTTCATCTGCTTGGTCATCGGGTCGTCGGCGTCCGCGTTCGGCCAGTAGCCCGCGAACTCGTCGTAGGTACGGCGGCCGAGCAGCATGGCGTCGTTGCCGCCCATGAGCGAGCCGACCGCGTTGCCCATCTCCTCGTTGAAGTAGCCGAAGTGCCACGTGTCCGGGGCCTCGGTCACGCCGTCGAGCGAGATGAACAGGCCGGACTTGATGCTTCCCATGTCAGTGCTCCTTAGGTGTCAGGCGGGCAGGTCGTTGAGCCAGGTCCGCCACGCCTGCGGGGTGTCGGTGCTGTCTTGTATGAAGATGTGGTGTCCCAGGAGGATCGAGCCGAAGTAGCCCCGGATGAAGCGGTAGAGCGCATCGGTTCGCCTCGTCGCGCTGCTCCCAGTGGTGGCCCACGTCAGGACTCGTTCCCCTCGTCGGCCGGTAGGTCGCTGGCCGCTGTCTCGGTGGCCTTTGTGTCGTCGCTTGCAGTCTGGGGGATCGACGGGTGGATTGCCACGATGATCCGGTGCGCCCGGCCGCCGGCCGCCTTCTCGTCGTGGTACTTGGCGACCAGTCCAGTCACCGCGTTGGTGAGCTCGTCCGCGAAGGCGGCACGGTCGTGCGCCGTGGCGAACCGCACTTCCCCGTCGAGCGCGTAGGTCGCGACCCGCTCGCCGCCCTTGGTCGCCCCGGTGATGAGCGTGCCGACGTCGCGCACCAGCCGCGCGCCCACCGCCAGCAGCCAGCGCGCCGAGAGCCGGTCCGGCGACCGCGCCGGGTCCGGCTCAACCGCGGCCAGCGCCGCCGGCGAGATGACGTACGACGACGCCGTCGCCTGGAGCACCCGCTCGGTCATGTTGCCCTTGCGCCGCTCCCCGACCAGCTCGAGCAGACCGTGCCGCTCCAGCTCCCGGAGGTGGTAGTTCACCTTCTGCCGAGGCTGCCCGACCCGGGCCGCCAGGCTGCTCGCCGAGCCAGGCCGGACCAGCTCTGCCAGCAGCCTCGCCCGGATCGGATCAAGCGTGACTTCGGCTGCCACGGCGTCCTCGATCACCGCCACTTCCCACATGCCAAGAGGTTCTCACCGACAACTAATATTGTCAAGACAAAATTCTCCGTCGGTTTGTGCGGTTGCCTCTGTCGGACTGAGCACCGCGATCGACTTCACTGCGGTTCTGCGACTGCTCACCGCATCCCAACGCCGATGGCTGGACGAGTCACTCGCTCTCCGCCACGGCGAACACCCCTGGCGAACCGGGCTCTTCGATCTTGACGGGGAAATGCCTGGGCCTGACCGGCGCAGGCGGCCAGGGTGGCGGCGGGGATCGCGTCCTTGGGCGCGTATCGAATCCTGAAGATGTCCCCAAGCCGCGGCTAGCGGAACATTTGTCCAATCCGCCGGCGCGCGCCGGCGGCGACAGTGGGCCCATGACCATTCCTGACGGCACCACGGAGAGTTCGATCCTGGCCCTGGACGACGGAGACGTCTACGTGTGCCAGGACGGCACCCACGTGCCCCCGCACTCGTCCTTCCCGATCGATCTCTTCGAGTCCTCCATCCACCTGCGCCAAGTCGGCGAGATCAATGTCAGGAGAAGATTCACGGACTCCGGCTAGGGCCTGTGCGGAGTTCGGATCTTCAGGCAGGCCGGAGGCTTCGGATCCACAAGATGGCTCCGCGTAGATGAAGGCCGGCCAGATAGCTTTCGGGGGTCTTGTCGAAGCGGAACGCCAGCCCACGCCACTCCTTGATCCGATTGATACAGCGCTCAACCGTGTTGCGCTCCTTGTAGAGATCCGCGTCGTGGCTGACTGGGCGGCCGCCACGCGAGCCGCGTTTCTTGCGGTTGGCCGCCTGGTCCGCCTTCTCGGGGATCACCGCCCGGATGTGGCGTCGGCGCAGGTAGGCGCGGTTGGCGCGAGAGGAGTACGCCTTGTCGGCGGCCACCGCGTCCGGGCGGGTACGCGGCCGCCCGACGCGAATGCGGACCTTGATACGGGCCAGCACGGCGTGAAACTGCGGGCTGTCTCCGGCTTGGCCCGGGGTGAGGACGAAGGACAGCGGGCGGCAGCGCCGGTCGGCGGACAGGTGGACCTTACTGGTCAGCCCACCCCGCGAGCGGCCCAGCTT
>NZ_BBYJ01000020.1 GCF_001528665.1 Microtetraspora malaysiensis
ACTGCGGTGTTTCCGACATCACAAACGCTACGTTGCTTTCCAAAGTCATGCAACATCAACGTTGCTGCAGATCGGCATTCATGCAGGCAGATGCCAGAAAACTGTTGCAACGGTCTTCACGGTTAACGCAATGACCACCGCTCGATCATTGCAATGCATTGAAACTGAACGCTATGGTGAAAGCCATCAGGGAACACCGAACAGCGCCATGAGACACCCATAGCGCATGAAAGGGGCCACAATGCCGGGAGGCAGGCTCACCCAGCAGGAACGCCAGCAAATCGCGGCGGGACTGGCCGACGGCCTGGCCTACGCCGAGATCGCCCGCCGCCTCGACCGCCCGACCTCCACGATCACACGCGAGGTGACACGCAACGGCGGCCCCACCGGCTACCGCGCCGACCTGGCCCACCGCGCCACCCAGCAACGCACCCACCGACGCAGACAGACCACACCCCAAGGGCCACAAGCATCCCCACAACCCCACGGACGCGACGCCGACACCGTCCACGACTACCAGGAGACACTCACCACCGTCTTCATGACCTCGGGCCTGCCCAAGATGATGGCCCGGGTGCTGGCCTGCCTCTACACCCTCGACACCGGCAGCCTCACCGCCTCCGAACTCGCCCAGCGCCTCCAGGTCAGCCCGGCATCCATCTCCAAAGCGATCACGTTCCTCGAGAGCATGGACCTCATCCGCCGAGAACGCGACGAACGCCGCCGCGAGCGCTACGTCGTCGACGACGACCTCTGGTACCAGTCCATGATCCGCAGCGCCCGGTCCAACGACCAAGTCGTCGAGGCCGCACGCCAAGGCGTCGGCATCCTCGGCCCCGGCACCCCCGCCGCCACCCGCCTGGAGAACGTCGCCCGCTTCCTCGACTTCGTCAGCGAAGGCCTCATCCGCGCCGCAGAGCAGGCCCGCGAGGTCCTCTACACCAAAACCGGAACAACCTCGGACGGCACCGCCAAGCCGAGTTCAGATCACGAACCGACACCCGCCCCGACGGCCACAGCATGAGACGAAGCCGGCCATGCTGCTTTCGCCTGCGCCGCCCTTGTGGATCGCCCGCACCCCGGCCGCGGCCGTCCGCAACAGTGCGGTCGTCCGCACCCGACTACCGAACGGCGCGCGACTCGGCGGGGGAGAGCTGGCATGAGACGGGCCTCGTCTTCACCACCGCGAGTGGTCGACCGGTGGAGCCGTCGAACTTCCGGCGCAGCTTCGCGAACGCCTGTGTCAAGGCGGGGGTGCGAAAGGTCCACGTTCACGCGACCCGGAAGACCTGTGCGTCCCTCCTCGTCGCCCTCGACATCCACCCCCGCGTGGCAATGCAGATCCTCCGGCACAGCCAGATCGCGGTGACCATGAACGTGTACAGCGAGGTCTCATCCGAGGAGACACGCAAAGCGCTCAAGCGACTCGGTGACCATCTGGAGCTGTAGCCCTTGCCGTATTTCACTGCTGTACGGCATCGAAAAGGCCACTTCCTGATCATGGGAAGCGGCCTTTGACCTGCGGTGGAGCCTAGGAGATTCGAACTCCTGACATCCTGCTTGCAAAACGGTCTGATCTTCAAGCACAACGGCCTCGACCTGCATGAAGGACGATCCGCAAGTGACCGTGATTGACCGTTACTGACTGCCCTTAATGGCACGCCAATGGCACGACGATCAACAGATGAGGTGTTGCTCATGGCGTTTACCCACGCCGATGTTGCCTGGCTGGCCGAAGACGACGAGTTGGGCGATCTGTGGTGCCTGACCTTCGTGCGTGGAGTCAGCGAGGTGGAGGCGCTTCTCCGACTTGGTGCTGACCAGGAGAGCATCCGACCGCTCACCTATGACAAGTTGATAGACGCTGGCCTCTTTCCTGAGACCGTGCTCGCAGGGCGAGTGGGCGACTGGACCGTGCTCATCGAGGAGAGCGGGTGGGCGTGCACGGAAGCCGACAAGGCACAGGTACTTTCGGCCGGGACCGTGGCCGTGGCAGTACTGAGGCACGACTACGCATCCGACGACTTCGTTTACGCGGTGGACGGGGAGTTGGTCACGTACTTCAACCCCAAGATTCCAGAATGGCGGCACGGAAGTGATCCTGATCGGCTCAACGACCTGATGAGGGAGGCGGGCCTTGATCCCGATGGTGTACCCGGAACCGGCGCTGAGGCGCCGTCGGTCTCCGGAGCGCTTCTCCTCGCGGCCCGGTTGACCGGTGCGGTGCTGCCCCCGGAGAGCATCAGAGGGCCGCTCATGAGCGGCGTCGTCGGCTGACCTGTCCCCGATGCCACGTCCGGCGGCCAGCGTGGGGGCGGCTGCCAGATGAGCCACAGGAGCGAGCACGCCTGCTGAGCAGTCGTCGTTCTGGTTGTCGGCCGCGCGGATGTGCCCTGCGCCGCGCCGGCGGCCACTGCATCGCCGGGATACGCAGACGGATCCGGTGCCTGCCGGATCGGCTGCGTAGCTCGTCGTTGCGGCTGGCGCCTTCGGCGCGTTCGGTACGGGACCGAGGCCGGATCAGGACCCGCCGGGGCGGATCAGTCCGCACTCGTAGGCGAACACCACCGCCTGAACGCGGTCGCGCAGAGTCAGCTTGGCCAGGACGCGGGTTACATGCGTCTTGATGGTCGGTTCGCTGAGGAACAGGGCGGCGGCGATCTCGGCGTTGGACAGGCCACGGGCAATCAGCACCAGCACCTCCCGCTCGCGCGGGGTCAGCTGGTTCAGGCCGACCAGGGCGGCGGCCGACGGGCGGGGTTGGCGTACATAGTCCTCGATCATCCGCCGCGTGATCTCCGGAGCGAGGAGCGCCTCGCCCGCCGCGACGGTGCGGATGGCGTCCGCGAGCTGCCGGGGCGGCGCGGTCTTGAGCAAGAAGCCGCTCGCGCCGGCGCGCAGCGCCGTGTAGACGTACTCGTCATGGTCGAACGTGGTCAAGATCAGCACCCGGGCCCGGCTGCGGCCGTCGGCGAGTAGCCGCCGGGTGGCCTCGATGCCGTCTATGCGGGGCATCCGGATGTCCATCACGACCACGTCCGGGTCACCGGCCAGGGCGGCAGCCACCGCCTCGGCGCCGTCGGCCGCCTCGCCCATTACCTCGATGTCGGGCTGGCCGTCGAGGATCGAGCGGAAGCCGCCGCGCACCAGGGCCTGGTCGTCGGCCAGGAGGACCCTAATCATGGCTGTGGGGCCGCGTCGACGCGGGACGGCGGCTCGGTCAGCGGCAGACTCGCCCGCACCGCGAACCCGCCGGCCGGCTCGGGCGCAGCGCTGAGCGTGCCGCCGTACAGGTCGATCCGCTCCCGCATGCCGACGAGTCCGTGCCCGGTCCCGGTGCCGGTCGCATCGCGCCCGTCGTCGAGCACCTCCACGGTCACCTCGCTGTCCGTATAGTGCACCAGCACGCGGGCCTGTGCGGGGCCAGCATGCTTGAGCGTGTTGG
This sequence comes from Microtetraspora malaysiensis, assembly GCF_001528665.1. Classification (GTDB taxonomy): domain Bacteria; phylum Actinomycetota; class Actinomycetes; order Streptosporangiales; family Streptosporangiaceae; genus Microtetraspora_A; species Microtetraspora_A malaysiensis. The sequence continues at coordinate 3,446 of NZ_BBYJ01000020.1, forward strand.
TCAACGCCTCCTGCACCACACGGTAGATGGTGAGCTCGACACCGGGCGCGAGCGGGCGTACCGCGCCGGTTGCGGAGACCGTGACCGGCAGCCCGATCTCGCTCATGTGGGTGGCAAGGTCGGCGAGGTCGGCTGTGCCCGGTTGGGGTCGCAGGGCCGGCCCACCGGCCGCGCCGCGCAGCAGCCCGAGCATCCGGCTGAGCTCCGTGATCGCCTGCCGGCCCGTGTCCTGGACCGAGCGCAGCGGGGCCCGGGCCGCCTTCGGATCGCGGTCGAGCAGGTCCTCGGCGGCGCCGGCCTGCACGACCATCACACTCACGCAGTGCGCCACGATGTCGTGCAGCTCCCGGGCCAGCCGGCCCCGCTCCTCGGAGATCGCGGCGCGGATGGACTCCTCCCGCTCGTCCTCCAGCTGGCGCGCGAGGACCCGGGCCGCTTCCTGGCCGTGCACCTGGCGGCGTACGATCCGGCCGGCGGCTATGCAGAAGAGGTACGGCAGAAACGCGATCGGCAAGTTGGGCGTGGTGTGGACGGACGGCACCAGCAGCCAGTCGACCGTCATGGCCACGCCCGGCGCGAGGACTCCCGCGACCACCCGGCGGCCCCCGGCGTACCGGGCGGCGGAGTAGGTGGCGATGAGCAGCGGCACGAAGTCGCCCCACAGCTGCACGGTGAGCGTGGTGAACAGCTGCGGCCCCGCGGTCGCCAGCGCCACACACACCGCCGTCGCAACCGGCGCCCGGCGGCGCAGCGCGAGCACGGCGGTGGCCACCGCGGTGGTGAGCGCGCGGGCCGGCTCGGAGCCGTAGTGGTCCGCCTGCTCAACGTTGAAGCGCAGGTCAAGCTGGGCGAAGACGGTGAGCACCAGGGCGAGCATCCAGTCGCCGATCAGGTGTGCCTGGCGCCGGTCGGTCATGCGCCGAATGTACCGACAGGCGCGGCCGGCGCACGTCATCCACGGGTATCTCCCGGGTCATCCGCGGGTATCGGCACGAGGCGACCCAGGCTCGATGCCCCGGCCCGGGCCGCCAGGCGACCCTGGATCCGCCGGAGCGCGCCACCGTGGCGCGGCGCGGCAGGAGGGTTGTCATGAACGACATACGGGCACGCCTGGCCGGCTGGGCGCTGATCGTCGGCGCCGTGGTGGCGAGCGCCGGATACCTCGCGGCGAACGCGCTGGCGAGCGGCGCCGGGGACACGCGGTTCACCAGTCCGCACTGGTCGCTGCTCAACGGCATCGCCATCGGCGGCGACATCATCGTCGTGCTCGGCTTACCGGCAATCCTCGCCGGGCACGGGCGCCGGGCAGAAAAACTAACCATATTCGGGTACATCGGCATCTTCGCGGCGCTGGTGATGCTGAACATCAGCGAGGGCGTCATCGAGGCCTTCGTCAAGCCGTACCTGGTCGGGCACGGCGGCATCCCCTCGGACCCACCGGCCGGCTACGCCGTATACGAGACGTTCGCGCTGGTCCTGACGCTCGCCGGTTTCATCTGCATGGGCATCGCAGTACTGCGGGCCAAGGTGTACCCGTGGTGGACCGGCGTGCTGCTCATCGTCACACCGGTGGTGAGCTTCCTCGGCCTGCCCGGGGGCTGGGCGCTGATCGCCGACTACCTGTGCTTCGCCGCGCTGCTCACCATCGGGGTGCTGACGGTGCGCGGCTCAGCGCGTACAGCGCTCGACCCGCAGCTGCGGGTCAGAGCCGAGCAGCAGGCTTGAGTCCTGCCTGCTCAGTGCGTGCTCACTCACGCGGCTGCTGCTGACGCACGGTAGTCGCCTCGCGGGCGAGCGCGAGCCGCAGTTCGGGGTAGCCGCGCAGCCCAATGGTCCAGCAGAACCGCAGCACCGTGGTCTCCAAGGTACCGCGCTCGGGGGCGAGCACGCCGATCGACCACTCGGCGACGCCCTGGGGGTCGGGCGGCACCACGTGCGGCGTGAGCCTGAGCCACATGTTGGGGCAACGCTCCCCGTTCAGCAACACAACGATCGGGAACGCAGCGGGCACGGAAGCCGAAGAAGGCCGAATAACGATCAAAGCCCAGGTCGGGGAAACCGCCCCTACCTGGGCTAATACATGAGTGGAGCCTAGGAGATTCGAACTCCTGACATCCTGCTTGCAAATCGGCCTGATCATCAGTGGGAACGGCCGCAACCTGGGCGAGAGACTGTCCATCAGTGACCGTGAGTGCCCCCTGTTGACCGCCCTTAATGGCACGCCAATGGCACGACGATCACGTCTGCGAGCTGCGGCGGCGTGCCATACGCGGCACGTCCCCTGGTCCGCCCCCGTCCTCCTCGTAGCTGCCGACCCCAGGACGGGACCGCTGTGTCAAGGCTTCGCAGCCGCGTTACAGGTACGGACTTCGATCGGCTCCTGTGTCGGATCACCCCATCCATCGGGTTTCAGCTGCAGCTGACCGACGCAACCGCCAAATCACCCCACTGCCGCTGGCCTTCCTTCGGATCGCAGCGGACAATCCACACGAGAAGGTCTCCCTAGGTTGTGGAGTTCGAGCGTGGCCGCGATCAGAAGTAGCGTCTCGGCCCTGGGCGCACTCGTCATGTTGACAGCGGGATGCTCGGCGAGCGGTCCGTCCCAAGACGCCCGGCCGTCGTCCAACGCGTGCGTTTCCACCGTCACCCGGGACGCGCTGCCCATCTGGGCGAGGACGGGGTTCAGCGGTGACGGCTCGGGCGTCCCCCACGTGTTCAGCGAGCACGGCGACATCATCGCCGTGCTGTTCAATTATCCGCCGGTAGCCTCTGCCGATCCCGACGTCACGAACAAGATCCTGTGGATCTCGCGGCTGCCGCAACAACCGATGCGGTCACTGACCATCGGGGCCGTACTGCACGGAACGACGACGTCGGTGGTCCGCGAGATCGTCGGCGGCGCCGGGCCCTCGTCGGTCAACCTGCCCAAGGCGGGATGCTGGCACTTGACGTTGAGCTGGTCCGGGCACAGCGATGCCATCACGCTCAGGTTCACCTGACCGGAGAGGCATGGTGCCTGACAACTGCCTCCGCCAACGCAAGCGGAAGGTCGCAGCGTGCGGCCCGTAAGCTCGGGCCGCACGGCGGTGCGGAGCGCCGCCCTTGACACGCGGGTCATTAAAGTGCGACAGGACGCGGGAGACGGAGGCACGGCCGGTGCAGCACCCGCAAGCTAATGGCACCTTAATGGCACGAACGCCGCTTCCCATGATCTGGAAAGCGGCGTTTTGGCTGGTGAAGCGCCTAGGAGATTCGAACTCCTGGCATCCTGCTTGCAAATCGGCCTGATCTTCAGGGGAAACGGCCGCGACCTGGGCGAGGGGCACTCCGTGAGTGACCGTGGCTGCCCCCTGTTGACCGCCCTTAATGGCCCGCTAATAGGCCCGATGATCAGCTCAGCCACGCGGATCCCTGAGTCACCACCGGGACACACACGCCCACCATGTGCGCGTGTCTACGGAACGCCCTACCCATCATGGTTGTGTCGGACATAATATGGGTATGAGGAAGTTGCGCTTCTACCGGTCGGCACGCAAGCACCGCATCGGGCAGGCGCGTGCTCTTCACGTGGTTCGATCCGGACCGCCAGCCATCGTTCCGGCTGCCGACCCTAACTTGGAGGACCGATGGGTGTGGATCGGCCCAGATGATAGGGGCGTCGAACTGGAAGTGATCGGCATCCTCACCGATAAGTACCTGGTGATCATTCACGTGATGCCGACCGCGTTGAGGAGGAGGAAGCCATGACCGAGCACCGAGAAGCGTGGCCGCCCGACGACATCGAGTTGGCCTTGGATCACGACTCCGAGATCGACAGTGACTTCGAAGAGATTTACGACAGCAAGGGCAATCGGATCACCGACAAGTACGTGAGTGATGCGATCGCCGACGTCCACCGTGCGATCGATGAGGGCCGCGTACCCGTCCCGACCAGCCGCGGCGGGCGTCCCTCACTGACACGCGAAGGGACGCACTCACCAAGGGTCTCCTTCCGGGTACCCGAAGAACTACGCGAACGCGCAAAGGCTCGAGCCGAGCAAGAGGGTAAGACGGTGTCCGCACTGGCCCGAGAAGCATTCGAGCAGTTCCTCAAGGCAGGCTGACTTTCAGAACCGCCCTGTTGACAGCGGAAAGGCAATCCGCCGGATAGCCGATTGCCCGTGCGTCGGCTCCGCGCTTCGCCGTCTCACAAGATCGAAAAGGCCGCTTCCCGATCAAGGGAAGTGGCCTTTGACCTGCGGTGGAGCCTAGGAGATTCGAACTCCTGACATCCTGCTTGCAAAACGGCCCGATCTCCAGGGGAAACGGCCGCGACCTGGGCAAGAGGCAGTCCGCGAGTGACCGTGACTGCCCCCTGTTGTCCGCCCTTAATGGCCCGCTAATGGCCCGACGATCACACCCACGACCTGCGGCGGTGTGCCATGCGTGGCCCGTCTCCTGGACCGCCCCCGTCCTCCTCGTAGCTGCCGACCCCCAGGACGGGACCGCCGTGTCAGGGGTCAACGAAGTTGATCGCGAAGCGACGCCGCAGGCGCCCTTGACTCGGCGGGCACGTCCGGGACACTCAAGCAGCGAGGAGGACTGGGATAGCCAGATCAATATGGACGGTGCTGGTATTAACGCCTATATCGTCGTAACGTCGCCGTATGCCAAACGATCCAGAGTGGTTACCCTTCGCACCAGAGAATCACGACCCTCGCAGCATCGCGTTCCGAGAGGAGCGCTGTACCCAGCATGGTGTTGGGCCCGACAGAGGCCCTTGTCGCGAACCCGTGGTCGCAACTGTGAAGACCGGGCAAGGGCGACAGGCCGTTTGCGCCGAAGCCTTCGAGGAGCTGACCGGCCAACCATGGCGAGGCTAGTTTCGTTAGCGGATGATGGCTCTCGAACACAACTAGTGGCAAGGGGACGTCGAGCGTCTGACGGAACCAATCCGGCATAACATTCGAACCAATTTTCGTTTTAATGGCGCGAATCTCGCTATAAGCACTGTCGCTCATGACGTTGGTCATGGATCGCGGGTGTAACGAGCCTGCCGCAGTTGAGTATATGCGAGTAGTAGAGCTGTGATCAGTAAGGACTGAAGTGGATATAGATCGCCGTCCTGCGCTAGATCCTGGGAACGCGTTTGAGCAGACTTGTTGGAGCATACTTCGCCGCCGCTATCCTCCAGAAAAACTCGTCTACATCCCCGCCGAGATGGGTGGCGACGCCGGGATTGAAGGCTATTCGACGGACGGCATTGCATATCAATGCTACGCCGATCGAGATTCACTAACCCTTCGCAATCGAACAGATAAGCAGAAGGGCAAGCTTTACGACGATACCGTTAAACTAAAAAAGTATGCTAGCAGACTTGAGGAGCTCCTCAACGGCTTGATTCTTGAGCACTATTTTCTCATGGTGCCGGAATTTCATGCAGCCGAACTTGTTTCATATGCCCACAGTCGTGCAGCTGTCGTCCGCGAGTATGGATTGAGTTTTATTAGTCCCACCTTTGCTATTCATATTAAGACACTACACGACTATCCGTCGGAGCTCCGCGCGGCTCTGGCGGATGGAGCTGCCAAAGCTGCGGTGCCACCTCCGCTAGTTAACGCCACAGAGGTAGGGTTGTTTCCCTCAGATAAGCCGCATCTTGTGACTGTTCTGGAGAGAAAGCTAGCGGTCCTCAAGGCTTCCACTCCGGAAGCTGGCGTTCGTGCTTTGCGTGATCGATTTATTCGCGCCTTCCTGCAAAAAGAAGGGGTCATGGCTTCGCTGCGCGACTGGCCTGACACTTGGGAAGCCGTAGAGCTTCGCCGACAATTGCGCGAAGAATATCTAGAAATTGAAAGCGAACTGAGTCCAGATGATCCAAGTTCGCGAATGCTAAGCCTTATAAAATCCTACCAAGCCGATTTGGAAGCACACGTCTCGGGTATTCGTGAGCCAGATGCCCAAAGAATCGCATTAGGCCAAGTAGGCGACTGGCTGATGCGTTGTCCGCTAGATTTCCGGGCGGCGTCACGAGTGCGCCTCATTCGCTCGATATAGAGGAACTCTTAGACGTTCCATTTCGATTCGTTCGTCAACCTGATCCTGTCCCGCCGGCGCTACGGCCGGAGCGTCGTGTTGCACTCGTTCTTCTTCTAGTAGCGAAATGCCACGGCTCGGGTGCTAACTGGAAGGTACTGCAACTCTTGAGCTGGGCTATTCGCGACGACGAACACAGTGCTCTCTTAGTGGCGCTTCTGAATGGTCGTGATCACCCTGGACAACCGGTGGTTCGCTTTGAACCTGCACTGGATCGGGCTCTAGACCTGGCAGTGGGCATCGGCTTGCTTGAGCAGAAATCCTCTCGAACTTTCAAGCTAACCCGTGAGGGGAAACGTGTCGTGGACTTAATTAACAAGAGTCCGGCATTCGCAAAAGAGCGCGAACTCCTAGCAAGCATACCGGGAAAACTGACCAAGAAAGACACTGACCGTATCTATGAGTGGCGGACAGCATGAGCAGGCTGCGCTTTCGCCATCTCCGGCTGCGAACCGAGACGGGTCGAGGTCGATTCGGAGCTGATATCCCTATCGGCGATGGCCTTATGGTCTTATGGGCAGATAACTCGCGCGGCAAGTCCACTGCAGTTCAAAGTCTGCTCTTTGCTCTCGGGCTTGAACGAATGATAACCGCACGACCAATCCATGCGGTCACGTCGGCTATGCGCGAAAGGTTGATATATGACGTAACCACAAAGCGCGAGACACCAGTCCTTTCTTCATGGGTGACTGTGGAGATTGAGGGCAAGGATGGTAAGATCGCGACCGTCACTCGTTGGATCAAGCATGAACAAATGAGCCCGAGTCTTGTGCGAGTAGTCGAAGGGCCGGCTATATCTGCTCCTGGCAGCTATAACAGCCAGGACTTGTATGTAGGCCGCCCAGGGGCTGCCGCTAATCCGCGCGGCTTCCATCGCTGGCTTGCATCATTCATCGGTTGGGAAATGCCCGAATTACCAGGGACCGATGGACGCATGTCTCGGCTGTATATGGAGCAAGTATTTCCGCTCCTATTCGTGGAACAACGGCGGGGATGGGGCGGAATTCAAGCTCAGATGCCTTACTTCTCGGGTGTTACGGACGTCCGTCTTAGATCGATCGAATTCCTCCTGAATTTAGACGTTGGCAAGATGGAAGCTGAACGTTTGCGGCTTCGAGCGCAAGAGACGAAGCTTCAAGAAGCCTGGCGATCCGCTGTGCGGGCTTTCAAGGAGATTCTCCGTGGCAGTGGCCTCATTACCTTCCAATTGCCGGAGACGTTAACTGTTGCCTGGCCGCCACAAGAGACACCTTCGCTAGCGGAGAGTAGGGATTCGGGATGGGTCCCTATGACTGATGTCCTGAGAGAACTGGAGGAGGAACATAGACAGCTCACAGAAGCCGTGGTTCCGCGTGTTGCTGATATCGAGCCTGAGACCGAGCATCGGCTTGCCGAAGCACTCAACAATCTCGATGAGCTGCGTGAGGCTGGTTCTTACATCAGAGATGATATCCTGCGCGATCGTACCGAGTTCCATTCACTGGAGAACCGCTTAGATGCCCTGAAGGAGGATCTTCGCCAGCATCAAGATATTCTGACTCTTCAGCGCCTCGGCTCAGATGAGATCGGCCGACTACATGGCGATTGTCCAGTTTGTCATCAGCAGCTTCCCGAATCTCTCGTCGGTGCCCCATCGCCGGTGCGCACTTTGAGCCCAGAGGATACTGTTTCTTATATCAAGCAACAGATTGAACTTTTCCATATTATGGCTAGGGATGCCGAAATTACGCTGAATGCGAAGGAGGAGCGATGGGCCGCCATACATGGCAGGACGGCGGAACTGAACTCACTTGTCAGAGCTCTTCGAGCAACACTCGGCGCACCTAGGGGAACTCCGTCCATAGAGATAATCACACGTCAAGTGCAACTGCGCGAGCGCATCGATCGGCTGCACTCGATAAATGAGAGATTCCTTGAGCTGATCGGCGAATTGACCCGCATCGCCGATGACGCGCGCTTGATTCGAACCGCAATGAAAGATCTGCCGGCGGACAGGCTCTCAGATGCCGATCGCGAAAAACTGAGCGGTCTAGAGCGTTCTTTCGTGCAACAGCTCCACGCCTACGATTTCGGTTCATTCTCAGATGAGCGGTTGCGGATCTCTGACGTGGACTACTTGCCGAGACGTGATGACTTCGACATTCAGGCTGATATTTCTGCTTCTGATTCAATCAGAGTGATCTGGGCTTATTTGCTGGGCCTCCTGGAAGTGTCGAATCGAATGGAGACAAACCACCTGGGACTGCTGATCCTGGATGAGCCGAGACAGCAGAGCGCAAAGGAGATATCATTCAGGGCGCTCCTTGATCGCGCATCTAGGGATGCGGAGGGTCGTCAAGTAGTCTTTGCGACATCCGAGGCGCTTTCGTCGCTGAGAGGGATGCTCTCTGATATCCCCCACCATCTACATGTCATCGATGGCTACGTCCTGAAGCCTGTTTCGGAGTAGCTTGGGCGGCCTGCAGTATGCGGGTTCGGGTGTAGGCGTTGGACTCGGTACGTCGGAGTGAACTAACTACTCCCCGGTAAGCGACATTGTTCTTCTAATCTTCACCTGATTAGTTAGGTTCCGCATCCCCTGTCGGATGCAAGCGGTGGCACGGCGCCGTATGTAGTGCGCTCGCTCGGCTGCGGGGCGATGGTGTGCGACAGGCGGCCCGAGCTGCTGGCGGCCGGGACCGGCCCCCCAGGCCGCATGCCCGGCCGCCGGGCGGGCGCAGCGCCGCCCTTGATCCTTAAAAGCTCAATTCGGCAATGATCGGCCGAGCTGTCTGCGTCCGGTGGTAGACCGTTGGTCATGGAGGATCGGCGGGATCGGTTGCGGGAGCTGGGCGAGCTGCTGCGGCGGCTGCGTAAGGATGCAGGGCTGACAGGTAAGGACCTGGCGCAGCGGGCCGGGGTGGCTCAGCCGACGATCTCTCGGATGGAGACCGGGCGACTGCTGCCGACTCCGGAGACGGTTGAGCGGGCGCGGCGCTTGACCTCGACGAGGACAGGCGGCGTGAGTTGGACGCGCTGCTGCTGCGGCTGCGTGATGAGGTGTCCCGGTTGAAGAGTGGGCTTGCCGGCCGAGAGGCGGCGAACGCCGCACGGGTTCGCTCGGCTCAATGGATGGCCGTGTTCTCCTCGGCGATGATTCCGCCGCTGTTGCAGACGGCCGAGTATGCCCGGCTCGCTCTCTCGATCGGCCAGGATGTGGACCAGGACGACGCGGCCAAGGCTGCGGCCGTACGGGTCGAGTCTCAGGCCGTCGTGTTCGAGCCTGGCCGGAAGTTCGCGTTCGTGCTGACGGAGGGTGCGGTGCGAACGTGGCCGGGCTCGCCGTCCTTGATGCCGGCGCAGCTCGACCGGCTCGCCCAGGTGTCCACGCTTCCCCATGTCCGCCTGGGGGTCGTGCCCTGGAACGTGGAAGCGCCGGCCTTCCCCCTCCACGGGTTCACGATCTACGACGGCTCGGTGAGCGTGGTCGAGAGCCTGACCGGTGATCTCACCCTGACCGAGGTCGGGGAGATCGACACGCATATGGACGTCTTCGAGGCGTTCGCTGCCGCCGCTGTGTATGACGATGCCCTGCGGGATCTTCTAGGGCAGACCGGTACGGACTACCGCGCTCTCGCGAGCAAGTAGCCAGTTCTGGCGCATTTATACGTCGAATGCCTTGAGCAGTTTCTAGCGTTGGTCATACGCTGCCGACATGGATGCATAGCCCCCTATACACAGGGGTACGCCCATGTCAGGCTGGCGAATGTCCCGCCACTTCCTCGGCTCCCCCGCCTCGATCACCGAAGCCCGCCGCTTCGTCACCATCTTCCTGAAGGGTTGGCCGTCCCTCGAATCGGCTGAACTCATCGTCAGTGAACTGGCCACCAACGCCGTACGACACTCGGCCAGCGGTCGATTCGGCGGGATGTTCATCGTCACGATCCGCGTCAACCACCGGCGGCTGTGGCTCGGTGTCGCCGACGAGGGAGGCCCCCGCTCCCCGGAACTGCTCCCCGCCTACGAAGAGGCCGGAGGCGGGCGCGGCCGCATGCTCGTCTCCACCCTGGCCACCGGATGGGGTGTCCTGGGCGACCACAACGGCCGCACCGTGTGGGCCGTCCTCGACCCCGCCCCGGCCATGGCGGCCGGCAGATGAGCGACTGCGTCGCACCGCACCTGTCCTTGCCGCAACCCAACTGCCGCGAGCTGAAGTGGTTCGAGTTCGTATCTGGCGACCGGTGCCGTGCGGTGGCGTGGACGTGTGACTGCACAGCCAGGTTCTACGAGCTGTACGCGATGGCCGGCGTCGGATTCATCCGCCGCACCATTCAGAGGACTCCGATCTCGATCGTCGAGACGAACCGCTGGCCGCTCCGGCAAGCTCGCGAGGTCTGGGCGGACATCATGGCTGGACGGGCGAGATGAGCCCGCGCGGTGTCCCTAACCGACACTCCGCCATACGGGCAACGAATCACAAAACGGGTGAAGTCATACCGTCTAGAGGGATAGACGGCATTCTGTCCAGGGGTCTAGACTCGGCGGAGTTCAACCCTGGGGGAGCAATGCCACCGAGCGACATTGAGCGCATAGCCGCCATCGACGATCCGTACCTGCTGCTGCGGACCGCCACCGAACGGCTCAACGCCGCTCAACAAGAGGTCACCGAGTTGGCTCGACTCCGCCGCCGCGTGATCCAAAAACTACACGCGCAAGGCATGTCCTACGCGCAGATCGCCCAGGCGGCCGGGCTCACCCGTGGCCGGATCCACCAGATCCGCCACACCGGCCCGGCCCCTGAAGGCGCGTTCCTCGGCACCGGCACCATCACCCTGGCCACCCCGCTCAAGCGCGAAGCCACCAACGCCCGCCCCGTCGTCGCGATGGAAGACGTCGCAGCGGCCAAGCGGCTGGAAGACCTCGCCCGCGGCTTCGGCCTGTCGATGGAACTCGAACACGTCCCCCTCGGCGGCGAGATCGACCTCAACCGGCCCAACCTCATCGTGATCTGCGGCCCCAAACTCTCCCCGGTCATGGGCGCGCTGTACGAGACCGATCCCGTGTTGGATTGGGTCAAGGACGGCGCCTGGACGCTGCGCGACACCCGCACCGGCACGATCTACCGGTCCGGCTCCGACAGCGACCCGGCCCGGCCGGTCGACTACGCCTATCTGGGGCGGCTGCCCCGGCCGGACGGCAAGGGCAACGTCCTGGTCTTCACCGGCATCCACCCGCAAGGCACCCTCGGCGTGGTCCAGCTCATCACCACCGAGATCGCCACCCTGTGGGGCCAAGCAGGGGACGGGCGCTTCTCCACGGTGGTCGGCGTCGAATACGACCCGGAGACAGGGGAACCAGTCACAGCGGAACTCGCCAGTCCGCTCTACCGCCACGAGGACACCTGATGCGCGTCACCTTCGCCACCGAACCCGCATCCCCTGACCGGCTCAACGAGGACTTCATCGCCGCAACCCCGGACGCTGTTGTCCTCCTCGATGGTGCAGGTACGCCCGCGGGCTCGGAGTCCGGCTGCTCCCATGGCGTGGCCTGGTACGCCCGGACCCTCGGCTCAACACTGATCGCGTCCCTGACCCAAAGTGCCGGCACCTTGACGGAGATCCTTGCGGAAGGCATTAAGGCCACCACATCACTGCATGACTTCACCTGCGACGTGAACCATCCCGGCTCGCCCTCGGCAACCGTTGTCATGCTCCGCCGTACGGGCGAGGTGCTGGACTTCCTCGTCCTGGCCGACTCCGTCCTCGTGCTCGACGTGATCGGCACAGACGATCCAATGGTTATTACAGATGAACGCGAGAGCCAGGTCGGCAAGCGCTACCGGACATCGATGGACGCGCTCGACTCTGGCACACCCCATCACACCGCCGCTCTGCGGACATACGTGGAAGCCATGCGAGCGCACCGCAACCGCGACGGCGGATTCTGGGTCGCCTCATCCGACCCCCTCGCCGCCGAACAAGCACTCACAGGCACACTCCCCGCTGACCAGATTCGCGCGGCAGCGCTCCTCAGCGATGGCGCATCCCGCCTCGTCGATCGCTTCGGACTCGCCACCTGGCGGCAAGCCCTCGACATCCTCGCCCAGGGCGGACCCGCCGAACTTGTCCGCCGGGTCCGCGATGCAGAACGGTCCGACCTCAACGGCAAGCGCTGGCCTCGAGGCAAGACCTTTGACGACGCGACGGCGGCACTGATGGTCGGTTCTCCCCAGGGAAAACACAGGTGATCGGCTCTCGCCAAAGACGTGGCCGTGACGACACTCTTCGCTATTCGATCAGCGAAGCACCTGTGCCGCTCCGCCCTGGTCCGGCTGGTTTATCGGTACATCGTCGAAGTCCACAACCTCAGATGCCGGAGGTGCCACGATCTTCACCTTTGCATTCCAATGGTGGTATCGAGTATCCACCACCTGGGTACTCGGCTTCCTGGCCAGATTGCCGTCAGGGTCAAGGACATACACCATTGCTTCGTACTGCGTAATCAGACGGACAGGCAATCCCTCCTTGCTGATGAACAACCTGAACGAGATCTTGTACTTGTCCGGGTTCATGGGCCCTAGCCCGGCGTACAGATCCTGAGGAGTCTTGAGGGTGCCGCGATACTCGCCTGAGCGGAAAGAAGCGGATTTCGAGATCACGGACTTCAGCCTTGCGGGGTTGAGAGTGTCTACAAGTTGATCGCCGCGCTGACCGTAACTTCCCCAGTGTGTGTTGTTCTTGCCGAACCTGATCCAGGTCGTTCCTTCAGGCATCGGACCCCAGTTCAAACCGTGGACACGGACACCCTGGACATAGGTGTAGCGTCCCATGTTGACTGCGCGAATGGGTGTCCTCATGGCTTCCGCCTCTTCGTCGGTGAGGGTGGCCTTGAGCCCGGGGATGATCTTCATCTTGGATGTGAGGTCATAACCGACTACGCCAGACTTCCCAAACCCGACCGTGCCGGTGGTCCGCCTGATGTAGGTCTGCTTGGAACCCTTGATGGTCGTCCGGCTCGTCTCTGAAACCAGAACCCCTCGCCCGGCCACGAACTGCCGCCTGAGAGCCTGGATCGGATTGACGGCGGATGCGGCAAGAGCAGTGCCCGTGTCGGTAAGCAGGACCGCGAGCATACCGAGCACGACGACGACGTTAAGACGCTTCATATCGCTCCTTGAGCTAAAGCAAGCGATAGAAATCTTGTCGCCTTTGAATCACGTAGTGATCTCGGAGTTCGTTAGATTAGTGCTCTACGTTCACATTTGGGACACTTTGCGGGATAGATCGAGGACTGCCGGAACCGCCTCGGCGGAGTTCAGGTGCTCGTCACAACCTCGGCCGCCGACCACGTCACGGCGGAGGATGTGGAGTTCGCGCGGGCTCTGGCGCGTGAGGCGGCCTCGGTGGGGTGGCGGTCGGCAAGCTAACCACACCGATGGTGCGTTCATGGCGGGCCAAACTCATCAACAAAGGTGTCTCGGTGTCCACGGCGGCCAAGGCATACCGCCTGCTGCGGGCCGTGCTCATGACGGCGGTAGAAGAGGACAAGCTGATCAGCCGGAACCCCTGCCGTATCAAGGGCGCGGACAACGAGCAGACGCCGGAACGTCCCATCCTCACCGTCGCCCAGGTCTTCGAGCTATCTGACCGGATGGACGATCGCCGCTTTCGTGCGTTGATCCTGCTCACCACGTTCGCAAGCCTCCGGTGGGGCGAAGTGATCGCGCTGCGCCGGTCGGACATCGACCTCAAGGCGCGCACGGTCCGGGTGCGGGAACAGCTCATCGAACTGGACGGGGGAGAGATGGTGCTCGCGCCGCCCAAGTCTCGGGCCGGCAAGCGGACCGTCAGCATCCCCGCCGCGATCGTTCCGGCACTGTCTGAGCATCTCGCCGAGTTCGTCGAAACGGCGGACGACTCGTTCGTCTTTCTCGGCAAGCGGGGCGCATTCCTACGCGGCGGCAACTTCCGGCGTGAGGCGCGCTGGTCGAAAGCCCTGGCCACGATGGGAGTCAAGAGCCTGCACTTCCACGACCTTCGGCACACCGGCAACACACTCGCCGCGCAGTCAGGCGCGAGCCTCGCCGACCTCAAGGCTCGGATGGGGCACGACAGCGACCGTGCGGCGCTGATCTACCAGCACGCCACCCGCGACGCGGACCAGAAGATCGCTGACGCGTTGAGCGCCCGGGTGGAAGCTGAGCGCAAGGACTCAGAAGATGCTCCGGCCAGACGCTAATGGCACGTTAATGGCACGAACGCCGCTTTCCTTGATCCGGAAAGCGGCGTTTTGGCTGGTGGAGCCTAGGAGATTCGAACTCCTGACATCCTGCTTGCAAAGCAGGCGCTCTGCCAACTGAGCTAAGGCCCCTGGTGCTAGGGAAAGCTTACCGGGCGGAAGTGGCAGCGTGGTGCGCGCCGACCCCTTCGGTGGCGGTGAGCAGAGCGGGGAACTCCGCGACCGACTCGACGATGTGGGTGGCGCCGCCGTCGATGAGGCGCTCACGGCTGTGGCCGCCGGACAGCATCCCCGCGACGATCGAGGCGCCCGCGCGTCTGCCGGCGAGCATGTGGTTCTCCGAGTCGCCGAGAACGGCCACCTCGCGTACGTCCTCGAGGCCGGCGCGTAACAGGGCGGTGAGGATCAGATCCGGGAAGGGGCGGCCCCGTCCGGAGCAGTCCTCGGGGCAGAGGGCGAAGTCGAGCTCTCCGGCCCAGCCGAGCGTGCCCAGGACACGTCCGAGAGTGGATCGGGTGAAGCCGGTGACCAAGGCGATCTTGACCTCGGCCTCGCGGAGCTGTCGCAGCGCCTCGACGGCCTCGGGAAGCGGGAACAGCCCCGTCCGCTCGATGGCCCCCTCGTAGGCGCGCTCGAACGTGAGGTTCGCTGCCTGTGCCTGGGCCTCGTTGCCCGGGAAGATGCCGCGGAAGACGTCGATCGTCGGGCAGCCCCGGGACCTGTGCACGTGCACCATGGCGCGCGCGTACGCACCGGTCCCGGGGACGATGCCCTGGGTGGCGATCGCCTCAGCGAACGCCCTTTCCACCATCGCGATGTCGCCGATCGTGGTGCCGGCCAGGTCAAGGCAGACCAGCCGTACGGGCGTCATGCCCGTTCCTTCCCCACGATCAAGGTCCACCCCCGGTGGTCAGTTCTCGCTGCCGGTGGCCTCAGTCCACAGGTCCAGCTCGGCGCGGTCCGCCTGCACCTTGCGCCAGACGAGCAGTCCCCCAAGAGCGACCAGCGCCAGAACGAGCAGCTTCTTCACGGTGTGACCCCACTTCTATGACGGTCTCACCTGCCGGGTGAGACAACGCCCGGTTCTACGGTTCCCTGCAGCCTAGCAAGGGATGGACGTTCAGCCCTGCTCACGATGGAACCGGTTGGACCTTATCCCAAGGCCCAATCGGTCCGTATGGCAGGTCGTACAACTCGCGACGAACGGTGTACTACGTGAGATTGCCCAGGTCACGGACGCGCTAATCCCGGCGACGCGAGCAAGGTCGGCGGCTTTTCGGACAACCATCGCCGGATCCGCCCTGAGCAAAAAACGTTCTCACGAGACGGGGGTGGACAGGAGCACCCTCGTACCTTCGGGCCCGGTACGGATGTTGACATCGGAGAGCCGGTGCATCAGCCAGATCCCGCGGCCGCCGAAATCGAACCGAGACAGGCGCTTGCGATGCAGCGAGCGGTCGGGGATGCCCGGCCCGCTGTCGGTGACCTCGCAGCGCAGCACGCCCGGCTCTCTCCACATGGCGATGCCCCGGGGGGCGTTGCCGTACCGGACGGCGTTGGTGACCGCCTCGTGCACGGCGAGAACGTAGTCCTCCAGCGCCATGCCGGTCAGGCCGGCGTTGCGGGCCGAGTCGGTGACCATGTGCCGGACCATTGTGATCGTGCTGCGGTCGAACTCCAGGCTCAGGAGGGTGCCCGACACCTCGTCCACCGCCTCTCGCCGTCTGCGGCTTTCGTCTCTTTTGCCGATACCTCTACTAACCGGCGAGGGCCGCCTGACACATCCTGCGGACAATCGGCTGAGGAAAGCTCAGTCGCCGAGCAGATCGTCGAACTCGCCGGCCTTGACCGCGTGGGCGAAGAGACGCAGGTCTGCGGCTCGGTAGACGAGCGCGGGCCCCTCGGGGTGCCGCGAGTTCCGCATCGCCACGCCGCCGCCGGGCAGCGGCGCGAGTTCGACGCAGTTGCCGTTCGGGTTGCTGTACCGGCTCTTGCGCCAGGGAAGGTCGCCCAGTTCGGCGCACGACGCTCCGTTGGGGAAATCGGTCATCCATGCCTCACTCTCTCTTGATCATGGGCAAGAATACGACCCTCCCATTTGCACGTGCATCCGTACATGCACTGACAGATGCCCTGATATACCGAATCGGCAGAACTCCGGCGTACGGCTATCGCGGGCCGCGAGCGCGTACGGCGATGAAGGCGGCCGCGAGAAGCACCCCGGTGGCGACCCCGACGAGGAAGCCCGATCCGCCGTCGCTCGCGCCCGTCTTGATCAGGACGACACCGACCACGGCCAGGAAAGCGAGATATGCCGCCGAGAAGGCGTAGAAGCGGCGACTGAAGAAGGTGCGTCGCCTGGGGGCGTCCGGAGGCGAGGCGACCTCGGCGGCCGGGCCCGCGCTGGCGGAGGCGGGGCGCTTGAAGTATTCGAAGTACATCCAGGAGCCACACGGCTCCCAGCCTTCGGGGGCGAGGCGGGCGCTCAACGCGCGGCGTCCCCCGACCGGGACCCGCTCGCGGCGGTACTCCCACTGAAGCGGACGCTCGGCGTCGCGGCGGCAGACGAAACGGCCGAGGCCGTCCACCCGCTCGACCTCCCAGCCCTGCTGCCCGAAGTGGTCGAGCATCTGCCGGTCCTGGAAGATGTCGGCGGTCCACCGCCACTCCCTCGCCTGCGGCGGCGCCTCGCCCTCGTCGGCAGTACGCGCGGTGAGTTCGGCGGCGAAGTCGGCCGCGGGGCCGAACTCGGCCTCGGCCTCGGCCTCGGCCCCGGTCTCGTCGAGGTGGGCGGCCAGGTCGTCGATCGTGGCGGCCACCTGGTCCGCCGGGACGCCCGAGGCGCGCAGCCGCTCCGCCAGCTCCTCGAAGTAGTCGTCAGAGGTGCCCGTCATTCGATCTTTCCCTTGGACAGCACGGCGCGTACCGAGTCGTCGAACGCCAGCCACAACTGGCCCTGCTCGTCGAGAGTCCGGTGCCCTTCCTCGGTGAGGCGGTAGTAGCGGCGGCCCGGCCCCCGCTCGGTGGCCCGGAACTCCGCGGCGACCAGCCCCGCCTCCTCCAACCGGTTGAGCACGGGGTAGAGCGTGCCGCCCCTGATCTGGCCCAGCCCGGTGCCCGCCAACGTCTTGGCGATCTCGTATCCGTAGCTCTCGCCCTCGGTGAGGCTGGCGAGCACCAGGAGGTCGAGGACGCCCTTGAGCCAGCTCGCGCGTCGGTCGGTGGCCATGCGCTCATCCTCGCACCGGTTCGACCGCTCCCGTGTCGGCGCCGGCCGGCCGTTCGGGGGTGGGCACGAAGAGCAGCCCGCGGAGGTCCATGAGGGCGTGGACGACGATCGGGAGGAGCAGGCTGCCCTGGGCGAGGTACAGCGCGGTGAGGCCGCATCCGGCCAGCGTCACCATCAGCAGCCCCTTCCACCCCTGGTACCAGTGGCCGGCGACGAAGATGATCAGGGCCGCTCCGGCCGCCACCTTGACATCGAGGCCGAGCACGCCGACGCCGAGCGCGATCAGGAAGCCGCGGTAGAGCACCTCCTCGCAGATGCCCGCGGTCACCGCCATCGCGGCCGCGGCCCAGCGCTCGGCCGTCGTACGCGGCAGCATCGCGCTGAAGGCGGCCTGGCCGGGGATGTCGCGGCCCGACTTCGCCCGGCTCCGGAGCACCAGGGTCACGATGACCAGGCCGATCGTCGCCCCGACGACCATTCCGATGATCCACGAACCGCCGCCGGACGGCATCACGAGGCCGAGGTCGGCGAGGCCGACGCCCGGTGACATCGCGGCGAGGGCGAGCGCGACGGCCATCAGGCCCCACGACTCGGCGATCCAGGAGCGGAACATCCGTACGAGCGCACGGGGGTCGCCGTCCCGGCGGCGGACCAGCCGGTCGTACGAGCGCTTGCCCAGCCAGGGGGCGAGGAGCAGCAGGTACGCCACCAGCGGGGCGGCGAGCCAGGCGGCGAGGGTGGAGAAATCAGGGGAGATCGTCATCGCCGGTTGTCCCTTCTTCGTTGCGTGACGATCTAAACCGTAAGGCAACCTAGTTAGGATTACAACCTAGATGAGTTCGCTAGTACGGAGGACGGTGGCGAAGCGACCGTGGTGGAGGCTGGCCGCGGTGGCCCGAGTCAGCTCCTCGGCCGTGACGACGTCGCCGTCCGGCCCCACAGCGTCGAAGGTGTGCATCGCGTCGATCGGGTAGAGCACGTCGAAGCCGAGGTTTCCGCCCATCCGGGCGGTGATCTCGTTGCACATGTTGGTCTGGATCCCGGCGATGACGATCTGGCCGATACCCCGCCCGCGCAGCCAGCCCAAGAGGTCCGGCGTGCCGTAGAACGCCGAGTTGACCGCCTTGGTGACCAACAGGTCCGGCTCGGCGCCGTCCATCGCCTCGATGACGACGTCCTTGAACGCGTGCCCCGGCGTGTCCGCCGCCAGCGGCGCTCCGGGCCTCTGCGTGGCATGCCGGACGAGCACGACCGGCCGCTCCGCGGCGCGCCAGGCGCGGATCAGCGCGGCGATGTTCTTCTCGGCGTCCGGATTGTCCCTGCGCCCCCAGAAGGCGTCCTCGAAGCCCTTCTGCACGTCGATGACGATCAGGGCGGCGTTGGTGTCGATCTCTCTCATGCCCCCAAGCCTGGCCCTGGCCCGGCCGCGACGGTGAGTGGCAGAAATGTCATCGTTCGATATTTTCCTGCCATGTTCACCGTTGCCGCCCTGCTTTACGACGATGTCCGGGCCTTCGACTTCGGAGTGATCTGCGAGGTCTGGGGGATGGACCGCACGAACGGAGGCCTGCCCGGTTTCGAGCTGCGCCGCTGCTCGGCGGGCGCGCGGCCGGTTCGGATGTTCCCCGGGGTGACGGTGTCGGCCACCCATGACCTGACCGGGCTCGACGATGCCGACCTGGTCGTGGTCCCCGGGCGGGACGCCCCGTTCACACCGGTTGAGCCGGAGGTGCTGTGCGCGCTACGCGAGGCGCACGCGCGGGGCGTTCCCGTCGGGTCGCTCTGCGCGGGCGCGTTCGTCCTCGCCGCCGCCGGGCTGCTGGACGGGCGCCGGGCGGTGACCCACTGGGCGCTCGCCGACCGGCTCGCCACCGACCATCCGCAGGTGCGCGTCGAGCCTGATGTGCTGTTCATCGAGGACCGGGGCGTCTGGACCGGCGCGGGCACCGTCGGCGGGGTGGACCTCTGCCTCGAACTCGTCCGGCGGTCGCACGGCGCGACCGTGGCCAACGCCATCGCCCGCCGCATGGTGGCCGCGGCGCACCGGACCGGGGGGCAGGCGCAGTTCATCGAGCGCCCGGTCCCGCCGGTCACCACGACGAGGTCCGCGCTGGCCGAGACCATGGACTGGGCGAGGGCGCACCTCGACCGGCCGCTGACCGTGGCCGACCTGGCCAGACGGGCCCGCTCGGCGCCGCGCACGTTCGCCCGCCACTTCACCGAGGCGACGGGGACGACCCCGGCCCGCTGGCTCGTCGCGCAGCGGGTCGCGGAGGCGCAGCGGCTGCTGGAGGCCGGAGAGCTGTCCGTGGAGCAGATCGCCGGCCGGTGCGGCTTCGGGACCACCACGATGCTCCGCCGTCACTTCCTCCGCATAGTCGGGACAACTCCTACGGCGTACCGGCGGACGTTCGCCCGGGCATGACCTGGGCCGACAGGGGTAATTGCGGGCCCATGGCCCGAATAGCGGCGGAATCTCTGATCGAACGGCCGGCCGCCTGGGGCGTCGGCACGGTCTTCGGCCTGCCCGGCGAGGTGCCGGGCAGGGCGACCTGCCGGCAGGCCGAGAAGTTCACCGAGGCGTTCCCGCGTGGCCGGCCGCACAAGACGGCGATCGCGACCACGCCGCTCAAGAACCGGATCCGGCAGAAGGGCGACTAGACCATGGCTTCCCGCAACCTTCTGCTCGAAGGCGAGTTGCGCCGCCGCGTGGACGGCGAGGTCAGGTTCGACGACGGCAGCCGCGCGCTGTACTCCACCGACGCGAGCAACTACCGGCAGGTGCCGGTCGGCGTGGTCGTCCCGCGCACCGTGGAGGCCGCCATGGAGACGGTGGCGATGTGCCGCGAGCAGGACGTCCCGGTGCTGTCACGCGGCGGCGGCACCAGCCTCGGCGGGCAGTGCTGCAACGCGGCCGTCGTCATCGACTGGTCCAAGTACTGCGACCGGATCGTCGAGATCGACCCCGACGCCAAGAGCGTGACGGTCGAACCGGGCATCGTGCTCGACACGCTCAACGCGCGCATCGCCGAGTACGACCTCATGATCGGACCCCGGCCGGCGACGCACGACCACTGCACCATCGGCGGGATGCTGGGCAACAACTCCTGCGGCTCCACCGCCCAGGCGTTCGGCAAGATGTCCGACAACGTGCTCGGCCTCGACGTGCTGACGTACGACGGCGACCGCTTCTGGGCGGCGCCGGGCGGCGGCGACGGCGTGCCCGCGCAGATGACCGCGCGGCTGCGCTCGATCGCCGAGCGGTACGGCGAGGAGATCCGGCGCCGCTTCCCCGCCATCCCGCGCCGGGTCTCGGGATACAACCTCGACGCCCTCCTGCCGGAGAACGGCTTCGACCTCGCGAACGCGCTGGTCGGGTCGGAGTCCACCCTGGTCACGATCCTGCGGGCGCGGATGCGGCTGGTGAACCGGCCGAAGGCGCGGGCGATGGTCGTCTTCGGCTACCCCTCGATCTTCGAGGCGGCGGACGCGGTGCCCGCGATCCTGCCGCACAAGCCGCTCGCCCTGGAGGGGCTGGACGACAAGCTGATCGGCTTCGAGAAGCGCAAGCATCTCAACGCCGAGGCGCTGCGGCTGCTGCCCGAGGGCGCGGGCTGGCTGATCGCGCAGTTCGGGGCGGACACCCAGGACGAGGCGGACGCCAAGGCGCGGGACCTGGCCGAGGAGCTCGGCCACGCCGTGCGCTTCTACGACGACCCCCGGCGCGAGGACGAGCTGTGGCAGATCCGCGAGGCCGGCCTCGGCGCGACCGCCTGGGTGCCGCTCGAACCCGACACCTGGCCGGGCTGGGAGGACTCGGCGGTCGCCCCGGAGGATCTCGGCTCCTATCTGCGCGATCTGCACCGGCTCCAGGAGGAGTACGGCTACGCCGAGGCGTCCACGCTGTACGGGCACTTCGGGCAGGCGTGCGTGCACACCCGGATGCCGTTCGACCTGGTCACGGCCGAGGGGATCAGGAAATATCGGGAGTTCGTGGAGCGGGCGGCCGACCTCGCCGTCTCCTACAACGGCTCCCTGTCCGGCGAGCACGGGGACGGGCAGGCCCGGGGCGAGCTGTGGCCCACCATGTTCGGCGCCGAGCTCATGCCGGCGTTCACCGAGTTCAAGGCGGTCTTCGACCCGCGCGAGCGGATGAGCCCCGGGAAGCTGGTCCGCCTCTCGGGCGACGAGCCGTACCGGATGGACGAGAACCTGCGCCTGGGCACGGACTACGCGCCGCCCCACCTCGACACACACTTCGCCTACCCGCACGACCGGGGCTCGTTCGCGCGGGCGGCGCTGCGCTGCGTCGGCGTCGGCAAGTGCCGCCACGAGGAGGGCGGCGTCATGTGCCCGAGCTACCGCGCGACCCGCGAGGAGAAGCACTCCACCCGAGGCCGGGCCCGGCTGCTGTTCGAGATGGTGAACGGCGGCGTGATCGAGGACGGCTGGCGCTCGGAGGCCGTGATGGACGCCCTCGACCTGTGCCTGGCCTGCAAGGGCTGCAAGAGCGACTGCCCGGTCAACGTGGACATGGCGACGTACAAGGCCGAGTTCATGGCCCACCACTACGCCGGGCGGCTGCGCCCGCGCGCCCACTACTCGATGGGGTGGCTGCCGGTGTGGGCGCGGCTCGCGGCGCTCGCACCCGCCCTGGTCAACTTCATCACGGGGACGCCTCCGCTGGACGAGCTGGTCAAGCGCGCCGGCGGCATCGCGCTGGAACGGGCGCTCCCGCCCTTCGCCGCCGCCAGGTTCAGCCGGTCCTACCGCCGCCGGGGGCCGCGCGGCGACGGCCACCGGGGCGAGGTGCTGCTCTGGCCGGACACCTTCATGGACAACTTCCACCCCGAGGTCGGTGTGGCCGCGGTCCGGGTCCTGGAGCGGGCCGGGTTCACCGTACGGCTGCCGCGCGCGGCGGCGTGCTGCGGCCTGACCTGGATCTCCACCGGGCAGCTCGGCGTCGCGCGCAAGGTGATCGAGCGGACTCTCGCGGTGCTCCGCGAGGAGATCAGGGCGGGCCTGCCGATCGTCGGCCTCGAACCGTCCTGCACGGCCGTGTTCCGCTCCGACGCCGCCGAGCTGATGCCGCACGACCTCGACGTCAGACGGCTGCGCGACCAGACGCGTACGCTCGCCGAGCTGCTGGACGAGCACGGCGTGGAGCCGCCGCCGATGGACCGCGAGGTCGTCGCGCAGCCGCACTGCCACCAGCACGCGGTCATGCGGTTCGACGCGGACCGGCGGCTGCTTGAGGCGGCCGGGGCGGGGCTGACCGTGCTCGACGCCGGATGCTGCGGGCTCGCCGGGAACTTCGGGTTCGAGGACGGCCACCACGCCGTGTCGATGGCGTGCGCCGAGGACGCCCTGCTCCCCGCGCTGCGCGCCGCCCCGCCGCACGCGCTCGTCCTCGCCGACGGGTTCAGTTGCCGTACGCAGATCGAGCAGGCGCAGATCGGGCGGCGGCCGATCCACCTCGCCGAGGCGCTGGACCAGGCATGGCGGGAGGCCGTCTCCGGCGCGCTGCCCCGGCAGGCGCGGCGGCTGATGCCGGTGCCGGCGGATCGGACCTCCGGCTCGCGATGACGCCGATCCGGAGCCTGCGCGCGACCGCCTACACCGTGCCGACCGACCGGCCGGAGGCCGACGGCACGCTGGCCTGGGACCGGACGACCGTCGTCGTGGTCCAGGTCACCGGTGGTGGGCAGAGCGGCCTCGGCTGGACGTACGGCGCCGCCGCGTGCGCCGCGGTCGCCCGCGCCGAGCTGGCCCCGGTGGTGATCGGCCGGAACGCGTTCGACGTACCCGGCGCCTTCCAGGAGATGGTCCGCAAGGTCCGCGACGACGGCCGGGCGGGCGTGTGCGGGTACGCGATCTCGGCCATCGAGACCGCGTTGTGGGATCTGAAGGCGCGGCTGCTCGGTGTGCCGCTCTGCGTGCTGTTCGGCCAGGCGGCCGACGGGGTGCGCATCTACGGCAGCGGCGGCTTCACCACCTATCCCCACGCGGTCCTGGCCGCGCAGCTCGGCGGCTGGGTCCACGACCAGGGGATCTCGCGGGTGAAGCTCAGGATCGGCGAAGGCCGGGGCACCCGGGAGGAACGCGACCTCCGGCGCGTATGGCAGGCCCGCGAGACCGTCGGCGACCACGCGGAACTGTACGTCGACGCCAACGGCGCGTACACGTCGAAACAGGCGATCCGGATGGGCCGGGCGATGGAGGAGTGGGACGTCCGGTGGTTCGAGGAGCCGGTCACCTCCGACGACATCGCGGGCCTGCGCCGGGTCCGCGACGCGGTGCGCGCCGACGTCGCGGCGGGGGAGTACGGCTGCGACCTGTACACCTTCCGGCGGCTGGCCGGCGCGGTCGACTGCCTGCAGATCGACGTCACCCGGTGCGGCGGGATGCTGGAGTGGCGGCGGGCCGCCGCGCTCGCCGCCGCGCGCGGCCTCGACGTGTCCGGGCACTGCGCGCCGCAGCTGCACCTGCACGTCGCGCTGGCGACGCCGAACGTCCGGCACCTGGAGTGGTTCCACGACCACGTCAGGATCGAGTCGATGTTCTTCGACGGCTTCCGTGAACCGGTCGAGGGCGTGCTGCGGCCCGACCTGTCCCGCCCCGGCCTCGGTCTCGAACTGCGGGAGGCCGACGTGGCGCGGTTCCGCACGGGAGGCGTGGACGCCGCGGGCGACTGAGGACCATGTCAGGAGACGCCGAACCGGGGCCCGGCGCCGAGCGCCGGACCCCGTTGGCATCCCTTTTTCCCTAGGAGTCATCCCTAGGTCGTGCTTCCCTGACGGGCGGAATCACCCGATGGGGGGAACTAGACGATCGAACCCGACCAGACGTTGGCGGCCTGCTTGTAGACGCCGTAGGTCTCCCCGTCGAAGTACGGGGACATGCTGGTGTCGATCCGCTTGTTGCCGTCACGGTCGGCCACGGCGATGGTCACGCCGTTCAGGTAGCCGAGGCGGCGGTTGTTCTTGTAGTTGAGCAGCCACGCCGAGCCGAGGGAGCCCTCACCGGTGAAGGAGGACTTCACGGCGACCAGTTCCTCGGCCTTGATCGCGGGCGCCTTGGCGGCGAACGTCTTGCCGTAGCTCCACTTGAGGGTCTGGCCGGTGTAGGCGTGGTTGCCGTCCGGGTGCGACCCGCTCGGGTAGCCGAAGACGTAGACGTTCTTGCCGAGCTTCTGGTTGTAGGCCAGGCCCTGGCCGCCGACCTTGTCGCCCAGGCGGCCGACGTTGGAGACCGCGCGGACGTAGTAGTGGTCCTTGTAGTACTTCTCCGGGGTGCTGGTCTTGATCCACCGCTTGAGGAAGTACTGCTTCTTGTACGCCTCGACGTAGCGCTTGCCGCGCGCCACCTTGAGGTCGCCCAGGAAGTTCTTGTCCCGCTTGAGCTTGTGGTACTCGATCATGGAGATCCGGGTCCACGCGTCGCTCTGGTGGCCGCACCAGTTCGGGCACTTCTCGCCGTTCTTCATGGCGGTGGTGCCGTCCGGGGCCGCCTTGTAGGCCTTGGCGTCGACCTCGACGGCGGTCAGCTTGATGCCGTCGATGCCCTTGGTGTAGTACTCGTCGTGCTTGGCGTGGCCGTCGGCCGGCGGGTCCACCTCCACGCTCTCGGGGTCGAGCGCCTTCTTCCAGTACGGTCCGCCCTCGGTGTACTTCGCGGCGAACTCGGCGGCGCTGACCTCCTCGGAGAGGATCTGCTTGTCGCCGGTGTAGGCGTCGTAGGTCTTCTTGTCGACTTCCTTGTCACCGGCGAGCTGGATGCCGTTGTAGACGGTCACGAACGCGTAGTCGCGGTCGCCGTCCTCGTAGACGTCGTAGTCGTAGTGCGTGAAGGCCTGCTTGCCGACGTAGATGCCCCAGGGGGTCTTGCCCTGGTAGTAGCCGGGCACGAAGACCCACTTGTCGAGGGTGGCCTTGTTGCTCTTCGTGTCGTACACGCAGTGGCCCGCCGTGGCGACCAGGTTGCGGTACTTGGACTGCAGGGAGGTGGCGGTGCACCAGTGCGGCTGGTTGTCCGCCCCGAGGAAGAACACCTTGCCGGTGGTCTTCGGGAGGTTGACGTTCTTGGACTTCGAGGACGACTTCTTCTCATCCCCGATGGCCGGAACGGTGCCGGGCTTGCTGCTCTTGGACGGCCCGCCGGTGGAGATGTGCTTCGCCGCGACCGTGGTCTCGACGTTGTACGGCGTGGCCTGCTTCAGCATCTGCGCCGACCAGAAGAAGGCGACCTGCTGTGCGGCCTGCGAGGTGCCGGCCAGCGTCTCCTTGACGCTGTAGCCGCCTGCCTGGGCCGGAGAGGCCACCAGTCCGGCGGCCAGGAGGCCGGTGAGGGTTCCGCCGATGGCGAGGGTGCGCTTCAAGAGAACAGCTCCTTGGGCTGTCGTGGGACGTCATCTGCGCCCCATCCGTCAGTTAAGGACAGGTCAAGAACCTACAAGCCACACCAACTACCCGTAAGACGGTTTGAGGTCATCATTTGCGCAGGTCGGACGGGTGACCATTTCGTTATCGAAAAGATGATCAAAAGGAGACAATGTCGTTTGACCTGGTCAGACAGCAAATCTGGCCACAAATCCTGACCATCGGGACCCTCCCAAGTCAGGGCGCGGAGTGTGACACAGATCACACGAGAAAGATGGCACGGATTTGGCGCTAAAACCGTCTAAGTCGGCCTTGATCTTGACGACCGCCCCGAACCGGCTCCGCGCGAAGCGGCAGGCGGTTACCCAAGGTCATCGGACGTGCCGAAACAGTCACCACTTCGGGGCGGATGGAGGGAGCGGAGCGGAAGGGAGCGAGGACCGCGGCGTCGGCCCGGCGAAGCGGGCTTCGCGAGGACCGCACTTCCGGCGAAGTGACCGACCCGGCCGAGCGGAAACCCCAACCGAACCGCGCGTACGGGCGTGCGGGGGGAGAGCTAGGCTCCGGCCTCCGCCGGGGCCGCGTCCGGCGCCGCCGTCACCGGCTCGTCACGCGGCGCGCGCAGGTTCCGTATGCCGGGAGACAGCAGCGCGAGCAGGGAGGCCACGGCGACGATCGCCGCGCAGCCGAGCAGCGCCGGGCGCGGACCGACCGAGATCGCCACCGGCCCGGCCAGCATCAGACCGATCGGGCCGAACATCAGCGAGCCCAGCGCGTCGTAGGAGCTGACCCGCGACAGCGCCTCCGGCGGCACCTCCCGCTGCATCGTGGTGTTCCACAGCACGCCGAAGATGTCGAAGCAGATGCCCATCACGACCGCGGAAGCCACCACCGTCCACAGCGGAGCCGCCGCCCCGAGCAGCAGGTACGGCAGCGCCGTCGGCAGGGTGAGCAGGGTCGCGACCAGGATGGGGCGGCGCGGCCGCAGCCGCAGGGTCACCAGGATGCCGGCGATCATGCCGACGGCCTCACCCGCGAGGACGGCGGACCAGGCGGGAGCGCCGCCCAGACTCTCCTTGGCGATCAGCGGACCGAGGACGCCGTGGGCCGCCTGCATCGCGATGACCATGATGGAGAACTGCGCGACCACCACCCACAGCCACTGGCGGGAGCTGAACTCGCGCCAGCCGTCGCGCAGGTCGGCGAGCACCGAGTGGCGTTCGGCGGTGGCGGCGCGTTCCGTCGAGGCGAGGCGCAGCGCGGCGACCAGCACGGCGGCCACGGCGAACATCGCGCCGCTGATCGCGAGCGACCAACCGGCCCCGATCAGGACCACCGCCGCACCGCTCAGGACGAGCCCGGCCACCCGCGAGATGTTGCTGCCGAGCCCGAGCAGGGCGTTCGCCGTCTGCAGCCGCTCGGCGGGAACGACGTCGGGCACGATCCCGGTCAGCGCGGGGAAGAAGATCGCGGTCGCGATGCCGCTGACGGCCGCCGCCGTCACCAGGCCGGGGATCGGCGTCCAGCCGGTGAGCATCATCACGGCGAGGCAGGAGTACGCCGCGGCGTTGAGCCCCTCGCCCGCCATCATCACGCGGTTCCTGGGCAGCCGGTCCGCGATGACGCCGCCGACGAGCATGAACGCGATCATCGGCAGCGCCTCGGCGGTGAGGACCACCGATAGCGTGGTCGGCGTCGCCCCCGGCAGCCCGAGCACGCCGAAGGCGAGGGCGACGGGCGCGAAGCCGCTGCCCAGCACCGAGATGGTCCGCGCGGCGAGCAGCAGGGCGAAACGCCGATCCCGGAGCAGGCCGAGATCACGACGGACACTGTGCACTGCTGCTCCTCGCTGACGCCCCCGAAACGGATCCATGTTGCCGTTCACGGCATGGAACTGTCGCTTCATTTAAGCGGCGCGAGGTGGGGGTGATCCTCCGTCCGCAGGCCCAGAAGGACCGGGACGATGGTCTGAAGCCCTCCTGTGGAGGACCCCGGCGAAGGCCGCGCACGACGACCGGCCGCCGCGGACCTCCCCTGGCGGCGCCGGGACGCGCAGCGCGCCGACGGGCTCCGGACGGCCACGCCGCCGGTTCCATATCTCGGCGCTATGGATTCTTGGAAGGTACCGGCCTTCGCGCTCTCGGTGTCAGCTTTACGCAGCCCCCATTGCGGGCTCCCCCCACCCCCCTGCAGAGGAGTCACGAGAGTGAATCCCAAGATCAGGCCCGGTGCCGCAGCCGTGCTGGCGGCGGCCATGGCCGCCGCCTCGCTGGCCGCGGCACCGGGCGCCTCAGCCGCGGCACGGACGTGGTCCGTGCCGGCCGGATCGAGCCCGGTCGGTTCCGCACTGGCCGGTTCCGCACTGGCCGGTTCCGCGCCCGACCCCACGCCGGCCTTCAGCCCGCCGAGCTCCGACGAGCGCAAGCGGGCGATCAGCAGCGCGGGCGGCGCGCTCCTCACCGACGCGGCGGCGCTGCACACCTCCTCCGACGACGCGTTCCAGCTCGAGCGCTCGGTCGCCGGCAGCCAGGGCCTCCAGTACCTGACCTACCGGAGGACGCACCGGGGCCTGCCGGTGTACGGCGGCGACGTCGTGGTGGCGACCGACAAGTCGGGCCAGGTCGTCCAGGCGGTCACGACCGGCCAGCGCGCCACCCTCAAGATCGACCCCACGACCTCGGTCACCGCGAGCGAGGCCGCGACCAAGGCCAGGACCAAGCTGTCCGTCGTCGAAAGCGTCGGCGAGCCCACCCTCCTCGTGCACGCGGTCGGCGAGCGGCCCCGCCTCGCCTGGGAGGTCGTGGTCACCGGCGCCACCGGCAAGGGCCCGAGCGTGCAGCACGTCTACGTGGACGCGAGGGACGGCTCGGTCTTCGACGCCTGGGACGAGGTCAAGGGCGGCACCGGCAACAGCAACTACAACGGCCCGGTGACGTTCAACACGTCCGGGTCCGGCTCGTCGTACTCGATGACCGACCCGACGCGGCCCGGTCTGCGGTGCGGCGGCCAGAGCGGCACCGCGTACACCAAGGCTTCCGACACCTGGGGCAACGGGTCGGGCACCGACCTGGAGACCGCCTGCGTCGACGCGATGTTCGCGGCGCAGAAGGAATGGGACATGTTGCGCGACTGGCTCGGGCGCAACGGTTTCAACGGCTCCGGCGGCGCCTTCCCGGCCCGGGTCGGCCTGAACGACGTCAACGCGTACTGGAACGGCAGTTACACCAACTTCGGCCACAACCAGTCGAACGCCAAGCAGGCGACGCCGATCGACGTGGTCGCCCACGAGTACGGCCACTCCGTCTTCCAGTACTCCGGCAGCCCCCAGCAGAGCAGCGGCAACGAGGAAGGCGGGCTGAACGAGTCGACCGGCGACATCTTCGGCGCGCTGACCGAGCACTACGCGAACGAGCCCGCGCCGTACGACACGCCGGACTACCTGGTCGGCGAGGGGGTCAACCTCACCGGCACCGGGCCCATCCGCAACATGTACAACCCGGGCGCCCTCGGCGACCCGAACTGCTACTCGTCCTCGATCCCGAACACCGAGGTGCACGCGGCGGCAGGCCCGCAGAACCACTGGTTCTACCTGCTGGCCGAGGGCAGCAACCCGGGCGGCGGCAAGCCGGCCAGCCCGACCTGCAACAGCACCACGGTGACGGGCATCGGCATCCAGAAGGCCGGCAAGATCTTCCAGGCCGGCCTGAACATGAAGACGGCCCCGTGGACGCACGCCAAGGCGCGGGTGGCCACACTGAACGCCGCCAAGTCGCTCTTCCCGGGAAGCTGCGCCGAGTTCGACGCGACCAAGGCCGCCTGGGCCGCGGTGAGCGTACCCGCGCAAGCCGGTGAACCGACCTGCACGTCCACGCCGGGCAACGACTTCTCGGTCTCGCTCAACCCCTCGTCCAAGACGGTGCAGCCGGGCCAGTCGGTGACCGCGACCGTGACCACCACGGTGACGGCCGGCAACGCGCAGTCGCTGACGCTCAGCACCCGCACCCCGCTGCCGAGCGGCGTGAGCACGTCCTTCTCGCCCTCGACGGTCAACTCCGGGCAGTCCTCGACGCTGACGATCAGCACGTCACCGGGCGTCGCGAACGGCACCTACCCGCTGACGGTCGTCGCGACCGGCGCGAGCGGCACCAAGGAGTCGGCGTTCTCGCTGGTGGTCGGCGTCCCCTCGACCGGGGCCCCGGACATCGCGGTCGCCAACGTCACCGCGCACCTGAACCAGCTCCAGTCGATCGCGACCGCCAACGGCGGCACCCGCGCCTCCGGCTCGGCGGGCTACACGGCCTCGCTGAACTACGTCAAGGGCAAGCTGGACGCCGCGGGATACACCACGCGGATCCAGAACTTCACCTACAACGGAGCCACCCACGCGAACCTGATCGCCGACTGGCCGGCCGGTCCGACCGGTCCGACGGTGATGCTGGGCGGCCATCTCGACAGCGTGACCGCCGGCCCCGGCGTCAACGACAACGGCTCCGGCTCCGCCGCGCTGCTCGAGGTCGCGCTCGCCCTGGCCTCCCGTAACCCCACGCTCACCAAGCACGTACGGTTCGCCTGGTGGGGCGCGGAGGAGCAGGGGATGCGCGGCTCCACGTACTACGTGCAGAACGGCGGCGCGGGCGGCGTCGAGTCGTACCTGAACTTCGACATGCTGGGCTCGCCCAACCCGGGCTACTTCGTCTACAAGGACGACGTCGCCATCCAGAAGGTCTTCACCGACTACTTCACCTCGATCAACGTGGCGACCGAACCGGAGACCGGCGCGGACGGCCGCAGCGACCACGCGCCGTTCAAGAACGCGGGCGTCCGGGTCGGCGGCCTGTTCAGCGGGGCCGAGGGCGTGAAGACCGCCGCGCAGGCGCAGAAGTGGGGCGGTACGGCCGGCCAGGCGTACGACTCCTGCTACCACGCGTCCTGCGACCGCTACCCGGCGAACGTGAACACCACCGCGCTCGACCGGAACAGCG
Source organism: Microtetraspora malaysiensis (assembly GCF_001528665.1). GTDB lineage: Bacteria > Actinomycetota > Actinomycetes > Streptosporangiales > Streptosporangiaceae > Microtetraspora_A > Microtetraspora_A malaysiensis. The sequence goes on from NZ_BBYJ01000020.1 coordinate 34,327, forward strand.
ACGCCGTCGCCGCGGCGCTGTGGAAGCTCGCGGTCGGTGGCACGCCGACCCCGGCCGACGACTTCACGCTCTCGCTGAGCCCGTCGTCGGCCTCCGTCCAGGCCGGCCAGTCGGCCACGGCGACCGTCGGCACCCAGGTCACCAGCGGAAACGCGCAGAGCGTCACGCTGTCGGCCAACGCGCCCTCGGGGATCACCGTCTCCTTCAGCCCGTCCACGGTCACCGCGGGTCAGTCCTCCACGGTGACGATCGCCACCTCGGCGACGACCACGGCGAGCACGTACACGATCACCGTCAACGGCAACGGCACGGCGGCCAACCACTCGGCGACGTTCACGCTGACCGTCGGCGGTGGCGGCGGGCAGGGCGACACCTGGGCGCCCTACACCACCTACGCCGCGGGCGACGTGGTGACCTACGGCGGCGATCGGTACCGCTGCCTGCAGGGACACACGGCGCTACCCGGCTGGGAGCCGCCGCTCGTCCCGGCGCTCTGGCAGAAGATCTGACCGGGTGATCGGTGGGCGGCCACGGGGAGCCGCCCACCGATTCACTCTCCGAATCCGAAATGTCACGCTCCAAAATGAAATCAATCGCGATTTCGTGACGTAGCTTGATTGCACAGACAACTCAACCGCCGTACTTTCCGGCTATGGATCTCGAGCTGCGTCACCTGAAAATCGTGACCGCGGTCGCGGAGGCGGGAAGCATCACCAAGGCGGCCACGCTGCTCGGCCTCGCCCAGCCCGCGCTGACCGCGCAGCTCAAGCGCATCGAGCGCACACTCGGCGGCGCCCTGTTCGAGCGCGACCGCTACGGCGCCCGCCCCACGCCCCTCGGCGAGCTGGTCCTGAGCAGGGCCCGCGTGGTCCTGCCAGCGGTACGGGAGCTTCAAGAGGAGGCGGTGCGGTTCGCCAACACGTACGACGGCATCACCTGCTTCCGGATGGGCGCCACCAACGGGCCCATCCTCGGCGGGCTCGTCGCCCGGCTGACCACCACCTGCCCGGAGACCCCGGTGAACACCTACACCTCGTGGTCCGCGCGGGAGCTCACCGGGATGCTCGTCACCGGCCGGCTGGACTTCGCCATGGTGGGCACCTGCGGGGAGAGCCCGCCGCCCGCCGGCGATCCCGTGGTGTGGAGTACCGTCGGCGCCGTCCCGGTCTTCGTCCTGCTGAGCGAGGACCATCCACTCGCCGACGCGGACGAGATCGAGCTGGGCCGGCTCGCCGACGAGAGCTGGGCGGTCACGCCGGGGGACGGCTGCTTCGGCGACTGTTTCGCCGCCGCGTGCGCCCGGGCCGGCTTCACCCCGGCCACCATGTACGAGACCGATCTCGCCACCTGCGTCTACCTCGCGCAGCTGAACCGCGCCGTCGTGCTCTGCCAGGCCACCTTCCAGCTCGTCCCCGGCACCGTCATGGTGCCCCTCGCCGGAGCGCCGCTCCACTGGCGGCAGCGGATCGGCTGGCACGCCGACGCCCCCGCCGCCAGGGCCGCGTCCATGGTGATCGACCTCGCCATGGCGGCGCACGCCGAGGCCGTAGAGCGCAGCCCGCGATGCGCGGAGTGGCTCAAGGCGAACCCGCAGTTCCATGCCATTCCATAACACCGACATAGGGGTAAATCGGTAGATACGCCACGGATGTAATGGCCGTTACCTTGAGGGCGTCCCCACCCCCCAAGGAGAAACGTCATGCTCCGCATTCGACACTCCGTTCTCGCGGGATGCGCGCTCACCGTCGCCGCCCTGGCATTCCCCGCCACCATGGCGGCCGCGCAGCCCGCGACCTCCCCCCAAGAGCCGGCCGTCGCCCAGCCGGCCCCGCAACCGCCGCCCGGCGTGGCCGAGGCGATGCAGCGCGACCTCGGCCTCAGCGCGGAACAGGCGCGGACCCGCCTCGCCAACGAGCAGCGGGCCGGCCAGACCGAGGCGTCACTGCGCTCGCGGCTCTCCGGCAGCTTCGGCGGCTCCTGGCTGAACGGCCCCACCGCCACGCTCGTGGTCGCCACCACCGACGCGAACGCGGTGCCCGCCATCGTCGCCACCGGAGCCGAGGCCACGGTCGTCCAGCACTCCCTCACCGACCTCGACGCCGCAAAGGAGGCCCTCGACCGAGCCGCGGCCAAGGCGCCCCGTACCGCTCCCGTCTGGTACGTGGACGTACGGACCAACAGCGTCGTCGTGCTGGCCTCCCAGCCCGCGAAGGCCGAGGCGTTCGTCGCCGCCAGCGGCACCGACCGCTCGCTCGTCCACGTGGAGAAGTCGGCGGAGCAGCCGCGGCCGTTCTACGACCTGCGCGGCGGTGACGCGTACTACATCGGCAGCGGCACCCGCTGCTCGATCGGCTTCCCGGTGACCCGCGGCGCCACGCAGGGATTCGTCACGGCGGGCCACTGCGCCGTGGCGAGCTCCACCAGCGGCTCCAACGGCGTCGCCCTGGGCACCTTCCAGGGCTCGTCCTTCCCGGGCAACGACTACGCCTGGGTCGCGGCCAACGGCAGCTGGACCGCGCAGCCGTGGGTGTACAGCAACGGGGCCAACCTCACCGTACGCGGCGCGAACGTGGCGATCGAGGGCGCGTCCGTCTGCCGCTCCGGCTCGACCACCGGATGGCACTGCGGCACCGTCCAGCAGCGCAACAGCAGCGTCACCTACCAGGAAGGCACCGTCTACGAGGTGACTCGCACCAACGTGTGCGCCGAGCCCGGCGACTCCGGCGGCTCCTTCATCTCCGGTGACCAGGCCCAGGGCGTCACCTCCGGCGGCACCGGCAACTGCAGCAGCGGCGGCACGACGTACTTCCAGCCGGTCGGCGAGATCCTCTCGACCTACGGCCTCACCCTGAGGGTCGAGGGCGGCGGCGGGAACCCGAGCCCGAGTCCCAGCCCCAGCAACCCGCCCGGCGGCACCACCTGGCAGGCCAACACGTCGTACGCGGCGGGCGCCACGGTGACCTACGGCGGCGTCACCTACCGGTGCCTCCAGGCGCACACGTCGATGACCGGCTGGGAGCCGCCGAACGTGCCCGCCCTCTGGCAGCGGCTCTGATCACGAACCGGCCCGCGCCGGCCGCCGCGTAACCCACGGCGGCCGGCCCCGCCACCTGGTACCGACAACGGTTCGAACAGCGAGGACCATCATGATGATCGACGCCATCGGCCACCTGGAGCGACTCGGCACCGAGCTGGAGCAGCGGCGGTTCGCCGTGCGCGTGCGCGCCCGCGGGGGCCACGCCATGCTGAACATCACCAACGTCGCCGCCCCCGCCCTGGCGGAGAGCGTGTTCACCGCCCCGGACGAGGAGGGCGCCCTCTGGTTCTGGTTCCCCTGGCAGACGCGGATCGGGCCGGTGGCCGACATCATCGCGGCTGCCGACCGCATCGAACGGGTCCTCGCCGAGGTCGGGCGTCCCGGCCACGCCCCCGCGGCTCCCTGACCCGCCGCGGCGGCGGCACGCATGACATGCCGAGGCCGGGGTAGGCGTGGGCGGCCGAACCGGTTGCGACGAGTCGAGGAGATGCCGTGGCCACCGCTGATCCCGTCCATGTGAGCGAGGCCCTCTCGGCCTTCCCATATCCGGGGACCCGGGAGCAGCTCGTCCGCTTCGCGGACCGCACGGGAGCGGACGAGAGCGTCGTGACGGCGCTGACCCTGCTGCCCGCCGGCCGGTACGCCAACTCCGCCGAGGTGATGCGGGCGGTCGCCGGGGACGACACCGGCCCCGGGCACTGATCGCGCCTGCCCGGCCTCAGGGGCGCCGGGCGGGGGCGATCAGAGCGTCCCCGCTCTCCTGCGGCGCCTGATCCGGACCCAGACGACGACCAGGTCGATCGCCGCGACCAGGGCGATGAAAGCGGCGATGCCCGACTCCACGGCCCAGACGGTCTCTCCCGTCGCGCTCGCGAGCCACGCGAAGAAGGCGGCGGCCGCGATCGCGATGGGCAGCGCGACGCTCGAGAGGAGCGCCCGGGCGCGGAGCGCGGAGCGCGCCTCAAGCGGCTCGGTGCCTCGTCGCTTGCCCCACATGACGTCGTCCCCTTCCCCCGGAGGCGGCGGGAACACCCGGCACAGGCGTCCCGCGGCGTCAGCCTTCGGGTATCCGCGGCGTCAGCCTTCGGGCACGGCCGGCCCGAGCGGATCGTGGCCCACCGACATCAGCGCGCGCCGCCAGCGGTCGTCCCGCGCCGCCCCGGCCGGGGCCGTCGTCACCCTCTCGCGTACGAAGTCGACGACCCGGCACATCACCTCGACGTCCTCGTCCGTCAGATCGACCTTGCGTTTGCCGAGCACATGCAGGACACCGCGTCCCAGCTCCCGGATGCCCAGGTCGGGATCGGCGGGGAAGGCGTCCTCGTCCGACGCGGAGGTCAGCAGCCAGGAACGCAGCTCCGCCGACGTCATGTTGACCACCTCGTGGAACTCCTCCCAGAGCAGGTCCACCTCGGGGTCCGAGCGATCGGTCATGAGTTCCCCCTTGACCAGGCACACCTACCCGCGAGCGTCGCGCCGATGCGGGGTCCCCCGGAGACAGACGAGACCCCGCCAGGAGCGTTCCTGACGGGGTCTCGACGTATGTGTAACCGGTGCCGGGTCGCCTCTCGGCGAAAAGCACAACGCGGCTCCAGCCGAACGGTAGTCCGCGAAGGCGAAATTAGGTGAGGCCCGGGGACACCTGCACACCGGCCACGTGGAATGTAACCACCGGTCCCCGGGCTTTGTTCCCGGCCCCGGAGCTCGTTTTCCGGGGCCGGGAGGCGCGGGCACGTGCCATGTCCCGGACGGCGGGTAAGGGCTCACCCATGGTGCACACGATCGACCGCGACGCCGTACAGGACCTGCTGACCGGCCACCGGGCCCAGCTCGTCGAGGTGCTCCCCCTGGAGGAGTACGAGTGGGCGCACCTCCCCGGCGCCACGCATCTGCCGCTGGCAAATCTCAACGAGGAGACGGCCGCCGGACTGGACCCGACCCGGCCCGTGATCGTCTACTGCCACGACCGGATGTGCGACCTGAGCCCCCGCGCGTCCCGCCGGCTCGAACGGCTCGGCTTCGACCAGGTCCACGACTATGCCGAGGGCAAGATGGACTGGATCGCCGCCGGGCTGCCCTTCGACGGGCACGCCGTCCTGGTCGCCCAGGCCGTACGACGTGACCCGGTGATCGCCTATCTCGACGACACCGTGGACGACGTCGCCGAGCGGATCGTCGCCGACCCGGCCGGGCTCGCCGTGGTGGTCGACCGGGACCGCCTCGTCCAGGGCGTGATCGGCCCGGCCGAGCTGAGGGACGTGCCGGCCGACGCCACCGCCGAGCGCGTCATGCGCGTCGGCGTGACGACCGTACGGCTCAGCGAGGACATGGAGCCCCTGGTACGCCGGATGGACCGGAAGAAGGTCCACCAGGTGGTCGTGACCCTGCCCGACGGCATCCTGGTCGGCCTGTTCGTCCTGGACGCCGTCCGCGCCCCGGAAACCGGCCCCGACGAGGGCTGACGCCGCGGAGATCCGGTCAACCGGCCTGGAGCACGACCCGGGCGATCCGTTCGACGGTGCTGAAGTCGCCCATCGACGCGCGGTTCTTCATCACGCCGACGGAGACGCCCGTCGCCGTGTCCGCGAAGGCCGCGGTGCCGCCGCTGCCGGCCATGCCGAACAGGGTGGGATCCGACAGGGCCTCGGTCAGCCCGATCGTGTAGCCGAGCCCGAAGACGGCAGGGGCGCCGGTGACCTCGTCCGTCCCGGAGACCGCCGGCGAGGACAACTCCGCCAGCCGGGCAGGGGAGACCAGCGTCCCGGCCAGGAGCGCGTCGTACAGGCGGGCCGCCGCGCGGGCCGTCATCGTCGCCCCGGCCGGAATGTCCGAGGTCAGCACGTCGGCGCGGTTGCTGAACGCGGCGTCGGGCAGCGCCGCCATCGGAGCGGCGGTGTACCCGTTCACCACGCGGAAGAACGGCATGTCCACCGGCGCCTCCGCGGCGTCGGCGGGTGGCTCCGCCGTCTCCGCGGCCTCGGCGGGTGGCTCCGCCGGGAACGGGGCGTCCTCGATCCTGGCCAGCCGTCCGAGCTCCCGGCGCGGCACGCCGAAGAACAGCTCGCCGGCCACGCCGAGCGGACCCGCCACCTCGTCACGGAGGACCTGGGAGATCGCCCTGCCCGTCACCCGGCGCACGACCTCGCCCAGGATGTAGCCGTATGTCTGGGCGTGGTAGCCGAAGCCGGTGCCCGGCTCCCACCACGGCACGGCGTCCGCGATCGCCGCGCACATCCGGTCCCAGTCGCACAGGTCCGCCGCCGTCGTCGCGACCGGCAGCCCCGGCACACCGGTCGCGTGCGTCAGCGCGTGCCGTACGGTCGCCTTGTCCTTGCCGTGGGCGGCGAACTCGGGCCACACGTCCGCGATGGGAGTGTCGTAGTCGAGCGCCCCGCGCTCGGCCAGCACGTGGACGACGGCCGCGGTCACCCCCTTGCCCGTCGACGTGGCGTACACGGGGGTGTCGGAGGTGAAGGCGCGACCCGTCTCCGGATCGGCGACGCCCGCGACCGCGTCGACCACCGGCTCGCCGCGCCGGTAGACCGCGACCTGCACCCCGCGCTCGGCCCCCGACCCGACGATCTCGTCGACGACGGCCTGCACGTTCCGCTGAAGATCGGCCATTGTGGTTCCTCTCTTGTTGGCTCCCTCGTGAGACGAGCGGGGCGGGAGAAAGGAATCGGTCCGCAGGAAGATCAGAGCGCGGCCGGCAGCCCGAACCGCGGGAACACCTCGTCTCCGTACGTCGTGATCTGCGACACCAGGCCGTCCTCGACCCGCAGGATTCCCATCCAGGACGGCGAGAACCGGGACTCCCCGGGCCTGCGGAGGTACGCGGCCGCGGCAAGTTGCCGGTTCGCCCGGACGGGCAGGAGCCGCCAGTCGCCCCACGCCTCGGGGCCCACCATGGCGGGCGTCCAGCCCGCCACGAACGCCTCGCGTCCCAGGATCCAGATCGGCTCGGGCGGCATCGACTGCCACACGTCGGCCCGCAGGATCCCCGGCAGAAGGGACGGGTCGCCCCGCTCGACCGCGTCCATGTAGCGCCGCAGGACCGCGCGCTCCTCGGCGGTGGGCTCCGTCACCGCGCCCCACTCCAGGCGCCGCTCCGGCAGGTGCTCCCGGAGCGTCGGCCTGGCCCGCTGCAGAGCGCTCTTGACCGCCGCCACGGTGAGATCCAGCGACTCGGCGGTCTCCTGCGCCGACCAGCCGAGCACGTCGCGCAGGATCAGCACGGCGCGCTGCCGAGGCGGCAGGTGCTGGATCGTGACGAGGAAGGCCAGCTCGATCGTCTCGCGCTCGATCGCCGCGTCCGCCGCGTCCAGCAACGCGTCCGGGTACGGCTGCAGCCAGGGGACCGCGTCGGAGACGGGCGGCTCGATTCCGGGATCGGCCGCGGCCGGAGCCGAGCGCGGCTGCGGCCGCCGGGGGTGCGCCCGGAGATGGTCCAGGCACGCGTTGGTGGCGATCCGGTACAGCCAGGCCCGCAGCCCGGACTCCTCGCGCAACGCGTCCCGGCGCCGCCAGGCCCGCAGGAGCGTCTCCTGCACCAGATCCTCGGCCTCGTCGAAGGAGCCCAGCATCCGGTAGCAGTGAATGTGCAGCTCGCGCCGGTGCTCCTCCACGCGCGCCCCGAAGTCCTCCGCCGCTGTCATCCGCTCCCCTCCCGTACGACCGGGCCATCCAGGGTCGCACGCGTACGGACCGGGTGGGGTTGATTCCGACGCCCGGGGCTCAGCCCGGCGGGCGCCGCACGCTCTCGCGAAGGTCGAGCCGGACCGGCGCGCCGCCCTGGGTGTTCTCGAAGATGCGGTCGGCTCCGATGGCCCGCGCCTGACCGGCCGGGACGCGCGAACGGATCCGCGCCCCGGTCCGGATCATGTTCACGGCGTCGGCAGCGAACCGGTGAGCTTGTCGGCGGGGTCGCCGGGCTTGGGGAAGTCGCCGTCGACCGCGAACTGGGTGAAATACCGCGTGCCCTTCACCGTCGCGACGCCGCTGAGCGTGACCGTCGCGTCGTACGGCTTCTCCGTGCAGCCGGGCAGGCACCAGGTCCCGCTCAGGGCACCGGTGCCGACCGCCTGGTCCGGCCCCCAGCTCGTCCAGGTGATCCCGTTCATGGAGCTGAACTCCGACAGCACCAGGTTCGCCGGACTGCTGTCATCCCGTCCCTGCTCGGCCCCGTACAGGTTGTTCACGTAGATGGGCGAGGCGGTCGGAGGCGTCGCCACCACGGCCTCGGGCGACGTCCCGGCCGTGGCCGGCGCCCCCGTGGACGCCGCCTCGCCCGCGCTCTGCCCGCACGCCGCCACTGTCGCACTGAGCGCGGCGACCACAGCCGCGATCAGGATCCTTCGCACGTTTCCCCCTTGTCGTCTGCACCGCGATCTCGGCGTCGCGGCCTCGGCGTCGCGATCCGCTTCACCGGAGCGGGCCCGTTCGGCTACTTCCCCTTCGTTCCCGCACGTCACTGATGCTAGGGGTGTTTCTGTTTCTCCGATTTTCTGTGGCTATGTGACGTTTGTCCATTCGCCGAGGCCCCCGTTCAGCTGACGGCCGATGCCGGGCCGCTCCCCCGCAAGAGGGAGACGGCCGGCACCTACGGGGGAGGCCTGGGCCCTCCGCCGCCGGGACGCTGAAAACATGAGCAGCCGAGCCGACGCCAGCCCCCACGTCCCCGCGACACGCGCGCTCCCCATCGTCCCGCCGCCGCCTCGCTGGGCGGTCTGGGCGGCCCACACCGTGCCGCTGCTGGTCCTGCCCTCGGGACTGTGGCGGGTGGCGCTGGTGACCGGCCTCCCGATCGGCTACGCCGACCACCTCCCGGCCGGAGGACCCCACATCGGCCCGGGAGAGATCGCGTACATCCTCTCGCTGAGCCTGATCAGCGAACTGGCCGCGTTCATGACCCTCGGCCTGGTCCGCCCCTGGGGCGAGGTGGCGCCCCGCTGGATCCCCTTCGTCGGCGGCAGAAGAGTACGGCCGGCCGCCGCCGTCACGGCCGCCTGCGTCGGCGCCGCGCTCATCGCCATGATCTGCGCCTGGGCGCTGCGCGGTGACACAACCATCTCCACCGTCCTGTCCTCGAGGGGCGTCGCGGTGCTGATCGTCTGCTACGCGCCGCTGCTCGGCTGGAGCCCCCTGCTGCTCGCCGTCACCTTCTCGTACTGGCGACGCCACCGGAGAGCCACGTTCGACACTCCGGCCGCTACGGGATCAGCGTCGCGTAGTGCCGCTGGAGGGCCTGCTGCTCCTGCGGCGACCAGGGCAGGCTCTGGCCGCTGAGATACGCCCCGAGCATGTCGAGCACGTGGTGCCACCCCGCGCCGTTGCGGGCCAGGATGGTGCGCGGATCGTCTCCCGCCGCGATCCCCTCCGCCGCCGCCCGTACGTCGTCCATGGGCAGGCGGTGGGTGAAGGTGAGCAGCGCGCCGGTGTCGGCCTTCTGGAGCCGCCAGGTCACGACGGCGCCGGGGTTGACGTCCTTGAAATAGGTGTGCTCGAACAGGTGCGGCGGCTCCGCCCGCAACACGCGGTCCTCGACGCGATGGCCGCCCTGGTGATACGAGACGAACTGCCCGCCGGGGCGGAGGTCGAGTTCGGTGCGCGCCCCGCCCCAGCGCTCGATCTCCGCCGGGTCGGTGACGGCGTGCCAGGCGGCGTCCAGGGGCCGCGCCAGGCGGCGTTCGTACCGGAAGACGACCTGTTCACCGTCACGCTCGATGATGCCGTCCGTCATCACTGCTCCTCATCGTCGAGATGGGCTCGCCGCCGCCCGCGAGTGCCGTACGTACCCGACCAGCGGCTCCTCTACTCGAAGGGGGCCGGGCTCACATCGGGCCGCCGCGCCAGGACGGCAGGGCGAAGTGACCGGCCGCCACCTCGTACGCGGCGCGGGCCAGCAGGCGGGTCGAGTCCAGCGTAGGCAAGGGAGACGCCTCGGGAGTGACCAACAGCGGAATCTCCGTGCACACCAGGGCGACGGCGTCACAACCCCGGGCCGCCAGCCGGCCGATGACGCGGCCGTACTCCTGTCGCGAGGCCTCGGTGACCACGCCGTTCACCAACTCATCGAAGATGATCTCGTTGACGATCCGGCGGTCGTCGGCATCCGGCACCTCGGCGGCGATGCCCCGGGCGGCAAGGGCCCGCGGGTACAGCGGGCCGTCCATCGTGTACGTCGTCCCCAGTACGCCGACGCGCCCGCGCCCCTCACGAGCGGCCTGGTCGGCGACCACATCCGCGATGTGCAGCCCCGGCAGGGCGAGATCGGGTCCGGGCACCTCAAGAGCCATGTGGGCGGTGTTGTCCGGACAGACGAAGAAATCCGCGCCCGCGCGGGCGAGCCGCTCCACGCTCCTGGCCAGGGTGGTCCTGATCGTCGTGTGATCTCCGGCGTCCCAGGCCGGCATGCTGTACCCGAAGGCGATGTAGTCGAGCGTCACATCGGGGTGCTCGTGACGGCCCAGCCGCCGGAACCCCTCCTGGCAGAACTCGAGGAAGCACAGCGCGGCCCCTCCGGTGCTGTGGGCGAGGATGCCGAGGTGACGCATGGCTTCTCCGGGGGTCAGGCAGGCGGGTTCCTCCATCCTGGCACCGGCGCGCCTCCGTCTCTTACCGTGAGGCATCGATCGGCATAGCGGTCATGCCCGGGAGGTATGGATGGATCTACGCGTGCTCGACTGAGTGATCGCGATCGCCGAGGAAAAGTCGATCCGCGGCGCCGCTCGTCGGCTGCACCTCACCCAGCCGACCCTGAGCAGGCAACTGCGCGAACTGGAACGGCGGCTGGGCGTCGACCTGTTCGCGCGCTCAGGCCGCGGCCGGGTTCGTGATCAGCAGGGAATGCCGGTCAGCGCGATAGTTCCTTGGTCCGCCGCTCGAGAAAGGCCCGGAGAGCGGGATCCGCGCTGAGCGTGGCCGCCTGGGCGTAGGCCGCGACCGCGTCCTGGCGCCGGCCGAGCTGGGCGAGTAGATCGCCGCGTGCTGCGTGATACGGCTGGAACCGCTCCCGCTCGACGGGCAATGCCTCCAGCAGCGACAGCCCCGTTTGCGGTGATTGGGTGCGGCCGATGACGGCGGCGTGCGCGACCCGGCTGCCCAGACTCGGCGCGATCGCGACCAGAGCCGTGTAGAGGGTGCGCAGTGCGTCCCAGTCGGTGGCACCGCTGCGGGCCCGATCGCAGTGGACCGCCTGGATGGCCGCCTCGAGCTGGAAGCGCCCGGGCGGCCGGCCGGGCCGCTCGGCGCGGCGGAGATAGGCTTCGCCCTCGGTGATGAGGCGGTGATCCCAATCGTCTGGGGCCTGGTCCTGCAGCGGTAGATAGCAATCGCGGGGAGTCGTGGCGCGTGCCGAGGCAAGGGTGAGCAGCGCCGCCAGCGCCCACGCCTCAGGTTCGTCGCCGAGCAGCGTCGCGGTGGTGACGGCCAGATACCGGGCCTCGCCCGCGAGCGACGCCTCGTCGCCCCGTTCCGGAAAGGCCAGTGCGTAGCAGCCGTACACCGCCTCGAGCACCGGCGGCAGCCGCTGGGGCATGGCCTGCCGCCCGGGAACGGCGAAGGGGATCTTGGCATCCCGGATCCGGCGCTTGGCCCGCACCAGGCGTTGCGACATCGCCCCGGCGGGTAGGGCGAAGGCCCGCGCGATCTGGGCGGAGTCGAACCCGAGCACGGCCTGAAGCATCAGCGGGGTACGGACGTTGGCGGCGATGGCCGGGTGCGCGCAGACGAACAGCAAGGCCAGCCGCGGGTCGGGGATCTGGTCCGGGTCGAGATAATTCAGTGGCGAGACGGCGTCGGCAGCGATGTCGGTGGCCGCTTCCAGCGGCTGGTTGCGGCGGTGGGCGGCGGACTTCCACAGATCCCGCTGACGGTTGCGTGCGACCGTGAACAGCCAGCCCTCGGGGTTGTCCGGTACGCCGTCGCGCGGCCACGTGGTCAGAGCCTGCTCGAAAGCCTGGGCCAGGGCGTCTTCGGCGAGTTCGAGGTCGCCGGTCGGAGCGGCCAGCAGGGCGACCAGCCGGCCGTAGGACGCCCGTGCGGTGCGCTCGGCGACGTGCGCGGCCGTCTCGCCGGTCACGATGATGGAACCCATGTCCCGGCCTCGATGTGCACGGCACCGGGCCGGACCTCGACGGTGCCCCACGACAGCGGCGGCGCCTGCCGCGCCCACTCCAGGGCGGCGTCCAGATCCGGCACCTCGATGACGATCACGCCGCCGAGCTGCTCCTTGGTGTCGGCGAACGGCCCGTCCTGGATGCGCGGCTCCCCGTCGACCAACGTGAGTGTGGTCGAGCTGGCCGACGGCTGCAACACCTGGCCGCTCACCAGAATCCCGGCCTGCTCCAGCGTCACGGCGTAACTGGCCATGGCTCGCATCCCTGCGGCTATCGCCTCGGCCCCGATCGACTCCTCGTTCTCCTCGCCATAGTGGAACAACAGCATGTACCGCATATCCCGATCCTCCCTCGTCACTTGACCCGGTAGCGTGCGATCACCACACCGGTCGTGGCCGTGATCGCCTCCTGGAGCGTCAGGTTGGTGTGTTCCCCCTCGCCGAACAGCCGCGTGCCCGAACCGAGCACGATTGGGTGGATCAGCAGGACGTACTCCTCGACCAGGCCCGCCGCATGGAGTGAGCGCACCAGCTCACCGCTGCCGATCACCCTGATCACGCCGTCGACCTCGTCCTTCAGCCGTGCGACGGTGCCGGCCGCTTCCCCCACCAGCGGCGTGGAGTTGGGGTAGGCGAGTTCGCTGCCCGCCTCGCGTGAGGCGACGTACTTGCGCGAGTTCATCAGCACCTCGGTGAACGGGTTGGGGTCGGTCACCGCTGTCCAGTGACCCAGAAGGTCGTCGTACGTCCGACGCCCGAAGAGCATCGCCGTGGCTCTGCCGATCCCCGACCCGACGAACTTCCCGATCACCTCGTCGGTGTACCCGATGCCCCAACCGCCGTGATGGAATCCACCCCTGGTGTCCTCGCCCGCCCGGCCCGGCCCTTGCATGACGCCGTCCACACAGACGCTCTCGAAAGCGCTGATCGTGCCCACCCCGTACTCCTCATCTCGTGATCGTCCAGGCCGCGGTAGTGCCTGGCGGAGTGATGACGAGGTCGGGAGGGGCAGACAGACACCTGCCGGTCCACACGTGGAGACCCTTGAAACCTGACCACGCAGGCGGCTATGCCTGGCCGTCCGGACACGCACGTACAGGGACAGGGCCCACACGAGCCACCTGTTCAGTGTGCGCATTTCGCCGCTCCCGGCAGCGAATCCCGAGGTCAGCGCCCCGCACGCAGTCATGATCCTGAAGCTGGAGCCAAGTCAGGCCTTACTGTGAGGCATCGATCGGCCTAGCGGTCATGCCCGGGAGGTATGGATGGATCTGCGCATGCTCGGCTACGTGATCGCGATCGCCGAGGAGGGGTCGATCAGCGGCGCCGCTCGTCGGCTGCACCTCACCCAGCCGACCCTGAGCAGGCAACTGCGCGAACTGGAACGGCGGCTGGGCGTCGACCTGTTCGCCCGTTCGGGCCGCGGGCTCGTACCCACCGCCGCCGGCGAAGCCCTGCTGCGCCGCGCGGTCACCGTCCTGGCCGAGGCCGAGACGGCCCTCGACGACGTACGACTGGCTGCCCAGGGCAGGACCGGACGCGTGACGGTCGCGTTCGCCGGATCGGGCATCAACGGGGCGCTGGGGGAGGCTCTCGGGCGCCTCCGGCTCCGCCTCCCCGACGTCGATCTGCGGCTGGTGGAGATGTTCGACGACGCCGAGATGTCGGCGGGCGTCCTGGACGGCAGCATCGACGTGGCGGTGCAGCGGCTGCCGGTCCGCGACGCCCGGCTCGCCACCCGCGTCTGGACGCGGGAGCCGCTCACCGTCTTCCTGCCGTCCGCCCACCCACGCGCGGCGACCCGCGAACCGGCACCGGTCTCCGTTCTCGGAGACATCCCGCTGGTCCTGTGGCCGCGCGAGTCCGCACCCCACTCCCACGACGAGATCCTCGCGCTGTGCCATCACGCCGGGATCGTGCCGCGCATCGGGGCCCGGGGCCGGAGCGTGCAGACGATCCTCGCCCTGGTCGCCGCGGGCTTCGGCGCGGCCGTCATGACGGACTCCTACCGCGTCCTGCGTCGCGAGGGGGTGACGCCCCGGCGGCTCGCGGGCACCGCGACCACGCTGCATCTCGTCCGGCGGGCCACCGAGCCAAGCGCGCTCCTCACCCGCTTCCTGGCCGTCCTCGACCCCTCCGACAGGAGGCATAGTGCTCACCAACGGCGACCTTGATCCGCGCACGCTGAGCCGACTCTGGGAACAACAGTGGCCCGAGTGCCCGCCGTTCGCCCACTGGCTGCGCGGCCACTATCCGGACCGTTGGGTCAGATTTCACAGCCTGCCGGAGTCCAAGCGCTATCCGGACAATGAGGCGGAATACGCGGTCGTGCTCGACCGCCACTACACCCTGCTGTCCGAACTCGATCCGGGCGCGGACCTCCTGATCATCACGGCCGACTGGACGAACACTGCGGCGATCACACCCCACCGGTGGCCGAGGCGATCCCAGGTCGCGCCGTCAGCGCGGCATTGGCAGACTCTCATCGAAGAGCCAGACGACCCCGATTTCCACGCCTATACGCAGCTCTATGCCGAGCTACGACCATGGTGTCCCGGCATCGTCGACACCGTGCTGCGAGCGGTCGCGGACGACGAGATCGGCGGCGTGATCCTCGGCCCTTCGGACCTCCGATGGCTGTACCACCCTTACGACGGCGGCACCGACGTGATACTGCCCACGTGCTCAGAACGTGACGCCCTCAGGGAGCGGCACCGTACCTGGTTGTCGAACCATCCATCGGGCTACTAGAGGTCCTCGGCACACAGGCTGTGGACAAGTGGCGGCGATCCCGAGAGCACGAAGAGCTTCCGCGTGCGACCCCCCGGACGAGACGGCATGCTGTGATCATGACATTGTCGACGGTGTTCACAGAGATGCTCGGCGTGCGATATCCGATCGCGCTGGCGCCGATGGGTGGGTCGGCCGGTGGCGCGCTGGCCGCAGCCGTCTCCCGCGGTGGCGGGTTCGGGATTCTGGGCGGCGCGTACGGAGACCCGGAGTGGCTGGCACGTGAGGTGCCGATCGTCGCGAGCACTGAAGGGCCGTGGGGGGTCGGATTCCTGACCTGGGGGATCGATCTCGCCGCGGTGGAGCTGGCGCTGAGCTACGGCCCCAGCGCCGTGATGCTGTCCTTCGGCGATCCGAGCCCGTACGTGGAGCATGTCCGCCGGGCGGAGGCTCTGTTGATCCTCCAGGTCACCGATCTGGAGGAGGCCAGGCGGGCCGTGGACCTGGGCGCCGATGTGATCGTGGCCCAGGGAACCGAGAGCGGTGGGCACGGAGCCGTGCGCGGACGGTCCACCCTGCCGTTCGTGCCCACGGTGGTGGATCTCGTAGCGCCGGTGCCGGTGCTGGCGGCGGGCGGGATCGCCGACGGGCGCGGGGTGGCGGCGGCTCTCGTGCTGGGCGCTGCCGGGGCACTCATCGGCACCCGATTCCAGGCCACCACCGAGGCTCTGGTCGATCCCTCGATCACCAAGGCGATCCTCGAGGGGCGGGGGGAGGACACCGAGCGCAGCACCGTGCTGGACATCGCACGAGGCTCCAGCTGGCCGTCGAAGTACCCCGCCCGCACCCTCGGCCACCCCTATCTCGACCGCTGGCGTGGCAGGGAGGCCGAGCTCGCCGCCGAGCCCCAAGCCCTTCAGGACTACCAGGACGACGTGGCACGCGGCGCGATCCCCTCGCAGCCGGTTTGGGCGGGCGAGGCCGTCGACCTCATCACCGACCTGCCCTCAGCGCAGGACCTGGTCACCGCGATGGCCACCCAGGCCGAGGACGCACTGACCCGAGCGGGACGCCGCTGACCGACCCACCAACCATCGGCACCGTTCCGGCTCGTTCGTCACGTGCCGCGGTGAAACTCATCGAATGAGGCTGTTGCAGTACAGGTGGCAATAAAAAGGCCCCGGAGCTTGATCGCTTCGGGGCGTTTATCGAAGTGGGGCTACCAGGACTTGAACCTGGGACCTCTTCCTTATCAGGGAAGCGCTCTAACCGACTGAGCTATAGCCCCTCGTACGCGCAACGAACGTTACCGCATCCGTAAGACGGAGGCGAATTCCGTTGCTCGAACGAGAGAAAGCTTACCCTGTCCGGCGGGCTGGTCGGGCCGCCGGACTGGTACGGCCACCGCCCGGCGAGCGGCGACCGTACCGGAGCGGGCTACTCGGCCTCGCTGAAGGTGACCTCGATGCCACCGACGAGGCTGGACGACAGGTTGTAGATGACGGCGCCCAGCGTGGACAGCGCGGTGATGAGAACGACGTTGATCGCACCGAGCAGGGCCGTGTAGCCGAGGATGCGGACCGGGTCGAACCACGACTCGATGCTCTTGGCGAGGTCACTCGTCGCCTTGCCGCCGTCGCCGGAGGTGAGCTGGGTGACCATGTCGGTGATGGTGTCGAAGACGCCAAGGGCCGAGAGCACGCCGTACAGCACGGCCACGGCGACGAACAGCACCACGAAGCAGACCAGCGACAGGACGAAGCTGAACTTCATCGCCGACCACGGCTCCACCCGGCGGAGCACCAGGTGGGCCTTACGCGGGGCGCGGATCGCCGGCTTGCCGTCGGGGGCCGGATCGGTCCGCAGAGGCAACTCGGACGCGCTAGACGCGCCCGCGCCCGGCTTGGGCGTGGAGCCCGTGGCGGGCCGAGGGTAGGCGGCCGTCGGACCCGGGCCGGCGACCTGCCTGCCGGGAGCCGCGCCGGAGCCGGCGGGACCGTTCCCGCTCGGACCGCCCGCACCGGGACCGCTCGCCCCCGGGCCGCCGGGATTGCCGCCCGGCCGCTGCGGCCCTCCGCCCGGCGCACCGGGCCGCGGAGCGCCGCCGTCGGCGGACGGCTTCCAGGATTGGTCCGGCCCTCCGGGCCGGGGCCGTGCCGAATCTCCGGCTTTGCCGTCCTTGCCCGGAGGTGTCACATCTGCTTCGCGCGCCACCCCAGCGACGCTACCGCTTTCGCCGACCCGCTCGGTCACCTGATCCCGCATCGGTGAAGAAGCGGGACGGGCGCCTCCTGCTTTCTTCTTTGGCGCGCCGGCCGCGTTCTCGCCGCTGGAGTTGCTCATGCCTCGTCTCCTGCCCCGTCTTCCTCGGTCTCCAACGACTCGGCATTCCGGGCGAGGGCCACGACGCTGTCGCCTTCGGCGAGGTTCATCAGGCGCACACCCATGGTCTGCCGGCCGGACTGCTTGATTTCGCCGGCGCTGGTCCGGATCACCCCACCAGCTGACGTGATCGCGAAAACTTCGTCCTCCGGACGAACCATAACGGCACCGA
The DNA here is from genome assembly GCF_001528665.1 of Microtetraspora malaysiensis. Lineage (GTDB taxonomy): Bacteria > Actinomycetota > Actinomycetes > Streptosporangiales > Streptosporangiaceae > Microtetraspora_A > Microtetraspora_A malaysiensis. The sequence continues at coordinate 51,763 of NZ_BBYJ01000020.1, forward strand.
CCAGCTTGCCACGAGAGCTGACGATTTTCGCCGTCAGCACGCCCTTACCTCCGCGGCCCTGAACCGGATATTGACTCGCTGGCGTCCGCTTTGCATATCCGCCCTCGGTCGCGATCAGCACGTCGTCGCCGTCGCCGATGACGTTCATCGCGAGAAGCTCGTCATCTTCGAGGAACCGCATGCCGATCACGCCGCTGGTGGCGCGCCCCATCGGGCGGAGCGCCTCGTCGGAAGCGGTGAACCGGATCGACTGCGCATCCTTGGAGACGAGGAGCAGGTCGTCGTCCTCGGAGACGAGCCGGGCCGCGATCACTTCGTCGTCCTCACGCAGATTGATCGCGATGAGACCGCCGGACCGCGGTGAGTCGTACTCAGACAGCCGCGTCTTCTTCACCAGGCCGCTGCGCGTGGCCAGCACCAGGTAGGGCGCCACGTCGTAGTCGCGGAGGTCGAGGATCTCCATGACGTGCTCGTCCGGCTGCATGGCGAGCAGGTTCGCCAGGTGCTGCCCACGCGCGTCCCGGCCCGAGTCCGGCAGCTCGTACGCCTTGACCCGGTAGACCCGCCCCTTGTTGGTGAAGGCGAGCAGCCAGTGGTGCGTCGTGGTCACGAAGAAGTGCTCGACGATGTCGTCCTGGCGGAGCTGCGCGCCCCGGACGCCCTTGCCGCCACGCTTCTGCGCGCGGTACAGGTCCATGTTGGTGCGCTTCGCGTACCCGCCGCGGGTGATCGTGACGACCATGTCCTCTTCGGCGATCAGGTCCTCGATCGACATGTCGCCCTCGTAGGCGATGATCTCGGTCTTCCGCTCGTCGCCGAACTTGGCCACGATCTCGCCGAGTTCCTCGGAGACGATGGTCCGCTGCCGCTCCGGCGAGGCGAGGATGCTCTGGAAGTCGGCGATCTGCGCCATCAGGCCGTCGTACTCGTCCTGGATCTGCTGCCGTTCGAGGGCGGCCAGCTTGCGCAGCTGCATGTCGAGGATGGCCTGCGCCTGGACCTGGTCGATGTCCAGCAGCGTCATCAGGCCGCCCTGGGCCTCGGCCGCCGACGGCGACCGCCGGATGAGGGCGATGACCTCGTCCATCCGGTCGAGCGCCCTGAGCAGACCGCGCAGGATGTGCGCCCGCTCCTCGGCCTTGCGCAGCAGGAACCTGGTCCGCCGGACGACGACCTCGATCTGGTGCTCGATGTAGTACTTGACGAACTGGTCGATCCGCAGCGTGCGCGGCACACCGTCCACCAACGCGATCATGTTCGCGCCGAAGGTGGTCTGCAGCTGGGTGTGCTTGTACAGGTTGTTCAGTACGACCTTGGCGACGGCGTCGCGCTTGAGCACGATCACCAGCCGCTGGCCGGTGCGCGAGGACGTCTCGTCACGGACGTCCGCGATGCCGGTGACCCGGCCGTCCTTGACCAGCTCGGCGATGGTGAGGGCGAGGTTGTCCGGGTTCACCTGGTACGGCAGGGCCGTCACGACCAGGCACTGCCGGCCCTTGGCGTCCTCCTCGACCTCCACGATGGCTCGCATGGTGATCGAGCCGCGGCCGGTGCGGTACGCGTCGTCGATGCCCCTGCGGCCGACGATCAGCGCGCCGGTCGGGAAGTCGGGGCCCTTCACCCGCGCGATGAGCGCCTCGAGCAGCTCCTCATCGCTCGCGTCGGGGTTCTCCAGGCTCCACTTGACGCCCTCGGCCACCTCGCGGAGGTTGTGCGGCGGGATGTTCGTCGCCATGCCGACCGCGATGCCGGCGGAGCCGTTCACCAGGAGGTTGGGGAACCTCGACGGCAGGACGACCGGCTCCTGCGACCGCCCGTCGTAGTTGGGCTGGAAGTCGACGGTGTCCTTGTCGATGTCCCGGAGCAGCTCCATGGCGATCGGCGCGAGGCGGCACTCGGTGTACCGCATCGCGGCGGCCGGGTCGTTGCCCGGCGAGCCGAAGTTGCCCTGGCCGTCGACCAGCGGGTAGCGCATCGACCAGGGCTGCGCGAGCCGTACGACGGCGTCGTAGATCGACGTGTCGCCATGCGGGTGGTAGGAGCCCATGACGTCGCCGACGACGCGGGAGCACTTGAAATATCCGCGGTCGGGCCGGTAGCCGCCGTCGAACATCGCGTACAGCACCCGGCGGTGCACGGGCTTGAGCCCGTCGCGCACGTCGGGCAGGGCACGCGACACGATGACCGACATCGCGTAGTCCATGTAGCTGCGCTGCATCTCGGACTGGATGTCCACCGGTTCGATGCGGTCAGCGGGCGGTCCAGGCGGAGTGTTCACTTCCGTCACGAAAAGTCAGTCCTTACACGTCGAGGAAGCGGACGTCACGGGCGTTGCGGATGATGAAGTTTCGGCGGGCTTCCACGTCCTCGCCCATCAGAACGGTGAACAGCTCGTCCGCCTGGGCGGCGTCGTCGAGCGTCACCTGGAGGAGGACCCGGGTCTCCGGGTTCATCGTGGTCTCCCACAGCTGCTGAGCGTTCATCTCGCCGAGACCCTTGAAGCGCTGGACGCCGTCGTGCAGGCGCGGGTCGCGCTTGCCGCGCGCGATGCCGTCCTCGATGATCGCGTCCCGCTCCCGGTCGGAGAACGCGTACGACGCGTCCTCGCCCTTGCGGTCCCACTTGATCTTGTACAGCGGAGGCTGGGAAAGGTAGACGTGCCCTGCCTCGATCAGCGGCCGCATGAAGCGGAACAGCAGCGTCAGCAGCAGGGTGGTGATGTGCTGGCCGTCGACGTCGGCGTCGGCCATCAGGATCAGCTTGTGGTAGCGGAGCTTGGAGATGTCGAACTCGTCGTGCACGCCGGTGCCGAGCGCGGTGATCATCGCCTGGACCTCGTTGTTCTTGAGGACCTTGTCGATGCGCGCCTTCTCGACGTTCAGGATCTTGCCGCGCAGGGGGAGGATCGCCTGGAACTTGGGATCCCGGCCGCCCTTCGCCGAGCCGCCGGCCGAGTCACCCTCGACGATGTACAGCTCGCACTTCTCCGGCTCGGACCACTGGCAGTCGGCCAGCTTGCCCGGCAGGCCGCTCCCGCTCTCCAGCAGCGACTTGCGCCGCGTCAGGTCGCGGGCCTGGCGCGCGGCGATGCGGGCGCGTGAGGCCTGGAGCGACTTGCTGATGATGTCCTTGGCCTCGCCGGGGTTGCGCTCGAACCAGTCGCGCAGATGGTCGTTGCACGCCTTCTGCACGAACGACTTGGCCTCGGTGTTGCCGAGCTTGGCCTTGGTCTGGCCCTCGAACTGCGGGTCGGCGAGCTTCACCGAGATGATCGCGGTGAGTCCCTCGCGGATGTCGTCACCGGTGAGGTTGTCGTCCTTGCCCTCCTTGAGGAACTTCTGCTCGCGCGCGTACCGGTTGACGATGCTCGTCAGCGCCGCGCGGAAGCCTTCCTCATGGGTGCCGCCCTCGGCGGTGTTGATCATGTTGGCGAAGGTGTAGACCGACTCGGAGTACGAGGCGTTCCACTGCATGGCGATCTCGACCGAGATGCCGTCGCCGTGCTCCTCGAAGTCGATGACGGAGCCGTGGATGGGCTCCTTCTTCTTGTTGAGGTAGCCGACGAAGTCGGTCAGACCGCCCTCGTAGTGGTAGGTCGCGACGACCGGCTCGCCGTTGATGTGATCCGGCCGCTCGTCCTTGATGACGATCGTCAGGCCCTTGTTGAGGAAGGCCGTCTCCTGGAACCGGCGCGAGAGCGTCTCGAAGTTCCAGGTGGTCGTCTCGAAGATATCGTCGTCGGCCCAGAACGTGATCGAGGTTCCGGTGCTGTCGGTCGCCTCGCCCTTGTGCAGCGGGCCGGTCGGCTTGGAATGCTCGTAACGCTGGGTCCAGTAGTAGCCGTCGGTGCGGATCTCCACATCGAGCCGCGTGGACAGCGCGTTCACCACGGAGACGCCGACGCCGTGCAGACCGCCGGAGACGGCGTACGACTTGCTGTCGAACTTGCCGCCGGCGTGCAGCGTGGTCAGAACGAGCTCGACCGCGGGCCGCTTTTCCACAGGGTGTTCACCGACCGGGATGCCACGGCCGTTGTCGACGACCCTGACCCCGTTGTCGGCAAGGAGCGTCACCTCAATGGTGTCGCAGTAACCCGCCAGAGCCTCGTCGACCGAGTTGTCCACAACTTCGTAGACCAGGTGGTGGAGACCGCGCTCGCCCGTCGAGCCGATGTACATGCCGGGGCGCTTGCGGACCGCTTCCAGACCTTCGAGAACGGTGATAGAGCTAGCGTCGTAGGACAAGTGCGAAATCCTCCTGCCGCGGACACGTGGCGAGCGAGACCCCTGCTGGCTGCCCCTGCCGTGCCCGTCACCGTCGTGAGTAAGCCCCGTGCGATCACCCAGAGGAAACCGGCCTCGAACCGGGGTGACGCGCAAGCGGACCGTGTCCTTGAGTCCGCGTTCATTCTACTGCGCTCACAGCACTTATGTAGCAATGACGGCCGCTGTGATGCCCTGTAGCGCGACGATCATGTTTTCAGGCACTCCCCCTCATGGAAGGGGGTCAGCCGCTCAGGGGCAATCAGGGGGCCTAGCCGTAGGTGTCGCCGGGACCCCGCCCACCGCGGACGCGCAACCCGCCCTGCCGCGGCCCCGCCCCCGGACCGCGCACCTTGACCCGCTTGACCGTGGCGTCGCCGAGCTCCTCGTTCAACCGCCGCACGAGAGTGGCCGCGAGCAGCCGCACCTGCGTGGCCCAGGCGGTGGAGTCGGCCGCCACGAGCACCTCGCCGTCCTCGAAAGACTCCGGCCTCGTGTGTGCCGCCAGATCGGGCCCCACGATCTCGCGCCAGCGGCCGAACACCCCGCCCACCGCGACCGGACGCTCCCAGCCCCGGGCGGCCAGCAGATCTCTGATCGCCTGGCCGAAGGGCTGTGGATCGCCGGCGTCCCGCCGCTGCCCCGGAGACCTGCGGCGCGGCTCCGTACGGGGGAGCTGCCCCCGCCTGGCCGCGTCGGACTTCGCCTGGGCCAGCTTCTCCCGCGCGAGCGCCGCCCCCTTCGCCGCTGTGTTCATGGCGCCCGCTGTGCTTACGGCGCTCACTTCGCTCGCACGGTCCGGGCCAGACGCCTGGGACGGCTCATCGGACACGGGTGGCGCTCCCTTCGGTGACGTCGAACCGCGCGCCCGCCAGCTCGGCGGGGACGTCGTCCGGCACCGCCGCGGTGATCAGCACCTGCTCGGCGGGCGCGACGATCTCCGCGAGCCGGGTCCGGCGCTGGCCGTCCAGCTCGGCGAACACGTCGTCAAGGATCAGCACCGGATCGCCACCGTCCGCACGGAGCAGGTCGTAGGCCGCCAACCGCAGTGCCAGCGCGAACGACCACGACTCGCCGTGGCTCGCGTATCCGCGGGCGGGCAGCTCGCCCAGTGCCAGGTGCAGGTCGTCGCGATGCGGCCCCACCAGGGTCACGCCGCGCTCCAGCTCTGCCTGCCGTGCCTCGGCGAGGCTCGCCCGCAACGCCTCTTCGAGGATATCCCGCGATCGTCCACAGTCTGTGGACAACTTCACGCCGGTCCGATACTCGAGATCCGCCGCGGCCGAGGCGGGCGCGAGCGTCGCGTACGCCTTGGCGGTCAGCGGGCGCAACGCCTCGACCAGGTCCAGCCGGGCCGCGAGCAGCTCCGCGCCGTGCCGTACGAGGTGGGAGTCCCAGACGTCGAGCGTGCTCAGCACGTCGCCCGCGCCCGCCGACGAGAACGCCGCCTCATCGTCCTGCCGGCGCGGGCCGCGCCGCCGCCCCTTGGTCGCGGCGGCCGTGCGCAGCAACGTGTTGCGCTGCTTGAGCACGCGGTCGTAGTCCGCGCGGACCCCGGCGAAACGGGGCGCGCGGGCCACCAGCAGGTCGTCGAGGAAGCGGCGCCGCTCCGAGGGGTCGCCCTTGACCAGGGCGAGGTCCTCAGGAGCGAACAGGACCGTGCGCAGCAGGCCGAGCGCCTCGCGCGGCCGCGCGACCGGCGAGCGGTTCACCCGCGCCCGGTTGGCCCGGCCCGGGTTGATCTCCAACTCGACGAGCGCCCGGCGCTCGTCCCTGGCGACGAGCGCGCGGACGATCGCCCGCTCGGCTCCGTGCCGCACCAACGGGGCGTCGGTGGCGACGCGGTGGCTCGACTGCGTCGCGACGTACCCGATCGCCTCGACCAGGTTGGTCTTGCCGTGCCCGTTGGGACCGACGAACGCCGTCACCCCGGGTTCCAGGGCGATCTCGGCCGAGGGGTAGGACCGGAAGTCGGTCAGGGACAGGTGGCACACACGCACCCCGAAAGGCTAGTCCCTGCCGGCGACCACCCGCGGGACGATGAGCCTCGCCCCTGTCACGCCCCGGCCGCGCCGATTGTCCACAGCCTGTGGATCAGCCCTGGACCTCCACCGGCGGAGTGACATCGGCGCCGGGAGCGTCCGCGCCCATACCGGTCTGCCCCTCCTGCGCGGCGACCGCGTGCCCGCCGAACTGGTTGCGCAGCGCGGCGACCATCTTCATCGCGGGGGAGTCCTCCTGCCGGGACGCGAACCGCGCGTACAGCGCGGCCGTGATGACCGGCAGCGGCACCGCGTGGTCCACCGCCGCCTGGACCGTCCAGCGACCCTCGCCGGAGTCCTGGGCGTGCCCCTTGATGTCGGCGAGGCCCGGGTCCTGGTCCAGCGCGCGGACCAGGAGGTCGAGCAGCCAGGAACGGATGACCGTGCCCTGCCGCCAGCTCTTGAACGACCCGTGGACGTCCGTGACGATGTCGGCGGCCTCAAGCAGCTCCCAGCCCTCGGCGAAGGCCTGCATCATGCCGTACTCGATGCCGTTGTGGACCATCTTGGCGAAGTGCCCGGCGCCGATCCGGCCGGCGTGGACGAAGCCGTCCTCGCCCTCGGGCTTGAGCGTCTCGAAGACCGGCCGCAGCCGCGCGACGTCCTCGGCCGAGCCGCCGACCATCAGGGCGTAGCCGTTCTCCAACCCCCACACACCGCCGCTGACTCCGACGTCGACGAAGCCGACCTGCTTGGTGGCGAGGTCGGCGCCGTGCTTCTGGTCGTCCACATAGTGGGAGTTGCCGCCGTCGATCACGATGTCGCCGGGAGAGAGCATCTCGTGCAGCAGCCGGATGGTGCCGTGGGTCGGCTCCCCGGCCGGCACCATGACCCAGACGGCACGGGGAGCCTCAAGACGGTCGACCAGCTCCTTGAGGCTGCCGACGTCGCTGAGCTCCGGATCCCGGTCATATCCGACGACGTCGTGGCCACCGCGGCGAAGCCGCTCGGCCATGTTGCCGCCCATCTTGCCGAGCCCGATCATGCCGATCTGCATAGAGCAACCCCCCTCAGGGTCGAACATCCACAAGGACGCCGTACCCGGACATACGACCTCCACGCCCGGGAGATCGTACGCCCCGGATCAACTCGACAGACGGATCGGCATGATCAGGTAGCGGTAATCCGGGGTCGCGCCCTCATCCACAGGCTTGCCTCCGGTGAGGATGGCGGGCTTCGTCGCGGTGGTGAACTGCAGGCGGGCGACATCGGAGTCGATCGCGCCGAGGCCCTCCAGCAGGAACTGGTGGTTGAACGCGATGTTGATCTCGTCGCCGTCGAACTCGACCGGCAGGACCTCGACCGCCTGCGCCTCGTCGCCGCTGCCCGCCTCCAGGACGACCTCGTCGCCGCGGAAGGCCAGCCGTACCGGGGTGTTGCGCTCGGCGACCAGCGCGACGCGCTTGACCGCCTCGACGAACGACGCGGTGGCGATGTCGGCCCGCGCGGAGAACTCCGTCGGCAGCAGCGAGCGATACTTCGGGAACTCGGGGTCGAGCAGCCGCGTGGTGGTCCGCCTGCCCGCGCTGGAGAAGCCGATCATGCCCTCGCCGGTGCCCCCGACCGAGCTCAGCGCGATCTCCACCTCGGCCCCGGTGCCGCCCAGCGCCTTCGCCGTGTCCGCGAGCGTACGGCCCGGCACCATCGCGATCGCCTGGAAGTCGGGCTGCTCCGGGTGCCACTTCAGCTCGCGTACGGCGAGGCGGTAGCGGTCGGTGGCGGCGAGCGTCACCGTGTCGCCCTCGATCTCCATCCGGACGCCGGTGAGCATCGGGAGGGTGTCGTCCTTGCCCGCGGCCACGGCGACCTGGCCGACCGCCCCCGCGAAGACGTCACTGCCGATCCGCCCCGCGGCCGGCGGCATGGCCGGCAGGGACGGGTAGTCCTCGACCGGCATCGTCAGCAGGGTGAACCGCGCGCTGCCGCACGTGACCACCGCCTTGGCTCCGTCGACCACGAAATCCACAGGCTGTGCGGGAAGCGCCCGGGTGATTTCGGCGAGGAGCTTGCCGGAGACGAGGACGACGCCGGGCTCGCCGGACTGCGGTTCGAGTGTCACCTCCGCCGAGACCTCGTAGTCGAAGCCGGAGAGCTTCAACTGCTGGTCGTCGGTGACCTCTAGGCGCATGCCCGCCAGCACCGGCACGGACGGCCGCGCCGGAAGGCTGCGTGCCGTCCACGCGACGGCCTCGGCGAGTACGTCGCGGTCGATCCGGAACATCACGTGGATCAGCCTCCTGGGTATCGCAGATTGAGCATTGTTGCAGGTGTTCACTCTCCCGCACCTTGGAGCCTCGAGAACCCTCTATGGCTCTTGAGTTCTTCAGTAGAGAGAACTGAACGTCATCGTCATAGGGGCGGTGGATACTGTGGAAATCACGTTCCTCCGCAGGTCAGAGCCCATTATTCATCCACCGGTGGGTGTGGAGGACCAGTGGATTACCTGTGGTCGGCTGGGGATGCCCACACGTTGCCCACAAGCCGTCCCCAGAAGTCGGGGTCTCTGTCCACCGGTTATCCACGAGGTTTCCACCGGTTATCCACTGGGTAAAAGCACTCCTCAGGTGGACATCTTTTCACTACGCACAGGACGTCCCCAAGCTATCCACGAGAAATCCCCAGGTTATCCACAGACTCGTCCCCAGGGTGTGGGCGGGATTCTCCCCCGGAAGACGGGGTTATCGGCCGAGCAGGGCAGACGTCAGCGGACGTCGATCCACAGAGTTATCCACAGCCTGTGCATCACGCGTTGCGTGCGCGCTGCTTGATCCGGGTCGTCAGCTCGTTGACCTGGTTGTACATCGACCGACGCTCGGCCATCAGCGACCTGATTTTGCGTTCGGCGTGCATGACCGTCGTGTGGTCGCGACCGCCGAACTGCTGGCCGATCTTCGGCAAGGACAGGTCGGTGAGCTCGCGGGCGAGGTACATGGCGATCTGGCGGGCCGTCACCAGGGCGCGCGAGCGCGAGCTGCCGCAGACGTCGTCGAGGGAGACGCCGAAATACTCGGCGGTTGTGGACATGATGAGCGAGATGGTGATCTCCGGCGTGGAGTCCTCGCTGATCAGGTCTTTCAACACGATCTCGGTCAGCTTGATGTCGACAGACTGCCGGTTCAGGCTGGCGAACGCGGTGACCCGGATCAGGGCGCCCTCAAGCTCGCGGATGTTGGTCGCGATCCGGCTGGCGATGTACTCCAGCACGTCGGGCGGCGCGGCCAGGCCCTCCTGGATCGCTTTCTTGCGCAGGATCGCGATCCGCGTCTCCAGCTCGGGCGGCTGGACGTCGGTGATCAGTCCCCACTCGAAGCGGTTGCGCAGCCGGTCCTCCAGGGTGACGAGCTGCTTGGGCGCCCGGTCGCTGGAGATCACGATCTGCTTGCTCGCGTTGTGGAGCGTGTTGAAGGTGTGGAAGAACTCCTCCTGCGTCTGCTCCTTGCCCTCGAGGAACTGGATGTCGTCCACGAGCAGGATGTCCACAGCGCGGTAGCGGGCACGGAACCCGTCCGCTTTGTGGTCGCGGATGGAGTTGATGAAGTCGTTGGTGAACTCCTCCGAGCTCACGTACCTGACCCGCGCGCCGTCGTACAGGCTCTGGGCGTAGTGGCCGATCGCGTGCAGCAGGTGCGTCTTGCCCAGGCCGGAGTCGCCATAGATGAACAGCGGGTTGTACGCCTTGGCCGGCGCCTCGGCGACCGCGACCGCGGCGGCGTGCGCGAACCGGTTGCTCGCGCCGATGACGAACGTCTCGAAGGTGTATTTGGCGTTCAGCCTGGCCGGCTCACCGGCGGTGCGGGCGCCGCGGCTGTCCCACCTGTTCTGCGGCGGCTCCGCGCCCCCCTGGTCGAGCGGCTCCGGAGGAGGAGCGACCCCGTGCTGCGGCTCCTGCGCGCGCTCCTGTGGATAGTCGGACGGCGGCGCCGCGGCGGGGCGGGACTGCGCCCCCGGGCCCCGCGGCGAAAAGGACGGCGACGGGGAGAAGGCGTCGTGCTTGCGGCTGTCGCCCCCGCCGGCCTCGTGCGGATCGACCATCACCGCGATGCGCATCGGCCGGCCGAACTCCTGCGAGAGGGCGTGCGCGATCAGCGGGCGGAGCCGTACCTCGATGACTTCCTTGGCGAAGTCGTTCGGTGCGGCGAGGAGGATGGTGTCGTTGATGAGCCCGGACGGCTGGGTCATCTGGAGGAATGCCCGCTGCTGTCCTGAAACGCCCTCATCGAGAAGGGTCCCCAACGCGCGAGCCCACACCTCGTTGAGGTCGTCGGCCTCCATGGTCCGGCACTCCTCCCTAGCGCGGCCCCCGCGTATTCGCCGCGATCTGTTCTTCCACGCCGATCCCGGCCGAGGCTCCCCGGCGGGGCCAGCCCCCGATACGTGATCCACAGAGGGATCCACACGTTATGCACAGGCCGTCGCACAGGTCCCGGGCGCATCCACGTTCGATGGAGGAGAGTCCGGAGGGTTGACAGTAGTGGTGTGCGCGACCTGGGTTCAAGACGTTGTCCACAGCCTACTGGTAGCTGTGGCTGCCTCGTGTGGGCGATCTGGCACCAGGGAAAAATCGCCTCGCCGAGGGGAGAGAGCCGCTCCTTGATCGCAGTCTGGTTTGACCTGTGGCAGGATTCCCGCCTAACGTGTGGAGGTCGGCTGGTCGGCGACGGCTATTTCGCATGTCCACGCACTGGCGAGCCGCATCCTTTGGAATGTTGCGCGCCCGCTCTTGCGGGTGAATCTGATCCTGGAGTCCACTCGTGAGCAAGCGTACTTACCAGCCGAACAACCGTCGTCGCGCGAAGACCCACGGCTTCCGGTTGCGTATGCGCACGCGTGCCGGCCGCGCCATCCTGGCCGCCCGCCGTCGCAAGGGTCGCGCCGAGCTGACCGTCTGACGAGCGAAACCGTTGTCGCCCGCCGTCGTATCGTCGGCGGGCGATAGTCGTAGTTCAAGGAAGTTTCGGTGCTGCCGTCCGCGTCCCGTATGCGACGCGGTGATGAGTTCGCCGACGCGATCCGGCGCGGTCAACGCGCCGGACGCCCCACCCTGGTCGCCCACCTGAACGTGGGCGACAGCGAGGGGCAGCCGTTGGTGGGCTTCGTCGTGAGCAAGGCCGTCGGCGACGCCGTCACCAGAAACCGGGTAAAGCGCAGGCTCAGACACCTGATGCGGGCCCGACTCCACCGGCTTCCGCGAGGTAGCCTGCTTGTGGTACGCGCCAACCCTGCTTCCGCGTCCGCGCGGAGCGAGGACCTGGCCGCCGAACTCGACACCGCGCTCGATCGTTTACTCCGGCGGCGGGGGTCCACGCCGCGGACCCTGACGGATGGACGGTCATGACAGTCGAGCAGTCGAGTCCCGGGCGAGCGGTCGCCTCTGACACGCGGCCCACGCTGGCCGCGCGCGTGCTGCTCGTCCCGATCAAGTTCTACCGGGCGTTCATCAGCCCGGTGCTCGGGCCGCGTTGCCGATTCGAGCCGTCCTGCAGCGCCTACGGGATGGAGGCCATCGCCGTACACGGAGCGGTGCGCGGATCATGGCTGACCATCAGGCGCATCGGGCGTTGCCACCCGTTCCATCCCGGAGGTTACGACCCGGTGCCCCCACCCCGAGGCCAGTCTCACGACACAACGCAAGGGAGCTAGCTCGGTGGAGCTGTCATTCCTCAACTGGCTGTATACCGCCGTGGCGTGGGTGATCACCCACATCCACGCCGGTTACAGCACTTTCCTCTCCCCGGACAGCGGACTGACCTGGGCGCTGACCATCATCACGCTGACCGTGGCGATGCGGATGCTCATCTTCCCCCTCTTCCTCAAGCAGATGCGCTCGTCGAGGAAGATGCAGGAGCTCGCTCCCAAGGTGCAGGAGCTGCGCAAGAAGTACAAGAACGACAAACAGCGCATGAACCAGGAGGTCATGCGCGTCTACCAGGAGGCGGGCGCCAACCCCCTGGGCGGCTGCCTGCCCATCGTGGCGCAGTTCCCGATCTTCATCTCCATGTTCACGGTGCTCCGGGCGATCGCCGAGGACAAGGCGAAGTTCGGCATGACCCAGGAACTCGTGGACAGCGCGCGGCACGCACACGTTCTCGGGGCGCCGCTTCCCGCCACGTTCTTCACAAGCAATGCCGACATCGCGGCATTCGGCGCCGACCCGCTCATGACGAAGGTCGTCCTCGGCTGTTTCGTCGCGGTCAGCTCGCTCACCACGTTCCTCACGGTTCGCCAGAGCGTGAAGCGGTCGATGCAGCAGATGGTCGACAACCCCATGGCGCAGCAGCAGAAGATCCTGATGTATATCTCGCCGCTGTTCGCCGTCTTCAGCCTCAACTTCCAGCTCGGTCTGATCCTCTACTGGGTCACCACGAACCTGTGGACGCTCAGCCAGCAGCACTGGTTCTACAGCCGGCACCCCATGCCGGTCGTGGACGAGAAGGGCAACGTCACGACGCCGCCGCCTTCCAACGGCGTCTTCGGGAAGATACTCGGCAAGCCGAAGGCGGCCGCCCCTTCGGACACTCCGGCCCCACCGGAACCTAAGATCGTTCGTCAGCAGCAGTCGCGACAGTCGCGCAGCAAGCGGACCGGCAGCAAGAAGTCGTAGGAGAAGGAGAGACCGGACGTGACCGAAGCCGAGGAGAGCGTCAAACCTGCTCCCGATGTCGCCGCCCTGGAGCAGGAAGGTGAGATCGCGGCCGACTACGTCGAGGGCCTGTTGGACATCGCCGACATCGACGGCGACATCGACATGGACGTCGAGGGCGACCGGGCGGTCGTTTCGGTGGTCGGCATCAAGGGCAGCGACCTGGTCGGCCCCGGCGGCGAGGTGCTGGAGGCGCTCCAGGAGCTCACCCGGCTCGCCGTGCACCGCCAGACCGGCGAGCGCTCCCGGCTCATGCTCGATGTCGGCGGCTATCGGGAGCGTCGCAGGGCCGAGCTGACCAAGATCGGCGCTGCTGCCGCGGACGACGTGAAGCGCAGTGGGGAGCCCAAGGCGCTCCAGGCGATGACGCCGTTCGAGCGGAAGATCGTGCACGACGCGGTCGCCGCGGCCGGGCTGCGCAGCGAGTCCGAGGGCGAGGAGCCCCAGCGTTTCGTCGTCGTACTTCCCGCGTAGTCGCGCTTTCGTTCCGAAGGCCGCCGATCCTCCGAGGGTCGGCGGCCTTTTCCGTACCCGCTGGGGGAGCGCGGGCGGACATACCGGGACAGTTCGCGGGGCCAGTGGGCGGGAACGGGGGCGACCATGCGGCTCCGGCCGGAGCGGGGCGGCTACCCTTACCCCGAGAGCATCCATAGATGAGTGAGTGATGACGGAAAGCAACGAACTGCCCGAGGCGCCCGAGGCGGCGCGTGAGGTGTTCACCGGTGAGGCGTTGGGCAGGGCCGAGGCGTTCGCGAAGCTACTCGCGGGCCCCGGAGTGGTGCGCGGACTGATCGGGCCACGCGAGGTTCCCCGGATCTGGGATCGCCATCTGCTCAACTGCGCGGTGGTGGAGGAAGCGGTGCCCGAGGGCACCCGGCTGGTGGACATCGGTTCCGGCGCCGGTCTGCCCGGCCTCGTCCTGGCGATCGTCCGCCCCGACATCACGGTGACGTTGCTCGAACCGCTGCTGCGCCGTACGAACTTCCTGGGGGAGTGCGTGGCGGCGCTGGAGCTGGACAACGTCGAAGTGCTGCGTGGTCGTGCCGAGGAGCTGGCGCGCAAGCGCACCTTCGACATCGCCACAGCGCGGGCGGTGGCTCCGCTTGACCGACTGCTGGCGTGGTCCATGCCTCTTCTTGAGGAAGGCGGCGAACTTCTCGCCATGAAGGGCGAGCGCGCGGCCGAGGAACTCGACGCGGCCGGGCCGCAACTCAAGGCGTACGGAGCGCGTACTGCTGAGCTTGTTACGGTTGGGCGCGGTAAGGTCGAGCCGCCCACCACTCTCGTTCGCGTCGTCGCGGGCCAGTCCCCGGTGCGGAGTGGAAAGGGCACGCGGCACCGACGGAAGAGGTGAAGGTCGTGGCGGGTGCGGCTGGGGGCCTGGGTTGGCCGGAGAATCACATCGCCGTACCCTTGGAGATCGCGTCGGTAGGTCGGCCATCGGGGGTCGGCTGGCCTTTTATCTCTGTTTCGCAGGGTGAAAGGACGACGACCGTGTCCCAGACCCCCCTTACTCCCGGTGATTCGCCGCTGGTACGAGAGGCACTGAGCTCTGTGGTTTCACGTGAAACAGCGACGGCCGCTCCGGCGGCCACGCATTCGATTGGTTACTCCACGCGGGACGAGGAGGCGTGGCCCCGTCCCCCGAAGTGCCGGGTGATGACCGTGGCGAACCAGAAGGGCGGCGTCGGGAAGACCACGACCACTGTCAATCTGGCCGCGGCGCTGTCGATGCACGGGCAGCGGGTCCTGGTGGTCGACCTTGACCCGCAGGGCAACGCGTCGACGGCGTTGGCGACGGAACACCGGTCGGGCGTGCCGTCTGTCTATCAGGTGTTGGTGGACGATCTCCCGCTGGCGTCGATTGTGAAGCCGGTCCCGGAGATGCCGAACCTCTACTGCGCGCCGGCGACCCTCGATCTCGCGGGCGCCGAGATCGAGCTTGTCCCCATGGTGGGCCGGGAGACCCGGCTGAAGCGGGCATTGAACGCTTTCGACTCCATGGAGCTGGACTACATCCTGATCGACTGCCCGCCGTCACTCGGCCTGCTCACGGTGAACGCCATGGCGGCGGCGCAGGAGATTCTGATCCCCATCCAGTGCGAGTACTACGCGCTCGAAGGGCTCACCCAGTTGATGCAGAACGTCGAGCTGGTGCGGGTCCATCTGAACCAGGAGCTGAACGTCTCCACGATCCTGTTGACCATGTACGACGGCCGCACCCGGCTGGCTGCCCAGGTGGCCGAGGAAGTGCGGTCACACTTCGGGGACACCGTACTCAAGGCGGTCATCCCGAGAAGCGTCCGCGTCTCCGAGGCGCCCAGCTACAGCCAGTCGGTCATCACCTATGATCCAGGCTCAAGCGGCGCCCTGGCGTACAAGGAGGCCGCCCGGGAGATGGCCTACCGCGGCGCGGCGGTCACCGGGGCGTAGCGGGTCGCGGGCCCGCGAAACGCCCGCACGGCGGTACCCTCTCGTGGTGGAGTGCCCGGCGACTCTGTGATCGCTGGGCACTGTCTTTCGTACGGTGTTGTGCGGTGGTAAGGAGCAGCGGTGTCTCAGCAGCGTCGGGGACTGGGCAAGGGCCTGGGGGCACTGATCCCCACCGGGCCGATCGTCGAGCCGACGATCGCGGCTAGTCCACCGGCGGAGGAGCCCGCGGACTCGGGGCTGCGGCCGGTCGAGGGAGCCTATTTCCAGGAGATCCCCCTCGACGCGATCGTGCCCAACCCGCGCCAGCCGCGTGACGTCTTCGACGGGGAGCGCCTGGACGAGCTGGCGACCTCCATCTCCGAGGTCGGCCTGCTCCAGCCGGTCGTCGTACGTGCTCTCGGCGAGGGGCGCTTCGAGCTGGTCATGGGGGAGCGGCGGTGCCGCGCCTCCAAACTCGCCGGCCTGGAGAAGATCCCCGCGATCGTGCGGGGCACCCAGGACGACGAGATGCTCCGCGAGGCGTTGATCGAGAACCTCCAGCGCGAGCAGCTCAACGCGCTGGAGGAGGGCGCGGCGTACCGCCAGCTGCTCGACGACTTCGGGGCCACCCACGAGGTTCTGGCGAAGAAGATCGGCCGGTCCCGCTCGCACATCACCAACACGCTTCGGCTGCTCAATCTGCCGTCGAACGTCCAGATCCGCCTGGCGGCCGGGACGATCAGCGCCGGCCACGCCCGCGCGCTGCTGACTCTGGACGACCCCGCGGCCCAGGAACGCCTGGCGACGCGGATCGTCGCGGAGGGCCTCTCGGTCCGGACAGTCGAAGAGATCGTCGCCCTGGGCGAGGCCACCGCCGGTCCCGCTCCGCGCAAGCCCCGCGAGAAGAAGCCGGCGGCGCCCGCCCTGGGGAGGCTGGCGCAGCAGCTCTCTGATCATTTCGAGACCCGGGTGAAGGTGGACCTGGGCAGTCGCAAGGGCCGGATCGTGGTCGAGTTCTCCACGATCGACGACCTGGAGCGCATCATCGGCACCATGGCACCCGACAGCATCAACAGCATGCGTGAAGGCGACGAATAGCCAGACCGTGTGAGCGGCGTCGTGTTTCACGTGAAACGCGGCGCCGTTTCCGTGTCTGCCTGCGGGTAGCCGCTGTGGTGAGGTCCCCTTCTGGCCGGTCGGTACGCCGTTGGGCTCGGTAGCAGATCGGGAAGGGGAGCGCTGATTCTGGTTGCGGGCGGCGAGGAGCACCTCCGCAAGCCGCCAGATCGAGGCGGACGGCCAGCACGGCGAAGGCCGTCGGCCGCGTCGACGTTTCCGGCCCGAAAGCCGAGGTCTCCAGGCCGAGTGGCGCGGTCCGGGGTGCCTCACACGCGGGGTGTCCTGCACGGGACACAACGATGCCGCGCGACCACCTTCAGAGTCGCCGGTTAGGGACCGACGGCACCCCATCAGTACCCCGATGAAACTGAGCACGGTCACGGGAGTCCTCAGAGCGGCCGAGAGGGCCCATCAGGTCCAGAGAGTGGGAGGCTGCCGCCGGACCGAGGCAGATAGCGGGAACCGAGACCGACGGGGCACCTGGGAGGCGGCCGATGCAAGCCGCAGCGACTACGCCTACGCGGGCCAGGTGGCATTGAGGCGGCCAGCCACGGCGAATTCGTCGGGCAACCGATCCTGATGAGACCACCTTCAGAGTCGCCGGTTAGGGACCCGACGGCACCCCATCTGTACCCCGATGAAAATGAGCACGGTCACGGGAGTCCTCAGAGCGGCTGAGAGCGCCCATTGAAGATAGATGGCCGAGGGCGGAGAAGGGCGAAGGAGAACGGAAGGCGCTGTCGATTCTGCTGGTGCTGGTGTGGTTGTCCTGATGATTAGCGGTGGTTGAGAGTGCGCCCCGGCGGCGCTGCCTCCTCCTGGCGGGGCATCCTTGGCCGCGGAGGTTGACCATCCGCGTGGCCGCGTTCGCCGCACTTGGCGTGCGCGGAGCCGTCGAGGCACCGAGCGGAAGGCCCAGCATGGCTATGAGCCGCGATCGTCAATCAGGAAGTACGGCGGGAGAGTGTGTCGCGGAAGTAGATCCTGGCGGCCGCCCAGACGCCGACGTGGCGGCTGTTGCCGGCAAAGGCGGTCATCGCCTTGCGGAAGCGCTTGGGGTAGGCCCAGCGGAAGCCGAGTGCGCGGTGCCTGCCCGGCTGGCGGGTGACCGGAGCACATCCCCCGAGCAGCTCTCGGTGTAGCGCCTACGGGCGCCAGCCACCGCCAGAGCGCACCCTCCGGTCGATTTCGCCTCGCGCGAGCAATCATCAGCTCGCGCTCAGCACGTTCGGTCATTCCATCTCGGCCCGTGACGGAGAGCGTGAGACGGCGTGGCCGGGGAGCAGTTTCACGTGAAACAAGAGAGGCCCGCCGGGCGGCCGGGGCCAACGATCCGCTCACGTTCCCTTCCCGCCCAGGCCGCTCCTGTCCAGCGTGTGGTCAGCAAGCCGGGGTGTCAGTGCTCCCGACGCAGGCTCGTCGCCCTGTGAGGTCTTCGGGCGGCTTGAGCGGCACGGCAAGGCATGTAGTGGGCGCATGTAAGTGGCGGCATGACAGAGGTGGGCAGCGGAACGCGGGAGCCATGGCGGAGCGGCGCGTGGGGCTGGGGTGGAACTGGAGGCGGAGTGGCGAGCTGAGGGCGGAGTGAATCGATGCGGTACTACGAGCGGCTCGCGAGAGGGACCGCCGCCCGTGACGGAAGCGCGGCGAATGACATGGCCGGAGAAGGAGAGCGTGGGAACGGCGGGACAGGAGAGAGAGCGTGAGGAACGGCGTGGGAATCGATGCCGCACGGGGCTGTGAGTGACTCGCCAGAGGTATCTCCGGCCGGTGAGGGAGAGTGTCGAGGGGTTCGACACTCAGGGGCTGGTGGGCGCTGTGGGCCCGCCACCACATCGGCCGGGCGACGCCAAGCCCCTTGCCGCGCCGGGCTCTGGGGCCACACGCGGCGCGATGAACACATGCGGCACGAACACACCGGGCCGGGGGCCGCACCCGGACTACGACCGCACCTGAGGGCGCCAGCAGGTCGTGGGGAACGGCGGGGCAACGGAGGGAGCGCTGCCGGAATCGGCCGGGCAAGGGAGGAGGAGCTTGGGGAACGACAGGTGAGGGGAGGGGTTTCACGTGAAACGCGAGAGAGTCTTGCCGTCAACCCGCTCGCGGGCGGAGGTGAGAACGCGTCCGGAGGGCGGCGCAAGGCGGTCCGGTCGGCGGCGGTCAGCGTCCGGGGTGTCACGCTGACGCATCACCTCTGCGGACCGCCCCGACGGATCACCTGTCGAATCACCGCGGCACATCGCCGCGCCGGGTCACCTCGGTGCGTCGCCTCTATGCCGGGACGCGACGGCCTGGAGCGGACCCGGCAGGGCGCCGCGCTCGCCCGCCGTCCCGGCTCCTGGCGCCCCGTGGCGTACGAGTGAGCGCGGTGCGCTTCGACAGGTCCCTCTTATGTGGATGGGAGTCAGCCGCGTCGGGCGGCGAGTTCGAGGAGTCCCTTGCAGAGGGAGCCGAGATCCCGCCCGGCCGCCTCGGCCGCCATCGGGAGCAATGAGGTCTCGGTCATTCCGGGGGCGACGTTCACTTCGAGGAAGAAGGGGCGGCCGGTCTCGTCCACGATGAGGTCGGTACGGGAGACGTCCCGCAGCCCGAGCGCGGCATGCGCGGTGACGGCCATCGCGGCGCACGCCTCGGCGTCCTCCGGCGACAGGCGGGCGGGAGCGAAGAACTCGGTGTGCCCGGCCGTGTAGCGGGCGGCGTAGTCGTAGACGCCGCTGTCGGGCACGATCTCCACGGGCGGCAGGGCCACCGGGCCGTCACCGAGGTCCACGACGGACACGGCGACTTCCACGCCCGCGATGTACTTCTCGATCAGCACGGTGTCGCCGTACGCGAAGCAGCCGACCATCGCGGCGGGCAGCTCCTCGGCGGACCGCACGATGGAGGCGCCGAGCGCGGAGCCGCCGCGAGAAGGCTTGACGAACAGCGGCAGGCCGAGCCGGTCCACGATGCGGGCGAGGACCGCTGTCGCGCCGAGGTCGTGGAAGGTCTCCTTGGGCAGGGAGATCGAGTCGGGGGTGTTCAGCCCCCAGGAGCGGACGACCGCCTTGGCCGTCGGCTTGTCGTAGGCGACCCGGCAGGCGTCGGGGGTGGCCCCGACATACGGCACGTTGAGGAGTTCCAGCACGGAACGGATCGCGCCGTCCTCGCCGGCTCCGCCGTGCAGCGTCACGAAGACGGCGTCCGGCGGGTCGGCGAGCACGGCGGGGACGAGGGTGGCGTCGGTGTCGCGGGTCTCGACGACCACCCCGGCCGCGCGCAGGACCTCGCTGACCCGGCGGCCGGAGCGGATGGAGACCTCGCGTTCGTAAGAAAGGCCCCCTGCCAACACCAGCACATGCGCCAAGTCACTCATAGGGAGAGGGCCCTTTCTCACTTCGGATTCCGGTACGGCCAGCCCGAACAGGCTAGCCGTACCGGAACCTCAGGCGAGGTCGGGACCCGGCGTGTCGACTCCGGGGTGGTCCGGCGCGGAGCCGGTGCCGAAGGTGTCGCGCAGCTGCAGCTCCTGTTCGATCACCCCGGCGAGCCGGCGCACGCCCTCGCGGATGCGCTCCGGCTTGGGGTAGCAGTAGGAGAGCCGCATGTGCTGCGCGCCGCCGCCGTCGGCGTAGAAGCCGGTGCCGGGGACGAACGCGACACGCTCGGCCACCGCGCGCGGCAGGATCGCCTTGGAGTTGAGCCCCTCGGGGAGGGTCATCCACACGAAGAACCCGCCGGCGGGACGGGTCCACGAGCAACCGGCGGGCATCAGCACCTCAAGTGCGCCGAGAAGGGCGTTGCGCCGTTCCCGGTACAACTCTCGGAAGGATTTGATCTGCTCGCGCCACGGCTGGGTGGCGAGGTACTGCCCGACGGCGAGTTGGGTGAAGGTCGAGTGTGACAACACCGCCGACTCCATCGCGAGGACCAGCTTCTCGCGGATCGCGTGCGGTGCGAGCGCCCAGCCCACCCGGAAACCGGGGGCGAGGGTCTTGGAGAACGAGCCGAGGTAGACCACCCCGTCGGGGTCGTCGGCGCGCAG
This sequence comes from Microtetraspora malaysiensis, assembly GCF_001528665.1. Lineage (GTDB taxonomy): Bacteria > Actinomycetota > Actinomycetes > Streptosporangiales > Streptosporangiaceae > Microtetraspora_A > Microtetraspora_A malaysiensis. Next base: position 72,262 of record NZ_BBYJ01000020.1, read on the forward strand.
CGCGCGATACGGCTCGCTGTCGAACCCGAGCAGCCCGTACGGATTGTCCTCGACGACCAGGACGCCGGCCCGCTGGCAGATCTCCAGCACCTGCCGGCGGCGGACCTCGTTGAGGGTGACGCCCGCCGGGTTCTGGAAGGTGGGGATGGTGTAGAGGAACTTGACCCGCCGGCCGGCGGTGTGCAGCGCGTAGATCGTCTGCGCGAGTGACTCGGGGATGAGGCCCTGGTCGTCCATCGCGACGTGGATGACGTTCGCCTGGTACGCGCTGAACGTGCCGAGCGCTCCGACGTAGGAGGGGCCCTCGGCGAGAACCACGTCGCCCGGGTCGATGAAGATCCGGGTGATCAGGTCGAGGGCCTGCTGGGAGCCCACGGTGACGACGACGTCGTCCGCCCCGGCCTCGATGCCCTCCAGGCGCATGACCTCGCAGATCTGCTCACGCAGATCGGGGTCTCCCTGGCCGGAGCCGTACTGCAGCGCGACCGGGCCGCGCCGGGCGACCAGGTCGGCGACCAGCTCGCCGACCACGTCGAGGGGGAGGGCGGTGACGTACGGCATGCCGCCGGCGAGCGAGACCACCTCGGGCCTCGACGCGACGGCGAAGAGAGCTCGAACCTCGGAGGCGACCATCCCGGTAGCTCGTGCGGCGTACCGATCGACATAGGCGTCAATTCGCGACCCTTGGGGCGCGGTCGTCCGACCGTGATCGAGCTCGTGCGTCACGGTCCACCTCCGTTCATAGCCGAGAAACCAGACTACGGCAGCGCCGCGGTTTGATCGCCGCCGGGCTGCCGGCCGATGACGCGGTGCGACCCCGGAGGTGGCCCTCCGGAAGGCGTCCCAGTACGGCGACCGAGCGGGTTCGCTGAGTTACGATGCCAGCGGAAGGCGCGATGGCCGTGTGGTTTTCCACACATCCGGCGGCGTTTTCGGGGGCTCATGTACTCCTCTCGGGGATTGGGGCAACACGTGTCGCGTCGGCTGGCCAACGTCACTTTGGACAATCTGGACGATCTGCCGAGGCGATGCCGACGCTGCGTCTTCTGGGAGCTCGACCCGATGAGCGGCGAGCGCGCGGTGCAGGCGGGCGACCCGGGCCTGGAGAAGGAGGCGTGGATCTCCGCCACCCTGCTGGAGTGGGGGAGCTGCGGCAAAATCGCGTACGTCGACGGGGTCGCGGCGGGCTTCGTGCTGTACGCGCCGCCGCTGTACGTGCCGCGCTCGGTGGCGTTCCCTACATCGCCGGTCAGCTCGGACGCGGTGCTGCTGATGACGGCGCACATCATCCCGGAGTTCTCGGGGGGCGGCCTGGGCCGGATGCTCGTGCAGGGCGTCGCCAAGGACCTCACCCGGCGCGGCGTCCGGGCGATCGAGGCGTTCGGCGACCTGAAGTGGGAGCAGCCGAGCTGCATGGTGCCCGCCGAGTACCTGCTCTCCGTAGGGTTTAAGACGGTACGCCCGCATCTGAGGTTTCCCCGGCTCCGCCTGGAGCTGAAGTCGGCCGTCTCGTGGCGCGAGGACGTCGAGGTGGCCCTGGAGAGGCTGCTGGGCTCCATGAGTCCGGAGCGGGCGCTTCGCCCGGTCTAAGACGATCTCAGCGCCCCCCGTGGGCGGAGAAGCGGAAGCCCCCTGCGCCGCGGACGGCGAGGGGGCTTCGCTGTGGGTGGGTGCCGCCGGGAAGGCGGTCGGGCACCAACCGGTGTCAGATGATGCCCTCGAGCTCGCGAAGCAGCATCGCCTTCGGCTTGGCGCCGATGATCTGCTTCACGACCTCTCCATCCTTGTAGACGTTCATCGTCGGGATCTGGAGTACGCCGTAGTCCCGAGGAGTGGCGGGGTTCTCGTCGATGTTCAGCTTGACGATGGTCAGCCGCTCGGCGTTCTCGGCCGCGATCTCCTCCAGGATCGGCGCGACCTGGCGGCACGGACCGCACCACTCAGCCCAGAAGTCGACGAGGACGGGCTTGTCGCTCTTGAGGACTTCGGCTCCGAAGGTGGCGTCGGTCACGCTCTTGATGGCGCCCAATGTTCTCTCCCCTTGCTCGGTGTGGAGGGTTCAACCGCGGGGACCGGCCCCGCATTCCCCGGGTCAGCTGTTCTGGTGGGCGAGCCAGCGCTCGGCGTCGATGGAGGCGGCGCAGCCCGTGCCCGCGGCGGTGATCGCCTGGCGGTAGGTGTGGTCCACAACGTCGCCCGCCGCGAAGACACCCTCGATGTTGGTGCGAGTGCTCGGCGCCTCGACCTGGAGGTACCCCTCGGCATCCAGGTTCACCTGGCCCTTGAACAGCTCGGTGCGCGGGTCGTGGCCGATCGCGACGAACAGGCCGCCCGCGGGGATCTCGGTCTCCTCGCCGGTCTTGCGGTTGCGGATCCGCACGGCGGTGACCTTGTTCTCGCCGACCACGTCGACGACCTCGCTGTCCCAGACGAACCGGATCTTGTCGTTGGCGAACGCCCGCTCCTGCATGATCTTGCTGGCGCGCAGCTCGTCGCGACGGTGGATGACGGTCACGGACGACCCGAAGCGGGTGAGGAAGAGAGCCTCCTCCATCGCGGTGTCGCCGCCGCCGACCACGATGATGTCCTGACCGCGGAAGAAGAAGCCGTCGCAGGTGGCGCACCAGGAGACGCCGTGGCCGGACAGCCGCTTCTCGTTCTCCAGGCCCAGCTCCCGGTAGCCCGACCCGGTGGCGAGGATGACGGCCTTCGCGTAGAAGGTGCCGGAGTGGGTCTTGACGACCTTCGGGTTGGCGTTCAGGTCGACCTCGACCACGTCGTCGGCGACCAGCTCGGCCCCGAACCGCTCGGCCTGCTTGCGCAGGTTGTCCATGAGATCGGGTCCCATGATGCCGTCGGGGAAGCCGGGGAAGTTCTCCACGTCGGTGGTGTTCATGAGGGCGCCGCCCGCGGTCACCGACCCCTCGAACACCAGGGGCTTCAGCTCCGCGCGGGCCGAGTAGACGGCCGCCGTGTAGCCGGCGGGCCCCGACCCGATGATGATCACGTTACGGACGTCGCTCAACGGTCTGCCTTTCGCTCCGGGTGATGCCAGTCGCGTCAACAGATCCTAGGCGTCCGGGATTCCCCTCAGTCCTTTCCGCCGCTCCGGGCCGTTAACGAAGGCAGCCCTCCGCCGTGGTGGCGGAGGGCTGCCGGAGATCGTCTGTACGGTGGGTCACTTCCAGGTGGCGAGGCCATCGGAACGGAGGCTCTTGCAGGAGGAGTCGACCACCACCACGCGGACCGCGTTGATGTTCTGGTCCTCCCAGAAGGCCATGATCGTGGCCTCGTTGCCGTTGTAGAACGCCTTGTCCACCCCGATGGGCTGGCGGTCGAGCTGGTCGGAGAACCGCTTGACGCACTTGTCGAGCGACTCGTTGTCGTTGGTTCCGAACGCGGGGGCGGGACCGAAGTACTCAAGCAGCGAGCCGCTCAGCTCCCGGTTCGTGTAGTTGTGGTCGCTCTTGGAGACCGTGTAGGCCAGGACCGACGTGTCGGTCGAGGGCGTCCCGGTTGGTTTGGCGATGTGGATCCTGGACGGCGCCGAGCCACCCTGGGCGGACAGCATGGTCGTGGCCACTCCGGTGCCGCCGATGACGACCGCGGCCGCGGCCGCCGCCACGGCGGGCATCCGCCACATGCGTCGTTGCTTCCTGGGGACGACCGGGACGACGGTGCCGTCGTCCGCGACCACGCCGAGGGAGGCCACGGCGGGCGCGTCCTCCTCCTTGGGCGCCGCGGTCTCCCACGGAGCGTCCCGCATGATCCGGCCCCAGTCGGGGGTCTCCACGAGGCGGAGTCCCCGGTCGCCGAGGTCGCCTGTGCTCTCCACGTCGCGGGACGCTTCGGCGGCCAGCGCGCGATCGATGCGCATGGCGACACCCAACGGCATCGCCGGCACCGGGACCGCGGCCAGCACCTCCCGAACCGCCGCCAGGTCGGCAAGGCTCTCCCCGCAGGGATCGCAGACCGCGAGATGCCCGCGGACCCGCCGTGCCGTGGCGTCGTCGAGGAGTCCCTCCGCCAATTCGGCGAGGATCTCCAGGTCGTAGTGCGTATCACCCGTCACGAAGTTCTGCTCCCTTCGCGGATGAGACGCGGGCGCGCCCCGATCGGTTCCGCAGATGCGAAAGAATCGGGGCAAGTTTGGCGCGTCCACGCGCGCAGCGGCTCTTCACGGTGCCGGCGGGGACGCCGAGCACCCCGGCCGCGTCCTCTACCGAATAGCCCATCATGTCGACCAGGACCAGGGCCGCCCGCTGGTCGGCGGGCAGCATCTTGAGCGCGGACGAGACGTCCATCGACACCTCGCGCTCACTGGCCTGATCGGCCATGGGCGCGTCCCGCTCGGCGGCCTCGATCAGCTCGTCGTCGGCCACCGGCCGTACCGACTTGCGCCGCATCCTGTCGAGGCAGGCGTTCACCACGATGCGGTGCAGCCACGTCGTGACCGCGGCCTCGCCGCGGAAGCTCTCCGCCTTGCGGTAGGCGGACACGAACGCGTCCTGCACGGCGTCAGCCGCCTCGTCCGGGTCGCCGAGGGTCCGCAGGGCGACGGCCCACATGCGGTCCCGGTGGCGCTTGACGATCTCACTGAACGCGTGCGGATCGCCGTTGATGTGGCGGCTGAGGAGGTCGGCATCGCTCACCGCCGACCGGGCAGCGTGCTCAGCCGGGGGAGGGTTCTCAGGTGGGGAGTTCACTTGGCCTGCTATGCCGATCCGGGGGAATGCACGATTACCTCATAGATGGTGCCACGATACCTACCCTCATGGGGCGGAAGCCGGGTGAACCAGATCAAAACGTATTGACCTGTGACCGGCTTGCCGGGTGTGAGGGTGACCGTCCCGGAGACGTTCTTGACCTCGGCCACGGTCTTCAGCACGCTCAGGTCGGCGGCGTTCCCGACCTTGAGCTGCACGGACGCGCCGGGCGTGTTCGCCAGCGTCACCATGACGTCGGAGATCGCGACCGGCTGGTTCATGTCGAGGATGAGCCCGACACCCTCCTTCAACCGGCCGAAGTCCGCGCTGTTGTAGCTCGTGGTGTGCCAGTCGGTGGACGGCTTGCCGTCAATGGCGAAGTGGGAGAGCTGAGGGTTCTCCTCCTGGTCGTCCCCGAGCGGGTCGAACCCGACCGCGCTGCCCGGCTTGACGACCACCGGCGAAGGCGTGGCCGTCGGCGCCTCGGTCGGCGTGGGTGTGGCGACCGGGTTGTTCCCGAGGCTGCGGCCCACCGTCCAGGCGCCGAGCCCGACCACCAGCATGACCGCGATCACCAGGACGGCGACCAGGACCCGGCTGAGCGTCCCCGACGATGAGGGAGGGCGCATGCCGGGGTTCGTGTTGTGCGCCATCGGGGGAGCGGGCGGCATGGTGGGCGGCCGCGAGGTGAGCGTGTCCGGCGCCTCGGACGGCAGCACCGCCGGAGGAACCGAGCCCACCGGGGCGGGGGCGGGGCGCGGCACCTCCGAGAGGGCCTCGGCGACCTCCGCCGGGGTGGACAGCGGAGCCAGCCCGCGCCGGCTCTCCGGCAGCAGCGCTCGGCAGGTGATGGTGTCCAGGTAGCCCGGCACACCCGCGGTGACCTGGCGCGGGGTGCACACCTTGTCGTCGTCCATGGGCGCCGGGGGGAGACCGGTGTCCTCGTCGCTCGGCCAATGGCCGGTCAACGCGGCGTACAGCAGCCGGCCGAGGCCCTCGGCGTCGTCCCGGGCCGGGTCGTCGCTGGTCAGGCCGACGATCGCGGCGTCCACGGCGAGGCCGAGCAGCTTGACCGTGCCGCTGGAGGTCCACATCAGCCGGGCGGGCGTGAGCTGCAGATGGGTCAACCCCGCCTCGTGCGCGTGCGCCAGCGCCTCGGCCGCCTCCGCGACCAGCGAGGCGCCGCGCTCGGGCTCCAGCCCGCCGGCCGAGAGCAGGTCGGCGAGCGAGTCGCCGCTCACCCACTCGCTCACGACGTACGCGGTGCCGTCCTCGTCGGCCGCGTCGAACACCTGGGTCAGGCGGGGGTCGGTGAGGCGGCTCGCCGCGCGTGCGGCCAGCACGACCTCGTTCACCCGGTCGAACTCGGGGGCGAAGGTGTGTACGGCGACCGGGCGGGCCAGGATCTCGTCGATGGCCTTCCAGAGGGTGACGCCGTTGGACTCGCTCACGCGGTCTTCAAGCCGGAACCGATCGGCCAGATGAGACCCCGGTTCGACCGTGGACATACTCATCAGGCCGCCTTACCCCACCGCCGACCGGCACGCATTGGACGATGCCGGGTGGATCTGCCCACGCCATCTCGCTTCCGCTCGCCGGTCGAACTCTTTTGGCGCACCATGCTAGTGCCGTACTGGTCCTGCCCGCCTTCCCCTTGGGGCACGGCTGGCACGCGGCAGGCGTTCCCTAGCGCCTTACCCGTCCCGCGACCATTCCAATGATGGAGCTGACCTCCGGGATCCGCATCTTGTGCGCCGTGGCGAGGTAAAGCACCAGACCCAGCCCGCCGCCGACCGCCAGCACGATTGCCGAGGTGAGGGCGGTGATGTCGGCGAACTGCCGGGTCAGCCACAGCGCGACCAGCGCGACCAGCGCGGCCGGGATCGCCGCGAAGTACATCTGCGAGAGCCCCGCGACCACGTCGCGGCCGCCGAGGCCGCCGACCTTGCGGCTGGCCAGCGTCCACGCCACTCCGGTGCCCAGCACGTACGCGATCATGAAGGAGAACGCCAGCCCGATCACGATGTAGCGCGGCGGGAGCACCAAGTACGCGACGAGGCTGAGCGCCGCGTTGATCGCGACGTTCACAGCGCCGAGGATCGTGGGCGTCCTCGTGTCGCCGAAGCTGTAGAACACCCGCAGCAGGAGCTGGAAGATCGAGAACGGCACCAGCGCCAGCCCGAAGACCTGCAGCACGTTGCCGATGTAGAGCGCGTTGCCCCCGGTCATCCGGCCCCAGGAGAAGATCAGGGTCGTCACCGCGGGGCCGAGCACCATGAGCAGCAGCCCGGCCGGCACGATGACCGCCGAGATGAGCCGCACCGCCGACCCGAACTCGCCGCGCGCCGAGTCGAACTCGCCGTCCGTGACGTACCGGCTCATCCGGGGCAGCATGGCCGTGATCACCGACACCGCGATGATGCCGTACGGGAGCTGGAAGAGCTGGAAGGCGTAGGCGTAGGCGCTGTTGCCCGCGCCCGGAGCCCGCTCGCCCGCGCCGGTGGCGAGCTTCGTGGTGACCAGGAAGCCGAGCTGGGTGATGCCGACGTAGACGAAGGTCCAGCTCGCCGTCTTGGCGGCCTCGCCGAGCCCGGTGCCGCGCAGCCCGAAGCGGGGGCGGAACCGGAACCCGGCCCGGTGCAGCGCGATGATCAGGATGATCGCCTGCGCCACGATGCCCGCCGTCGTCCCCGCGCCGAGGAGCACCAGGTCGCGGTCGGTGACCTCCTCGATGTTCGCCGAGGCGCCGCCGACGACGATGTAGGTGATGCCGACCCCGATGACCACGATGTTGTTCAGCACCGGCGCCCACATCGGGGCGGCGAACCTGTCCCGGGTGTTGAGGATGGCGCCGGCCAGCGCGCCGATCCCGAAGAACGCGATCTGCGGCAGGATCAGCATCGCCAGCGTGGTGGCGATCTCGACCTTGCGTGGCGTCCAGTTGTCGGCCGTGTAGAGCTGCATGAGCGGCCCGGCCAGGACCACGCCCAGCACGGCGATCGCCGTGAGGATGAGGATGGCGAGGGTCATCAGCCGCTGCTCGAACGCCTCGCCCGAGTCGGCGTCCTGCTTCTGTGCGCGAACGATCAGCGGCACGATCACGCTGCTCAGCACGCCGCCGATGAGCAGGTCGAACAGGATGTACGGGATCTGGTAGGCGGCGTTGTAGGCGTCCCCGAGGGCCCATGTGCCGATGGCCGCGGCGATCACCGCGGTCCGCAGGAAGCCGGTGAGCCGGGACACCATCGTCCCGGCCATCATGATCGCGCTCGCGCGCAGCATCCTGCTCATGCCCGTCCCTCACCCGGTGGCTCGGGACCGCGGTCGCCGGGGGCGTCGATCCGCTCGCTCACGATTTGTCTCCCTGGTCGGCGGCCACGGGCGGCTGCTCGGCGGCCTGGCCGGAGGAAGCCTGGGCGCCCCGGGGAAGCGACTTGCCGGACCGGCGTCGCAGGACGCGCATGACCACGGCCGCCAGCATGATCGCGAGAGCGGCGCCGACGATGACGAGGGCGATGCCGGTGTACCCGGTGGCGCGGACCATCACGTGGACCTGCTTGCCGTACGGCCGGCCGTCCGCGGTGAGGAGCTGCACGGCGATCGTGCTGTCCCCGCCGTTGCCGTGCACGGTCACCGGGACGTTCACCAGTTGGCTGCGGTTGTCGAGAATGGTGAGCTGCTCGGTCTCGTAGACCCCTCCGCGGGCGTCGATCGCGAGGCGGGACCTGTCGTCGGACGTCACCCTGATCTTGAGCGAGATCCTCTCGGACAGCGAGTTGTCCACGCTGACCGGGACCTGCCCGTTGGTGCCCGCGAGCGCTCGGGGCGTGTCGATGACCGACACCAGGGCCATCCGCTGGTCGATGGACGTGCGCACCTGCTTGACGAAGCCGGCCACCCGCTTCGCGTCGCCCCGCCAGGACGCCGAGGCGAGCCGGAGCACGGCGTCGCCGAACAGGTTCTGCGGTTCGGTGGCCACCGCCTCGGCGATGTCCGCCTCACGGGCGAGCTTCTTCACGCCGCCGAGATAGGTCCGGGGCAGCTCGGCCCCGCGGTCCTGGTCGGTGTAGACGAGGTCGGACCGCGGCACCTGCGTCTTCCCCGGCCGGATCGAGTTGAGCGTGGTCAGCTGCAGCCACGGGGCCGACGAGGCGGCCTTGATCAGACCGGACACGAACTCGGGATCGGGGTTCCACAGGCGTGTCGTCGGCGCCGCGATCACGGTCCTGACCGGCTGACCCTGCGGCGCGACCTGCTGCTGTCGCTGAACCGCCCCCGACTGCTGCCCGACCCCGCCCTGCGTGGCCTGCTGCGGCTGCTCGAGCGCGATCATCGCGGTCTCGGCGAGGAAGCGCTGCCGCGCGAGCAGGCCGGCCCCCGGCAGGGAGGTGTCCGTGCTGAGCGCCTCGCTCAGTGTGGGATCGGAGAGCAGCGCGGTGACCGGTCCGGAGACGGTGTCCACCGTCGTGGCCGCGTCCGGGGTCATGGTGATCTGCGGATCCGGCGGCAGAGTCGCGCCGGACATCAGGAGGGTGTGTACCCCTGAGGACGCCAGCTCGTCCAGGCCGTCGCGGTCCAGGGCGCCGCCGACCGGCCAGGCGGTCGCGGTCGAGATCTCACGGCCGAGCACGTCGCCCGCGACCTCGGCGCCCCGCTTCACCGCGTCCTGCGTCGGCGTGTCCAGCCCGGCGTGGACCAGCGCGGTCACGTCCGGATCCGCGTACGGCGTGGCCACCACGGGCCGGCTGCCGAGCGCGGCGTTCAGGCCGTCGAGCCAGCGGCGGGCGCCGGGGTCGGCGGCCTTCTTCGCACCCCCGCTCGCGGTCCTGACCGTGTATTCGCCGGTGGCGGTGCGACGGGCGTCGTCGAGCAGCGCGGGATCGACGAACCAGGTCACCGTGCGCCCGCTCTTCTGCACGAGGTCGAGCAGCGACGCGAGGCGGCCGGTGGAGACCGACGCGCGCAGGTCGTCGTCCATGAAGTCGGAGTCGCCCGCCCGGTGCGGCCGGTCCACGATCGGCATCGCGAGGGCGAGCTTCACCTTGGGCACGGGCTGCTCGGGCGGCACGTACGTCAGGAAGGTGCGCTCGATCTCGATCGGCTGGAGGGTGACGGCGTCCTGCACCTCGATGGCCAGGGGATAGACGCCCAGGCGCGACATGCCGAGATCGCGCGGCGTCAGGGCGAACTCGAACCGCAGCTTGCCCGAGCCGTCGAGCGGCGTGGCCTGCACCTTGGTGCTGTAGGACGGTGTGGGGTAGCCCTGGCCGGCCGCGAAGGCCGCCATCTGCTCCCGCGACTGGAACGGCTGGCCCCAGTGGACGCGGACCCGGACCGGGGCCGACGGCGTGCCGGTGACCACGCCGGAGATCGTGACGGGCGCCGCCTGATCGCGCAGCACTCCTGAGCTGATCTGCTCCAGGACGAGCGGGTCCACCGCTCGCGCCTTCGCCGAGGTCTCGGCCGTCGCCCTGGCCGGTACGACGCTCGTCGCCGCCGTGCCCGCGACAGCCGTACCGGCCATGCTCGTCGGGGCGAGCAGGGCGGACAGCAGGATCAGCGGAGCGGCCTTACGAATCACGTGCGGGCCAGGTGTGAGGATCGGCGCACGCCCAGAATGGTATGGCCTAAGCCGTCCTCATTGGGCTTCCCAGGGTCGTCAGAGCGCGCGGCCGGGGCGTCGCGAGGTCCGCCGAGTCGCCCGCCACCAGCGAGAAGAGGTGCCGGGCACGGATTCGCAGCGCGGTGCGGCGTTCGCCCGTGACGGTGTAGACGGATTCGTCAGGATGGACGCCGTCGGCGAGTCGCCGGTCGACGAGGACCGTCAGGCCGTCGGGGAGCAGCAGCGGGCAGACGAGCCCCGCGGCGTAGTCGGTCACCGAGTTCACCAGGAAGGCCGAGGCGGCCGAGACGCGGTCGGCCCCGAGCAGGGCCGCCACCGCGGAGGGCGTGGGCGCCGCCCCGACGGCGCCGACCACGGCCACCGGCTCGGCCACCCCGCGCGTCACGGCGTCGAAAACGGTGACGCAGACGCAGCGCGCGGCGGGGGCGTCGAGGATCTCGGGCAACTCGTCGGCGCATGTCAAGGGGCGAGGAAGACGTACGATCTCATGGTGGATCTGGTGGGCGAGGAGCCAGCGGTGGATGGCGAGAGCGTCCTTCATCTCATTGCTCCTTGCCTCGTCCCAGAGCCCCCGGCACGGCCGTAAGAGGTGATCGCAGCGTGTCGGGGGAAACCTGTTCCGTGACCGAAGGACGTACCCAGCCTTGTCCGTTTCAAATCTGAGCGATATTCAGAAACGCTCCGTGGACGACCTTTTCCGGCGGATCGCTCCGGTCGCCGACGAGATCGGCGAGATGTTCGCCGCGCGCGGCCACGAGCTGGCCCTCGTCGGAGGGTCCGTTCGTGACGTCTTCCTCAGCCGGATCGGGAACGACCTCGACATGACCACGGACGCCAGGCCCGAACAGGTACTGGAGATCGTCAAGGACTGGGCGGACGCCGTCTGGACCATCGGCATCGACTTCGGCACCATCGGCGTCCGCAAGGGCGGCTGGATGCTGGAGATCACCACCTATCGCGACGAGTCATACGACCGGACCTCGCGCAAGCCCGAGGTCTCGTACGGCGACACGCTGGAGGGCGACCTCGCCCGGCGGGACTTCGCCGTCAACGCGATGGCGGTGCGGCTGCCCGGCCACGAGTTCGTGGACCCGCACGGCGGGCTCTCCGACCTGATGGCCAAGGTGCTGCGGACGCCGGCCACGCCGGAGCAGTCCTTCGACGACGACCCGCTGCGGATGCTGCGCGCGGCGCGGTTCGCCTCGCAGCTCGGGTTCGCCGTCGATCCGAAGGCCGTCGAGGCCATGACCGCGATGGCCGGGCGGATCGAGATCGTCTCCGCGGAGCGCATCCGCGACGAGCTGGACAAGCTCGTCTGCGGCGGGCAGCCGCGCGAGGGCCTGTCGCTGCTCGTGGAGACCGGGCTGGCCGCGCACGTCCTGCCCGAGCTGCCCAAGCTCCGCCTGGAGATCGACGAGCACCACCGGCACAAGGACGTCTACGAGCACACGCTGATCGTCCTGGAGCAGGCGATCGCGCTGGAGGATCCCGGCCCGGACCGGGTGCTGCGCTGGGCCGCGCTCCTCCACGACGTGGGCAAGCCCAAGACCCGCAGGAACGAGTCCGGAGGCCGGGTCTCCTTCCACCACCACGAGGTCGTCGGCGCCCAGATGGCCAAGAAGCGGCTGGCGGAGCTGCGCTTCCCCAAGGATGTCGTGTCGGACGTGTCGCAGCTGGTGGAGCTGCACCTGCGCTTCCACGGGTACGGCACCGGCGAGTGGACCGACAGCGCCGTCCGGCGGTACGTGCGCGACGCGGGCCACCTGCTCGACCGTCTGCACAAGCTCACCCGCGCCGACTGCACCACGCGCAACAAGCGCAAGGCGGCCGCGCTGTCCCGGACGTACGACCAGCTTGAGGTGCGCATCGCGCGGCTGGCCGATGAGGAGGAGCTGTCCAAGATCCGGCCCGAGCTCGACGGGAACGAGATCCAGGAGATCCTCGGCGTGTCCCCGGGCCCGGTCGTCGGCCGCGCGTACAAGCACATGCTGGAGGTGCGCATGGACCAGGGCGTGATCGGCAAGGAGGCGGCGCGCGAGGAACTGCTCGCCTGGGCGCGGGCGGAGAACGTCCTGCCCTGATCGGGCCACCTCTAGGGTGAGGGCGTGGACGCCGACGAGATCCTGCGGCTGGACCTGCGGCACGTGTGGCATCCCTACGCCGCCGTGCCGGCGGGCGTCCCGGCGCACGTGGTGCGCCGGGCGGAGGGCGTCCGGCTGACGCTCGCCGACGGGCGGGAGCTCGTCGACGGCATGTCGTCCTGGTGGGCGGCCGTTCACGGGTACAACCACCCGCGGCTGAACGAGGCGCTCCGCGCCCAGCTCGACGACATGGCGCACGTCATGTTCGGCGGCCTCACCCACGAGCCGGCCGTACGGCTGGCCCGGACGCTCGCCGGGATGACCGGCATGGACCGGGTGTTTCTCGTCGACTCGGGGTCGGTGGCCGTGGAGGCTGCGATCAAGATGGCGATCCAGCACGACGCCGGGCACCGGGGCCGCTCGACGCTGCTGACCGTGCGCGGCGGCTACCACGGCGACACGTTCGGCGCCATGTCGGTGTGCGACCCCGTCAACGGGATGCACCACCTCTTCTCCGGGGTCCTGCCGCGCCACGTCTTCGCGCCCCGTCCGCCCGCGTACGGGCCGGCCTACGACGATCCGCGGCTGGCGGCGTACCTGGACGAGCTGTCGGCCCTCGTCGCGGCGCACGCGGACGAGCTGGCCGCGATCATCGTGGAGCCGGTGGTGCAGGGGGCGGGCGGGATGCGCTTCTACCACCCGGCCTGCCTGCGGCGGCTGCGCGAGCTGGCCGACGAACACGACGTGCTGCTGATCGCCGACGAGATCGCCACCGGGTTCGGCCGCACCGGGGAGCTGTTCGGCTGCGACCACGCCGGGATCCGGCCCGACATCATGTGCGTGGGCAAGGCGCTGACCGGCGGCTATCTCTCGCTGGCGGCCACTCTCTGTACGGAGCGGGTGGCCGAGCGCGTGGGCGTGCTGATGCACGGCCCCACCTTCATGGGGAACCCGCTCGCCGCCGCCGTCGCGAACGCCTCGCTCGATCTGCTGGCGGAGCGGCCCTGGCGGGCCGAGGTGGCCCAGATCGAGGCGGGGCTCGCCGCGGGCCTGGCGGAGGCCCGCGACGCCCCCGGCGTGAAGGACGTACGGGTGCTGGGCGCGATCGGTGTGATCGAGACCCACCGCCCCGTCGATGTCGCGAAAATTCAGGACATCGTGATGGCGCAGGGCGTCTGGCTCCGCCCCTTCGGCACCCTGATCTACGCGATGCCGCCGTACGCCTGTACGCCGGAGGATGTGGACCGGATCGCCGCCGCCATGGTGGCCGCCTCAGGCGTTCTTTGACGTCTCGAGCGCGGCGGGGCGGTGCGAGGGGACGAGCAGGCGGTATCCCAGCGCTCCCAGCACATACGCGCCGGCGATGACGCAGAGCGCGGCGTAGGACTTGCCGTTCGGCGGGAGAATCGTCGCCGCGATCAACGCGCCGAGCACGGTCGTGGCGTTGAAGAGCATGTCGTAGATCGAGAACACCCGGCCGAGATAGACGTCGTCGACGTCCCGCTGCACGACCGTGTCGGCGCAGATCTTGACGCTCTGGCCGCCCACACCGAGCACGAATCCGCCGATGAGGAACCCCCACTGGTGGAACGGCAGGCAGAGCACCAGCTCCAGCACCCCGCAGCTCGCGAGCATCATCGGGACCCAGTTCTCGATGCCGAACCGCTGGCTGCCCCATGGCGTGATCAGTGCGGCGACGAAGAAGCCCGCGCCCGAGGTCGCCACCACCAGCGTGATCCCCTTGAGCGCCACCTCGGCGTCGGTCGTGAAGTAGTACCGGTAGAGCATGACCACCAGCGCGATGGACAGGCCGTACAGCAGGCGGTGGGTGGCCATGGCGCCGAGCGCGGCCGCCGCGGGGCGACGGGCCAGGATGTGCCGCGCGCCGTTCAGGAGCCCGGCCAGCACGTCCCGGATCATCTCGCTCGCCCGCGGCCGGTCCGGATCGTACGCCGGGCCGAGCAGCTCACGCGGCATGGTGCGCGCGATCAGGGCGCTGAACCCGAAGACCACGCCCGAGACGACGAGCAGGGCGACGGTGCCGCCGGTTTCCGGGCCGATGGCGAAGCGGAGCAGGAACCCGACGCCCGCGCCGACGAAGGTCAGCACGGTGCCCGACGTCGGCGTCACCGCGTTCGCGATCATGAGTCGGTCGGACGGCACGACATGGGGCAGCGAGGCCCCGAGCGCGGCCAGGAAGAAGCGGTTGACGCCGAGCACGGCGAGCGCCGCGGTGTAGAAGACGACGTCCGAGGCCCCGGCGGCCAGCAGGACCGCGGTCAGGACCAGCAGCGTGCCCCGCACGAACGGCGCGACGACCAGGATCTGCCGTCGCGACCAGCGGTCGATGAACACCCCGACGAACGGCCCGAGCAGGCTGTACGGCAGGAACAGCACGGCCATGCCGGCGGCGATCTCCGCCGCGGTGGCCTGCTTCTCCGGGCTGAAGAATGCGAAGCCGGCGACGGCGACCTGGAAGATCCCGTCGGAGAACTGCGACAACAGACGGGTTCCGAAGAGCCGTCTGAAGTCCCGCCCCTGCAGGACAACGCGCAGATCTGAGACGTAGGACACGGCGGCCAGCCTACGCGCGCGGTCCGACAGGCGTATCCGGATCATCCCTGACCCGTCCCTGATGATGCGCGGCACTTCCCGGGAGGCGGCGGCGGGGAAAGGGCTTGTCACCGGATCCGCCGGTTCGCCAGGTTTCCGGGGACGGACCCCGTAACCTCGGTCGTGTGACCAATGACGAACATGTCGTGCTGGTCGACGGCGAGGGAAACCCCGTGGGCACGGCCCCGAAGGCCGCGGTGCACGGCACCGACACTCCGTTGCACATGGCGTTCTCCAGCTACGTCTTCGACCGTGAGGGGCGCCTCCTGCTCTCGCGGAGGGCCGGGCACAAGAAGACCTGGCCGGCGCAATGGACGAACAGCTGCTGCGGGCATCCGCTGCCGGGCGAGGCGCTTCCCGCGGCGGTGATCAGGCGGCTGGAGTACGAGCTCGGGCTCGTCGTCGAGAGCGTCGACCTCCTGCTGCCCCGGTTCGCGTACCGGGCGGTGATGGACAACGGGACGGTCGAGAACGAGCTGTGCCCGGTCTACCGGGCGATCGTCTCTGCGGAGCCGGCGCCTAACCCGGACGAGGTCGACGCGGTGCGCTGGATGCCCTGGAAGCAGTTCGCCGACACGGTGATGAGCGGGGAGCTGGACATCTCACCCTGGGCACGGGAGCAGGTGCCGCAGCTTGTGGCGCTCGGCCCCGACCCGCTGACCTGGCCCGTCGGCGACCCGGCCCGCCTGCCTGCCGCCGTACGGTGACCCATACAAACGAAGACGCCCCGGCTCACGACGAGCCGGGGCGGTGCGTCAGCGATCGACCTCGCCGCGGATGAAGCGCTCGACGGCCTCGTGGGCCACGTCGTCGGAGTACTGCTCCGGCGGCGACTTCATGAAGTAGGACGACGGCGAGAGCAGCGGGCCACCGATGCCCCGGTCCAGCGCGATCTTGGCGGCGCGGACCGCGTCGATGATGATGCCGGCGGAGTTGGGGGAGTCCCAGACCTCCAGCTTGTACTCCAGGTTGAGCGGGGTGTCGCCGAAGGAGCGGCCCTCCAGGCGAACGTAGGCCCACTTGCGGTCGTCGAGCCACGGCACGTGGTCCGAGGGGCCGATGTGGACGTCGGCCTTGGCCATCTCGTGCGGGATCTGCGAGGTGACCGACTGGGTCTTGGAGATCTTCTTGGACTGGAGCCGCTTCCGCTCCAGCATGTTCATGAAGTCCATGTTGCCGCCGAAGTTGAGCTGGTACGTGCGCAGCAGCTCGACCCCGCGGTCTTCGAACAGCTTGGCCATCACCCGGTGCGTGATGGTGGCGCCCACCTGCGATTTGATGTCGTCGCCGACGATCGGCACGCCCGCCTCGGTGAACTTGGCCGCCCACTCCGGGTCGGACGCGATGAAGACCGGCAGCGCGTTGACGAAGGCCACCTTGGCGTCGATCGCGCACTGGGCGTAGAACCGGTCGGCCTCCTCGGAGCCGACGGGCAGATAGGACACCAGGACGTCGACCTTCGCGTCCTTGAGCGCCTGGACCACGTCGACCGGCTGCTCGTCGGACTCCTCGATGATCTCGCGGTAGAACTCGCCGAGACCGTCGAAGGTGTGCCCACGCTGCACGGTGACGCCGAGGGGCGGCACGTCGCAGATCTTGATGGTGTTGTTCTCGGAGGCCACGATCGCCTCCGACAGGTCACGGCCGACCTTCTTGGCGTCCACGTCGAAGGCGGCGACGAACTCGACGTCGCCGACGTGGTAGTCGCCGAACTTCACGTGCATCAGGCCCGGCACTCGGCTGGCCGGGTCGGCGTCCTTGTAGTAGTGGACGCCCTGCACCAGTGACGCGGCACAGTTCCCCACGCCCACGATGGCTACGCGTACCGAACCCATCGCACTCGCTCCTTTACTTATCTGCCTCGGGCGTGTCCGCCCTCTTGGTTCCGTCCTGTACGACATGCGGTGGCTCTGTCGTCGTGCTCGGGTCCTCGCGGGCCGTGGCGCCGCGCCGTTCCGAGTCGATCAGCTCGTTGAGCCACCTGACCTCGCGCTCGACCGATTCGAGCCCGTGGCGCTGGAGCTCCAGCGTGTAGCTGTCGAGCCGTTCCCTCGTCCGGGCGAGAGCCGTACGGACGCTGTCCAGGCGCTCTTCCAGCCGGCTGCGGCGGCCTTCCAGGATGCGCAGGCGCACCTCCGCCTCGGTGTGGCCGAAGAAGGCGAAGCGGATGCCGAAGCTCTCGTCTTCCCAGGAGGAGGGGCCCGACTGGGTGAGGAGCTCGTGCAGCCGTTCCTTGCCCTCGGCGGTCAGCTTGTACACGATCTTCGACCTGCGGCCGATGACGGTGTCCGCCGGCGGCTCTTCTTCGGTGATGAGACCGTCGTTGAGCAGCGCCCTGAGGCAGGGGTACAGCGAGCCGTACGAGAACGCACGGAACATCCCGAGCAGGGTGTTGAGCCGTTTCCGCAGCTCGTACCCGTGCAGGGGGGTTTCGTGTAGCGAGCCAAGGACGGCGAGCTCCAGCATGCCACCACGCGGGCCGGTCACCGGAACACCCCCTTGTATCTCGCAGATGTATCGAACCGATACATCCGCAGGATACGTCCGCGCTGGCATACCGTGCAACGTGTCAAGGGCGGGGCGCGATCCGGTAAAGAGCCGTAATCTGTGTCACATGCGGTCAGAGTGGACGCCCGGGACGGGGCGTGCTGAGCGGACGGCGCGCGTGCCGATCCGCCGGGACCGCATGGAATCGCGCGCTCCCCGCGGTCGCGCGGGATACCCCTTTTTCCCGCCTTATATCGCTAATGTGACCAAGATCACGCCCCTGGAGCGTGATCGGCGTGAACACTTGGCGGCCAGGGTAAAAGGCGCGCCGTTCCCTCCCGTGATGCCCCGGGAATGCGGTGAAGTCCCCGTCCATGTGGTTCAGGTCTGCCAAGGTTGGGGCTGGAACCACAGGAACCGCCCACCCGTTCCCGGCACGGACGGCGGTCCGCCGGTTCGGGGCGGTCTCCTGAGGAGGCGCGCTCACCCGCCGGCCCGCACCGGCGACATTCCCCCTGATGACTGAACGAGGACGCGTGACTTACAGCAGCTATGGACCGGAGCCGACCGGCCGTCCCGAGGATCCCTCGGGCTCCGGTGGATCAGCCCGCTCTGGGCGCCGCCGTCGCGCGGACGCCGCGCCCGGTGATCAGTACGGCCGTGCCCCCCAGGGACCTCCCGGCGAACGGCCGGGCGCCCCGCGTCGCAGCGAGGCGGCCTACGAGGACACGCAGGGCATGTCGCCCGTGCCGCCCCCACAGCGCCCGGGACCCGATCCGCGTAGGAACGGTCCCGGTGGCCCTGGCGGACAGGAGCGCACCCAGCACATGCCCCGGCCGGACGGCCCCGGCGGTCCTGGTCAGCCCGGGAGGCCGGGCGGTCCCGGCGGCCCTGGTGGCCCTGGTGGCCGGCCGGGTGGGGACCGGACGCAGGTCATGGGCGCGCCTTCGGGTGAGCCGCGTCGCCGGAGCGACGGTGAGGAGACCCAGGCGCTGGGCGCGGACGGGCGGCGCCGCAGGGGCGAGCCCGGCCCGGGTGGTCGCGGTCGCGGAGGGCCGGGAGGCCGGGGTCCGGGAGGGCCCGGAGGCCGCGGGCCGCGGGATCCGCGCGACATCGACGACGACGATGACGACCGCAAGCCGCGCCGTACCGGGTGGAAGCGGTTCATCCCCAGCTGGAAGATCATCGTGGCCGGGTTCACCGTTTTGGTGGCCGGCGTCTTCGGCATGATCGCCATCGCGTACGCGAACACGCCGGTCCCCGTGGGGGCGCAGAAGGACGCCACGGCCGAGGGCAGCGTGATCTACTACCGCGACGGCAAGACCGCCATCGGCCGCGTGGGCCAGACACGAGTGAACATCGAGGACATCAACAAGATCCCCCGGCATGTGCAGGACGCGGTGATCGCCGCGGAGAACCGCAGCTTCCGCGAGGACTCCGGCATCTCCTTCAGCGGCCTGATGCGGTCGGTCTGGATGACCGTCACCGGCGAGCAGGTCCAGGGCGCTTCGACGATCACCCAGCAGATGGCCAGGAACTACTACGACGGCCTCAGCAGGGAGGTCAGCGCGCAGCGCAAGATCAAGGAGATCTTCGTCGCGGTCAAGCTCAACAAGGAGAAGAGCAAGGACTTCATCCTCCTGCAGTACCTCAACACGGTTCCGTTCGGTCGTGGCGCCAACGGGATCGAGGCGGCGGCGCGGGCCTTCTTCAAGAAGCACGTCTGGGAGCTGAACGAGGCCCAGGCCGCCTACCTCGCCGGCCGCATCCAGAGCCCCAGCCGGTTCGACGTGGACGAGCAGAAGAAGAACTTCGCCCCCACCCAGGAGCGCTTCGCGTACGTCATCGACGGCATGGCCAAGCTGGACCCGGCCAAGTACGGCGGGCTCCCGGCGAAGTACGGCGTGCAGGACGCCAAGCTCGTCGACCCCAAGAAGTTCCCCAAGCTGGCGAAGGAGAACAACAAGGACGTCATGGGCGGGCTCAAGGGCTACATGATCATCCAGGTCATGGAGGAGCTCAAGCAGCAGGGCGTGTCACCGGACATGGTCAGGAGCGGCGGCTACAAGATCATTTCGACGTTCGACAAGCGGTTGATGGTCGAGGCGCAGAAGGCCGTGAAGGGCGTCACCAACGGCATGTCGAGGGAGTACAACGCCGGGCTCGCCGCGGTCGATCCGCGCAACGGCAGGGTGATCGCCTTCTACGGCGGCGACAACTACGTGACCAGGAACTGGAACAACGCGTTCGACTCCAGGAAGCAGGCGGCCTCGGCCTTCAAGCCGTACGTGCTGGCTGCCTGGCTGGACGCCGGCCACAGCCTCAACAGCTACGTGCCGGGCAACGTGACGGTGCCAGAGAAGCTGCCCGGGACGACCCCGATCAAGAACAGCCACAACGTCGGCCAGGCCATCGACCTGGTCAAGGCCACCGCCCAGTCGGTCAACACCGCGTTCGCGTCCATGGCGTACACGATGGACGAGCAGAGCGGCACGATCGGCCAGCTCGCCGCGGTGAAGCAGATCGCCATCGGCGCCGGCCTCAGCAAGCAGTGGATGGACAAGGACGTCGCGGACCACAAGTACCTGTTCTCCATCGGCAGTGCCCTGGTGACCCCCGTCGAGCAGGCGGCGGGTTATTCGATCTTCGCCAACGCCGGCAAGCACGTGGACTACCACGTCGTCAAGGAGGTCAAGAAGGGCAACCTCGTCATCGTGCGCGAGCAGGCGACAGCCAGGGACGTGATCAGCGCTGAAGCGGCGGCGGACGCCACTGTGGCGATGGAAGAGGTGCTCAAGACCGGTACGGCCGGGGGCAAGGGCATCGGCCGTCCCGCGGCGGGCAAGACCGGCACGAACAACGACACGAAGGAAGCCTGGTTCGTCGGCTACACCCCGCAGCTCGTCACCGCCGTCGGCATGTACCGCGAGCAGTGCTACACCAAGAGCGGCAAGTTCGTCCCGCTCAAGAGACTGGCCTGTCCCAAGGGATCCTCGGCCAAGGAGGCCTCGCTCGGCTTCGAAGGTGCCGACAAGCCGACCAGCATCTGGCGCACGTTCATGCTGGAGGCGATGAAGGACGAGAAGGTCGAGGAGTTCCCCGGCAAGTCCGGCATCGGCCAGCCCGAGAACATCGTGCCCAGCCCGACACCGACGCCGACGGCCACGCCCGAGGACGATGGGTTCCCCCCGGACGACTTCGGGTTCCCGCCGGACGACACGACCGGCTGCGACCCCATGGACCTCTCCTGCAACGGCGGGAACATGGATCCGGGCGGTGACGGCGGGGAGGGCCCGGTGGACGTCGGCAACGGCTTCGGCCAGGCCCCGGCGCTGGCCCCCGCGCCCTCGCCGTCCGGCGCCAGGAGGACCACGCCCAGCACGGGCAGGTAGCGCCCGAAGCCCCCGCGCGTCCCGTACGCGCGGGGGCTTCGCCTTTTCCGTGAACGGGAGAATCCTCATGAAAGATTCAGCGAGGAACGCGGTGAATTCGCCGCCCGTGACCCGGTATACGCGGTGATCCAGGTGAACATCACGAAAGACCGTTCCACCGTTCTTGGCTTATTGTGCGTACGGCGCCGCTGCTGAAAAGCTGATCGTCGGTGGGCGGAGAGCCGCCCGTACGCCCCCCGCAACCATTTCCCCCGAAGTGAACGATAGGCGCGTGATGACTCGGACCACCAACGCTCCTGGGCCGCTCGGCACGGCCGCGCAGAGGGCCGTGCCGTACCTGCCGCTCGGTCTCCTCGCCGGTCTCGGCGCGGTGCTCGCGTTTCTGTGGAAATGGCCGTGCCGGTTCGGAGGCGCGTGGAACGGCGGCATCGGGCAGTACACGAACTTCTGCTACACCGACATCTATCCGCTCTGGTGGGCCGAGCACCTGAGCGAGGGGAAGATCCCCTACGTCGACTATCCGGTCGAATACCCCGTCGGCATCGGCGCGATCATGGAGTTCGTCCGGCGGCTGGCGAGCGGCGACGGTGTCGCGTTCTACGACATCACGGTCATCCTCATGGGCGGCTCCCTGGTCGCCGGCGTGCTCGTCATGGCGGCCCTGGCCGGGCCGGCCCGCCGCTGGGACGCCCTCTGGTACGCCATCGGCCCGGCGGTCATCCTCTGCGCGTACATCAACTGGGACCTGGCGGCCGGGGCGCTCGCGCTGGGCGGGCTGCTCGCCTGGTCGCGCGACCGGCACGTCCTCGCCGGGGTGCTCCTCTCGCTCTCGGTGGCGACGAAGTTCTATCCGCTGATGTTCTTCGGCGCGCTGTTCCTGCTCACCGTGCGCACCGGGAAGTGGACGCCGTTCCTGCGTACGGCGCTCGCGGCGGCCGGGACCTGGCTGATCGCCAACGTGCCGGTCATGCTGATCAACTTCGAGGGCTGGAAGCGGTTCTACTCCTTCAGCAGCGAACGCGGCGCCGACTGGGGTGGCCTGTGGTTCTTCTTCCAGCGCAAGGACTGGGGCTTCCTCGCCGACGCGGAGTCGCTGAACACGATGGCCATGGGCGCGCTCGCCGTGCTGCTGCTGGGCATCGCGGTTCTCGCCGTGGCGGCCCCGCGCCGTCCCCGGCTGATGCAGCTCTGCTTCCTCGCGCTCGCCGCGTTCATGGTGACGAACAAGGTGTGGTCGCCGCAGTACGTGCTCTGGCTGGTGCCGTTCGCCGTCCTGGCCCGGCCGAAGTGGGGCGCGCTGCTCGCCTGGCAGATCGCCGAGTGCTGGTACTTCTTCTCGATCTGGCTCTACCTCACCGCGCAGTATCCGGAGGGGGCGGACCTCGGCATCGGCGACACCGCGTACTTCCTGTCGGTCTGGGCTCGAGCGATCACGATCGTCGTCCTGATGGCCCTGGTCGTGCGGGACATCCTGCGGCCGGAGCTGGACACGGTGCGGGCATCCGGGGCCGACGATCCGTCCGGCGGCGTGTTCGACGGGGCCGAGGACCGGTTCACGCTCCCGCCCCGGCCGAAGGCCGACGCCCCGGTCGTGGAAGCCTGAAAGGGTGCGACATCGGTTTCCCTGGCCGGTCCTGCCGGTCTGGCTGATCACGCGCCTGGCGCTCTTCCTCGCCGCGACGCAGGTCATCCCGGTCGGGCACGAGGGGTCGTTCGAGGGTGACGTCACGCTGTACGGCAACTGGTCGCGGATCCTGCTCGGCGGTGAGTTCCCCGCCGGGGACGAGAAGTGGCAGTACCCGCCCTACGCGGCGCTGCCCCTGCTCGCGCCGCACCTGCTGCCGTGGAGCTACCGGATCGACTTCTACGTGCTCGCGCTGGGGTGCGACCTGGCGATCCTGCTGCTGCTGTGCCGGTTCACCGTCAAGACCGGCGGCAGCCGTACCGGCGTGTGGGCGTGGACGATCGGCGCGGCCCTGCTCGGGCCGCTACTGATCTCCCGGTACGACCTGATGGTGACCCTGGTCGCGGTCCTCGCGCTCACGCTCTCGACGAACCCGGCGGTGCGGGGAGCGCTGATCGGGTTCGGTCTGGCGATCAAGGTGTGGCCGGTCGCGCTGCTCGCCGGGCTGCGCCGCTGGCGCGAGCTGCTGACCGGCGGCGCCTCGGCCCTGGTCGTCGTGGTGCTCGGCTGCGGCGTGGCCACCCTGGTCCTGCCGCACGCGCTCGACTTCCTCACCGCCCAGCAGGACCGGGGGCTGCAGATCGAGTCGCTCGCGGCCACGCCGTTCGCGCTCGCCCGCGCGCTCGGGTGGTGGGGCGGGTTCACCACGTACCAGCACGGCGCGATGGAGCTCGTCGGGCCCGGCGTGGAGGCGGCCACCCTGGTGAGCGTCGCCGCGACGCCGGTCGCGCTCGTCCTGCTCGCGGTCTGGTGGTTCCGCGCCGCGCCGACCGAGAAGACCTACTATGACGCGGCGCTGACCACGGTCCTGTTCCTGGTGGTGACCAGCCGGGTGCTGTCGCCGCAGTACCTGATCTGGATCCTCGGCGTCACGGCCGTGGTGTTCGCCGCGCGGACCCGGCAGCGGCCCGCCGCCTGGCTCATCCTCGTCGCGACCCTGCTGACCGGGATCATGTACCCCTGGGTGGAGGAGGACTACAGCTGGAGCGGCCGGCTGCCCGGCACGCTGATCCTGGTCGCGCGCAACCTCGTCTTCCTCGCGGCGGCCGTCGTGTCGTTCGTCCAGCTTTGGCGGAGCACCCGCAGGCCGGGCCGGGGCCGGCGCGACGAACTCGCCGCGGTCGGCGAGGACCTGGGCGTTTCCCGGGACGGCATGGCCGCGCGCGGTCCCGGGATCCGAACGGCGTAGGCCCTTACCCGCTTTTACGCGCGCTCAATCCAGAGAAGTTATCCACAGGCTGTGGATCCGCGGTGGGGATCAGAGGTGCTTGCGTAGGAAGGCGATGTCGTCCACCTGGCCCTCGAACGGCGTCTCCACCACGATCGGCGCCTGCGCCTGGCGGCAGATCGCGATGATCCGCTCCGTGTCGATCTGGCCCGCCCCCAGGTTGGCGTGGCGGTCCGCGCCCGAGTCGAAGGCGTCGCGCGAGTCGTTGCAGTGGATCAGGTCGATCCGGCCGGTGATGGCCTTCACCCGGTCCACGACGTCGGCGAGGTCCTCGCCGCCCGCGTGGGCGTGGCAGGTGTCCAGGCAGAACCCGATCATCGAGGCGTCGCGCGCGCCCGAGGTCACCGCGTCCCACAGGCGGGCGATCCGGTCGAGCCGCCGGGCCATCGCGTTGCCGCCGCCCGCGGTGTTCTCGATCAGCACCGGGATGGGGCAGTCCATCCGCTCGAAGACCTTGCGCCAGTTGTCGAACCCGATCTGCGGGTCGTCGTCCTTGTTGACGTGCCCGCCGTGGACGATCAGCCCCTTGGCGCCGATGGAGGCGGCGGCCTTGAGGTGACTCTCCAGCAGCTTGCGGCTCGGGATGCGGATCCGGTTGTTCGCCGTCGCCACGTTGATCACGTAGGGCGCGTGGATGTAGACCTCCACGTCCGAGTCCCTGATCGCGTCCGCGCTCTCCGGGAGGACGGGGCCCTTCCAGCCCTGCGGGTCGCCGAGGAAGAACTGCACGACGTCGGCGTCGCGCGCCGCCGCGTGGGCGAGCGGGTCGTCCTGGTCGACGTGCGCGCCGATGCGCGGGAGGCGCCCGTCCTGGCCACTGCCCATCGTCGTCGTACCTCCGTGGGTCGGGGAAACGTGTGTGGAAGGAGCCGCGTGCTCCTCCGTACGGCCGGGCACGGCGGGAGCGTCCCGCCGTACCGACACTAGGTCGTACCGACACTAGACGGTCCGGTCAGCGCGCGTCCCGATGGCGAGGGGGACCTTAAGCCACCAGTAAAGAGCGTTTCAAGGAAGCGTGACCGGGCAGCCTCCTCGTCAGTGGCGCCGCACGCGCCGGATCGCGAGGAGGCCGATATGACCCCCCGGCTGTTCCGTGTCTTCTTTCTGATCTATCTCGCCGTCGGCGTCTATGTCGCCTGGACGCACCACTATCTGACGCCCGGCGTTCTGCGGCAGATCGCCGAGGCGTTCCTCTCCGTCTTCCTCTGGGTCCTCGTGCTGCTGGGCGTGGACCTCCACCTGGCACGCTGAACGGCCGGGCCCGGCGACCCGGTGTCACGCGTCAGTGGGTCGGGAGGAACCCGCCGTGGGCGATCCCCAGCGCGGCGCCCACGAAGGAGCCCACGATCCCGATGATGATGAGGCTGCGTTGCGGGGTCGTCACGGAGACATACTGCGCGTACAGCCCGCCGCAGAAGCCGATCGTGCCCACCCATGAGGCGACCGGGTGGAGACTGACGACGAACCCGGTGACGAGCGCCAGGAGACCGACGACCAGCGTGCTGACCGCCAGGGCGTTCTCCAGAGTGTGCGGCTTGCCGTCCGTGTTGAGGGTGAGGCGGTGGGTCGGCCTTCTGACGCGGCCAAGAACGTTCGGCATGTGCGTCACCCCTTTCTGCTGCTCAGTTTCCCTCGCGGGGGCGCGTACGGCCAGGGGACTGGTAGCCTGAATCGGCTGTGTTGGATATGCGTGGGGTGGAATTTCCCCGCGCCGCCCGCAGCGTCCTCCTGTCACGGCAAGGCGTCGTGACCGCAAGAGTCCAGAGGAGGTTGGATTCCGCATGCGTCGTTACGAGCTGATGGTCATCCTCGACCCGGCCCTCGATGAGCGCACCGTGCAGCCCTCGCTCGACCAGTTCCTCAGCGTCATCCGCAACGATGGCGGCACCGTGGAGAAGGTCGACGTCTGGGGTCGCCGCCGGCTGTCCTACGACATCGCGAAGAAGGCCGAGGGCATCTACGCCGTGGTCGACCTGACCGCGGAGCCCGCCACGGTGAAGGAGCTGGACCGCCAGCTCAACCTGAACGAGGGCATTCTCCGCACCAAGGTCATCCGTCCCGAGCTCCACTGACCGAGAACGGCCGAGCCCGGCTCTTTTGTCGGACCATGGCCGTACTCTGAGCCCTTGACGGCTGAGCTGACGGGATAGGAAGGCGAAAGCGACCGATGGCAGCAGGCGACACCACGATCACCATCGTCGGCAACCTTGTCGACGACCCGGAGCTGCGCTTCACCCCGACGGGGCAGGCTGTGGCCCGGTTCCGCATCGCATCCACTCCGCGGTTTCTGGACCGCCAGACCAACGAGTGGAAGGACGGCGAAGGCCTGTTCCTGACCTGCAACGTGTGGCGACAGGCGGCGGAGAACGTCGCCGAGAGCCTGCAGCGTGGCATGCGGGTCATCGTGCAGGGACGGCTGCGCCAACGGTCGTATGAGACCAAGGAAGGCGAGAAGCGCACGGTCTACGAGGTCGAGGTCGACGAGGTCGGCCCCTCGCTGCGCAACGCCACCGCCAAGGTGAACAAGACCGCCCGGCAGGGTGGTGGCGGCGGTGGTGGCTTCGGCGGCCCCGCGAACGACCCCTGGGCGTCGGCCAGCCCCGCTCCTTCGAGCGGCGGCGGCTACAACCAGGGCGGCGGCGGCAGCAGCAGCGGTGGTGGCGGCGGCTTCGGCGGCGGCGACTTCAGCGACGAACCGCCTTTCTAGATCACCTTTCCAGGTGACACCAACCCACGAAAACGTATCCGAGCGACCATTCCCGCATCTTGCGGGGCTCTGAAAGGAGCACCACGATGGCGAAGCCGGCACTGCGCAAGCCGAAGAAGAAGGTTTGCCTGTTCTGCCACGACAAGATCTCCTACGTCGACTACAAGGACACGGCGCTGCTGCGGAAGTTCATCTCCGACCGCGGCAAGATCCGTGCTCGCCGGGTGACGGGCAACTGCACCCAGCACCAGCGCGACGTGGCCACCGCTATCAAGAACGCTCGTGAGATGGCCCTGCTGCCGTACACGAGCACCGCGCGCTAAGGAAAGGAGTCTCAGGACATGAAGCTCATTCTCACCACTGAGGTCTCCGGCCTCGGCGCCCCCGGTGACATCGTCGAGGTCAAGGACGGCTACGGCCGTAACTACCTCATCCCGCGCGGCTTCGCGATCCGGTGGACCCGCGGCGCCGAGTCGCAGGTCGCCTCGATCAAGAAGGCCCGTCAGGCCCGCGACATCCGCGACCTGGGCACGGCCAAGGAGGTCGCCGGCCGGCTCGGCGCTCTCAAGGTGGTCCTGAAGACCCGCGCCGGCGAGGGCGGCCGTCTCTTCGGCTCGGTCACCACCGGTGACATCGCCGAGGCCGTCACCGTGGCCGGCGGTCCGCAGCTCGACCGCCGCCGCATCGAGATCGGCAATGCGATCAAGAGCGTGGGCTCCCACCGGGTCAGCGTCAAGCTGCACCCCGAGGTGTCCGCGACCCTGGACGTCGAGGTCGTCGCCGGCTGACCCAGCCGTCACCCGACCGAATCGAAGGGCCCTTCCCGTGCCGGGAGGGGCCCTTCGACGTGCGCGGCCCTTCCCCAGTGGGCCTGAAATAAACGGCCGATAGTATCTAGCCCGTCCCAAACGCGGACCATGCACGATCTTTATGCCATGGAGGCTGAAATGCACCGTCCTTCGCTGTTGCTGGCGCTCGGCGTCCTCACGACGGCGGCGGTCGCGTGCGCACCGGCCACCAACGACGCGGCTCAGCCGGCGGGGGGTGCCGCGGGCAGCCCGGCCGCCGCGGCGAGCTGCGCGAAGGACCAGCTCACGCTGATCACCCCGGGCAAGCTGACCATCGGCACCGACAAGCCCGCGTACGAGCCGTGGTTCAAGAACGACGACCCCACGAGCGGCGAGGGCTTCGAGAGCGCGATCGCCTACGCCGTGGCCGACAAGCTCGGCTTCACCAAGGACGAGGTCGCCTGGGCCACCATTCCGTTCGACACCGCGTACGCGCCGGGGGGCAAGAAGTTCGACTTCGACCTCAACCAGATCTCGATCACCCCCGACCGGGCCAAGGTCGTCGACTTCAGCGAGGGGTACTACACGGTCAAGCAGGGCATCGTGGCGCTGGGCGGCGGCAAGTACGCCTCGGCCACGGGGCTGGCCGACCTCAAGGACGCCACCATCGGCGTCCAGGTCGGCACCACCGCGCTCGACGCGGTCAAGAGCGTGATCCAGCCGGCGAAGGAGACCAAGGTCTACACCCAGCAGGTGGACGCCGTGAACGCGCTCAAGAACAAGCAGGTCGACGCCATCGTGGTGGACCTGCCGACCGCGTTCTACGTCACCGCCGCCCAGGTGGAGAACTCCAAGATCGTCGGCCAGTTCGCCGCCACCGGCGGAACGCCCGAGGAGTTCGGGCTCGTCTTCCAGAAGGGCAGCTCCCTGGTCTCCTGCGTCAACGAGGCCATCGGCGCGCTGAAGTCCTCCGGTGAGTTCGCCAAGATCGAGCAGCAGTGGCTGAGCGCGGCGGCTGGCGCGCCGGAGATGAAGTGACGCAGCCTCCCAAGAGCCCCCGGCAGCAGGAGAGGGAGCGGATCCGCCGTCGGCAGGCGATCCGCTCCAGCTCGGTCGCCACGGCGTCCACCATCGTCTTCCTGGCCCTGGTGGGCGTCCTGGTCACCACCTCTCCGGGCTGGCCGCGGGTGCAGGAGACGTTCTTCAGCCCCGAGGCGTTCGCCCGGTCCCTGCCCGACGTGCTCCACGGCTTCTGGATCAACGTCCAGATCTTCCTCATCGCGGAGCCGATCATCCTGGTGCTCGGGCTGCTGGTCGCCCTGGCCCGGGGGCTGCGGGCGCCGGTCTTCTTCCCGCTGCGGGTGCTGGCCGTGGTCTACACCGACGTGTTCCGCGGGGTGCCGACCCTGCTCGTCATCATGCTCGTCGGCTTCGGCCTGCCCGCGCTCCAGCTGTCCGGCGTGCCGTCCGACGAGATCACCCTCGGCGTCATCGCGCTCGTCCTCGCGTACAGCGGGTACGTCGCGGAGGTCTTCCGCGCGGGCATCGACACGGTGCACCCGAGCCAGATCGCGGCGGCACGCTCGCTCGGGCTGTCCCACGGGCAGGCCATGCGCCACGTCGTGCTCCCGCAGGCGGTGCGCCGGGTGATCCCGCCGCTGCTCAACGACTTCGTCTCCCTGCAGAAGGACACCGCGCTGGTCTCCACGATCGGTGTGATCGAGTCGCTGCGGCAGGCGCAGATCTACGCCGCCGGGAAGTTCAACTACACCCCCTATCTCGTCGCGGCGCTGCTGTTCATCCTGCTCACGATCCCGATGGCGCGGTTCACCGACTATCTGTCGGCGCGGGCCGCCCGCCGCCGCGGCCCCGGAGGTGCCTGATGACGCTCCTGCGCATCGAGGGCGTGTGGAAGAACTACCACGACCAGAGCGTGCTGCGCGGCATCGACCTCGACGTGGCGGCGCACGAGGTGGTCACCCTGATCGGGGCCTCCGGCTCCGGCAAGTCCACGCTGCTGCGTTGCGTCAACCTGCTGGAGACCGTCGACGACGGCGCCATCCACCTGGACGGCGACGAGATCACGGACGTACGCGCCGACGTGGACGAGGTCCGCAAGCGGATCGGCATGGTCTTCCAGTCCTACAACCTCTTCCCGCACATGACCGTGCTGGAGAACATCACCCTGGCCCCGCGCAAGGTCCACAAGGTCGCCCAGGCGCAGGCCGAGGAGCAGGCGCGGGAGCTGCTGGCCCGGTTCGGCCTCGCGGACAAGGCGGGGGAGTACCCCGACCGGCTCTCCGGCGGCCAGCAGCAGCGGGTGGCCGTCATCCGGGCCATCGCCACCCAGCCGCGGCTGCTGCTGCTCGACGAGGTGACCTCCGCGCTCGACCCGATCCTCGTCACCGAGGTGCTGAGCATCATCCGCGAGCTCAAGGACACCGGGATGACGATGATCCTGGCCACCCACGAGATGAGCTTCGCCAGGGACATCTCCGACACCGTCTGCTTCCTCGACGGAGGCGTCCTGCTCGAACGCGGCGCTCCCGACCAGATCTTCTCCTCGCCCGAGCATCCGCGTACCCGCGAGTTCCTCCAGCGCGTACTGGACTCCGGACGACTCTGACGCTCCCCGGGGGCGGCCGGCGGCGGTGACGGCCGCGTCCGTGGCGCGTGCGCGGCGCGAGCGGGCCGCGCCGTACAGCGCCTTACTTCCGGCCGGTCACGCCCCCGTGACCAGCCAGGCCGTGCCGTACGCGCGGAAGGAGAGCGTGAGCATCCGGGCCAGCATCCACACGCCGAAGGCCGCCCACAGCGCGACGAGGCTCCCCGCGACCAAGGCGAACGGCAGGTACGCGAGCGTGGTGACCAACCCGGCCCAGGCGAGGTAACGCCGGTCGCCCGCGCCGATCAGCACGCCGTCGAGCACGAACACGACACCCGCCACCGGCTGGAACAGCGCCACCAGCCACAGCACCTCGTCCAGCCGCTCGGACACCGCGCCGGGAGTGTCGAACACCGCCGGGATCAGCGGGCGGAGCGCGAGAACGGCCAGGCCGAAGACGACGCCGCACCCCACCCCCCACGCGACCATGCGGCGGGTGGCCGACCGGGTCGCGGCCGTGTCGCCCGCGCCCAGGGTCCGGCCGGTGATCGCCTGCCCCGCGATGGCGATGGCGTCCAGGGCGAACGCGAGGAACGTCCAGATCCGCGTCGCGATGGTGTGCGCGGAGATCTGCGCGTCGCCCATCCGGGTCGCCAACGACGTGGCGGTCAGCAGCACCACCTGCAGGCACGCCGTACGGATGACCAGGGCCAGACCGGCGG
Organism: Microtetraspora malaysiensis; assembly: GCF_001528665.1. Lineage (GTDB taxonomy): Bacteria > Actinomycetota > Actinomycetes > Streptosporangiales > Streptosporangiaceae > Microtetraspora_A > Microtetraspora_A malaysiensis. Next base: position 102,898 of record NZ_BBYJ01000020.1, read on the forward strand.
TGCCGGCGGCCCGGATTCCGGCGAGGTCGGGCCGGAGCGGGGCGCCGTGCCGCCGGGCGCCCCTGATCACCATGACGAGGTAGACGGCCGCGCCGAGCGCCTGGGCGATGACCGTGCCCCAGGCCGACCCGGCGACGCCCCAGCCGAGCCCGAGGACGAACCAGGCGTTCAGCACGCCGTTCAGCAGGAAGGAGCCCACCGAGACCGCGAGAGGCGTCACCGTGTCCTGGAGGCCGCGCAGCACGCCCGTGCCCGCGAGCACGAGAAGCAGCGCGGGCGTGCCGAGCAGGCTGACCCGCAGATAGGTGGTCGCCAGCTCGGCCAGCCGGTCGGAGGCGCCGAAGAGGTCGACGATGCCCGGGGCGAGCGGCCAGCAGACGGCGATGACGGCGACGCCCACCGCCGCGGCCAGCCACATGCCGTCCACACCCTGCCGCATCGCCCGGCGCGCCTCGCCCGCGCCCATCTGCCGCGCCACCGCCGCGGTCGTGCCGTACGCGAGGAAGACGCACAGGCCGACGATCGCGGAGAGGGCGGCGCTCGCCACGCCGAGAGCGCCGAGGGCCGGATCGGGCAGCCGTCCGACGATGACGGAGTCGGTCAGCAGGAACAACGGCTCGGCGACCAGGGCCCCGAACGCGGGGACGGCGAGCCGGAGGATCTCCCGGTGCCCGGCGCCGGAGGCTCCCCGCCGATCGGCGTCCCTTGTCAGTGGCATAAGGGTATTTTGCCAGTTACATATCGATGCTCGGCATTGATACCCGGCGTCGCGGAGCCGCCATGCCGATCCGGTCTCGGCTATCGTCCGATTTTTCTTCCTCCACAGCCCTTGGATAATGTTTCGGCTGCTCAGCGCGGCTTGAGTGGCGTTGGCCACAGGGTTATCCCCAGGCTCGTCCCCAGGGTGTTCACACCTGAGCGGCCGAAGTGCACACGTTATCCACAGGCGGCTCCACAGGTCGCGTTGCCGGTAGGGTGCGGCAGCCGCGAAACTGTCAGACCGGCGGATTACAACTGGGATTGCTGTGTTGGGGGGTGTCTGCAGTGAGCGTGCTTGATTTCCCGGGCGGGCCGGGGGGTTCCGGGGGCTCCGGAGGTCCCGGTGGCCCGGGGGGCTCCGACGTCGCCTTCGAGCGGACCCCGCCGCACAATATCGAGGCCGAGCAGTCCGTTCTCGGCGGCATGATGCTGTCGAAGGACGCGATCGCCGACGTGGTCGAGGTGCTGCGCGGCGACGACTTCTACCGCCCCGCGCACCAGATCATCTACGACGTCATCACCGACCTCTACGGCCGGGGCGAGCCCGCCGACTCGATCATGATCCTGGACGATCTGCAGAAGCGCGGCGAGCTGGGCCGGGTCGGCGGCGCTCCCTACCTCCATACGCTGACCGCGGTCGTGCCCACCGCGGCCAACGCGGGTTACTACGCCAAGATCGTGCGGGAGCAGGCCGTCCTGCGCCGGCTGATCGAGGCCGGCACGCGCATCGTCTCCTACGGGTACGGCGGCCAGGGCGAGGAGGTCGACGACCTGGTCGACCGCGCGCAGGGCGAGATCTACAAGGTGACCGAGCGGCGTACCTCCGAGGACTACCTGCCGCTGTCGGAGATCATGCCGGGCGCGCTGGACGAGATCGAGGCCATCGGCAGCCGCCACGGCCAGATGGTCGGCGTCCCCACCGGCTTCCAGGACCTCGACGCCCTCACCAACGGCCTGCACCCCGGCCAGATGATCGTTGTGGCCGCCCGACCCGCCATCGGTAAGGCGCTCGCGCTCGATACCCCGCTGCCCACTCCTGATGGCTGGACAACCATGGGTGAGGTGAAGGTCGGCGACTACCTGATCGGGGCCGACGGTAAGCCCACTCGCGTGGTGGCTGCTACCGACATCATGCACGGCCGCCCGTGCTACGAGGTGGAGTTCAGCGATGGCACGGTGATCACGGCCGACGCCCAGCACCAATGGCTCACCGACACACGTGCGTCCCGCAAATCGGCTCAGGCGGCTGCGTCCGACTACAACAGGTACCGGAACCAGAAGACATTCGCTGATGTGCGCACAACGGAAGAGATCGCCGCAACGCTGTGGTGCAACACCGCGGACAAGCGGCTCAATCACACCGTCGTCAATGCCCGGCCGCTGGACCTGCCCGACCGTGACCTGCTGATCCCTCCGTACGCACTGGGTGTCTGGCTCGGAGACGGCCACTCTGACAGTGCCCGGTTCACCACCGGGGACCCGGAGATCGCCGAGCATGTGGCCGCCGACGGTCTTCGGGTGGAGCACCGCGGCGGGCTGCTGTACGCAATGCTGCTGCCCGAGCCGGAGTCGATCGCCGAACGGCCGTGCATTGTGTGCGGAAAGCCGTTCACACCCCAAACAGCGCAGGTACGCACCTGCGGCAGGGTATGCGGCTGCCGGTCGAGGAGTTCCGAACACGGCCCCTCGCAGTCGCCCAGGTGCCCCGACTGCGGCGGCCCGTCCAGTGGGCTTCGCCAGTGCCAGGAGTGCCGCAACGACCACGGCACTATGAACGCCCGACTGAGGAAGCTGGGCGTGCTGGGCAACAAGCACATCCCGAGCGAATATCTGCGCGCTTCTGAGGCGCAGCGCAGAGCGCTCCTGGCCGGGCTGCTGGACACCGACGGCTATATCAACGCCGCCGGGACAGCCCAGTTCGCCGTCACGAACCGTCGCCTGGCAGAGGACACCTGGGAACTGATCCTGAGCCTGGGATACAAAGCAACCTGGACATCCAAGGAGGTGTCAGGGCGCACCGAAGCCAGCTCAACCAGCTATGCGATCACATTCACCCCCTCCGACAAGGTCTTCCGGCTGAGCCGGAAGAACGCCCGCGTGAACACCAACACCCACCCCAAGGCGACGTACCGCACCATCACCGACGTCCGCCCGGTGACGTCGGTGCCAGTGCGTTGCGTCGAGGTGGACAACACCGATCACATGTACCTGGCGGGGCAGACATGGATACCCACCCACAACTCCACCCTTGGATTGGATTTCGCCAGATCTGCCGCTATCAAGCACGGCATGACGACTGTCGTCTTCTCGCTGGAAATGTCGCGTAATGAGATCACGATGCGACTGCTTTCGGCGGAGGCGAGGGTCGCGCTGCACACCATGCGCTCGGGGACGATGAGCGACGACGACTGGACCCGCATGGCCCGCCGCATGGGCGAGGTCGCCGAGGCGCCGCTGTTCATCGACGACTCCCCGAACATGTCGATGATGGAGATCCGGGCCAAGTGCCGCCGTCTCAAGCAGCGCAACGACCTGCGGTTCGTCATCGTCGACTACCTCCAGCTGATGAGCTCTCCCAAGCGGACCGAGAGCCGCCAGCAGGAGGTCTCCGAGCTGTCCCGGTCGCTCAAGCTCCTCGCGAAGGAGCTGGAGGTGCCCGTCATCGCGATCTCGCAGCTCAACCGTGGTCCTGAGCAACGCACCGACAAGCGTCCCCAGGTGTCCGACCTGAGAGAGTCTGGGTCGATTGAGCAGGATGCCGACATGGTGATCCTCTTGCATCGAGAGGACGCCTACGAGCGGGAGTCGCCGCGGGCGGGCGAGGCCGACCTGATCGTGGCCAAGCACCGTAACGGCCCCACCGCCACCGTCACGGTGGCGTTCCAGGGCCACTACAGCCGCTTCGTGGACATGGCCACGCACTGACGACTCCCGCAGAGGGCGGCTACCGCCAGAGGGCGGCGACGGTCGCGGCGGCCGCCCGTCCCTGGACGTACCCCGCCTCGGCGGACGGCGTCCGCACCTCCGGGTCGAGCGGGTCGGGGCCGATGGCCGCGCGGGAGGCGTCGTCGGGCTGGATGACCTCGACGGTCGCACCAAGTGTCGCGACCTGCCCGGCCAGCATCGGATCCTCAAGCGGCGAAAGCACGAGCACGCGGTCATGACCGGCCGCGAGGTCGGCGTTGTTCGACGAGCGCATGCCGCCGTCCATGTAGCGGGTGTCGCCGATGGTCACCGCGGGCCAGACGCACGGCACGGCGCAGCTCGCCGCCACCGCGTCCACCAGATTCACGCCCGACCGCGGCGTGAACAGGATCGGCTCGCCCGTGTACGCGTCGACGGCGACGATGACCAGGTCGCGGTCGGGCCATTCGTGGACGGGCAGCCGTGCCGAGATGACCTCGCGCCGCCGTTCCTCCGTCACGGTGGACGCGGCGAGCGCGAGCGCTCCGGCCTTCCTGCGCGCCTCGGCAGGGTCGGAGGTCTGGGTGTAGATCTCGACCCATTGCTCCATCAGCTCGGCGATCGCCACGCCGCTGGGGATCTCCGGAGCCTGCGCCGCCGGGTCGATCTGCCGCCTGAGCAGTTCGTCGAGTGTCAGGCCGCTGGTGATCTGGGCGGCGACGGTGGAGCCGGCCGAGGTGCCCACGATCCGGTCCGCGCCGGCGACGTCGACCCCGGCGTCGGAGAGCCCGGCCAGCACGCCGGTCTCCCAGGCGATCCCGGCGACGCCCCCTCCACCGAGCACCAGCGCGCGGGTCGTCGTGTCCATGGGCATCCCCTTACACATAAGCCGATACTTCACAAGATGATCTAGATCATCTAGATCGTAGTGAAGCAGAAAGAAGATGAGCTCACCGGCACTGGGCGAGCATCGTCGCCTTGTCCGCCCGGGTCACCGGAAGGTGGTACTTGAGCGCGACCTGGGCGAACCGGGTGACGTACGCGCAACGGATCTTCCGGTTCGGAGGCAGCCACGAGGCGGGCCCGGAACCGCCCTTGGCCTCGTTGGCCGGGCCGTACACGGGAAGCAGGTTGAGCGGGTCGTTCGCGATGCGCAGCCGTTTCGCCATCGGCCAGTGGGCGGCGCCCATCCGCCATGAGTACGACATCGGCACCACGTGATCGACCTGGACGAGGTCGGCGCGCTGCTTCCGCCACCGGATGGTCCGGCCGGTGTACGGGTCCTTGAGCGTCATCATGGTCACCACGCAGGGGGAGCCCTGGCGATATCGGACGTTTCGGCCGTCCCGGGCGAGCAGGTCGTTCCGGGTGCTGCAGCCGTTCCCCGCGTACGGCACGCCGTCGGCGGTGTCCGCCCAGTTCTCTCCGAAGCGGGTCCGCGCGTACCCGGTCTTGGGGCCGCTTCCCTTGACCCGCAGCTTCCGGATCAGCGCGACCGCGGCGGCCCGGTCCTTGCCGGAGGTGATCGGGGCGAGCCCCGGCTTGGTGCCGCGGGTGTTGTTCAGCGGCATGGCCCGCGCCGCGCCGGTCGCGGCCCGCGCACCCGAGGCGCCGGCGGCGCTGTGTTGGGTCCCTTTGGCGGCGACGGCGGCGAGCAGGACGCCCGCGACCACGACGACGACAACCTCGCGCGTTTCCAGAGCCGCCTCCCCGATGAAGCCCGGCTAAAGAAATCCCCAAAAAACGGGTGCCTGACCCATCGGGGAGGTGAGGTCCCCGTTTGCGAGATGGTCGCGCCCGCGCTGAGAGGCAGCAGGCGCGACCTCACCCCACCGGGCGATAGTGCGTGGTGATCCGCCCCTCGTCGAAGACGTGCAGGGCGACGGCCGGAGGGAGGTCGAGGTCGATCGGCGGGTGGGCCTTCGTCTCGAACGGCGCCAGCAAGGTGTTCACCACGCCCGGCGCCACCAGCAGGGGCAGGCCCGCGAACGTCGTCGCCGCGCCCGTGTGGGCGTGCCCGGCCAGCACCGCCACCACCTGGGGGTGCCGGGCGAGCACCGCCGCCAGCCGCTCCGGTTCGCCCAGCCTGATCTCGTCGACGTACGGGATGCCCAGCGGGACGGCGGGGTGGTGCATCCCGACGAAGGCGGGGACGTCGGGAGTGGCGGCGAGGACGGCGTCGAGCCAGTCGAGGGTCTCGTCGCCGAGGAGCCCGTCGTGCTGTCCGGGGATGCTCGAGTCGCACAGCGCGATCGTCGCGCCCGGCAGGCGGAGGACCTGGTTGACCGGCCCGCCGGCGGCCGGGCCGTCCTCCGTTCCGTCGAGCATGACCTTGCGGAGGTTCTCGCGGACGTCGTGGTTGCCCGGGCACAGCACGAAGGGAACGTCGGCCGGGACCAGGCCGCGAGCGATCTCGTACTCCTCGACGGCCCCGTGGTCGGCGATGTCTCCGGTGAGGAGGATCGCGTCGACGGGCAGGCCGCCGACGTGATCGAGGACTCTCGCGGCGCGCGCGGTGTTCCGCTCGCTCCCGTCGATGTGGATGTCGCTCACATGCGCCAGCACGAGCACGGGGCCTCCTCGGCGTCGGGGATCTCAGCCTCCCACAGGCTCAGCCGACGGGTACGGCGAGGCGCTCGGCGAGGATGCCCGCGCGGGCGAGCTGGACCTTGCGCGCCTGGCCGGCCGCGAATGCCGTGAGGAACCAGGGTGCGGTGATCTCCAGCCGGTCGTCCACCCGGGTGCCGGCCCCGTCCGGCGTCAGATCGAACCGGTAGACGAGGCGGACGTTGCCCGGGCTCGTCACGTCACCGCGTACGGAGAGTCCCTCGGTGAGGAGGGTCACCGCGATCGGGTTGTCGTGTGTGAAGACGCCGAGGAACCGGAACCGCTCGATGGAGGTGTAGCGGATTACGCCGGGTTCGGAACGATCCACATCCTTGACCGCCACGACGAGCGGCGACAGCCCGATGTAGCTCTCGGGCGTGGTGAGATGCTCGAACACCACCTCGGGGGTGGCGTCGACGTGGAACGTATTGGTCAGCACCTTCTGCGGCACGTATGGCCTCCGGACTTGGAACGTGATCTATGCCGGGAATTGTGACAAAGACCGCGCTTGGCGAGAAGTCCAGATCATGGTTTCGCAGGAGATCATATGCGGCCGCCCGGCGCGCGGGGCTCCCTCGGGCGGAGACGGGCGGCCGCCACGACAGGGTTCACCCGACGTCGCGGAGGAAGCGGGTGGTCTCCTCGTCGGCCGGGAAGAACGACTCGATCATCATCTCGGCGATCGTGACGTCGAGGGGTGTGCCGAACGTCGCCACGACGCTGAAGAACGACAGCTCCTGATCCCGGTGCCGTAGCCGGAGCGGGACGAAGATGTCGCCCGGCCCCGGCAGCTCCACCTCGGGCTCCGGCTGGTCGCAGGGATAGTCCCGCAGCTCCGCGTACAGCTCGGCCAGCTCGGCGTCTCCGGTCAGGGCGATCTGCCGCTTGAGCCGTCCGAGCAGGTGCGCCCGCCACTCCCCGAGGTTCGCGATCCGCGGGGCGAGCCCGTCGGGGTGCAGACTCGCACGCAGCACGTTCGACAGCAGGTCGGGGGCGATCCCGGCCACGAGCATGCGGAGGCCCGTGTTGGCGTCCACCAGGTTCCACCCCCGGTCCACCACCACGGCGGGGTACGGCTCGTGCCCCGCCAGCAGCTTCCCGATCGCGTCGCGTACGGCTGCCATCTGCGGCGAGTTCAGCGTGGATTCCGTGTAGACGGGGGCGTAACCGGCGGCGAGCAGCAGGTGGTTCCGCTCCCGGAGCGGGACGTCGAGGTGCTCGGAGAGATGGAGGACCATCTCCCGGCTGGGCGTGGAACGCCCCGTCTCCATGAAGCTCACATGCCGGGTCGAGATCTCGGCCTGGATCGAGAGGTCGAGCTGGCTCAACCGGCGGTGCTCGCGCCACGTGCGGAGCAACTCGCCGATCGGCCGGTGATGGATCGAAGCTGTGGTCACGCGCACGACGTTATGCCCCGCCGGTGAACGGTCGCGATTCCCCGAGAGGTAATGGACCGGGCGCACCCCGGCCGGGCGGATCACTCCCAGCGGAACATGCGGGCGGCGGCGATCCCCGCGATCAACGCCCACCCGGTGAGCACCGCGAGATGCGTGAGCGAGGGTGCGTGCCCTCCCATCGTGTCCCGCAGCGCCTGCCCGAACGCACCCGTCGGCATGAAGTCGCTGACCACGCGCAGCGGGGACGGCATGAGGTCGCGCGGAACCCACATGCCGCCGAGGAACAGCAGCGGGAACAGCACCGCGGCGCCCGCGCCCTGCACGACCTTCGCGTTCGGCGCCACGGCGGCGAGCCACAGCCCGATGGAGAACAGGGCGACCGAGCCGAGCAGGAGCACCCCGGTGAAGCCGGCGAGCAGCCGCGGCACCGGGACGTCGAGCACCAGATGTCCCAGCGTCAGCGTCAGGGCGGTGCTCAGGACGGCGACGGCCGCGCTGATCGCGATCTGCGCCACGAGCAGCGCCCCGGGGCGTACCGGCGTCGTGGACATCCGTCGCAGCACCCCTTTCTCCCGGTACATGACCAGCGTCGCGGGAAGCGCGCTCACCGCGAGCGTCGCGACCGAGAGCAGCACCATCATCGCGGGGAACTGGGCGTCGATGGGCCGCTCGCCCCCGAGGGCCGGATCCGGCTGGCTGAACCCGGGGACGGAAAGGCCGAGCACCAGCAGCAGCGCGATGGGCAGGAGGGTCACGAAGAACACCGCGGCCGGCTCGCGTAGGAACAGCTTCGCCTCGGTGAGGATCAGTTTTTTCTGGACCAGCATCAGGATTCTCCGGTTTCAGCAGAGCCGGTACGCGACGGCGTACGGGCGGGGGGACGGGTCACTGGGGGCCAAGGGCGTCCGGTGGGCCGGAGCACGCGCCGAGAGCCGAAGGGAAGTGCGGTGGTGACCGCGGCGGCCGGGGCGTGCGCCGGGGGAGGCGTCACGACGAGACGGGCGCGTTCCCGGTGAGGGCGAGGAAGGCGTCGTCGAAGGTGGTCCGCTCGGTGCGCAGGCCGCTGACCTGCCCCGGTGTAAGGGCGCCGACCACGGTGACGAGCAGGTCGCCGGTGCCGGTCACCACCACCTCGTCACCGTTCCGCCGGACGGAGGTGACCTCGGGCAACGCCGTGAGGGCGTCGACGGGCCCGGTCGTGTGGAAGACGATCCGCTGCCCGCCGCCGGCGCGCTCGATGAGCCCGTCCGGGGTGTCCACCGCGAGCACGCGGCCGGCCGAGATCACCGCGACCCGGTCGCAGAGCCGCTCGACCTCCTCCATGAAGTGCGTGACCAGCAGCACCGTCACGCCCATCTCGCGGACGCGCTCGATCAGGTCCCAGGTGTCGCGGCGGGCCTGCGGGTCGAGGCCGGTGGTCAGCTCGTCGAGGATCGCGACCCGCGGGTTGCCGACCAGCGCGAGCGCGACGGACAGCCGCTGGCGCTGCCCGCCGGACAGCTTGGCGAACGCGACGCGCGGGTCGAGGCCGATCTCGCCGAGCAGCGCGCGCCAGTCCGCGGGCCGCGGGTAGAAGGACGCGTAGAGCTCCAGCGCCTCCCCGACCTTCAGCTTGTCCGGCAGCGAGCAGTCCTGGAGCTGGATGCCGATCTGCTCCTTCGCGTCGGTCAGGCCGGCGCCGAACTCCACGACGCCGGACGACGGCGTGCGCAACCCGGCGACGCACTCGACCGTGGTCGTCTTTCCGGCGCCGTTGCGGCCGACGATCCCGAAGATCTCGCCTTTCTCGACCGCGAACGACACGTCGTCGACCGCGACCGTCTCGCCGTACGTCTTGCGCAGGTTGCGGACAGAGATGATTGCCATGCCACGAAGCTAGAAATCTCGCGCTCCGGGGAGAATGCGGGTGCGGACCCGGTTGTGGTGCACTTTTGCCCGACAGGGGGTGGGGATAACTCCACCCCTCCCGGGCGTCTCGGGTCACTGCGCACGCCCGTTCCCTCTGTACAGACTGAGACGCATGAACCGACGTACTCTCGCGGCGCTGGGCCACGCGACCGGCCTTCTCGGGATGGTGATCATCGGGCAGCTGGTCGGCCTGGTGATGCTGGTCGCCGTCCTGCTCAGCTTCCTCTTGGGTTTGGTGTTCGTGCTCCCCTCTGCGGTACGGCTCACGCGGGCGACGACAGGGGCGCAGCGGAGGCTCGCCGCCAGGTGGTCCGGCGTGACGATCGACGAGCCGTACCGGCCCGCCCCGCCGCCCCCGCGGCCACAGCGGGACGGCTGGTACCGCGACGGCCGCAACCTGTACAAGACGCCGCGCGTCCCGGCGTTCAACCGGCGGCTCACCTGGATGGTGAACGACCCCGCGACCTGGCGTGATCTCGCCTACCTCATGCTGAACCCGTGGGCCGGCGGTCTGATCGTCGCCCTTCCGGTGCTGCTCGTCGCGGCCGGGCTCCCCATGCTGCTCGACGGCAACATGCTCGGCCTGCTGCCTGCTGTCATCGCGGTGGCCACGGCGCCGGTCGTCATCCCGTGGAGCCTCCGGGCCCACGGGCAGATCGCGCACGGGCTGCTCGCGCCGACCGAGAAGGCGCGGCTCGCCCAGCGGGTCAGCCACCTGGCCAGGACCCGGATCGACGCGGTCGACTCGCAGGCGGCCGAGCTGCGCCGCATCGAGCGCGACCTGCACGACGGCGCGCAGGCGCGGCTGGTCGCGATCGGCATGACCATCGGCGCCGCCGAGCAGCTCGTGGACACCGACCCGGCCGCCGCCAAGGCGCTGCTCGCCAAGGCGAGCGAGGCGTCGGCCACCGCGCTGCGCGAGCTGCGTCAGGTCGTGCGCGGCATCCATCCGCCGGTGCTCGCCGAGCGCGGGCTCGGCGACGCCGTACGCGCTCTCGCCCTGGACACCCCGCTCACCGCGCATGTGACCGTCGACCTGCCGGTACGGCCGGACGCCCCGGTGGAGTCCGCCGCCTACTTCGCGATCAGCGAGCTGCTGACCAACACGGTGAAGCACGGCGGCGCGACCGAGGTGTGGATCGACATCAGCCACCAGGGGACCACCCTGCGGGCCACGGTGACCGATGACGGCCAGGGTGGAGCGGACCCCGAACGGGGGACCGGACTGCAGGGCATCGAACGCAGGCTCGCGGCGTTCGACGGTGTGCTCGCGCTGAACAGCCCGATCGGCGGCCCCACCACGGCGGTCCTGGAGCTGACCCGCGCCCTGGACAGCGTGGTCCCGCCGCTCGCGAGGTGGAAGAGCACGACCCTGGGCGTGTGCTGGGGCCTGTGCTGGCTCCCGATGATCCCGCAGGGGTTCGTCGCGATGGTCATGAAGCTGACCGGTGCCCCGGAGAAGTCGTGGTTCCTGGCGCTCCACATGCCGGAGGCACTGCAGTGGCCGACGATCGTCGGGATGATCATCCTGGGCGGTGGAATGCTGGCGACCGCGGTGACCCTCACCAACCAGGCGAAGCGTGACAAGGTAGACCGGTGAGCGTAGTCATCGCCGAAGACCTGCACCTCCTCCGCGAGGGACTGGTCGCCCTGCTCCAGGCACACGGGTTCAAGGTCGTCGCGGCCGTCGAGTCCGGCCCCGATCTTCTCGCCGCCCTGCTCAGGGAGCGCCCCGACGTGGCCGTCGTCGACGTACGGCTACCGCCGACCTTCACCGACGAGGGCCTCCAGGCCGCCCTGGAGGCCCGCCGCCGGATCCCCGGCCTGCCCGTGCTCGTCCTCTCCCAGCACGTCGAGCAGTTGTACGCCCGGGAGCTGCTGGCCGACGGCTCGGGCGGTGTCGGCTATCTCCTCAAGGACCGGGTCTTCAACGCCGGCCAGTTCATCGACGCGGTGCGCCGGGTGGCGGAGGGGGGCACCGCCATGGACCCCGAGGTGATCGCCAAGCTGCTGGCCCGCAACGCGCGCAACGAGCCGATCGGCCGGCTCACTCCCCGAGAGCGCGAGGTCCTCGAACTGATGGCCGAGGGCCGCTCCAACGCCGCCATCGGGCAGCGGCTCTTCCTCAGCGACAGCGCCGTGGGCAAGCACACCGCGAACATCTTCGCCAAGCTGGGGCTGGCCCCCTCGGACGACGACAACCGCCGCGTGCTCGCCGTACTCGCCTTCCTGAACGGCAAACAGGCCCCCTGAGGGGCCTGTTCGAGGTCGGGAGCGGATCAGGGGAGCAGCTGGCCCCAGTAGAGCGCCCAGGGGATGAAGAGCAGGCCACCGGTGATCAGCACCCACTCCCGGAGCCGTGCCGTACGCCACCGGGTCGCCGTGACCACCGTCGAGATGAGGGTGGTGAAGGCGAGCAGCTGCACGACCAGCCAGAGGATCGGCCGACCGGCGATCAGCGGGCCGAGGTCGATGCCGTGGCCGTTGGCGGAGCCGATCATGGATACGGCCGCGTACACGGAGAGGGGCACGCTGATGAGACCGGACGTCGCGAGGATCCGGGCGGGCCAGGAACCGCCGGTGCCGCCTCGGCGACGACGGACCAGAGCGGCCACCGGATAGGTCGCGAACGCCACGATCAGCAGCACCAGCACGATGAGCTGGGCCTGCCAGCCCTCCCACCACGCCGACTCGGGGAGCGGCACGCTCCTGGTCGGCTGTGTGGGCAGCGGGTCGGCGCTCGACGCGGGGACGTGCCCGCCGGTGACGTCGCGGACCCAGGCGCCGACGGTTTCGGCGTAGCCGGGCACCAGCTCGTCGGCGGCCCACAGCGCGTGCGGGGCGTGGGGGAAGAACTTGATCGTCACACTGCCGGGAAGGGTCTTACCGAAGACCTCCGCACTCTCCGCCGGCGGGACTTGGTTGTCCTCGGCGCCCCACAGGGCGAGCACCGGCTGGTTGATCTTCTTCAGCGTCGGAACGGGGTCGTAGTGGGCCTCGGGGAACATCCCGGCATCCGCGCCCACGCGGTAGAAGCGCTCGTTGAGCAGGGTCCGGGCCGATCCCTCGATCCCGGCTCTGTCCACCTTGTTGGCCATGTTCCAGGCCTGGGCGCGCAGCGGTTCCAGGCCGGGCCCGCCCACCGTGATCACGAACTTGATGTCCGAGTTCCGGGTGACGGCGATCGGCGCCACCCACCCCCCTTCGCTGAGGCCCCAGACGCCGGTCTTCGCCGGGTCCACCTCCGGACGGTTCCGCAGTACGGCGAAGGCCTTCAGCGCGTCGTCGGCGAGTTGGGAGTAGTCCCGATTCAGCTTGGAATAGCCGACGCTGCGCTTGTCGGGCGCCAGCACCACCATGCCCTGCTTGGCGAACTCCTCGGCCTCCTTCTGGAGCTCGCTCCATTTGTTGCCCTGGCCCGACCCGTGGACGAGCAACAGTCCGGGCAGCTTGCCGGTGGCGTTCGCGGGTTCGAAGATCCGGCCGCCGAGCGTCTGTCCGTCGCTGGTACGGAAGCTCACGTCGGCGGTCTTGAGCTCGGACGCCCCGGCGCTCTTCGTCCCGGCGGCGTCGGCGGCGGCCGGTGCCACGGTGGCGGCCACGGCGCCGAGGGCGAGAGCGAGGGAGGCGGCGCCAAGAGCGATCTTCACGGGGTTCTCCAAGGTGGTGTGTCAGAAGTCGGGAGACGCGACGTGAGCGACGTGGATCCGACGCGGAGCTGTCGCGATGTCCGCCGTGTCGCGCCGGGGCAGGTCGTGTTGTGTCGTGTCGGGCATCGCGTCGTGAAATGCGATGGCCTCATGGTTTCCCGGCGGGGCACTCCGCGGGATCGCCGATTCGAGCGGTCTTCCCGCTCCATCACGCGAGGGAGGTGGTCCCGAAGGGGGATCCCTCGCACGACGGAGGAAACGATGCCGATCGCCCGCAATACTTGGGCTCTATGTCACCGATGGCGCGATTTCGGGCGCTTCATCCACTTCTGATTGACGCCGTACTGACGGCCGTGGTGCTCGCCGCGCAATCGGTCCCGTTCTTCTACACGAGACGGATGGCCGGCCCGGAGCCGTGGACGGTCATGGAGTACCTCCCGGTCATCGGCGCCTCCCTGCCACTGATCGTGCGCCGCAAGTACCCCTTGGCCGTGCTCATCGCGATCATCCTGGCGACCAATGCGTACTCGATGCATGATCCGGACATTCCCCCGCAGCCCCTCTGGTACGGACATCTCGTCGCCACGTACACCGTCGCTCAACTCGCGCCGCGGTGGCAGCGCATGGGGGTCATCCTGATCATGGTGCCGGGATCGCTCCTCTTCGGTGGCAACTCGGTCCCCACCCTGGTCCGCGGCCTGCTGACGTGGGCCGCCTCCTACGCCCTCGGCCGGGCGGTCACCGTCCACCAGGCGTACGCGAGGGTCCTGGAGGAGCGGGCGGCCCAACTGGAACGCGAGCGGCAGCTGGAGGCGGAACGCGCCGCCGAGCGCGAACGCGCCAGGATCGCCCGGGACATGCACGACATCCTCGCCCACGCGGTCAGCATCATGGTCGTGCAGGCCGAGGCCGGTCCGCTCGCCGTACGGACCAATCCCGACCGGGCGGAGGCCGCCTTCGACGCGATCGGCGCGGCGGGCCGGGAGGCGATGGCGCAGCTCCGGCGGATGCTCGGCCTGCTGAAGGAGACCGAGGGGCCCAGGGAACCGCAACCCACGATCGACCGGATCCCCGAACTGGTCGGCGGAGTCGGCGACACGGGTCCACGGGTGTCACTGACGACCACGGGACAGCCGGTCGCCGTCTCGTCGGATGTGGAGATCGCCGCCTACCGGATCGTCCAGGAATCCCTGACGAACATGCTCAAGCACGCCGCCGCCACTGAGGCGGAGGTCCGGCTCGACTGGCAGGACGACGCGCTGTCGATCACCGTCACAGATGACGGGCGGGGTCCCGCGGCCGACTCGCGTGGGGCGGACACGCCCAGCCCTGATCCGCGCGGTGCGGAGAGGCGCGGTCCTGATCTGCGCGGGCCCGGTTTCTCCGGCGGAAACGGGCTGATCGGGATCCGTGAGCGGGCCGCGGCCTGCGGCGGCACCGCGTCCTTCGGCACGCCACCGGGCCGCACGCACGGCTTCCAGGTGGCCGCACGGCTACCGCTCGCCGGTGTGTGAGGGTGAAGCGCGGCAGCTCCCACCTCCCGGGCATACGACGACCTCTGGCAGGGTTGCCACGTGACGATCAATGTTGTGGTGGCCGACGACCAGGAACTCGTCCGGAGCGGTTTCTCGATGATCCTCGACGCTCAGCCGGACATATCCGTGGTCGCGGAGGCGGGTGACGGAGCCGAGGCGATCGAGGCCGTCCGCCGTCATGCGCCGGACGTGCTGTTGCTCGACATACGCATGCCCCGCATGGACGGCATCGAGGCCGCCCGCGTGGTGTGCGACGAGACCGACACGAAGGTCCTCATGCTGACCACCTTCGACCAGGACGACTACGTGTACGACGCCTTGCACGCGGGCGCGAGCGGCTTCCTGCTCAAGGACGTCCGCCGGGACGACCTCGTCCATGCCGTACGCGTCGTGGCGGCGGGCGATTCCCTTCTGGCGCCGGCGGTGACCCGCAGGCTGATCGACGACATGGTGCGCAGGCAGCCGCGTCCCGCCATCGCTCCCGTGGGATTGGACGTGCTGACCGACCGCGAGCGGGAGACCCTGGTCCTTCTCGGGCGCGGCCTGTCCAACGCCGAGATCGCCGCCGAGCTGGTGGTCAGCGAGCACACGGTCAAGACGCACGTCAGCAACGTGCTGATGAAGCTCGGGCTGCGCGACCGCGTCCAGGCCGTCGTCGCGGCGTACGAGTCGGGGCTGCTCCAGCCCGGCGCGCGCTGAGCCGGCCGGTTCGTTCTGTCGGTCCCGGCCGATACCTTTGCCTGGCAGGCAGGCGCGACAGGAGGTCCCGTGAAGTTCGAGGTGAACCGTGATGTTCTCGCCGACGCGGTGGCGTGGGCGGCCCGTGTCCTGCCCGGGCGGCCGGCCGTTCCGGTGCTCTCCGGTCTGCTGCTGGAGGCCGGCGACGATCTGCGGATCTCCGCGTTCGACTACGAGGTCTCCGCGCAGGTGGTGATCGAGGCCGTTGTGGCCGAGCCCGGCCGGGCGCTGATCCCGGGAAAGGTGCTCGCGGAGATCACCAGAAGCCTGCCCAGCGAGCCGGTGCGGATCGCCCTCGACGGCTCCGAGGCGCTGCTCACCTGCGGCAGCGTCGAGTTCGGTCTGATCACCATGCCCGCCGAGGACTTCCCGTCCCTGCCCGCGATGCCGTCCAAGGTCGGAGCGGTCGGCGGCGGAGTGTTCGCCACCGCGATCGGCCAGGTCGCCGCCGCGTCGAGCCGGGACGAGACGCTCCCGATGCTCACCGGCATCCGCATCGACATCGACGGCGTCTCGGTGTCCATGGCCGCCACCGACCGCTACCGGATCGCGGGGCGCGACTTCCTGTGGCATCCCGTCCACGAAAGTGAGCGGCACGCCGCGGTCGTGCCCGCCCGGGTGCTGGTCGACGTGGCCCGCTCGCTGCGCGGCGGCGAGGTGTCCATCGGCCTCGGCGACAGCGTCGCCGGCTTCGAGAGCCAGGGGCGCACGACCACCGTCCGCCTGCTCGACGAGCAGTTCATCGACTACCGCTCCCGGCTCTCCACCGAGTGGGCCATGCACGCCGAGGTGCGGGTGGCGCCCTTCATCGAGGCGATCAAGCGGGTGGCCCTGGTGGCCGAGCGGAACACCGCGATCCGGCTCTCGTTCTCCGCGGGCGAGGGAGGTTCGGCGGACGGCAGGTGCCTGATCCAGGCGGGCGGCGGTGACATCGGCCGCGGCGCCGAGGTCGTCGACGCCCGCTTCACGGGAGACGACATCCAGATCGCGTTCCAGCCGCAGTGGCTGCTGGACGGCCTGACCGGGGTGGAGACGGAGCACGCCCGCATCAGCATGGATTCGCCCACCCGGCCGGCGCTCATCTCGAACGAGGGTGACGACCCCGACTTCCGTTACCTGGTGATGTCGCTGCGCCTGGGCTGAGCCCCTCCCACCGGCCAGGGCGCCGGGAGGGGGCGTGCATGGCTGACCGACCGGCGGGGATCGTTCGGGTGAAGAGCGAGGCCGGGGCAGCCGTGCGCGCCGATCAGCGGGCTGGAGTCGGCCGCGTGACGGGCTGAGTCCGGCTGGACTCAGCCCGCGAGGTCCTGCGACTCGGTGAGGGCGATCAGGATGTGCTCGATGCAGGCGTGTCCGGCCCGCTCGGCCGCCGCGGCGTCACCGGCCACGATCGCGCGCACGATCGCGTCGTGCGGGATGTAGTTCTGCTTCAGCGAGCCGCCCGCCGCCGCGATGCTGGCGCGCAGCGCGGCCGCGAAGTCGCCGTACAGGTCCATCAGCACGTTGTTGTGCGTCGCCTCGACGACGGCGATGTGGAACTCCAGATCGGCTTCCACGAACGCGTCCACGTGCCCGCCGGACCAGGTCTCCTCCCGCTTGGAGAGAGCCTTCTCGATCTTCCCGATGTCCTCCGCCGTACGACGCGTGGCCGCGAGCCGCGCGGCCTCCACCTCGAACGCCCGGCGGACCTCAAGGATCTCCAACTGCTCGGCGGCACGCAGCCGGCGCGCCATCGCGCCGGACAGCTCGCTGGTGGCCCGCACGTACGTGCCGTCGCCCTGGCGGCACTCCAGCAAGCCGGCGTGGGTGAGGGCCCGCACCGCCTCACGTACGGTGTTTCGGCCGACACCGAGGTGCTCCGCGAGCACGGTCTCCGTGGGGATCTTGGCGTTCATCTGCCAAGAGCCAGAGGTGATCTGCTCCTTGAGCTGATCGATCACCTGGTCGACCAGTGACGCCCGTTGCGCGGTACGCAGGCTCACATCCGCCTCCTCGGGGGACAGTCATCCGATGAGTCAATGACCGGTCGACCCTGATTATTCCAGAGCCCCCGAACGGGCCGAGAGCTCAGGGAGGGGTTATCGGACGAGCGCCGCCGATGCGGTGGATCCCGGCATGTTCGCACGGATTCCGACGGCTTCGAGAGCCCTACGATACGCCTTGGCCTGTTCCTCGCCGGAACCGGCCTGCCCCCAGAGGTCGCCGAGCTGGCGCCAGGCGCGGGCGGTCTCCCGGTCGATGCCGGCGGCGGTCCCTTCCAGCAGATCCTGCGCCGTCCGCAGCGCCGGACCGGCGTCCTGGGAGCGTGCCAAGGCGATCTCGGCCAGTACGAGATGGGCGGTGGCCGGCACCGTCCCTCCCGTCCCCACGAGCAGATCGAGCGCCCGGACGGCGAAATCCGTCGCCGCTTCGACGTCACCCGAACGGAAACGTACGTGCGACAGCACGATCAGGCTGCGCGCGTGCTCGGCCACCCTGCCGGGCAGCTCGGCGAGGATCTGGGTCGCGGACGCGGCCAACTCGTTGGCTCGGTCCAAATCGGTGTCCTCGGCGGCCACCGAGGTGTGCCTCGCCCAGTTCATCGCAATTCGGGCGAAGCGGAACGCGAGCCGCTCGGGCCTGCCGGTCGCGATCGCGTCCTCCGCGAGCTGTACGGCGAGGGCCGAGTCTTCGCCTTCGGAGGCGGTGACGCTCGCCTTCCAGAGCGCCATCA
Organism: Microtetraspora malaysiensis; assembly: GCF_001528665.1. GTDB lineage: Bacteria > Actinomycetota > Actinomycetes > Streptosporangiales > Streptosporangiaceae > Microtetraspora_A > Microtetraspora_A malaysiensis. The sequence goes on from NZ_BBYJ01000020.1 coordinate 121,109, forward strand.
CCTCGTCGACGCGGTGGTGGGCGCACTCCGGGGTGTCGTGCGCGGCCAGAACACGCTCGACGTATGGGAGGCCGGTCTCGGTCTCGGCCAGCGCGTCGGCGAGCTCCATCGCCAGCTCGCCGTGCTCGATGCCGAGCGGCTCCACCTGGGACAGCGCCTGCGCGCCCAGGTCCCGGGCGCGCAACGTGTCACCGGCCCGCTGGTAGCAACGACAGAGAGCGACGGTGATGGGCAGGTCGGCCAGGCGCTCGGGGTGTGCGGTCGCCTCCCTGCGCAGCCGCTCGTACGCCTCGACGGCGGAGCCGGTGAGCCCCTGGGCCTCCAGCGCCCGCGCCAGCCCGAGCTGAGCGTGCGCGGCGAGCATCGCGTTCTCCTCGCCGGCGGCCTTGACAATGTCGCCGAATCGGTCGGCCGCAATTGCCGGATCGCCGTGGAAAAGCTCAAGCTGGGCGTGACGGAGCCCCAGCTCGGTGTCGATGCGTTGCCGTGGTTCGATCCCGTGCAGGAGGAACTCAGTGGTGCATCCGAGCCGTTCCGCGAGCAGCCGCGCCACGACGGGCGTGGGCGTTCGCTTTCCGGACTCGATGAGCGAGACATAACTGTCGGAAAGGTCGGGTCCGGCCAGCTGGGCCTGAGACATGCGCCTGCTCAACCGCAGTCCGCGGACGCGGTCACCGATGGTTCCCTGACTCGGCATCTGATCTCTCAGGGCGGGGAAATGGTCAATGGTCACGTCATAATGGCACGAAGCTAGCGAATCGTGTAACCCTTGGTCAGGAATCGCCGCGGTGAAGGTTCGATCACAACCTCACAGGCCATCAGTCGTCCGCATCGTCCTTGCTCGGGAAGATCATCTGACAGACCTCGAGATACAGGGTCTCGGGGTAGGGGATGTGGGGAACCGTACGAAGGGCCTGATCTTGCCCGGCCGACTCCATGACGAACTCCCCGTAACCGAGCATCCGGCCCAGCAGTGAGCGCTGGAAGCTCATGTCGGTGACCTTCGCCAGTGGCATCATCGCGACCTTGCGCGTGATCAGGCCCGTGGTGAGGAGCATGCGCTGGGACGTGACCACGAAGTAGTCGACCGACCACTCCGCGACCTTCCAGACGAAGCGGATGAGGAGCAGCAGCCAGGCCCACCAGACGACGACGAGTGCCTCGCCGCCTCCGGCGTCGCTCAGCCACTTGCTGAGCAGGCCTGCCACGACGAGCCCGCCGAAGATCTCGCCGATGGGCCGGAGAAGTACGGCGGGGTGTCGCCGCACCATGATGACCTGGTGTTCATGGGGGAGGAGGTAACGGTTGACCGACGACGGGGCGGAGTCCCCGTGGGTCACTAGTCTCATGTCAGCTTTGCGAAGAACTGGGCCATCGAGTCCGCCGCCTTCATGACGCCGCTGACGGCGCCTTGCACTGTGTGGGCCGCGTCATCCGGCCTCGACAACAGGTAGAAGGCCACCAGACCGAGCGCTCCCCACTTCACGACTTTCTTGAGCTGCACCGCCGTCACCACTCCCATGACCAATAGATTACCCAGCCGCCTACTTCGGTAAAGCGGTAAAACCGGAAGAACCGGCTTCGGTGTCGACGGTCATGCGCGCCCTTCGGCGGCCACGGCGAGAACTTGTAGGTGCTTGCGTGCGATTCGCTCGACCAGGGCGGGGTATGCGTGGCCGGTGACCTCCTCGGCGCCGTGGTGGGCGACCTCGATGCACCGTGTCACGGTGGCGGCGGGGTGGATGCCCGCGAACTCGTCGCGGAGCGCCGCCTCGACCAACTCGTAGCGTCCGCCATGCGGAAGCTGACTCATGACTCCCCCTGATGAGCGGCCCCGGTGGCCGGGAACGCAAAGACACGTCGTCGTTACTCTACGTACCCAGACGAGTACATGCTGTAACTAGACGCGGGAAAGTCTGGGAAAAGTTCAGACGACGCCGTAGAGGCGGTCGCCGGCGTCGCCGAGACCCGGGACGATGTACCCGTTCTCGTTGAGCCGCTCGTCCATGCCCGCCGTCACCACGCGGATCGGCTTGCCCGAGCCCTGGAACATCTTGTCCAGGTACGCCACGCCTTCGGGCGCCGCGAGCAGGCAGAGCGCGGTGACGTCCTCGGCTCCCCGGTCGAAGAGGAACTGGATCGCCGCGCCGAGCGTGCCGCCGGTGGCCAGCATCGGGTCGAGCACGTAGCACTGCCGGCCGGAGAGGTCCTCGGGCAGGCGGGTCGCGTAGGTCTGGGCCTCGAGGGTGGACTCGTCGCGGATCATGCCGAGGAAGCCGACCTCGGCCGTGGGAAGCAGGCGCATCATTCCGTCGAGCATGCCGAGGCCGGCCCGCAGGATCGGCACCACGAGCGGCGCGGGGCGCGACAGCCGTATGCCGTGGGCGGGCGCGAGCGGGGTCTGCACGGTCACGTCCGTGATGCGGACGTCCCGGGTCGCCTCGTACGCGAGAAGTGTCACCAGTTCGTCAGCGAGACGGCGGAACGTCGGCGAGTCGGTGCGGACGTCACGCAGCGTGGTCAGCTTGTGGGCGACGAGAGGGTGGTCAACGACGAGGCTTTCCATGCCACAGAAGGTACCGTCCGGAGCAATAGGGACGAACGTCACCGGCGGTTTTGATCACAATTTGGCGCGGAAGCCGTACGGTTGGGACCGGATTCTGCGACGATTGCCTGACGTTAGGACCGCATCGGTGGGGATGACGATGACAGACGAGGACGCACTGGACTTCGCCATCGTGGTCTACCGCGAGGACGACCGCTGGGAAGCAGAGATGCTGCCGATGGGGCTGACCTCCGATCTACGCGGGTTGATCCACGCGCTCCGCCAGACGCCGAGCATGGGGGCCACGATTGGCCTTGTCGCCGTGGGGGATGACTTCTTCGTGGCGCTGCGAGTCTTCGGTGAGCGTGTGAGCGTTTTCCTGTCCGACATCACTGCTTCCTGGGACTGGCCGCTCGCGCAGCAGGTCCTCGATTACCTCGACGTCCCCGTCCCCGAAGAGGAAGAGCTGGACAGCGTGCTCCCCGCCGGCGATCTGTCGATCTTCGCCGACCTCGGGCTGGACGAGATGGAACTCGGCGCGCTCTCCGGAGACCTCGACCTGCTCCCTGACGAGGTGCTTTCGAGCATCGCCGCGCGGCTGGGCTTCTCCCAGCCGTTTGAACGTGCCGTCGACGCCGCTATCGGCTGACTCGGGAGCCCGGCCATGCCCTCGAGATTCAATCTCTTCTCCGCCGCCTTCGTGAAGATCGATGGCGGCTGGAACGGAGCCGAGGTCGACCTCAGCTCGGCGGAGATCGCCGACGACCTGGGCGACGCCGTACAGGAGGTGCTCGGCCTCGAAGGCGACGAACTCGTCCTGCTCTGCGTCGAGGTCGAGGACGAGTGGTTCGCCATCGTCCGGTACGAGAACGACCTCGACCTGCGGGTCTTCCTCTCCGACGCGCAGTCCGGCCAGGGCGACCCGCTGGCGGAGATCTTCACCGACCTCGCCGGCGTGGCGGTCGACAAGGAGCCGGCCGACCTCGGCGTGCGGCCGGCGGGCGACTTCGAGCTGCTCGCGGACCTCGGGGTGAGCTCGGAGGAGCTGCTGGAGCTGAGCATGGAGGAGGGGCTGCCCGCCGACGTCCTCTCCGTGATCGCCGAGCGGCTGTCCTTCGCCGACGAACTCGACCGCTTGCGGTGACCGGCCCGTCCGCGGCGCACGAGGCGGCCATGCGGCGGGCGCTCGCGCAGGCCGTTCGCGCGGGCGAGCGGGGAGAGGTCCCGGTCGGCGCCGTCGTCCTTGACGCGGACGGCGCGATCGTGGCGGAGGCGGGCAACGACCGCGAGGCGAGCGCGGATCCCACCGCGCACGCGGAGGTCCTGGCGCTGCGTTCCGCCGCCGAGGCGCGCGGCGAGTGGCGGCTCACCGGTTGCACCCTGGTCGTCACCCTCGAACCCTGCACGATGTGCGCGGGCGCCGCCGTACAGGCCCGCGTCGATCGTGTCGTGTACGGCGCGGACGACGACAAGGCGGGGGCCGTGGGCTCGCTCTGGGACGTGGTGCGGGATCGCCGGCTCAACCACCGGCCCGAGGTCGTCCGCGGGGTGCTCGCCGCGGAGTGCTCCGCCGTTCTCACCGACTTCTTCGCCCGGCGCCGGCCCTGAAACGACGGCGCGGGCATAAGCGTTTGTCCGGTAAGCTGACCAACGGTGGCGTCGCCTAGTGGCCGAGGGCGCACGCCTCGAAAGCGTGTGTAGGGCAACCTACCGTGGGTTCAAATCCCACCGCCACCGCCAGCACGAAGAGCCGCTGACCTGCGTGAAAAGGTCGGCGGCTCTTTCGCTTTCCACCTCATGAGGCGCCGGTGGGGTACGGGACCCCGCTGATCAACGCAAGAGCCGCTGACCTGCGCGAGGCCGGCGGCCCTGTCGCCTGTCGTGTCGCCCCCGTCCGGGCGGCGTGGCTCAGCCCTCGAGTTCGAGCACCCGGGCGTGCAACATGGAACGCTGGTGCAGCGCGGCGCGCAACGCCCGGTGCAGGCCGTCCTCCAGGTAGAGGTCGCCGTTCCACTGGACCACGTGCGGGAACAGGTCGCCGTAGAACGTGGAGTCCCTGGCGAGCAGGGAGTGCAGGTCGAGAACCGCTTTCGTCGTGATCAGTGAGTCCAGCCTGACCTGCCGCGGGGGGATCTTGGCCCACTCGCGGTTCGACAGGCTGTGCTCGGGGTAGGGGCGTCCGTCGCCGACCAACTTAAAGATCACGGTACGTAGTCTAGGAGAGAAAGCCGCCCCGCGACGTGGGGGATCTCGTCAGATCGCCCCGGAGAAGGTGTCGCAGCGCCGCGGATCGCCGGAGCTGTAGCCGGTTTTGAACCACTTCATTCGCTGGGCGGACGTGCCGTGCGTGAAGTTCTCCGGGCTGACCCGGCCCCGCGCCTTCTCCTGGATGCGGTCGTCGCCGACGGCGGAGGCGGCGTCGAGCGCCTGGCGGATGTCGGCGTCGCTGAAGGGCTTGGCGAAGAACCCGGTGCCCACCGCGTTCTTCGCCCAGACGCCGGCGTAGCAGTCGGCCTGCAGTTCGAGCCGTACCGAGCCGCTGGTCGCGCCCCGGCCGGTGCCCTTGGAGATGTCACCGAGGAGGTTCTGCACGTGGTGGCCGTACTCGTGGGCGATGACGTACGCCTGGGAGAACGGGCCGCCCTCGGCGCCGAACTTGCTGTGCAGCTCCTCGAAGAAGCCGAGGTCGAGGTAGACCTGCCGGTCGGCCGAGCAGTAGAAGGGGCCGACGGAGGAGTCGGCCGCGCCGCAACCGGTCTGGATGCCCCGGGTGAACAACACCGTTCGGGCCTGCCGATAGCCGTTGATCTCGCCCTTCCAGTACTTCTGGATGCTGTTGACGACGCCGACGACCCGGCACTTCTCGGACTGGTCGGCGTCCGCGCCGGTCTTGCACTGGGCGGCGAGGTCGCCGCTGCTCGTGGACCTGCCGCTCTGGGCGGGCTGCCCGCCGCCGCTCAGGAGCTCGGTCGGGTCGACGCCGAAGACGAGGGCCAGGACGACCACCACGATGCCCACGGCGCCGCCGCCGATCGCGAGCCCGCCGCCCCGGGACATGCCGCCGGACCCGACGTCGTCCACCTGCGAGGCGTCGAGTTCGGCCCGGTCATCGAAATCCATTCCGCGACGCTCCAGTTTGCGCGTGATCCTCGTGCGCATCGCGATGCCATCCACATCGCTGATGCCCCTTATGAAGAGAATCATGACCGCTGGAGGCTTGTGCCGGATGTGAGGGGGTGGCCGGGTCCGGAGCGGGTTCGCCGAGGACGTCCGGTCGCGGCGACGGCGACACAGTGTTCCCCGCACCAGGTTCCCCCGCACCAGGTTCCCCCGCACCGGGCCGCCCGCGGTTGGGCGCGACTCGGTCCGCGTAGCGACGTGAGCTCCAAGGTGGGCCTGATGGGGCGTCAACAGGCCCGAAGGCCGGCCCCGAACACACGGAAGCCGACCCCCAGACGCACGAAAGCCCCGGTTGTATCAGACCGGGGCTTTCGTGTTCTTGCTGCTCAACCAAGCGCGGAGGATAGGAGATTCGAACTCCTGAGGGGTTGCCCCCAACACGCTTTCCAAGCGTGCGCCCTAGGCCAACTAGGCGAATCCTCCGCCGAAAAGCTTAGCGGACTTTCCGACCAGTGGTGACCACAGTTTTCCGGTGCTCGGTCCGGCCTCGGCACACCGCGGGAGTGGTTAGACTGTCTGCGGACCCCTCGCGCGGCGTCATCCTGTGAACCTCCCCAGGGCCGGAAGGCAGCAAGGATAAACGGGCTCTGGCGGGTGTGCGGGGGGTCTCTGAGTTTAGGGAACCGCCGACCGGGTCGACCCCCCGAGGAGACGGCATGAGTCTTGCGCTGTACCGCAAGTACAGGCCCGGGACGTTCGCCGAGGTCAAGGGGCAGGAACACGTCACGGAGCCGCTGCGCCAGGCGTTGCGGAGCGGGCGGATCAACCATGCCTACCTGTTCAGCGGCCCGCGCGGCTGCGGCAAGACCTCCAGCGCGCGCATCCTCGCCCGCTCACTGAACTGCGAGAAGGGCCCGACGCCCGATCCCTGCGGCGAGTGCGATTCGTGCGTGGCCCTGGGCCCGACCGGCCCCGGGCACCTCGACGTCATCGAGATCGACGCCGCGTCGCACGGTGGCGTGGACGACGCCCGCGACCTGCGGGAGCGCGCGTTCTTCGCGCCGGTCTCGGCGCGCTACAAGATCTACATCATCGACGAGGCGCACATGGTGACCCGCGAGGGTTTCAACGCGCTGCTCAAACTCGTCGAGGAGCCCCCGCCGCACCTCAAGTTCGTCTTCGCCACGACCGAGCCGGAGAAGGTCATCGGGACGATCAAGTCCCGCACCCACCACTACCCCTTCCGGCTGATGCCCCCGGCGACGTTGCGTCAGCTCATGGAGGAGATCCTCGACTCCGAGTCGGTGCCGTACGAGCCGACGGCGCTGCCGCTCGTGGTGCGCGCGGGCGCGGGCTCGGCCCGTGACTCGCTGTCGATCCTCGACCAGCTCCTGGCCGGTGCCGACGAGTCCGGGATCACCTACCAGCGCGCGGTGTCCCTGCTGGGCTACACCGACGGCGACCTGCTCGACGAGGTGGTCGAGGCGTTCGCCAAGCGGGACGGCGCAGCGGTTTTCCAGACGGTCAACCGGGTCATCGAGGGCGGTCACGACCCCCGGCGGTTCGCGATGGACCTGCTGGAGCGCTTCCGCGACCTGGTCATCCTCGCCAACGTGCCGGAGGCTGCGGGCAACGGCCTGCTCGATCGGCCGGCCGACGAGCTGGAGCGCCTCCAGGCGCAGGCGGCGTTGATGGGCCCGGCGGAGCTGACCCGCGCCGCCGAGATCTTCAACACCGGACTGACCGAGATGCGCGGCGCGGCCTCGCCTCGGCTGCTTCTCGAGCTGATGTGCGCCCGCGTGCTGCTGCCCGCCGCCGCGGAGGGTGAGACCGCACTGCTCGCGCGGCTCGAACGCCTCGAACGCCTCGAACGCGGCGGCGTGCCGGGCCTGGCCGCCCCGGTGCCCGGCGTCGCGGTCCCCGCTCCGCAGCCGTCTCCGGCGGCCGCACCGGCTCCCGCCGCCCCGGCGGCTCCCACGGCTCCCATGTCGGCGCCCGGATCCGGGTCCCCGGCGGCCCCCGCGCGTACGGCTCCCGCGCCCGATTCGCGGGACGACTGGCCCACCCCGGCGCGGCCGGGCGCGGCGAGCGCGCCCCCGAGGGACGACGCCCCATCCGCCGCACCGGCGGCGGTGGGAGGGCCGATCCAGCAGGCGTGGCCCAGGGTCCTGGACGCGATCAAGAACAGGCAGCGCGTCGCCTGGATGATCCTTAATACGCAGGGCCGGCTCCTCGGCGTGGACGGCAACCTGGTGACCGTCGGCTTCGAGAAGCCCGGCGACGTGCAGGGCTTCCTCAAGGGCAAGCGCGACGAGGTGGTCGCGGCGGCGCTCGGCGACGTCCTGGGCGGCACCTGGCGGGTCGACGTGGTCGTCGGGAGTTCCGGCCCGCCCGCCGGTGCTCCCGCCGCGCGCGGCTCCGCCGCCCCCTCCGGCGGGTACGGCACCGCCGACGCGGGCTCACGGCCGGCCGCCCGGACCGAGGGGCAGCCCCGGCCGTCCGCCGCCGACCCGCGTACGCCGCCGGAGCCGGCGGCGCCCGCGAGCGGTCCCGAGGCCGGTGGCGGGGACGCGGGCGCGTCACAGACGACCGACGAGTCGTGGCCGGACGCGCCCTCGGACGAGGACGACGGTCGTCCGCCGGCCGGGTCGGGCGGCTCGCGCGGTTCCGCGCCCGGCCCGGGGCTGGCGGCGGCGAGGTCGGCGGCCAAGGCCGCGGCCCAGTCGGGGCCGCGCCAGGCGTGGCCGGAAGCGGTGCCGAGCCGATCCACGCCCGGGCAGGCGACGGACGACGTCGACCCGCTCAATGACGCGGACGCCGACGGGGACGAGCTGACCGGGATGGCGCTCATCCAGCGTGAGCTCGGTGGCCGTGTCATTGAGGAAATCGACCACTCCTGAGGGGCCCGCACCGCCTTGCTGGGGTGCGTTTACCCGGAACACGTACATGCTCCGGTATCAGATCCGCGGCAAACGCCGTAGGCTCGTCGCGACGACAAGTCGCTGGATGCCGAGGAGCGCACGAACGTGAACCCTGGAGATGTCAACCTGCAGCAGTTGCTGGAACAAGCCCAGCTCATGCAGCAGCAGCTCGTCACGGCCCAGCAGGAGCTCAGCGACGCCGAGGTCGAGGGGACCGCGGGCGGCGGGCTGGTGGTCGCGACGGTCAACGGCAGCGGAGAGCTGCTCGAACTGAGGATCAGCCCCAAGGCCGTGGACGCGGACGACCCCGAGGAGACCGTGGAGACGATCGCCGATCTGGTGCTGGCCGCGGTGCGAGACGCGGTGCGCGCGGCCGCCGAGTTGCAGCAGGAGAAGCTCGGTCCGCTGGCGCAGGGGCTCGGAGGCGGGCTCGGCCAGCTGCCCGGGTTCTAGAAGATCATGTACGAGGGGGTCGTCCAGAATCTGATCGACGAGCTGGGGATGCTGCCCGGCGTCGGTCCCAAGAGCGCGCAGCGCATCGCCTTCCATCTGCTGGCGGCGGATCCGGCGGACGTGAAACGGCTGGCGCACGCGCTGCTCGAGGTCAAGGAGCGGGTCCGGTTCTGCCGTGTCTGCGGCAACGTCGCCGCGGAGGAGGAGTGCCGGATCTGCCGTGACCAGCGCCGGGACCCGCACGTCATCTGCGTCGTCGAGGAGTCGAAGGACGTCGTGGCGATCGAGAAGACCCGCGAGTTCCGCGGGCGCTACCACGTGCTCGGCGGCGCGATCAGCCCGATCGACGGGGTCGGCCCCGACGACCTGCGGATCCGCGAGCTGATGACACGGCTCGCTGACGGCCAGGTCACCGAGCTGATCCTCGCGACCGACCCGAACCTCGAAGGCGAGGCCACGGCCACCTACCTGGCCCGGCTCGTCAAGCCCATGGGGCTGAAAGTGACACGACTGGCCAGCGGTCTGCCGGTGGGCGGTGACCTCGAATACGCCGACGAGGTCACCTTGGGCCGCGCTTTCGAAGGACGGAGGCTGCTGGATGTCTGATGATTGGGCCGCCCTGGCGGAACGGATCGCGGGGCACGCGCAGAACTATCTCGACGGCCTGACCCGGTTGGCCGGCGGCGAGGGTGGCGACGGCATCCTGCCGCTGCTGCTCGTCGAGGTGGCGCAGGTCAGCCTGGCCGGCACCCAGCTCGGGGCGATGCAGGACGTCATCCTGCAGGGCAACGTCGAGCCGGCACTGAGCGACGACCCCGATGTCGATCCCCTCCGTACTGCTCTGGCGGCCCGGCTCGGGCCGGTGGACGACTACGCCGAGGTGTTCGATCCGTACAAGGACACCGCGGTCACGCCGTACCGGCTGTCGGACGATCTGGCGGCGGTGGCGGCGGACCTGCTGCACGGGCTGCGGCACCACCGCGCGGGCCGCCCGTCGGAGGCGTTGTGGTGGTGGCAGTACTCCTACTTCAACACGTGGGGCAACCACGCGGGGGCGGCGCTGCGCGCGCTGCACGCGCTGGTCGCGCACACCCGGCTCGACGTGGTGGAGGAGAGCACCGTCGTCTGACGCCGACGGCCGTTCCGGCAGGTCGCATAATGATCGTCCCACATGGTGAGCATCTCCCGTCGGGCTGGTGAGACCCCCCAGTAGACTGTGAGCTCCACGTCCTGATTCGTTCGGAGAGTTCCAGTGGCGCTCGTTGTCCAAAAGTACGGTGGTTCGTCCGTCGCCGACGCGTCCTGCATCAAGCGGGTGGCGCAGCGGATCGTCGCGACGAAAAAAGCCGGCAACGACGTCGTAGTGATCGTCTCCGCGATGGGCGACACCACGGACGAACTCCTCGACCTGGCCAAGCAGGTGTCCCCGCTGCCTCCGGGACGCGAGCTCGACATGCTGCTGACGTCCGGTGAGCGCATCTCGATGGCGCTGCTGGCGATGGCGATCGCGAACCTGGGCCACGAGGCCAGGAGCTTCACCGGCTCGCAGGCCGGCGTGATCACCGACTCCACGCACGGCAAGGCGCGCATCATCGACGTGACGCCCGGCCGCATACAGGAGGCGCTCGGCCTCGGACACATCGCGATCGTCGCCGGCTTCCAGGGTGTGTCGCAGGACACCAAGGACATAACGACGCTCGGCCGCGGCGGCTCCGACACCACGGCGGTCGCGCTCGCCGCCGCGCTCGAGGCCGACGTCTGCGAGATCTACACCGACGTGGACGGCGTCTTCACCGCCGATCCGCGCATCGTCCCGACGGCCCGGCAGATCCCGCGGCTCTCCTTCGAGGAGACGCTGGAGATGGCGGCCTGTGGAGCCAAGATCCTGCATCTGCGCTGCGTGGAGTACGCGCGCAGGTTCCGGCTCCCGATCCACGTCAGAAGCTCGTTCAGCAGCAAGGAAGGCACGTGGGTCTTCACTGACCCCGAGACCGAAGGAACCGAGATGGAGCAGCCCATCATCTCCGGCGTCGCCCACGACCGGAGCGAGGCCAAGATCACCGTTGTCGGTGTGCCCGACAAGATCGGAGAGGCTGCCGCCATCTTCAAAACGCTGGCCGACGCCGAGATCAACATCGACATGATCGTGCAGAACGTGTCGGCCGCGGCGACGGGGCGTACGGACATCTCCTTCACGCTTCCGACGAACGACGCGCAGACGGCGCTCACCGCGCTCAAGAAGATCCAGAGCAAGGTGGTCTTCGACTCGCTGCTGTTCGACGACCGCATCGGCAAGGTCTCGCTGATCGGCGCGGGCATGCGCTCGCACCCCGGCGTCACCGCGACGTTCTTCAGCGCGCTGGCCAACGCGGGGGTCAACATCGAAATGATCTCCACGTCCGAGATCCGAATCTCGGTGGTCGTCGATGAGGACGACGTGGACGCGGCCGTCAACGCCGCACACCAGGCGTTCGAGCTGGACGCGGACGAGGTCGAGGCAGTCGTTTACGGAGGTAGCGGTCGATGAGTCGTAAGCCCACCCTCGCGCTCGTCGGAGCGACCGGTGCCGTGGGCACCGTGATGCGGGACATCATCTCCAACCGCGAGGACATCTACGGCGAGATCCGTCTCGTCGCGTCCGCCCGCTCGGCGGGCCGGCTGCTGCCGGTGCGCGGCGAGGAGGTCGTCGTCCAGGCGCTGGCCCCCGAGGTGTTCGACGGCGTCGACATCGCCATCTTCGACGTGCCGGACGAGGTGTCGGCCGAGTGGGTGCCGGTGGCGGCCCAGCGCGGCGCGGTCGCGATCGACAAGTCGGGCACGTTCCGGATGAACCCGCAGGTGCCGCTGGTCGTGCCGGAGGTCAACCCCGGCGACGCGCGGAACCGGCCGCTCGGCATCGTGTCCACCCCCAACTGCACGACCCTGTCGATGATGGCCGCCATGGGCGCCCTGCACAGCGAGTACGGCCTGCGCGAGCTGGTCGTGGCGTCGTACCAGGCGGTGTCCGGCGCGGGCGTGGCCGGCTCGGCCCGGCTGTACGACGAGACCGAGGCGCTGGCGGGGGACCGCACGGCCGGCCAGACCGCCGGTGACGTGCGCAAGACCCTGCAGAACAAGCTGGGCGACGCGGAGTCTCCGTTCCCCGCGCCGATCGCGTTCAACGTCGTGCCGTGGGCCGGGTCGCTCAAGGAGGACGGCTGGGCGTCGGAGGAGCTCAAGCTCCGCAACGAGTCCCGCAAGATCCTCGGCATTTCGGACCTCAAGGTCTCGGCGACCTGCGTCCGGGTCCCGGTGGTCACCACGCACTCGCTGGCCGTTCACGCGACCTTCGAGCGCGAGATCACCGTGGCGGACGCGCACCGCGTGCTGGAGGCCGCGCCCACGGTCATCCTGATGGACGACCCGGAGAACGGCGTCTGGCCCACGCCGGTGGACGTCGTCGGCACGGACCCGACCTACGTCGGCCGGGTCCGCCAGGCGCTCGACTTCCCCAACACGCTGGACCTGTTCGTCTGCGGCGACAACCTGCGCAAGGGGGCGGCGCTGAACGCCGCCGAGATCGCCGAGCTGATCGCGGCCGAGTTCACGGCCTGATCCGCCTGACCTGCCGGGCCCGGCGCGGAAGCCACCGCTTCCGCGCCGGGCCCGGCGCTGTCCGTAGCCGTTCACCGGGATCGAGGGAGCGAAGCGGGCTTTCGCGACGATCGCGGGTTTCTTCCGGCGAAGTGACCGACCCGGCCGAGGATCGTGGACACCCCTTTAGCGGAAGAGGATGTCCCAGTGGTTGTCCTCGTCCGCGTACACGACCCTGTCCGAGGCGGCCTCCGGGCGGTACATCCGCGCCCCGTCCCCGCGCGTCGTCCAGTAGTCGAACGTCTTGGTCACGTACGCGTCGATGCACGGGTTGTGGGCCATGTCGAGCTTGAAGCCGTTCTCGTGGCTGTAGCGGCCGCGGCTGTGGCCGATCTCGGTGCCGCCGGTGACGACGATCCGGCAGCCGCTGCGCCGCCTGAGCTCGATCGCCTGGGTGAGCGTGCCGTACCGGACGCCGTCAAGGGATGTGCAACTCGAGTTGGTGCGGTCGGTGCAGCGGCCCGACGATCGCCAGCGCAGCCCCCCGGCGAGGAGTTGCCGCATCGCTCCGGCGTTCTCGAGCCGGGCGGCGGCGCTGATCGACGTGACGGCGTTTCCGCGCGGCGTGGCCGCGAGCGTCCGTGCGGGCGGCAGCCGTGCCGGCAGGGCGACCGCCGCGGAGACGTACCGCACGCTCGCGATGGTCAGCGGTTGCGCTTGTGTGGCCGATTGAGGCAGCAGGGTGATCGTGATCACCGCGCCGAGTCCCCACGACAAGGGACGTAAAGTCATGCGTCATCCCCGGTGCTCAGTCCTTGATCGGGTGGCGGGGGAGCTCGCCAGGATGATCAATGCCCACGCGAGGGGCGCGGCCATTCACGGGCGACGGGGAATTTGCCCCCTCGTACGGATCATCTGGCGCGTATATGACCCGGCGGGTGCCAGGGTCGTACAGTGACCACCGTGGCCGAGAAGACGCGGGAGCGGATCGTCGCGACCGCCCTCCGGCTGTTCAAGGAGCGGGGGTTCGAGGCGACGACGATGCGGGCGATCGCCGCGGAGGCGGGTGTCTCGGTCGGGAACGCCTACTACTACTTCTCGTCCAAGGAACAGCTCATCCAGGCGTACTACGACCGGGCACAGGGCGAGCACGAGGCCGCGTGCCGGGAGCTGCTCGCGGTCGAGACGTCGTTCGCGGCCCGCCTGAGTGGTGTGCTGCGGGCGTGGGTCCGCGTGTCGGAGCCGTACCACGAGTTCGCGGCCAAGTTCTTCAAGCACGCGGCCGAGCCGAGCAACCCGCTCAGCCCCTTCAGCGCGGAGTCCGCGCCCGCGCGCGAGTCGTCGATCGCCATCTATCGCGAGGTGGTGGAGGGCTCCGCCGACCGGATCGACTCGGAGCTGCGGGCCGAGCTGCCGGAGCTGCTCTGGCTGCTGTCGATGGGCGTGGTGCTGTTCTGGGTGCACGACACCTCGCCGGGATGCGAGCGGACGTACCGGCTGGTCGACCGGACCGTCCCGTTGCTCGACCGGCTGGTCACCCTGTCGAACCTGCCGGGCATGCGCGGCGTGGCCCGCGACTTCATCGACGTCGTACGCGAACTGCGCGCCTAGCGCCGGGGGCTCCTCTTGTCACTCACAACCGGGTTCTAAGCGGAGGGCCGGAGACTACCGCTCCATGCGGCTTCCAGTCATACTCCAGCACAACTTGGTCGAATGCGGGGCCGCCTGCCTCGCGATGGTCCTCGGCGCGCACGGGCACCAATCCACTGTCGTCGCGCTGGCGGCCGAGGAGGCGCTGGCGGGCGTGGCCACCTGCCGCATGGAGGCGAACAGCAGGGACGACCTGGTCGCGCTCTTCGGCGTCCCGGCGACGGATGCGCGAGCCGGCCGGGTGCTCGGACCCGCGCGGCTTTCGGACGGCGGTTTCTGCGTTGTCAGCGTGCTGGCCGTGGAGACGGCGGTGCTCGACGAGGTGACCCGCGGGCTCGTCGAGAGGCGGATCTTCGATGAGTGGCTGGCGGATCGGCGGCGGCACGCCCACGTGGAGTGGTTCTGGGGCAGCCGGCCCCGTACCGATGCACTCACCGCCGCCCTGCGCGCCTGGCGTTGCGTGCCTGAAGGCCAGGGGTAGCCGGAACCGCAGTAGAGCCGCCGAACGTTAATGAGATGACAAAAAGGGCAGAATGCCCGCTGGAGGTGGCCTCATGGCGAAGGCAGGACGTGCGGCGGCGACCTGGCGTGCCTACCAGGAGGTGGCCAAGCCGGGATCTCCCGGCATGGGCGCCCGGCTCAAGGCGGTGCCCAGGATGATCCGGGGGACCTTCAAGGGGAACTATCCGCACCTCGGCAAGGGTCAGCTCGCCATGTTCGCGGTCGGCCTCGCCTACATCGTCTCGCCCATCGACGCCATCCCGGACTTCCTGATCGGCATCGGCGTCGTCGACGACTTCGGTGTCTTCATCTGGCTGATGTCGTCGGTGCTGGCCGCGAGCGGCCGGTACGTCGAGTGGGAGCGTGAGGGCCTAAAGACGCTCGGCGAGCAGCCACGCCCGTGACGGGAGCGGGTGGCCGAACAGCCGGGCGGCGTTGCCGTACGCGACCCGGGCGAGGTCGGCGGGGGGCAGCGTGCCGAGGTTGCGCGTGACCGCCCGCTGGGTGTCGGGCCAGGAGGACTCGGCGCGCGGGTAGCCGCTTTCCAACAGGACGTGTTCCATGCCGACGGCGAGCCGGACCCCGCTGAGCGCGCTGTCGTCGAGCGTGCCGAAGAAGAAGTTGCGCCGCAGCACCTCGCTCGGCTTGAGCCCGCCCTCCCAGCTCGTCTCGCCGGCGACGGGATGGTCCAGGGCGTAGTCGGCGCGCTCGGCGAGCATGGGCAGCCAGCCGACGCCGCCCTCGACGATCAGGATGCGCAGCGAGGGGAAGCGCAGCGGGACCCCCGACCACAGCCAGTCGGCGCAGGCGAACATCGCGCTGGCCGGCATCAGCGTGGTGATCGCCTCGATCGGGGTGTCCGGCGAGGGGACGGGAGCCCAGGACGAGGAGCCGGTGTGCAGGCACACGACGGTGCCGGTCTCCTCGCAGGCGGCGAAGAACGGGTCCCAGTGGCCGCTGTGGATGGACGGCAGCCGCAGCCGGGTGGGGAACTCGGGGAAGACCACGGCCTTGAAGCCGCGCGCGGCGTTGGCCCTGATCTCCTTGGCGGCCACGTCGGGGTCGGGCAGCCAGGGGAGCTGGAGCGCGATCATCCGCTCGGGGTAGGTGCCGGCCCACACGTCGACGTGCCAGTCGTTCCACGCCTTGACCAGGGCCAGGCCGAGCTCCTGGTCGCGTGTCTTGGCGAACAGCATCCCGGACTGACTGGCCAGCATGCCGGGGAAGCACAGGGCGGCCCAGACCCCGGCCAGGTCCATGTCCTCGATGCGCGCCTCGATGTCGTGACAGCCGGGCCGCATGTCCTCGAAGCGGACCGGGTCGAGCGTCCACTGTTCCTTGGGCAGGCCGGCGCCGACGTCGAGCCCCGCGCAGGGGTAGGTGGCCCCGCCGTACCGCCACACCTGGTGACCGGCGTCCGTCTCCACGATCTTGGGAGCGAGGTCCTTGTACTTCTCGGGGAGGCGGTCGTCGAAGAGGTCGGGCGGCTCGATCAAGTGATCGTCGGCGGAGATGATCACATAGTCCCGCCGCCTCGGCTCTGGGTCGGGATGCAGCGGGGTAGTCACAGGAGTAAACCGTAGAGCCAAGGAATAACACCTAACAAGCTGCGAGGTCTCCGGTTGGTATCCGTTCGTTCACCAGGCGCTTCAGGACTGGGAGCGAACCTCTGTCTGATCTTCTTCCCGGCCCTCTCCTGACGCTTCGTCGTCAGCTTCGGCGGCCGCGAGATCACGCGCCTCGCGGCGGATGAGGAGGAACCAGCCGCCGATGGCCACGCCGATGAACAGCCACCACTGCACCGAGTACGCCAGGTTGAGCCCGCCGCCTCCGCCGAGGTCGGGCGCGGGCACCGGCTCGGGCGCGGGGTCGGCGGCGGGCTGCTGACCGGTCAGCTCGACGAACCCCCCGTACAGCCGGTACGGCAGGGCGGCGCCGATGTCGGCCGGGTTGACCAGCAGGACCTGACCCGCGGGCAGACCGGAGGTGCGGTTCCTGATTCCGGTCGTGTCCTCCGTCTCGGCGGGCTTGAGCCGTCCGGTGACGGTCACCTGGCCGGTCGGGGCGGCGGGCACGTCGGGCCGGGACTCCGCCGTCGCGCCCGCGGGCACCCAGCCCCGGTTGACCAGGACCGCGCCCTGGGGGGTGACCAGCGGGGTGATCACGTAGAAGCCGACCCGGCCGTTCTGCGGGCGGCGCCGTACGAGCAGTTCGTGGGACGGGTCGTACGCGCCGGTCACGGTTACCGGGCGGTATTTGAGCGCGTCCGGGACGGTTCCGCCGATGCTGTCCAGCCGGTCGAGGGAAACGGGCGCGCTGCTCAGATTGGCCGTGGTGCGTTCGCTGGCCGCCGACCGCTCCTCGTACCGCCCGAGCTGCCATTTCCCCAGGAAGAAGAACGTGGGGATGAGGATCAGCACCAGCAGGTGGAAGCCAAGCCAGCGGCGGGTCAGCAGGAACCGGTACACGCCCTCCAGCGTAGGCAGGGGAGGGAGTGGTCTCGTTACCGGTCCCGGCCGTCCGGCGAGCTCAGCCGCCCCGAACGGTCGCCGGGGCCGGGGAGCGGGGCGACGGCCCACGGCCCGGGGAGCTCGTGGCCTTCGTCACAGATCAGCCGGAGGGTCACCGGCGCGCCGCAGTCCCGGTGGGTCAGCGCGACCGGAGGGCCTTCGGGGTCGGCGAGGTGGTGGTCGCCCCAGTGCATCAGCGCGACCAGGATCGGGTAGAGATCCATGCCCTTGGACGTCAGGCGGTACTCGTCGCGCTGGCGCTGCCCGGGCTCCTGGTAGGGCGCCTTGCGCAGCATGCCCTCCTCGATGAGGCGGGAGAGCCGGGCGCTGAGCACCTGCCGGGGTGCGCCCGTCGCCGCCTGGAGGTCGCCGAACCGGCGGACTCCGAGGAAGGCTTCGCGGAGCACGATGAAGGTCCATTTCTCGCCGACCACGGCGAGGGTCCGCTCGATGGAGCAGTTGTCCACCCGGGAGGGCCGCATGTCACGCATCGTAGGTCATCCCTCTCGCCCGTCTGCTCAGTCTAAAAGGCGCACCCAGATCGGACGAGATCGGGATTGATCGAGGTAGAAAGACTACGTATTTGCAGAACAAGGTTCTGTTAGGCCACCATTGGGGGGTGAGAACCGGAAAGAACGGGCGTGACGGCAGAAGCCGGATCATCGAAGGCGCCCTACGTCGCTTCAGTCAGGACGGTGTCTCCGCCACGACCCTCGCCAGCCTCCGCGAGGAGAGCGGCGTCAGCGTGGGTAGTTTCTATCACCACTTCGCCAGCAAGGAACACGTTTTCGGCGTTCTGTACGCCGAAACCCTGCAGATGTACCAGGACGCGTTCCTCGCCGAGCTCATGCGCCACGAGGACGCCCGCGACGGCGTCGAGGCCATCGTGGCCCTGCACATGTCGTGGTGCGGAGAGCACCCGGAGCGGGCCCGGCTGCTGATCAGCGAGCGCCCGCCCCGCCGCGAGGAGCCCGGCGGCCCCGAGGTCGCCGACGCCAGGCGCGCGTTCTTCCGGCAGGTCTCCGACTGGTGGAAGCCGCACATGAACGCCCGGCTGCTGCAGCCCGTCCCGCCGACCATGTGCTACGTGCTGTGGCTCGGCCCGGCGCAGGAGATGTGCCGCCTGTGGTTCGCGGGCGCGCACCAGCCGACCGACGAGGAGATCAAGAGCCTGTGCGAGGCCGCCTGGAACAGCCTCAAGCAGGCGTAGCGGTCCGCGCGGGCATGACGCGGGTCGGTACCCGCCACACCCGCGTGTCGATCGAGATGTCCAGCCTGAGGTCGTGTCGTCTGCGGCTCATCCCGGGCACCCGGATCCGGTCCAGCACGTCGTACCGGCCGCGGGAGCGGTAGCCGAAGCCCAGCTCTCCGGGAAGCACCCGGATCTCGTCCCTGTTGCCGCAGCGCGGGCAGGTCCACGCGACCACGTCCCGGCCCCGGTTGTAGTCGTGGCAGGCGCCGAAGTAGTCGTCCGGGACGAACCGCGCCTCGCAGGCCAGGCAGGGAAGCATCATCGTGGGTTCCTCCCGGACACGGCGGATTAGTCAACAGATAGGTCCGGGGCCTTGACGGCGGCTTGCAGTGGACTTACAGGGATAGATTTCCTCTCGTGCACGTGCCTTCCGATCTGGTCCACCGGCTCCGCGACCGGTTCACCGAGTCCGGCTACACCATCGACGGAGTGCGAGAGCGGCTGGGCGGCGTGGCCGCCGCCGCGCTGGCGCGCGAGGAACTCGTTCCCGCGCTCCGGGCGACCCGCGACAACGACCCGCTCGGCACCCTGATCCGCCTGTGGTGGCTCGGCGTCCCGGTGAGCACCGCCGCCGCGGACCTCCCGCTCGCCGACCTGATCGACGCCGGGCTGGCCGTCAGGGTCGGCGACGCCGTACAGGCGACCGTGCACCTCCAGCCGTGGGACGTCGGCGGCGACCGCCTCGCCTGGGTGGTCTCCGACCGGAAGGTACGGCCCGGCGACCCCGCGCTCCGGCGCGACCACGTCGTCGGGGCCGGCGGCGCCTCGGCGAACCTGGCTCAGTTCGCCTGGACGCCGCCCGTGGAGAGCGCGCTCGACCTGGGCACCGGATGCGGCGTGCAGGTCCTCCACCTCGCCGGCCGCGCCCGCCGGATCGTCGCCACCGACGTGAACCCGAGGGCGGTCGAGCTGGCCGAGCTGAGCTGGCGGCTGTCCGGCGTGGAGGGCGTCGAGTCGCGTGCCGGCTCGCTGTTCGAGCCGGTCGAGCACGAGCGGTTCGACCTCGTCGTCTCCAACCCGCCGTTCGTGATCTCACCGGAGGGGCGGTTCACCTACCGCGAGTCCGGCTTCCCGGCGGACGGCTTCTGCCGCGAGATGCTGCGCCGCGTGCCGCGCCACCTCAACCCCGGCGGCCACGGCCGGTTCCTGGCCAACTGGCTGCACCTGAAGGGCGAGGACTGGCAGGACCGGGTGGGCGGATGGCTCACCGGCACCGGCTGCGACGGCTGGATGGTGCAGCGGGACGTGCAGGACCCCGCGGAGTACGTCGAGCTGTGGCTGCGGGACGCGGCCGAGCAGGGGACGACCGCCTACCGGCAGCACTACGACGAGTGGCTGGCGTGGTTCGAGTCGCTCGGGGTCGTCGGCGTCGGGTTCGGCTGGATCTCGCTGCACAACTCGGGCGCGATGGACCCGGTCGTCCGCGTGGAGGAGCTCTCGCAGCGGGTCGAGCTCCCGGTCGGCGCGTACGTGCCGGACGTGCTGGACGGCGTCGCCGTCGCGCACCGGATCGGTGACGACGAGCTGCTGGACGCGCACCTGGCGGTCGCGGAGGGCGTTGTGGAGGAGCGGGTCGGCCCGCCCGGCGCGGAGCATCCGTCCCGGATCGTGCTGCGCCAGACCGGCGGGCTGCACCGCGCGGTGAACGTGGGCACCGTGGAGGCGGCGCTCGCCGGGGCGTGCGACGGCGAGCTGCCGCTGCGTCCCCTGCTCGCCGCCATCGCCGAGCTCATGGGAGACGACGAGCGGGAGCTGTTCGACCGGGCGCCCGCCGCGCTGCGGCCGCTGATCGCCGAGGGGTTCTTCCGCATCGTCGATACGGCTGCAAACACGCGTTGATCCGATGTTGACCCGGGGTCGCCACCCTGGGGGCGTCGACTCGGATCTGGGGGGGGTTCGAGATCCGGGTCGCCACCCGGCCGGCCGTCAATTTGAGGCGGCGAGCCGTCACCTGGCGCTCCGGACAACCGGCCCCTAGGCGCCAGGTGGTGGTCAGACGGCCGGCCGGGTCTTCCGCCCGCCGCGAGGTTCCCCTGATGGAAGTGGTCGAGGGTGATCAATCACGTCCGCATGACGCGCCTGGACGACGATCTGCGGATCGACCTGAACGCCGGTGCGCCCGGCGACGGTGTGCCCGGCGACCTAGGCGTCGACCCGGTCGAGGTCCAGGAGGAGGGCGCGGACGTCGTCGGCCTCGGGGGAGCCGAGCCGGGTGAAGAGCCCGAGAGCCTTCTCTAGCGCCTCCCTGCCCCGCACCTTGTCGCCCACGCCGCACAGCGCCTTGCCGAGCGCGGTCAGCGACTGCGCCTCGCCGTACGGGTGGGTGATCTCGCGGCTGACGGAGAGGGCGCGCTCGGCGTGCCGGGACGCCTCGGCGAAGCGCCCGGCGGCGATGAACGTCGCGGCCAGGCGGTAGCAGACCCGCTGCTCCCACACCCGCTGGTCGCTCGCGCGGAAGAAGTTCAGGCACTCGGCGTGGTGGACGACCGCCTCGTTGAGCCTGCCGACGTAGGACAGGACGATGCCGAGGTGATAGCGGGCCCGTGCCACACCGGCGCCGCTGCCGATCTCGGTGAAGATGGCCAGGCCGCGCTCGGACGCGGCGATGGCCTCCTCGACGTGCCCGAGTCCGAGGTGGTCGCGGGCGGAGTAGCTCAGCACCAGGGCCTCGCCCGCCGGATTGCCGACCTCGCGGTAGACCTCGGTCGCGCGGCCGAACCATTCGAGGGCCTCGGTGTGGCGGCGCAGCCGGCCGGAGACCACCGCGAGCGCGTTGTACGTCTCGCCGAGCACGATGTGGTCGCCGCTCTCCAGGGAAAGCGCGCGCGCCTCCTGGAACTGGCGCTCCGCCTCGTCCAGCCGGTTCATCCCGAACAGGACGCGGCCGAGGACGTAACGGCAGCGGATCTCGCCGTTCCGCTCACCGGCCCGCCGGGCGGCGGCGAGAACGGCCCGGGTCCGCTGCTCGAACTCCCGGCTGCTCGTGCCGGACTCCAGCAGCGGTTCCATCGCGAGCAGCAGGTCGGCGGCGGGCAGCAGCAGGATCTCGGACTCGACGGCCTGGCCGATGGCGGCGAACAGGTCCTCGGCCTCGACCGACAGCCAGGCGACCGATGCGTCGGCGGAGGAGAACGTGTGGCCGGGCACCCCGATGTCGGTGAGGGCGTCGGCGATCGCGCTTCCCTCATAGGCCAGCCGGTGCGCGGACCTGGCCGAGGCGAGGTAGAAGCCGAGCAGGCGGCGCAGCGCGGCCGTCCGCTCGGTGGGCTCCTCGGCGTCCTCGGCCTGCCTGCGGGCGAACAGCTTGAGTAGGTCGTGAAACCGATACCGCCCCGGCGCGGGGGCTTCGAGCAGGCTCGCGTCGACGAGTGACTCCAGCAGGTCCTCGGCCGGTCCCTGCGACATGTCCAGGACGGCTGCGGCCGCGAGGGCGGAGATGTCCGACCCGGTGGGCAGGGAGAGCAGCCGGAAGGCTCGCGCCTGCTGCGGGTCGAGCTGGCCGTACCCGAGGGCGAAGGTGGCGGACACGGCGAGGTTGCCGATCTTGAGCTCGTCGAGGCGGCGGCGCTCGTCGGCGAGCCGGGGGACGAGCGACGCGACCGTCCACGAGGGACGGGCGGCGAGCCTGGCCGCCACGATGCGTACGGCGAGCGGCAGGAAGCCGCAGGCGGCGACCACGTCCATGGCGGCGGCCCGCTCGGCCCGGACCCGGTCGGGGCCGGCGACGGCGGCGAACAGCGACAGCGCCTCGTCGGGTTCCAGCACGTCGAGGTCGACGAGCCGGGCCGAGGGCAGGTCGGCCAGCTTGCCCCTGCTGGTGATGACGGCGGCGCACCCGGCCGACCCGGGCAGGAGGTGCTCGACCTGCTCGGCGTCGCGCGCGTTGTCCAGCAGGACGAGCATGCGACGCTCGGCCAGCAGCGAGCGGAACAGCGCGGACCGCTCGGCCAGGCCGTCCGGGATGACGTCGACCGGGATGCCGAGCGCGCGCAGGAAGGCGACCAGCGCCGTCTCCGGCGGCGTCGGCTCCGTGCCGTAGCCGCGCAGGTCGGCGTAGAGCTGGCCGTCGGGGAACAGGTCCTGGGCGAGGTGGGCGACATGGACGGCGAGCGCGGTCTTGCCCACGCCGCCGATGCCGGACATGGCCGCGACCGGCACGCCCTCGTCCTCGGCGAGCAGCGCGAGCAGCCGGTTGACCAGCGCGGTGCGCCCGGTGAAATCGGTGACGGCGGCCGGCAGCTGAGCTGGCCGCGGCATCTCGACGGCCGTTCCCTGTTCCGCGGCCGGCTTCCGACTCACCGTCTCCGGCGCCGCGTCGGAGATCTCCGCGACGGACGGCGTGACGACGGACAGCGCCGGATCGGCGGCGAGGATGCGCCGGTGCAGGGCGGTCAGGTCGGTGCCGGGCTCGATGCCGAGCTCGTCGATCAGCGCCTGCCGGGTCTCGGTGAACACCGCCAGGGCCTCCGCCTGCCGTCCGCAGCGGTAGTAGGCCAGCATGAGCTGGGCGCGCAGCCGCTCGCGCAGGGGATGGTCGGCGGTGAGCGCGACCAGCTCGGACACGACGTCGGAGTGCCGTCCGAGCTCCAGGTCGAGGTCCATCAGGGTCTCGACGGCGCTCATCCGCCGCTCGGCCAGCCGGTCCCGTTGCCGCTCGGCGTACGGCCCGACCGCGCCGGCCAGCGGCTCTCCGGCCCACAGGCCGAGGGCCGCGCGCAGCGCCTCCGCCGCGTCACGCGTACGTCCGGCCTGCCGGGCGGCGTCGGCGGAGATGGCGCGGCGCTCGAAGTCGGCGAGGTCCAGCCCGCTCGCGCCGAGGACCAGCGCGTAGCCGCGGCCCACAGAGGTGAGTAACTCGGGTCGGGTCCGCGGCGAGCGGTCGGGCTCCAGGACGGTGCGCAGCCGCGACACGTACGTGCGGAGCGCGCCGAGGGCCCGGGGCGGCGCCCCCTCACCCCAGATGCCGTCGATCATCTCGTCCGGCGTGACGGGGTGGCCCTGCCTGAGCAGCAGCATCGCGAGGATGGAACGTTGCAGAGGCGTGCCGAGATCAAGCTCGATCCCGTCGCGCCAGGCGAGGACGGGGCCGAGGAGCGCGAAGCGCAGCCCGTCCCCCGTGGCGCGACCTGCCATGTGCGTCTCCGATACGCATATTCAGTGACTCCTCCGCTCTCTTGAGAGAGCGGCTTCTCGCTTCCCTCGGACGAGGTGGCGACGGCCAAGCCCTGACCGGTTCGAACCAAGGAACCATAACAGGGAGGTGATCTCTCCGCCGAAAAACGCCCGCACTCCTCGCCCGACATGATGGGAAGTTTCCCGATCAAATGATAGTTGCGCGAAGACCCGGCCAATAGGGAGCGTCCGAGTCGTTAATCAAAGCGTTGATTGTCCGTTGATCGGATGATAAGCCCGAACGGCGATGCTGTGGATATCGAGCATGGCCCCTGCGGGGGCGGCCATGCTCTGGCGATATGGCGAGGTCCTCCCCGGGCGTGGGGTGCCCGGCGGGGGACTTCTTCCTTTTCCCGCCGGGGGCGAATGGCGGCCGGAGTGGTGAATGCGCCTGCCGGTACGGCGGCTTATGACAGGGGTGCGCCCGGAAGCGCCGGTGCGGGGATCGTCCGCGAAATACGGAAGAACAGAAATGCGCCGCTTCGCCTGCTCCTTTCCGGCGAAGTGACCGACTCGGCCAAAGCTCGTGGACACCCACTACGCGGCCTCGGGTGGGAAAACGAGCGTGGCCCGTCCTCGTGGAGAGGACGGGCCACGTCGTTCCGTGTGGTGGTCCGTGGATGGAAGGTCAGGCGGCTACGACGAGGCCGAGCCTCGCCTGGAGCCGTTCTCGAACCGCCGGCCATTCAGGGCTGAGGATCGAGTAGTACGCGGTATCTCGGACCGTGTCGTCGGCGCCTCGGCTGTCCGCTCGTCGCACGCCGTCCAGGCGTGCGCCGAGGGCCTCGATGGCGGCCCGGGATCGGGTGTTGCGTACGTCTGCCTTCAGGGTGATCCGGTGAACCTGCCAGGTCTCGAAGGCGTGGGAGAGCATCAGGAACTTGCACTCCCTGTTGACACCGGTGCCCTGGGCTGACGCCGCCAGCCAGGTGTAACCGATGTCCGCCACGGACGGGACCTCACCCACCACGCCTTGGGCGCCCGGCGGCCAGGGCATGGGGCCCTGCCAGTACTCCAGGTGCATCAGACGGGTGGCACCGACCACGCGGTCGGTGTGCAGCCACCGGATGGCGAAGGGCAGCGTACGGCCCTCCGCCTGCTCAGCCAGGGCGGCCCCCACGTAGGAGACCATCTCTTCCCGGCCTGCGGGAACGCGCGTGAAGCCGTAGGTAGAACGGTCCTCACTCGCCGCGGCGACGAGGTCGTCGACGACCGCGAAGCTGAGCGGTTCCAGGCGCACGGAGCGCCCGGACAGGGTGACAAAAGCGGGCATGAGCACATGATGAGGGCTCGAGCACGCTCTCGGTGCCAAATGGGAGGCGACATCTTTCGAAGCCTCCGGTGAAGCACCCAGGCTAGCCGTATAACCGCAGGTCAGAGCGGTGAACGCGGGCATGATCGGCGGCCGCGGAGGGTAAAAATTTGGAAACGATCACCAGGCGGGTGTGGTGGCCCCCACGGTGATGTGTGGTGGGGCTCCAAATGCGGCCTCACCTCCACGAACGCGCCGGGTTTCGGCGAGGGCGGTGAGGGCCCCTTCGAGGTGGTCGAGCGCCTCCGCGATCCATGGCAGCGCGAGCGGATCGTCCGCCCGCAGCGCGGCCAGCCGCCGCTCGGCGGTCTCGCCGTACAGGAGGCTGGTGGCGACCCGGACGCGCGGCGCGGCGGGCAGATCGCCGAAGGCCGTGCCGGGGAGGACGCCGATGCCGTACTCCTCGATCAGGGTCGCGGTCAGCTCCGCTGACGATGCGAAACCCGGAATTTCCGGATAGAGGTAGAAGCCGCCCTGCGGCCGCGCGACCGACGCCCCGGCCTTGACGAACCGGTCGGTGACCGCCTGGGCCACGATCCCGTGCAGCCTCCTGCTCTCCGCCACGCGCCGGACCAGCTCGTCCGGCTCGGTGAAGGCGTACGCCGCGGCGTGCTGGACCGGGGCCGCCGCGCTGGACCAGATCTCGCTGGCCACCGCGAGCAGCCGGTCGCGCAGGTCGTGGTCGACCAGCCGGGCCACGCCGATGCGCCAGCCCCCGAGCGCCAGGCTCTTGCTCAGCCCGCTGGTGATGATCGTGCGCTCGGGCGCGATCTCGGCCGGGCTGGTGTACGCCGCGACCGGGTCGTGGACCAGGTCACGGTAGATCTCGTCCGAGATGATGGTCAGGTCGAGACTTCGGGCCAGCTCGGCGAGACGCCGTACCGTCTCGGGGCGGGCCAGCCGGCCGGTCGGGTTGTCGGGCAACGTGACCAGCATCGCCGTCACCGTACGGCCCTGCGCCCGCGCGTGCAGGACGGCGGAGGCGACCAGATCGGGGTCGGGCACCCCACCCTCGCCGGGGGGCGCCGGGACCATGATCGGGCGGACGCCGATGATCTCGGCCTGGGCGGCGTAGCTGACCCAGCTCGGCATGGGGAGCACGATGTCGCCGCCCAGCGCGAGCATGAGCCCGAAGAGAAGCGCCTTGCTGCCGGGGCCGCAGGCGACGAGGCCGGGGTCGGTCGGCAGGCCGCGGCGCGACCAGTAGCCGGCGACGGCCTCGCGCAGCTCGGGGGATCCGGCCACCTGTCCGTAGCTGTTGCTGCCGCCGGCCTCGGAAAGCCGGCGGCGGAGCTCGGGGTGGACCGGCAGACCGGCTTCGCCGAAGGCGAGGTGGAGCACCCGCTGCCCGGCGCGGCGTCTTCGCTCGATGTCCTCGTTCGCCGCCAGGGTGGCCGACAGGGTCACATTCATTGGGGTTGCCTTTCATGGGATTCCGGCGGCCCTCAACCCGTTTCAGAGAATCGCCGGATACGCCCGGTGTGTTCGGAACGTTCCCAGGGTGGTTGGGTATAGGCATCAGCACAAGCGAGGCTTTTCGGTGCTAGGAGTAAGGAAAACCGATGCTCGATTTACGGCGATTGATCTTGATTTGTGAGTTCGCCAGGAGGGGGAGCATCGCGGCCACCGCGTCGTCCCTGGGCTACAGCGCGTCGGCGGTCTCGCAGCAACTCGCCGCGCTGGAGCGGGAGGCGGGGGCCGTCCTGATCGACCGCACGTCCCGCAGCGCCGAACTCACCGACGCCGGCCGGCGGCTGGTCGCGCACGCCGAGCGCATCCTCGCCATGGTCGAGACGGCGGAGTCCGAGCTGTCCGCGCAGGCGGCCACCCCTTCGGGGAGGGTCGTGGTCACCGCCTTCCCGACCGCCGCGGTGGCCTTCGCGCCCGCGCTCGCCCGCTCGCTGCGGCGGCACCGGAAGCTGGCGCTGCGGCTGCGGCAGAGCCGTTCCGGGCGGGGGCTGCGCGAGGTCGAGTCGGGAGAGGTGGACATCGCCCTGGTGGACGACTGGTGGGGACGCGTGCACGGCCACGCGACGTTGAAGGCGTTCCCCCTGCTCACCGACCCTCTGGTGCTCGTCGTGCCGCGCCGCCACCCGATGGCCGACACCTCGACGCCCGTCGATCTGGCCGCGTTGCGTGCGGAGTCGTGGATGGCCACGCCCGACGGCGAGCCGTCCCGCACCGCCGTCGACCGGCTGCTCGCCGAGGTGGGCGGGCTGCCCCCGATCGCCTGGGAGTTCGAGGGGCTCGGCACGATCCTCAGCCTCGTGGCCAAGGGCATCGGCATCGCCGCCGTACCCGCCCTCGCGCTCGCGGCGGGCGTGCGGGGCGTCGCCGTACGGGAGTTCCCCGGAACGCCGATCGAGCGCCGGCTGTACGCGGTGGCGCGGGAGTCGAGCGTCCAGCGGCCGTCGGTCGCGGCCACCCTGCGCGCCCTCCACGTGGCCGCCCGCTATCTCGCCGCCGATCTCGGCTATCTGAGCGTGTCCCGCGACCGGGACAGTAGTTTGTCGGAGTGAGCCCCACATATGATCTGGAGCGGCTTCTGTGCTCCTCCGGAGCGCGTACGGTCGCCGGCGTCGACGAGGTGGGCCGCGGCTCCTGGGCCGGCCCGGTCGCGGTCTGCGCCGTGGTGACCGACATGTCGCCGGCGCCGGACGGTCTCACCGATTCCAAGCTGCTGGCCCCTGCCCGCCGTACCGCCCTCGCCGCCGAGATCGAGGACTGGGCCGTCGGCATCGGGTACGGCGAGGCGTCGGTCGAGGAGATCGACACACTGGGCATGACCGAGGCGCTGTGCCGTGCCGCGCGCCGGGCGCTCGCGGAACTGCCCGAGCGGCCCGGCGCGGTGATTCTGGACGGCAAGCACGACTACCTCGGCTCGCCCTGGGCGGTGCGGTGCCAGACGAAGGCCGACCTCTCCTGCGTCTCCGTCGCGGCCGCGTCCGTGATCGCCAAGGTTCGGCGGGACGCGTTCATGGCCTCGCTCGGCTACGAGGAGTATGGCTTCGCCGACAACGCCGGGTATCCCTCACCGGCGCACCAGGAGGTGCTGGCGGAGCTTGGGCCCACGCCCCACCACCGCCTGTCGTGGTCGTACATGGACGACCTGCCGAAGTGGCGGCATCTCAAGCGGCACCGCAACGCCCTCGCCGGAGAGGGTCAGCTCTCCCTCTTCGGCTGACCGTCACCCGATCGTCGCCGTCAGCAGTCGACGAGTTCGGGCTTCTGGTTGAGGATCTGCGCCCGGGGCGTCACGAACTCGTCGTACGCCTCGGTGGCCGCGGGGTGGAACACCGCGACGCGGTGGCAGTTCTGGAAGGCGAGTCGTACGCCGAAGTGGCGTTCGAGCGCGCCGCGCATCGCGTCGCTGGCCAGGCAGCGCAGCAACTGGCCGCGGGCGGCCTCGTCCGGCGGGGGCACCTCGTTGCCGGCGAACTCGGCGCCGGAGCGGCCGCGCTGTTCGGCCAGCCCGCTGATGACGGACCAGGCGTACGGCAGCGAGTCGCGCACGCAGGCGATGAACGCCGCGTCGTCGATCTCGCCGGCGCGGGCCCGGTCGAGCAGTTCGGTGGAAACAGTCAATGACATGATTTCTCCCTTCAAAGGGGTGAATGGGATTGGCCGGCCTCGGATGTGATGCCAGGCCGGGCCGGGCGCGCCTCCAGGTGTCGCGGAGGCGACACGTTCTAGGCGGGGTTGGTCGCGGCGGGGCCGTACACGAACTCCGGATCGATCTGGGTGGAGAGGTCCTCGCCGGTGGCGCGGTCGGCCCACGCCCGGGCGTTGCGCAGGTGGAACTCCGCCGCCTGCGCGCCGAACCTCCGCCAGTCCTTGGGCTGCGCGTCGACCCGCTTCAGGAGCATGGCGAGCGCGTCGTGGTCGTCGCCCGACAGGTCGTCGAGCGTGAACGGGCGCCCCTGCTCCAGCGCGCGTACGGCCGGTGAGTGCCCGAACCAGGTGAGCAGGTCGTCTCCCACGTGCTCGCGCAGGAAGTCGATGTCGCGCTGATCCTGGACCTTGTTGCCGACGACGGCGAGGGCGACGCCGAAGTCGGCGGCGTGATCGCGGTACTGCCGGTAGACGCTCACGCCCTGCCTGGTCGGCTCGGCGACCAGGAACGTGACATCGAACCGGGTGAACAGCCCCGAGGCGAAGGAGTCGGCCCCGGCGGTCATGTCGGCGACGACGTACTCACCCTGGTCGTCCACGACGTGGTTGAGGTAGAGCTCGACGGCCCCCACCTTGGAGTGGTAGCAGGCGACGCCGAGGTCCTCCTCCTCGAACGGGCCGGTGACCATCAGCGCGACGCCCTCGACCCGCACCGACGGGAAGAACGGGTCGTCCAGCCGGATCAGCCGGGAGCCCCGGCCGGGCGGGGTGGTCTTCACCATCGAGGCGGCGTCGCGGATCCGGGGGTTGTCGCCCCGGAGGTACTCCTTGATCTCGCCGATCATCCCGCCGAGCGGGCGCGGTGTCGTGGCCGCGCCGAGTACCAGGCCGAGGTGCTGGTTGATGTCGGCGTCGATGGCGACGACTGTGCCGATATGCGCGGCATATCTCGCGAAAAGCGACGACAACGTCGTCTTACCGCTGCCGCCCTTGCCGACGAACGCCACTCGCATACTGTCCTCCTAACGTGATTATGAAAACCGTTTTCGTTGTCGATTGTGATGATGCCACAGGCAAGGGCGTTCGCGAAGAAGAACCGCGCAGGAAAGGCGGTGGAGAGCCGGCGGCAGGCCGTAGGCGGGGCGAAAAGTGTTCAAGGTGGGACGCGGCGCCGGGGCGAGATCGGCCCGCGGCCCGTCGCGAGCACTACAAGGGCGGGAGCGACCCGCTCGCGATGTGCGCCAGGGTGATCTCGGTGAGCGTGGTGTGCTCGTACTCGCGCAGGGCGGTCCAGACGCCCGCGAGCGGCCCGGCGACCCCCGGGAAGCGCTCGCTCTCCTGCGACACGCCCTCGACCACCACGATGATGTCGGCCAGGGAGATCTGGTCGGCGGGCCGGGCCAGCCAGTAGCCGCCGTCCGGGCCGCGCTGGCTCTTGATCAGCCCGGCCCGGCGGAGCTGCAGCAGGATGTTGTCGAGGAACCTGCGGGGGATGTCCTGCGCGGTCGCGATCCGTTCCGCGGGCACGGGACCGGGCGGCGCCGCCGCGAGTTCCACGGCGGCGCGCAGGGCGTACTGGGTACGGGCGGAAAGCCGCATGTGCCGTAGGGGGTCACGCCCCGGTCAGGGTCAGCGACCGCGCGCCCGGGGTGGGCCGTATGTTGACGATGTCGCCCGGGGCCAGCGCGAGCCGTTCGGCGGTGCCGCGGGTCACCTGCGCCCACGCCTCCCGGCCGTCGACCAGGAGCTCCACCCGCACCTCGAAGCCGAGCCGGACCACCCGGGTGACCGTCGCCGCGCCGCTGCCCGGCCGCGCCTCCGCGCTGATCTCGATGTCGTGCGGGCGGACGAGGCTCCCGCCGATCTCGGTGACCGGGCCGAGGAAGCGCATGACGAACGGGTTCGCCGGGTTGTCGTACACGTCCGACGGGCTGCCGACCTGCTCCACCGCGCCGTCGGCGAGCACCACGACGGTGTCGGCGACCTCGATCGCCTCCTCCTGGTCGTGGGTGACGAACACGGTCGTGACGTGAACCTCGTCGTGCAGGCGGCGCAGCCAGGTCCGCAGCTCCTTGCGCACCTGCGCGTCGAGCGCGCCGAACGGCTCGTCGAGGAGCAGCACCTCGGGCTCGACGGCGAGGGCGCGGGCGAGGGCCATCCGCTGCCGCTGGCCGCCGGAGAGCTGGGACGGATAGCGGTCGGCCATCCGCTCCAGGTGGACCAGTTCCAGCAGCTCCATGACCCGCCTGCGGATCTCGTCCTTGGGCCGCTTGCGGATCTCCAGCCCGAAGGCCACGTTGCGGAACACCGTCATGTGCTTGAAGGCGGCGTAGTGCTGGAAGACGAACCCCACGTTGCGCCGCTGCGGCGAGAGCCGCGTCGCGTCCACACCGGAGATCCGTACGGTCCCCGTGTCGGGGTGCTCCAGCCCGGCGATCACGCGCAGCAGCGTCGACTTCCCGCCGCCGCTCGGGCCGAGCAGGGCGGTGAGCGATCCGGAGGCGACGTCCACGGAGACGTCGCGCAGCACGGGAGTGGTCCCGAAGGACTTGTTCACGTCGCGTACTTCGATGGCCATGTCAGTCCTTTGGGCGCAGAAGCCGGGTGAGCAGCAGGGTGACGACGGCGAGCAGCGCGAGCGCCGTGGACGCCGCGAACGCCGCCGGCTGGTCGAAGTTCTGGAAGCGCTCCTCGACGAAGAGGGTGAGGGTCTGGGTCTGGTCGACCAGACGTCCGGAGACGACCGCGACCGCGCCGTACTCGCCGAGGGACCGGGCCAGGCACAGCACCACGCCATACGCCAGGGCCGAGCGGATGCCGGGGAGCGTGATGCGGAGGAACGTCTGGAAGCGGCTCGCCCCGAGCGTGTGCGCGGCCTGCTCCTGCTCGTCGCCGAGTTCCTCCAGAACCGGGACGACGGACCGCACCACGAGCGGCAGCGCCACGAAGACCGTGGCGAGCACCATGCCGGGCGTGGAGAAGATGATCTGCAGGCCCCAGCTCTCCAGCAGCCCGCCCACCGGGGAGAACCGGCCGTACAGCAGGATCAGCGCGAGCCCGACGACGACCGGGGACACCGCCACCGGCAGGTCGATGAACGCGCCGAGGAGACGCTTCCCCGGGAAGTCGTGCCGGACCAGGAGGAGGGCGGCGCCGACACCGAAGACGGTGTTCAGGGCGACCGCCCACAGCGCGACGACGAGGGTGACCTGGAACGCGTGCAACGCCGAGGGCGAGGTCAGCGCCTCGACGAACGGGACCAGGCCGTCGCCGAACGTCCGCCAGACGATCAGTGCGACCGGGAGCACCAGCAGGAAGAAGAGGTAGCCGATGGCGATCACGCGCAGGACGTACCTGGAGACTCCGCGGGGCCCGCCGCCGGGCCGGACGGTGCGGTTCCGGGCGGTGGCGCCGGCGCTTTCGCCGGCAGTGCTTTCGCCGGCCGTGTTCGGGTCGGCCGTGTTCTCGTCGGTCGTGTTCGGGTCGGTCGTGTTTGCGTCGGTCGTGTTTTCGTGGACCGTGCCGGACTCAGCCACGGCGGCTCCCCCATCGCTGCAGGAGGTCGAGTGCCAGCAGGGCGACCAGGGCCACGACCAGCAGGACGGTCGAGATCGCCGCCGCGCCGGTGGTGTTGTCCCCCTCGATCTGGCTGAAGATGTTGACCGCCGCGACCTGGGTCTTGAACGGCAGGTTGCCCGAGATCAGCACGGTCGAGCCGAACTCCGAGATCGCCCGCGTGAACGCCAGCGCGGTGCCGGACAGCATCGCGGGCACCAGGTTCGGCAGGATGATCCGCCGGAAGGTCTGGAACGGGCTCGCCCCGAGTGAGGCCGCGGCCTGCTCCATGTCCTTGTCCAGTTCGATCAGCACCGGCTGCACCGTGCGGACCACGAACGGCAGCGTGACGAAGAGCAGCGCGAGCCCCACGCCGGCCCTGCTGTAGGCGAGGTTCACCCCGAGCGGGCTCTCCGGGCCGTACAGCGCGAGCAGGACCAGGCCGGCGACGATCGTCGGCAGGGCGAAGGGCAGGTCGATCAGCGTGTCCACGATCGCCTTGCCGGGGAAGCGGTCGCGGACCAGCACCCAGGCGATGAGCGTGCCCAGGACGAGGTTGACGAGCGCGACGACCGCCGAGGCGCCGATCGTGAGGGTGAGCGCGGCCCACGCGTCGGGCGTGGTGACCGCCTTCCAGAAGTAGCCGAGCCCCTCGTCGGTGGACCGCACCACCACGAGGGCGAGCGGGATCAGCACGATCAGGCTCAGGTACAGCACGGCGGAGCCGAGGCCGAGTGCGGTGCCCGCGGAGGCGCGCGGGCGGCGCCGCGCCCCCGCGCGCGGCGGGGGAGCGGTGCGGGAGGAGGTGTCCACGGTCATGCCGGTCCCGCCCACCTCAGGTGCGTACGAGTGGGGGACCCCTGACGGGGATCACTGCGGCCGGTCATGGCGGTCACTTCTCGGTCGCGACGCCGAGCTTGCGCTCGATCTCGGCGACCTTGCCGGTCTTCGGGTCGAAGAACTCGCTGGTGATCGTGTCCCAGCCGCCGATGTCCCGGATCGTGAAGAGCTGCGGCGGGTTGGGCCAGGTGAAGCCGTTCACGCCGTCGACCACCGGACGGTAGCCGTTCTCGGCGAAGATCGTCTGGGCCTCGGCCGAGTAGAGGTACTTGAGGAAGGCCGCGGCCTCCTTGGGGTGGGCCGAGTCCTTGGTGATCGCGACCGGGTTCTCGATCAGGAGCGTGGCGTCGGGGACGACGTACTCCAGCTCCTGCTTGTTCTGCTGGGCGAAGATCGCCTCGTTCTCGTAGGTCAGCAGCGCGTCGCCCTTGCCGCCGGTGAAGGTCTGCAGCGCCTTGCGTCCGCTGTCGTCCTGGACCGGAACGTTGTGCAGCAGCTGGTCCAGGTAGGCGAGCCCGGCCTCCTGGTTCGCGCCCTTGCCGGACTTCGCGCCGTACCCGGCGAGCAGGTTCCACCGGGCGGCGCCGGAGGTGAAGGGGTTCGGGGTGATGACCTCGACGCCGGGCTTGACCAGGTCGTCCCAGGTCTTGAGGTTCTTCGGGTTGCCCTTGCGGGTGCCGATCACCACGATCGACTTGGTCAGGATGCCCTTGGTGGGGCCGCTGTTCCAATCCTCGGCCACGAGTCCGGCCTTGACCAGGCGGGTGATGTCGGTCTCCAGGGAGAACTCGACGATGTCCGCCTTGAGCCCGGACGCCACGGCGCGGCTCTGGTCGCCGGAGGCGCCGTACGACTGGGTGAAGGTGATGTTCTTCCCTTCGGGAGTCTTCTGGAAGGCGGCGATGATCTCCGTGAAAGCCGCCTGCGGGGTGGAGTAGGCGACGAGCGCCAGCTTGACCTTTCCGTCTCCCCCCGAACCGCTGCCTCCCCCGCAGGCCGTGATCAGGGCGGTGGTCGCGATGGCGGCGGCCGTGATCCCCCGTAGCCTGCGAACGCTCATGGGCTTCTCCCTGCTTTTCCTACTAAATAAGTCGGCTTAGCAGATATTGAAACCCAGGGCGATATTCCCGTCAAGTCCGGTAGGTTTTCCGGAAAGGGTCAGCAGATGCGGTCGAGTGACTGCGCGGCGCCCGGCGACGCCGACGGGCGCGGCGACGGCTGGGGGGAACGCGCCGGGTGCCGTGAGTGTCCCGGACGCTGGGGGCGCAGGGCCGTGGCCACCTCGCGCCGGATGCGGTCCCAGTCCGGGTGGGCCGTGTTCACCAGCGGCGGCACGAACTGCAGGCTCCGGATGTGCGCGGTCTTGATCTTCTCCGAGAGTGCGAGTACCGCGGGCAGCATGTCCTGCGGCACGTCCGTCGTGACGTAGCGCTTGGTCGCGTCCGCGATCTGCTCGAAGCCGCGCAGCACCGCCACCGGGTCGGCCTGCTTGGCGACCGCGTTGAGCAGGCACTTCTGCCGGCCCATCCGCACGTAGTCGTCGCTGTCCGTACGCGAGCGGCCGTACCAGAGGGCCTGCCGGCCGTCCAGGCGCCGCCGGCCCGCCTGCAGGACGCCGCCCTCCAGCCCGTACGGGATGTCCTGCCTGATGGTGACCGTGACCCCGCCGATGGCGTTGATGATCTGGGCGAAGCCCTTCATGTCCAGCATGGCGTAGTAGTCGATGCGCAGCCCGAGGATGCCGGAGACCGTGTCCCTGAGCAGCCGCATCCCGCGATCCTTGGGCGGGCCGGGGGCGATCCGCGGGTGGTCCTCGGCCCACTGGTACACCTCGTTCAGCAGGCCGGGCGTGGCCTCGTCGCCGTCGCCGGTGAACCCTTCGGGAAAGGCGTCCCGCGCCGGGCCGGGCGGCATCGGCACATGCTCCAGGTTGCGCGGCAGCCCGAAGAGCACCGTGTCACCGGTACGGGTGTCCACGCTCGCGACGGTCACGCTGTCGGTCCGCGCGCCCGGCCGGCCGCCGGCCGCGTCCGCGCCGGCGAGGAGGATGTTCACCCGCCGCTTCCCGCCCCAGGGGTCCGGCCGATGCGTCCCTCCGTCGAAGACCGTGAGCAGCACGTCCCGCGACACGTAGGCCAGCCGCCCCGCGAAGGCCATCGGCACGGCGACCAGTAGGCACAGCAGCGCGACCGCCCCGGTCCCGATGCCGCGCTCCACCCTGCCGAGGCCCGCCGGCCGCACCACCCGGTACGACGAGATGATGACAGCCGACCAGCAGAACCCGATCGCCAGCGCCGTCGCGATCAGGCCGGTCAGCCAGTTCGGCCGTACGACAAGATCCAGCAACGCGAGGCGGAACGCCGCGACGGCGGTGAACACGACCCCGAGGAGCAGCGTGTACGCGCCCGCGAGCAGGAGGCCGGTCCGGGTGCGGCCCGCCACCAGGTGGGCGATCCCCCACACCATGGCCGACGCGAGGGTCAGCCCCAGTGCCAGTCCGAGGTTCCGCCAGTCGATCCGCATCCGCAGCACTCCACGTCCGGGTATCCGTCGCTACTGCCCGCCGAGCGAACGACATAACAGGCTAGTAACGGACCCGGTGGAATCCCGGTCAGCTCGCGGTGCAACTGTCCTGGGTGGCGTCGAAGCCTTCGACGTCGTCCAGGGTCTTGGGCGGCTTCAGGCCCTGCCAGTCCGCGCCGAGGACGAGCACCAGCGTCTGCGTCTGCGCGTTCTGCGCGCGGTGGGTCCGCGCGGTGAGCAGCTCGCGGTAGAGCCGGGGCGCCCGGCTCTCGCCGTTCGGGGAGTACATGAGGACGGTCTTGGCGTACGGCTTGGCCGTGGATGTGACCTTTCTGATGTGGTAGCCGCGCTGCTCCAGCTCGGCGGCGACCGTCCCGCCGAGTCCCTGCCGGCCGCTGCCGTTCTCCACGATGATGTGGATCTGCGACTTGGGGATCTTCTGCTCGCCGCTCTTGACGCCCTTGCTGATCTGGTCGGCGGCGACCATCTTGAACAGGCGGTTCGCCTGCGGCTGGACCCACTCGACCCGGCCCGGATTCGACACGGAGTAGCGCCACGGCGTGGTCACGAACCGGATCTGTCCGGCGGTCAGGCCCTCCGCGCTCACCGCCAGGTCCTTCATCACGCCCACCGTCAGGTCGGGGTCGGTGGTGATCGACTTGGTGACCGCGTCGAGGAATCCGAAGAGCATCTTCGGGTCGGTCAGCGTGTCGCCGCTCATCGCCTTCTTGGCCATCGAGGCGAGGAACATCTGCTGCCGCTGGATTCGGCCGATGTCGGAGCCGTCGCCGAGGCTGTAGCGGGCCCGCACGTAGCCGAGCGCCTGCTCGCCCTTGAGCACCTGGTGGCCGGCGGGCAGGGTCAGCCGGGCCTTCTTGTCGTTGATCGGCTCGGGGACGCAGACCGGCACGCCGCCCAGCGCGTTGACCATCCCCTTGAAGCCGGTGAAGTCCACCTTGACGAAGTGGTCGATCCGGATGTCGGTCAGCGCCTCGATGGTGCGCCAGGTGCACGCGATGCCGCCGGAGTTGAACGACTCGTTGATCATGCCGACATGCGCCCGCTGGCCGGGAAGGCCGTTCTTCGCCGGGCAGGCGGGGAGCTGGACGAGGGAGTCCCGGGGAAAGCTGATCAGCATCGCGCCGTCCCGCTTCGGCGAGATGTGGGCGAGGATGATCGTGTCGGTCCGCTCGCCCTCGAACTTGCCGTACTTGCCGTTCGCGCCGTCTCGCTGGTCCGACCCGACCATCAGCACGTTCATCGCCTTGCCGATCTTCACCGGGCGCTTGCCGAGGTCCTGCTTGGCCACGACCTCGTGCTTGACGTTCCCGGTGAGCTTGACGTACGCCCCGCCGAGGACGGTCGCCCCACCGGTCACCGCGCCGAGGACGCCCGCGAGCAGCACCCAGAGCCAGGCCCGCCACTTGGGCGGGGCCGGCGGAGTGGGCGGCTCCTCCACGGGAAGCGCAGGACGCACGTCGACAAGACCCACGTTCTTAACTCCTGAGATTCGGACGGGGGCCGTCGCCCGCGTCGGAGAGCCCGAATGCGGCAAATCGCGGCAAGTGTAGCGACGCACCCTGAACATCGCGTATCGCCATGGGGGCAACCAGGCTGCAAGCGATGGTCAAGAGAGCGTGCCTATCTCTATGACGTACGAAACAGGCGAAAGGTTGTGCGATATGGCGCGAAATGTGCCTCTAGCCGGCGCTGCCGTCGGTCTCGTCCTCCTCATCGGTGGCGTGTACGGCATGAGCTCCCTGTCCACCATGTCCTGGGGCGTGCCGGTCTTCATCATCGGGCTGTTCCTGCTGATCATCGGGGTGATCGTGTTCACCACCGGGCTGGCCGGAGGGCAGGGGGCCTCCACCGGCGTGCTGGGGCGGATGAAGGACTTCATGGGGACGGGCAACCAGGAGCTGATCGGCTCCGGCGTCCCCTCCCGCGCCCTGATCACCGCGATGCGGGACACCGGGACGACGGTGAACGACCAGGTGGTCGTCGCCTTCGATCTCCAGGTCCAGCCCGCGGGCGCGGCGCCGTATCCGGTGAGCCACCGCCAGATCCTGCCGCGCCTCCTGATGGGTGCCGTCCTTCCTGGCCGGGTCGTCCAGATCTGGACCGATCCCGCGAACCCGCAGCGCCTGGCCATCGACTGGTCGGCCCTCCCGGCCCAGAACACCTGAGATCCGGTACGGCGGCCCCGTGCCGGACCCTCATTGTGCAACCGGCATGGTGTTCCCGCTGCGAAAGCGAAAGTATGCTTCTTCCATGCATCGTTCGTCGTGCCTGAGCTGGTGGCGCTCCTCGTAGGAGCGGCCACACACTCACGCGCGACCCGGGGCCGTTCGGATGGACGGCCCTTTTGCTGCTCTCCCTTGAGACGGGGCCTCCTCCGGATGGCGTACCAGCCACCGACCAGGAGGAAGCTCATGACCACCGCCTTCACCCCCCTGTCCACAGACGACGAGGGGATATCCACAGGCGATCCACGTACGTCCGTGATGACCGCCGCGACGACTGGCGGGACGACCGCCGGGGTGGTCGCCGCCCGGCAGCGCAGCGCCGAGCTGGAGGAACTCATCCGGCAGAACCCCGGACGGTTCCGGGTCCTCACCGGGGACCGGCCCACCGGACGGCTGCACCTGGGCCACTACTTCGGCACTCTCCACAACCGCGTCCGGCTCCAGCGGCTGGGGGTGGAGACCTTCCTGATCATCGCCGACTACCAGGTCCTGACCGACCGGGACATCGCCGACCGACTGGACGAGCATGTCGAGGACCTGCTCCTGGACTACCTCGCGGCGGGCATCGATCCCGAGCGGACCACGATCTTCGCGCACAGCGCCATCCCCGCGCTCAACCAGTTACTGCTGCCGTTCCTCAGCCTGGTCTCGGTCGCCGAGCTGGGCCGCAACCCCACCGTCAAGGACGAGATCGCCCACTCCCGCCAGTCCGCGGTCAGCGGCCTGATGTTCACCTACCCCGCCCACCAGGCCGCGGACATCCTGTTCTGCAAGGCCAACCTGGTCCCGGTCGGCCAGGACCAGCTTCCCCACCTGGAGCTCACCCGCACCATCGCCCGCCGGTTCAACGACCGGTACGGCAGCGGCGCGGCCCCGGTCTTCCCGGAACCCGACGCCCTGCTGTCGGCCGCGCCGCTGCTGCTGGGCACCGACGGCGCCAAGATGAGCAAGAGCCGGGGCAACGCCGTCAGTCTTGCCGCCACCGCCGACGAGACCGCCCGGCTCATCCGCGGCGCGAAGACCGACCCGGACCGGCACATCACGTACGACCCGGCCGCCCGGCCCGAGGTGTCCAGCCTCGTCCTGCTGGCGGCGCTGTGTCTCGGCCGCGATCCGCACGACGTGGCGGCGGACATCGGCGACAAGGGCGCCGCCGCGCTGAAGGCGACCGTGACCGAGGCCGTCAACGAGCACCTCGCCCCGATCCGCGACCGCCGCGCCCGCTACGCCCAGGACCTCGGCTACGTACGCCGCATCCTCCGCGACGGCAACGAGATCGCCAACGAGGTCGCGCAGACCACCCTCGACGAGGTGCGGGCCGCGATGAAGACCCTCTATTGAAGGGCGGCCTTCCCCGGCGATGGAAAGCCCTCGCGCGACGGTGAGACCCGGCGAGGACCGAAGCCCCGGAAGGTGATCCGAGCGACGGGCCCTGGGCATTCGCCCAGGGCCTTTGCGCTGCCTGGAGGCCCTTCGGTCGCCGCCCCGCCGCCCCGCCGCCCCGCCGGTCCGCCCGCTCGCCTGTGCGGCCGCACACGCCCCCGCGCCGTCCCCCGTGCGGCCGTCGCCGTCGCTGACACTCCGGTTGCCGCGGCAACCCTGTATCCCCCGTATATGGAGCCCCGACGCGGGAAGTCGATCACTGCCTGTCCGCCCACGGTCTCGGGCGGGACTTCAGCACGGGGAACTCTGAAGCGCGGAGTTCGGGCATGTAGAAGTTCCGCATGGGCGCCCCGCGCGTGGAGTTCGGTCATGCGCGAGTTCTGGCACACAGATGCCCGGCAAGCTGACTTCCGACGCGTGCAGCCTGGCGCGTGGAGCCCCGGTAGATGGGAATTCCGGAACGCGGGTCCCGCACAGTTCGGCATGCTGCCGCGCCGGTCGGTGGGCGGGCTCGGCCCGCCACCGGTGATCGATCGCCGCGATCAACCTCGCCGATCACGGCTGGCGGGTCGTGGCTCGCGGGTCGCGGATCACTGACCGCGGATCACTGACCGCGGATCGCGGATGGCTGTTCGCGGGATTGTTGGTCACTGTCTGTCGGTCCAGCGTCGGGGGCGGAGCTTGGAATACCGGTGGAACCGCATCGACACGGTCCCATCCCCTTCATCGATCACCTCTACCCGATCGGGGTGACGGGACTTCCACTTGTTGTCCGCGGCGCACAACGGCGCGAGGTTGTTCAGGTCGGTGCGGCCGGTCGGGTACCAGGGTTCGATGTGGTCGATCTCGGCCAGGTAGGCGGGGACGTCGCAGCCTTCGCGGCAGCAGGTCCGGTACGTGGCCAGGATTGCTTCCCGCTGGTCGGCTGAGGCCAGCCGGCGTGCCCGCCCGAAGTCCTTCATGATGCCGTCCGCGTCGCGGAGCACCCGCCTCAGTTCGGCGGTGTAGGCCATCCGGCGCGCATCGGCGGCGGGGATCGGGGTGCCGTCCTCCAGAAAGGCTGGTTCTTCTGATTGGCCGGTCAGGGTCTGCTCGGTGACCGATACGTGCATCACGGTGCGCCTGCCGCCCTGCGACAGGCGGATGGCGAGGGCGTCGGCCATACGGCGGGGGCGGCTACGCAGGTCGGTGCTGTCGGTCTTGGCCGCCAGCGGTTCCAGCCAGGTCTTCAGCTGCATCTTCAACTCGGGGTCGAGCAGCCCGCTGACGCGGCCCATCCCATCGGCGGTGTCGGAGAT
>NZ_BBYJ01000021.1 GCF_001528665.1 Microtetraspora malaysiensis
CTGCCCGCCCTCGCGATGTCGTTGAACAACCTGGCGAATCGGTTGAGTGAGGTGGGGCGTCGGGAGGAGGGCCTGGCCACGATCCAACGTGCGGTCGAGGTGTATGAGCGGCTGGCCGAGGTGAATCCGGACGCCTACCTACCCGACCTCGCCTCTTCGTTGAACAACCTGTCGGTCCGGTTGGGTGAGGTGGGGCGTCGGGAGGAGGGCCTGGTCGTGAGCCAACGCGCCGCCGAGATACGTGAGCGGCTGGCCGAGACGAACCCGGACGCCTACCTGCCTGCCCTCGCGATGTCGTTGAACAACCTGTCGGTCCAGTTGGCTGGGGTGGGGCGTCGGGAGGAGGGCCTGGCCGCAGTCCAACGCGCCGCCGAGGCGTATGAGCGGCTGGCCGAGGCCAACCCAGACATCTACCTACCTGACCTGGCCAGAAGCAGTCTCGTCAAGGGAGTGATGCTGACCGAAACTGCAATCACAGACGAAGCGATCTGGTCGATCCTGCGAGGACTCGGCATCGCCCTAGAAAGGGAGCTTCCTGATCTCGTCAACGCTGGCGCCTCAGCCCTTCGAAGGGCGTATCAGCAGAAGCCGTCACAGACCGCGAAAGCATGGAGACATGCCACCTCGACCGAACCTCCAGATTGGATGACGGAGTGATCATCTAGATCATTCCGGAGGTTGTGGTCATCTCCTCGTCGGGCAGACGCCAGTCATGCCGGGCCGGACGCCTGGGGTCAAGACGTCGTTCGCGTGTACATGTGTCCCGGTGACCTTCCGGGCCTGCTGGTTGGCCTGCCCGCACTCGACGGCTTGACCTTGGGCGGCTGGTCTGGCATCCCTTCGTGGTGACCGATGAGGGGATGACCGCCCATCCACCCGCACTCTTTCCGGCTCATCTCCGAGGAGGGCCGGGGGTGCAGGGGGCGGAGCCCCTTGCGGTTCCTCCTAGGTTCCGTGAAGGCTTCGCCGCCTCGCCCTGGCCGTCGTTCTCGTTCCGGAGCGTTTCGCTCGTCTGCGGCGTCTCGTTTCGGCGTTTCTGGAGCGCGCGGGCGGCGACGGCCGGGACCGGCCGAAGAGCCGCATGCCCGGCCGGCTGGCCGACCGGCGCGCGTGCGGGCCGCCGTAGGCGGGCCGCTTTAAAGACGTAGAGAAAGTTCTCATCCGTCACTCGTGTACCTGACAGCCCTGGCCCGATGTCGGCGTTTGGCCTGCGCGGATGGTGGCTGATCGCTGGGTGCCCGTGCCTGTAGGCGGTTTCCTGTCCGTGCCTGTCTACGGCGATGGTGGTTCGGCCGCCGGGGAGGGCGTGAGCCTGCATCGCCGGTCCCTTCGCGTACGGGCATCTGCGCGTCCGCTCAACCACAAGGTGCCGGCGCTTCGCGGTGCACCATGAATAGGGCCGAGGCTTCGGGTTATCGCATCTGCCCCAACAGGATGCGCATCCATAGTTGCCGGGCGAGGGCAGGGCGTAGCCATTCGGTTTCGAGTACCGCGGTGCCGTCACTGGCGCGATATAGACGGCGTACGAAGATCAGTCCCCCGGCCTGGCAGAGTTCGTAGACGATCTTCTTGCATTCACAGGTGTGCTCGTGTACGCGGATGCGAGTGGCGCGGGAGAAGCACTCCTGCCACGCCACCTTCTCCCATCCGGCCTGCGGGGGCGCGGGGTGGATGCCGTGATAGGGGCCAGGCAGGTCGCTGGGGGACACGTCGTCGGCTCCTTGCTTTCAGGTGTTAGAGGTGCCTGCGCCCCCGCAGACAAACGAGTTGGGAAGAGGTCTGCGGGGGCGCGTGCCCGCCAATGAGAGGGAAGGTCACCATCAGCGGGCGTAGTCGGGGCCCTGTCCTCGCGGCCGTTGGGATCTGCATGCGGGTCGGGCCCGGAAGTGCTTGATGCGGGTGGCCAGCTCTTCGGCGGTGTCAGCGACGACCGTGATGCTGCGGCCGCGGAGGGCGAACCATCGGAGCGCGAACGGGTCATAAAGGAACGCCCAGGTGGGGTAGCGCTCGCGGAGAGTGTGTAGAGACCAACCCGTGTGCGCGGTGCTCATGCGTCCGACCGGGGTAACTCAACCCACACGGTTCGGCCGGTGGCGTCGCCTTTGACTCCCCAGGCCAGGGTCAGGGCGGAGACCAGGTCGAGTCCTCGGCCGCCTTCGCGGTTGGGAGTGGGTTCGCCGAACACGGTGGGTCCGCCCTGGTCTTCGATCTCCATGTAGATAGTGCCGTCGGGCTGTTGCTTGATGGTGGCGGTGAATGTTCCGCCTGCGTCTCCCGTTCGTGTGTGCTCGACGGCGTTCGTAGCGAGTTCGCTGACGATGAGTTCGGCGTCGGGATGGTTCGGAAGGTGTGCCCTGACGAAGCAGCGGGCCTCGCGCACCTGGTTTCTGTGTCCTGAGAAGGTTCGGTGCCACCTGGTAGCGCTCTCGCGGCTGCTTTGGCGCGGAATCATGAAGTTCACCTCGCGATCACGCAGGTCAGAAGGATGACTCTTGCAAGTGATACTTAAAGTACGTGTATAGTACTTCAAGTACAAGTCATTCGTGTACTTGCGCCGCACAATAAGTACTGATCTCGTAGGAGCTGCGATGGAGGAGGCTGCTCATGTTCGGTCTGGTGGTCCGATTCACCTGTAAGGACGAGGAGAGCGCTGCGGCGTTCGATCGGCTCGTAGAGACGACGATCGAGAAGATCCGGGACAGCGAACCGGGGACGCTGGTCTACGCGGCTCATCGAGTCGACGGCCAGCCGCTCCAACGGATCTTCTACGAGCTTTACCGAGACCGGTCGGCCTTCGATGCGCACGAGGAGCAGCAGCACACCAGGCGATTCCTGGCAGCTCGTGACGAACTCCTAGCGTCAGTCGAGGTCGACTGGCTGAACCTGCAAGCCAGCAAGGGAACAACAGGGTGAGCACCGAGTATCAAAGAGCGCTGGGGCGACGCATCGCGCAGGAACGAAAGCGGCGCGGTCTGTCCCAGCCGGAGTTGGCCCGGCTGATCGATCGGTCGGTGGCGTGGGTCTCCCAGGTAGAACGCGGAGTCCGGAAAGTCGACCGCATGTCGGTCTTGGAGAAGGTCGCCGAGGCCCTGGATGTGCCGCTGTCGGAGCTCGCTGCCGAAGCGCCGGTGGTCGCCGCCACAACCGAAGAGGTTCCGGGTACGGCTGGTCTGCGTCTCGTACTCTCGGGTGCTCACTCATTGCGCGCCATGCTGCATTCGGCGCCTGTACCGCCCACTGCGGAGATTAAGCCGCGGGTTGACCGGGCCTGGGAGCTGGCTCACGAAAGCCGCTACGTCGAGCTGGCCGACCTGCTTCGGGGCTTGGTGCCCGCTCTGGAAACTGCCGTCCGTTCGGCGCCCGATGAGCGGAAGGCAGAGCTGTTTGAGCTGCTTGCTACGACCTACCAGGCATGCTCAGCCGCGCTCGCAAAGCTGGGCGAGCCTGAGGCCGCATGGATCGCCGCCGACCGAGCGATCGTCGCGGCGGAGCGTGCAGGTGACCCGTTGATGATGGCGGCCGGCGCCTTCCGGCTTGGCTTCGTCTTCCTAGGGGCACGGCACTTCGACCAGGTAGAGGAAACCGCTCGGACGGCTTCCGAGGCTCTGTGGTTCCTTGTCGATCAGGGCAAGCCCGAGGCCATGTCGTTGTGGGGCGGTTTGACCTTGCAACGGGCCGTAGCCGCGTCCCGGCTGAATGCGGCAGATGCCGCGTACCAGCATCTCGCGCGCGCCCGCGAGATCGCTGAACGACTCGGAGGCGGACGCAACGACTTCAACACCGAGTTCGGCCCGGCCAACGTCGTGCTCCACGAAGTGGCTGTGGCGGTCGAGTTGGGGGACGCCGGTCATGCTCTCCGGGTCGGAGCGGCCGTGGATATCTCGACACTCTCACCCGAGCGGCGTGCTCGCCTCCAGGTCGACCTTGCCCGCGCGCATGCCCAGCGCCGACAGGTCGCGGAGGCCGTATCCGCGCTTCTGGAAGCCGAGGCGATCACTCCAGAGCAGATAAGGAACCACCGAATTACCCACCAACTTGTGTCCGATTTGTTGACCATGCAAGATCCGCCCTCGCCTGAGCTGCGGGAACTCGCCGACCGCGTAGGGGCGTAGAAAAAGTACGTGTCCT
Source organism: Microtetraspora malaysiensis (assembly GCF_001528665.1). Lineage (GTDB taxonomy): Bacteria > Actinomycetota > Actinomycetes > Streptosporangiales > Streptosporangiaceae > Microtetraspora_A > Microtetraspora_A malaysiensis. Next base: position 4,129 of record NZ_BBYJ01000021.1, read on the forward strand.
AATACTAAAAGTACTAGGCGAGACTACAAGTGCGATGTAGCGTCTGTGTTGACGCTGAAGCTCTCCTCAGCAGTAGGAGGCGACAGCTCAGCACAGACGCTCTTCGCGTTTCAGGGGTGGATGCAGGAGGACCGCTCCTGGAAGGCGGCAACACAGGCCACAAATGAAAGTGGCCTGAGCGGGAGGCCCGCCCAGGCCGGATGCGATAGCACCCTAGTTGGCACTTCGATGCTATCGCGTTCGGTTCCGATGGCGTGTGTTCTCCCTCGTCACTGGCGCCTGCACAGCAGGCAGACGAGAGGTGTATTCAGCATGCGCAACATCCCGATCCCCGTCGACGTCACCCGGCTTTCCGTCTCCGTCGCCAAGGCGGCCCGGCCGCGGCTGGTGAGCAAGGAGACCGGAGAGGTCAAGCGGGACCGCGACGGCAACGTCATGTACGAGGTCACCCTCATGGTTGAAGACGAGTTCGGCCGGATGGAACTCGTCAAGGTCAGCATCACCCCGGAACCGCAGGTCTCGGCAGGGGACGAGGTGATCCCGGTCGGCCTGGTCGGCTACGTCTGGGAGCAGGCGGGCCGGTGGGGCATCTCCTACCGCGCCCAGTCCTTCACCCCGGTCACGGCCGGTGCGGGGGTGAACTGATGCCCGACATCCCCCGGCCGATCCTGCTCGCCGCCGCTGCCCTGGTCGTCCTGCTGGCCTGGCGGCGGTGGGCGCCGGTCTCGTACTGGTACCTGCTGGTCTTCCCACGCAAAGCGGTCTGGCTGCGCTGGTCCTGGCGGCACGTCGCCTCCGGCTGCGGGCTCACCAAAAAGCGGCACCGCTGGTGGTTCACCACCGTCCCCGGCCTGGTCGCCTCGACCGGCATCATCCGGGTCAAGCGGCGCTTCCAGCGGGTCGCGGTCGACACCAAGCCGTGGATGGGCCTGCCCCGCCCGGTCCGGCACGGCTTCCGCATCACCTTCCACCTGCTGGACGGGCAGATCCCCGACGACTACGCCAAGATCTGCGACCGGCTGGCGCACGCCTGGCGGATCGAAGCGGTCCGCGTCGTCGGCTCCCGGCCCGGCCGGGTCACCGTGCAGGGGATCAACCGCGACCCTTTAGCGCACGTCGCCCCCGCCCTGCCTCCCGCTGAACCGGCGGACGGCTGGCGGGCCGAGGATCTCCTACGGCCGGTGGTGGGGGTGCTGGAGACGGGCGCAGCCTGGCGGATGGACCTGCGGCTGATCCCGCACTGGATGAACGCGGGAGCGACGCAGTCCGGCAAGTCCAACCTGATCAACGCGCTCATCGTCGGCCTGGCGCCGCAACCGGTCGCCCTGGTCGGGTTCGACCTCAAAGGCGGGGTGGAGCTGTCCCCGTACGCGCAACGGTTGACCGCCTTGGCGACGACGCGCGGTGAGTGCCTGGAGCTGCTGGCCGACCTGATCGCGGTCATGGGCGCGCGGATGCTGGCTTGCCGCCGGTACGGGGTGCGTGACATCTGGCAGCTCCCCGATGGCGCGCGGCCGATCCCGGTCGTGCTCCTGGTGGACGAGGTGGCCGAGCTGTTCCTGACCGCCGACAGGGCCGAAAAGGAGCAGGTCACCCAGACGGCTACCGCACTGTTGCGGATCGCTCAGCTCGGGCGGGCGTTCGGCATCCATCTCGTGCTGTCGGGCCAGCGGATCGGCTCCGACCTCGGCCCGGGAGTGACCGCGCTGCGGGCGCAGATCGGCGGCCGGGTCTGCCACCGCGTGAATGATCCGGAAACCGCGGTGATGACGCTCGGGGATCTCGACCCTGACGCGCTGGTTGCCGCTCGGTCGATCCCGCCGGAGCTGCCTGGCGTCGCCGTGGTCACCGGGAGCGATGGCCGCTGGTACCGCGCCCGATCTGGCTACGTCTCCACCTCGGCGGCGGAGCAGGCCGCCGAGACCTTCGCCATCGTGACGCCGTCGTGGTCGCAGGTCGCCGCCTCTGGCCTGGGCCACGAGCTTCCCGCCAATGGCAGTCCCGAACTCGCCGCCTGACAACCGGCCTGTGGCATGAAAGGAGAACGCCAGATGGGTGCGATGCTGTCCCGCCTCGGGGGTCGGGTGGTCGACTCCGGGCCGGTCGTCGTCCTGGCCGCGATCGCAGGGGCCGGCAGTTTCACCCACATCCGCGACACTGCCGCCGCGAGCGGACAGAGCGGCTGGATGGCCTGGGCGGTGGCGGTCTGCGTCGACCTCACCTGCGTGATGGCCGCTCGGGAACGTCAGCGGGACAAGAAAACCGGACGCGCCCGGCGGGGCTGGGTGTCGTGGCCGACGCTCGTCCTCGTTGCCGGTGTCGTCCTGTCCCTTGCCGCCAACCTCCACCAGGCCGAACCCACCGCGTGGGGATGGCTGACCGCGGCGACTCCTGCCGGGGCGTTCCTGGTGGCGGTCTCGATGCTGGAGCGGCGGGCCTCCGGCCCTCATCCAGAGCCGTCCCCGGCCGTCGTCCCGGCGTCCTCGCCGGTCAGCACCTCGCCGTCCGCGTCTGTTGCCCTCGCCGTCCTCGACGGCCCTGCATCGTCCTCGGTCGATGGCGGGCCGTCCTCCGTCCCGGCTCTCGTCCCTACCGACGAGGACGAACAGGACGACGGCCCTGGGCCGTCCCCGGCGCTCGTCGACTACGCCCGGCGGGTGGCCGACGAACACCACTCCAAGCACGGCAAGCCGATCACCAGTGACCTACTCCGCGCCCGCCTGGGCGTGTCCAACCAACTCGCCTCAGACCTGGTCCGCACCCTGCGCACCGCATCCGACGCCTTCTGAAAGGGACTCGCCATGACCACCGGACCGGACCAGAACCTGACCGTGATCCGGTACCGCTGCTGTACCTGCAACGGAATCGGCGTCGACAGCCTCAACAACACCTGCGTTGACTGCGACGGCTCCGGAATCGACAGCCACGGCGCATAGCCGCAGCGCCCCCGGCGTGACCGCACAACCGCCAAGAAGTCCGTCACGTCGGGGGCCATCCCGAACCGAACCGCAAAGCCCGGAAGGGACGCACCCCATCATGCCAACCACCCATGCCATGGCCGGACTCATCGCCCGGCTCCACGACCCGCAATACGCCCGCTGGGCCTCGCAGATCCGCCGTACCGGCGGCTGCCGACAGCCCGTCCACCTGCGCGGCAAGGTCGAACACATCGACCGCGCCACCGGCGAACTCCTCCACCGCTACAGCACCCACCTCGAACCGAACGGCGTCCTCCGCGTCGCGTGCAAGACCCGCCGCGCCTCCCGCTGCCCGTCCTGCGCCGAGACCTACCGGGCCGACACCTACCAACTCGTCCGCGCTGGCCTGGTGGGCGGGAAAGGCGTCCCGGAGACGGTGACCGCTCACCCGTGCCTGTTCGTCACCCTCACCGCCCCTTCCTTCGGTGTCGTCCACACCAGGGCGGAGAAGAACGGCAAGGTCCTCCCGTGCCACGCCCGCCGCAACGCCCAGACGTGCCCGCACGGCGTGGTCATGTCCTGCACCGCCCGGCACGGGACCGACGACCCTTGCCTTGGTGAGCCGCTGTGCCCGGACTGCTACGACTACGCCGGATCGGTGCTCTTCAACGCCACCGCCCCCGAGCTGTGGCGACGGTTCACCGAAGCCCTTCGCCGGCGCTTCGCCCGAACCTCCGGCCTCACCTTGAAAGAGCTACGGGAACAGCTCGTCATCTCCTTCGCCAAAGTCGCCGAATACCAACGCCGTGGCGTCGTCCACTTCCACGCCGTGATCCGCCTCGACGGCCCCGACGGACCCAACTCGCCCCCTCCCGCCTGGGCGACCGCCGACGCCCTGGCCGACGCCGTACAGCACGCCGCCTCCGCCGTCACCGTCACCACCCCCGCCGTGGCCGAGGAACCGTCCCGGGTCCTGCTTTGGGGCGCGCAGCTCGACGTGCGCGAGATCACCATGAGCGGCGAACTCACCGAACAGGCCGTAGCGGCGTACATCGCCAAGTACGCCACCAAGGCCGCCGAATGCGTCGGCACTCTGGACCGGCGCATCCAGCTTCTCGACGACCTGGCCGCGCTGCCCGTACGCGAGCACGCCCGGCGGCTCATCGCCGAGTGTCTACGCCTGGGTGCCTTGGAAGAGTTGGCCGATCTGCGGCTGATCCAGTGGGCGCACATGCTCGGCTTCCGCGGTCACTTCTCCACCAAGTCCCGCCGTTACTCGACCACCCTGGGCGCGCTGCGTGCCGCTCGGGCCGACCACATGCGCGGCGAGGAGATCACCACGGGACGGCTCCCGCTCTTCGAGGAAGACACCGTCCTCGTCCTCGCGCACTGGGAGTACGCCGGACAGGGCCTCTCCGCGGGAGACACCCTCCTCGCCGCCGCCCTCACCGGAACTCCGCTGTCCGCCCATATCTCGACGGAGGTGAATCATGAACCGGCTCCTGCTCACGGTCACTGAGGCCGCCGAAGCGCTGGCAATCTCGCGGGCCAAGCTCTACCAGCTCATCGCCTCCGGCGCGGTCGTCTCAGTCCGTATCGATGGTGCTCGCCGTGTTCCTGTCGCCGCGCTCACCGACTACATCGCCCGACTCGCAGCCAAGGAGGCAGCGTGAGCAAGACCGTTGCGGCTACCCCCGATCCAGAGAACGGCAGCAAACAGGGGCCGAAGTCATCCAAGCTCCGAGACGGCGTAATGAAACGTGGCACGACGTGGTACTACGTGATCCGCGTCAAGGACCCGGAGACGGGCGAGAGTAAACCCAAGTGGGTCGGCGGCTTCGCCACGGAGGATGACGCCAAGGCGGCGCGTGATGAGGCGCGCGTCAAAGCTCGGCGGGGTGAGTACGTCGACCGGAAGGCGATCACCGTGGGGGAGTACCTCGATGAATGGATCGAGGCTCACGCGGTCGAGATCAAGCCCAAGACGCTCAAGGACTACCGGGACATCATCAACCGGTACGTCAAACCGCACATCGGCGGTCAGAAGCTCCAAGCGGTTCGTCCAGCCACGATCACCAAGCTGTACCGCGACCTCATGGCGGGAGGCGGGAAGAACGGGCGCAAGCTCTCGGCCCGGACGATCGACTATGTTCACGCCGTTCTTCGGAAGGCATTCCGGGATGCGGTCGAGATTGACCAGGTGCTCCCGTCGAACCCGGTCGAACGGGCCAAGCGGCCCCGCCGTACGCCTACCGAACCCGGCACTGTGTGGAACCCCGAACAACTTCGGGCCTTCCTTGCGATAGCCCGTCGACACAGGCTGTTCGCCTTCTTCCACCTGGCGGCCTACACCGGCGCTCGCCGTGGCGAACTGCTCAACCTCCGGTGGTCCTCGGTCGATCTGGACACCTGTGAGATCACCATCACCGGCTCGGCTGCCTTCATCGATGGGGAGCGGATCGAGGGGACGACGAAGACGGGCCGCACGCGCGTGGTGTCGATCGATCCGGGAACTGTGGCGGTCCTTAAGGAACACCGGAAGAAACAGGCTGCGGACAAGCTTCTTGCCGGTAATGAATGGCGTGGTGCCGATGATCACGTGTTCACGACGGGATGGGGTGACCCGATCCACCCCGACACGGTGTCATCGCTCATGCCGATCCTGATCAAGAGCCACAACGCTCCCAAGGATGGCCCCGAGCCGGTTGAGCCGCTCCCTCGCGCGCGGCTTCACGACCTCCGACACATGCACGCGACCACGCTCCTTCTGGCAGGCGTTCCCGTGCACGTTGTCGCGGCCCGCCTCGGCCACGTCGACCCGTCGATCACGCTCCGGGTCTACGCCCATGTGATCCGCGCCGCGGAAGCCTCCGCCGCCGATATCTTCGCCAGGGCAATGGGTCAGTAGCTCCGGCTCGTCCCCGCCCGCGCTGGGACACGATCCGCCAACGGCTTCCCGATCTTCTCCCCGGCTACCACACCGGCCCGGCATCGTGGCAGACATGCCGCGTCTCCCCCGCCTGGCACGTTTGCCCTGGCTTCGTCGCATGTCACATCAGGACGACCGCCCCGAGCCGAGGCCGGTCAAGCTGCTGCACATCGGCGCCGCCTTGACCCTCACCCTGGCCGTCGCCACGCTTCTCGCTGGTGGACTGCTGGCAGGCGCCCTGGCCTGGCTCGGCCTGCCGTCCAAGCTCACCCTCGACACCGGCAGCCTGCTTGAGATCATCAAGATTTCCCTCGCCGTGGTAGGAGGCATCGGCGGTGCCGTCGCCCTGGTCGTCGCCTACCGCAAGCAGCGCCTCGCTGAGGAGGACAACCACCGCGCCCGGGAGCAGAATCAGCGCGCCCGGGAGGCCGCCCGGCGCGAAGACACCAAGCTGTACGCCGAACGCTTCGACAAGGCCACCGACAAACTCGGTTCCGGCGCCCCCGCGATCCGCCTGGCCGGCGTCCACGCCCTGGCCGCCCTCGCAGACGACTGGGACGGCGGCCGCCAGATGTGCATCGACGTGCTGTGCGCCTACCTGCGCATGCCGCCCGAACCCGAACCCGACACCGAGGACGACCCGGGCGCACATGGGTCCTGGCGCGCGATGAGCGAGGTGCGCGCCACGATCATCCGTCTCATCGCCACCCACCTACGCGAGAGCGCCCCCATCTCCTGGAGCGGAGCCGACCTGGACTTCACCGGGGTCGTCTTCGACACCGGCGCCGACTTCACCGGCGCGGTGTTCTCCGGCGGCACGGTCATGTTCCGCAACGCGGTGTTCTCCGACGGTGAGGTCTCGTTCGACGAGGCGATGTTCTCCGGTGGCAACGTTTGGTTCGGCGGCGCGGTGTTCTCTGGCGGCACGGTCTGGTTCAGCGGCGCGGTGTTCTCCGGTGGCAACGTTTGGTTCCGCGGCGCGGTGTTCTCTGGCGGCACGGTCTGGTTCAGCGGCGCGGTGTTCTCCGGCGGCCGGGTCTCGTTCGACTTCGCGGTGTTCTCCGGCGGCACGGTCTGGTTCCGCAGGGCAGCGTTCTCCGGCGGCCAGGTCGCGTTCGGCGCCGCGGAGTTCTCCGGCGGTCAAGTCTCGTTCGACCGCGCGGTGTTCTCCGGCAGCCAGGTCGACTTCACCCGGGTAGCCGACTGGTCCCATCCCCCTATCGATCTTCCCGCCCAGGCTCCTGGGCTAGATCTGCCACCCCAGCCCGTCTCACATGCCGTCGCTCAATCGGCCGAAGAGGACACCGAGCAGACCAAGACAGGGGACGGAGCGGGGAGCCCGGAGCCGATGCCGTAGGCCGTCTTCGACACCTGTAGTGCCGTGAGCCAGGACAAGAGAAGAGCACATGCGTCTACCCCTCGGCTCGCGAGGACCTGAGCAGCGGAGCCGCGGCTGTTGAGATCTTCACCGAGGCAATCGGGACGGAGTGGAGCGCTGGGAGTCACCCTGTTAGCAAGGGTGTTAGCAAACGGCCTGGATGATCTAGAAAGCAAGAAGGCCCGTTCCCAGGTTTTCCCTGGTGGCGGGCCTTCTCTGTCTGGCGCGGCCGGGAGGACTCGAACCCCCAACCTTCTGATCCGTAGTCAGATGCTCTATCCATTGAGCTACGGCCGCTCGCTGACTTGAGTAAGCATAGCGGGTTCTGCGCCGTGCTCCGAACCGGATTTGCGGCGTGCCGCCCCGAGGTAGTCGCCGACCACCGCCTTATCTCGTCGTGGTGCCGCACGGGAGGGGTGCTATCCCTGGTCGCTGGCCTGTGAGGTGGGGCGACGAGGGCGACGGACGGTGGGAAAGCAGATCCGGACACGAGCTGCGAGAGGCGGCGCCAGGGAGGGCTGGGCGATGGTGCGGCCGAAGGGTCTTCCTGCGCCGCCGCAGCGCCGCGAAGGGCGGCGTACGCGTGGAACGCGGGCCGGCTCTGCGGCTCCCGGATGGGCGGGCGGAGTGCAGGAGGCGGTCAGGTTGGGATGGAGACCCCGACGCCGCCTCGGGTCTGCGCGCCGTACCGCTCCAGCTCCTTGGCGAGGTCCAGCGGCTTGGTGCGCGCCCGGCCCGCGAGGGTCTCGTCGTCGATCAGGTCGAGCGGGACCAGCCAGGAGACCTCGAACTCCAGCCCGTCGGGATCCTTGGCGTACAGGGCCTTGGTGGTGGAGTGGTCGGACGCGCCGACCAGGGAGTCCAGATCGCTCAGCTTGACCGCGATGCGCTGCAGCTCGGCGAGGGTGTCGACCTCCCATGCGAGGTGGTAGAGCCCGACGGCCGACCGGCCCGCCGGGGACGGTCCCGCCTGCGGGCCGAGCTCGAAGAGTCCGAGGTCGTGATCGTTCGTCGAACCTGAGGCCTGGAGGAACGCCGCCCCGGGGCCGCTCATGACGACCCGGAAGCCGAGTGCCTCCTGGTAGAACGCGACGCTCGCCGAAACGTCCCTGACGAACAGCACCGCGTGGTTGAGCCGCTGGATCGGCATGGCCCCTCCTTAATTAATTGAACTCTCAATCATTCTACGCGACGCGGCGTTCTCGGAAACTGTCGGTGGGAGGCCGTACGGTGGCCTGCGGACTGGTGCCGACGGAGGGGGCGTTTGATGATCGCTGACCGGGTCACCCAGGAGCGCGAGGCCAACCTGACCCTGTTCCGGGTCGTTCACGAAGTGGCCGTGCACCATGGCGGGCGGCCGTTCCATGAGGTGCTTCCCATCCTCCGAAGGGCCCTTCCCCCCGTCCCCGGGTTGGACGAGCCGGAGGTCCGCCGCATCGCCGAGGAGATCGCCGTCGGGCGCGACCCCTCGGGGTTGTGAGCTCCGCGGACGGGAGGGGTGTGTCGCGCTCCCGTCCTCGGGCGACGGTGCGCCGTCTTCCCTGCGGAGCACCTCACCATGCGGTGGGGTGCCGCCGTGGCGAACTCCTTCGTCAGGCGTTCAGGAGGCCGGCGGGGTCGGCGATGATCTGATGGATCACCTGCCCGGCCGCGCCCAAAGGCGCCGCCTCGGTGCCCAGCCGGGACACCTCGACGGATGGCACGACCTCGCGCATCTCGCCGAGGCGGGCGGTCAGCGTCTCCGTCACCGCGCCGCCGATCCACGGGAAGAGCGGCGCGTAGATCCCGCCGAGCACGATCCGTTCCGGATCGACGAGATTGACGGCCGAGGTGAGGGCGATGCCGAGCGCCCATCCCGCACGCTCGCAGGCGGCCAGCGCGTCACTGTCGCTCGCTTCGAGCCGTCGGAGGAGCTCGGCGATCCCCGTCCCGGGGTGGCCCGGCGTGCTTGGGGTGTCCGCAACGGCCGGTGCCGGGCAGCCGGGGTCCGGGCGCCGGCCGGGTCCCTGCTCGGGCCCGGAAGGGGGCGGCGGGGAGGCCGGGAGCCGGGTGGCGTCCTGCCCCGGGCCGGAGGACGGCGCCGAGGGGGCGAGACCGGCGGCGGACAGGAGGGCGTCCTGGCCGGCGTACCTTTCGAGGCATCCCTGCCCTCCGCAGTGGCAGGGCGGGCCGCCGGGTGAGACGACCACGTGCCCGAGCTCTCCGGCGAAACCGCGGAATCCCCGGAAGAGCTCGCCCCGCACGACGAGGCCCGCGCCGACGCCGATCTCGCCGGACACGTGAAGGAAGTCCCGGTGTCCGGCGCCGAACCAGAGTTCGCCCAACGCCGCGAGGTTGGCCTCGTTGTCCACCCGGATCGGGAACGGCATCCGCAGCAGCGAGAGCAGCGGCACATCGCGCCATCCCAGGTTGGGCGCCCGGCGGACGGTGCCGGTCGTCAGGTCCACCGTCCCGGGGACGGCGAGCACTCCACCCACAACTCTGAGCCCGATGTCCACAGCTTCGTCCACAGCCGAAAGCGCCAGATGCTGCAGGTTCGCGATGACATCCCCAGGCGATGCCAGGCGGTTGTCCACAGGCCGTGCACGGCGGAGCCGTACCGACCGGGAGAGGTCCACGACGTGCGCGGCGAGGTAGTCGACGTTGATCTCCAAGCCGATCGCGGCGACGCTCAGGCCGCTGACCTGTACCTCCATGCCGGGGCGGCCGCGCTCGCCCGCTCGCACGATGCCGGTTTCGACCACGAGTCCGGCCTCGATCAGGTCGGCGATCAGTTTCGACACCGTGGTCTTGGCGAGTCCGGTGATCTCGGCCAGCGCGGCGCGCGTCACCGAGCCGCGCGCGCTGACCTCGCCGAGGACGAGTGCCAGGTTGCGCGCGCGCATCGCGTCATGCCGGACCGCCTGAGTCATCGCACCTCTCGTTCTGCTGGGCGGGCGAACCAATCTTGGCCCGTCCGCGCGTGCGGGCCGGCCGTCGCGGCCTCGCCGCCCGCCGCATGACCATCGTGACTCGCCCAGGCTGGGCGCGTCGTCGCAGCCCCGGCCCGCGCGCCCCTCACGTACGCGGCCGGTCCGCCGCGTGGGCTCACCGTTAGGGGCGGCGGCTCTTGACCTGCCGCCTCGCCGTCCGGATATTTAGTCCATAACCAAGACTAATTCGGAGGAGTCACGTGTACACACCCACCCCCGAAGACCGTTTCACCTTCGGCCTGTGGACCGTCGGCTGGCAGGCCCGCGACCCGTTCGGCGACGCGACCAGGGCCCCGCTCGACCCGGTCGAGAGCGTTCACCGGCTGGCCGAGCTCGGTGCGTTCGGTGTGACCTTCCACGACGACGACCTGCTCGCCGTCGAGCCGGACCGGGAGCGGGCGATCGCGAACTTCCGGCGGGCGCTGGACGAGACCGGGCTCAAGGTGCCGATGGCCACGACCAACCTGTTCACCCACCCCGTGTTCAAGGACGGCGCCTTCACCAGCAACGACCGCGACGTCCGCAGGTACGCCCTCCGGAAGGTCATCCGCAACATCGACCTCGCCGCCGAGCTGGGCGCGACGACGTACGTCTGCTGGGGCGGCCGTGAGGGAGCGGAGTCCGAGGCCGCGAAGGACGTCCGGGCCGCGCTCGACCGCTACAAGGAAGCCCTGGACCTGCTCTGCCAGTATGTGATCGACAAGGGCTACGACATCAGGTTCGCGATCGAGCCCAAGCCCAACGAGCCGCGCGGGGACATCCTGCTGCCGACGATCGGACACGCTCTCGCCTTCATCAACGAACTGGAGCACTCGGAGCGGGTCGGCCTCAACCCCGAGGTGGGCCACGAGCAGATGGCCGGGATGAACTTCGCGCACGGCATCGCCCAGGCGCTGTGGCACGGCAAGTTGTTCCACCTCGACCTGAACGGCCAGCACGGGCCGAAGTACGACCAGGACCTGATCTTCGGACACGGCGACGTGAAGAACGCGTTCTTCCTCGTCGATCTGCTGGAGCACGGCGGTTACGACGGCCCACGGCACTTCGACTACAAGCCGCTGCGCACCGAGGACGCGGCGGACGTGTGGGACTCGGCGGCGGCCAACATGCGGACCTACCTCATCCTCAAGGCGAAGGCCGCTGCGTTCCGGGCCGACCCGGAGGTCCAGGAGGCGCTGGCGAACTCCCGGGTGACCGAGTTGGCGCGGCCGACCCTGGAGCCCGGTGAGACGTACGAGGACCTGGCCGGGGACGAGTTCGACCCGGACAAGGCGGCCGAGCGTGGGTTCCACTTCACCCGGCTCAACCAGCTCGCCCTGGAGCACCTTCTCGGGGTGCGCGGGTGAGTGGAGCGCTTGTCGCCGGCGTCGACTCCTCGACGCAGAGCTGCAAGGTCGTGATCAGGGACGCCCGGTCGGGCGCCCTGGTCCGCCAGGGCCGCGCGGCGCACCCCGAGGGCACCGAGGTCCACCCCGAGCGCTGGTGGGCCGCGCTCCAGGAGGCGATCGAGCGGGCCGGCGGCCTGGACGGCGTCGCCGCGATGAGCGTGGCGGGCCAGCAGCACGGCATGGTCTGCCTGGACGAGTCGGGAGATGTCGTACGGCCCGCGCTGCTGTGGAACGACACCCGCTCGGCGGGGGCCGCCCGGGACCTGGTCGATGAGCTGGGCGGCCCGGCGCGGTGGGCCGAGGCCGTCGGCAGCGTGCCCGTGGCGGCGTTCACGGTGGCCAAGCTCCGCTGGCTGGCCGAACACGAGCCGGACAACGCGCGGCGCACCGCCCGGGTGTGCCTGCCGCACGACTGGCTCACCTGGCGGCTCGCGGGCGCGTCCGGCGAGATCACGACCGATCGCGGCGACGCGTCAGGGACCGGCTACTGGTCGCCCGCCACCGGCGCGTACCGTACCGACCTCCTGGAGCGGGCCCTCGGCGCGACGCCGGAGCTGCCCCGCGTCCTCGCGCCCGCCGAGCAGGCCGGAACCCTCGCCCCGGCCCTCGGCGACAGTACGGCACGGCTCGCGCCCGGCACGGGGGACAACATGGCGGCGGCCCTCGGCGTGGGGGCGCGGCCGGGCGACGTCGTGGTGTCGATCGGCACGTCCGGCACGGCTTTCGCGGTCGCGGACACCCCGTCGAGCGACCCGAGCGGCGCGGTCGCGGGCTTCGCCGACGCCACCGGCCGGTTCCTGCCGCTGGTCTGCACGTTGAACGCGGCGCGCGTGCTCGACGCCGCCGCCCGCCTGCTGCGGGTCACCCGCGAGGAGCTCGACGAGCTCGCGTTGCAGGGCCCCCCGGGGGCGGGCGGTCTGGTGCTGGTGCCCTACCTGGAGGGGGAGCGCACGCCCAACCTGCCGGAGGCGACCGGCTCGCTGCGCGGCCTGACGCTCGCCACCGCGACTCCGGCGCACCTGGCGCGGGCGGCGGTGGAGGGCATGCTGTGCGGGCTGGCCGACGCGCTCGACGCGCTCGGCCTGGAGCCCCGGCGGGTGCTGCTGATCGGCGGCGGAGCCCGCTCCGAGGCCGTACGGCGGATCGCGCCCACGGTCTTCGGCCATCCGGTGCTGGTGCCCGAACCGGGGGAGTACGTGGCCGACGGGGCGGCGCGGCAGGCGGCCTGGCTGCTCGCGGGCGGGCCGGAGCCTCCGGAGTGGGCGGCGGGCGAACCGGTCCGCTACGAGGGGCCGCCCACGCCCGGCCTGCGCGAACGCTACGCCGAAGCCGCGGCGACCGCCTCGGCCACGGCCCAGGTCTGACCCCGATCCCTGAGGCGACCCTGACCATGTCTCGGGGGAGGGCATCAGGGGCGGGTAGGGAGTTCTCCGGATGGTCGGGGCGGCTCTTTCGCGAGATTCTCAAAATATGGTCAAGAGGATCTATCCGCTGCTTGCCTGTGCCGGCATCGCGACCGCCGTCGCCGCGGCGGTCGTGGGGCAGATCGACCCGGATCCGTACCTCGATCCACTCAACCTCACGCTGACCGACTACGCGGTGCTCGACCGGAGCGGCGCGACCGAGGTGGCCATGGTCGTCCTGGGCGGCGGCTCGCTCGCGCTGCTCGCCGGGATGCGGGCCGTACGGGCGCCGGTGTCGGGCTGGCCGGAGCGGCTCATGCTCGTGTGGAGCCTCGCGCTGGTGGCCGCCGCGATCATGCCGGCGTCGGCCCTCTCGGAGGGGGCGAGCTGGGCGGCGCAGGTCCACCGGTACGTCTCGGTGGCCGGGCTCGTCAGCCTGCCGGCCGCGATGGCGCAGCTCGTCGGGAGGTTCGCGGCGGACGAACGCTGGCGGGCGGTCGCCCGGCCGGTCGAGTGGCTGACGCTCGCGTCGGGCGTCGGCCTCGCCGCGATGACCTATCTCGCGCTGCCCGGTCACGGCCTGATGATCGGGCTGGCGGAGCGGCTGTTCCTGGCGGTTGAGGTGGCCGTTCTCGGCGTGCTCGCCATACAGCTCGCCCGGCTGGCGTGGAGGGACGCGTTTCTCCACCAGCCGGCCGTCGCCGGAAATGTCGCCCGCCGGGCTGACCAGGTGCTTCACCGGCTTCGCGGTATATAGGCGGTATATAGAAATTGGATCGCTTCACTGCTAGCCTTTCGGTCGATCTTTTAAAGATCGAGAAGAGGGCGCATGTCGGTGAGCAGGTCCATCGGATTCAAGATCACCTTATTACTGGTGATCCCCCTGGTCTCGCTCGTTGCGCTGTGGATCTTCTCCGCCTCGTTGACCGTGGGCGACGCGTTCCGGCTGCTCAACACCAAGACGGTTTACGACAGCCTCGGCGAGCCCGCCAACGTGCTGTCCACCGAGATCGAACGCGAATGGCTCGTCTCGGCCCAATATCTCGCTACGCGGTCCGAGTCCGACAGAGCCGACCTGGCCGCCCAGCGCGCCGTGGTGGACCGGGCGCGCGCCCGGATGCGTGAACTCGTCGCGGAGAGCAACGCGGACACGCTGATCCTGGACGAGGCGAGGAAGCCCTACCAGGACATGAAATCCGCGGCGGCCCGGCTGGACACCGTGCGGATGGAGTTCGACGCCGACCAGCTCGACCTGGTCAACCTGGGCGAGAACTACCAGCCCTTCCCCGACGCCGCGCAGCGCTTCTCCGTGATCGCCGCCATGGGCTCGGTCGCGACGAGCGGCCAGCAGGGGCGCAGCCTCACCTCGATCTCGGGCGCCCAGCACGTGCTGGCCAAGGAGCGGGCGCTCGTGGCCGGCGTTCTCGGGCAGGCCAGGAAGTTCACCGACGCGGAGAAGCTGCGATTCTCCGAGTACGTCACGACCCGCCGGGTGCTCTTCGCCCAGGGCCTGAACGAGCTGGACGACGAGCTGCGCGCCCCCATCGAGGTGCTCGCGAAGTCGGAGGCGTACCGGCAGCTGACGAACCTGGAGGACCGCATCCTCCAGGGCGAGGTCACGGGGCAGGTCTCACCAGTCCTGTGGCGGTCCGTCGTCGACCGGGTGGACAACGCGTACACGAACGCGCTGAGCAAGGCTGGAGCGGTGCACATCGCGCGCACCGAGCCCGAGGCGATGGGCGCCTTCGTGCGGGCCGGGGTGGCCGGCCTGCTGGGCTTCGGCGCGGTCGCCGCCTCGCTGATCATCTCGCTGCGGATGGGACGCGGGCTCACCCGCGAGCTCGTCGGCCTGAAGGAGGCCGCGACCGAGCTGTCCGACGTCCGGCTGCCGCTGCTGGTACGGCGCCTGCGGCGCGGCGAGAAGGTGGGCGACGTCGAGGCCGAGGCGCCTCCGCTGGAGCCGACCGGCAGCACCGCCGAGGTGCGCGACGTGGCCGCCGCGTTCAGCGCCGTGCGGCACACCGCCGTGGACGCCGCGGTGGACCTGGCGCGTACGCGGGAGAGCGTCGGCCAGGCCCTGCGCAACCTCGCCCGCCGCAGCCAGGGGCTGCTGCAGCGCCAGCTCCGCCTGCTGGACGCGATGCAGCGCCGCACCTCGGACGCCGGCACGATGGAGGACCTCTTCCGGCTCGACCACCTGACCACCCGGATGCGCCGCCAGGCGGAGGGCCTGATCGTCCTCGCCGGCGGCTCGCCCGGCCGTACATGGCGCAGGCCGGTGCCCGTGGCGGACATGCTGCAGGGCGCGGTCGCCGAGGTGGAGGACTACACGCGGGTCCGGATCTATCCCATGCCCGAGGCCAGGATCTCCGGCGGCGCGGTGGCCGACATCATCCACCTGTTCGCCGAGCTGATCGAGAACGCGGTGTCCTTCTCGCCGCCGCACACCGAGGTGTCCCTGCGCGGGGAGTCGGTGGCCAGGGGATACGCCGTCGAGGTGGAGGACCGCGGGCTCGGGCTCTCCGCCGAGGAACTTCAGACGATCAACTACCGGCTGGCCAGCCCGCCCGAGCTGGACCTGGCCGACACCGACCGGCTCGGCCTCGTGGTGGTCTCCTGGCTCGCCTCCCGGCACGGCGTGCGCGTGGAGCTGCGTCCCTCGCCGTTCGGCGGGACCACCGCGATCGTGCTGCTGCCGGCGACCCTGCTGGCCGGTTCGGGTGACGACCAGGGTCAGGAGCCCGTACGGCTCGGCATCCCGGAAGGAGCGGGTACGTGACCGATCGCGAGCGCTGGGACGAGGAGCTGGTCGAGGACGGCCCGGTCGTCCGCGCCTACGCCCTCACCAAAGGGCGGGTGGAGCCGACGTCGGCGGCCGCGCTCGACCTGGTCGCCGTGGTCGGTGCGACCGGGGCGACCGTGCCGTTCCACGCGGATCTGGGGCACCAGCATCTGCGGATGCTGAACCTGGTGCGCCGGGCCCGGCCGCTCGCCGACGTGGCGTCGGAGGCGGGGCTGCCGCTGAGCGTGGTCCGGGTGCTGATCGGCGACCTGCTCGACCACGGGCTGGTGCTGGTCCGGCCGCCGGCGCCGGAGTCGTCGCCCATGGAGAGCATCCTGCTTGAGGTGATCAACGGCCTGCGCGCGCTGTAGCGGGCGCAGGACCGGCTCCCCGGCCGGGTGCCGCCGGGGAGTCTCTCGCGCGGACTACTTGCGCTGGGCCGCCGTCAGCGTCTTCAGCGCGTGTTCGACGAGCGTCACGAGGACGACCTTGGCCGAGGCGCGCCGTCGTACGTCACAGAGGAGGACGGGGACGTCGGGGTCGAGGTCGAGCGCCACCCGGACGTCGTCGGGCTCGTGCTTGTCGGCGTCGTCGAAGCAGTTGACCGCGACGATGAACGGCGTGCCCCGCTGCTCGAAGTAGTCGATCGACGGGAAGCAGTCGGTGAGCCGCCGGGTGTCGGCGAGGACGACCGCCCCGAGCGCACCGTAGGACAGCTCGTCCCACATGAACCAGAAGCGCTCCTGTCCGGGCGTGCCGAACAGGTAGACGACGAGACCCTCGCGGATCGTGATCCGGCCGAAGTCCATCGCCACGGTGGTGGTGGTCTTGCCCTCCACCCCGTCGACGTCGTCGACGCCGACCCCGCGGTCCGAGAGGACCTCCTCGGTGCGGAGGGGACGGATCTCGCTGATCGCGCCGACGAGCGTGGTCTTCCCCACGCCGAAGCCGCCGGCGACCAGGATCTTGAGGGCGACGGGCTCCTCAGAGGGCGCGTAGGCCATTGATCACTTCCTTGAGAATGCGCTCGCTGGGCAGCGGCGCCACTTGGGCGGGCGGTCGCACGCTGATCAGCTCATGGTCGTGCAGATCCCCGAGAAGTACGCGGACCACGCCGAGGGGCAGGTCGATCTCGGACGCGATGTCCGCGACGGACATGGGTTCCCTGGCGATCGCGAGAATACGGCGTTGCTCCGGCCCAAGGGGGCCCTCGTCCGCCCGTCGTCCCTCGACGGCGGTGACGATAGAGATGAGGTCGAAGTCGTCACCGGACGAGCGGGTGCGGCCTCCTGTCAGCGCGTACGGCCGGACGATGGGACCGGCATCCTCGTCAAGCCACTGCGGTTCGGTCACGCCTCCTCCTCGGGGGCCCTCGTTATCGGCGGGGGTTGGTCGAGATGTGCTGGCCGACCCGCTTGACGAGCATGGCCATCTCGTACGCGATGTGGCCGACGTCCGCGTCGGAGGCGGCCAGCACGGCGAGGCAGGTGCCCTGCCCCGCGGCGGTCACGAACAGGTACGCCGACTCCATCTCGACGATGGTCTGCCGCACCTCGCCGCCGCCGAAGTGGCGGCCCGCGCCGCGCGCCAGGCTCTGGAAGCCCGCGGCGACGGCGGACAGGTGCTCGGAGTCCTCACGGCTGAGCCCCTGGGAGGCCCCGACGACGAGGCCGTCCGTCGAAAGGATCACCGCCTGGCGGACGGCGGCGACCCTGCTGATGAGATCGTCCAGGAGCCAGTTCAGTTCGCCGGCCGATGTCACTTTGCTGGTCATTCGTCACCCTTCTCGCCATGCGTGTTTCCGGAATTGTCGTCCGCGTCCTCCCGGCCGCGTCGCGCGCCCATCTGGAAGGCCGAGAACGTCGCCCTGGCCTGCTCCGGCGAACGTTCCTCGGGCTCCGGCTGGACGGGCGCCGACAGCGGCTGGGACGTCTCGCGGAGCTGAGGGGCGATGTTGGCCTGCCGTACACGCCGGGGGAGGCCGGCGTGCGAGCCGTCCGCACCGGACCGGCGGCTCGGCAGGCTCGAGTTCTTGGGCCCACCGGGCTGCGCCGGGTCCTTGGCTCGGCTCGGCAGGTTCGTGCCCCTGGTCCGGGTCGGGAGCCCCGGCTCCGAGCCGTTCTGGACGATGCTGAGGTTGCGCACCCGGGTCTCCTCCGGGGCGCCCTCGCGCGTCGCGGCCGGCACGGGGTCGGCGCGCCGCGTCGCCGGCGTGAAGAACGGCGACCGCTCCGCGTCGCCGGGGGTCGGCGTCAGTGTCGGCGTCGGGGCCGGAAGGGGCGAGGAGCCGCCGCTCACGATGTCGGCCGCCGTCATCGCCCCGGTGACCGGAGCCGGCGCCACCGTGCCCGAGATGACGTCGCCGTCCGGCGCCGCCGAGCCGGTGATGGCCTGGGGCGTGCCGTCCTTGGCCACCAGGTCGCGCGGGACGAGGATGATCGCCGTCGTGCCGCCGTACGGCGACGCGCGCAGCACGACGCTGATCCCGTAGCGGGTGGCGAGCCGGCTGACCACGAACAGGCCGAGCCGGTCGCTGTCCGCCAGGTCGAACTCCGGCGGCGTGGCCAGCCGCTCGTTGATGACGCCGTACTCCTCGGGCGACAGACCGAGACCCCGGTCCTCGACCTCGATCACCATGCCGTTCGCCACCAGCTCGCCGCGCACCTGCACCCGGGTCTGCGGCGGCGAGAAGATCGTCGCGTTCTCCAGGAGCTCCGCGATCAGGTGGATGAGGTCGGTGACCGCCGACCCCACCAGCGACGCGTTCGGCATCGGCAGCAGGGTGATGCGGGTGTAGTCCTCCACCTCGGCGATCGCGGCGCGTACGACGTCGACCACGGCGACCGGCTTGCGCCACGCCCGGCCCGGCGTCGCGCCGGAGAGGATGATCAGGCCCTCGGCGTGCCGGCGCATGCGCGTGGTGAGGTGGTCGAGCCGGAACAGGTCCTCCAGGCTCTCCGGGTCGCTGGCCCGCCGCTGCATCGAGTCCAGCATCGTGAGCTGGCGGTGCAGCAGGCTCTGCTTGCGCCGGGCCAGGTTGAGGAAGACCTGGTTGACGCCACGCCGGAGTGCGGCCTGGCCGACCGCCGCCTCGACCGCGGTGCGCTGCACCGAGCTGAAGGCGTGCGCCAGGTCCTCGACCTCGCTGGAGCCGTGCGCCTGGATCGGCGGCACCTCGGCCTCGACGTCGACGTCCTCGCCCTTGCGCAGCCGCTCGACCACGTTCGGCAGGCGGACGTCGGCGAGTTCCAGGGCGGCGTGCTGCAGCCCGGCGAGATCACGCGCCAGGCGGCGGCCGAACCTGACCGAGAAGATGATGGTCGCGATCACCGCGATCAGGCCGACGCCGCCGGCGACCGCGATGCGGATCATGATGGTGCCGGCGACCGAGGTGGACCGCTCGTTCAGCGCGGCGGACGCCTCGATCCGCGCCTTGTCCAGCGCGCTGAACAGCGCGTTCGTGGTGCTCTTCCACTGCCGGGCGTCGGTCGGGAGCGGGCCGCCGGAGCGCACCTGGTCCACGATCCGGTCCTCGAGCCCGCTGAACTTGCTGAACAGCTCGGAGGTGAGCACCTTCTCGTACGGCTCGCGCATGCCGTCCCGCAGGACGGGGCGGTTCGTCTGGTACAGGAAGCGGCGGGTCGCCACCCACTCGCTGAAGGCGTTGTGCTCCTGCTGGCTCATCTGGCCCCGTGAGAGCGCGCCGCGGATCAGGGCGTCCTCTCGCGCGGTCATCTCGTGTGCGAGACCCATGGCCTGCATCGCCTGGCCCTGCTCGTGGACGCCGAGGTCGGGGAGGGAGACGAGCCGCGAGTAGACGTCGAACAGGTCGTCCATCAGCTCGTTGTACGCGGTGAGCGCGTCGAGGCGGGTGTACTTGCCGAGCGCCACGGACTCGCGGATGGAAGTGAGCCGGCCGAGGCCCTTGACCAGCGTGTCGACGGGGGCGACCACGTCCTCGCCCATCGACGCGCGGGCGTCGTCGCTCTTGGCGGCCTTGGTGAACTTGTCCACCGAGGCGTTGGTTTTCTCCTGCTGGATGCTCAGTGCGGTGGACGTGGTCTGCCCGGAGCTCAGCGTGTCGGCGGCGAGGGCACGCTCGGCCTGGACCTGGAGGCCGAGGTCGGTGGAGGCCACGCCGATCGAGTCGTACAGCGCGCCGGCCCGCACGAGGGCCAGGCCGTCGCCGACGGTGAGATTGAGGACAAACCCCCACAAAGCACTCAGTGTGAGCAGTGGTAGGAGCAGCAATAAGAAGATCTTGAACCGAATCGACCGGTTTCTCGAACCCATGGCCACTCCTGCAGTGCGTGGAGGTCGCGCCGCATTTATGGGGAAATGCACCTCCGGAAGATCGCACAGGAGACTAGCACCGATACAGTTCCGGCGCATTGGAGGGACCTGATGAATACTGTCATTACCGGGGCAAGCGACGGAATTGGTGCGGCGGCCGCGCTGCAGCTCGCGCGCATGGGGCACCGCCTCGTCCTCGTGGGCCGGACCGCGTCCAAACTGGCGGCGGTCGCGGATCAGATTGCCGAGGTCGCGGGCGACCGGCCGGCCACATTGACCGCGGACTTCACCTCGTTCGACGACGTCCGGCGGCTGGCCGGTCAGCTTTTGGAGCGCTCCGAGAGCATCGACGTCCTGGTCAACAACGCCGGAGTGATGTCGACGGAGCGGCGGCGCACGGCGGACGGGCACGAGCTGATGATCCAGGTGAACCACCTGTCGCCGTTCTTGCTGACGAACCTGCTGCTGGACCGGATCAGGGAGTCCTCCGGCCGGGTGGTCACCACCTGTTCGCGCGCCGCGAAGACCGGGCGTCTCGACCCCGCCGACCTCTCGCGGGAGCGCCGCCGGTGGAGCGGATGGCTCCAGTACGGCGACTCCAAGCAGGCGAACGCCCTTTTCACGGTCTCGCTCGCCGAGCGGGGGATCGCGGCCACCTGCGCGCACCCCGGTGTCATCCGCACCGGGTTCGCGCCGGGGACCTTCTTCATGAAGTTGGTGCTCCATGTGCCGGGGGTGGGGGAGCCGGTCGAGGCGGGGGCCGCCAGGCTCGTCCATCTCGCCGCCCATCAGGACGGTGTGGATCACCCGGGCCGGTACTTCGCCGGGAACGCGCCCGTGGAGGCGCCCCGCCAGATGTCCGATCCAGCGTTGGCCGCCGACCTCTGGACCGCCAGCCTCGCCGCCGCCGGCCTCCCCGCGTCCTGACCGCCCGCCCCGGGTTGGTGGGGGACGGCCCTTCCCGTGGGCCGGCCGCGTCCGCGCCGCCGGACCCTCCGGGACGGCCGCACCGTGGTCCGCGTCGTGAACATCCCTCGGGACGGGGCCATGACGGCGGCGAAGGCCGCGACCGGACCGGGTGCGGAGGATCGGTCGGCGGCGAAATCCGGCGCGAGGGGCGGTCGCATGGGTCCCGGGGGCGGTGCCCCCGGGAAGCGGCGATCGGCCGGCCGGGCGCTCCCGGCGGTGTGCTTCCGGCACGTCGGGTGGCGCGCGGACGGTTCACCGGGGCGCGGCCCGGTCGCGCGGCGACACGCGACAGACATGCGGGGGACGCGCGGCGGGCGACACGACGGCGACGGGCACACGTACGGAGCCGGACCCCGGTGCGCGGGTGGCCTACAGAGGGCGATGTAATAGCGAGCGGCGACGTCGTGGTTCGCATTCACGGAATCCCGGCCGAATGGGAAAGTCGCTTTTTCGGCATGCGTTCCTGAAAACGCAGTCGAGTACGTCCGGTGAAATCGCCGGAAATAGTGCACCGATGAGTCAAGAATTTTCGGAACATGACGTTCACGTCTCGATTTCCGGCCAGGTGTTGCGGCATCGGAACGTTTCGCGCAAGGTGTTCGTTGTCCGGGTCGACGGCACGTCGGCGCGGATGGCGAACGTCGTCCGGGCGACCGTCAGGGGAGTATCGCCCATGATGACGTAGCGCACGTGATCGGGGTAACGTGCGCGTTCGCGGTGAAGTGAAAGACGACGGGGTGAAGCAGTGGTCGGCAAGCAGGGCAGGGTGACGGGCAAGATAGGTCCGGGCCTTGTTGGTGAAGTGATGGTGCCGATCCGCGGGGGCGTCGAGGCGTTCTACGCGCATCCGAGCCTTCCGGAGGAAGAGATCCCGGTCGGGTCGCTCGTCGTCATTGTCGAGTATTCGCCGCCGCGTACGGTCTACGTCACGCGCGCGATCGCCTGACCCCCTGTCCCCCCGGAAGTGGAGGCGTAGATGTCCAGCACGGAATTCCTAGTTATCGGCGGCGCGATCGTCGTCGCTCTCATCGTCATCATCCTGTTGTTCAAGGCCGTCTGGCGGGTCGCGGAGCCCAACGAGGCATTGATCATTTCCGGCCTCGGCGCCCACACGAAGAACGAACTCGCCGACAGTCTCGGGTTCAAGATCATCACTGGTAAGGGAACCGCCGTGCTGCCGGGGTTCCAGACGGCCCGCCGGCTGCGCCTCGACAGCCGGGCGACCAATCTCCAGGTGTCCTGTGTGACCCAGCAGGGCATCCCCGTCCAGGTGCGCGGCGTGGTGATCTACAAGGTCGGTGACGACTTCACCAGCATCGCCAACGCCGCCCGGCGCTTCCTCGACCAGCAGGACTCGATGAACGGCGCGATCCACGAGCTGTTCACCGGCCACCTGCGCTCGATCACCGGCAACCTGACCGTCGAGGACCTCATCCTCAACCGCGAGCGGCTCACCAGCGAGACGCGCAGTTCGGCCGCCGACGAGATGAGCAAGCTGGGCCTGGTCGTCGACTCGCTGCAGATCCAGGAGATCGACGACGAGACCGGCTACATCGTCAACCTGGGCAAGCCGCACGCCGCCAAGATCGCCGCGTCGGCCCGCATCGCGGAGGCGCAGCGCGACCAGGAGGCCACCGAGGCCGAGCAGGTGGCCGCCGCGAGGAAGGCCGCCGCGATCCGCGAGTCCCAGATCCAGCAGGCCGGTTACCAGGCCGAGGTGGACCAGGCCGCCGCGAAGGCCCGGCAGGCCGGCCCCCTTTCGGAGGCCACCGCCCGCCAGGAGGTCGTCGTCCAGGAGACCCGGGCGGCCGAGCTTGAGGCCCAGCTCTCCGAGCAGCGGCTCCAGTCCCAGGTGCGCAAGCCCGCCGACGCCAAGGCGTACGAGACCGTGACGCTGTCGCAGGCCGAGCGTGATGCCCGCATCGCGCAGGCCGAGGCCGAGGCGCGCGAGACGGAGCTCCGCGCCGCCGCCCAGGCGTCCCAGGTCAAGCAGGCCGCGGCGGCCGACGCCGAGTCCGTGCGAGTCCGTGGAGAGGCCACGGCGGCGGCGACCAAGGCGACCGGTGTCGCCGAGGCCGACGCGGCCAAGGCCAAGGGTCTGGCCCAGGCTGAGGCGGCCAAGGCGAAGGGTCTGGCCGAGGCCGAGGCGATCCGCGCCAGGTCCGAGGCGCTGGCCGAGAACCAGGAGGCCGTCATCGCCCAGCAGCTCGCCGAGAACTGGCCGCAGATCGTCGAGGCCGGGGCCAAGGCGTTCGGCAACGTGGACCACATGGTCGTGCTGAACGGCGCCCAGGGCATCGAGGAGATGCTCGCCAAGGCCCTCACGCTCGGCGGCACCGGCCTGGGTCTGGCCCGCACCCTGCTCTCCGGCGGCACGCCGGCCGGTCTCAACGGCTCGGAGCCCGATTCCAAGAAGGCCGTCGACTCCTGACGGCACGCGTTCACTGAAGGTGCGCGTCCGTCCCCGCCACCAGCGCGGGGACGGACGTCGCTTCAGCCGGAAAGGCCGCCGGTGTCGACCAGTGTGTCGAATGGACGCTTCATGCTCCGCGCGTCGCGGCCCAAGGCGGCGGCGATCTTGCCGGGCTTGGTCACGCCTTGGGCGATCTGCCGGAGCACCCCCTGATAGAGCGCTCGGTGAGTGATCCGCGGATCCTCCCGCAGCAGTAGATCCTGCTCTTGGAAGAGCATGGACGCGGGGTTCAGCACGGTCGCCGGCACCCATTCGTCCAGATCGCCTGGAGCGTGGAATCCCGAGCTGGGGTGAACGGATTCGGACAGCATCCGATAGCCGGGGACTCCCCCCACGATGGCAGGCAACCGCAGGGCCGTCGGGCGATGTGTGGCGTTCCAGTACCGGGCCGCGATGCGGTGGTCGAAGGGCCGGATGAGGCCGACGCCGAGTCCGTGCGGTTCGGCGGAAGAGGCCACGCCTGCGGCACCCCGGCGGGACTCAACGGCTCCGAGCCCAAGAACACCGTCGACACCGCCTACCTGACACGGGCGGCGCGTGCCCGCCGTCCGGGCGGGCACGCGCCCCATCGCGTACGGCCATCCGCCGGTTTCGCGGGTGGTCAATGCCAGTAGTCGCCGGGAAGCCGCACCCACATGTCCGGAGTGCCGGTGAACGCTCGGGCGTCGGGTAGCCGCAGGCCGGCTCTCGCGCAGCAGTAGGCGACGGCGTGCCCCTGGTAGAGAAACGTCGTGAGGATCTCCAGGGCCGACATGCCGGAGTCCACGCTTCCACCGCCGGGGTGGGCGTCCCAGTCCTCGGTCACGCCGTCGCGGAAGGCGCCTCCCTGGTTGCCGCTCTTGGGGTTGGCGAACATGGAATAGCAGACAGTGCCCGTGGACAGCCGCTCACCGACACCGGGGGTGGACAGGGCGTAGTCGCACATCTGGCTCAGTACGCAGCCGCCGGGAACGTCGGTGATCCCGGCGAGGGCCAGCGACGCGTCCATGTCCGCGAAGGGATCTTCCATGATCTCCTCGACCTCGGCCTCGTTGGCGGGCACGGCCGCGAGGCGGCGCGCCGCCTCAGCCGCGTCGATCCCGGCCACGCAGGCCAGGCTCATGCCGTCGTCGTCCCAGCTTCCCAGGCTCGTGATCAGCCGCCGGGCCTCGGCCACCGCAGCGGTCTCCTCGGCGGACAGGCCGACACCGCCCGGCGGTGTGCCGAACAGGCCGGGGTGGCGGGTGACCAGGCTGAGCCGTCCGGGGGACCAGCCGGACATCATGGGCCGCCACGGGTCGGCCCCGGCCGAGACGAGGGCACGAGCGTTGTCCGGACGGTTCTCGAAGACGGCGTCCCATAGCGCCGTGCGGCCGTCGGACTCGGCGTCGACGTCGGTGACCCGCCGGGCCAGCTCAACCACCACCTCGGGCGAGCCCTCCCTTGCCGCCGTCTGCAGCGCCGACTCCCAGACGTGAGGGCCGGAGTCGGGGTCCGCCCCGGCGTCGAGCCGGGCGCGGATCACGTCGAGCTTCGTCCAGTCCTGACAGTCGATGCCGGACCATCCGGACGATGAAAGGTCCATGACACTCCTCGGGGGAACGTGACGATCATGTCCCGCCCGATCATGGCGTACGAGTCCGACAGAACCCGGCTGCCTTGATGGCCCGGTCGTACGTTGTGCGGTCGGGTCGGCGGGCGCCGACCTGATCGGACGCGCCCGAAGATCCTTTGGTTCGGTGAGAAATGACGGCCTCGCTCCGCGCATAGCGAGGATGTCCGCACGCAACGTGCTGGCCAACCACCGCCGCGGCGAGGTCCGTCGTCAGGCACGCAGCGTCGAGCTCGACGCCGAGATGGGGGCTTCGGGGAACTGCGCAGGCAGGACACTCCGGTCGGCGACGACTGGATCGTCTGGGAGGCGGAAGAAGAGAAGGGCGTTCCAGGGAAGGTCATCCTGCTCGTCACCGACAAGCGCTACGACAGGAACCCGGTCTACGGCGGGCCACGCGACAACGTCATCCACGATTGAGTCGCGGCCCTTCGCAGTGGTGGACGCCGAGGTGAGGGAGCGGGGGCGGGTGTAGGCCGGGGCCGGCTCAGTGGGCCTCGGAGCCGGTTCCGGGGCCGGCGCCGGTCGTGGCGCGGACACGGGGCATGAGCAGCACCGCGCCCACGATGAGCACGGCCACGACGAGCGCCGTGAGGAAGGCGTTGTGGACGGCGTCGTTGAGCGCTCCGCGGACGAAGGTGGTCACGGCCGAACTCACGCCGCCCGCGCCCTGCCCGGTCAGCACGTCACTCGTGGCGTCGACGCTCTTCGGCAGGTGGTCACCGCCGACCGAGGCCGGAGGGTGGGCGAAGCGGTCCGACAGCGTCGCGTTGGAGACCGCGCCCAGGACGGCGGCCCCGACGGTGCTGCCGATGGAGCGGAAGAACATGTTGGTCGCCGTGACCACACCGCGGCGCTCCCACCCGACGACGGACTGCACGGCGACCATCGTCGGGCTCGATATGAGCCCCAGGCCGACGCCGACGATCAGGCACGCGGTCGCGACCTGCCAGATGTGTGATTCCTGGCCGAGCACGGCGCACAGTACGGCCCCGGCCACGGTGATGGTGCCGCCGATCAGCGCGGTGTCGCGGAAGCCGATGCGCATGTAGACGCGGCCGGAGAGCGCCGCGGCGAGGGGCCAGCCGATGCTGAGCGCGGCCAGGGTGAAACCCGCCACCAGGGCGCCGGTGCCGAGCACGCCCTGCGCGTACGTGGGCACATAGGAGCTCAGGCCGATGGTGAGTGTGCCGATCCCCAGCGCGGCGAGGTTGGCGCCGGTCAGCACACGGTGGCGGAACACCCACAGCGGCAGGATGGGCTCGACCGCCCGGCGTTCCACGAACACGAACGCGATCAGCATGGCGGCGCCGCCCGCGAAGATGGCCAGGCTGACCGGCGACCCCCAGCTCCAGGCGACCCCTCCTTCGAGCAGGCCCAGGATGAGCAGGGAGGAGCCGGCGGTGAGCAGCACGGCGCCCAGGTAGTCGATCCGGTGTGAGCCGCGGGCCACCTTCTCCTTGAACCGCCGGGCCAGCGTCCAGGCGGCCACGGCCCCGAGCGGCAGGTTGATGAAGAAGATCCACCGCCAGGACACGTACTCGGAGAAGACGCCGCCCAGCGTCGGTCCGACGACGGCCGACACGCCCCAGACGCTGGCGAGGTAGCCCTGCACCCGGGCACGTTCCTCCACCGAGTACAGGTCTCCGACCATGGTGATGCTGATCGGCTGGACGGCCCCGGCGCCGATGCCCTGGATCGCACGGAAGAGGATGAGCGCCGGCATGCTCCAGGCGACGCCGCACAGCACGGAACCGAGGAGGAAGGCGGCGATGCCGAAGAACATCACCGGCTTGCGCCCGAAGACGTCGGCGAGCTTGCCGTAGATGGGCACGGTCACGGCCTGCGTGAGCAGGTAGATCGAGAACAGCCACGGAAACTGCGAGAACCCGCCGAGGTCGCCGACGACGGACGGCACCGCGGTCGCGATGATCGTGCTGTCCAGGGCCACGAGACCGGTGCACAGCATGATGGCGGCGAGCACCGGGCCACGCTCGGACCTGAACCCGATGCCGTCCTGTTTCTCGCCTGTCTTCGTGCTCACGTGGCCAAGCTCCCCTGGGCATGCCGCCATTACGGGAGTGGCCAACCGTTGGCCACTCCCGTACATTCCGAGCTAGATCAGGACGTGCTGCTCCGGGTTGCCGGCGAAGCAGAACTGGGCGTTGCGGGTGAGCTTGTAGTCCGGCGCCTGCCAGGTGTGCGCGGTGGCGTCGGACCCGCGCATGTAGACGAAGTTGAAGCGGTCCGCGGAGTAGATGCGGATGCCCTCCTCCTTGCAGCGCCGGACGAGCCGGGTGTCCTCGCCCGCGTTGACCGGCTCGAACATTATCGACCGGAGCATGTCGGCCTTGGCGACGATCGTGGCGCCCTGGATCAGGTGGGCGTAACGGTTCTCCAGGCCGGGCAGGCGGAACACGGTGACGTTCTGGTCGGGGAAGTAGGTGTAGTGCGCGCCCTTGCCCACCATCTCGGCGTCCGCGTAGTCGAACGCCCGCAGCAGGTCGGACAGGTAGTGCTCGCCGTAGATGTTGTCGTCGTCCATCTTGGCGATCAGCTCGCCGTCCGCGTGCGCGATGCCGTGGTTGAGCACCTCGCCGAGCGTCCACGCCGGGTCGGCGGTCAGCACCTTCACGCCGGGGATGCCCGCGGCGAGGGCCTTGTCGCGGACCACGCCGGGGTCCTCGGAGAGGCCGTGCAGCACGAGGATCAGCTCGATGTTGCGGTGCCGTTGCCGGGCGACCTGCGCGATGGCGTGTTCGAGCTGTCCGGCCCGGTTGGTGGGCAGCACCACCGAGACCGAACGCGACCGGGGCGCCACGGGGCGGCCGAGGTCGGTGAGGATCTGGTCGACCCGGTGCGAGAAGAGGTGCTTGTCGAACACCTCACGCATCGCCAGGTGCGCCTGCCGGGCGCGCAGCTCGGGGCTGTTGATGAAGTACAGCGCCCGGTTGTACGCCTCCTCCTGCGAGTGGGCGATCGGGATCAACGAGCCGAACGTCTCCTCGATGGCCCGCGACCAGCCGGAGAGCACGGTGGTCGCGCAGGCCGACAGCTCGAAGACGCGCCGTGCGCACATCGTCGGCGAGTCGATCACCGAGTTCACGTTCAGGAAGACCTTGTACATCTTGTACGCGGCCAGCATCTGCTCGTACGGCAGCTCGCCCACGATGTGGGGGCGGTACTCCGCCGGCCAGGCGTACTTGTCGTCCACGGTGCCGTTGCGGGCGAAGATGTGCAGGCCCAGCTCGCGCGCGGGGGCGAGCAGCGTCTCCATCTGCTCGCGCCGCTCGGGGTGCTTGTCGCGGAAGTACATGCCGCCGAAGACGATGTCGTACGGCCGGCCCTGCTTGGTCTGGATGGGGTTGTGGATGCGCGGCTGGGCGGCGAACTGCAGCACGCCTACCCGATCATGCCCCAAGATTTCCTGATATTTCGGGATCATGTCGCCGTCGCACGTGTACACGTAGTCGAACAGCCTGGCCGTGTCGATGAAGAAGTCGAAGTTCGGCGGGTCCTCCTTGTTCCAGAAGACCGTGGGGATGCCCTCCGACTTACACCAGGCGATGAGGTCGCGCAGTTCCTGCTTCGGAGCGTTCGTCCCGGTCATCTGGTAGCGCCAGCGGCCCTGGTTGCCGTGCCAGGCCGACTCGCAGAACAGCACGTCCGGACGGTTCTCGGCGAAGATCTCCGGCCAGTCCGCCAGCCCGAACTCGATCTGGTCCCACTCGTACTTGAACGCGAGCCGGGAGAAGTCGTCCAGGATGACGGCAACCTTGAGGTCGGGGCGCACCACCGGTCCGTCCGGCCACTGCAACGTGGGGATCTTGACCTCGGGGCCCTTGGTCTCGGCCAGCTCGACGGCCTCGGTCACGGGAATCGGCGCCTTGGGGCTCTTCCCGGCCTTCATGGCCTTGCTCAGGTCGCGCGGCAGCCGGGCGAACTTCGTCGGCTTCGTGGCGCCGGTCAACGCCTGCGCGACCCGGTACGGCCGCTGCGTCTGGGTGGCCTTGAGCTTCCAGATGGCGTAGTCGGCCCGCGCCTCCTGGATGGCGACCTTCTTCTCCAGCTCGCGGATCCGCTGCTCGTAGCGCTCGACGACCTTGCGCTCCTCCGGCAGCCAGTTCACCGGGCCAAGGCGCTGGAATTTCGGCTCATCTGAAGGATTCTGGTCGGACATTACGGCCTCCTGCTCTAGCTGACGCGTCCCTTGGCGGCGGGGGAGAGGTTGTCGCCGCGCAGCCAGGCGGCGATGACGCGGGCGATCCTGGGCCCGGCCGCGCCGTCCCACAGCGGCGGAAGCTCCCCGCTCGGGGTGCTGGAGCCGTCGGCGAGGGCCTTGTCGGCGGCGGCGGGCAGCCCCGCCGGGGTGACCAGGCGGTTGGTGCCGTGCGTGACGGTGACCGGCCGCTCGGTGTTCGGCCGTACGGTCAGGCAAGGGACGCCCAGCATGGTGGTCTCCTCCTGCACGCCGCCCGAGTCGGTCACGACGAGCGCGGCGCCGCGCACCAGTGAGAGGAAGTCCACATAGCCCAGCGGATCGACGATTGAGAGGTTCTCCCGGTTCACCAGCCCGGCGTCGGCCAGCCGCTGCCGGCCGCGCGGGTGCAGCGGCACCACGACCGGGACCCGCTCGGCGACCGCGAGCACCGCGTCGACCAGCTCACGCGCCGACTCCGGGTCGTCGACGTTCGCCGGGCGGTGCAGCGTCGCCACCGCGTACCTGCCGGACACGCCGAGCCGTGCCTGCACCGGCGCCGGGTCGAGCTTGGGCAGCGCGGAGAAGAGACTGTCGATCATCGGGTTGCCGACGAGGTGCACCCGCTCGGGGTCGACGCCCTCGCGGGCGAGGTGCGAGAGGGCTTCCGGTGAGGTGGCGAACAGGATGTCGCTCAGCGCGTCGGTGACGACGCGGTTCACCTCCTCGGGCATCTCCCGGTCGAAGGAGCGCAGGCCCGCCTCCACGTGCGCGGTCGGCACGTGCAGCTTGGCGCAGACGAGGATCGCGGCCAGCGTCGAGTTCACGTCGCCGTACACGACGACGAGCGAGGGGTGGTGTTCGAGCACCACGTCTTCGAGGCCGGTCAGCAGCGCGGCCGTCTGCCGCGCGTGCGACCCGGAGCCGACGCCCAGGTTGGCGATCGGCTCGGGCAGGCCGAGGTCGGCGAAGAACACGTCCGACATCAGCGCGTCGTAGTGCTGCCCGGTGTGAACGATGCCCTGCCGTACGCCGAGCTCGTCCAGCGCCCGGACGACCGGGGCGGCCTTGACGAAGTTGGGCCGGGCACCCAACACGTGCAGGACGAGGGGGTTGTCCCTCATTGACCTCGCCTTTCATGGTGGGACTGGGGCAAACGTTGCCTATGGTACGGTCACGCCGTGGTATCCGAGGCCAAGAAACCCTCCGTGGCAGCCAAGTCGGCAAGGGCCGGGATGGGCGGCCTACTCCGCGGTTTCGTGAAGAATCCGGTGGTCGTCTCCCGCATCGTGGCGAGCAAGGTGAAGTCCGATCCGATGCGGGTCGCGCAGGCGGCGGCGGACGCGATGCCGCCGGCGGTGCGCCCCATCATCGGCAAAGTCGCCTGGCCCGCCGCCCGGTACGCCAAAGTCAAGGTGCGCAAGATCGTCCGCAGGATGGCCGACGGCCCCATGGAGGCGGCGAAGATCTACTTCGACGCCGGCCGGATGAGCGACGCCGTCAAGGTGCTCAGGCCGCACATGAGGTGGCCGTTCGTCCGCCGCAGGATCGCGTTCTACCAGGGCGAGATGGCCGCGATCGGCCCCAACCCGATCCCGCCGAAGCCCCAGGTGATCATGGGGACCCGGCACGAGGGCCGGATCCTCCACATGGTCACCAACGCCCTGCCGTACACGCAGGCGGGGTACACCGTGCGGACCCATCGCATCGTCACCGCGCAGCGCAAGGCCGGGCTCGACCCGCACGTCGTGACGAGCTGGGGCTGGCCGATGCTCCAGGGCCACACCGACGCCACGTCGTACGAGGAGATCGACGACATCCCCTACCACCGGCAGCTGCCCAGCGGGGGAGACCTGCCGTTCGAGACCCGAGGGCGGCTGATCCGCGGTGCCGCCCAGGTGACCGAGCTGGTCAGGAGGCTGCGCCCGCAGGTGCTGCACGCGGCCACCGACCACCGCAACGGCTCGGTCGCGCTCGCCGTACGCGAGCGGACGAGCACGCCGGTCGTCTACGAGGTGCGCGGCTTCCTTGAGGAGACCTGGGCCTCCAGGGACCCCAAGCGGGTGGGCACCGAGCGCCACATCATGCAGCGTGAGCGCGAGGCGTTCATCATGAACGAGGCGGACGCGGTCGTGACGCTGGCCGAGACCATGGCGGCCGAGATCGTCGAGCGCGGCGTGCCGCGCGAGCGGATCCACCTCGCGCCGAACGCGGTGGACGACTCGCTGCTGACCGTCGAGTACGACGGCGCGTCCTTCCGCAGGCAGTACGGCATCGGCGACAACGAGATCGTCATCGGCTCGGTGTCGAGCATCGTGGCCTACGAGGGGTTCGCCACGCTGCTGGACGCGGCGGCGCTGCTGCGGGACGCCGGCACGCCGGTCAGGGTCCTGCTGGTCGGCGACGGCGTCGAGCGGCCGAACCTGCTCCAGCAGGTCGAGCGGCTGCGCCTGCGCGACATCGCGATCCTGCCCGGCCGGGTGGGCCCGGACGAGGCACTCCAGGCCCAGGCGGCGATCGACATCTTCACCTGCCCGCGCGAGGACCTCCGGGTCTGCCGACTTGTTACGCCATTGAAACCCGTCGAGGCGATGGCGCTCGGCAAGCCGGTCGTTTTGAGCGATCTGCCCGCGCTTTCCGAACTTGTCGGCGGCGAGGGCGCCGGGATGTTGGTACGCGCCGGGGATCCCCGCGCGCTCGCCGACGCGGTGGCCGCGCTGCGTGACGATCCGGAGCGCCGCCGCGAGATGGGCGAGGCCGGGAAGGCCGAGGTCGCCGCAAAACGCACATGGAGCAGCCTCGCCCGGACATACCGCGCGATCTACCAATCTTTGACCTGATAATGGAAATGACGGGGACTTCGTATGTGCGGCATCAGGCACCGTTGGTGTCGACTTGAGATAGCCTTTGCCACCATGAAGTGTTGTTTCCGCCCCCAGGTCGCATCGTGAGCGAGCGAACCGGCTTCGACCTCACGGTCATCGGACTGGGATACGTAGGTATGCCGCTGGCCAAAGAGGCCACGGCGGCGGGCCTGCGGGTGGCCGGTCTGGACGTCGACCCCCGCAAGGTCGAGGCGCTGAACGCCGGTCAGTCCTACATCGACGACCTGACCGACGCCGACCTCGACGCGATGCTGGCCGGTGGGTTCACCGCCACCCTGGACGCCTCGGTGCTGGCCGAGTCGCGCACGATCGTCATCTGCGTGCCCACGCCGCTGGACGAGGACCACCGCCCCGACCTGTCGGCCGTCGAGGGCGCGACGCGTGCCGTCGCCCAGCACCTGCGGCCCGGCACCCTGGTCGTGCTGGAGTCCACCACCTGGCCCGGCACCACCGACGAGGTCGCGCGGCCGATCCTGGAGAGCGCCGGGCTCGCCGCCGGCACGGACTTCCACCTCGCCTTCTCGCCCGAGCGCATCGACCCGGGCAACACCAAGTACGGCCTGCGCAACACGCCCAAGGTGGTCGGCGGCTACACCGTCGCCTGCCGCGACCGCGCCGTCGCCTTCTACAGCCAGTTCGTGGAGTGGGTCGTCCCCGTCAGCGGCACCCGCGAGGCCGAGATGGCCAAGCTGCTGGAGAACACCTACCGTCACGTCAACATCGCCCTCGTCAACGAGATGGCGATCTTCTGTGACGAGCTCGGGGTCAACCTGTGGGAGGCCATCGAGGCCGCCTCCACGAAGCCGTTCGGCTTCCAGAAGTTCCTGCCCGGCCCCGGTGTCGGCGGGCACTGCATCCCGGTCGATCCGTCGTACCTCTCCTACACGGTCCGCAAGCTCGGCTACCCCTTCCGGTTCGTCGAGCTGGCCCAGGAGATCAACGAGCGGATGCCGTCGTACGTCGTGGCCCGCGCGCAGCGGCTGCTCAACCGCGCCCGCAAGCCGGTGAACGGCTCCCGGGTGCTGCTGCTCGGCGTCACCTACAAGCCCGACATCGCCGACGAGCGGGAGACCCCCGCCGTGCCCGTCGCCGAGGCGCTCCTCGAACTCGGCGCCGAGATCGTGTTCTGCGATCCGCACGTCAAGGAGTGGGCGGTCAAGGGCAACCAGATTCCCCGGGCGGACGACCTGGCCGCGGCGGTGGCCGACGCCGACGTCACGCTGCTGCTGCAGCAGCACTCGGCGTTCGACCTCGGCGTGGTGGAGGAACGGGCCCAGCTTGTGCTCGATACTCGCGGCGTTCTGGCCACGAGCGATCGCGTCGAGCGACTGTAGGAGGGTCCGCGCGTGCACGTGCTCGTCATGACGGTGGTGCATCACCCCGAGGACGCCCGGATCCTGCACCGCCAGATCCGCGCGCTCGTCGACGCCGGTCATGAGGTCACGTATGCCGCGCCGTACTCTGCGCGCGGGGTCGTCCCACGGTCCTGGGTCAACGGGGTGGATCTGCCGCGCGCCGCCGAGCGGCGCAGGTTCACGGCGGTCCGGGCCGCCCGCAAGCTGTTCAAGAGCATGCGAGACAAGATCGACCTCGCGCTCATCCACGACCCGGAGCTGCTGCTCGCCGTCGTCGGCGTACGCGGCCGCCCGCCGGTCGTCTGGGACGTCCACGAGGACACCCCGGCCACACTCTCCCTGAAGCCGTGGCTGCCCGCGTTCTTACGTCCGCCCACCCGGTTCCTGGCCCGGATGCTCGAAGGGGCCGCGGAACGCCGCCTGCGCCTGCTGCTCGCCGAGACGGCCTACGCGGGACGCTTCAAGCAGACGCACCTCGTCGTGCCCAACGAGACCTGGGTGCCCGACACCGTCAGCGCCCCCGGGGACGACCGGGTGGTCTACCTCGGCTGGCTGTCCG
The DNA here is from genome assembly GCF_001528665.1 of Microtetraspora malaysiensis. GTDB lineage: Bacteria > Actinomycetota > Actinomycetes > Streptosporangiales > Streptosporangiaceae > Microtetraspora_A > Microtetraspora_A malaysiensis. The sequence continues at coordinate 38,222 of NZ_BBYJ01000021.1, forward strand.
AGGCGCGCGGTGTACGCGAGGCCGTCGAGGTGGGCCGGCTGCTCCAGCCGTACCGGGTGGTCGTCGAGCTCATCGGCTACGCCGACCCGCAGAGCCGTCCGCTGCTGAACCAGGCGGTCGCCGAGGGCGTGCTCGAATGGCGCGACTTCATGCCCAACGACGAGGCGCTCAAGCGGCTGGACGGCGCGCTCGCCGGCCTCTCGCTCCTGCACGACGAGCCCAACTACCGGCACTCCATGCCCACCAAGATCGTGGAGTACATGGCGCACGGCATCCCCGTGATCACCACGCCGTCCCCGCGCGCGGTCGATCTGGTCGAGCGCTACCGCTCCGGCCTCGTCGTCCCGTGGCAGGACCCGCAGGCGGTGGCCCGGGCCGTCCTCTTCCTCCGGGACAACGCGGCGGAGCGGCACGCCATCGGCGGCCGCGGCTACACGGCCGCGCGGGCCAACCATCACTGGCCGAACTCCGCCCGCCGCTTCGTCACCCAGCTCGAAGAGTGGGCGGGCGTCCGGCGCTGACCGTCCCCGCCGACGGGCGGATTCGATTTATCCGGTCCTGAAACGATGGGCGGTAGTGTCCTGAAGGTGCGCTGGCTCACATTGCTCCTGGGCGTCGCGATTCTCGCCGGTGTCGCCTCCGTAGTGATCGTCATGCGGCACGACCAGCCCTCCTCCAAGGTCGCCGGAGTCGGCCGCACCACGCCCGCGACACCGCCGGGCTCCCCGGGACCGCTCACCCCGACGGCCAGCGCGTTCACCGACCCCTGCGGCACGTTCGACACCACGACACCCGCGCCGTACGCGGTGAGCGGGTACTGGCTCGTGCCGACGGCAGACCGCTGCACCTGGCGGCGCCAGCTTCAGGCCATCCACAAGGTCGGCGGCGACACCGTGGTCCGGCTCGGCTTCGGCCTGTCGCCGCGCCAGGTGAACTACCAGACCGGCGAAATCAAGGACAAGAACGGTGAGGGCCCCGACACGCGGTACGCCACCTGCGTGGAGGACGGCGTCCCCTGCGTGAAGGCGGCCGAGAAGGACCTGCAGGCGGCCAACCCCGGCAACCGGATCACCTGGACGTACGTCTACCGCACCGACGAGCAGTACGGCGACGGGATCTTCCGCTGCCCCACGATGGAACGGAAGATCGTCGTCGGCAAGTCCGTGTTCTACCGGCTGGTCGCCCCCGATGACGGTTCCGACGACGCGACCTGCGACTTCTCGTCCAAGGGGCGCAACTATCACGTGATCATCGTGTCGGCCGGAGCCGAGGACAGCCTGACCGAGTTGCTGGACCTCGGAGACCAGTTCGGCATCCAGGTCTTCCCCGCGCTGCCGCTCGCCCCGCGCGACCCCGCCAACAGCACCCGGGCCGACCCGCGCCACATCGGCACGCTGACCACCCTCACCCGGCGCATCGTGCAGGACTACGGCGCCCGGTTCGCCGACCGGCAGTCACTCGGCGGCGTCTACCAGCCGTTCGAACTGCAACTTCGCGACTGGCCCGACCCGTCCAAGGTCCAGACCCTCACGGTCTACGCCGAGCAGCACCGCATCGTCGAGCAGGAGCTGCCGGGCAAGCCCATCCTGATCAGCCCGTACATCGACGGCCGCCGCAACCAGAAGTTCACCGCCACGCCGAAGCAGGTGGCCCAGGGCTTCAAGGACCTCGCCAAGACCGGCGTGGAGATCATCGCCCCGCAGGACGGACGGGGCACCGGCAAGGTCGGCCTCTTCTGGCCCAACTGGAAGAACAAGCAGGTCGACGACCAGCTCAAGATCGTTAACGGCGTGGGCGACAGCACGTACGCGGCCGCGTACTACGGCGGCACGCGCGACTACTACCGGGAGATGGCGCAGGCGAGGGAGGAACTCGCCTCCGAAGGCGTACAGGTTCAGCTCTGGGCCAACGTGGAGGCGTTCGAGCCGTCCACGCCGGAGCAGTCGGGCACCCCGAAGTGCGGCAGCCAGGTCCGCAGCCGTACCACCAAGCCCCGCCTCGACACCCAGGTGACGCTGGCCGGCCCGTACGTGTCGAAAGTCATCTCGTACATGTGGAGCGACTTCTTCACCTGCGGCTCGCCGTCGCTGTCCGAGGAGATCATCCAGGACTGGGACCGCCCGATCGCCGTCCAGGCGGTCCGGCAGGCCCGGCAGATCCAGGAGGGTCTGGAGGTCCGCGGCTACCACCTCGCCTCGGCCAAGCTCACGCTGAGCTGGCCCGGCATCGACACCCCTCGGGTCGTCGACTCGGCCTCGGTCGGCTGGCACGACACCACCCCGATCGAGAACCTCCCGTACGGAATCGAGAAGGTCTGGATCCCGGTCGACTGGGCGACGGTGCCGGCGGACGTGTGGGTCCGCGTCGAGGTGAGCTCCCCTGACGGCCGCAAGGCCGCCGAGCCCGTCTACTACAAGAACGCCGGCTGAGGCCGGGCCCCGCCGCACCGCCCGGTCCGTGTGGCGCCGTCCGGAAGCTCCGGTCCGCTCTCTCGCCTGTCGTGAGGGCGGCCGTTGTCTCTGGTGGTTTCGGGCTGTGAGGGGGTGTATTCCCCGGACCCTCGGAGGTCGCTGGCATGGTGGATTAACGTGAGACCCATGAGGGGCGAATATCGGGCCGCTTCCATGGCCGTGCTCGCGAACTGGTTGGCTCACCACTCCGATGAGGAAACGCGCTGGCGCCTGGTCGCCGAGTTCCTTGAGGAGTACCGGCACGAGTCGCCGGTGACGAGACTCGTTTTGTTGGCGACGGAACCGTCAGACGTGGGAGATCCCCGATGGGATGTCTTCCTTGCGGCTCTCGCCGAGTATCTCGCTGCGAAGGATGGGCATGCGGGTCCTCCTTGGGCCGAGTCACGGAGACTTCGTCAGTTCTGGTTCCCGTTCAACACCCCCGCTGCCCGGGTGGACGCCTTCGTTCATGCGCCGGCTTCGTTCCGCCGCCGTGGAGTGTTCATCCACCCACAGGAGCTGGAAGTGGCATGACCAGTGATTCTCCCCTTCTCGACCGGTCCGCGATCGAGAACGCCTTCAAACGTCTCGGTGATCGCCTCGCGCGTCGTGGAGTCGTCGCCGATCTCTATGTCTTCGGCGGCGCAGCGATGGCGTTGGCCTACGATGCTCGTCGATCCACTCGGGACATCGACGCTGTCTTCGAGCCGCATGGCATCGTTCTGGACGAAGCCCGAGCGGTCGCATCCGAGCTCGGTCTGCCGCCATGGTGGCTCAACGAACAGGCCAGCGCGTGGCCCCCAGAGGGGATGACTCGGCACAACGGGTCTTCGATCATCCGGGACTGCGCGTGTCCGCGGCATCGCAGGAGCATCTGCTCGCGATGAAGGTCCTGGCGGCTCGCCGACGGGATGCCGGTGACATTCGTGCTCTCGTCGAGCGTTTGGAACTCGGCTCGGCTGGCGATGTCCTCAGGCTGTGTGCCGAGATCTTCCCTGACGAACCCGTTCCAGACAGGGCTCGTCTCATATTGGAGGACCTGTTCGGGGAAGGCTGAGGCCATTCGCTTCCGCGGTTCTCCGCTCTCTCGCCTGTCGTGAGGGCGGCCGCGTCTGATCCGGGGCATCTCAGTGATCGAATCGAGGGATACCGGGGTGGGTGCGTTCAGGTAGCGTTCTGTACATGATCCCGCGTATCCCCGTCAGCGTGGATCTCGTCGTGCTCACGGTGAGGTCGCAGGCGCTCTGCGCGCTGGTCTGGCGGCGGGACAGGCCCCCGTACGAAGGGTGCTGGGCGCTGTCCGGGGGGTTCATCCAGCTCGACGAGGACCTTCCGGCCGCCGCCGCCCGGGTGCTCGCGGAGCGCGCCGGACTTCCGGGCGCCCCCGTCCATCTGGAGCAGCTCCAGACGTACGGATATCCGGACCGCGACCCCCGGCAGCGCGTGGTCAGCGTGGCCTATCTGGGGCTCGCGCCCGATCTGCCGGCCTCGACCGAGGCGCACATGAGCTGGCAGTCGGTCGACTCGCTGACCCGCATGGCGTTCGACCACCGGCGCATCATGCTCGACGGCATCGAGCGGGCCAGGGCCAAGCTGGAGTACAGCCCGCTGGGCGCCGCGTTCTGCCCGCCGCAGTTCACGGTGGCGGAGCTGCGCCGCGTGTACGAGATCGTGTGGGGCAGGCCCCTGGATCCGCGCAACTTCCACCGCAAGGTCACCAAGACCGAGGGCTTCCTGATCCCCACGGGCGAGACCACCACCCGTGACGGGGGACGTCCGGCGATGCTCTACCGGCGCGGCCCCGCCCTCGTCCTGCACCCGCCGATGCTCCGCATCTAGTAGATGCGCCGCATCAGCTTGGGTTTGCCCTGTTTCGTGGGGGCATGCCGATCAAGGTCCCACCACTGGTCGGCGTGATCGCTTCACACTCTGCGTGTGGCTGAACGGGTTCGCGTACGTGAGATCGATGACGATGAAGGCAACCGGCTGCTGCGGATCGTACGGCGCGGCAGCGGGTCGGTGGTGACCTGGCGGCGAGCGCAGCTGGTGCTCCTGTCTGCCCAGGGCATGTCTGTCGCGAAGATCGCGCAGTGGCTTCACCAGCAAAGACTGGGTCCGGGACGTGATCCATAACTTCAATACCGATGGATTCGACTCGCTGTATCCCAAGTACAAGGGCGGCCGGGCACCGACGTTCACGCTGCCGCAACGTCGCCGCGTTAAACGTGGGCAAGGGCAAGATGTACGGGCACATCAAGAAACGCAAGCGACGCGGCGAGCTCACCCTCAACGGCACCGACCATGCCAGCCACCGCGAGCAGGGCAGCATGATCCGCCGCTACATCGCCTGGCGAAACCGCAACACCGACAACCCCCGCCTACGCCGGATCGTGAAGAAGGCAAACGTCGCCTGACGGTGCTAGCTGGGGCCGAGTGTCCAGGGGAGTTCGAAGAGTTCGAACAGGCCTGGGTCGCGGAACGCGACGATGTGTGTAATCCCCGCGGTGGAGATCGAGAGGACCATCACCGCGTGTACGTGATGAACGCCGTCCGGCCCACGCTGATACATGGCGACCGCGGGCTGCCCGTTGGCCGCGGTCGCCGTCATCCGGAAGACACCTGGCACGGTGAGAACCCTGGACCCGAAGAAGCGGCCGATGGCCTGGCGGCCGGCGAACCAGGATGGGGTGGGCGGCATCTCCAGGACGGCGTCCTCGGTCAGCAGCCCCATCAGGGCGGTGACGTCGGCGTTCTCGAAGGCCGCGACATAGCGATCCAGCAGGTCCCGCTGGTGCGTGCCGGAGGCGTCGGTCGTATCGTCTTCGGAGGGTGCCACCTGGCCGAGCTGGGCTCGAGCGCGTTGTAGGACGCTCTTGACCGCGGGGACGGAGATGCCGAGCAACTCGGCCACCTCGGCCGCGCGCAGCGCCAGTACGTCACGCAGGATGAGGACAGCGCGCTGGCGCGGGGGCAGATACTGCAGGGCCGCGATCAGGGCGAGCCGCAGGCTTGCCCGCGCCGCGACGATCGTGGCGGGGTCGTCCGAGCCGGGATGAACCAGCCGGTCGGGAAAGGGCTGTAGCCAGATCACCTCAGGTGGCGGCGCCAGAGGCCCTTCCGGAGCGTCGGAGGGACCGCCGAGACCTGACGGCAACGGCCGGCGCTTGCGGTGTTCGAGTGCGGTGAGGCAGACGTTGGTCGCGATCCGATAGAGCCAGGTGCGCAGCGACGCCCGGCCTTCGAACGTCTCGTACGAGCGCCACGCGCGCAGATAGGTCTCCTGGACGAGGTCTTCGGCGTCGTGGACCGAACCGAGCATGCGGTAGCAGTAGGCCAGGAGCTCCGGCCGGTATGGGTGGGTCAGCCGTGCGAAGGCGTCGTCGTCCGGCGTCACGGTCTCCCCGGCCGGTCCACCGGGGCGAGGCCACCCGCCGCCCGCTGGGCCGAACACCTCGAACGGGATATCGAGGCGGAGTTCCCGCGGCCTCCCTGCGGGTGCTTCGACGGGATCATCGCCCGCCAGATTATCGACTTCGACGTGGGTCTGGCTCATCTACGTCACCGTCCGGTACCGGGCCGGGCGGCCAACTCGACGATCTGCACGTAGTTTCCGACCGGATCCTCCACCGTCGCGATGAGGCCCGGGCCGAAGTGCTCCACCGGGCGGATCCACCGCGTGACGCCCAGCGTCTTCAGGTGGGCCACGACCGCCCCGATGTCGTCGACGTAGAAGTTGATCAGAATCCGGCCGGGCTCCCGCGTGTTCTGTTCGAGATCGTCGCGGCGGTCGAAGATCAACCGCCCGCCGCCCATCGTCAGGACGGTGCTCGGCTCGGCCGACGGCGCGAACGCTGCGCGGTACCAGGCGCTGAGCCGCTCCGGGTCGTCGCTGCCCAGCACCAGGCCGCCCAGCCGGACCCCCCTCGTCTCCGCCATGATCGGTCCTCCTCGGACGTCATCGGTATACCGTCACACCTATCGACTCGGCGATCCGCCGAAAGGAATCGGCGAAGGCGTCCGCCGGATCTTTCGTACTACCCGGCGGACTCATCCCATCGGCCAGATCATGGCGGCCATCGCCGCGGCCATGAGCGCGTGAGCCAGGTGGGAGATCCTGTCGGCGGCGCCCGGTGCGGTGCCACCGGAACCGGGGCGCAGGCCGCGTAACAGGAACCACACTCCGGTTCCCGCGAGCACAAGGATGAGTGTCCACCGCAGCGGCATGGGCTCGATCATCATCATTCGGTGGCTCCCCTGGTTCGAGACCGAGCGGTGACGCCTCGGTTTTGAGGCGCCACCGGCCCTGCCGTCAACGGCTCAGTGGTGGGCGTGGTGAGAGTGGTCTGCTTCGCTGCCGTACGTGTCGTGGTAGGGGATCTCGTTGACGTAGCGCCGCCGGCCGCGTGGGGTCAGGTCGAGATAGTGGTAGGTGCTCATCATGACCTCGGTGCCCCGCCCGTACGTCGAGTAGGTGTGGAAGACGGCGTCGTCCTCGTGGACGAAGACACTCAGGCCCTGCCCGTCGCCGTGCAGCCGGTACGCCGCGTCCCGCGCGAGGGTCGCTTTGTCCTTGTAGTTGTACTCGACGGGAGCGACGGACTCGTCGTTCGTCACGTGGAAGTCGTAATTGAAGCCGGTCCCGGCGGAGGAATACCACGGGATCGTCCATTCCATCCGCGCCCGAAATCTCTCGAGCTTGGCGAGCGGCGCGCGGGAGACGAGCACGAGCGTGGTGTCCTCGGCATGCAGGTGCTCCAGACGGCCCACGCTGTCGATCGTGAACGAGCAACTCGGGCAGCCGTTCTCCCAGCCCGGGTGGAACATGAAGTGGTACACGAGGAGCTGGTGACGGCCCTCGAACAGGTCGACGAGATTCACCTTGCCGGTCGGACCTTCGAACACGTAATCCTTGTCGACCCTGACCATCGGCAGCTCAGCGCGGCGCGCGGTCACCGCGTCCTGCGCCCGCATGACCTCCTTCTCCTGTGCGAGTAGCTTCAGCCGAGCTGCCAGCCACTCCTCGCGGGACACCACCTGCGGAAGAACCATGACTCTCTCCATTCGTGACGTGTGAAGGCTCACACCTATCGACTCGGCGATCCGCCGAAAGGAATCGGTGGCCAACAGGGCCTCGTCGCTCGGGGCGCAGCGTGGCTGGGTTCATCAGGACGGCGTAGGCGCGGGCTTGGCGCTCCGTGTTGCGGAAGATGTGGGTGCCGCCCTGGGCGACGCGACGGGGCAAACCTTGCCAGTCACGGCACTAGGCACTGCGACCAGGAGCGTCCAGGAAGTAGCCCGAAATCCGTTTCGGGCCTTGTGGGGAGGACGTCTACCCGTGAGCTCGCCCGGGGCGACCGGGTTTCGGGGATGGCCACGTCCCAGGCGGAGGTGGTTCACCAGGGCGTGGTCTATGACCTGGAGGTGGGCACCATGCGTAGGGAGTCCCTGATGTGCGCGCGAGCCATCGTCGCCCACGTCGCCTGATCGACGGCTCACCTGCCCGCCCCGGAAGGTCAAGTACCGCCCGACGCTGTGATGCGGCGAAAGGGGAGGCGGGCCCCGATCGGGCTCCCGGAACCTCCGAGCTTGTGATGTGGGACGACGCCGCGGCGTATCTCGCCGGATCAGACGCGCGTAGGGCGACCGTGCTGTGCGGCACGGTCGCCCTTGGGCCCTCGATTCGATCATTGAGGCGCCCCTTGCCATCCGGCGAGACACACCTGAGGGATCAGGCGGGTTTGGTCAGCCGGACCTCAAGGGTGATGCCGTCGGCCCGGACGTCGCAGGTGCGGAAGGCGCTCTCGGCGGCGAGACGCTCGAACTGGGCCCGTGAGTAGGCGCGGCGTTTGAGCATTGTCAGCGGCACCCTGGTCAGTACGGAGTTCAGCCGGTTGAGCTCCATTCTTCTGACCTCCTCGCCGATGTCGGCCCCGGACGCGTCCCGGTTCAGGTCGTGGATCACCGCTGTGCCGCCGCCCCGGAGGACCCGGTGCATCTCGTCCATGGCGCGGACGGGCCGTCCGAAGTTCTTGAAGGCGGCCTGGCAGACGACCAGGTCGAAGGACGCGTCGTCGAAGGGCAGGTCGGCGGCGTCGCCCTGCTCGATCCGGACGGACACGCCGGCGCGGCGGGCCCGCTCGCTCGCGATCTCCACGAACGTGTGGCTCATGTCGAGCCCGGTCACCTCGAACCCGAGCCGCGCCATCTCGACGGCCAGGTAGCCGGGCCCCGGGGCCACCTCCAGTACGGCGGCTCCGCCGGGCAGGCTCGCCGTGAGCTGCGCGGCGTATCGCCGGACGGCGGCAACTTGGGGGGCCGAGCCGCGCTGGCGGGCGTACCAGCGCGCCATCGCTCCCTCGATCCCCATGGCCTGGGAGCGGGTGGTGTGTGTCTTCTCCATGTTCCCTCCGGTTTCGGATGTTCTTCCGAACCGGCCCGGGAAAGAGCCCGACTATTCTTACCGGTGCCACCTCGTGGCCGGGCTGCGTTCCGCAGGTTCGGTTCGAGGGCTCCCCGGCGGTCGTGTTGGCGCACGCCGCCGGGGTCGTCTTTTTCGGGGTCAGTCCGTGACGGCGCCCCTTTCCGCGAGTTCGGCGATCTCGGGCGGCCGCCGGCCCTTCTCGTGCCAGTCGCGCCACAGCGCGAGGTCGGGAAACGTCCCGGAGGCGAGTTCGTCGAGCAGGGACCGGGTCCAGGCCAGCTCGGCCTCCCGGATGGCGAGGTCGTACTCCGCCTCCACGAGGAACAGCCGGGGGACCTCCCGGAGGTACGCGGCCAGCGACTCCCGCTGTCCGGCGACCTCCGCCTCCAGCAGGCCCACGCGCCGCCGGAGCAGACTCGTCACCTCGTCGGGCGGGAGTACGCCGCAGACAGAGAGCGCGGCCTCGAACTTCGGCTGCTCCCGCTCCGGTGTCGCGAGAAGGTCCCGGACCCAGTCGGCCAGTTCCGCCCGCCCGGCCTCGGTGATGCGGTAGATCGTGCGCTCGGGGTGCCCGCTGTCGCGGACGCTGTCGGTCACTTCGAGGAACCCGTGCTTCTCCAAGTTGCGCACGACCGTGTAGAGCGAGCCCCACTTGACGTCCATGTCCCGGTCCTTGCCGCGGGCGCGCATCAGGGAGGCCATCTCGTACGGGTGCATCGGCCTTTCCACGACCGTCGCGAGCACGGCCAGGCCGAGCATGTTGTTCACTTTGCGGCGCTTGGCCACTTGGCACCCCCTGCTACTCGTACGCGAGTATACGTCTGCGAGTACCCCGGCACAACGCATAGAGTCCACCGACATGACCGTCGTGCGTTCTGTGCTCCTGTTCGTCCTGGCCGCGGTGCTGGAGATCGGTGGAGCCTGGCTGGTGTGGCAGGGCACCCGTGAGAGCCGCGGCTGGGCGTGGATCGGCGCCGGAGTGATCGCGCTCGGCCTGTACGGATTCGTCGCCACGCTCCAGCAGGACGCCAACTTCGGGCGCATCCTGGCGGCGTACGGCGGGGTGTTCGTGGCGGGCTCGCTCGCGTGGGGCATGGCGATGGACGGCTACCGGCCGGACCGGTTCGACGTCATCGGAGCCCTGATCTGCCTCGCCGGGGTCGCTGTGATCATGTACGCGCCGCGAGGCGGCTGACGCCGAAAACCCGACAACCGACCGCTTTGTTAGGTTTGTCCGCTATGGGGACAGCTCGGGTGGCGATCAGGTACGGCGGACGGGACGACGTCGAGGCGGTGCTCCGCTTCTGGGCTGAGGCGGCCGAGGGCACCGATCGGCACGACGACGCGGACAAGGTCGTCCAGCTTGTCGAGCGTGACCCGGAAGCGCTGCTGATCGCCGAAATCGACGGGAGCCTGGTCGGCACGCTCATCGCCGGGTGGGACGGCTGGCGGGCCCATCTCTACCGGCTCGCCGTGGACCCCGGGCACCGGCGCATGGGCATCGGCTCCCGCCTGATCGAGGCGGCGGAGGACCGGTTCCGGACGTTCGGGGCCTTCCGCGCGGACGCGATGGTCCTGCACGACAACGAGCTCGCCCATCGGGCCTGGTCGGCGTCCGGCTACGGGCGGCAGCCCCAATGGGGCCGCTGGGTGAAGCACCTGGTCTGAAAGGCGGGGACATTCCCGCGGCGTCCCCCGCGCGGGTCTCGTCCGGGTCCGTACGGTCTTACACAGGGTGGCACTGAGGCAAGACCGCGCCACATCCGCGGGCTTCGTCAGGGGTGGATCGGCGCCGGGTTCTTAGCGTTGGCCACGTGATCGAGACGACGGACGGCCTCGCCGCGCTGACGCGGTGCCGTGCAGTACCCCGCTCTCAGTAGGGTTAATGCTGCACAAAGGCACAGATTTGAGGAGGACGAGCATGACGACGCCGCGCTTCCGGGCCGTACTCGACACCATGCCCGCGTACAAGCCGGGCAAGGTCGTCGTCGGGCCTGACGGCAAGTCGTTCAAGCTGTCCTCGAACGAGAGCCCGTTCGGGCCGCTGCCGAGCGTGCGCGAGGCGATCGCCGAGGCGGCCGCGGAGATCCACCGCTACCCGGACCCGGCCTCGGTCGCGCTCACGGAGGCGCTCGCCGAGCGGTTCGCGGTGCCGTGCGAGCACGTCGCGCTCGGCGCGGGCTCGGTGACGCTGGCGCAGCAGCTCTTCGAGACCGTCGGAGAGCCGGGCGCCGAGGTGATCTACGCGTGGCGGTCCTTCGAGGCGTATCCGCTGCTCGCCGACCTGTCCGGGGCGGCCTCGGTCCAGGTGCCGCTCAAGGACGAGGCGCACGACCTCGACGCGATGGCGGAGGCGATCACCGACGCCACCCGCATGATCCTCGTCTGCAACCCGAACAACCCGACCGGCACGGTCAAGCGCACGGCCGAGCTGGTGGAGTTCCTCGACCGCGTCCCGAGTGACGTGCTGGTGATCCTCGATGAGGCCTACTGCGAGTACGTCCGCGACGAGGACGTCCCCGACGGCCTGGCGCTCTACCGCGACCGCCCCAACGTCGCCGTCCTGCGCACGTTCTCCAAGGCGTACGGGCTGGCCGGGCTGCGGGTGGGCTACCTGATCGGGCACGAGCCCGTGGTCGCCGCCGCGCGCAAGACCATGGTGCCGTTCGCGATCAACCGCATCGCGCAGGTCGCCGCCGTCGCGTCCCTCAAGGCGGAGGGCGAGCTGCTGGAGCGGGTCGAGACCGTGGTGAAGGAACGTACCCGGGTCAGGGAGACGCTGATCGCCCAGGGGTGGACGATCCCGCCCACCGAGGCCAACTTCGTGTGGATGCGCCTCGGCGACCGGAGCTCCGCGTTCGCCGAGCTCTGCGCCGGGTCCGGCGTGGCCGTGCGGCCCTTCGGCGCCGAAGGCGTCCGGATCTCCATCGGCGACCGGGAGGCCAACGACGCCTTCCTCGCCGCCGCCGAGGCGTTCGGCGCCTGACGCGGCACCTGACGCGGCACCTGAGAGGCGCCCAGGAGGCGCCGAGGTTCGCTGAGAGGCGCCAGAGGGACGCCGGGGGACCGGCGGGCGGGGCCCCACACCCCGCCGCCGTCCATCGATCAGCTCGGCGCCGCCTCCACCTCGGGCACGGCCTGGGCGGCCCGGCTACGGCGCTCGGTGGACACCACCAAAGCGACGCCGATCACGATCAGGCCGCCGGCGCCGAGCATGGCCGCCGTGACGCTCTCCCCGACCACGGCCACCCCGAGCAGCACCGCCACGACCGGGTTCACGTACGCGTACGTGGACACGAGCGAGATGGGCGCGTTGCCGAGCAGCCAGACGTACGACGTGAAGCCGATCAGCGAGCCCACCAGGATCAGGTAGGCGAGCGCCGCCCAGGACCGGCCGCTGACGGCGGCCAGGTCCAGGCGCTCGCCCAGGCCGGTTCCGATGATCAGCAGACCGACGCCGCCGACGGCCATCTCCACCGTGCTCGCCACGAACGGGTCACGCGGCATGGGGATGCGCCCCGACAGGAAGGAGCCGATCGACCACGACAGCGACGCCACCAGGATGATGACCACGCCGACGGAGTCCGATCCGGTGCCGCCGCCCAGCGAGATCCCCGCCACGCCGACGAACCCGATGAACACTCCGGCGAGCGTGAGCGCCTGCGGCCGGTCGCGGAACACCGTACGCAGCATGACCAGCCAGAGCGGGACCGACGCGACCAGGAGGGCCGCCAGCCCGCTGCCGATGTGCTGCTCGGCCACCGCGACCATGCCGTTCCCGGCGGTCAGCAGCAGCAGGCCGACCAGGGCGGCCCCGCCCAGTTCCCGTCCGGTGACACGGAACGGCTCCCGCCCCTTGCGGAGCAGCAGCACCACGCCGAGGATCAGCGCGGCCGTGATGAAGCGCAGGCCGCCGCTCACCATGCTGGGCAGGGTCTCGATGGCGATGCGGATGCCGAGGTACGTCGATCCCCACACGATGTAGACCGTCGCCAACGCCAGCCAGACCCGCATGCCATGAGTGTTCTTCCCCATGGCTCCTTACAATAGCGGGGCGCATCCTGACTCAGCGGTTGAGTTTCTCCACGATGAGCCGGTAGAGCTGGCGCGGCCGTCCGGGGGCGGGTGTCCGGTTCGGCGGAAGCGGCCACGCGAGTCCCTCGTCGACCAACGTGCGCAGCAACCGCCGGGCGGTGCGCGGTGTCACGCCGAGCATCTTGCCCGCACTCTCGGCGTCCACCACGGTGTCGCCGCCCTCCAGCTTGGCCGCGAGGCGCGCGAGCACCTCGACGCCCTTCGGCTTGGCCGCCCCGGCCGCGTTCGGAGGCATCCTGGGCGCCGGCACCAGCGCGCGGCCCTCCCGGTCGACCGCGAAGCCCTGGGAGTTCTTGGCCCCCTGGCTGCGCCCCAGCGCGCCCCGGGCGTGCGTCTCCGCGTCGTGCGTCGTCCGGCCCATGCCGACCCCGACCTCGACGGCCAGGCCCAGCTCGTCCCTGATCTTGGCCGCGAACGGCAGCACCCGGAACCCGTCCGTCGCGGCCGCGATCGAGCCGCGCGAGGCCACCACCAGGTAGCTGTGGTCGTCGATCGGCCACACGCTGGAGTTCATCCGGTTGGCCTCCTGGACGAGCAGGCGGTGCAGCGACAGCCGTAACTCGTCCCGCCAGTAGCGGGGCGCGGCCCGCCGTACCGGCTCACGCAGCGTGGGAACCTCCACCAGCACGACCGTGAGTTGCGACTCCTCCAGCCGATGGTGCGCTCCAAGTAGTGCCGCGGTGTGCAGCGCCGTACGGATCGCGGCCGATGTCGGGCGGATCCCCACGACGGGCAGGCCGGCGGCGGCCAGTCGCTCGGCGACGCCCGGAACGCAGGTGAGCGCCCCCGTGGACGCCCCCTGCCGGATCAGGCGCTCGTGGAACGCGGCAATCACGCCGACGGCTCCAGGCTCGTCGCGGCAGTGCACCTCCTCCGAGGGCAGGCCGAGATCGGTGTACGCCTCGTCGATCTCCGCGCGGCTGAGCACGTCCACGCTCACCCGCCGGGGGTCGATCCGCTCGTCCATGGCAGCCTGGGCGATCGCGGCGGACAGGGCCGCGCCGCCCAGTTGCACGAACGTCGCGGGCATCGTGAGCACCCCGGCGCGCCGGGCGATCTCGTATGGCGCGGGGCTGGAGAACAGGCAGGCATCCACGTTCGGGCCGAGGCGGGTCACCTTGTCGGCCGCCTCCTGTTCGTCCCGATAGGCCGCCGCCACCAGGCGGCACGGCACAGGCGCGGCCGCATGACCCATGAGCATCACTCGCTCGACAAGATCATGCGGCCCCACCACACCGATAGTGAGATCCGGCGTCATCGTGCCCACTCGTGACCCGCGCGGATTCTCTTCCGTGCGCTCGACCAATGTCTGTCCCATCCGTGACCGTTTCCAAATTCGTTGAAGCTCTCTTTGAAACGATCGCGTCTGGCGGCCGTAATGTCACGCCCAAATTCGCCGGAATTCCGTTCTGCATAGTGGCCGGATGTGGCCAATCAGAAGGTCTCGCCAGCTCAGGTGGGTAAAATTGACCCCTGGATCAGTCGGTGGCCAAAGAGGAAATCTGGCGTTCCACATCTGCCCCGAGCGCCTGCATACGCTGCGCGAGATGGGCGTGACCGCGGTCGATGAGATAACCGGAGTCGATTGTCGTCTCGCCTTCGGCGCAGAGCCCGGCGAGCACGAGCGCGATGCCCGACCGGAGATCGTGCGCGGTGACCTCGGTGCCGCGCAGCGGCGTCGGGCCGTGCACGACGGCGCGGCTGTCGTCGACCTCGATGTTGGCGCCCATCTTGTTCAGCTCGCCGGCGAGCGCGAAACGCCCGTCGAAGATCCGCTCGTGGATGTAGCTGGAGCCGTCGGCCAGGCACGCGACCGTCATCAACGGCGACTGCAGGTCGGTGGCGAAGCCCGGGTAGGTGTCGGTGATCACGTTGATCGGCCGCAGCGGACGGTCCCTGCGGACGTTCAGCACCGCGCCGTCGGTGGCGAACTCGACGCCCATCTGCTCCAGCTTCCAGCGGACCACGCCGAGGTGCTCAAGAGAGGCGCCGACCAGGTTGACCTCGCCGCCGGTGATCGCGGCGGCCATCGCGAAGACACCGGCGTCCAGCCGGTCGGGCATCACGGTGTGCTCGACCGCGGACAGCTCGGAGACACCCTCGACGGTGATGAAGCCGGTGCCGCCGCCCTGGATCCGCGCGCCCATCCGGGACAGCATGACGATGACGTCGAGCACCTCGGGCTCGAGGGCCGCGTTCTCGATCACGGTGGTGCCCCCGGCCAGGGCGGCCGCCATGATCAGGTTCTCGGTGCCGGTGTGCGAGGGGGTGTCCAGGTACAGCGGGGCGCCGACCAGGCCGGCCGCCTTGATGTGGATGACCGACTCCCCCTCGTCCACCACCGCGCCGAGGCGCTTGTAGCCGAGGTAGTGGAAGTCCAGGTTCCGGCTGCCGAGGTTGCAGCCGCCCACGCCCTCGATGATCGCCTCGCCCAGCCGGTGCAGCAGGGCCGGGACGAACAGCACCGAGCCGCGGAAGCGGCGCGCGATCTCCGCCGGCAGCACCGGGGTGGTGAGCTGGGACGCGTCGATGACCAGCGTCCGCTCGGCCTCGTGGAACTGCACCTTGGCGCCGACGGCCTGGGCCAGCTCGACGGCGCGGCGAACGTCCTCGATCACGGGCACGTTACGCAGTACCGTCTGGCCCTCCGCCGCGAGGAGCGCCGCGCCGATCATGGGGAGCACGGCGTTCTTCGCCCCCTGGATGAAGGCGGTTCCGCGCAGTACGTTGCCTCCGCGCACGCGGTAACGGACCATCGATGAGACTCCTAAATCAAAGGTGGGGAACTCGCATGACGCGGCGGCCGAGAGTGACCAGAGTAGCCGCTGGGGCAGGCGTTTTGAGGGGAACTACCCGCGGAAGTCGCGGCCGGTCAGCCGCTCGTACGCTTCCACGTACCGTTGCCGGGTGCGCTCGACGATCTCGTCGGGAAGGGGCGGCGGCGGCTCGTCCGACGACCGGTCCCAGCCGGACTCGGGGGAGGTCAGCCAGTCGCGGACGAACTGCTTGTCGAACGACGGCTGAGGCCGGCCCGGCTGCCACTCCTCCAGCGGCCAGAAGCGGGAGGAGTCGGGGGTGAGCACCTCGTCGCCGAGGACGAGCCCGCCGTCGGCGTCCCAGCCGAGCTCGATCTTCGTGTCGGCCAGGATGATGCCGCGCTCACGGGCGATCTCGGCACCACGCACGTAGACGTCGAGCGTGATCTGCCGCAGCCGCTCCGCGACGTCCGCCCCGACCTCCTCGACGACCTGGTCGTACGTCATCGGCTGGTCGTGCTGGCCGATCGGGGCCTTGGTCGACGGCGTGAAGATCGCCTCGGGCAGTCGGGAGCCGTCGGTCAGCCCGGCGGGGAGTGAAACACCCGAGACCACGCCCTCACGGCGGTAGTCGATCAGTCCGGACCCGGTCAGGTAACCGCGCGCCACGCACTCCACCGGGACCATCCGCAGCTTGCGGCACAGGACGGCGCGACCGGCGAACTCGGCGGGCACATCGGTCGAGACCACGTGGTTGGGGACCACGTCCGCGAGTTGCTCGAACCACCACAGCGAGAGCTGGGTGAGGATCACGCCCTTGTCGGGGATGTCGGGCGTCAGAACATGGTCGAACGCCGAGATCCGGTCTGAGGCCACCATCAGGAGCAGCCCGTCGTCGGTCTCGTACAGATCGCGGACCTTGCCGGAGTGGAGGTGCTTCACTATGCCATTTTGTCAGTGGTTCAGACCTCTTTGCCGACCGCCCCAAACCCTCGCGCCTGCGACGGCCGATCGGGCCCGCTCCGGCCGGACGCCGACGCGCGTCCGGCCGAAGGGGAACCCGGTCCTACGCCTCGACGGCGCGTAGCGCGATGTCAGAGCGGTGGTGCGAGCCGCGCATCCGGATGTGCCCGGCCAGCTCGTACGCGCGCGAGCGCGCCTCGGCGAGATCGCGTCCGGTTCCGACCACGCTCAGCACCCGGCCGCCGTTGGAGACGATCCGCCCCTCGGCGTCCAACGCCGTCCCCGCGTGCAACACGTACGCTCCGGGCACCTCCGCATCGAGGCCCTCGATCACGTCGCCCTTGACCGGATCGGCCGGGTAGTTCTCCGCCGCGACGACCACGGTCACCGCCGCGCCGTCGCGCCAGCGGAGCGGGCCGTGCCCGGCCAGCTCGCCCTTGGCACAGGCCAGCAGCAGCCCCGCGAGCGGCGTCTCCAGCCGGTCCAGCACGACCTGCGTCTCCGGGTCGCCGAACCGCGCGTTGAACTCGATGACCCGCGGCCCCTTCGCCGTGAGCGCCAGGCCCGCGTAGAGCACACCCGTGTACGGCGTGCCGCGCGCGGCCAGCTCGGCCACCGTGGGCCGCACGACCTCGGACATCACCTGCTCGGTCAGCCCCTCCGGAGCCCACGGGAGCGGCGTGTACGCCCCCATCCCGCCCGTGTTGGGACCCGTGTCGCCGTCCCCGGCGCGCTTGAAGTCCTGCGCGGGCTGGAGCGGTACGGCCGTCTCGCCGTCGCACAGCGCGAACAGCGACACCTCGGGACCGTCGAGATACTCCTCGATGACGACCCGCCCGCACGCCGCGGCGTGCGCGAGCGCCTGGTCCCGGTCACCGGTCACCACCACGCCCTTGCCCGCGGCCAGACCGTCGTCCTTCACGACGTACGGCGGGCCGAACTCGTCCAGCGCGGCCGCCGCCTCGTCCGGCGTCGTGCAGGTGAACGCGCGGGCGGTCGGCACCCCGGCGGCCGTCATGACGTCCTTGGCGAAGGACTTGGACCCCTCGATCGCGGCCGGCTCCCGCGACGGGCCGAAGCACGGGATCCCGGCGGCCCGCACCGCGTCGGCGACCCCCGAGACCAGCGGCGCCTCCGGGCCGATCACCACAAGATCGGCCCCCAGCGAGACCGCGAGCTCCGACACCGCGGCGCCGTCGGTCGGCGTCACCGAGTGCAGTGTCGCCACCTGAGCGATCCCGGCGTTGCCGGGGGCGCAGTGGACTTCCGATACGGAGGGGTCGAGCCGCAGGCCCCGGCACAGGGCATGCTCACGACCACCGGATCCAATGACTAGAACGCGCACCCGGCGAGTCTATTTGCGCTCGCTTCGCTCGCGCGGGCTCGGGGCTGTGTCTGTGTCTGATTGCGCTCGCTTCGCTCGCGCGGGCTCGGGGCGCCTTCAGTCGATGTCTTCCCTCGTCTCTCGGGGCCTCGTTCCTCAGCCCACTCGTTCCTCAGTCCAGACACCGCCGCGCCTCGAGCGTGATGGTTAGGCCGCGTGATGATGGATGGTGCTCGCGCGGGCGCTCACCGGCAGAGCGTGAAGTGAACGCAGACCACAGCGGTGTCATCGGTGATATGGCGGCCTTCGACCTGCTGCCAGAAGCGGATGTGGGCACACCGCCAGTGCTCGATGTCGGTGTAACCCTCGCCCTCAGCTTGGGCGAACTCCCACGTAACCTCGCCGAACGGCACGGTGGCCACAGTGGCGATCTCCACTGTGGCGAGAGCATCGCCTTGGTTGCCGAGCAGGGCGAACCGTTCACCGGGGAATTCGAGCTGTTCGCCTTCCTCGTCGTATTCGACCAGCAGAGTGGCCGTGGCGGTCTTGGCGCCGGCCAACACCAGGCCGTTGAGCTCGTCGCGCAGGGCTCCCGGGCTGCCCAGTTCAAGCGCTCGCATGTTGTTCACCCGTGGCCACATTCCGTGCAGCCTATTGGAGCACTGTCTGCGGCAACGCTGCGAGCAGGGCTGCACCAACGCCGAGCGGTCGATGGGATCGGGGGACTCGGGGGTACTTGGTGGCTTTTTGTGGGGAAGTACCTGATCGCGGCGAAGGGGCTCGTTATCCTAGAGGCAGGCCAGGCAGATGTGATAGATTAGCCCAGCTTCGCTGTGTCTCGTGGCGATTGGAGGTGGTTCGGGTGTCCTCTGGTGATCCCGTTAGTACGTGCCGGCGCACGTGCGACGTGCGCATTCCCGACCATCTGATCTCTGAGCCCGAGAGACAAGCTCACGCCTGAAAAAGGGGTGACATCGCGTCGCGCGTGGAGCGTGTCGGTCCGGGCGGGAAGGGTCCGCCATGCGCTCCTCAACCATTTTTCCGCTGATTTCACGGCACGCCCGGGTGACTCCGCCGCGACTGGTCAAGCCTCCCGTGCCTGACAACCCCGTGACCGACCGCTGCGTGCCGCCGAGCAGTTCCCTGATTGAATACGGCGCCTACATCGCCGGTAAGAAGGTCGAGGCCGCGGGCATCCCCGAGGCCGTCAACATGGTCCGTGCGCACAATGACGCTAACGGCGCCCCCGACGCCTACGTTTGGGTCGGCCTCTACGAGCCCGCCGCCCCCGAGGTCGAGTGGCTCGCCGAGGTCTTCGGCCTGCACCCGCTCGCTGTCGAAGACGCCATCAAGGCACACCAGCGGCCCAAGGTCGAGCGGTACGGCGACTCCCTCTTCGTCGTGCTCAAGACCGTGGCCTTCCTCGACCACCAGACGCCCACCGTCGCGAGCGAGATCATCGCCATCGGCGAGATCATGGCCTTCGTCGGCCCCGACTTCGTCGTCACCGTACGACACGGCGAGCAGTGCTCCCTGGCGGATGTCCGCGAGAAGCTGGAGGACGACCCCAAGCTGCTCGGGCGCGGCCCGACCGGCGTCCTCCACGCCATCGCCGACTTCGTCGTGGACAAGTACCTGTACGTCGCCGACCTGATGCAGGACGAGCTGGAGAACGTCGAGGCGGCCGTCTTCGCCGAGGTCAGCTCGCGGGACATCAACCGGATCTACCAGCTCAAGCGCGAGATGCTGGAGCTCAAGCGCGCCGTCGGGCCGCTGCAGACCCCCTTCAACGCCCTTCCCCAGCGGCGGATGATCCCCTCCGAGATGCGGGAGTACTTCCGCGACGTCGGCGACCACCTGTCCCGGGTGTGCGAGCAGGTCCAGTCGTCCAACGAGCTGTCCGACTCGATCCTGCAGGCCGCGCTCGCCCGCTCCAACGCGCTGGCGAACGAGGACATGCGCAAGATCTCGGCCTGGGTGGCCATCATCTCCGTGCCCACGATGATCGCCGGCTTGTACGGCATGAACTTCACTCACATGCCGGAGGTCGACACGTACTGGGGGTATCCGGCGGCGCTCGGTCTGATGGCGGGCGTCTGCGCCCTGCTCCATCGCGTCTTCCGCCGCAACGGCTGGCTCTGAGACCGCGCCCCCGACGCCCACCACCGCGCCCTGAAGGCGCGGTGACGTCAGCGTGGTTCGGCAACCCCAAGGCGCCAGGACGTTCGCGCCCCGGCCGTCGCCCAGAGCGATTCCGACGCCGAGCGGCCGACCGCGTTCTCTGCGTGACCTGACCTTCAGGGGGAGAATGATGGTTGTAACTATCAAAGTTCTCCTGGGGGGCGGATGTCGGGCGTCTGCGGCGGGTCGCGGACGCGCGTGTGGACGTCGAGTTGGTCGATCTCGATCGTCTGTACACGGGCTCCTAGCGTCTGTCCGGGGGCGTCCTCACGGGAGCCGAGGGAAACGAGCCCGCCGCCCCTGAGGGCGAGGCCATGCCGCTGACCGGATCGTTCCGCAGGGTGACCTGTTCACACCTTCAGCCCTCGTCCCTCACCGCTCCACCCTTGAGGGGTGAACAACGCACTCGTCGTCATCGACGTTCAGGAGTCCTTCCGGCAGCTGCCCGACTGGGAGTTCGTGTCGCAGCCGGACATCGTCGGTCAGGTCAACCGCCTGGTCACCGCGGCCCGCGCCCAGGGCCACCTGGTGGTGTGGGTGCTCGGCTCCCGGCCAGGGGCCGGCACCGTGTTCGATCCGGCGCGGGGGTACGTCCGCCTGATGGACGGGCTCGAGCCGCACACGGGCGAGCCGCTCATCACCAAGACCGCGCACAATGCCTTCACCACCACGAACCTGCACCAGATCCTCACCAGCCGCGGCATCCGAGGGTTGACCGTGTGCGGCATCCGTACCGAGCAGTGCTGCGAAACCACCACCCGGATCGCCTCCGACCTCGGCTTCGACGTCGCCTTCGCCACCGACGCCACCGCGACCACCCCCATCCCGCACCGCGACGCGCCGCAGGATCTGCCGTTCTCGCAGCTGGTGAGCGACCCGCGGACGCTGGGCGTCGCCGATATCGTCGCGCGCACCGAGTACGCGCTCGCAGGCCGGTTCGCCGCCATCCGCACGGTCGATGAACTGGCCGGGGCATAGGCTCGGCGGCTGTGCCCCGGGTTGTCTTCCTGCTCATTCCACGAGTGCACCTGCTCGACGTGGCCGGGCCGGCCCAGGTCTTCTCCACGGCGGCCGACCTCGGCTACGAGCACGCCCTGTCGTACGTGTCCGAAGACACGCACGTCGCTACCGTGCAAGGGCTGCCCCTGCACGCCGAGCGTGACTGGCCCCACCTGGAGCCCGACGACCTCATCATCGTGCCGGGCTGGCGCGGCCCGACCCGCATGGCCAGCGCCGACACCTTGCACCGGCTACGCGCGCATCACGCGGCCGGCGGCACCGTGGCGGGCATTTGCGCGGGCGCCGACGCACTCGGCCGGGCCGGCTTGCTCGATGGCCGCCGCTGCACCACCCACCATGCGACCCAGGACGAGCTTGCCCGCCTCTATCCGACGGCCGAGGTCGTGCGCGACGTGCTCTATGTCGAGGACGAGCGGGTGGTGACCTCGGCGGGCGTGGCCAGCGGCATCGACGTGGCGCTCCACTTGCTGAGCACCAGGCGCGGGCCGTACGCCGCCAGCCAGGTGGCCCGCGCCATGGTGGTGTACGCCCGCCGGCAGGGAGCCTCGCCACAGATCAGCGCGATGCTCCGGCACCGCAGTCACAACGACGAGACGGTGCATCACATTCAGGACCTGATCGACGCGCGTTTCACCCAGCGGCTCACGCTCTCGATGCTGGCGGACGCGGTTGGATGCAGCGAACGGACGGTCACCCGGCTCTTCCGGCAGGCGACCGGCCTTACGCCTCTGGCCTACCAGACCGCGCTGCGGCTGGAACGGGCCGAACACCTTCTCGGGCAAGGCGCGACGACTGAGACAGCCGCCCGCGAGGCCGGCTTCGGCGACCCGCGGATGCTGCGCCGTCTACGCGCCCGGATGTAGGCCCGGCAGAGGGCCCGTTCGTCTCAGCGCCTGTGCGGCCACAACGTGATCGAGACCGGGGCCGAGCCTTACCGCCAAGCAGGACGGCACAGGCTATCGGGGGTCGCCCTCACGGGAGCCGAGGGAGGCGAGGCCGCTGATTGTGATGTCGATCGCCCTCTGGGCGGCGGCCCGGGTCTCCTCCCAGGAGGCCCCGCTGTGGCGGCTGGTCATGATGGCGAGCCTGGCCGCGCCGGCGAGCGCGCCGACCGCCGCGGCCGCCTCAACGGGGGCCAGTTCGCCGGGGCAGGCCTCGTACAGGGCGCGGACCACCCGCCGCTGCGTGTCGAAGAGCAGGCGGAGCGCCCGCGCCTGGAGCGCCGGGACCGACTCGATCAGGCGCTCACGTCGCGCGACCGACTCCGGCGAGCGCTCCGGTCCGGGGAAGTCGCGGTCCACGGTCTGCCGCGCGGCGCGGGCCAGGAGGTCGATCGCGGTCTCGCCGGGGCGGCGGCTCGCGATCACGTCGAGCGCCTCGGCGAGCCGCGTCTCATTGTCGTAGAAGACCACGTCTTCCTTGCTCGTGAAATAGCTGAAGAACGTTCTCGGTGAGACGTCGACGGCGGCGGCGATCTCCGCGATCGTGGTCTCGTCGAATCCCTTCTCGTCGAACAGCCGCAACGACGCGTCGATCAGCGCGTTCCGTGTGCGGATCTTCTTGCGTTCCCGCAGGCCAGGAGCGTCCGACATGTTCTGAATTTACCGCATATATATCTTCATCCATTGCAACTTTGCATTAAATGTTGTTCTGTGAGAAGCGGTGAAAGCGATTTCCGCACCGCACTCCCACCGCTTCTCCCACCGCGTTCTCCTACAAGGAGCCCGTCATGACCGAGGCCACGACTCGTCCGGTGACACTCCCTCTCACGCGTGAACGCCCCTTCGATCCGCCGGACGCCCTCGGCCTGTGGCGCGACGAAGATCCCATCCGCCCGCTCGCCTACCCCGACGGCCACCAGGGCTGGCTGGTGACCGGCTACGCCGCCGCCCGCGCCATCCTCGCCGACCCGAGGTTCAGCACGCGGATCGAGTTGCTGCACACACCGTTGCCGCAGCGCGCCATGCAGTTCCGCAACACGCTGAGGCGGCCCGGGTTCTTCCTGCGGCTGGACCCGCCGGACCACACCCGCTACCGGCGGCTGCTGGCCGGGCAGTTCACCGTACGCCGGATGAAGGGGCTCGAACCGAGGATCGAGGAGATCACCCGCGACCACCTCGACGCCATGGAGCGCGCGGGCGCCCCCACCGACCTCGTCCAGGCGTTCGCGCTGCCGATCCCGTCCCTCGTGATCTGCGAGCTGCTCGGCGTCCCGTACGCCGACAGGGAGAAGTTCCAACGCGACTCCGCGGTGCTGCTCAGCCTGAACTCCTCAGTGGAGCAGATAGAGGCCGCGATGAAGGACCTGCTCGACTATCTCGACGACCTGGTACGGCGCAAGCGGGCCGAGCCGGACGACGACCTGGTCAGCGGGCTCGCCACCGAAACCGACCTGACCGACGAGGAGCTCGCCGGCGTCACCACCCTGCTTCTCATCGCGGGCCACGAGACGACCGCCAACATGCTGGGGCTCGGCACCTTCGCCCTGCTGCGCAACCCCGAGCAGCTCGCCGCGGTGCGCGACAACCCCGAGGCGGTGGACCACGCGGTCGAGGAGCTGCTCCGCTATCTGACCGTCATCCACATCGGCCCGCTGCGCGCCGCTCTGGAGGACGTCGAGATCGACGGTCGCCTCATCAGGGCGGGCGAGTCGGTGACCATCTCGGTGGCCGCCGCCAACCGCGACCCCGAACGGTTCCCCGAGCCCGACCAGCTCGACGTCGCGCGGCCCGCGAGCGGGCACCTGACCTTCGGTCACGGCATCCACCAGTGCCTCGGTCAGCAGCTCGCCAGGACGGAGATGCGCATCGCCTATCCGGCCCTGCTGCGCCGGTTCCCCGGCCTCCGCCTCGCCGTCCCGGCCGAGGAGATCCCGATGCGGACCGACATGGCAATCTATGGGGTGCACCGGTTGCCGGTCACCTGGTAGGAGAGGGGAGCGATGAAGATCATCGCGGATAGCGGTCGCTGCATCGGCGCGGGCATGTGTGTCCTCGCCCTGGGCGAGGTCTTCGACCAGAGCGAGGAGGACGGCACCGTCGTGCTGCTCGATCCCGATCCGCCCGCGTCGATGGCGGGCGCGGTCCGGCGGGCGGTGCAGCTCTGCCCGTCCGGCGCCCTGTCCCTCGCGGAGGGGGACCGGGCCGACGGCGAGAGCGATACCTGACGCGCCGGTTCGCAGGGCCGGCAGTCCTGCCAGGTCTAGGCGACGGCGGTGCGGAGCGGGGGGATCGGCGCGGGCAGGGGGAGGCCGCGGGCGGCCCACAGGCGCCGCATCCGGTCCGGATAGTCGGTGACGAGGCCGGCCACGCCGAGGTCGAGCAGCCTGGCCGCCTCGTCGGGGTCGTTGACCGTCCAGACGACGACGGGCAGGCCGCGATCCGACGCGGCGGCCATCAGGGCGTCGTCGACCAGCACACGGTCGGGGGAGAGCGTGGTGGCCCCGACCGCCTCGGCCGCGGCCGCCAGGTCGCCGTCGAAGTCGGCCAGGTCGAGGCCGTTCATCCAGGCCGGAGCCTTCGTGACCTCCTCGACCAGCGCGAACCGGCGATCCACCAGCGGCCGGGCGGCCTCCAGGATGCGCCAGTCGAAGCTGAGCAGGGCGGCGTTGCCGAGCCTGCCGTGCCGGTCGAGCTCCTCCACCACCAGCTCGGTGAACTCGCGGGGATCGGCCGTCAGCTCGGGGCGCTCCGGGTCGGACTTCAGCTCGACGTGCAGCCTGACCCCGTCCGCGCCGTACGCGTCGACGAGACCGAGCACGGAGCCCAGCGTGGGCATGTGGGTGTCGGGCAGCGGGACCTGGGTGAGCGCGAAGGGGTCGTCGGGGTGCTTCGGCAGCCGGATGCCGACGTCGAGCGTCCTGAGCTGGGCGAGCGACAGGGAGGCGATCGGCTTGCCGACATAGGGGAACATCTCGTCGCCCGGAGTGGCCATCCCGGTGTCCGCGCTGGTCACCGGCGAGACGATCAGATCGTGGGTCAGCACGATCTGACCGTCGGAACTCAGGGCGACGTCGAACTCCAGCGCGTCGACCCCGAGTTCCAGCGCGAAGGCGAGCCCGGGGAGCGTGTTCTCGGGCCGTAGCCCGCGTGCCCCCCGATGGCCGTGTATTTCAACGTGTCCATGCACAACGGCGAACCCTACTGTGTCGCACTTCGCTCCCTGTGCACCCGTACCCCGTCGGGCGCGCATCCCCCTAAAACGCCGGGAAGTCCCGCGAAATGGGGGAAGCCCGCTCAGATCAGCGGACGGATCTGGAGGGTCTGGGTGCGGCCGGGACCGACGCCGATCGCCGAGATCGGGGCGCCGCTCATCTCCTCCAGGGCCTTGACGTAGTCCTGCGCCTTGGGCGGCAGATCCTCGAACGTCTTGGCGCCGGTGATGTCCTCCTGCCAGCCGGGCAGCTCCTCGTAGATCGGCTTGGCGTGGTGGAACTCGGTCTGCGTCATGGGGATCTCCTCGTGGCGCACGCCGTCCACGTCGTACGCGACGCAGACGGGGATCCGCTCCAGACCGGACAGCACGTCCAGCTTGGTGAGGAAGAAGTCGGTCACGCCGTTGATCCGGGTGGCGTACCGGGCGATCACCGCGTCGAACCAGCCGCAGCGGCGGTTGCGGCCCGTGGTCACGCCGTACTCGCCGCCGGTGGAGCGCAGCCAGTCGCCCATCTCGTCGGTCAGTTCGGTCGGGAACGGCCCGGAGCCGACCCGCGTGGTGTACGCCTTGAGGATGCCGATGACGCGGGTGAGCCGCGACGGCGGGATGCCCGAGCCGACGCACGCGCCGCCGGAGGTCGGCGACGAGGAGGTCACGAACGGGTAGGTGCCGTGGTCGATGTCCAGCAGAGTGCCCTGGCCGCCTTCGAGGAGGACGACCTTGCCCTCGTCCAGCGCCTTGCTCAGCACCAGCGACGTGTCGGTGATGTGCGGCTTGAGCCGCTCGGCGTACCCGAGGTACTCGTCGAGCACCTTGGCCGGGTCGAGCCCGCGCCGGTTGTAGATCTTGGTGAGGATCTGGTTCTTGTCGCCCAGCGAGATCTCGATCTTCTGCTGGAGGATGCCCGGGTCGAGCAGGTCCTGGACGCGGATGCCCATGCGGTAGATCTTGTCGCCGTAGGACGGGCCGATGCCACGGCCGGTCGTGCCGATCTTGGCCTTGCCGAGGTAGCGCTCGCTGACCTTGTCGATGGCCTTGTGGTGCGGCATGATCAAGTGGGCGTTCGCCGAGATCAGCAGCCGCTCGGCGCTGATCCCGCGCTTGGCCAGACCGTCGATCTCGCTGAGCAGCACGCCCGGGTCCACCACGACGCCATTGCCGATCACCGGGACGACGTCGGGGGAGAGCACGCCCGTGGGCAGCAGGTGCAGGGCGTATTTCTGATCGCCGATGACCACGGTGTGGCCCGCGTTGTTGCCACCCTGGTAGCGAACGACGTAGTGGACGTCACCACCGAGCAGGTCGGTGGCCTTTCCCTTGCCTTCATCGCCCCATTGGGCACCTACAAGAACCACAGCCGGCATGGTCTGACTCCTGCACCACAAAACGAAAACCCCTGACGCAAGCACGACAGGGGCCTCTTGCAACCTGAGACTACCTGAGCCGGTCGGAAAAGGGGATCCGCGGGTATGGGCGTTCCCGCCCCCGGCGTACGGCTCCGCCGGCTCGGGCAGGTCAGTTGCCGGCGAGGAGGCGGGCGGCCTCGGCGCTGCTGTCGCGCAGGAACTGGGCGCAGCGCTCGGCCTCGTCCTTCTCTCCGATGGCGCCCGCCGCGCGGCTCAGCGCGTGCAGGCAGCGGAGGAAGCCGCGGTTGGGGGCGTGCTCCCAGGGGACCGGGCCGTGGCCCTTCCACCCGGCTCGCCGGAGCTGGTCGAGCCCGCGGTGGTAGCCCGTGCGCGCGAACGCGTACGAGGTGACGGCGTGGCCGGCCGTGAAGTAGTCGTCGGCGAGCGCCGCCCAGGCCTCGGCGTGGGAGGGGAAGCGCGCGGCCACGTCGGCCGCCTTGGCGCCGGACTCCAGCATCTGCCGGGCCTCGGCGTTCTCGGGGAGAAGTGTGGGCGGCGGACCGGCCAGGAGGTTTTCGTGCGTTTCCATCGATCGATTCTAACGAGGGGATCGCCGGATTCATTCGGGGGTGAATCTACTTTCCGCGCCGCTTTTCCATACCGCGAAGACGCGGCGACTTTTCCGTGCTCACTGGAGACGGCGCAGTGAAGGCACAGTGAAGACGGCCCGGTGGAGGGGGTTCAGCGAAGACGCGGTGTCACAGGGGCGGTGCCGTGGGTGAGACGTCCGGAAACGGCGCGGCGCCGCGCGGAGCGGATCACGCCCGCTTCGCGCGACGCCTTCCGGCATCCGGCCCCGGATCAGCGGAGCTTGGTGCCCGCCGACTTGAGGTGCGCGCACGCCTCGGCGACGCGCGCGGCCATGCCCGCCTCGGCGGCCTTGCCGTACGAGCGGGGGTCGTAGACCTTCTTGTTGCCGACCTCTCCGTCGACCTTCAGCACGCCGTCGTAGTTGCGGAACATGTGGTCCGCGACCGGCCGCGTGAAGGCGTACTGCGTGTCGGTGTCGATGTTCATCTTCACCACGCCGTACGAGATGGCCTCGTGGATCTCCTCCAGCAGCGAGCCGGAGCCGCCGTGGAAGACCAGGTCGAACGGCTTGTCCTTGCCGAACTTGGCGCCGACGGCGTCCTGGATCTCCTTCAGGACGGTCGGGCGCAGCTTGACGTGGCCCGGCTTGTAGACGCCGTGCACGTTGCCGAAGGTGGCGGCCAGCAGGTAGCGGCCGCGCTCACCCAGGCCGACGGCCTCGGCGGTGGCGATCGCGTCCTGCGGCGTGGTGTACAGCTTCTCGTTGATCTCGCCGACGACGCCGTCCTCCTCGCCGCCGACGACGCCGATCTCCATCTCCATGATCACTCGAGCCGCCGCGCACTTGTCGATCAGCTCGGAGGCGATGGCGAGGTTCTCCTCCAGCGGTACGGCGGAGCCGTCCCACATGTGGGACTGGAACAGCGGCTCCTCGCCCCGGGCGACCCGCTCGCGAGAGATCTCGATCAGCGGCCGCATGAAGCCGTCCAGCTTGTCCTTCGGGCAGTGGTCCGTGTGCAGCGCCACCGTGACCGGGTACTTCGCCGCCACCACGCGGGCGTACTCCGCCAGCGCGACCGAGCCGGTCACCATGTCCTTGACCGTCGCGCCGGAGAGGAACTCCGCCCCGCCGGTCGATACCTGGATGATGCCGTCGCTCTCCGCCTCGGCGAAGCCGCGCAGCGCAGCGTTCAGGGTCTGGGACGAGGTCACGTTGATCGCCGGGTAGGCGAAGCCGCCCTCCTTGGCCCGGTCGAGCATCTCGGCGTAGACCTCTGGAGTCGCGATAGGCATCGGAAATTCATCTCCTTCTGAGACAGTTACCGGCGGTCGCAAGTATCCCGAAGCGCCCACCGATGTGTGAAGCAGGCTCCGGTCCGCGGCCCGTCTTCTTTCAGTCTTGCCTCATATCGGACCGGTAAGCTCTGGGCGTGGACGTGATCCTGAACCTCCTTGACCCGCAGTGGTGGCTGACCATGCTCGGCGCCTTCGCGACGGTCGGCGTCATCGCGATCATCTTTGCCGAGACCGGGCTGCTCGTCGGTTTCTTTCTGCCCGGCGACTCACTGCTGGTCGCGGCCGGGATCTTCAGTTCGGCCGCGGCGGCCCAGGGACTCGGCATCGAACCCCTGTCGCTGCCCACGCTGCTCATCGGAACGCCGCTGGCCGCGATCCTCGGCGCCCAGCTCGGCCATTTCATCGGCGCGCGAGTCGGCCGCAAGCTTTTCGACAAGCCCGACTCTCGGTTGTTCAAAAAGGAGCACGTCGAAAAGGCTGAGTTCTACTTCCAGAAGTTCGGCCCGGCCAAGGCGGTGGTCGCCGCGCGGTTCATGCCGATCGTGCGCACCTTCATGAACCCCGTGGCCGGCGTTCTGGAAATGGACGCGCGCAGGTTCTTCGTGTGGAACGCGGTGGGCGGTGTCGTGTGGGTCGAGGCGCTGCTGCTGCTCGGCCACTTCCTCGGCGCCAAGGTCGAGGGCATCGACAAGTACATCCTGCCGGGTGTTTTCGTGATCGTCGTGCTGTCGCTGGTGCCGATCGTCCGCGAGGTCTTGAAGAACCGGAAGGGCGGGAACGCCGACGCCCCGAGGGGCAAGCACCACGCCCGGCGCTGACCTTTTACTTGCCGAAAGTGCGATAAATCCCCATTTGGGTCCTGTTGACCTGTTCGCGGAACCGCTACTCTCCGGTATGTGGGACGCCACAGGACTGATCCGATGGGGATCGCCCGGCTGGTACTCATCGGCCTGGCGGTCCTGCTCGTGCTGGCACTCCTCGCCGTCGGAGCGAAGTCGCTCATGACGGCCCTCGGTACGGACGAGGCCGGCGCCGCCGCCACTCCCGCGGCCACCGGCGGCACGCCGTCGCCCGCAGGGACGCGTACCTCCACCGTGCAGATCGTGTGCAGCGCCGACCGATGCCCGGTGTTCGTCCGTATCCCCGGCGGGGACGTGCTGATGGACCGGGACATGACCAGAGGCGAGCAGGCCTCCTACTTCGAACCCGAGCTGGACGTGGTCCTCGGCGACGCGAGCACCGTCACGGTGCTGGAGAACGGGACCCAGCGTCCCCCGGGCGAGGCCGGGGAACGCCAGTCGTTCAAGGTCACGCGAGCCCCAGGTCCGTGAGGCCGTAGGCCGACCGGTACGGCAGGCCGGTGGCGGCCAGGTTCTCGTCGCCGCCCCGGTGGACGATCGTCGCGATGCCCACCACCTCGGCGCCCGCCTCGCGCAGCGCCTCCACGGCCGTCAGCACGGAGCCGCCCGTGGTGGTCGTGTCCTCCACCGCGAGCACGCGGCGCCCCTTCACGTCCGGCCCCTCGATGCGGCGCTGCAGGCCGTGCGCCTTGCCCGCCTTCCGTACGACGAAGGCGTCGAGCACCCGGCCGCGGGCGTGGGCGGCGTGCAGCATCGCGGTCGCGACGGGGTCCGCGCCGAGCGTCAGGCCGCCGACCGCGTCGTAGCCGAGGTCCTCGGTCAGGTCGAGCATCACCCGCCCGACGAGAGGTGCCGCGACGCCGTCCAGCGTGATGCGGCGGAGATCGACGTACCAGTCGGCCTCCTTGCCCGAGGAGAGCACGACCTTGCCGTGCACGACCCCCTTCTTTTTGATCTCGTCCAGCAGCTTCTCGCGGTCGTTCATGGCGCCCAGCCTACGAGGTCACGGCCATCGCTCCGGAGGTAAGGGCCCGACATCGGTTTAGCCGGCACATGGTCGGCGGAATCATGTGCGGGACGACGCCGCGTAATCGTGAGGTAACAATGAGTGCGGGAAACCGGCAAACCGATGCAGAACTGCTGGACGCGGTGCGGGGCGGCAACGTGTCGGCCTACGCCGCCCTCTTCGACCGCCACGTCACCGCGGCCCGCGCCCTGGCCGGGCAGATGGTCGAGGGCGACGCCGAGGCTGAGGAGATCCTCTCCGAGACGTTCGCGGCCGTGCTCAACGCGATCAGGAGCGGGAGCGGCCCCGAGTCGGCCTTCCGCCCCTACCTCCTGACCGCGCTGCGCCGTACCGCCGCCGGGCAGCGCGACGAAGGCGAGCTCGGCGCCCCGTACGTGGACCCGGCGCACATGGGGCCGGAGCGGTCGCCGGTCGCCGCGGCGTACTTCTCGCTGCCGGAGCGGTGGCGCATGGTGCTGTGGCACACCGAGGTGGAGACCTGCGCGGCGGCGGAGATCGCCCCGATGCTCGGCCTGTCGGTGAAGGGCGTCGCGGCGCTCGCGTTCCGCGCGCGGGAGGGGCTGCGCCAGGCGTTCCTGCAGATCCACCTGGCCGCCGGGCCGCTTTCCGGCTGCCGCGCCACGGTGGAGAAGATGGGGGCCTACGTCCGGGGCGGTCTGAGCCGGCGGGAGACCCGCATGGTGGACGGCCACGTCGCCGACTGCGTCGGCTGCCGCACGGTCTTCCTCGAACTGTCCGACCTCGTCCAGGGGCTGCGGGTCGTCGTCGGCCCCCTCATCGCCGGGCCTTTCCTCACCGGGTATCTCGCCGCGCTGAACGGGGCGGCGGAGGGAGGCGGGCCGCGGGCCGGCGGCGTGTGGGGGCGGCTGCGGCGGGTGCCGCCGGCGTACTGGGCCGCCGCCGCGGGTGCGGCCATGGCCGCCGCCGGTGGCGGCCTGCTCCTCGCCGGCACAGTCACCGGCGGACGGCACCCCGCCGCCCAGGGCGTCCACGACCGGCTGGACGGCTCCGGCGTCGAGGGGCGCTCCGAGCCGCAGCCGGTGCCCTCGCCGCCCGCGCGCTCACCCGTGTCCGTCCCGTCGGCGCCCTCCTCTCTCCTGCCGTTCACACCGGGGCGGTCGCCCGCTCCGTCGGCCACCGGCTCCGCGCGTCCCCGGACGGCCGGCGGCGGGTCGTCCTCGGGAGCGGCGACCCCCACTCCGGCGGCCGGGCGGCCGACCCTGACCAGGAAGCAGGCGCAGGCGCCCGTCCCCCGGACGGCCCGGCTCGCCGCGACCGTCGAGCCGGTCGGCGCGCTCGTGCGGGACCGGCGCGGCATCGTCGCGGTACGGCTGCGCAACACGGGGAACGCCGCCTCCGCCGAGGTGGAGGCGGCCGTGGACCTGCCCCGGGGGGTCGCCCCGGCGGCGGCCCCGGCGGGCAAGGGGCGCTCGACCGCCGCGCTGGAGGCGTCCGGCGGGTGGGCGTGCCGTACGAGCGGGACGGGGGCGCGGTGCGCGCACGACGGGCTCGCGCCGGGCCAGGCCACCTCGATCTTCCTGCCGGTGACCGTGGCCGGGGACGCGCCACGCGACCGCGGCCCCGCCGTACGCGTGCGGGCCGGGACGCTGCGGGCGGCGGCGACGTCGGCCAAGGGGGTGAGCGCGTCGGGGGCCACCGCGCGCTTCGCCGCCGACGGGCACGTGACCGGCCAGGCGGCCGGCGGCGACCTGCTGGCCTGCCCCTCGAAGACGTCCGGCTGCGCGGAGAAGGTCCTCGTCGACCGCGACGGCGACCCCTCGACACGGAGCTCCGGCTCGGCCCGCCTCTCGCTGCCGAGCCGCGCCCGGGTGCTCTGGGCAGGGCTGTACTGGTCGGCGGGCAGGGAAGGGAGCTCCCCGGCCGGGGTCGTCCGGGTCCGGGCGCCGCGATCGGCTCGCTACGTGACGGTGCGCGCCACCGAGCTGACCCGGCGGTCGTTTTCCCCGGGGACCGGCTATCTCGCGTTCGCCGACGTGACGCGCCTCGTGCGCGACGCCGGCCCGAACGGCGTGTGGTGGGTGGCGGACCCGTCCATCGGGATCGTCGCACCGGCCTCCGCGAAGGCGCTCCGGCCCTCCGGATCCCCCTCTCCCAGGGCCGCCGTCCCGGCTGTCTCTCCGCCCGCCTCTCCCAAGCGCGCCGTTCCTTCCCCTGCCGCTTCCGGGACCGCCGCGAGCTCCTCCGCCACCCCGGCGCCGAGCCGGAGCGGGCCCGCCGGCCGGGGGGCGGCCCGTGCCGCCGGTTCCGCGGGCCGTGCCGCCGGTTCCGCGGGCCGGGCCGGATGGACGCTGGTCGTGGTCGCCTCCGATCCGCGGCAGCCGTACGGGCAGGCGGCGGTGCTGGAGACCGCGTCGCTGCTGCGGGGCGGGCGTCCGCTCAACGTCACGCTCGGCGGGCTGGGGGCCGGGGGACGGGAGGCCCGGCTGGAGGTCCTGAGCTGGCCGGGGAAGGCCGGGCCGCGGCGCAACGCGGTGACGCTGCGTGGTCAGAGCCCGGTGCTCACCGTCCTGACCAGGAAGGACGCGCTGCTCTTCGGGCTGGCGGCGATCAGCGTGCCGACCCTCCCATAGTGCCTGATCTATAGCGAAATGAGGGGAAGGCAAGGCAAGGACAAACTGGTACGGTCTCCGTGAACGCCGCGGCATCGGGGCTGGGGCGCACGAGACCCCCATCGTGTCGGCGGGGCCTGAATCGTGTCGATTCACCCACGTCGCCTCACTGGCTTGATTACCCTGAGATGG
Source organism: Microtetraspora malaysiensis (assembly GCF_001528665.1). Lineage (GTDB taxonomy): Bacteria > Actinomycetota > Actinomycetes > Streptosporangiales > Streptosporangiaceae > Microtetraspora_A > Microtetraspora_A malaysiensis. Next base: position 71,469 of record NZ_BBYJ01000021.1, read on the forward strand.
CCTCGTAGAAGGGCGGTGTCGCGTGGATCGCTGCGCGTTGTTCGTTGACGCCGGCTACCTGCTGGCGGACGGCGCGCTCGCCGCGCACGGGACCCGCCACCGAGAGTCCGTCTCCTGGGACTACCCCGGCCTCCTGAAACTGCTGACCGGTCTGTGCACGGACCGTACCGGCCTCCCGCTGCTGCGCTGCTACTGGTACGAGGCGACGGTGGAGGGCCGCCGCACGACCGATCACGACGCGCTGGCCGACCTGCCCGGCCTCAAGCTCCGCCTGGCCCGGATCCGGCCCGGCCGCCGCGAGGGCGTCGACGCCCAGGTGCACCGCGACCTGATGACGCTCGCGCGCAACAACGCCGTCTGCGACGCCGTGGTGGTCAGCGGCGACGAGGACCTGGCCCAGGTCGTCAGCGACGCGCAGGACCTCGGCGTCAGGGTGACCGTGATCCACATCGGGGTCGAGGGCGGCTGGGCGGTCTCGCGCGCCCTGCGCCAGGAGTGCGACGACCTCATCGAGGTCGGCGGCGACCAGCTCCGGCCGTATGCCACCCTGAACGCCGACCAGGCTTCCGCCCCGGGGAACGGGCCGGCGCCGGCCCTGAACGGCCAGTCCTGGCAGAACGGCTCCGGCCAGCTCACGAGCGCCTCCTCCGGTAACGGCACGCTGGGCGGGGGCTTCGCCAACGGCACGATGAGCTCCCACAGCGGAAGCACGCCGAACGGCGCATCTTCCGGTGGGAACGTCGTCGCGGGGTCCGGCGGCGGTGCGGCGTCCGCTCCTTCCCCGGGAGCCGCGCACGCGCAGCCCGCCCTTCCCGCGTTCGCCGCGTACACGGCGGATCCGCAGCCCGCGCAGCTTCCCGTGCGGGCTCCGATCTCCGCGCCCGCTTCGATCGCGCCCGCTTCGATCGCGCCCGCTTCGATCGCGCCCGCCGCGCCGTCCACCTCGATGCCGAGCCCGGCCCAGACGCCTCCGCCCGCCCACGCCGCGCCGCAGGCGGCGCCACCGGCTTTGCCGCCGCCCCAGAGCTCGCCCCCGGTGCAGATCTCCTCGCTCGCTCCGGCCACGCCGCCGCCGCTTCCCGCGCCCATCTCGGCGCCGCCCGGGCAGCACGCGTCGTCCGCGCCCGCACCCGCGCAGAACCAGCATTCGGGGAGTTCAGGGAGCTATTCCGGCGCGTCAGGGAGCGCCTACCCGGCGCCCGGTCCGGTGCCGCTCGGGCCGTACACGGGGCCGCAGCCCACGCATGTGGCGTCGCACAGCGCGGGCAACGCGACGACGCTCACGGAGTCGGTGCAGTCGGCGCACAAGGAGGGGTTCGACTTCGGCGAGTCGGTCGCCCGTGACGCCCCCGTCCTGTGGCTGGAGGCGGTGCTGGCCCGCAAGCCCCGGATGCCCTCCGACCTGGAGGCCCGGCTGCTCCAGGGCTCGTCTCTCCCGATCGACTTCCTCCTCCACGAGGAAGTACGCCAAGCCCTCCGCCGCGGCTTCTGGGATGCCCTGGAGCGGGCGCGACACTAAGTCGCTCGGCGGGTCAGGTCAGGGCGTCGAAGCCGGCTCTGAGGCGGCCGACGCGTTCGGCGAGGTCGGCCATGGGGCCGATGAGGTGGCCGTCGCCCGTCTTCCCGACCAGGTCGCGTACCCGGGTCAGCTCGTCTTCGACGGCGCTGAGCCGGCGGGACAACTCGGGCAGCACCTCGCCCTGCCCGGCGCCGTTTCCTTCGGACAGCTCGGAGGTCACCCGGTCGCGCAGGAGCGCGGCCTGCTCGGTGAGGCGCTGGTTCATGTAGTAGAGCTCGACGAAGACGGCGACCTTGGCGCGCAGCACCCAGGGGTCGAAAGGCTTGGTGAGGTAGTCGACCGCTCCGGCGGCGTAGCCGCGGAAGGCGTAGTCGGGGGCGCTGTCCACGACGGTCAGGAAGATGATCGGGATGTTGCGGGTGCGCTCGCGCCGCTTGATGTGGGCGGCGGTCTCGAAGCCGTCCATCCCGGGCATCCGGACGTCGAGGAGGATGAGCGCGAACTCGTTGCCCAGCAGGGCCTTCAGCGCCTCTTCACCCGACCTGGCCCGGACGGGGATCAGGTCGAGCGAGCTGAGGATCGCCTCCAGGGCGATCAGATTCTCTTCGCGGTCGTCGACGAGGAGGATCTTGGCGCGGTCCGACATCGATCAGGTTCCTTCGCGGGTTTCGGGGGTGGCCTCACGGCCGCGCATCAGCCAGCCGCGCAGGCGTTCGAGCAGCCGGTCGACGTCCACCGGCTTGGGCACGTAGTCGGAGGCTCCGGAGGCGATGCTCTTCTCCCGGTCGCCGCGCATCACCTTGGCGGTCAGCGCGATGATGGGCAGGTCGGCGAACTGGGGCATCTGCCGGATGGCCGAGGTGGTGGCCCAGCCGTCCATCTCCGGCATCATGATGTCCATCAGGACGAGGGCGACGTCCTCGTTGCGTTCGAGCTGCTCGATGCCCTCGCGGCCGTTCTCGGCGTACACGACGGTCGCGCCGTGCCGTTCCAGCACGCTGGTGAGCGCGAACACGTTGCGGATGTCGTCGTCCACGATGAGGATCTTGGCTCCGTTGAGCGGGTCCTCGCCCTGCCAGTCCTGGCCGTTCATCAGCGGCGCGAGCTGGGGCACCGGCAGGTCGGTCGGGAGCGGGATCTCGGGGAGGACGTCGTCCCGCTCCCTCTCGATGAGATCGTCGCCCAGATCGGTGGCGTGCGCGCCGTTGGTCGTGGCGCCGCCGTCGCGCGCCGCGAGCGGCCCGGAGTACGCCATGGGCAGGTAGAGGGTGAAGGTGCTGCCCTGGCTCGGCTCGCTGTCGACGTGGATCTCGCCGCCGAGGAGGCGGGCGATCTCCCGGCAGATGGACAGGCCGAGCCCGGTGCCGCCGTACTTGCGGCTGGTGGTGCCGTCGGCCTGGCGGAACGCCTCGAAGATCACCTCAAGCTTGTCCGGGGCGATGCCGATGCCGGAGTCGATCACCGAGAAGGCGAGGATGTTGTCCGTCGCCTGGAGTGTCTCATCGACGTACGGCACGCTCACGGGCGCGTGGCTAACCTTGAGCTTGACCTCGCCCTTGGGCGTGAACTTGATCGCGTTGGAGAGCAGGTTGCGCAGGACCTGCTGCATGCGCTGCTCGTCGGTGCGCAGTTCGCCGGGCACGGTCGGGTCGACCTCGACCGAGAACGCCAGTCCTTTGTCCTGGGCGAGCGGGGCGAAAGTGGCCTCCATGTAGTCGACCAGCCGGGGCAGCGACAGCTGCTGCGGGTGGATGTCCATGCGGCCGGCCTCGACCTTGGACAGGTCGAGGATGTCGTTGATCAACTGCAGGAGGGACGAGCCGGCGCCGTGGATGGTCCGGGCGAACTCGACCTGCTGCGGGGTGAGGTTGCCCTCGGCGTTCTCCGTGAGGAGCTTGGCCAGCACGAGCAGGCTGTTCAGCGGTGTGCGCAGCTCGTGCGACATGTTGGCGAGGAACTCGGACTTGTAGCGCGAGGAGACGGCGAGCTGCTCGGCCCGCTCCTCCAGGGTGCGCCGGGCTTGCTCGATCTGGAAGTTCTGGATCTCGATCGCGCGGTTCTGCTTGGCCAGCAGCGCCGCCTTGTCCTCCAACTCCGCGTTGGAGCGGCGCAGCTCCTCCTGCTGGCGCTGCAGCTCGTCGGAGCGCTCCTGCAGCTCGATCGCGAGGCGCTGGGACTCCTTGAGCAGGTCCTCGGTACGCGAGTTGGCGATGATCGTGTTGATCGTGACGCCGATGGTCTCGACGAGCTGGGTCAGGAACGCGAGGTGCACCTCGCTGAACTGGTTGAACGACGCCATTTCCAGGACGCCGAGCACCTGGCTCTCGAACAGGATCGGCAGGACCACGATCTGGGCCGGGGTGGACTTGCTGAGCCCGGTCTCGATCGTGATGTAGTCGCCGGGGACGTTCTCCAGGATGATCTGCTGGGCCTCCAGGGCCGCCTGGCCCACGATGCCCTCGCCGAGCGTGAACCGCTGCCGGGGGCTCGGCCCGGGCTGGATGCCGTACCCGGCGATCAGGGTGAGCTCACCGTCCACCATGAGGTAGCACGCGCCGTGGCTGGCGGACACCAGCGGCGTCAGCTCGCTCATGATCAGCCGGGCGACCTCGATCAGGTCGCGGTGGCCCTGCATCAGGCGGGAGATCCTGGCCAGGTTGGACTTGAGCCAGTCCTGTTCCTGGTTGGCGTTCGTGGTGAGCCGCAGGTTGCCCACCATCGTGTTGATGTTGTCCTTCAGGTCGGCCAGCTCGCCCTCGGCCTCCGCCGTGATCGACTGGGTGAGGTCGCCCCTGGCGACCGCGCTGGTGACGGCGGCGATCGCGCGGACCTGGGTGGTGAGGCGCCCGGCCAGCTCGTTCACGTTCTCGGTGAGGCCCTTCCAGATGCCCTCGACGCCCTCGACCCGCGCCTGGCCGCCGAGGCGGCCCTCGGAGCCGACTTCGCGGGCGACGCGGGTGACCTCGGAGGCGAACGAGGAGAGCTGGTCCACCATCGTGTTGATCGTCGTCTTGAGCGCCAGGATCTCGCCCTGGGCGTCCACGTCGATCTTGCGGGTGAGGTCGCCGTTCGCGACGGCGGTGGTCACCTCGGCGATGTCGCGCACCTGGTATGTCAGGTTGTTCGCCATCGAGTTGACGTTGTCGGTGAGGTCTTGCCAGACGCCGGAGACGCCGAGGACGCGGGCCTGGCCGCCGAGTCGGCCTTCGGTGCCGACTTCGCGGGCGACGCGGGTGACCTCGTCGGCGAAGGCGGAGAGCTGGTCCACCATCGTGTTCATGGTGTCCTTCAGCTCCAGGATCTCGCCCTGGGCGTCGACGGTGATCTTCCTGGAGAGGTTGCCCTGGGCGACGGCGGTGGAGACGGCGGCGATCTGGCGGACCTGTGAGGTGAGGTTGTTCGCCATGAAGTTGACGTTGTCGGTGAGGCCCTTCCAGACGCCGGAGACGCCGCGGACCTGGGCCTGGCCGCCGAGTCGGCCTTCGGTGCCGACTTCGCGGGCGACGCGGGTGACCTCGTCCGCGAACGAGGAGAGCTGGTCGACCATCGTGTTCATGGTGCTCTTCAGCTCCAGGATCTCGCCCTGGGCGTCCACGTCGATCTTGCGGGTGAGGTCGCCGTTCGCGACGGCGGTGGTCACCTGGGCGATGTTCCGCACCTGGTACGTCAGGTTCTTGGCCATCGAGTTGACGTTGTCGGTGAGGTCCTTCCAGACGCCCGAGACGCCCTTGACCTCGGCGCGGCCGCCGAGTCGGCCTTCGGTGCCGACTTCGCGGGCGACGCGGGTGACCTCGTCGGCGAAGGCGGAGAGCTGGTCGACCATCGTGTTGAGGGTGTCCTTCAGCTCCAGGATCTCGCCTTGCGCGTCGACGGTGATCTTCTTGGAGAGGTTGCCCTGGGCGACGGCGGTGGAGACGGCGGCGATTTGGCGGACCTGTGAGGTGAGGTTGTTCGCCATGAAGTTGACGTTGTCGGTGAGGTCCTTCCAGACGCCGGAGACGCCGCGGACCTGGGCCTGGCCGCCGAGTCGGCCTTCGGTGCCGACTTCGCGGGCGACGCGGGTGACCTCCTCGGCGAACGCCGAGAGCTGGTCCACCATCGTGTTCACGGTGTTCTTCAGCTCGTCCATCTCGCCGACCGCGTCGACCGTGACCTTGCGGCTGAGGTCGCCGCGAGCCACCGCGGTGGTGACGACGGCGATGTCGCGGACCTGCGCCGAGACGCGGCCGGACATCGTGTTCACCGCCTCGGTCAGGTCGCGCCAGCTCCCCGACATGCCCCGCAGGTTGGCCCGGCCGCCGAGCTTGCCCTCGGTGCCGATGTCCCTGGTGACCCGCGTCACCTCGGACGTGAAGAGCGCGAGCTGGTCCACCATGCCGTTGACGGCCTTGCCGAGCCGCCGCACCTCGCCCCGGGCGGCCCGCGAGATGTCGATGCGCCGGGAGAGGTCGCCCTTGGCGACGGCGTCGATCACGTCCGCCGCGGCGCTGACCGGTGTGACCAGCGCGTCGAGCAGGTCGTTGACGGCCTCCACGCTGTCGGCCCACTGCCCGGTGCCCGGCCCCGGCATGAGTCGCTCGGAGAACTGGCCTTCGCGCACGACCTCGCGGCGGACCCGGGACAGCTCGTTCGCGAGGTGCTCGCGCCGGTCGGCGATCTCGTTGAGGAGGAGAGTGATCTCACTCAAGATCCCCGGGGCCGCATGCGGGACGCGGCGGCGGAAGTCGCCGTCGCGCCATGAGACGAGCGTGTCGAGCAGCGGCCTCAGGTCGGATTCGGCGTAGCGGATCTCCGATTCTGCGACCTCACCGTTGGCGCGCGACATCGAGCCTCCTTCCCCTGCGGGATTTTCCGGCCGGCGGGCACGGCGAAGGGCACCGCGACTGGCACGAACCTCATGCCAGTCTGTCACGTTCCGTGGAATGTAGTCGTCTGCTTGTTTTACGAGGGTCAGGGGGAAGTGTGATAACACGGAATCGGTGACGACTACCCCACGAGCCGTGCTCGCCGCGTCTTTCGCGCCGGGCGACGAAGCCGTACCAGCCACGAGGCGGTTCACGCGCGAGGTGATGACCGCGTGGGCGGCCATGTCTGTGAGTGGCGACGCCGAACGGCTCGCCGGCGACCTGGTGCGGGAGGCGGGCGACGGCCCGTTCGAGGTCATGTGGGTGCACCACGGCGACTCCGTGCAGGTCGAGGTGCGCGAGAAGAGCGACGTCGAGGTGCCCGAGCCGCCCACGAACGCCATCTCCTGGGGGGTCACGTTCAACGGCGCGAGCCGCACCCGGTGGGCGAGGATCGACCTCCCCGGCGGCGTCGGCCGTACCAGTGACGACTGGGTGGGCGAGCCGACGCACGGGCCGGGCTGGCTCGGCTTCCTCGCCGACGCCAGCGATCTGCTCGCCGGCACGCTCGACCCGGACATGGTCCCGGCGATCATCGCCCAGATCGTGGTCCCGAGGCTCGCGACCTGGTGCGCGGTCTACACGATGGAGCGCAGGTCGGGCGAGGTGGTCCCGGCCTACCTCTGGCACGCCGACGAGGCTCAGCTGGACACGCTGCGCGAGGAGCTCGCCGAGATCGTCATGCCGCCGGGGGAGGGGCCGGCCGTGCTGCACGTGGGCGAGTGGCAGGCGCTGGCCTTCCCGCTGACCGCGCGCGGGCGGCGGCTCGGCGTCATGTGCCTGGGCCGCAGCGACCGCTTCCCGGACGAGGGGATGCAGCTCGCCGAGGACCTCTGCCGGCGGGCCGCTCTCGCGATGGACAATGCCCGGCTGTACGCGCAGCAGGCGGCGGCGAACCTGGCGCTCCAGCGCAGCCTGCTGCCGCCGGAGGAACCGCACACGCCCGGCCTGGACTCGCATGTCATCTACGAGCCGGCGGGGGAGACCAACGAGGTCGGCGGCGACTTCTACGACCTGTTCCCGGTGGGCGACGGTGTCTGGCGCTTCGCCATCGGCGACGTCTGCGGCACCGGACCGGTGGCGGCGGCGGTCACCGGCCTGGCCCGGCACGCGTTGCGCCTGCTCGCCCGGGAGGGGTACGGCGTCGCCGCCGTGGTGGCCCGGCTCAACCAGGCGATCCTGGAGGAGGGCGACCGGGCGCGGTTCCTGACGCTGCTGCACGGCGAGATCACCCGCACGGAGGGCGGCCTGGACATCAGCCTGGTGTCGGCCGGGCACCCCGAGGCGCTGCGGCTGCGGCCGAGCGGCGTGGTGGAGGCCGTGGCGTCGCCGCAGTCCCTGCTCGGCGTCTTCCCCGAGGCCGAGTTCCACGAGGAGAGCGTCCGGCTGGAGTCCGGCGACGTCCTGCTCGGGGTCACCGACGGGGTGACCGAGCGGCGCAGCGGCGCGCGGCTGCTCGACGACGACGGCGGGCTGGCCAAGCTGCTGGCCGAGTGCGTGGACCTGTCGGCGCGCGCCGTGGCCGAGCGGATCCGTCGCGCCTGCCAGGACTTCGCGCCCGAGCCGAGCGCCGACGACCTGGCTATTCTCGTTCTGCGAGCGCCCTGATCGCGAAGTCGATCTGGAGTGACATCTGGCGGATGAGCTCGGCCACCACCAGGGTGCCGTGTCCCGCGTCGTACCGGTGGGTGCGGGCCTGGTGGCCGCGCCTGGCGAGCGCGTCGAGATAGCCCTCCAGCTGCCGCATCGGGCACCGCGGGTCGTTCTCCCCGGCGAGGACCAGCAGCGGCGCCTGCACCAGGTCGGCGTAGGCGATGGGGGAGCACGCGGCATACCGCTCGGGCAGCTCCTCGGGTGAGCCGCCGAGCAGCGCCCGGTGGTGGGCGCGCAGCCGTTCCGTCTCGTCCTCGTACGTGGCGACGTGGTCGGCGATGGGTGACGCGGCGATGCCCGCGGCCCAGATCTTCGGCTGGGTGCCCAGGCCGAGCAGCGTGAGATAGCCGCCCCACGAGGATCCGGCGAGGACGAGCCGCTCGGGGTCGGCCACGCCCCGGCGGACCGCCCATTCGCGCACGGCTGTCACGTCGGCCAGCTCGATGTGCCCGACGTCGCCGTGCAGGGCGTCGCGCCAGGCGGAGCCGTACCCGGTGGAGCCGCGGTAGTTGACCCGGATCACCGCGAACCCGCTGTCCACCCAGGCGGCGACGGCGGGCAGGAAGGCGTCGCCGTCCCGCGCGGCCGGGCCGCCGTGCAGCAGGAAGACCGTGGGGTACGGCGGGGCGCCGGTCTCGGGCCGGGAGACCAGCGCGTGGACCCGCCCGCCGGGACCCTCGATGTCGGCGTCCTCGACGGGCACCGAGGCCGGGGCCGTCCGGCCGGGGTTCATCACCACGTGGCCTTTGCTCGACCGGATCACCGGGGGCTGGGAGGCGCTCGACCACGCGTACTCGACGCTGCCGTCGGGGCGTGGGGCCGCCGCCTCGATGACGCCGCGCGGTGTGTCGATGGGGGTGAGCCCGCCTCCGGTGAGGTCATATCTCAGCAGTTCGGTGCGGCCGCGGTGGTTGTGCACGATGAGCAGGGCCCGGCCGTCGTCGTACCAGGTCGCGTCGATGTCGCCGGGCACGCGGAGCCAGATCTCGCGCAGCGCGCCGGTCTGCGGGTCCCAGACCAGCGGTTCGCGCCGGCCGCGTCGTTCGTGCAGGACGAGCAGTCTCCGGTCGCCGAGCGCGGGGGCGAACCCGACGCCGGTGAGGCCCTTGCCCGCGCCGTCGTCCAGCTCGCCGACCGTGCGGCCGTTCGCCCTGATCACGCGCAGGGCCGGGTGGCGCGAGTCGCCCTGCTCGCTGTGCTCGACGGCGATGAGGGACCCGTCGAGCGACATCGCGGCGACCGAGGCGTGCTCGGCGTGCTCGTAGATCGTGACCGGCTCCTCCTGGTCGCGGACGAGCAGGACCTGGAAGCCGTCCCGGCCGGAGCGTCCCACCGCGGCGCCGCCCGCGACGGACAGCCCGAGCCCGCCGGGGTGGCCGGGCGGCGCGTTCACGGGCACGTCGGGTCCGCCGGAGAACGGCTGGCGCATCCACCCGCCGTACTCGTCGCCGCCGGTGTCGGCGAACCACCAGATCCACTGGCCGGTGGGGTCGATGGCGCCGCGGGCGGTGCCGCCGGGGCGGTCGGTCACCTGGCGGGTGCGCCCGGTCGAGCGGTCCCAGGCGTGGATCTCCCAGGCGCCCGAGGCGTCGCTGCGGTAGACGGCCCGGTGCGGCGCCTGCCTGGCCCAGATCGGCAGGGTCATGCGCGGGGCCCGGAACCTGGCCTGCCAGCGTTCCTCGCCTTTCACGCGGCCTCCTGGATTCGGTGCCGGCGGGGTCGCGTCAAGTATGTCCCGCGAATCTGCGGAATCGCCGGAGAATGCCGGGAAGTTAAACCGGAATTTCTGGGGAAATGTCCCTTTGGTCGCAGCAGTATCAGGAGTTTCGTCGCGCCCAGGTGGTGATCCGGAAGGACGCGGTCACCCGTACCGGATCGGGCAGGTCGCGGACCCGGCCGGCCAGGGTGGCGGGGTCGGTGTGCCAGGCGCTCGGCCCCATCCCCACCACGGCCTCGACCTCCGGATGGGAGAGGTCGAGCGTGACCTCGACCGCCTCGCGTCCGGAGCGCGCGAACCGGTCGCCGAGCGCCGCCTCCAGCCGCCGTTCCTTGTCCTCGTCCACCGACAGCAGGCCCAGGCGCTCCACCAGGGGGCGCAGGTGCCCGGCGTCCGGGGTCACCACCGCGAGCGTGCCCTCCGGCCGCAGCACCCGGGCGAACTCGGCGGGGTTGCGCGGCGCGAACACGTTGAGCAGCACGTCCACGCTCGCGTCGCGTACGGGGAGGGGGCGCCAGACGTCCGCGACGACGGCGCCGACGCGGGGGTGCGCCCGCGCGGCCCGCTTGATCGCGTGCCGGGAGATGTCGAGGGCGATGCCGACGGCCGCCTCGGGCAGGGCGCGGGCCAGGTAGTAGCCGGTCCCCGCCCCCGCGTCCGCGACCACGGCGGCGTCCGCGCAGAGCCGGGCGAGCCGGTCGGCGAGCGGCGCGTAGTGCCCGGCGGCGAGGAAGTCGGCGCGAGCGGCCACCATCGCGGGGGTGTCGGCCGTGCCGGGCGCCGCGGACCCGGTCAGCAGGCTGACGTATCCCTGGCGCGCGACGTCGAAGCTGTGCCCGTGCCCGCACCGGACCGTGCCCCCGGTCAGCGCCAGCCCTTCCCGGCAGACCGGGCAGATCAGGTGGTCGATCACGTCGGCGAGCATGGGTCCCTTGACTTCCTCCCCACAGCTGAAGGCCGGGGAGATCCGAACCTGGAGGTCGGTGGTCGGCGCCGCACAGACCGCCTGACGGCAAGGTCTCCACGCCCTGTCACCGCAGCCCGGCGGCGAGTCCGCTTGGTTATCGCGAACGCCAAGACCCTACCAAGGGCTGGGCCGGCCCCACGGCTGAAACCCTGGTGGTGCGCGCGCGTTTCCTCCCTATTGTGGACGCCATGCCGCATGAGACGAAGATCGTGTCCGGTGTCGAGGTCGTCCCGTTGTGCGACGCCGTCGGGCCGATGGGGACGCACATCCGGAAGCCGCTGCCCGAGATGTTCCCCGGCGGGACGTTCGAGGAGGGTGAGGAGTGGATCCTCCACTTCCACTGCTACCTGCTGCGGGCGGCAGGGCGCACCATCCTCGTGGACACCGGGATCGGCGGGACCGGGTCGCCCGCGGCGAGCTGGGCGCCCGTGCCGGGGCGGCTGCCCGAGGAGCTGTCCGCCGTCGGCGTCGCCCCCGAGGACGTGGACCTGGTCGTCCTCACCCATCTGCACAGCGACCACGCGAGCGGCTGCGTCGGCGGTGACGGCCCGGCCTTCCCCAACGCGCGCCATGCCGTACAACGGGCCGATCTGGACTGGGCGCGCGGGCCGATGTTCGACCAGGTCGTCGCCCCGCTCCGCGACTCGCTGCAGATCCTCGACGGGACGACGGAGCTGCTCCCCGGGATCACCGCCGTCCACACGCCCGGCCACACCCCGGGGCACCAGACGGTCGAGGTGGGCGATCTCGCGCTGAGCGGCGACGTGGTGCTCCATCCGGTGCAGCTCCGCGACCCCTCGATCACCTACGTCTACGACGACGACCCGGAGCTGGCGGCGCGGAGCCGAATGGCCCTCCTTGAGCGGGTCGCCGTCCTCGCCACCGGCCATTTCCCCGAGCCCTTCACGCCGACGTCCGCGCGCTGATTTCCGGCACTCGGGGCGAAATCCCTACAAATCGCGTTTTTTGTGGACAAGAGGTGATATGGATTGCCGGTGGCGGCGGCGATCCGATAGTCGTTACGGCTATGCGAATCATGACGGCACTATCCGCGCTGGCTCTCCCCCTCCTTGCGATCCCGGCGCCGGCTCAGGCGGCGGCCAAGCAGGTCGGCGGGGCGACCTTCGTGGGGTACGGGGGATCCGGCGCCACGGTCTACACGTACCTGCCGGGCCGGGGATTCACCTCCACGACCAAGGTCCGCGGCCTGTTCCAGTTCTCCGCCGCGCCCGACGGCAAGAAGGTCGCCTGGATCGACGACAACGGCAGACTGCACGTGACCCAGGGGACGAAGGACGCCGTCGTGGCCAAGGGCGCCGTGGCCGGCATTCCGTGCGCCACCCCCGTCTGGTCGGCCGACTCCACCCGCATCGCGTACGCGATGACCGCGGCGGAGTCGATGGCCCCCATCGCGATCGTCGGCGCAGACGGCAAGAACCGCCGCACGATCGCCAAGACGTACGGCGTGTGCCACCTCGCCTGGTCGGCCGGCGGCCGCTACCTCGCGGGTTACGCCGGGAGCACCGACGGCGTCTTCCTCCTCGACACGACCACCGGCAAGTCTCGGCGGGCCGCGGGGATCAAGCTCGCGAACCACGTCCAGAGCCTGTCGCCCGACGGCCGCCGGGTGATCGTGAACAAGATCGGCGCGAACGCCCCCGGCGGTGACGGGACGTGGCCGCTCGCCTTCCGTCCCACCCTGGTGGACACCATGACCGGCGCGACCATCAAGCTGCCGGTCAAGGGCAGCCTCATCGGCGCGCTCTACACGAAGGACGGCCGGCTCGCGGTGCGGGTCAAGGGCGCCAAGAACAACACCATCGCGGTGCTCGACGGCAACCTGAAGGAGATCCAGCGGATCATCGAGCCCGCCGAGGCCCGCCAGTTCGGCCTGCTCGGCCTGATCTCGTAACTTTCCGGATTTCCGGATTTCCGGGCGCCGCGTGACGGCTCGGGCGCGGTGGCCTGCCGGCCTCCGCGCCCTGCGCCGCCGTACCCCCGGCGTCAGCCGACCGGGACGGCGACGCGGTCCCGGTCGGACGCCGGCCGGTCCTCGTCCTCGGCCTCGTCCTCGCCGTGGGAGAACCGCGGCAGCCACTGGAGCCATCGGGGCAGGTACCAGTTCCAGTCGCCGAGCAGCTTCATCGTCGCGGGCAGCAGCACCGCCCGCACGATCGTGGCGTCGATCAGGACCGCCACCGCCAGGCCGACCCCCAGCTGCATGAACGTCAGCAGCGACAGCGTGGCGAACGTGGCGAACACCGCGACCATGATGAGCGCCGCGCTGGTCACCACGGCGGCCGTGCTCTTGATGCCGTGCGCGACCGCGTCCTCCGTGCGCATGCCCTTGTCGTACGCCTCACGGACCCGGCTCAGGATGAAGACGTGGTAGTCCATCGAGAGCCCGAAGAGGATCACGAACAGGAACAGCGGCAGCCAGTCGGTGATCGTGCCGGTGGAGTGGAAGCCCAGCAGGCTCTCGCCGTACCCCTTCTGGAAGACCAGCACGAGCACGCCGTACGCCGCCGCGACGGACAGCAGGTTGAGCACGATGGCCTTGATCGCGACCACCAGGGAGCGGAACGAGGCCAGCAGCAGGACGAACGCGAACAGCAGCACGGACCCGAACACGAGAGGCAGGCTCCGGCCGAGCTGCTCGTTGAAGTCCATCGACCCCGCCGTGGCGCCGGTCACGTGCGCGCCGGGGATGGTCGCGGGGATGACCCGCTCACGCAGCGTGCGTACGGCGTGCTCGGAGACGGCGTCGGAGCCGGTGCCCTTGATGCCGACGGCGATCCGCGCGACGGTCTTGCCGGGGTTGACCGAGACGGCGAACGGCTCGTTCGCCTCCCCGGTGGCGAACGCGCGCTTCTTGAACTCGGCGATCGCCGAGGTGATCTCCGGGGTCGTCACGTCGGCCGCCTTGAGTACGACGACGGCGGGTTCGTTGCCGCCGGGGAAGGCCGTGTCGATCCGCTTGAAGGTCTGCGCGATCGCGTAGTCGCCCTGGAGGTCGTCGATGGTCTGCGGGCCGGTCTTCAGGCCGGCGGCGGGGATCGCCAGCGCCACGAGCAGGCCGCCCGCCAGCAGGGCGGAGATCGCGGGACGGCGCAGCACCGGGCCGAGGAGCGCGCCCCAGAAGCGGCTCTCGCCGCCGCGTACGCCGAGGACGCGCCGCCAGGTGACCCGGCCGCCGGTGGCGGCGCGGACCGCCCCGTGGACCACCCGGGCGTCGATCTTGTCGCCGATGAGCGAGAGCAGCGCGGGCAGCACGGTGAGCGAGCCGACCACGGCCGTCAGCACCACGAGGATCGTGCCTTCGGCGAAGCCCATGAAGACGCCGTTGCCGGTGAGGAACATCCCGGCCATGGCGACGATCACCGTGACGCCGGAGACGAGCACGGCCCGGCCCGACGTGGCGGCCGGGATCTCCATGGCCCTGCGCCGATCGCGGCCCTTCGCCCGCTCCTCCCGCTCACGCATGATGTAGAAGAGCGAGTAGTCGACGCCGACCGCCAGGCCGATCAGCAGCATCACGTTGGTCGTGGCGTCGCCCACGTGCAGGAGATGGCTGGTCAGGGCCAGCAGCCCGGTGGCGGAGAAGATCGCCGTCATCGCGAGCGCGACCGGGACCACCGCGGCCAGCAGCGCGCCGAACGCGGCGAGCAGGATGCCCAGGGTGATCGGAAGCGACAACTGCTCGGCCCGGACGAAGTCCTTGTCGATCGCCTCGCCGATGAGCTTGTCCGAGCTCGCGCCGCCCGCCTGCTCGATCCGCAGGCCGGGGTGCGCGGCGGCCACCCCGGCCACCGCGTCGAGCACCGGCTGGACCCGTTCCTTGGCGGTGCCGCCCTCACCCTTCATGTCGAACTGGACCAGCGCCGTCCCGCCGTCCTCGGTGACCGGCGACGGCTCCTTGTCGTACGGCGTGCGCACGTGCTCCGAGGGCCGGGTGCTGCCGGCCCACATCCTGTTCAACCCCGGCACGCCGGCCGACGGCATCGTCCCCCATGAGGAGGAGTTCGACACATGCGGTGCCGAAAGTCCGATTAGTCCGGTCTGTTGGTGGAATGTCGTTGAAGAAGGGGTGACGACGACGGGCGGGAAGCCATGAGCGAGCCGGACTACCGGAGCCAGTTGGAGCGGGTGGATGCGGACCTGGCGCGGTTGCGCCAAGAGGTGAAGGAGTTGCGCCGCGAGATCGGCGAGCGCCGCGACGGCACCACCGATGCCGCCGAGATGTCCGCCTTGTTCACCAATGTGGAGCAGCAGGAGGCGCTGATCGAGGACTTCGAACTGAGGCGCCAGCACTTGCTGCGCCGCCTCGAAGAGGCCTGATCATTTCGATCGCGGACGGTATCGCCGGCGATTCCATCCCTCGATGTGCCGCTCTCACCTGCGAATTCATCGGGTCGGCTACGCGGCGTGCCGGGTCAGGAACGCCTCGATGGCGGTCACGAACCCCTTGGCGTCGTCGAGCCACGGGAAATGTCCGCCGCCCGGCTGTACGACGAGTTCGGCGTTCGGGAACAACGCGGCGTACTCGGTGATCACCTGCGGGGCGGCGCCCAGGTCCACCTCGCCGGCGAGCACCAGCACCGGCGCCGGGAACCCGGCCAGCGCCGAGCGGGTGGCGTCCGGGTCGAACGCGCCCTCGGCGGCGAAGGCCGCCGCGGCCTCCCCGTTCCGCTGCTCGTCCTCGACCGCTTGATGGGCCTGCGCCACCGCGTCCCACCGGCCATAGAAGAAGGGGGTGACGGCCTCCCAGTCCTCGTCCGCGGCATCGCCCGCGATGATCGCTTCGAGGGCGGCGGACGCCGCCGGATACCACGGTTCGGCCGCGCGGGGCCGGGTCACCGCACGCCGGATCTCCGCGGTCGGCGTGAGGCCGACCGCCCTGGTGCTCGGGGTGACGAGCACGAGCCTGCCGATGCGCTCCGGGCTCCGGGCGGCGTAGAGCGCGGCGAGGTTCGCGCCCGCGGAGTGCGCGACCAGGTCCATCCGTTCCAGACCCAGGTGCTCGCGCAGCGCCTCGACGTCGTCGACCTGGCGGTCACAGCGGTAGGAGCCGCTGTCCTCCGGTAACGCGGACCCGCCGGTGCCCCGGAGATCCATCAGGATCAGTCGCCGATTGGCGGACAGGCCGCCGAGTTCGCCCAGGTAGGCGGACTCTCGCATCGGGCCGCCCGGCAGGCAGATCAGCGGAGTGCCCGATCCGTACTCGTGGTAGGCGAGGCTGGTTCCGTCATGTGCTGAAAAGAGAGGCATGGTCAGATCATGGCAACGGGTTCCCGAGCGAGGCGATCGATTATTCCGGTGATCGTGATGGTCGGGAACTCCCGGGCCCTGGCCCGCGCCGGCACGTGCTGCGCCGCCTCGAAGGAATACTTCGATCACAGATACTATCGCCAGCGATACTATTCGTTGCGATACTAACTGCATGGCCGACTTCATCGGGCGGGACACGGAACTCGCCAGCCTCCAGGGTCTGCTCGACCGGGTGAAATCCGGCCTGGGCCACGCGAATCCGGGCCAGTGCGTGCTGATGCGAGGCCGGAGACGGATCGGCAAGTCGGCGCTCGCCGAGGAGTTCCTCCGCCGCAGCGGTCTGCCCCACCTGTACTTCACGGCGGCCCGGGGGAGCGCGGAACAGGAGCTGGAACAACTGCTCGCGGACGTCGCCGCCTCGTCGCTGCCCCATCGCGGCCTGTTCGCCGACGCCGCCCCGGCGAACTGGAACAGCGCGCTCCAGCTCCTCGCGGACGCCGTCCCCGACGACGCTCCCTCGATCCTGGTGATCGACGAGGTCCCGTACCTGATGGAGCGGGTCGACGCCTTCGAGGGGCTGCTGCAACGCGCGTGGGACCGCTATCTCAGCCGCAAGCCCGTGCTGCTCATCCTTATCGGCTCGGATCTGGCCATGATGGAGGCGCTCAACAGTTATGAGCGGCCGTTCCACCAGCGCGGGACCGAGATGGTGATAAAGCCGCTCAATCCGGCGGACATCCAGGACATGCTGGGCCTGGACGCGACCGCCGCCCTGGACGCCGCCCTCGTCACCGGAGGACTGCCGCTGGTGTGCGCCGAGTGGAGACGCGGGGCGGCGCTCGGGGAATTCCTCAACGGCGCGCTGACCAATCCTGTCTCGGCCCTGATCGTCTCCGCGGAGAGATCGCTGGCGGCCGAGTTCCCCGGCCAGGCGATGGCGCGAGAGGTGCTGGGCGCCCTCGGGAGCGGGGAGCGGACGTACAGCAACATCGCCAGGGCGGCCGGCGGCATCGCGCACTCCACGCTCAGCAGGGCCGCCGACCTGTTGACAGCCAAGGGGGTGGTCACGTCGGAGCTGCCGCTCTCGACCCGCCCCTCCAAGGAAAGCCGCTATCGCATCACCGACCCCTACCTCCGCTTCTGGCTCCGCTTCGTCGGGCCGCACATCCCCGAGATCGAACGCCGAAGGGGCGATCTCACGCTGCGGCGGATCGCGGCGGGCTGGAGCAGCTGGCGCGGGCGGGCGATCGAGCCCCTGGTACGCGAGGCGCTGGCCCGGCTGCTGCCCGACGACCGGCTTCCGGCGGCTGAGGCGATCGGCGCCTACTGGACGCGCGGCAACGACGTGGAGATCGACATTGTCGGAGCCGACCGCGCGCCCATCGCCAAGGAACTGCGCTTCGTCGGGTCAATCAAGTGGCTGGAAAGTCCGTTCGACGACCACGACCTCCAGCGGTTGATCCGGCAGCGCGCCGCGCTGACCGACCGCGCGCTTCCGCTGGTCGCGGTGTCCAGGAGCGGGGTCGCCTGTTCCGGAGTGGCGGCATACGGGCCGGAGGAACTGGTCCGGGCGTGGCGGTGAGATCGAAACGGCCCCCACCGGGGCGGCGGCCACGGGAAGGCCGGTGGCGTCGGCGGTCATCTGGCACAGGAGCGGGTGGGCGGTTGCCAGGTCGGCCGGGGCGCCTGACACCATCGTGGGCGTATTGGCACACTTTGGGGGGATATTTCATGGCTTCGCCGGTTGAAGAGCTGCTGAACCGGTCGCACGCGCTCGGGTCCGACCCGCGCAACACCAACTTCGCCGGAGGCAACACCTCGGCCAAAGGCATCGCCGTCGACCCGGCGACCGGGTCCGACGTCGAGCTGATCTGGGTGAAGGGGTCGGGCGGCGACCTCGGCACGCTGACCGAGGCCGGCCTCGCCGTGCTCCGCCTGGACCGGCTGCGCGCGCTGACCGGCGTCTACCCGGGCGTCGAACGCGAGGACGAGATGGTCGCCGCGTTCGAGTTCTGCGCTTTCGGCAAGGGTGGCGCCGCGCCGTCCATCGACACCGCGATGCACGGCCTGGTCGAGGCCGCGCACGTGGACCACCTGCACCCTGACGCCGGCCTCGTCGTCGCGGCCGCCGCCGACGGCGAGGAGCTGACCCGGCGCATCTTCGGCGACCGCGTCGTCTGGGTGCCCTGGCGGCGGCCCGGCTTCCAGCTTGGCCTGGACATCGCCGCGATCAAGGAGGAGAATCCGCAGGCCATCGGGTGCATCCTGGGCGGCCACGGCATCACCGCCTGGGCCGACACCTCCGCCCAGTGCGAGGCCAACTCGCTGGAGATCATCCGCACTGTCGAGACGTACGTCGCCGAGCACGGCGAGCCCGAGCCGTTCGGGCCGGTGCTGTCCGGCTACGAGCCGCTGCCGGAGGAGGAGCGGCGCGCCCGCGCCGCCGCGCTGTTCCCGATCATCCGGGGGCTGGCGAGCACCGACGTGCGCCAGATCGGCCACTTCACCGACACCCCCGCGGTCCTGGACTTCCTGTCCCGGGCCGAGCACCCGCGCCTGGCCGCGCTCGGCACCTCCTGCCCGGACCACTTCCTGCGCACCAAGATCGTCCCGATGGTGCTCGACGTGCCGGCCGGCACGCCGATCGAGGAGGCCGTGGCGCGGCTGCGCGAGCGGCACGCCGCCTACCGCGAGGAATACCGCGCCTACTACGAGCGGCACGCCGTCCCCGGCTCGCCCGCCATGCGCGGCGCCGACCCGGCGATCGTGCTGGTCCCCGGCGTCGGCATGTTCTCGTTCGGCAAGGACAAGCAGACCGCCCGGGTCGCCGGCGAGTTCTACCTCAACGCGATCAACGTGATGCGCGGCGCCGAGGCGGTCTCCACGTACGCGCCGATCCCCGAGGTGGAGAAGTTCCGCATCGAGTACTGGGAGCTGGAGGAGGCCAAGCTGCGCCGCCTGCCCGCGCCCAAGCCGCTGGCCGGGCGGATCGCCCTGGTCACCGGCGGCGGCTCCGGCGTCGGCGCCGCCACCGCGCGGCGGCTCGCCGCCGAGGGCGCCTGCGTGGTCGTCGCCGACCGTGACCTCGCCGCCGCCGAGAAGGTCGCCGCCGAGCTGGGCGCCCGCGCGTACCGGCCCTCGGACGCGGCGGTCGCCGCGGGCGTGGACGTGACGGACGAGGAGCAGATCGCCGCCGCCTTCCGGGAGGCCGTGCTGGCCTTCGGCGGCGTCGACCTGATCGTCAGTAACGCGGGCCTGTCGCTGTCGCGCTCCCTGCTGGAGACCACCGTCCAGGACTGGGACCTCCAGCACGACGTCGTGGCGCGCGGCTCGTTCCTGGTCTCCCGGGAGTCCGCCCGGATCATGATCGACCAGGGCATGGGCGGGGACATCGTCTCCATCTCGTCCCCGAACTCCGTCTCCGCCGGCCCCGGCACCGTCGCGTACGGCGCGGCGAAGGCCGGCCAGGTGCGGCTGCTCGCCGCCGAGCTGGGCGAGCACGGCATCCGGGTCAACGGCGTCGACCCCGGCTGCGGTGCCGACCGGGCCGCCGCGTACGGCGGGCCGGAGGAGAAGCTCGGCGAGTCCTACGCCGAGCGGACCCTGCTCAAGCGCGAGGTGCTGCCCGAGCACGTCGCGGCGGCGGTCTTCGCGCTCACCGGCGGAGACCTGTCGCTGACCACCGGACTGCACATCCCGGTGGACGCCGGCGTGGCGGCGGCCTTCCTCCGCTGAAACAGCGCGGACGCCACTGAAACAGCGCGGACAGCGCGGACGCCACCTCTCGCGATGGGTGGCGTCCGCGCGCCGGATCTCCGCGTTCGAGGGTCGCCGGATCGGGCAGGGGGACGCCATGACGGAGGCCCGGGAGGTCCTGAACAGGCACACGGCCGCGTTCAACGCCCACGACATCGACGCGCTGTTGCGGGTCGTGAGTCCAAGGGCTGTGTGGGTCAGCCCGGAGGGCCCCGCCGAGGGGCACGAGGAGATCGCCTCCTATATCGGGCACTTCTTCGCCGCGTTCCCCGACATACGCGCCCTGGTCTGGGAGACCGTCGACAACGGCGACCTGGCGGCCGAGGAAGTGATGATGGTGGGCACCCACGCGGGCACCTACCTGATGCCGGGCGGGCGGGCGGTCCCCGGGACCGGCCGTCCCATCCAGCTCCGCTGCTGTTCCATGTGCACGGTCGAGAGCGGGCTCATCGTCAGCCTGCGCTTCTACTTCGACCAGTTGGAGCTGCTCGCCCAGCTCGGGCTGCTGCCGGGATCAGAACTCTGAGTTCTCGGGCAGCTCGAACCACACGACCTTGCCGGTGAACGTGGGGACGGTGCCCCAGCAGCAGGAGAGCTGCCGCAGCATGTCCAGGCCCCGGCCGCGCTCGTCGTCCGGGCCCGGATCGCACGGCCGCGGCAGGTTCCGGTCGGCGTCCTCGACCTCGCACCGCAGCAGGCCGTCCGCCAGGGAGAGGGAGAGCAGGACCGGCCCGTGGGTGTGCCGCAGCGCGTTGCCGGCCACCTCGCTGACGAGCAGCTCGGCGAGGTCGATCGTCTCGTCGGGCAGGCCCCAGGCGGAGAGCCGGGCGCGGGTCACCCGGCGGGCCATGCACGTGGAGGCGAGGCGCTGCGGAAGCTCCCAGGTGGCGGTGAAGTCCGCGCCCGGCTCCGACCCGCCGGGGGCCTCGGCCGGGGCCTGCGCCGTGGCCCAGTCCTGGTCCCAGTTCACGGCCCAACTACGTCGCGCGGAGAGCGGAGAGGCCGGCGGGACGTTCCGAACCCCCGCCGTCGCGATGTCGATAGTCATGACGTACACCCCGTGAGCTTCCGATCGGCCGGGAGACCGCGCCCGTCGGGCAGCAGCTCGCCGTTGTCGTCGAAGACCACCACGCCGTTGCAGAGCAGACCCCATCCCTGTTCCGGGTGGTACGCCACCAGGACGGCCGCCTCGTGGTCGGAGGCGTAGGCGGAAGGGCAGGAAGGTCGGTGCTCGCACATGGTCGTGTCCTTGGTAGATCCTCGCTGGTCGTCATGGCCGGTCGTCGTGGTTTTCTTCCACCATCAGGATGCCGAGAGACACCCCCAGGTCGTGAGGGGATAAACCCCCGTATGGGTACGTATTTGCATCTACGTACCTGGGCTAAGAGACGGTAATGCGCTCCGGGGCGGGGGTGAGGGGCGCCGGACGCCGCCTCGCCAGGCGTCGCCCGAGTCCCTGCATCGGCAGCTCCACGAACCGGTACGTGAGCCAGCTCACGCCGCAGATGCACGCGAAGGCGGCGAGACCGAGCCCGAGCTGGACCGGCCAGGAGAACCTGAGCGGGTTGCCGGAGACCATCATGAAGAGCCGCAGCACCGGCATGTGCAGCATGTAGACGGAGTAGCTGATCAACCCCAGCCAGGCCAGGGCGTACGGGATCCGGCGCCCGCGCAGGGCGTGGAAGAGCCAGAACGTGCCCCCGGCCAGTGCGACGGTCGCCAGGTTGGCCATGCCGTTGACCGTCACCGGCTTCAGGAACGGCGTCAGGCAGATCAGGAACGCGACGCCCAGGACCGGCCACATCCCCGACATCTCACCGCGCTCCCAGCGGTAGATCACCGTGCCGGTGAACATGACCGCCAGGACCATCGCCCCCTGCCAGGGCACCCGGCTGCCGACCACGATCAGCCCGATGGCGAGGGCGCCCAACCCGAACGCCCCGGCCGTACGGACCCGACCGGCGCCGAACAGCACGCCTCCGAGGCTCGCCACGATCACCGCGAGCGCGATGACCGGCACGACCGGGCCGCCGAGCAGGCCCCGGGTCGGCATGACGAACGCCACCAGCACCGACAGCGCCGCGAACGCCAGGGCGAACAGGCCACTGCGCCGGTGCACACCGGCCACGAAAAGGGCGGTGACGAGGAGGTAGAAGACCATCTCGTAGGAAAGGGTCCACATCGGCTCGGTGAACGCCCACGAGCCGGTGACTTCCATGAGCATCGTGATGTGCCCGACGGGGTCGATGTTGGGGCGCAGCGGCTGGATCGGCGTCATCGCGAGGACGACGGCGATGGTCAGGACGTACAGGGGATAGAGGCGGAACAGCCGGCCGATCCAGAACGCCCGCACGTCCCCCCTGCGCTCCAGCGAGGCGGGGATGATGTAGCCGCTGACCAGGAAGAACACCAGGACGCCGTAGTTCCCCAGGTTGAACCAGGTCGGCCGGATCTCGGGCAGGAAGCGGTAGGTCATGTGTTCGAGCAGCACCGCTGTGGCGCCCAGCCCGCGCAGGGCGTCCAACCACCTGTATCTGGTTATGGCCACCTGATCGTCAATAGACACTTATGCCACATTAAACGATGCTTCTTGGGGATCGCAGAAGAGTTCCCGATTTGGGGAAATTACACCAGTTCAACGAGATGTGGTCAGATCTGCCCGATCTGGAGAATGCCGCGGCGCGGATTCCGCGCCGCGAGCGCCTCCGCGACGGTCGCGCCAACCGGCGCGAAATTCCCCGCCCTACCGCGTACGGCGCAGCAGCAGCGAGACGAAGCCGAAGACGTCCCGGTAGCCGTTCAACCACATGTCGCGGTGGGCCAGAGCCGCCTCGCGCGCCGCTTCGCCGTCGGCGCCGGGGTTCTCCTCGGCCCAGCGCAGCAGGGTGCCGGTCCAGGACCACTCGTACTCGTCCCACTCGCCGCGCTCGCTGGTGTGCGCGTAGACGGTCACGTAACCCGCGCCCTCGGCCCGTGCCACCGTCCCGGCGAGGTCGGCGTAGTCGTCCGGGTCGTCGACCAGCAGGCCGACGACGTCCGGGGTGGGCGGGCTCTCCCAGAAGCCCTCGCCGACCAGGGCGAGGCCGCCCGGGCGCAGGAAACCGGCGACCGCCTCCAACGTCGGGACGAGCCCGCCGAAGGCGTGGGTCGCCCCCATGCACATGACCAGGTCGTACGGCTCGCCGCCCTCCGGACCGCCGAACTCGGTCGCGGACACCCGGTGCAGGCGGATCCGGTCGGCCACGCCCCGCTCCTTCGCCGCTTGGGCGGCGGAGTCGAGGGCGTGCGCGGAGATGTCCACACCGTCCGCCGTCGCGTCCGGACAGAGCGCCAGCGCCCGCAGCGTCCACTCCCCGCCGCCGCAGCCCAGGTCGAGGATCCGCGCGCCCTCGGGCAGCTTCGCCCGGGTGATTAGGCGGTCGATGTGCGCCTCACTGATGGGAGAGGCGATCGGGTGGTCGCCGTGCGCGATGTGGCTGATCAGGTCACGTTCCATCCGCACACTGTCTCGTGCGTTTTGCCGGGAACGCCACCGAATAACGGCATCGCCCTAATGCCGCACTTCCACGGGGTCCCCGGTGCGCACCGTGCCGGGCCGGGTCACCCGCATGATCACGCCGAACTTGTTCTCGTGCGCCGCGATCAGGTGCTTCTGCAGCTCGGGCCAGCGCTCCCGGCCGTACGGGTCCCAGCTCGGCACGGCACAGCGGATGCACGGGCCCGCGTGGTCGCCGGTCACCTCCAGGACCGCCTCACCCACCGTGATCACCGTGCCGTCGGTGAAGGACTCCTCGGCGAACGCGGGCGCGCCGGTGGCGAGGTGGACGTTGGGGCGGAACCGCTCCAGCTCGACCTTCGCGCCGAGCTCCTCCTCCAGGCGGTGCAACGACGCCGCGAAGGTGACCAGCACCGTCGGGCCCCGATCCTGCTGGCCGTCCCCCGCCCGCAGCGACAGCGGCACGCCGTACGACTCCGCCAGCTCGGCGGGGAGTCCGGGGTCGTCCCAGGCCCACGGCACGCCGCCGGGCGAGTAGAGCACCGGAGGGCCGGGCGGCTCGGGGGAGCCGTCGCAGGTGGCCGGGTAGGCCGCCTCCCAGGCCAGCATCGGCGGCGACTGGCGCACGGTGAGCCGCTTGCCCGCGTGCGCCGGCCGCTCGTCGATCAGCGCGTACGCGCGGTCGCCGGCCAGGCCTCGGTGGTCCAGGAGGGCGGCGGAGAGGCGCTCTCCGCGCAAGGACTTGACCGGCCAGCGGTGCAGGCCGTCCACGGTTCCCCGATGCATGCCTCGATCCTAGATGCGCCCCGGGAAGATCAGTGGTGCCGGGCGAACCGGTCGGTGGCCTCGATGAGTCGGTCCAGGATGTTTGGCTCGGTGTAGGCGTGTCCGGCGTCGTCGGCGATGTGAAGCTCCGACTCCGGCCACGCCCGGTGCAGGTCCCAGGCGGTGACCGCCGGGGTGCACATGTCGTACCGCCCCTGGACGATGACGCAGGGGATGTGCCTGATCCGATCGACGTTCCGGATCAACTGCCCCTCGGTGAAGAAGCCGCCGTTCACGAAGTAGTGGCACTCGATCCTGGCGAACGCCACGGCGTAGTCGTCGTCCGCGTGCTTGGCGACGATCGAGGGATCGCGGCGCAGCGTGATGGTCGAGCCCTCCCAGACGCTCCACGCCCGTGCGGCGGGGATCCGTACGGCCGGGTCGGGATCGTTCAGCCGCCGGGCGAAGGCGGCGATGAGGTCGCCGCGCTCGTCCTCCGGGATCGGCGCGACGTAGCTCTCCCACTGGTCGGGATAGACCATCGAGGCGCCCTCCTGGTAGAACCAGCGCAGCTCGAACGGCCGCAGCGTGAAGACGCCGCGCAGCACCAGCTCGGACACCCGGTCGGGATGGGTCTGCGCGTACGCCAGGGAGAGCGCGCTGCCCCACGACCCGCCGAAGACCATCCAGCGGTCGATCCCCAGGAGTTCGCGGAGCCGCTCCATGTCGGCGACGAGGTTCCCCGTGGTGTTGTCCTCCAGCGACACCGCGGGGTCGGACGCGTGCGGGAGACTGCGCCCGCAGTTGCGCTGGTCGAACAGCACGATCCGGTACGCCTCCGGATCGAACTGGCGGCGGTGGTCGGCGGTGCAGCCGCCGCCCGGGCCTCCGTGCACCATGACGACGGGCTTGCCCTCCGGATTGCCGCAGATCTCCCAGTAGATCTGGTTGCCGTGGCCGACGTCGAGCAGGCCGGAGTCGTAGGGCTCGATCGGCGGATAAAGCGTCCTCATGAGCGGCCATCCTGCCGTACAAGGCGCCTGGAGCGGAGTCCCGCCGATCGCGACGGGGCCGATCGGGGGCGGGAGCCGCGATGAGCGCCCCTTCGACGGATAGCCACGACCTCATCGGGTAGGGCGAAGAAACCGGATAAATCACTCTTCGGGGGACGACATGCGGGTTCTTGTCCGGCCACACCAGATCCCCGTACGGCTGGCCACCGGGCTGTTCATGCTGAACTCGGGACTCAGCAAGGCGTCGGCGGACGAGGAGACCGCCGCCGCGCTGCACGGGATGGCGTCCGGGACCTATCCCTTCCTCAAGGACATGGAGCCGATGACCTTCGCCAAGCTGCTGTCGAAGAGCGAGATCGCGCTCGGCGTGGCGTTGCTGCTCCCGGTCGTCCCCTCCGTCGTCGCCGGGGCGGCGCTCACCGCGTTCGCCGGCGGGCTGATGGGCCTCTACCTGAAGACGCCGGGCCTGCGCCAGGAAGGCAGCCTGCGGCCGACGCAGGAGGGCGTCGCCATCGCCAAGGACACCTGGCTGGTGGGCATCGGGGCGAGCCTCCTCTGCGAGGAGCTCGGCCGCCGCGACTGACCCGTACTTTTCGCGGATCAGCCGATCTCGGACCTGACGAAGCGCGCCCGCTCCTCCACCGAGCCGCGCGGCAGCGTGACCAGCTCGTACCCGTACTCCGTGTACGCGGCGACCATGGAGGCGTACGTCCGCTCGGCCTCGTCGGGCGACTGCCTGCGCTCGCCGTCCCGGCGGTAGATCTCGGGCCAGGGCGGGGCGATGAAGACGCGCGGGTGGTACCGGAAGGTCCGCGCGGCGGCGTCCACGTGATCGGGCACCGCGCGCCCTTCGAGACGCAGATATCCCACGATGTCCGGCACTCCGCGGTCGAAGAAGACCGGCCCCGGCCGGCCGCGCGCGATCTGGTACGAGCGCAGCTCCCAGCAGAGCATCAGCTCGGCGAACAGCTCCGGGTCGCGCCAGGGCAGGGCGCGCCCGCCGATCGCGGTCTGGTCCTGGATGATCGCGCGTCCCGCCTCGTGTGACCGCGCGAACCCGGCGCGCTCAAGCCGGTCGATCAGGGTCGTCTTCCCTGAACCGGGCCCTCCGGTGATGACGACGAACTCCCCGGGATCTCCTGCTCGGACCGGCATCCGGCCGCCTCCTCGTTCTCACGTGGTGCGGCTTCCGGCCGCCCCGTCACAGCCAGCCGGCGTCCTGGGCCACCCGGATGGCGTCGATCTTGTTGCGTGCGCCGATCTTGGTGATCGCGCTGGTCAGGTAGTTGCGCACGGTGCCCGGGGAGAGGTGCAGCCGGGCCGCGATCTCCTCCGCCGCCGCCCCGTGGGCCGCCTCCTTGAGCACGGTCGCCTCCCGGGGAGTCAGCGGGCTGGCGCCGTACTCCATCGCGGACGCGACGAGCTCCGGATCCAGGACGCGCAGCCCCTGGGCCGTGCGGCGGATCGCGTCCGCCAACCGGTCGCCGGGGGCGTCCTTCACCAGGAACGCCTCGATGCCGGCCTGCAGGGCACGCCGTACCTGTCCGGGCTGGCCCATCGCGGTGAGCACCAGGATGCGGCAGGAGGGCAAAAGGCCGCGCAACTCGGCCGCGGCGGTGATGCCGTCCACGACGGGGAGGTCGATGTCGACGACCGCCACGTCCGGACGGGTGCGGAGCGCCTCGGGGACGATCTCGTCACCCCGGGTCACCTCGGCGACCACCTCGATGTCCGATTCGAGGCGCAGCAACGCCGTCAGGGCCGCTCTGATCATATGCATGTCCTCGGCGAGCAGCACCTTGATCATCCGGTCACCTCCGGCCGGGAAAGCTCCGATGTCCCGGAACCGTCCGCCGTCCCCTGGGAGGACGCGTCGGGCACGGGGATCTCCATGACGAGCCGGAACCCGCTGTCGCCGACCCGCTCCGCGACCACCGAGCCGCCGACCTGCTCCGCGCGTTCCCGCAGGCCCGCCAGCCCGCTGCCGCCGCCACCCCGGCCGCCGGCGGAAGCACCGGGGACGGGTGAGGGGCCGCCGTCTTCCTCGACGCGGCCGTCGTTCACGACCTCAAGGCGTACGGCCCGGCCGCGCCGCGAGGTGGTGATCGAGCAGGTCGTCGCGCGGCTGTGCCGTACGACGTTGGTGACCCCCTCGCGCACGCCCCAGGCCAGGGTCTCGCCCACCGCCTTCGGCCACTCGACGTCCACGAGGTTGACGTGGCAGCGGACGCCCGCGGCCGTGAGCAGCGCCACGCCCCGATCGACCTCCTGCGACAGCGACATCTCCCGGAACCCCCGGACCACCTGCCGTACGTCCTGGGCGGCGTCCCTGGCGACCCGGACGAGCTCCTCCAGCTCGCCGGCGGCCACGGCGGGGTCGCGCTCGACCAGCCGCCGCGCGAGATCGCCCTTCAGCGCGATGGCGGACAGGCTGTGCCCGAGGCCGTCGTGGAGATCACGCGAGATGCGCAGCCGCTCCTTCAGCACCGCCGCCTCGGCCAGGTCGGCGCGGGCCCGCTCCAGCTCCCTGGTCACGACCACCAGCCGGATCACCGCGTAGGTCACGAATCCGGTGACGAAGACGGTGATGGCGAAGTAGAACCCGCTCGACAGGTTCCCGTCCGGCGGGACGGTGGTGAACACCCAGGCGTGGACGGCCATCGCGCCGGCCACGATCGGCAGGGCCACGGCGAACCGCAGGCGGATCAGCACCGAGCCCATGAGGATCGGGACCATCGGGGCGATCCAGAAGAACCACAGGTCGCCGAAGGCGAGGGACGTCGCGTAGGTGGCCACCGCCTGCACGAGGAGGGCCACCGGGAACCCCCGGAAAGCCTGTCCGCGCAGGGCGGCGCGGATGTGCAGGTAGTGGGGGACGAAGAACCCGGCCATCGCGACGACCATGATCCCGTCGTGCAGCGGGGAGCCGAACATCAGGACCGAGGCGATCAGGTTGACCGTGAACCCCACCGAGATCGTGCCGACCACGGTGATCGCGAGCCCCTGGGGCGTTATACGCATGATGGGTTGATTATGGCGGGGCGCCTACGAGCGGCGCGGCTCCCAGCGGAACCGGCGGCTGATCACCAGCAGCGCGATGGCCGCCCAGACGCTCAGGATCAGCAGGGGCACCGCCGCCGTCTGGAGGTCGCCGGCGAAGGTGCCGTCGGAGAAGGTCGCCCTGCCCACCTTGACCACCGCCGCGGTGGGCAGCAGGTCGAGCGCGGTCGTCAGCCAGCCGGGGAGGAGCTGGCCCATCGGCCCGAAGGCCCCGGCGCCCAGCCCGGCGATCATGAAGAACGGGATGCTCATCGGGGCGGCCACCTCGGCCCGGGGGATGACCGTGGTCCAGGCGGCCCCGAGCAGCGTGATCACGGCCGCGCCGAGCACCACGAAGACGGCGAACAGGATCGGGTCGCGCGGTGCAGAGGCCGAGGTGAGGCTCACCACCGCCACCGTCGTGACCAGCGCGATCAGCACGCTCTGGACCATGATGTTGAGCAGCTCACCGCCGAGCACCGCGCCGTCGCCCAGCCCGGTGGCGCGCAGTCGCTTGAGGATGAGCTGGTCGCGCCGTGCGGTCAGCGAGACGGCGCTCTGGTTGAACCCGCTGAGCGTGAGCACCACCGCCAGCATGCCGAGCAACTGGGCGGCCACCACCGAGGGGTCTCCCGCACGCACCCGGTCCATCAGCACCGGCAGGCCGATGCCGAGCCCCAGGGAGGTCAGCACGGTCGCGGTCAGCGCCTGCTTGTCCCGCCAGTAGATCCGGCCGCCGAGGCGGGCGACCGCCAGGGTCTCACGAGCCGTCATCACGCGTTCTCCTTGCTCGCCAGGTCGAGGAACAGGTCTTCGAGCGTCGCCGTACGGACTTCCAGGCCGCGCAGCCGCAGTCCGCGCTCGCCGGCCCAGCCGAGGAGCGTCTGCGCGGCCACATCGGGGTCGGGCACCCGGCAGATCACGGTGCCGCCCTCCACGGCCGTGACCTCCACGGGCAGGTCGTGGATCTCCACGCCGGCGGGCAGCTCGAACGCCACCCGCCCGGTCTGCGCGGCGAGCGTCTCGGCCATGCCGCCGGCGGCCACGATGGCGCCCTTGTCCATGATCGCCATCCGGGAGGCGAGGCGCTGGGCCTCCTCCAGGTAGTGCGTGGTGAGCAACACGGTGGTGCCGTGCGCCGCCAGATCCGTGACGACGTCCCAGGTGGCCTTGCGCGCCTCCGGGTCCATGCCCGTCGTCGGCTCGTCCAGGAAGAGCAGGTCGGGACGGCCCAGCGTGGCCAGCGCGAGGTCGAGCCGCCGCTTCTCGCCGCCGGAGAGCTGGCGCACCTTGGTGCCCGCCTTGGCGGTCAGCCCGGTCAGCTCCAGGGCCTCGGCGCGCGGCCGGGCGGCCGGGACGAGCTGCCGCCAGGAGTCCACTGTCTGCGCCACGGTCAGGTCGGGGAAGAAGCCCGCCTCCTGCAGCATGATCCCTGTGCTCTTGCGCACCTTGCCCCGGTCCTTCACCGGGTCGAGGCCGAGCACCCGTACGGTGCCGCCGTCGGGGCGCTGGAACCCGGCGAGGATCTCCAGCGTCGTGCTCTTGCCCGCGCCGTTCCTGCCGAGCAGGGCGAATATCTCGCCGCGGGCGACGGAGAAGGAGATTTCCCGGACCGCCTCGAAGTCGCCGTAGCTCTTCCTGAGCCCGTCCACCTGGATCGCTTCCATGGCTCCGATTCTTCGGAGCCGCGCCGCGCGGCGGCAGTGAAAAATTCACGACTTGCCCCGGAACCGCCCCGGAACCGGTTCCGGCAAAGAGACCGTCCGCCCCGGCGAGGGCGGACGTGAGGCGGGTATCCGTGCCCCATGGTGCAAATCGGGTACACGATGATGACCGAGCAGACACCCGCCCGGCAGCTCGTCGACGACGTCGTCGCCGCCGAACGGGTCGGCTTCGATTACGCCGTCATCTCCGACCACTACTTCCCCTGGCTGGAGGAGATGGGACACGCGCCGTACGCGTGGTCGGTGCTGGGCGCGGCGGCCGTCTCGACGCGGCGGCTGCCGCTCATGACGTACGTCACCTGCCCGATCATGCGGTACCACCCGGCGGTGGTCGCGCAGAAGGCGGCCACGGTGGGCGTCCTGTCCGAAGGGCGGTTCACGCTCGGTCTGGGGGCGGGCGAGAACCTCAACGAGCACGTGATCGGCCGCGGCTGGCCGCCGGTCAACACCAGGCACGACATGTTCCGCGAGGCCATCGAGATCATCCAGGAGCTGTTCGAGGGCGGTTACACGAGCTATCGCGGGGCGCACTTCGACGTCGACTCGGCCCGCCTGTACGACCTGCCGGACCAGCCGGTGCCGATCGCCGTCGCCGCCTCGGGCGAGCAGTCCGTCGAGATCGCCGCCGAGTACGGGGACGGTCTGGTCGCCGTGGATCCGGACGCCGCGCTGGTCGCGAAGTTCTTCGCCGAGGGCGGCCGGGACAAGCCGGTCTACGGCCAGCTCCCGATCTCCTACGACACCGACCGGGACGCCGCCGTCGAGCGGGCCCACCGGCTGTGGCGCTGGTCGGTGGCGGGCTGGAAGGTGATGGCCGAGCTGCCCGCACCGGTGAACTTCGACGCGTACGCGGGGACCGTACGGCCCGAGGACGTCGCGGCGAAGGTGCCCTGCGGCGCGGACGTGGACGCGGTGGTGGAGGCGGTGCGCACGTACATGGACGCCGGGTTCACCCACGTCGCCCTGGTCCAGATCGGGCAGCGGCACCAGAAGGGGTTCTTCGAATGGGCGGAACGGGAGCTGCTGGCGACGCTGCGCCGCCTGTGAGGGGACGCGCTCAGGGGCCGATCACGCGGAGCCCCGCCCAGAGCCCCGCCACCGCCACGGCGAGTGCCGGCGGGACCGTGAGCAGGCCGAGGCGGAGGAACCGGCCGAGGTCGGGCTCGTGGTCGTGGGCGTGCAGCACCCGCCGCCAGAGCAGGGTCGCCAGCGACCCGACGTAGGTGAGGTTAGGGCCGACGTTCACCCCGATCAGCGTCGCGAGCACGGGGCCGGGGCCGCTCGCGGCGGCGATCGGCAGCAGCACGAGCACGGCGGGCAGGTTGTTGAACAGGTTCGCGAGCACGGCGGCGATGGCCGCGATCGCGAGCAGCCCGAGGAGCGACGACCCCTCCGGCACCAGAGGCCGTACGGCACGGCCCAGCCCGCCGTCCACCACCGCGCGTACGACGATCCCGAGCGCGAGCACGAACCCGCAGAACGGGAAGTCGGCGGACCTGAGCACGGCCCGTGCGGTCACCCGCCCCTGGGCCAGCGCGCGTACGGCCAGCACGAGCACGCCCCCGAGCGCGGCCCAGGCGGGGTTGACACCCACGGCGGACGCGACGACGAATCCGGCGAGAGTCAGTGCGACCGTGATGATCGCGAAGACCGGCACCCCCGGCTTTCCCGGCGCAGGCTCCGGCTCCGGCGCGCGGGGTTCCGCGGGCCGCAGCTCCGCGGCGAAGAACCGGCGGAAGACGGCGTACTCCACCGCGATCGCGGCCAGCCACGGCAGTGCCATGAGGGCCGCGAACCGGGTGAACGACAGCCCGCTGGCCGTGAACGCCAGCAGGTTCGTCAGGTTGGAGACCGGCAGCAGCAGCGACGCCGTGTTGGCGAGGTGGGTGCACGCGTAAAGGTGCGGGGCGGGGCGCACGCGCAGCCGTGACGTGGTGACGAGGACCACGGGGGTCAGCAGCACGACGGTCGCGTCCAGGCTGAGCACCGCCGTGACCACCGAGGCGACCGCGAAGACCCGGATCAGCAGGCCTCCGGGGCCGCGCGCCATCAGCGCGCCCGCGGCCTCGAACAGCCCCTCCCGGTCGCACAGGTGGGCCAGCGCGAGCACCGCGGCCAGGAAGCCGACCACAGGAAGCAGGCGCAGCACCTCCGCGCCGGCGACCTCCGGGGAGACCAGGCCGGTCACGACCACCAGGACGGCCGCGGGGGCGGCGGCCACGACCTCCGGCAGACCCTTCGGCTTGACGACGGCGAAGGCGAGCACCGACAGGAGCAGAATGATCGACGCCGCCTCCGCCACCGATCTCCCTTCGCCGCGCGCAGGAGGACGTTACCGGGAGCGCTCCGCCCGATCACGTGTCGAGGCCGGTTCCGGGGACCTGAGAGGCTACGCGGAGCGATACCGCGGCCCGGAAGCAGTAGCCGTCACGGGCACGCCGGAGGGGAGCATCGAAGAATTCGGCGCTCAGACCCGCAAGCGTTCACGACTCTTGGGGCTGTGACACGGCATCGCCAGCATATGCTCAATCGTTCGCAAATCAGGAGGATCCATGGCAAATCGCCTATTTGTTGCCATTGCTGGCGCGCTGGTGGTGTCCGCGCTCGCGGGCGGCTGCGGGCGTTCGTCGTCGGGAACCACCGCGGGCGAGGGCGCGGCGGCGACGGCGGGCAAGTCCGCCAAGGATCTGGTGCCCGAAGCCGTGCGCAAGACCGGTGAGCTGCGGGTGGCCACGTCCGAGGGGTACCCCCCGATGGAGATGTACAAGAAGGGCACCCAGGATCTCACCGGAGTCGACCCCGACCTCGGCGCCGCCATCGCCGAGAAGCTGGGCCTCAAGTTCACCATCACCAACGCCGCCTTCGATGGCCTCATCCCCGGCCTCCAGGGCGGCCGCTGGGACATCGTGATGTCGTCGATGAGCGACACCGAGGAACGGCGCGGCGCGGTCGACTTCGTCGACTACTTCAACGCCGGTGGCGCGATCATGGTCAAGAAGGGCAACCCCGAGGGCATCAAGACCCTCGACGACCTCTGCGGCAAGACGGTGGTCCTCGCCAAGGGCAGCTCCAACCTGGCCATCGGCGAGCGGCAGAACGAGAA
This sequence comes from Microtetraspora malaysiensis, assembly GCF_001528665.1. Lineage (GTDB taxonomy): Bacteria > Actinomycetota > Actinomycetes > Streptosporangiales > Streptosporangiaceae > Microtetraspora_A > Microtetraspora_A malaysiensis. Next base: position 104,393 of record NZ_BBYJ01000021.1, read on the forward strand.
GTGCGCCACCAAGATGAAGATCATGCAGAGCGAGGACGCCCCCACCGGCCTGCTCTCCCTGGACTCCGGCCGCGCGGTGGCCACCATCGTCGACTCGCCCGTCGCGCACATGTACGCGAACGACACCGGCAACTACGAGGTCCTCTCCGAGCAGTACGACGCCGGCCCGTGGGGCATCGCGATCGACAAGCGCAACACCGGGCTGCGTGACGCCGTGGCCAAGGCGATGGGCGAGCTCCAGGCCGACGGCGGCTACAAGGCCGTGCTCGACGAGTACGGCGTCGGCGCCAACGCCGTCCCCGAGGTCATGGTGAACACCGCCCCATGGAAGTGACCCCCACCGGGCAGATGCCGACCGGCGGTTCGCCGGTCGAATTGCCGATCAACGCGGTGCGGCCCCCGCGCCCCGGCCGCCTGATCGGGGCGGCCGTCGCGCTCTTCTTCATGGTCTGGCTCGCGTACACGGTCATCGTCAACGAGAACCTCCACTGGGACGTGATCGTCTCGTTCCTCATGGACGGCCGGATCCTCGGCGGCCTGTGGGTGACGATCCAGCTCACCGTCTTCTCCATGGCGATCGGCCTGGTCCTCGGCGTGCTCGCCGCGGTGATGCAGCTCTCCGACAACCCCGTGCTGCGCGGCACCTCCGGCCTCTACACCTGGTTCTTCCGCGGCACGCCGCTGCTGGTCCAGCTCATCTTCTGGTTCAACATCGGGCTGGTGTTCCCGAACTTCGGGATCGGCGTGCCGTTCGACGGGCCGAAGCTGATCGAGTGGCAGGCCAACGAGCTGATCACACCGTTCACGGCGGCGCTGCTCGGCCTCGCGATCAACGAGGGCGCGTACATGGCCGAGATCGTGCGGGCCGGCATCCGCTCGGTGGACCCCGGCCAGCGTGAGGCCGCCGAAGCGCTCGGCATGTCGCACCGGCAGGTGCTGATCCGGGTGGTGCTCCCGCAGGCGATGCGGGTGATCATCCCGCCGACCGGCAACCAGTTCATCTCCATGCTGAAGACCACGTCGATGGTGTCGGTGATCGCCGGGGCCGAGCTGCTGACCGTCGCCCAGCGCATCTACCTGGGCAACTTCGAGGTCATCGCCATGCTCATCGTGGCGTCGATCTGGTACGTCGTGCTCACCACGATCGCCAGCATCGGCCAGCACTTCATCGAGAAGCGGTTCGAGCGCGGCCACGCCGCGCTGGGGGCACGGGTCCGCCGCAACCTGCGGCCGTTCGCGAAGGAGCCGGCATGACGATCATGCAGGCCGAGCCGATGGTGAAGATCCGCTCGCTGCGCAAGCGGTTCGGCTCGGTGGAGGTGCTCAAGGGCATCGACCTCGACGTGCCGCACGGCCAGGTGGTGTGCGTGGTCGGCCCGTCCGGGTCGGGCAAGTCGACCCTGCTGCGCTGCGTCAACCGGATGGAGACCATCGACTCCGGCCGGGTCTGGGTGGACGGCGAGCTGATGGGCTACGCCGAGCGGGGCGACCGGCTGCACCTGCTTCCCCCGGCCGAGCTGTGCCGCCAGCGGCGGCCCATCGGCATGGTGTTCCAGCGCTTCCACCTGTTCCCGCACCGTACGGCGATCGAGAACGTCATGGAGGGCCCGGTCACCGTGCTCGGCGCGTCCCGGGCCGAGGCCCGGCGGCAGGCCACCGAGCTGCTGGAGCGGGTCGGCCTGGCCGACCGCGCCGACCACTACCCGTCCCAGCTCTCCGGCGGCCAGCAGCAGCGCGTCGCCATCGCCCGCAGCCTGGCGATGCGGCCCAAACTGATGCTGTTCGACGAGCCGACCAGCGCGCTCGACCCCGAGCTGGTGCAGGAGGTGCTCGCGGTCATGCGCGACCTCGCCGCGAGCGGCATGACGATGATGGTCGTCACCCACGAGATGGGCTTCGCCCGCGAGGTCGGCGACCAGCTCGTGTTCGTTGACGGTGGTGTGATCGTGGAGCGGGGAGACCCCCGCGAGGTCCTCGCCGCACCCAAGAACGACCGTTTCCGCACCTTCCTCGGGCAGGTCCTGTGAGCCGATTCGATCTCCTGATCCGCGGCGGTCTCGTGTTCGACGGCACGGGACGTCCCGGCCGCGAGGCGGACGTCGCCGCCGACGGCGGACGGCTGACCATACTGCCGCCCGGCGCCGCGGCGGACGCCGCCGAGGTGATCGACGCCCGCGGCCGGGCCGTCGCGCCCGGGTTCATCGACGTCCACACCCACTCCGACGGCGTGGCCCTGCTCCGCCAGGACGACCGCGAGCTGGTGCGCGCCGCGGTGATCCAGGGCGTGACCACGGAGATCTCCGGCAACTGCGGTTCCGGCCTGTTCCCGGCGCTGCCCGAGCGGGTGGACGCGATGCGGGCGGACACCCGGGTGACCTTCGGCGGCGACGTCGGCATGTACCAGGACTTCACGGGCTTCGCCGAGGCGCACGCCCGGGTGCCGAGGGCCAACCACCTGGCCTCGCTCGTCGGCCACGGCACCCTCCGCTCCGGAGTGCTCGGCCCCGTGGACCGGCCGGCGACCCCCACCGAGCTGGCCGCGATGTGCGACCTGCTCGACCGCGCCCTGTCCCAGGGCGCCGCCGGGCTCTCCACCGGCCTGATCTACACCCCGGGCACGTACGCGAGCACCGACGAGGTGGTGGCCCTCGCCGCCGTCGCCGCCCGGCACGGCAAGCCGTACGTCACCCACCTGCGCGACGAGATGTCCCGCGTGGAGGAGGCGCTGGAGGAGGCCGTCGAGATCGCCCGCCGCAGTGGCGCGCCGCTGCACGTCTCCCACCACAAGACGGCCGGCCGGTACGCCTGGGGCCGTACGGAGCGCACCCTGCCGAGGATCGCCGAGCTGCGGGCCGGCGGCATGGACGTGACCTGCGACGTGTACCCGTACACGGCGGGCAGCACGGCGCTGGCCGCGATGCTCCCGCCATGGGCCAACGACGGCGGCCTGGCCGCGCTCACCCGCCGGCTGGGCAGCCCCGAAGAGCGGGACCGGATGCGCCGCGCCATCGCCGAGGGCGTGCCCGGCTGGGAGAACACGGTCGGCAACGGCGGCTGGGACCGCATCTCGGTCGCCTGCGCGCCGCGCAACCCGCAGACCGAGGGCAGGACCGTCGCGGAGCTGGCCGCCGCCGCGGCGGCAGACCCCCTCGACGTGGTCGCGGAGCTCCTCCTGTCCGAGGGCGGCGAGGTGACGATCATCAGCCACTCGATGATCGAGGACGACGTGCGCCGGGTGCTGGCCGCGCCGTACGCGATGATCGGTTCGGACGGCGTGCCCAAGCCGGGCGGCCGGCCGCACCCGCGCTGGGCGGGAACGTTCCCGCGCGTTCTCGGACACTACGTCCGCGAGCTCGGGCTGCTCACGCTGGAGAGCGCGGTGCACAAGATGACCGGGATGGCGGCGGCCAGGTTCGGGCTCGCCGGGCGCGGTGTGATCCGCGACGGCGCGCACGCCGACCTGGTGGTCTTCGACCCGGACACGGTGGCGGACGGCGCGACCTTCACCGATCCGCTGCTGCCGCCCTCGGGCGTGGAAGCGGTCGTCGTGGGCGGCTCGGTCGTCGCCCGCGAGGGGGTGGAGACCGGCGCGCGGCCGGGCACGGTGCTGGAGCTGTGACGGTGGAGCTGTGACGGTGGAGCGGAAATTGACCAGCGGGATCGATGAGGCCATGACGGTTGACGAGCGGGTGCGGGCGGCGGCCGCCCGGGTCGAGGAGGTCGCCGCGTCCTGCCCCGGGACGCTCGCCGCCTGCGTGCCCGGCCTGATCGGTGTGAACGAGGACGTCGAACTGCCGCTCGCCAGCACCGGCAAGCTGCTGCTGCTCGCCGCGGTCGCCCAAGGGGTGACCGGCGGCGAACTCGACCCCGGCGAGCCGGTCGAGCTGGCCGAGGACGACTACGCGGCCGGATCCGGGCTGCTGATCGGTCTGTCCGCCCGGACCTGGACGATCGGGGACCTGGCGCTGCTCACCGCGTCGGTCAGCGACAACACCGCCACGAACGCGCTGCTGCGGCGGCTCGGCCTGGACCGGGTCGCCACGGTCGCGGCCGGGCTCGGGCTGGCCAGGACCCGGATCCTGGACCGGATCAGGGAGCCGCGGCTGCCCGTCCATCCCCCGACCTTCGCCCTCGGCACCGCCCAGGAGCTGGCCACCCTCGCCGCCTCCCTCGACGGTCCGGAGCCGTGGAAGCGCCTGATGCTCGGCTGGATGGCGTACAACACGGACCGCGGCCTGGTGCCCGCGCTCCTGCCGCACGAGCCCGAGGACCGGGAGATCCGCGCGGCCATGCCGTACCCGGAGGTGTGGGTGGCCAACAAGACGGGCACCGACGCGGGGACCCGAGCCGACGTGGGCCTGCTCGTCGGGACCCGCCGGGTGGGGTACGCCGTGCTGGCGCACGGACCGGAGGGCGGCGACCACGACCTGGTCCTGGCCATCCGCGAGGTGGGCCGCGCCGTCGCCGCGCTCATTCACTAGCGAAGGGCGATGCGCATCCGGGACGAGGCGTCGCGGAGGTAGTCCAGGAAGGAGCGGAGCGCCGGGTTGGGGTTGGTCGGCCGGGACGCGGCGCCGATCCTCCGATAGAGCTTGGGCGCGTCCACCTGGCACACCTGGATGCCGCTCGCGCCGTGCGCGCCCAGGCACGGCACCAACGCCACTCCCAGCCCGGCCCGCACCAGGCCGAGGGTCACCTCGTAGTGGTCGCTGCGGCACCGGATGGTCGGGCTGAACCCCTCCAGCGCGCTGGCGCGTTCCAGAACCGACACCGGCGTGTCCGTGCCGTACGTGGTGATCCACGGCTCGTCGGCCAGGTCGGCGAGCCGCACCCGGGGGCGCTGCCCGGCCGGGTGCCCGAGCGGCAGCACGAGCAGCTGCGGCTCGTCGAACAGGTGGGTGACCTCCACGCCCTTCGGCGGCTTCCACGGGTCGAGCGCGTGCTCGAAGACGACGAGCACGTCCAGGGCGCCCCGCTCCACGTCCGGCAGCAGATCATGCGGCTGTCCGAGGACGAGGTCCAGCTCGACGGCGGGATGCCGGGCGGTGAAGGTGGACAACGCGAGCGGCAGCAGCCGGTAGCCCGCCGAGGCGAAGAACCCGATGCGGAGCTGCCCGGCGTCGGCCCGCGCCTGGGCGAGCAGGTCCTTCTCCGCGGCTTCGATCAGGTCGAGCACCTCGTGCGCCCGGGTGGCGAGCCGCCGCCCGGCCGCGGTGAGCCGCAGGCTGTGCGCCGCGCGCTCCACCAGCCCCACCCCGGCCTCCTCCTCCAGCCGGGAGAGCTGGTGGGAGACGGCGGAGGGGGAGAGTCGCAGATTACGCGCGGCTCCGGCGATGCTCCCCGTCCTGAAGACCTCGAGAAGCACCCTCAGGCGGTGGCTGCTCAGCATTCACCCAGTATCGGTGCATCACCGGAGCAGACCGACCCCGCTGAAGCCGTCGACGCCGGGGAGCTTGGGCAGCTCGGGCTCGCCCTCCTCGGGACGCCAGTCGCCGGTGGAGACCAGACCCGGCTCCACCAGCTCGAAGCCGTCGAAGAAGCGCAGGATCTGCGTCCTGGTCCGGGGCGTGGCGTTGCCCGCCGAGGTCCGCGCGTACAGCTCGCGGCCCTCGCGCAGCGCGTCGTCGTCGAGGTCGCCGAACGAGAGGTGGCTGATGACCATCGCGCTTCCGGGGGCGAGCCGGTCGCGCAGCGTCCTGACCACCCGCTCGGCGAGGTCGTCCTCCGGGATGAAGTGCAGTACGGCGAGCATGAGCAGCCCGACGGGCCGGTCCAGGTCGAGGTGCCCGGTGACCCGCGGATCGCCGAGGATGGCCGCGGGATCCCGCAGGTCGCCGTCTATGACGATGGTCCGGGAGTTGTCCGCCAGCAGGGCGCGCCCGTGGGCCAGCACGATGGGGTCGTTGTCGACGTACACGACACGGGAGTCCGGGGCGGCGCGCAGCGCCACCTGGTGCACGTTCTCCTGTGTGGGCAGCCCGGCGCCGATGTCCAGGAACTGGCGGATCCCGGTCCCGGCCAGGAACTCCACGGCGCGGCTCAGGAAGCGCCGGTTGGCCTGCACGCCCTCCCGCACGTTCGGGGTGAGGGCGATGACCTTCTCGGCCGCGGCCCGGTCGGAGGCGAAATTGTCCTTTCCGCCCAGGAGGTAGTCATAGATCCGCGCCACGCTTGGAATGGCCGGATCGACCCCCGGGGGTGCCTGTTCCGTGGTCATCGGTCCCGCCTCGCTCTGGTTCGATCGTGTTCAGGGACGCTAGCCGATTGCCGCACGGTATGCGATTAAACCCCCATATCGTTATATTTCGCGCAGTTCGGGGCGCGTTCCGGACTTCTCGTGCCCCCCGCGTCCGACCGGTGCGCCGGGAAATGTGACCTGCCGGAAATGCCCGTCCTGTACGGCCAATCACCACCGATTCGGCGCGCCCTGGGGAATGGGCGCGACCGCAAATTCAAAAGACTTGTAAAGGCATCTCTCAGTACTTCGTGTCTCGCCTGTGGAAAGGCTCCATGGCGTGTCTCCTAGATAGCCGTATTCGCCTACTGCCTTGGAGGCCGAACATGAAGAAACTGCTTTGCGTCGGTGCGCTCGCGCTCGGCGTTCTGGCGACCGGCTGCGGAACCGGCACCGACACCAGCGGAGCCAGCCCCGTCGCCGGTGAGGAGACCTCGCCCGGCGGGATGACTCCCTCGGAGATGATGACGCCGATGCCCGCCGAGACCGGTCCCGCCAAGCTCTCGGTCATGCCGGCGAGCATCGGCAAGATCCTCGTCGGCAGCAACCAGCACACGGTCTACCTCTTCGAGAAGGACAAGAACGGCAAGTCGTCCTGCACGGACGCCTGCGCGGAGGCCTGGCCTCCGGTCCTCACCGAGGGCAAGCCCGAGGCGGGCGAGGGCATCAAGGCGAACCTCCTCGGCACCCACAAGCGCCCCGACGGCAAGATGCAGGTGACGTACAACAACCACCCGCTGTACTACTTCATCAAGGACGAGAAGCCCGGCGACACCAAGGGTCAGAAGCTCAAGGACTTCGGCGCCGAGTGGTTCGCGGTGGGACCGGACGGCAAGAAGGTGGGCTAGCGCCTCGGTTCCGAGGCTCCGGCTCCACCGGACACTCGTCGCCCCGGGCTCACCGGCCCGGGCGACGAGCTCTCCGGCCGTCAGCGGAAGCGGCGCCCGGTCCCGCCGGTCCGCCCGGCGACCGGCGCTCGGGGGCGAACCGCTACCCTGACCGTGATGTATCGATTCGTGTTCACGCAGGTCCTGAGCCGCCTCGACGCGGAGGACATCCACCATTGGACGATCAGGGCGCTCCGCCTGCTGGCGGTCCTCCCGGTCGCCAAACGGGTGCTGCACCGGCGGCTGGCCCCCCGTGACGAGGCGCTCCGCGTCCGCGCCTTCGGAGTGCACTTCCCCGGCCCCTTCGGCCTGGCCGCCGGATTCGACAAGAACGCCGAGTGCTTCGAGGCGCTCGCGGCCTTCGGGTTCAGCCACGTCGAGGTGGGGACCATCACCGCGCGGCCCCAGCCGGGGAACCCGCGGCCCCGCCTGTTCCGGCTGACGAAGAACCGCGCGATCATCAACAGGATGGGCTTCAACAACTCGGGAGCCCGCGCCGTCGCGGCCCGGCTGCGCCGTCCTCGCGCGGTCCCCGCCGTCGTCGGGGTGAACATCGGCAAGACCAAGGTGGTGCCCGAGGAGCGGGCCGCCGAGGACTACATGGCCAGCGCCAGGGAGCTCGCGCCTCTCGCGGACTACCTGGTCGTCAACGTCAGCTCGCCCAACACTCCCGGGTTGCGCAACCTGCAGGCCGTCGAGCTGCTCCGCCCCCTCCTTGCCAGCGTCCAGAGCGTGGCGGGCCGCACACCGTTGCTGGTCAAGATCGCGCCCGACCTCGCGGACGATGACGTGGACGCGGTCGCCGACCTGGCCGTCGAGCTGGGTCTGTCCGGCATCATCGCCACCAACACCACGATCGGACGGCCCGGCGTCGTGAGCGACGAGGCGGGCGGGCTGTCCGGCCGCCCGCTCAAGGCCCGGTCGCTTGAGGTGCTGCGCCGGCTGCACGCCCGGGTGGGCGACCGGCTGACCCTGGTCTCCGTCGGCGGCGTCGAGGATCTCGACGACGTATGGGAGCGCATCCTGGCCGGCGCGACCCTCGTCCAGGGATACACCGGCATGATCTACGCCGGTCCGCTGTGGGCCTCGCGCATCCACCGCGGGCTCTCCCGGCGGCTCCGGCGGCACGGCTACCGCTCGATCTCCGAGGTCGTCGGAGCGGCCGACCGCCTCGCCTGACGGGCGCTCCATACGCGCGACGACGACCCGCGTCCCGAAGCGACGGGACGCGGGCCGTTCGTCGCGGAGAAGTCACCGCGCAAAGGGGCGGCCGGGGCCGATCACACGTGACGACCCCGGCGGCCGCGGTCACATGCTGGGCCGGGTGGAATCCGCCGTGAGGGTCATCTCGTCCACGCGCCGCATGACCTCCTGGATGTCGATGACACCCGGACGGTGCCGCCTGGCCCCGCCGCCCCGCTGCCACGGCCGCGGCCCGGCAAGCGGGCGGTACTCCACTCCGAAGGCGTCCAGCCGTTCGAGATGGCGGATGAGCCGCTCGGTGAACTCCGGCCGGGCCGGGCCTCCCGTCCAGCTCACCTCGGCGGCGGCGCAGCCGCGCGGCCAGGCGCGGTAGTCCAGCGTCCGGCCGTCGGGGATGCGCTCGCTCCAGAGCTGGAACTGCAGGCCGGAGACCCGGGCGCGCTCCGCGTCCTCCCACGTCGCGGGGGCGGGCTCGAACGCCGCCACGTCCGCGACCGTGATGGTCTCGCCGATCGCCAGCGGCTCCTCGGCCGAGGCGGCCTCGCCGTAGTCGAAGTAGAGCGGGAAGACCGGGGTCGCCACCACCTCGTGCCCGGCGGCGGCCGCGCGGCGGCCCACCGCGGCACCGCGCCACGGCATGACGATCGTGTCCTCGCGCAGCATCCCGCTGACGAACGCCTCGTCCCAGACGACCGCCCGTGTGCCGCGCTCGGCGAGCAGGTCGGCCAGCCGGCGCAGGAACCAGGCGTGCAGGTCCCCGGGCGAGTCCAGACCCAGCTCCGCCCGGTACGCCCTGATCTCGGCGGACGCCTCCCACGCGTCCAGCACGCACTCGTCCCCGCCGATGTGCAGGTACGGCACCTCGCCCAGCGCCTCGATGATCTCGTCGAAGACGGCGGCCAGGAAGTCCACGGTGCCCGGCAGCGGCGCGAGGATCGCGGGGGAGATGCCCCAGCGGTCCAGCACGTGGTGCCGCTCGCCCGGGGTCGCCCCCAGCGACGGGTACGCCGCGAGGATCGCCGAGGCGTGACCCGGCACGTCGATCTCGGGGACGACGGTCACCGCCCTCGCCCGCGCGTACGCGCCGATCTCGGCGAGGTCGCGGAGCGTGTAGTAGCCGCCGTGCGGCACCCCGTCGTAGGTCGGTTCCTCGTGGTAGAAACTGGTGATCGTCTGGGTCCGGTGCGAGCCGACCTCGTGCAGCAGCGGGTACGCCCTGCTCTCCAGCCGCCATCCCTGGTCGTCGGCCAGGTGCAGGTGGAGCCGGTTCAGCTTGTGCAGCGCGAGCAGGTCGATCATCCGCAGCACCTCCCGCTTCGGCAGGAAGTTCCGGGACACGTCGAGATGCGCGCCGCGCCAGGAGAACGCGGGGGAGTCCTCGACCCGCCCGCAGGACACCCGCCACTCGGTCCCCGGGAGCGCGACCGACCGGAACGCCTCCACCGGGAGTAGTTGCCGGAGCGTCTGCCCCGCGTAGAACGCCCCCGCCGCGTCCCCGGCCGCGATCAGCACCTCGTCCTCGCCGATCGTGAGCGTGTACGCCTCGGGTCCCAGGGCCGGGTCCCGGGTCACCCGCACCCTCGCGGACGCGTCGTCCCCGCGCCCGAGGTCGAGGACGGCGAGCGCGAGCCGTACGGGATCGACCAGGTCGGCGGGGCCCGACACGGCGGTGCCGGGCGTGAAGGCGAACGATCCCGGCGCACTCTCGGCCAGCCGTGGGCGAGGAATGAGGTGATCCATGGCTGAATCATGTCAAATCGCTCACTCCGCGCCTACGGGCCAGAGCTGGCTGGATCAGGACACGTAGGTCGTGATGCCCTTCGCCAGTGCCGCCGCCGCCTTCTGGCGGAACTGCGGGTTCTTCATCTTGGCCGCGTCACCCGCGTTGCGCATGTTCCCGACCTCGATGAAGACCTTCGGGACGCTGGAGAGGTTCAACCCGCCGAGGTCGTTCCTGAAGTCCAGCGCGTTCTTCCCGATGTAGGTCGAGTACGACTGGCCGGTCCCCGAGCGGAACGCGTTCCGGACCGCGATGCCCAGCCTCCGCGAGTCGTTCACCACCGGGTCCACCGGGCCGTTGATCTTCTTCGGCATGATGATGTGGAAGCCGTGCCCGCTCGCCGGGGCCCCGTCGCCGTGGATCGAGATCACGGCGTCCGCCTTGGCCTTGTTGCCGATCGCCGCCCGCTCTGTGATGCACGGGCCGACGCCGCTGTTGCTGTCGCGGGTGAGCTTGACCGTCGCGCCCTCCGCCCGCAGCAGCTTGGCCAGCCGGGTCGAGACGTCCCAGGTGAAGGCGGCCTCGGTGTACCCGCTGTTGGTCTCGGTGCCGGTCGTGTCACACGGCTTGCGCTTGGTGAGGACGTTCACCGGCTTGTTGATGACCTCGGGACGCTTGAAGTTGCCGCCGTTGTGCCCGGGATCGACGACGATGACCTTGCCTGCGAGCGGCTTCCCGACGGGGCCGGTCGGCGCCGTGGTCGCCCGCTCGGAGACCTTCCCCGTGCCGGCCGCGGCCGTGCGGCTCTGCGGCGCGGCGGGTGCCGAGGCGGCGACCTGACCAGTGGTCGCTCCGCCTGCGACGGCCTGACCCGCCGTGCCACCGCACGCGGCGACTCCCAGCCCGGAGCAGGCAAGAATCGTGGCGATGAGTGGTCGTCTGATCACGCTGAGATCCCTTCGCAGAAGTCAGCTCACCAACCTACGCGAGCTGCCCGCGTGATCAGACCGTTATGTCGGCGATGTGCGGTAAATGAGGTCACCAAGCAGGTTCGGTGATCTCCTGCTTCTCGAGAAGGGCGGCCAGATCGCGGGCGTCCTCGGCGTCCAGACCGAGGACCACCCGGGGCCGCCCCCACGGATGGTCGATCGAGTGGGCGACGTAACTGGCGACCGACTCCCCGCCGACCCCGCCGCTCCGCCCTCGCGTCTCCAGCCAGTGCGCCCAGGCCCGCTCCAGTTCGGCGGCGGCCCGCTGCGCGCAGGAGACCAGTTCCGGGTCACGCATGAATCCCCCCGTTGTCGCTGTGGCCGCCCACCGAGCGACCCGCCGGGGGTCGGCGTCTTGCCCCGAGTCAACACCCTCGACGAGCGGACGCCGCGCCGGTTGACCTAGCTTTGGGCATCGCTTGGAGCGGGCCCGGTGCTGTGCCGTACGACGATCTGCGGCGTGACCTCGCGCAACCGGCCGGACTTCCCCGGCTCGGTGATGCGCTGGCTGAGCAGGGCGGCCGCCGACCGGCCCATCGCCCGGCGCGGCTGGTCGACGCTGGTCAGCGACACGTGGTTGACCGCGGCCAGATGGGTGTTGTCGTAACCGATGACGGACAGGTCCTCGGGCACCCGCAGGCCCAACTCATTCGCGGCGGTGAGCACGCCCATCGCGACGATGTCGTTGGCGGCGAAGATCGCGGTCGGCCTCGGTCGCCGCTCCAGCAGCGCCCTGGCGGCCCGCCGTCCGCCCTCCTCGGTGAAGTCGCCGTGCTCCACCATGATGTACGGCGCGAGCGCGTGGCGGCGCATGGCCACCAGGTAGCCCTCGCAGCGGCACCTGGCCGCCGACGACGGCGCCCCCTCGATGTGCGCGATGCGGCGGTGGCCCAGCTCGACCAGATGGTCGACCGCGAGCCGGGCGCCGAGCTGGTCGTCGTCCACCACGATGTCGACGCCGTCGAGATCGACGTCGCGCTCGCCCACCACTACGGTCGGTGTGTAGGCGGCGGCCTCGGCGAGTGTGTGGCTGGACGGGGCGACCCCCAGCAGGACCAGGCCGTCCACGCGGAGTTCGAGGAACGCCTCCACGGCCTCGTCCTCGAACGCCGGGTCCCAGCGGCCGCTGCCGATCAACAGCCGCAGGCCGTCGCCGTGCAGGCTCTCCTGCAGGCCGTCGAGGCACTCCGCGTAGAACGGGTTGTGCAGGTCGGCGACGAGCGCGCCGACGAGGTGGGTACGGCCCTCGACCAGGCTGCGCGCCACCGCGTTCGGCCGGTATCCCAGCTCTCTGGCGGCCTGTAACACCGCCTCCCTCCGGTGTTCGCTCACGTGCGGCGATCCCCGGAGCACGAGCGACACCAGCGACTTCGAGACGCCGGCACGCTCGGCCACGTTTCGGATCGTCGGCCGTGGCCGCGGGCCGAAGCCATCGGGCAGACCCGCGGCGGGCGCGGACACGACGGCGTGCCGGACGGTGGTCTGTATGGACGGTCCTGACATGGTTCTCCCCACACGATGCGCGGACGTGCACCTGTCTGACCAAACGATCGAGAAGCCGTAAGGGTACGGGTTTCTCTCGGCAACGCCCGTATTTGCCGGGTTATCCGCCTCGAAGGCGCGGGTGCGAGCCGCTCCCCGGCGGGGATACGCCGAGCATGATCAAATCCTGCGAGGGTTCCGATCGTGCTCCGCTAGTCTGCGGTGTGTGGGCGCGATATCCCGGGCGGAAAGCGACAGGAAGACCCTGGACAGGGTGGCCGTGCGACCGGTGCGCCGCCGGCTCAGCGTCGATCGGCGTCGCGAGGAGCTGATCACCGCGGCGCTGGAGCTGTTCAGCAGGCGTGAGGCCGAGGACGTCTCGATCGACGACGTGGCCACCGCCGCTGGGGCCTCGCGAGCGCTCGTCTATCACTACTTCGGCGGCAAACAGGAGCTCTACCTCGCCTCGCTGCGCAGTGCGGCGGAGGAGCTCGAGGCCCGGCTTCGCCCCGAGGGCGCCGGGCGGCCGGTGGAGCGGCTCTCCCAGGCGCTCGGCCGATATTTCGACTTCGTCGAGGAGCACGCCGCCGGGTTCGCGGCGCTGCTCAAGGGAGGCCCGGCCAACCGGGCGGGCGAGGTGGGCGAGATCGTCGAGCACGTACGGCGGCGCCTGCTCCGGATGATCATCGACGAGATGCGGGTCGCCGATCCCGGCCCGGTGCTGCGGATCACGCTCAGATCGTGGATCGCCTCGGTGGAGACCGCGGCCCTCGACTGGCTGGAGCATCGCGACATGGAGCGGTCGGAGCTGGAACGCATGCTGGTCGACCACATGATCGCGCTACTGGAGGTCGCCGGGCGGCGCGACCACCGCGTACGGGAGATCGTCACGGTCGAGTAGGCGTCCTGATCGGGATGGAAACCACCTCGGGGGGACGGTGGCGCCGGGAGGGCGGCGCCTACGGCACCTCCCGTGGCCCGTAGCGGCCACGGGCGTGCGGTGCCGTGTGATGGACGCGCTCACATCGCTGGTGTCCTTGACGCGAGCGCGCCGTCTCCCCTTGACCGGCGGACGACTTTCCCCCAGACCGGTGAACGACGCCCGGACCTACTCGGAGCGCTGCTGCGGAATCCCCGCCAGCAGCGCCCGGACCTCGGTCTCCCGGTAGCGGCGATGCCCACCCAGAGTGCGGATGGACGTCAACTTGCCCGCCTTCGCCCACCGAGTGACGGTCTTGGGGTCGACGCGGAACATGGTGGCGACCTCCGCCGGTGTGAGCAGTGGCTCGGCCTCGGGTGTACGAGCTGACATGTGTGCGGCCTCTCCTCCGTTGGACCGGCGACAGCGATCCTGCGACTTGTCCTGGCGCTTGTCACGGATGTCCCCCAATGATCCATATGTGCGGTTTCATGGATCATTTTCGGTATCACCCGATGTGACCATACAGCCACGTAACGCGATTGGCGAGCCCTCTGGGAGCAACGCCGCGACCACGTGGTGATGTCACGCTCGGTGATTCTAGCGACACGCTTCGTGGTATCGCAGTGAAAACGGCAAACTACTCAGTTCGCAGATGTTGAGATCGAACATCCCATGACCCAATAGTGCAGGTCTGGGGGTGCGATATGGGCTTTAGTTGGCAGACTGGAGGCCCTGGATCGACCTCCAGCGAAGTACGACACGCTGGTACATGGCGAAGGCAAGTTCTTCCTGACCGTTGTCCAAACCAGTGAGCGCGGCGGCAAGCTCCGCGACTGACTGGTCGGCCTCCAGCGTCTTGTCGTCCATGAGGTGGACCAGTCCGCCGTAGTCGAGCTCCACCAGCGAGTGGGGGTGGAACTCCTCCAGCCACCTGCCGATGTCCTCGAACTCGGTGTACGCGGCGGTGTCGGGCGCGTGCCTCCTGATCACCCCGAGCGCCTTGGCCACCCTCCGGCGCGACTGGGCCATCGAGGTGACGTACAGCATGGTGCGCGCGGGGGCGGCCACGGCCTGCGCCGGCTGCTCGGCGCCCTCCGCCGGCTCCCCGCCCAGCACGAGCCACCGCTCCGTCGAGTCGAAGGGGGCGAACCACGACGTCGGCACGTGCCAGGTGCTGCTCCTGATGTGCGTGCGCAACGACGTGCCCGCACGCTTGTACCGGTCGAAGTCGTCGGCCGTCTGCTCGGCGATCGTCTGCGGCACGAACCGGTGGGCCAGCTTCACCGGGGTGCTGCCGCGGAACGTGGCGAACGACAGCCAGGACCGCAGCCGGCTCTGCCACGGGCAGACGTAGAGCACGTCCTCGACCCGGCGCAGGTAGGCGTTGCGGCTCTCCTGCTCGGGAGCGGGCGCCGGCGGGACGCCGAGGATCCTGCGGACGGCCTCGCCGTGCTCCACCCCCAGCGCGCCGGCCCGGCGCGGCCGGTCGCGGGACTCGGCGTATGCGGCCCAGATTTTCTGGTCCTGTGGGGAGAAGGCGGCCAGCGGCTCATAGACGCGGAGGTAGGCGGCATAGGGCAGCACACCTGAATCGTGCCATGAGGCCGGGGACCCTGGGGAGGGCCGTCTCAGCTTTTCATGATCCGACGGCTGCGGCACGGTTAGGCTGTGGACGGCCCGCTCCCGACCTCGGCGTCGCCCCACCCTTCGCGACGGCGGATCGGTCGGGCGGGCAGAAGGATCCGCCGTAACGGAGCGGCGGACAGAAGTGTCAGGAGCACCACCGTGATCGACGTCTTCGGGCTCTCCCACAAGGACAGCGGGCCCCTCAGCGTCACGACCGGAGCGGACCGGAACGAGTCCGCGACGGCATCCCCCAGCTCACCCGGCAGGCGAGGCCCCGGGCACGAGCAGGTCGTCTTCTGCTCGGACGAGCGCAGCGGCCTCTACGCCATCATCGCCGTCTACAGCACGGCGCTCGGTCCCGCGCTCGGCGGCACCCGGTTCTACCCGTACGAGAGCGAGCAGGCGGCGCTGGCCGACGTGCTCAACCTCTCCCGCTCCATGGCGTACAAGAACGCCCTCGCGGGGCTCGACCTCGGCGGCGGCAAGGCCGTGATCATCGGTGACCCGTCCAGGGACAAGAGCGAGGCGCTTCTGCGGGCGTACGGACGGTTCGTCGAGTCGCTCGGCGGGCGCTACTACACCGCCTGCGACGTCGGCACGTACAGCGAGGACATGGACGTCGTCGCCCGGGAGTCGTCCTATGTGACCGGGCGGACCCTGGCGCACGGCGGCGCCGGCGACTCCTCGATCCTCACCTCGTTCGGCGTCTTCCAGGGCATGCGGGCGGCCGCGGAGCACGCCTTCGGCAGCCCCACGCTGCGCGGCAGGCGGGTCGGTGTCGAGGGAGTCGGCAAGGTCGGCCGCAGGCTCGTCGACCTCCTGCTGGAGGACGGCGCCGAGGTCGTGATCTGCGACGTCAACGAGGAGGCCGTCGATCTCGTACGGCGTAGCCGGCCCTCGGTGGAGGTGGTCGCCGACACCGCCGCGCTGATCGCGTCCGACATCGACGTCTACGCTCCGTGCGCGCTCGGCGGCGCGCTGAACGAGGCCACCGTCCCGCTCCTGCGCGCGCGGGTCGTCTGCGGCTGCGCCAACAACCAGCTCGCCGACCCGGGAGTCGGAAAGCTGCTGGTGGAACGCGGCATTCTGTACGCCCCCGACTACGTGGTGAACTCCGGCGGAGTCATCCAGGTGGCCGACGAGATCGAGGGTTTCAACATGGAGCGAGCCCGGGCGAGGGCCGCCCAGATCTTCGACACGACAGCCAAAATCTTCGCCCTGGCGGCCGACGACGGTGTCCCGCCCGCGACCGCCGCGGATAGGCTGGCTGAGCGCAGAATGTCGGAAGTAGGGCGGCTTAGGGGTATCTGGCTCGGCCGCTGACCGCTGACGCCCATACGGCGTACCGAGCGGCGCGCAAAACAGGTACGGTTATAGGCGAACGAGAGACTGGCGCCTAAAGTCAGGTGGCGCCAGTGCGCGGTGCGTTAGCGACGAGGGGTCCGGTGCGACCCCGCATGAGGGGGTCGAGCCAATGGGGCGCGGCCGAGCCAAGGCCAAGCAGGTCAAGGTCGCCCGCCAGCTGAAGTACAACAGCGGCGGCACTGATCTTGAGCGTCTGCGCGCGGAGCTCGGAGTCGTGGACGAGGGCGATTCCGGCCACAGTGACGAGCATGACCCTTACGACGAGCTGGCTGATCGGTACGCCGATTACGCCATCGACGATGACGAGGGCGAGAGCAAAGACTCGTCCCGACGCCGTTAGCCGTTCCTGACAGCGTTTGAGGTGAATCACCCGGCGAGGGACCCTTCCCACGCCGGGTGACTTCACGTTGTCCAGGTTCGATCGAGCGCCCCGGCCCAGCCGGGGCGCCTTTTGGCGTCCGGGCCGGCCGTCGGCCGGCCCGTGATCGCCGGGATCAGCGGTAGCGCGCCACGCCCGTGCCGGGGACGACCTCGCCGAGCACCCAGGCGGGCACACCGCGCCCGTCGAGCAGGGCCAGCGCGCGGTCGGCCTGGTCCGCGGGGACGACGGCGCACATCCCCACGCCGAGGTTGAACGTCCGGTCCATCTCGGACTGCGGGACGCCGCCGTGCCCGGCGAGCACCTCGAAGATCGCGGGCGGGGTCCAGGACCCCCGGTCCAGCAGGGCGTCGACCGTGCCGGGCAGGGAGCGGGCCAGGTTGGCGGTGAGGCCGCCGCCGGTGATGTGCGCGAAGGCGTGCACCTCGACCTCGCGGATCAGCGCGAGGCAGTCGAGCGAGTAGATGCGGGTGGGTTCGAGCAGCTCCTCGCCGAGCGTGCGGGACAGCTCGGGGAGCTCCCGCTCAAGGTCCAGGCCGGCGGTCTTGATTACATGCCTGACCAGGGAGTATCCGTTGGAGTGGATCCCGCTGGAGGCCAGGGCCAGCACCACGTCGCCGGGCCGTACCCGATCAGGCCCGAGCAGTTCGTCGGCCTCGACGACGCCCGTGCCGGCACCGGCCAGGTCGTACTCGTCGGGGCCCATGGCGCCCGGGTGCTCGGCCGTCTCGCCGCCGATGAGCGCGCAGCCCGCGAGCCGGCACCCCTCCGCGACACCGCCGACGATGTCGGCGATGCGCTCGGGCACCACCTTGCCGCAGGCGATGTAGTCGGTCATGAACAGCGGCTCCGCCCCGCACACCACGAGGTCGTCGACGACCATGCCCACGAGGTCGATGCCGATCGTGTCGTGCTTGCCGAGCCGCTGCGCCAGCATCACCTTGGTGCCGACGCCGTCGGTCGAGGTCGCCAGCAGGGGGCGGCGGTAGCGCAGGAAGGCCGAGGCGTCGAACAGCCCGGCGAACCCGCTGGCGTCGTCCACCACCTCGGGCCGCCGTGAGCGCGCCACCCGGGACTTCATCAGCTCGACGGCCCGGTCACCGGCCTCGATGTCCACACCCGCGGCGGCGTAGCTGGTCATGTGCTCCCCTTCGTCGGTCGTGCGCGGTCGCCCGTGCGACCCGTCACAGCTGCCCTTCCAGGACGTACTTGCCGACCTGGTCCTGGTCGACAGGGATGGGGTACTCGCCGGTGAAGCAGGCACGGCAGAGCCGATCGGCCGGGATCGTGGTCGCCCGGGTCAGCCCTTCGAGGGAGATGTATCCGAGTGAGTCGGCCCCAAGGGAGGCGCGGATCTCTTCGACGGACAGCGACCCGGCGATCAGCTCGGCCCGGGTGGCGAAGTCGATGCCGTAGAAGCACGGCCACGCGACCGGCGGCGAGGAGATCCGCACGTGGACCTCCGTGGCGCCCGCCTCGCGCAGCATCTTGACGATGGCCCGCTGGGTGTTGCCGCGCACGATCGAGTCGTCCACCACGATCAGCCGCTTGCCCTGGATGACCTCGCGCAGCGGGTTGAGCTTGAGGCGGATGCCGAGCTGGCGGATCGTCTGCGACGGCTGGATGAACGTGCGGCCGACGTAGGAGTTCTTCACCAGGCCCTGGCCGTACGGGATGCCGCTCTGCTCGGCGTAGCCGATGGCGGCGGGGGTGCCGGACTCGGGCGTGGGGATGACGAGGTCGGCGTCGACCGGGTGCTCCCGGGCGAGCTGGCGGCCCACCTCGACCCGGGTCGCCTGCACGCCGCGTCCCGCGATGGTCGTGTCCGGCCGGGCGAGGTAGACGTACTCGAACAGACAGCCCTTGGGCTGGGCGGCGGCGAACCGGCGGGACCGGACTCCGCGCTCGTCGATCACCAGCAGCTCGCCGGGCTCGATCTCGCGGATGAACGACGCGCCGACGATGTCGAGCGCGGCGGTCTCGGAGGCGACCACCCAGCCGCGTTCGAGCCGGCCGAGAACCAGCGGCCGGATGCCCTGCGGGTCGCGGGCGGCGAACAGGGTCGTCTCGTTCATCCAGACCAGGGAGTAGGCGCCCTTGACCTGGGGAAGCAGCTCGGCCGCCGCGTCCTCGATGGACTGCGAGCGGTCCTGCGCGAGCAGCGTCGTCAGGACCTCGGTGTCCGTCGTCGCGCGGATGGCGTCCGGCGGGAGGCGGAGCGCGAGCTCACCGGTGTTGATCAGGTTGCCGTTGTGGGCGAGCGCGAGGCCGCCGTGTTCGGTGGAGCTGAGCGTGGGCTGCGCGTTCTCCCAGACGCTCGACCCGGTGGTCGAGTAGCGACAGTGTCCGATCGCGATGTGGCCGCGGAGCGTCCCGAGGATCGACTCGTCGAAGACCTGGGAGACCAGGCCCATGTCCTTGTAGATGAGGATGCGGCTGCCTTCGCTGACCGCGATGCCCGCGGACTCCTGGCCGCGGTGCTGTAGCGCGTACAGCCCGTAGTAGGTGAGTTTGGAGACATCCTCCCCGGGAGCCCACACACCGAAGACGCCGCAGGCGTCCTTGGGTGCGCGGTCGAGGGAGTCGAGGTCATGGCTCAGTCGGCCGTCGCCTTTCCGCACATGCTTGAGTCTATTTCGGCCTTCTCCCTGCTCGCGCACCCGGGTACGGAAAGTCTCGGCGAAACGATCGACGTGGCTTTGCCGTGTCGTCCGGGTTCCGTCCACACCCTCCGGGAGAGCCTTGGGTCTCCGGCATGCCCAACTCTGGTCCGGGAGAGCGACCGTGACGACACCTGACAAGCCCGCGTGGGAGCCCCAGCGTGACCAGCGGCCCGACAACGAGACCCGTCCGGACGAGCAGCGGCTGGTCCTTCCGGTGAACTCCTGGGACGAGCCCGATCTGGAGGGGTCCTGGTGGGAGCCCTCCGGATACCGGGAGCCCGACCCGGTCCGCCCCGGAGAAAACCGCTCAGCTTTCCGCGAAACCGCCGGCGATCCGGCGCGTGCGGAGCACCGGCCGCCGGCCGACCCTCTCGGAAGGGACACGAGTGACCGCCGTGAGCGGGGTGACCTGAGCCGCCGGGGAACCGAGGCGGGCGAGCCGGACTTCAGCGACTGGACCGACTGCGGGTTCTCCGACGATCTCGCCGTCACCGACCCGGGCTACCGCTCCTGGGCGGAGCCGGAGACCACCTGGGAGAGCCTCAAGGCATGGGCGGCCCAGGATCCCTTGGCGAACGAGCCTCCGTACGCGCCTGCGGCGCCCCAGCACCCGGGGGTCGCCGGTCCGGACACGAGTGACGCGACGGGGCGGCGCGATCACGCCGGGAACGGCGGGTCGCGGGGCGACGCGGGCGCGTACGGCGAGGCGGCGGCAGGTCAGGGCGCTCACGCGGGGCCGGAGGCCGCGTACGGCGCGCCGGAGACTCGGTACGGCGCCGGGCCGGAGGCTCACGGGTACGGCGCGCACGGCAGACACGAGGCCGCCCCGTACGGCACGCACGGAGTCCCGGAAGCGGCGGGCTACAGCCCGGACAACGGCCACGAGGCCGCCGCGTACGGCGCGTTCGGCGGGCCGGAGGCCCCGGAGCAGCCGAGCCTGCCGCCCACGGCCGTTCCGTCGCAGGTTCCGCCCGCCCATGTCGCGCAGCCGCCGCAGGCCCCGCCGTACGCGGGGCAGGGGACGCCGCAGGCATCTCCTTCGCCGGCCGGATCCGCCCAGATGCCGCCGCAGATCCCGTCGCAGAGCGGGCCACCGGGCCGGCCGGGCGGGCCGTACGACGAGCAGCCGCCGGGGGCGCAGGGGGGATGGAACGATCCGTACGCGGGGCCCGCGAGCGGCCGGCAGACGGACCCGCACCCCGACCGGCAGCCCGACGCCCCGATGGAAGGGCGGCCCGATCTCCGGATCGGCCCCGCCGGCGACCCGTACATCGACGGCCGGTACGGCATGGGCGCGGACGTGTCCGGCCTGCCGCGCGCCGGGGCCGACGGCTCGGCCGAACCCTCGACCGCGTACCCGGCCGACATGTCGGCGCCTTCGACCGGATGGGGGCTCCCGCCCGCTTCGCCGTACCCGCCCCAGAACCCGGACCCGGCCGCGACGCCCGTGCCGCCGTCCGCGGCGGCCCCGGTGGAGCGCGCCGTCTGTGAGCACTGCGGGATGCCGCAAGGGGGCACGGGTTCGTCCAGGCCCGGCTCGGGAGCGTTCGCCGCACAAGGATCCGGCGACGCCGGGACGGGAATCTTCGGGGTCGCGGACGTGACGACGGGGCCGATGGAGCGCCTGGGCGTCCCCGGCGGGCAGAGCGCCCAGGACCGGTCTGTCTGGAGCGCACGGCCCGCACCGAGAGAGCCGTACGCGAGTGAGGGGGCCGCGACCGGAGGAGTCCCGGCCACCGGGCACGTTCCGGCACTCAGGACGGAGAACCCGGCCGAGCCGCCCATCTGGGGACAGGACGACGGCTACATCCGCATCGTCGGCAGGGACTCGGGAACGGAGGGGCCGGAGGAGCCCCGGGGCCGTCCCGGCGAGTACGGCGAACGCTTCCCCACCCCTCCGCGGCACCCTGAGGAGCGCGAGCCGTCGGAGGGTTTCGGCGGCCGGACCCCACCCGCCGGCGGCGGGCAGCCACCGTTCGGCGACCGGCCCGTCCACCCGGGCGAGCCGGGGCGGCAGGGTGAGGCGGCGTATCACCAGCAGCCGCGGCGGCGGGGCGAGGGCCTGGGCACCGCCGCGATGGTGCTCGGCATCGTCAGCATCGTCCTGCTGTTCTTCTGCGGGGTCGGCACGCTCACGGCGGTCGCGGGCATCGTCCTCGGCGTCGTCGCGCTCACGGTCGGCTCCCACAAGGGCCGCGCGATCACGGGCATCGTCCTGAGCGTCCTGACGCTCGTCCTCGCGGCCGTGATCGGTGTCATGTTCTACAACTGGTTCCAGACCAACAAGCTCGGCGAGTGCTTCGACGTCAGGACGCATCCCACGCAGGCGTCCACGCAGCGCTGCATCGAGGAGAAGCTGAGCGGGTCGGGCCTCACCCGCTGATCCGCCGGTCCCGTCCCGGTAGCGCGCCGCCTCGTGAGGATCGTCGTGAGGTGGCGCGCTATCGCGGTCTCCGTCAGCGGAGCGGAAGGTAGGCCGACAGGTCGGCGCGTGATCCGCTCGCGGCGATGCGGCCCATCGTCAGGGCGGACTCCCAGGAGACGCGGCCGGTGGCCAGGTCCAGCCAGGTGCGCGGGTCGGTCTCGATGACGTTCGGAGGGGTGCCGCGCGTGTGGCGCGGCCCCTCCACGCACTGCACGGCCGCGTACGGCGGCACCCGCACCTCCACGGTCCGCCCCGGGGCCCGCGCGGCCAGCTCGTCCAGCAGGTGCCGTACGGCGAAACGGGCGGCGTCCCGCAGGGGCTCGCCGCCGCCGTCGTACGCGCGAAGGACGGCGGCGACGCAGGCGGCGGGCAGCGCCGTGTCCGGCCCGGTGAACGGGGGCTCCCCAAGGGCGGCGAGCTGGGCGTCGAGGGCGGTGCGGACCTTCACCGGGTCCGGTCTGCGTGGCGGCATCCGCCCATTCTCTCCGCACCGTGCCGTACGGGCTTTCGCGGTGTCACGGTGTTCAACCGACGGGCTCGGCGACGCGGGTCTCGACTGGTGCGGGCTCGGCGCGGCGGGCGCGCAGCGCGTACAGGCTCACCGGGACGCCGACCAGGACGATCGCCGCGGCGATGAGCAGCGTGAACTGGTACGCCTCCAGGAAGGTGTGCATGGGCGGCCCCGTGAGGGCGCTCTGCCGGTTGCTCATGACCGCCCCGAGGATCGTGATGCCGAGCAGTCCGAACACCTCACGGGAGACGTTCAGGACCCCGGACGCCACGCCGACCCGGGTGGCGGGCATGACGCCCAGGATGACGTTGGTCAGCGGCACGAGCAGTCCGGCGCCCGCGCCGTAGAGCATGAACCAGGGCAGCAGGTCGAGATAGCCGCTGCTCTCGCTCCCGCCGGACAGCCCGGCGAAGGAGACGGCCATCAGGCCGAGTCCGGTGGCGACCGTGGGGGCGGTGCCGAATCGCGCGGCGATCCGGGGCGAGGTGGCCGCGATGACCGCCATGAACAGGGCCATCGGCACAAAGGCCGCGCCCGCCTCCATCGGGGTGAACCCGAGGGCGTTCTGCAGGTAGATCGCGGTGAAGAAGTAGATGCCGAACACGCCGAACGACCAGAGGCCCTGCGACAGCAGGCCGCCGCTGAAGACCCGCTCGCGGAAGAGCGAGAGGTCGATCATGGGCTGGGCGGTGCGCAGCTCCGTGATCGCGAAGGCGGCCGCGGCGGCCGCCGCCACACCGAACGCGCCGAGGATCGGCGCCGAGCCCCACCCACGCGACTCGCCCTCGATGAGCGCGTAGGTCAGGGCGGACAGCGCGATCGCCGAGAACGTCAGACCGGGCAGGTCGAGCCCGCCGGGGCGCCGTTCCTTCCTCGGCACGCGGATCGTCAGGAAGCCGAGGACCGCGGTCACCGCGCCGATCGGCAGGTTGATCAGGAAGATCCACCCCCAGTGGGTGTTCTCGCTGAGCAGGCCGCCGGTGAGCGGGCCGACGGCCAGCGCGAGGGCGCCCACGGCGCTCCAGACGCCCACGGCGGTGGCGCGCTCACGCGGGTCGGGAAAGATCGCGGAAAGCAGGGCGAGCGCGGTCGGGGTGAGCAGCGCCGCCCCGACCCCCTGGAGCGCGCGGGCCGCAATCAGCGTCTCCTGGCCGCCCGCCAGGCCGGCCGCGACCGAGGCCACGGTGAAGACGCCGAGCCCGGCGAAGAAGACGGTCCTGGCGCCGAAGACGTCCGCGAGCCGTCCGCCGACCAGCAGCAGTCCGGCGAACACCAGGATGTACGCGCTGACGATCCATTCCAGGCCGGAGATCGTGAGCCCCAGGTCGCGCTGGATCGTCGGGAGCGCGACGTTCACCACGTTGTTGTCGAGATAGCTCATGAACGTCGCGAGTGCGACCGCGACCAGAGCCCACCACTTCCGCTGCACTTAATGACCTTCCTATACGAAGTACCTGTACGGCGTACATGTACGGTGCATAGGAGACCTTGTACGTCGTATAGTTGTCAAGTGGGATCCGAGAAGCTGAGCAGAGAGTCCCTGGTCGAGCGGGCCGTTTTGCTCGCCGACGCCGAGGGGCTGGAAGCGGTCACCATCCGGCGTCTGGCACAGGAGCTCGGCGTCACGCCGATGGCTCTGTACTGGCATGTCAAGAACAAGGAACAGCTCCTGAACTGCCTGGCCGATCACCTGCTGAGGGAGGTCACGCCGGAGTTCGACCCCGGCGCGTCGTGGAACGTCCGGGTGCACGTGATGGTCGAGGCGCTGGTCCGGCTGATGCGGCGGCACCGGTTCCTGCCCGGCCTGTTCGGCGTGGTCACGAAGGGCGCGGTGGAGAGCTTCTCCCGGGCGACGGACACGGTCCTCGATCTGCTCCGCCAGGCGGGGTTCACCCTCCAGGAGGGGCACCTGATCTCGACGTACCTGCTGCACGGCGCGATGACCCTGGTCGACCAGGAGCCGGGCGTGCCGCCCTCCGTGCCGCCGGAGGAAGCCGCCGAGTGGCAGCGGCAGAAGCGGCTGGCCCTCGAATCCCTGCCCGCCGACCGGTACCCGTGCATCGTCGAGTACGCCAAGACGCTGGACGAGGTCGACGTCGAGCGCTACTACACGTTCGGGCTCGACCTGCTGATCGGCGGCGTCGAGGCGATGGCCGCCCGCCGGGGCGAGGCGGGAACGGCGGTCGGCCCGGCAGGCTGACGTCGCGTGGGGCGCGCGGCGCACGGGCCGGCGCGGAGAACACCGCGGCGAGCGCTGCCTGCCCGCCGGGCGTCAGCGCGTACGGGCCGGCCCGGCGGCCGAGCGCGCCCGACATGCGTCTAGGCGGAAAAAGGCTGATCAATGATGCAAGAGATGGACTTGTGATCTTTGATCGGTAATCCTGTGGAACGTTCGAAACGTCCCTTGAGCACCCAGAGTGTTCAGCACTCGCTCTTGCTTGAGAAAGGGACGTCTCCGTGGCTATCAAGTTGCCGGGCGGGCGCACGATCGGTGTTCTGTCGGTCGGCGTTCTCGCCGGGTCTCTGTTTGCGGTGGGCGGCATGGCGACCGCCTCCTCCGCCTCCACCGCCGCCAAGGTCATCTACGGCTGCGTGAACAAGAAGTCGGGCTACGTGCGCATCGTCAACGCGACGACCACCTGCAAGCCCACCGAATACAAGATCTACTGGAACCAGGCCGGGACCCCCGGAGCGGCCGGAGCGACCGGCATCGGCGGCACCGGCGCGACCGGCCCACAGGGTCCGCAGGGCCCGCGCGGCCTTCAGGGCGAGCGCGGCCCCGTCGGCCCGCAGGGCCCCAAGGGTGACACCGGCGCCACCGGTCCGCAGGGCCCGAAGGGCCAGGACGGCAAGGACGGCAGCAACGGCAAGGACGGCGCGCCCGGCGCCAAGGGCGAGCGCGGCCCCGCCGGCCAGCAGGGTCCCAAGGGTGACGCCGGCGCCACCGGTGCGCAGGGTCCGAAGGGTCAGGACGGCAAGGACGGCGCGCCCGGCGCGAAGGGCGAGAAGGGCGACCGCGGCCCGGCCGGCCCTCAGGGCGAGCAGGGCAAGCAGGGTCCGCAGGGCCCGAAGGGCGACCCCGGCACCGGCGGCTCGGTCAAGCCCACGGTCGTGACCGGGAGCTTCGAGTTCGGCGGACAGGGTGGCTCCAAGAGCGTTTCCTGCCCCACGGGGAAGGTCGCCACGGGCGGCGGCTTCACGATCGCGAGTGGCAGCGCCTCCGGCCAGATCTACGAGAGCGCTCCCTCCGGCAGCACGCTGAGCGGCTGGAAGATCTCCGGTAAGAACGCCGAGGGCATCGCATACGCCGTCTGCGTCTAGCGTGACTGAGGAGCGGTGGCGGAGTCGTGGCTCCGCCGCCGTGTGAAGAACGCGAAAGATCCTTCCAGGCAGGGTTCGGGAAGGATCTTTCGCCGCGGATCAGCCGGTACCTCCGGGGGACGGCACGGACGAGGGGTGGTAGCGCCCGGACAGCCGGGCCAGCTTGAGGCTGAGGTGCAGGCTCAGCCGCTCCACGCCGTCTCTGAGATCGGTCTCCGCCAGCTCCTCGACCCGCTGCAGCCGGTAGTACAGGGACGTCCGGTGCAGGCGCAGGCGGCGTGAGGTGGCCTGGGCGTTGCCGGCCAGGTCGAGGTAGGTCTCCAGCGTCTCCAGGAGCGGCCGGTGCTGGACGTCGTCGAGCAGCCGCTCCAGTCCCGGGTGGAGGTTGTCGTGGGGGACCCGGGTGAGCAGCCGGTAGACGCCGAGCCGGTCCCACTCCGCCGAGCGCCCGAGCTCCGGCACCTTCGCCGCGACCTCCGCGGCGTGCAGCGCCTCCTCGTACGACTCGACGGCGTGCGCGAGCGAGGGGCGGGGAGCCCCGATCCCGACCAGGACCGGCGTGCCCAGCGCCGCCCGCATCTCGTCGGGGAAGGAGGCGGTGCCCGCGGTGAGCAGCACGGCGTGGTCGTAGCGCACCAGGTGGAGGGGGTGGTGCCCGGCCAGCCGCCGCCGTACGGCCAGCAGCCCGCGCTCCAGCGTCAGCCGCAGCGTCTCGCCGGTGTCGGCGGTGACGGGCTTGGCGACCGCCACCGTGACGGGGGAGGCGTGCGGGAAGGCGCCCGCCTCGATCAGCGTCCTGGCGGCGTCGGCCTCCCCGCGCAGCAGCCCTCTGATCGCATCGAGCTCCCGGCGCGAGGCCAGGCCGGCGGCCAGGCTCTCGTGGAAGAGGACGAGGGCCAGCACCGGCGCGGCCGCCGCCGCGACCGCGATCTCCGGCTCCGCCATGGAGGGATCGATGTCGATGAACCAGAGGAAGCCGAGCGGCCGGCCCTCGTGCCGTACGGGGACGCAGATCCGCGGCAGCAGCCCGAGCTCGGGGGCGCCGGGCGTGCGCAGGGGGCCGTTGGCATCGTGGATGCCGGCCGTACGGAGGAACGCGCGCACCTCCGGTGTGGTGTGGCGGCGCAGGATCGAATCCCGCCGGACATCGTCCATCGGCCCGTCCTGCTCGCTGTACGCGACCACGCGTTGGCGGCCGTCTTCCAGCAGCAGCGGGCGATTGAGGCGCAGGGAGAGTTCGTCCACGATGCGCTGCAGATCCGCCACCCGACCTCCATCTGGGCATTCCAACATCTGTCGGACGGGTGCCCGTTGGTCTTCCCTACATGTGACCGATGATCTGCGTCAAGGTCGTATATAGCGTCTTGAATCGTGAAAGCCCCCAGAAAGCTGCTTCAGTGCCTGTTCGCGGCCATTGTTGTGGTTCCGGCGGCACTTGCGGCGACGCCCGCGTCCGCAGATCCTTCCCAAGATCCTGAGCATCCCTGGCGGCGTGACCACTGGCCCCAGACCCAGCCCTGGCAGCGTGACCAGCCCGACGAGGCGCAGGTCCTGCGCGGCCGCGCCTCGCGCGTGGTCGCGCCGATCGACCCCCAGAACTGGACGAACCCCGACCACATGACGTGGGCGGACTACAAGAAGATCCCCGGCTCCGACTGGGCCGATCCCGGCAAGAAGGGGTCGGCGCGCACCTTCAAGGGAGCGCTGGTCCTGCTCGACTACCCGAACCAGCCGTTCGTCGTCACCCAGCCCAAGGGGTCCACGGTCTTCGGCAACCCCAGCGCCGAGGCCCACGACGTCCCGCGCGACCAGGTCGCCCAGTTCTACCAGGACTTCCTCAACACCCCCAACGCGCTCAACAAGGGGCACACCATCCACGAGTACTGGATGGAGGATTCCGGCGGACGCTACGGGGTCGAGCTGAAGGGCTTCGGCCCGTACACCATGCCCGGCAAGTCGCACGAGTACGGGATGGAGTACCAGCGCGACGCGTGCCCGGCGGGCGACACCTGCAACAAGAACCTGCGCACCGACGGCAACGCCGCCTGGCTCGCCGACGTCGGCCAGGAGGTGGCCGACGAGTTCGACTTCGTCTTCTACGTCAGCGCCGGCCAGGACGAGTCGTCGACCTGGCAGGAGTTCGGCATGATGAAGTTCCCCACCAAGGAGGACGTCACCGACGAGTTCGGCCCGCCGGACCCGAACCTGCCGAACTGGTCCGCGACCCGGTACGTGGAGTGGACCTCCTGGGCCGCGGGATCCACGTTCTGGCCGAACGCGCGCTTCGGCGTCGACTCGGTCCAGACCGAGAGCTCCGGCATGGGCGTCTACGCCCACGAACTGAGCCACATCATGGGCATCGCCGACAACTACAACAACCCGTACGGCACGCCGATGCGCCGGGCGTACACCGGCATCTGGGAGATGCTCAGCCGCGGCAGCTTCAACGGCCCCGGCGGCCCGCACAGCCGCTGGCTGATCCCGCCCACGGCGGGCGCGTCCATGGGCGCCCAGCACATGCTGCGCAACAAGATCAAGCTGCAGATGGTGGACGAGCGGAACGTCCTGCGCCTGTCGCGGGAGACGCTGCGCGACTCCGGTCTCGTCGTCGCCGACGTCACGGCCCGTGCCGTAGAGCCGGGCAAGAACGGCCTGGCGGGCGTCAACGTCTCCTTCGACACCGGCGACAAGTCCACCGGATCATGTGACACGCGGACCAACCCGCTGTGTGACGGCGGCAACTACGACAACTACACGATCGAAGTCGTGGACCGGATGGGCACCGACTCCTTCACCCCCGACTCCGGGGTGCTCCTGGCCAAGACGAAGAACCAGGACAGCGCGCCGTTCGAGTGGGTGATCGACGCCAACCCGCAGGACATCGGGATGACCGACTACGTCCTGCCGGACGGCACCAAGGTCCCGATCACGATCGGCGACTACCGCCAGCTCTCCGACGCCCTCTTCCACGCGGGCACCGACTCCGGCAGCCAGTACGAATTCGTCGACCAGGCCAACCGGCTGCACTTCTACGTCGTCGACGTGCGCCGCGACGCCAAGGGGACCCTGTCCTACACGGTCGCGATCCGCTCGCTGGACGGCGCGGGCCCGCAGAAGCGCGGCGTCAAGCTCGTGCCGGGCGCCGGCGTCCCCGCGGCCCAGAAGGGCGTGTCCACCTGCCGGTTCCCCCTGTTCAACACCGGCAAGGCGGCTCAGGGTGGGAACTCGCAGGACGTCAACGCGTACCTCGGCAGTGACGTCTACCGACTGAAGGCGGAGGTCGAGGGCGCCGGCTGGACCACCATCACGCCGAACGCGCTGGCGGCCGTCGAGTTCGGCAAGCACGAGTTCGTCACCGTCCACGCCCAGCGCGCGGGCGGCGGCAGCAAGCACGCCATCGTCAAGCTCACGGCCACCTCCGAGAGCGACCCCTCCAAGACCATGACCGCCACCTGCAACGTCGTCGGCCTCTGACACACGCACGGGAAGGCGCTCCCGGACCCTGTCCGGAGCGCCTTTCCGCACCCGCCGAAGACGGGCTCTCAAGGGTGGGGAATGTTTGCGGCGGCGGCCGGTACGGGTTGGTCGTCGCCGGGAGGAGGACGGGGCGGCGGGGGGTATGCCCGAAATGACCCGCGTGCCGGTCCGCGCCGCGTCGTGATCCGGCGGGGAGCGGAGGGGGGCAGGGTACGTGACGCGTCCGTCGGAAGCCGGGGAAACGCTGCGCCGTGCCGCACACGATCTCCATCCGGCCTATTTCGCCCTGGTCATGGCGACCGGCATCATCTCGATCGACCTGCGCACCATAGGGATGCCCGCGTTGTCCGCGGCGCTGATGTGGGTGGCGGCCGCCGGCTACGTCGTCCTCCTCGCCCTCACCGTGTGGCGGGTCGCGGCGTTCCCCCGCAAGATCCGGCACGACCTGCACGACCTGCACCGGGGGTTCGGATTCTTCACGTTCACCGCCGGGACGAACGTGCTCGGCACCCGGCTCGCCCTGGACGGCCACGGCTCCACGGCGACGGCGCTCCTCGCCGTGGGCATGCTGTCCTGGATCCTCCTCGGCTATGCCGTGCCGTGGGCGGTGGTGCTCAGCCGCAGGGGTCAGGAGCCGCTCGGCGGGGCGGAGGGAAGCTGGTTCATCTGGGTGGTCGGCGGCCAGTCCGTGGCCGTGCTGGCGGCGACGCTGGAACGGACGGCGGGCCCCGGGCGGGACGTGCTCGCGCTGCTCGCGCTCGTCTTCTGGGCCGTCTCCGTCTGCATCTACGGCCTGGTCGCGATCTGTGTCGCGCTGCGGTTGACGGTTTACGCGGTCCGGCCGGGCGATCTCACCCCGCCGTACTGGGTGGCGATGGGCGCCACCGCGATCAGCACGGTCGCCGGAGCCCAGATCGCGATCATGACGTCGGCGCCCGGGGGCCTCGGGACCCGCTTCTTCACGCCGCACGTCTCGTTGATCTTCTGGGCCTTCGGCACGTGGCTCTATCCCGCGCTCATCCTCGTCGGCTGGTGGCGGCACGTGCGGCACCGGGTCCCGCTCAGCTACGAGCCGGGATTGTGGAGCATCGTCTTCCCCCTCGGCATGTACGCCGCGGCGTGCCACAGCCTCGGCACGGTCGCCGAGATCCCCATCCTCGTCGGGATCGGGAACGTCCAGGTGTGGATCGCGTTCGCGGCGTGGCTGCTCGGGTTCGTCGCCCTGCTGGGCCGTCTCGCGGAGGAGTGCGGCCTCCGCCGGGGCCACCCGGGCCCCGGCGGATGACACAGATCAGCCGAAGATCGCGGGCAGCGGCGCGGCGTGCGTCTCCCGCAGCTCCGCGACCGGGATCTCGAAGACGCCCTCGACGGCGAGCGACGCGCCGCCGGTCGTGCCGAGGCCGTAGCAGGGGACCTCGTACCGGCCGCACAGCTCGGCCAGCGCCTCGAACGCCTCCGGCCGTACGCAGACCAGGGCGCGGGACGCCGACTCGCTGAACAGGTCGACGAACGCGTCGTCGCCGGGCAGCGACACGGTCGCGCCGACGCCCTGGGCGAGGCACGCCTCGGTGAGGGCGATGGCGAGGCCGCCGTCGGACAGGTCGTGCGAGCCCTCAAGCAGGCCGTCACGGGCCGCCTCGACGAGCACGGACGCGAGGGCGCGCTCGGCCTCCAGATCGACGGCCGGCGGCAGCCCGCCCAGGTGGCCGTGCGCCACGTGCGCCCACTCCGACCCGCCGAACTCGTCGCGCGTGTCGCCGAGCAGCACCACGCGCAGCCCTTCGGCGGTGAACCCGGACCTGACCCGCGTGGCCACGTCCTCGATCACGCCGAGGACGCCCACGACCGGAGTCGGGTGGATCGCCGTCGAACCGGTCTGGTTGTAGAACGACACGTTCCCGCCGGTCACCGGCACGCCGAGCGTCTTGCAGGCGTCCGCGAGGCCGCGCACGGCCTCGGCGAACTGCCACATCACCTCGGGGTCCTCCGGCGAGCCGAAGTTGAGGCAGTTCGTCACGGCCAGCGGGGCCGCGCCCGTCACCGCCACGTTCCGGTACGCCTCGGCGAGCGCGAGCTGCGCCCCGGCGTACGGGTCGAGCCGGGCGTAGCGGCCGTTCCCGTCCGTCGCCAGCGCGACGCCGCGGGTGGTCTCCTCGGCGCCGGGCATGACCTCGGAGATGCGCAGCATGCCGGAGTCGGCGGGCTGCGCGAGGACGGTGTTGCCCCGGACGTACCGGTCGTACTGGGAGGTCACCCACTCCTTGGACCCGAGGTTCGGCGAGCCGAGCAGCCGCAGCAGCGTCTCGCGCAGGTCCTCGGGGCGCGGCAGCCGTTCCGGGCCGTCGGCGTTGAGCGCGGACTGGCCGGCCGGCTCGTGGAAGGGGCGCTCGTAGACGGGGCCCTCGTCGGCGGCGGTGCCCGGCGGGATGTCGACGATCACCTCGCCGTCCCAGGTCATGACGAGCCTGCCGGTGTCGGTGACCTCGCCGATGACGGTCGCGGGCACGTCCCACTTCTCGCAGACGGCCATGAACGCCGGGATGTCCTCCGGCGTGACGACGGCCATCATGCGTTCCTGCGACTCGCTCATCAGGATCTCCTCGGGCCGCAGCGTCGGGTCACGCAGCGGGACGAGGTTGAGGTCCACGGTCATGCCGCCGGTGCCCTTGGCGGCCAGCTCGGTCGTCGCGCACGAGACGCCGGCCGCGCCGAGGTCCTGGATGCCCACGACCACGTCGGCCTGGTAGAGCTCCAGGCAGCACTCGATGAGCAGCTTCTCCATGAACGGGTCGCCGACCTGGACGGCGGGCCGCTTGGCCTGCGACTCGTCCTCGAAGGTCGCGGACGCCAGCACGGACGCCCCGCCGATGCCGTCGGCCCCGGTGCGCGCGCCGAACAGCACGACCTTGTTCCCCGGGCCGGGGGCGGTGGCGAGCTTGATCTGGTCCTTGCGCAGCAGGCCCACGCAGAGCGCGTTCACGAGGGGGTTGCCGATATAGCAGGGGTCGAAGACGACCTCGCCGCCGATGTTGGGCAGGCCGAGGCAGTTGCCGTAGTGGCTGATGCCCTCGACGACGCCCGGAAGCACCCGCCGCGTGTCCTGCTGGTCGGCGCCGCCGAAGCGCAGCGCGTCCATGACCGCGATCGGCCGGGCGCCCATCGACATGATGTCGCGGACGATGCCGCCGACGCCGGTGGCCGCGCCCTGGTGCGGCTCCACGTACGACGGGTGGTTGTGCGACTCGATCTTGAAGGTCGCGGCCCAGCCGTCGCCGATGTCCACGACGCCGGCGTTCTCCCCCATGCCGACCAGCAGGGCGTCCGACTTCGGCGCCTTGGTGGCGAACTGGCGCAGGTGCACCTTGGACGACTTGTACGAGCAGTGCTCGCTCCACATCACCGAGTAGATCGCGAGCTCGGAGCCGGTCGGCCGACGGCCGAGGATGTCGCACACCCGCCGGTACTCGTCGTCCTTCATGCCCAGCTCGGCGTACGGCATCGGCTCGTCGGGCGTGTCGGCGGCCCGCTTCACGGAGTCAAGACTCATCGGTCGCTCACCACTCCTCATGCGTTCACCAGCCTCTTGAGGATGGACGTGAAGAAGCTCCGGCCGTCCACGCTGGGGGCGCCGGTCAGCTCCTCGACGGCGTGCTCGGGGTGGGGCATGAGGCCGACGACGTTCCCGGCCTCGTTCGTGATGCCCGCGATGTCGTTGAGCGAGCCGTTGGGGTTGCCCCCGACGTAGCGGAACACGACCCGGCCGTCGCGCTCCAGGGCGGCGAGGGTCTCCGCGTCCGCGACGTAGCGGCCCTCGCCGTGCTTGATCGGTAGCACGATCTCCTGGCCGGTCGCGAAGTCGGACGTCCAGGCGGTGTCCGCGTTCTCCACCCGGATGCCCTGGTCGCGGCAGATGTAGTGGAGGCCCTCGTTGCGAGTCAGCGCGCCGGGCAGCAGGTGCGCCTCGCAGAGGATCTGGAAGCCGTTGCAGGTGCCGAGGACCGGCAGGCCCGCGCGGGCGGCCGGGATCAGCTCGTCCATCAGCGGCGAGAACCGGGAGATCGCCCCGCAGCGCAGGTAGTCGCCGTAGGAGAACCCGCCGGGGAGGAAGACCGCGTCCACCCCCTTGAGGTCGTGGTCGGCGTGCCAGAGCGGCACCGGGTCGGCTCCCGTGAGCCGAACGGCGCGGGCCGCGTCCTGGTCGTCGAGTGTTCCGGGAAAGGTGACGACGCCCACTCGGGCAGCGTTCATGACAGGTCCCCCACGGTTACCCTCCAAGGCATGGGCGCGCCACGCCACCGCCTCATTCATGGGCGGCGGTCTGTGGCGGTACGCCTCAGGTTATCGGGTGAACCCAAAACCGCCCTATCTGAGGGCGGTCGATCTCCACGCGGAGGAGTGTGCGGGGGTCAGACGGTGGCGAGCTGGCGGTCCAGGGTGAGGAAGCGGGAGACGGCGTCCTCGTCCCAGGCGAGCTCCTTGGTCAGCCGGACCGTGGTGCCGCGGCCCGGCGTGATGTCGAAGGAGATCTCGTCCACGACCGACTGCATGATCAGGATGCCCCGGCCGTGCTCGGCGTCTCCCGGCGGGTATTGCCGGGGGATGGCGTTGAGCCCGTGGCCGCAGTCGATGATCCGCACCTCGCAGCGGCCCGCGCCGATGGCCGCGGTCACCCGGTAACGATCGGCGGGACCGCCGTGCCGTACGGCGTTGGCGCAGGCCTCCGAGGTCGCCAGGAGAATGTCGGACACGCAGCTCTCGGTCACACCCAGCGAACGCAGCGCGTCGCCGAGCACCCGGCGGACCAGGGGAATGCCGATCGCATCCCGTGGTAAAGCCAGTGAGAACTCGATGTCCACCGGACCCCTCCCGGTGTTGAAGGTCACCGTGAGAGGCTTCCCCGAGGAATCCGGGCTAACCGCAAAATGACGCGCCTGTTATTCAGTGGTCGCGCCAATGTTACGTCTTAGGTGCTTTGTCGGCTTTTTGAGGTGTGGAATGTGCGGTTTTACCGCTCCACACGCACGGTGAAATCCTCGATCACCGTGTTGGCCAAAAGGGTTTCGGCCATCTTCCGGACCTCGGCGAGCGCGGCCTCGTCGGCCTCGCCCTCGATCTCCACCTCGAACCGCTTGCCCTGCCGTACGTCGTGGACGCCCGAGAAGCCCAGCCGGGGCAGCGCGCGGGCGATCGCCTGGCCCTGGGGGTCGAGAATCTCCGGCTTGAGCATGACGTCGACGATGACGCGCGCCACTGGTGTCCTCCTGGGCTGATGTCCGATGTCGCGGTCAAGGGTATCCGCAGGAGCGGGGATCGTTCCCGGCGGCCCGGAGGGATCATCTCCTCCAGGGAAAGCGCGAGCCACAGCTCCGGCAGGTGCCGGTGAGACGCGCGGCGGGCCTCCGCGACGCGATCCGCATGCCGCTCTCGCGCATGCCGGACGAGCCGGCCGGGGCCGAAGCCTGGCTGACTATGATCGACGGCCTGGTTGTGTACCGCGCCGACTGAGGCTGAGTTCCTCTCGGGCCCAGCTGATGACCATGGTTCGCCCAAGGGGTTCGGGGAACGTGGAAGGGTGGGCGTCGAGAAGGGGCTTGCGCGGCGGGCAGTGGCCTCTGCCACGATGTCCGCATACGCGGCCGGTATTCACACCATGGACGCCGACCGCGTGAGGACCCGGCCGTACTCGGGTGGCGACCCCACACGCGCGCGGCCCTAGAACGCACAGGAGTGGCACGTGACAGCCGAAGCCCCTCGCGGTGCCGACGCACCCCCGGAGCTCATCCAACTGCTCACGCCGGAAGGCGAACGAGTCGAGCACCCCGACTACGACATCGAGCTGACCGCCGAGGAGGTGCGCTCGCTCTACCGGGACCTGGTCCTGGTGCGGCGCATCGACCTGGAGGCCGTCGCCCTCCAGCGGCAGGGCGAGCTCGGACTCTGGGCCTCGCTGCTCGGCCAGGAGGCCGCGCAGATCGGCTCCGGCCGGGCCCTGACCGACGCCGACATGGCGTTCCCCACCTATCGCGAGCACGCTGTGGCCTGGTGCCGCGACGTCGACCCGGTGAAGCTGCTCGGCATGTTCCGCGGCGTCAACCACGGCGGCTGGGACCCGTACGAGCACAACTTCCACCTCTACACGATCGTCATCGGCTCCCAGACGCTGCACGGGGTGGGATACGCCATGGGCGCCCAGCGCGACGGCGCCGAGTCCGCCACGATCGTCTACTTCGGCGACGGCGCCACCTCCC
Source organism: Microtetraspora malaysiensis (assembly GCF_001528665.1). Taxonomy (GTDB): domain Bacteria; phylum Actinomycetota; class Actinomycetes; order Streptosporangiales; family Streptosporangiaceae; genus Microtetraspora_A; species Microtetraspora_A malaysiensis. The sequence goes on from NZ_BBYJ01000021.1 coordinate 139,846, forward strand.
AGGGCGACGTGAACGAGTCGTTCATCTGGGCGTCGGTGTTCAACGCCCCGGTGGTGTTCTTCTGTCAGAACAACCAGTGGGCGATCTCCGAGCCGTTGGAGAAGCAGACGCGCATCCCGTTGTACAAGCGCGCCTCCGGCTTCGGGTTCCCCGGCATCCGCGTGGACGGCAACGACGTGTTCGCCTGCCTCGCGGTGACCCGCAAGGCGCTCGCGGACGCCCGCAACGGCCTGGGGCCGACCCTGATCGAGGCGTTCACGTACCGGATGGGCGCGCACACCACCTCCGACGACCCCACCCGCTACCGGGTCGCGGGCGAGCTGGAGGCGTGGAAGCTGAAGGACCCGATCGAGCGGGTCAAGGCGTACCTGTTCAAGAACCAGCTCGCCGACCAGGAGTTCTTCGAGAAGGTCGACGCCGAGGCCGACGCGCTCGGCAAGGACGTGCGCCGGCGCTGCCTCGAACTGCCCGACCCCGGACCCGAGGCGATGTTCGACCACGTGTACAGCGGCCCGCACGCCATGGTGGACAAGGAGCGGGAGCAGTACCTGGCATACCTGGCGAGCTTCGAGAACGGCACTGAGACGGGGACCGGCCGATGACCACACTGACCCTGGCCAAGGCGGTCAACGAGGGCCTGCGCCGCGCCATGGAGGAGGACTCCAAGGTCCTCGTGATGGGTGAGGACGTCGGCAAGCTCGGCGGCGTCTTCCGCGTCACCGACGGGCTGCAGAAGGAGTTCGGCGAGGACCGTGTCATCGACACCCCGCTCGCCGAGTCGGGCATCATCGGCACCGCCATCGGGCTGGCGCTGCGCGGCTACCGCCCGGTGTGCGAGATCCAGTTCGACGGCTTCGTGTTCCCCGCCGCCGACCAGATCATCACGCAGCTCGCCAAGATGCCGCTCCGCTCGCTCGGCGCGATCAAGCTGCCCGTCGTCGTCCGCATCCCCTGCGGTGGCGGCATCGGCGCGGTGGAGCACCACTCCGAGTCGCCCGAGGCGTACTTCACGCACACCGCCGGCCTGCGCGTGATGGCCTGCTCCAACCCGGCCGACGCCTACACGATGATCCAGGACGCGGTCCGCTGCGACGACCCGATCATCTTCTTCGAGCCCAAGCGCCGTTACTGGGACAAGGCCGAGGTGGACCTCGCCGCTCCCGGCCTGCCCCTCGACCGGGCCAGGACCGTACGGCAGGGCTCGGATGTGACGCTGCTCGCGTACGGGCCGATGGTGAAGACCTGTCTCTCCGCCGCGGCCGCGGCGGAGGAGGAGGGCCGCAACGTCGAGGTGATCGACCTGCGCTCGCTCAACCCGCTCGACCTGGACGTGCTCGTCGAGTCCGTGACGCGGACCGGCCGTTGCGTGGTTGTTCACGAGGCGCCGGTCTTCAGCGGCTTCGGCGCGGAGCTGGCGGCGCGGATCACCGAGCACTGCTTCTACAACCTGGAGGCCCCGGTGCTGCGTGTCGGCGGCTTCTCCACGCCCTACCCGCCGTCCCGCCTTGAGGACCACTACCTGCCCGACCTCGACCGCGTGCTCGACGCGGTGGACCGCGTCTTCGCCTACTAGGAAAGGGAGGATCCTCATGTTGCGTGAGTTCAAGCTTCCCGACGTGGGCGAGGGGCTGACCGAGGCCGAGATCGTCAAGTGGCACGTGGCCGCCGGGGACACCGTCAAGATCAACCAGACGATCGTCGAGATCGAGACGGCCAAGGCCGTGGTGGAGCTGCCGTGCCCGTACGAGGGCACCGTGTCCGCGCTGATGGTGTCCGAGGGGCAGACCGTCGAGGTCGGCACGCCGATCATCTCGGTGGAGGACGGCGCCGAGGAGCCGGGGGAGTCGATCCCGCCGGTTGAGGGCGCGGTGGAGCCGGGGATGGTCGGCGGACCGACGCCCAAGCCGGAGCGCGAGCCGGTGCTGGTCGGGTACGGCGTCATGCCCAGCACGACGACGCGCCGCCCCCGCAAGCAGCCGGCCGCCGCCCCCGTCGCGCCGACGCCGCCGGTGTCCGCGCCGGCGCCCGCCCCCGTGCCGGCGCAGCCTCAGACACCGGCCCCTGCCGTCCCCCGGCAGGGTGGCCGGGTCTCGGTGCTGGCCAAGCCGCCGGTGCGCAAGCTCGCCAAGGACCTCGGGGTCGACCTGTCCACGGTGGTGGGCACCGGCCCGCAGGGGTCGATCACCCGCGACGACGTCCAGGCCGCCGTCGCCGCGCCCGTGGCGGTGCCGTACCCGGCGGCAGCCGTACCGGCGGGCGGGGAGGAGCGCATCCCGGTGAAGGGTGTGCGCAAGGCGACCGCGCAGGCCATGGTGGCCAGCGCGTTCTCCGCGCCGCACGTCACGGAGTGGCTCCAGGTGGACGTCACCGGGACGATGGAGGCCGTCCGCCGGATGCGCGAGCTGCCGGACTTCGCCGGGGTGAAGGTCTCGCCCCTGCTCCTGGTGGCCAAGGCGCTGCTCACGGCCGTGAAGCGGTACCCGATCGCGAACGCCGCGTGGACCGATGAGGAGATCATCGTCAAGCGGTACGTGAACCTCGGCATCGCCGCGGCCACCGAACGCGGGCTGATCGTGCCCAAGATCAAGGACGCGCACGCGATGTCCCTGCCCGAGCTGGCCCGGGCGCTGACCGAGCTGACCGAGCGGGCGCGGGCCGGGAAGTGCACGCCCGCCGAGCTGACCGGCGGAACGATCACGATCACCAACGTGGGCGTGTTCGGGGTGGACGCGGGCACGCCGATCATCAACCCCGGCGAGGTGGCGATCCTGGCGATCGGCCAGATCCGCGACATGCCGTGGGTGGTGGACGGCCAGCTCGCGGTCCGCAAGGTCGCCACGCTTGCGCTGTCGTTCGACCACCGTGTGATCGACGGTGAGCAGGGCTCCTACGTCCTCCGGGACGTGGGCGCCATGCTGGAGGACCCGCTGCGCATGCTGGCCTGGGGGTGATCGCCGCGATCCCGTGAGGGGTCACGGAACGTGTGAGGGGGCGGTCCCGCGTCGGCGGGGCCGCCCCCAAGTCGTCTCCAAGATCGAGACCAGTCGGCCCCAAGCAGGGCGGCCTAGCGTTTGCCACAGGCGCCCGGGAGGACGGGATCGGCGCGGATCGGATGCCGTCCCGGGCGCCATCGCGAACCTGCGCGGCGGGGCCGCTTGTCACCCAGCCCCCTGGTCGGCCCCGTCGCGCGGCACCGGCTCATCCGAGGACAGACCCATTCGGCGGCCGCGGTCTAGGCTTCCTCTCGCAGTCACACCGCGAAGGGAACGACCATGATCCGGCACGTCGTGCTGTTCACCTGGACCGAGGACGCCACCGCCGAGCAGAAGGCGGAGGTGGCCGCGCGGCTGAACACCCTGCCGGGGATCATCCCGCAGATCAGGAGCTACGCCGTCGGCGCCGACGCGGGCATCAACCCGGGCAACCACGAGTTCGCCGTGGTCGCGGACTTCGACACCGTCGAGGACTACCTGGCCTACCGGGACCACCCGACGCACCTGTCGATCATCGCCGAGCACATCAAGCCGATCCTCGCGTCCCGCGCCGCCGTGCAGTACACCGTCTGACCCTGGACGGCGCGGGCCCGGCTCAGGGCCTGGGCGGGTGATTCTCGTGTTCCATCAGGTGGCTGTCCGAGGTGGTGCCTCGGCGGGAGCCGAGGATGACGCTGAGAAGCAGCCCCACGCCCCCGACGATCATGAAGATCACGCCGATCACATCGATGTGCACGGCTTTTCCGAGCACATCGGGGTCGATGGCGAACTTGAGGATCGCCCCGATCGTGAGAAAGAAGAGGCTGACCCCGATACCCATCGCCGAACCTCCGGACAGTAAACAACGCGTATGTCACGGTCATACCCGGCTTCGGCTGATCGAAAATTCTTGAGCGCGGCCCGGCTTCAGCGCCATCCAGCCAGGAACCTCGGGCGTTCACGCCCGAGAGGAATGGCTTCACTCTTCGTGGTTTCGTTGTTGCGGTTCGTGTTGCGGTGGCGGGACTGAACGCACCCGGTATGCCGGGGAACGGCTCTCTGGTCTGTTATTACGGCCGAGAAGCTGACTCGGTGGGTAGCCGCGCGACCCGGAAACGCGGCGATCGCGCGCCCCCCTCTCAAGGGAGCCGCGCGATCGCCGGGTTCGGAGCCGGTACGGCTAGAAGGCCTCCTCCGGCAGCTCCATGACGTCCTGGGGCGTGGCGTCGAGCACCCGGCGCTCGGCGGCGACCCGGGGCAGGACGGTCTGCGCGAAGAACGTCGCGGCGGCCACCTTGCCGGTGTAGAAGGCGGTGTCGGCCGCGTCCGGCGCCTCGGCGCCGAGGGCCGCGAGCGCGATCTCCGCCTGGCGCAGCAGCAGCCAGGCCAGGACCACGTCGCCCAGCGACATCAGGAACCGGGTGGTGTTGAGGCCGACCTTGTAGACCTCCTTCGGCGACTCGAGCGACGCGATCGCCCAGCCCGCCATCGTGTCGGCCATGGCCTTGACCTCGCCCGCGGCCTCGCCGAGCAGCGCCCGCTCGGCCTTCAGCCGGCCGTTGCCCGCCTCGGATCCCACGAACGTGACGACCTCGCCGAGCAGCGAGCCGAGGGCGACACCCTGGTTCTTGAGCACCTTCCGGAAGAACAGGTCCTGGCCCTGGATCGCCGTCGTGCCCTCGTACAGCGAGTCGATCTTCGCGTCGCGGATGTACTGCTCGATCGGGTAGTCCTGCAGGAAGCCGGAGCCGCCGAGCGTCTGGAGCGAGCGGGCGAGCAGCTCGTACGACCGCTCGGAGCCGACGCCCTTGACGATGGGCAGCAGCAGGTCGTTCATCGCCTCGGCGACCTCGTCCCTGCGCCCCTCGGCCTCGGCGATCTGGACGGCGTCCTGGAAGGTCGCCGTGTAGATCACCAGCGCCCGCATGGCCTCGGCGTACGACTTCTGCAGCATCAGCTCGCGGCGGACGTCCGGGTGGTGGGTGATGGTGACGCGCGGGGCGGTCTTGTCGGCGGACCGGCTCAGGTCGGAGCCCTGAACGCGGTTCTTCGCGTAGTCGAGCGCGTTCAGGTAGCCGGTGGACAGCGTCGCGATGGCCTTGGTGCCGACCATCATCCGGGCGTGCTCGATCACCATGAACATCTGGCGGATGCCGTCGTGGACGTCGCCGACGAGGTAGCCGACGGCCGGGTGCTTCTCGCCGAAGGTGAGCTCGCAGGTGGTGGACACCTTGAGGCCCATCTTCTTCTCGACGTTGGTGACGTACGCGCCGTTGCGCTCGCGCAGCTCGCCGGTCTCGAGATCGACCAGGTACTTCGGCACGAGGAACATCGACAGGCCCTTGGTGCCGGGGCCGTGGCCCTCGGGGCGGGCCAGCACGAGGTGGAAGATGTTCTCCGCCATGTCGTGCTCGGCGCTGGTGATGAAGCGCTTGACGCCCTCGATGTGCCAGGTGCCGTCCTCCTGCCGTACGGCCTTGGTCCGGCCGGCGCCCACGTCGGAGCCGGCGTCCGGCTCGGTCAGCACCATCGTCGAGCCCCAGTTGCGCTCAACGGCCAGCTCGGCGAACCGCTTCTGGTCCTCGGTGCCCAGCTCGAACACCAGCCGGGCGAACGCCGGGCCGCTGCCGAACATCCAGACGGCGGGGTTGGCGCCGAGCACCAGCTCGGCCACTGACCACACGAGGCTGCGCGGGGCGGGCGTGCCGCCGAGCTCGGGCTGCAGCTCCATCCGCCACCACTCGGCGTCGACCCACGCCTGGTACGACTTCTTGAAGCTCTCGGGCATCGTGACGGTGTGCGTGGCCGGGTCGAACACCGGCGGGTGCCGGTCGGCGTCCTCGAAGGACTCGGCGAGCGGGCCGGTGGCCAGCCGGTTCACCTCGTCCAGGATGCTGCGGGCGGTGTCCTCGTCGATGTCCTGGAACGGGCCGCCGCCGAGGATCTCCCCGCGCCCGAACACCTCGAACAGGTTGAACTCCAGGTCGCGGATGTTGCTCTTGTAGTGGCCCATCTCGTGCGCTCCTCGAAACCACGACAGTCGGGGGTTACGTACTAGTCAGTAACTCTAAAGGAATGCTACCCGTCGGTAACCGGCAATATGCAAGCAATGTGGTGGTATGTCCCACAACCCGGGAGGGGCGTGGCGGGAATGCAGCCGAGGAGCCAGTGGGGAGCGAGGGGCGAGCGACCCCGCGAGGGGCGCGGCGGTGTCGGGACTGAGGAGCCAGTGGGCCCGCGCGAGCGCCGGCAACCATCACGCTGCCGAACCGCCCCGCGAGGGGCGCGGCGGTGTCTGGACTGAGGAACGAGTGGGCTGAGGGACGAGGCCCCGAGTGACGAGGGAAGACATCGCCTGAGGGCGACCCGAGCCCGCGCGAGCGGAGCGAGCGCAAATAGACGCAGTGACGAGGGAAGACATCGCCTGAGGGCGCTCCGAGCCCGCGCGAGCGGAGCGAGCGCAAATAGATACTGTGCGACTGTGAGCCTTGATGAGCGAGCAGCGCGCTGGCAGGCGGACCTTGAGTCCTGGGCCATCCCCGGGGAGATCCTGGCGAAGGCGCCGGTCAGTCCGTGGACACATCGGGTCGCCCGCTTCGCGAGGAGGACCGACACTCTTCTCGCGGCGCCGCAGGGGCCGACGTACGAGCGGGCGCGGGAGGCGCTGCCCGACGAGGGGTCGGTGCTGGACGTCGGGGCGGGCACCGGCGCGGCGAGCCTCCCGCTGCGCCCGGCGGCGCTGGTCGCCGTGGACGAGAACCGCGCCATGCTGGAGGCGCTGGCCGCGCGCGGACGCGAGAGCGGGTGCGGCACCATCCGGTTGGTCGAGGGGCGCTGGCCGGACGTGGCCGAGCGTACGCCCGTCGCCGACGTGGCCGTCTGCGCGCACGTCGTCTTCAACGTGCCTGACCTCGTGCCGTTCCTGGCCGGGCTCGACGCGCATGCGCGGCGCAGGGTGGTGCTCGAACTCCCGCGGGTCCACCCGATGACCTGGTTGAACCCGCTCTGGGTCCGCTTCCACGGCCTGACCAGGCCGGATCGCCCGACCTCCGAGGACGTGCTGGCGGTCGCCCGGGAGATGGGGTTCGCGGCGGAGAGTGAGGCGCACACCGCGCTCGACGCGCCCTTCGAGTCGATCGAGGAGATGGCGTCCGCCGCGTGCCTGCGGCTCTGCCTCGACCCGGGGCGGGCCCCGGAGGTGGCGCGGGCCGCCGAGGAGCTGGGGGTGTGGCCGCTCCCGCCACGGCATTTCGTCACAATTTGGTGGGATAGCAGCAAATAAGTGGAGGTGTGTTACTTTCTCCACTGATGGGCCCTGCGGCGATCGACCGTACGGCCATCCCGGACGAGACGCGCCGTACCCGGTAAGCGAAGACGACGCACTCCCTGTGACCAGGAAGTTCAGTCTCGTACCAAGGGGGAGCCATGGCCTGGGGCCTGCTCGTCGTCGCCGGTCTGTTCGAGGTCGCGATGGCCTACTCGCTCAAGATGAGCGCCGGTTTTTCGCACCTGTGGTGGTCGGTCGGTTTCTTCGTCTTCTCGGTGCTCAGCTTCGGCCTGCTGTCGCTCGCGCTCAAGAGCCTTGAGGTCGGTACGGCATACGCCGTGTGGACCGGCATCGGCGCGGTCGGCACCGCACTTCTCGGCATCGCCCTGCTGGGGGACAACGCGTCCCTACTGAAGATCATCTCGATCGTGTTCATCATCCTGGGCGTGATCGGCCTCAACCTCGCCGGCGGCGCCGCCCACTGAGCCGCTGTCGCCTGTACGCGGGCGCGGCCCCGATGGGGTCGACCCGCGGCAGGCGGCCGGGCACCTCTTCGCACCTTTGGTGGTCCCGCCTTCGTGGATACACACGGCAGACGCTCGTCCCGGGTGCCCGAAGTCGATTGAGGCTGTCGATACCCGCACCATTGGTTGATAACCGGCTTGACAGCTTTGGTGGTGTGTCGCTTGGGTGGGTGCATGATTGAGATTCACACGATGACCGTCGACTGCGCCCGTCCGTACGAGCTGGCCGAGTGGTGGAGCACCGCCCTCGGCTGGCCGCTGGTCGACTCCGAGCCCGGCGATGACGAGGTCATGCTCGACCGGCCCGACGGGCCGCCCCACCTGCTCTTCATCAGGGTCCCCGAGGGGAAGGCGACCAAGAACCGGCTCCATCTCGACGTCAACGGCGTAGCCGGGGCCACCCGGGACCAGGAGGTCGAGCGTCTCGTCGGCCTGGGCGCCACACAGTACGAGGACCACCGCAACGCGGACGGCACCGGATGGGTCACGCTGCTCGACCCCGAGGGCAACGAGTTCTGCGTCTGCCGCAGCGAGGCCGAGCGCAGCTCCTGATGGGCGTCGCCGCCCCCGCGGGCGACGCCCAGGAGCGCCGTCAGCCCCTGTCCTGCGCCCGGCGGCGCATCGACAGGGCGAGCACGGCGGTGATCAGGTAGACGAGTGCGCCACCCCACAGTGCGTCCCACGCCGCGCCGAAGACGCCCTCCCGGCCGATGACCAACTGCACCGGGTACATCAGCACCGCGGAGCCGATCCCGGGATAGAGCGCGAACCGCCAGGGGTGGCGCAGCGACCAGCGCCGCGCCTGCTGGGTGACTCGATCGCCGTGATCCGGCTTCGCGATCGCGCCGATGGCCGCGACCAGCGTGAAGACACGGATGCCAAGGCACAGCGCCCAGGCCAGGTCGGCGGGGCCGGGGAGGATAACGCCCATCAGGAAGCCGACCCCGGCGACCGCTCCGCCCGAGATGGCGGCGGTCTTCCACGGCGCGCCGCGCAGAGCCGCTCCGGCTAGGGACATCTCGTCACGTCGAGTCAGTTCGTTCATAGCTCAAGGCTGCAACTCAGCACGCGCGTACGGCATCGGGGAGACCCCTGAGCGCACCCTGAGCCGCCCCTTTGCCCAGTACGTCCCGCCGCTAGGCTCGTCGCGTGTCTGTTTCATTCCGTACCGCCCGGCGCGAGGACGTGCCGGCCATCCTGGCGATGCTCGACGACGACCCTGTCGCCGCGGCCCGCGAGTCCGTCGAGGGGACCGACGTCATGGCCGCGTTCGAGGCCATCGACGCCGACCCCCGAAACGAGCTGATCGTGGCCGAGGAAGACGGCCAAGTGGTCGGGACGTTCCAGCTCACCTTCATCCCCGGCCTGTCCCGGCGTGGGGCGGAGCGCGCCCAGATCGAGGCGGTGCGGGTGGCCACGCCGCACCGGAACCGGGGGGTCGGGCGCCGGATGATGGAGTGGGCCGTCGAACGGGCCCGCGAACGCGGCTGTCGCCTCGTCCAGCTCACGACGGACAAGGTGCGCCACGACGCCCACCGCTTCTACGCCTCGCTCGGCTTCACCGCCACCCACGAGGGCTTCAAGCTCCGCCTCTGACAGTCACTCTCGGTAAGCGTCAGTCATCCCTGTGACGCTCCAGCCGCTCGGATCTGATCGGCCAGTTCCGCTGTTGCCCCCTAAGTGTTTGATTTCACGGGGCGGGGGAGATGTCCACGAGGTTGTCGTGATAGACGGCGCCGCGGCCCATGTCGGCGTCGCGCTCGTCCACCACGGCGTTCGGGTTGGCGCCTCCCGGGCTGAGCTTGGGCCAATGTCCCTTCGGCGCCGCCACCACGCCCGGCCGGACCCGCTCGCTGATCTCCACGTACGCCGAGAACTCGCCGTTGTCGTTGAACACCCTGGCGAGCTGCCCGTCCGTGAGCCCGCGCGCCTCGGCGTCCACGGGGTTGACCATGACCCGCGGCCCCTTGGACCGCCTGAGCAGCTCGGGGTTGTTGCTGAAGATCGTGTTGAGGAAGGTGTGCTGCGCCGGGGTGATCAGCGTCAGCTTCCCCGGCGCGGCCGTACGGGCGGTGCGTGAGGGCACGTAGCCCGCCACCCGGGGCAGGCCGGCGGCCTCGGCCCGCTCCGAGACGAACTCCAGCTTCCCGGACGGCGTCGGGAAGCCGTCGGAGAAGGGGACGAACGGGTCGGGGACCGGCAGCCGCGCCCACCCCTCCTTGCGCAGCCGCTCCAGCGTGATGCCGGGCGTCCCGCCGAGGAGCTGCTCGGCCAGTTCGAGATCGGAGACGTACAGCGAGGGCTCGGTCAGCCCCATGTGCCGGGCGAGCCGGCGGAATGTCTCCGTCGTGGACACGCATTCGCCCTGGGGCTCGACGGCGGGCTCGTTCCACACCACGTACATGTGGCCGTAGCCGGCGTGCAGGTCGACATGCTCGGTCTGCATGGTCGCGGGCAGCACGATGTCGGCGTAGTCGACGGTGTCGGTCGGGAACTGCTCCATCACGACCGTGAACAGGTCCTCGCGCCGCATCGCCTCGCGGATGCGGTTCTGGTCGGAGGTCGAGCCGAGCGGGTTGGCGGCGTAGACCCACAAGCACTTGACCGACTCGTCCAGGCTGTCGGCCAGCCGGGTCATCGTCAGGGTGCGAACCGGCTTCTCCAGCAGGTCGTCGCGCGGGTCCACGTGCAGCGGGAAGTGCGCGGACGTCGAGTAGGAGACGCCGCCGCCCGGGTGCCGCCAGTCGCCGGTCACACCCGGGATGCAGGAGATCACCCGCATCGCCGCGCCGCCGCCCTCGTGCCGCTGGACGCCCATGGTCGCGCGGATGGCGGTGGGCCGGGTGCGCGCGAGCCGTAGGCCGAGGGCGCGGATGTCGGCCTCGGGCAGCCCGGTGATCTCGGCCACCCTGCTCGGGGGATATTTCAGGATCTCGGCGCGGAACTCGTCCCAGCCGACCGTGTGGTTCTCCAGGTAGTCGCGGTCCTCCGCGCCCTCCTCCAGCACCACGTTGAGCAGGCCGAGCGCGAGCGCGCCGTCCGTGCCCGGCCGGATCGGCAGGTGCTCGTCGGCCTGCTCCGCGGTACGGGTCCTGATCGGGTCGATCGCCACGACGTGGGCGCCGTTCGCGCGGGCGTCCTGCACGAACTTCCACATGTGGTGACCGCTGGTCAGGGTGTTCGTCCCCCACAGCAGGATCAGGCGGGACAGCGCGAACGTCTCGGGGTCCATGCCTCCGGCGGTGCCGTTGACGTAGGACGTGCCGAGGTTGCCCGCGCGCGAGCAGATGTTGAGATCGTGGTAGGACGCGCCGAGCACGTTCCAGAAGCGCCGCCCGGCCAGGCCGCCCTCGCCCTGGATGAACCCCAGCGTCCCGGTGCCCTGGTACGGCCAGATGGCCTCCCCGCCGTGCTCCGCGACGATGGCGGTCAGCCGGTCGGCGATCGTGGTGAGCGCCTCGTCCCAGCTGATCCGCTCGAACCGCCCGGAACCCTTCGGCCCGACCCGCTTCAGCGGGTGGAGGATCCGGTCGGTGGCCCGGGTGTGCTCCAGGTAGCGGTTGACCTTCACGCAGAGCGCACCGCGGGTGAAGGGGTGGTCGCGGTTGCCGCGCAGGGCGACCGCCTGGCCGTCCCTGACCGTCACCTCCCACGAGCAGGTGTCGGGGCAGTCGAGCGGGCAGGCACCGAGAACGCGCAAGTCCATGGTGGTAACTTTACGAGGCGCCTTCCAGCTCTTTCAGCAGGCCGATGTTCGCCCGGTCGTCCTCGGCGGTGCTCGGCCCGGTGGAGAACCAGGCGTCGAGGATCTCGGTCAGCAGCTGCCGCGAGGTCAGGCGGAGGCTCAGGGCGAGCGCGTTCGCGTCGTTCCAGGTACGGGCACCCGCGGCGGTCGCGGCGTCCACGCACAAGGCGGCGCGTACGCCCGGTACCTTGTTCGCGGCGATCGAGGCGCCGGTTCCGGTCCAGCAGCACACGATGGCCTGGTCGGATCGGCCGGCCGCGACGTCGCGGGCCGCCTGCGCGCAGCACCAGGCCCAATCTGTCCGGCCACCGGGGGCCAATGCTCCATAGAGTGTGACTGAATGACCGCGCCGCTCCGCTTCGGTCACGATCTGTGACGCTATGCCGTCAAGGCTGTCCGAGGCGAGTGAAAGTCGCATGCATCGATTGTGGACACGGAGTGCGAAGATCGCACAGAATCGCTGGTGGTGAGGGGCATAAAGGAGAAGAACACGACGGCGGAGACTCCTGATTCCGGAGCCGTCCTCGTCGTCGAGCCTCTACTTCCCCAGCGCATCCGCCGCCCATCCGACGCCCTGCGCTTCCTGCTCAGCCTGGTCACGCTCGCCGCCGTGGTGCTGCTCGCCCTCGCTCTGCAGCGCACCCTCAACGGCCTGGAGACCGACGTCCAGGCGGGGACCGGCCGCGCGCCCGACGTGCTGTCGTCCGCCGCCGGGCTGCTCGGCGGCATCTCCGTGCTGATCGTCCCGATGGCCTTCGCCGTCGAACGGGTCTTCCACCGTGACGGCATGCGCGTCACCCAGGGGCTCATCGCCGCCATCCTCGCCCTGCTGATCTCGTACACGCTGGACGAGTGGCTGATCGGCTCCGGAGCTGCGGACCTCAAACAGCTCCTCACCGGGGGCAGGGAGGTCGAGCCGCTCAACACCGTGCTCACCCCCGCCATCGCGTACGCCACGGCGGTGCGGATGACGCGCCGGCCACGCTGGCGCACGCTGATGGCCGGGGCGATCGTGCTCGACGTGTTCGCCCTGTTCACCGCGACCAAGGTGACCGCCCTCGGCGTGATCGTCACCTATGTCGTCGGCCTCGCCGTCGGCTACGGCACGCTGTACGGCATCGGCAGTGCGAACACCCGGCCCCCGGGCAGCGCGGTGATCCACGCGCTCAGACGGCTCGGCTTCGCCCCCGTGAGCGGGCGGCGCGTCGAGGACGACGGCGCCGGCAGTCGCCGCTACCTCGTCGGCCTCGCCGGCGGCGCCCAGCTCGACGTGACGGTCCTCGACCGGGACCGGCAGGTGGCCGGCATCGCGTACCGGCTGTGGCGTCGGGTGTGGCTGCACCCGGACACGCGGCGGCGGGCGATCCGCTCGCTGCGCGCGGAGCTGGAGCGCGAGGCCCTGATGGCGTACGCCGCGCAGGCGGCGGGGGCGAACCTGCCGCGCCTCCTCGGCACCAGCGAGGTGGGCACCGAGGCGGCGCTCCTCGCGTACGAGCATGTCGGCAGCCGCCCGCTGGAGGAGCTCCGCGACGACGAGATCGACGACGCGCTGCTCGCCCAGATCTGGGAACAGGTGCGGCTGCTCCAGGCGCACCGGCTCGCCCACCGCCACCTCACCGGCGAGAGCATCCACGTGGACAAGGACGGCCGGGTGCTGCTCGTCGACGCCAGAAGCGGCGAGATCGCGGCCGGCGACCTGCTGCTCCGCCTCGACCTGGCCCAGCTCCTCGCCTATCTCGGTCTGCGCGTGGGGCCCGAGCGCTCGGTCGCCTCGGCCGCCGCCGTGTTCGGCGCGGACACGCTGGCCGGGGCGCTGCCGCTGCTGCAGCGGATCGCGCTCACCCGCGGCACCCGCGCCGCCTCCCGCAAGGAGAAGAACCTGCTGCCCGCGCTGCGCGAGCAGATCGCGGCGTTGAAGCCCCAGGTGGCGGTGGACGAGGTCCGGCTCGAACGCTTCCAGCCCCGGACGCTGGTGACGATCATCGCGAGCGCGCTCGCCGCGTACTTCCTGCTGTCCCAGCTCAGCAAGGTCAACCTGGTGTCGGTGGTGCTCACCGCGAACTGGGCCTGGGGCGGCGTGGCGCTCGTCGGCGCCGCGCTCAGCTACCTGGCCGCCGCGATCATGTTGCGTGGGTTCGTTCCGGAGCAGCTGCCGCTCGGGCGGACCATGCTGGTGCAGTTCGCCGCGTCGTTCGTCAAGCTGGTCGCGCCCGCCGCGGTCGGCGGCGTCGCGATTAACACCCGATACCTGCAGAAACGCGGCATCCCGCCCGGGCCGGCGGTGGCGAGCGTGGGCGCGTCCCAGCTCGTCGGCCTGATGTGCCACATCCTTCTGCTGCTGTTCTTCGGATATATCACCGGCACCCAGGCCGCGCCGTCCCTCACCCCGTCCCGGGGCCTGCTGATCGCGCTGCTCGCGGTCGCCGTGCTCAGCCTGATCGTGCTGGCCGTACGGCCGCTGCGCCGGTTCGTGACCGTACGGCTGCGGGCGATGTTCTCCGGCGTGGTGCCCCGGCTCCTCGACGTGCTGCAGTCGCCGTCCAAGATCGTCGAGGCGCTCGGCGGGACGCTGCTGCTGACGATCGCCTTCGTGCTCTGCCTCGACGCGTGCGTGCGGGCGTTCGGCGGCGATCTGAGCTTCGCCGCGATCGCCGTGGTCTTCCTCACCGCCAACGCGATCGGTTCGGCCGCGCCCACGCCGGGCGGCTTGGGAGCCGTCGAGGGCGCGCTCTCCTTCGGCCTCACCGTCGCGGGCCTGCCCGGATCGGTGTCCCTGTCGGCCGTGCTGCTGTACCGGCTGATGACGTTCTGGCTGCCCGTGCTGCCCGGCTGGGCGTCCTTCGCCTGGCTCCAGCGGCACAACGCCCTGTAGCGCGTACGGCCCGCCTCCGGTGTACCGGAGCGCGGGCCGTACAGGCAGGGGCGGGCGCGATCAGCTGGCGCTGGAGGCGGCCCAGAGGTTGATGCCGGCCTCGACGGCGTTCTTGTCGATGGCGTCCAGCTCGTCCGACGAGAAGCCGAGCCGCCGCACCGCGTCGAGACTGTCGTCGAGCTGGGCGACGCTGCTCGCGCCGATCAGCACGGAGGTCATCCGGCGGTCCCGCAGCGCCCAGGCGAGGGCCATCTGGGCGAGCGTCTGGCCGCGCTCCTTGGCGATCTCGTTGAGCGTGCGGATGTGCCGCAGCGACTCGTCCGTGAGCAGGCTCGGGTCGAGCGACTTGCCCTGCGCGGCGCGCGAGTCCCGCGGGATGCCGTTCAGGTAGCGGTCGGTCAGCATGCCCTGCGCCAGCGGAGAGAACGCGATGCAGCCCACGCCCTCCTGCTCCAGGGTGTCGAGGAGGCCGCCCTCGACCCACCGGTTGAGCATGGAGTACGACGGCTGGTGGATGAGCAGCGGCGTCCCCATCGAGCGCAGGATCTCCGCCGCCTCCTTCGTCCGCTCCGGCGAGTACGACGAGATTCCGGCGTAGAGGGCCTTGCCCGAACGCACCGCGTGGTCGAGCGCCCCCATCGTCTCCTCAAGGGGCGTCTCCGGGTCGAACCTGTGGCTGTAGAAGATGTCCACGTAGTCCAGGCCCATCCGCGAGAGCGACTGGTCCAGGCTGGACAGCAGGTACTTGCGCGACCCCCACTCGCCGTACGGCCCGGGCCACATGTCGTAGCCCGCCTTCGTCGAGATCACCAGCTCGTCGCGATATTTCGCGAAATCGTCGTGAAAGAGGCGGCCGAAGTTGATCTCGGCGGAACCGTACGGCGGGCCGTAGTTGTTGGCCAGGTCGAAGTGGGTGACGCCGCGGTCGAACGCCCGGCGCAGGATGGCGCGCTGGGTGTCGATCGGCTTGTCGTCGCCGAAGTTGTGCCACAACCCCAGCGAGATCGCGGGCAGCTTCAGCCCGCTCCGTCCGGTCCGGTTGTACGGCATGGGGCCATAGCGGTCGGCGGCCGCGGTGTACGTCATTCGGTCACTCCAGCTCGGTCGAGGATCCAGGACAGCGCGAAGGCCTCTTCACGCCAGGCGTCGTACCGGCCGCTCCTGCCGCCGTGGCCCGCGCCCATCTCGGTCTTGAGCAGGAACGGCCCGCCCTGTGCGGTGGCACGCAGCCTGGCGATCCACTTGGCCGGCTCGTGATAGAGCACGCGGGTGTCGTTCAGACTGGTGATCGCCAGGATCGGCGGGTACGGCCTGCCGTCGATGTTCTCGTACGGGGAGTACGACTTCATATAGGCGTACACGTCCGGATTGTGCAGTGGATCGCCCCACTCGTCCCATTCGATGACGGTCAGCGGCAGCGACGGGTCCAGAATCGTGTTCAGCGCGTCCACGAACGGCACCTCGGCGACGATCCCGGCGAACTCCTCCGGCGCGACGTTGGCGACCGCGCCCATGAGCAGCCCGCCCGCGGAACCGCCCCGCGCGATGATCCGGCTGGACCAGCCCGCGGCCTTGAGGTGCCCGGCGCAGGCCACGAAGTCGGTGAACGTATTCTTCTTCCTGGTCAGCTTGCCGTCCTCATACCAGCCGCGGCCCATCTCGCCGCCGCCCCTGACGTGGGCCACGGCGAAGACGAACCCCCGGTCGAGCAGCGAGAGCCGGGCCACCGAGAAGTACGGGTCGATCGAGGTCTCGTAGCTGCCGTAGCCGTACAGGAGGGTGGGGGCGGGCCGCTCGGCGCCCTTCCTCATCACGATCGAGATGGGCACGCGCGTGCCGTCCTCGGCCGTCGCCCACTCGCGGAACTGCTCGTAGTCCCCGGGCTCGTACCCGCCGAGCACGGGCCTCCTCTTCAGGAGGATCAGCTCGCGCGAGGCGAGGTCGTAGTCGTAGACCGAGGGCGGCGTGATCATCGAGGTGTAGCCGAGCCGCAGCCGGGAGGTCTCGAACTCGGGGTTCCCCGACGGCGCGACGTCGTAGAGCGGCTCAGGGAACGCGATCTCGTACGGCTCGCCCCCGTCGCCCGGCAGGATCCTGATGCCGGTC
This sequence comes from Microtetraspora malaysiensis, assembly GCF_001528665.1. Lineage (GTDB taxonomy): Bacteria > Actinomycetota > Actinomycetes > Streptosporangiales > Streptosporangiaceae > Microtetraspora_A > Microtetraspora_A malaysiensis. The sequence continues at coordinate 156,332 of NZ_BBYJ01000021.1, forward strand.
AGCCCCTCCCGCCGGAAGTGCACGACGATGTGGCTCTTGAAGGCGTCCACGTCGAGCAGCCGGGTGTCCTCGCGGTGCTCGATGAGCGGCGTCCACGTGCCCGGGTCGTCGAGCGGCGCGGTGGCCAGTTCGAAGTTCCGGGCGCCGTCGTTGTGCAGGACCAGGAAGCGGTCACCCGCGTGGTCGAGGTCGTACTCGACGCCGGTGCGGCGGGGCCGCACGACGGTGAACTCGCCGGTCGGGTCGGCCGCGTCCAGCACGCGGACCTCACTGGTGATCTTGCTGCCCGCGCTGAGGACGAGGTACCGCCGGCTGCGGGTCAGCCCGATGCCGATCCAGAACCGCTCGTCGTCCTCCTGGTAGACGAGGACGTCCTCATCCGACCCCAGCGTGTGCCGGTGGACGCGGTACGGACGCCACGCCTCGTCGATGGTCGTGTAGAAGAACGTCGAACCGTCCGCCGACCAGGCTCCGCCGTAGAAGATGCCGGGGATCTCGTCGGGGAGGAGCTCGCCGGTGCGCAGGTCCTTGAACCGCAGCGTGAAGCGCTCGTCCCCGGAGAAGTCGGTGGAGTATGCGAGCATCGTGCCGTCCGGGCTGATGGCGCTGGTGCCGAGCGCGAAGAACGGGCTGTCACCGGCCAGCTCGTTCCCGTCCAGGAGGACCTGCTCCCCGGGGAGAGGCTCGCCGGCCGTCACCGCGGGCGGAACGTCCCCGTCCGCGGCGACCCGGCACTGGATGCCGTACTGCTTGCCCTCTTCGGTGCGCGAGTAGTACCACCAGGCGCCCTTGCGGGTCGGGACCGACAGATCGGTCTCCTGAGTGCGGGCCTTGATCTCCTGGAAGACCTTCTCCTGCAGATCCTTCAGGTGGCCGGTCGCCTCCTGCGTATAGGCGTTCTCCGCCTCCAGGTAGGAGATCGTGTCCGCGTCGTCCTTCTTGAACAGCCACGCGTACTCGTCGATCACGGTGTCTCCGTGATGCGTGCGGGTGGTGGGGACCTTCTTCGCCACAGGCGGCATATCGCTGCTCACGGGCCGAGTCTATGGTCGGCCCCCGCGCTGTCGAGGCCCTCCGATTCGTCCGGCATGGGCCTCGCCGGAGCCGCGGGCGTCGGTGATCCGTACTCGGTCACTCCGGAGGACTGCTAATCTTTTGCTGTCGGCAACGCCCGGCACAACCCCTTCCGATCACTTCGGTGGTCAGGCATGGGCGCGTGCAGGACACGCCGACAACCCCTTAAAACACGCTGGTCCTGAAAAAGTGTTTGCGAGAACATCTCGGGCCTGGTAAGTTAGAGGGGTTGCCCCGGAAACGGGGCGGCTGCGATTCCTCTGGGATTGCGCGGTTCGGGTCAAGTGCTCCGAAATGGGGCGGTTTGACACGGACCGGGCGACACGGAAGAATAGTAAACAGAAAGAACGAAGCGAATAACGCCCCAGAGCGGATGGCTCGGTTTCGAGTCTGAGGTGATGGTGGTCGCGTCCGTTTCTTGAGAACTCAACAGTGTGCTAAAAGCCAGTGCATGATGCACAACCCCGTCCTTACCTGCATCTTTGGGTGTGGGGGGATGGATTCCTTTGGTTGACATTCATGTTGAATGTTGGCCAGGAAAAACTCGAAGACATTGTTTGGAGAGTTTGATCCTGGCTCAGGACGAACGCTGGCGGCGTGCTTAACACATGCAAGTCGAGCGGAAAGGCCCTTCGGGGTACTCGAGCGGCGAACGGGTGAGTAACACGTGAGTAACCTGCCCCTGACTCTGGGATAAGCCTGGGAAACTGGGTCTAATACCGGATATGACTACTTCGGGCATCCGATGGTGGTGGAAAGTTTTTTCGGTTGGGGATGGA
>NZ_BBYJ01000022.1 GCF_001528665.1 Microtetraspora malaysiensis
CCTTGGGCGGCTGGGCCGGTGTGGTCGCCGACGTCCTCGGTCAGTACGAGGCCGCCGACCCGGACCAGGCCCCCGGCGAGGGCGAGGGCAACGGCGCTGATGCCGGTCGAGGCGCTGGTGCTGGTGGGGTTGATGGTGGCCGGGGCAGCGGCGGTGCATATCCCGCACCTGCCGGGGCCGTCCCGCAGGAGGCGGCCCCGCATGACGGCGCAGGCACCGGCGACAGCGGGGATGGGCGGCGGCGGTTTCCCAGAGCTGGATTGCGGCGGCACATCCAGGTCAGGGACAGGGCGTGTACGCATCCCGGCTGCCGTGCCCCGGCGACCCGGTCGGAGCTGGACCACACCCGCCCCTACGCTGCGGGCGGCTCCACGAGCGAGGGCAACCTGGCCGCCGCGTGCGCGCATGACCATGACCTGCGTGACAACGGCTGGCAGGTCGTGCAGACGGCGCCTGGTCATGTGACGTGGATCAGCCGGACGGGCCACCGGTACCCGGCCCAGCCGCCGCCGGTCATCGAACCGCTGCCCGAGCCGTTCGCCCCGGCGGGCTGGGCCCACCTCAAGCCCGCCGATTCCGGGTACGGCGCGGGCAGCATCACCGACCCCGCCGTCGACGAACTGCCCTACGTGCCGGCCTACCGGTATGAACCGGCCTGGTGGGAAGAACCCCTCGCCAAACCGGACACGGCACAGGAGGTCACGGTTCGGCCCAGCCCGCCGGCTGATCCGGCCGAGGACATCCCGCCCTTCTGAACACGGCCCGCGCGTCCGGCAGGATCCACCACTGCCGGCTGCCGGCACGCCGGGTCGAGCCGACTACGAGGCCTTTGACCGCGGGTCGGTCGCCAAGCCGATGAAGGCACGTACGCCTGGGTTGTTGCCGTGGGCGCGCCAGATGAGGGTACGGGCGGCGGGCGGCCATCCATGCATGGGGACGAACACCACGTCGGGGTGGCCGTAGTAGGTGGGGAACGACGCCACCGTCGGGAAGACGTTGTCCTGCTGTGCGACCAGGCGCAGGACTTCGGCGAAGGTGCGGGCGACGCCGCGACGGGGGATCGGCAGGCCGGTCGGTGTCGTCTCTGGGTAGAGCGGATTGTGCAGGCGGCCGGTGAGCGGGTCGGGCACTCCGAAGATCGCGTGAGTGGCGAGCTCCTCAACCGAGACGACGTCGTGTTCCGCCAGGGGGTGCGTACGTGCGACGCCGAGGACCCAGTGTTCGCGGCTCATCACGGGTCCTTGAACCACATCGCCGGGAAGCCCGTCGCCGAAGCGCCCGAGGAGCACGTCGACGTCGTCGTCGCTGAGGGCCTGGAGATAGTCCAAGCCGGTGACGTCGAGGGTGGTCACTTCGTAGTTGGGGAAGGCCGTGCGGAACTCCGCGACCAGCCGCCCGAACCTCTCGTCCCCGCAGTGCGTGAGATATCCGACGCGTACGGTGCTTTCTACTTCCTGCCCGGCGGAACGCGCACGGCGGAGGGCCGAGTTCAGGTCGGCGTAGATCTGGAGGAAGTCCTGGCGGAGACGATCTCCGACCGGGGTGAGCGCGACGCGACGTGTCGTCCGTTCGACCAGTGGTGTGCCGACCCGGCTCTCCAGGCGCCGGATGAGCTGGCTGATGCGAGAGGGGGAGAGGCGAAGCCGCTCTCCCGCCTTCCCGAAGTGCAACTCGTCGGCGACCGCCAGGAAGGCTTCGATCTCGCCGATATCGATCACGTGCGAGATCTTATTAATGAGCTGCGCTCAATAACAGATGAGTGATTCGGGGTTTTTCTCGTGGATCAGTGCCCGGCAAGGTTGTCTTATCCCCCGTAACGCAGAAGGACGGTCATGTCACTCAGTCTGTGGATCGGTGCACTGCTCATCCCCGTCGCGGTCCTTCTTGTCGATGCCGGACGGCGGAAGCTGACGCTGATGCGGATCGCGCGTCCCTTCCTGATCACGGCGGTCATCGTGCCGTTCGTCATGCCCGGCTTCGATCTGCAGGGCCGGGGCCTGCTGCTGGAGGTCGTCGGCATCGTGGTGGGTGCGCTGCTCGGCCTGGCAGCCTCCGCTTTGATGAAGGTGGAGTACGACGGCGGCTCCCGCATGGTCATGACGGTCGCGGGCGCCCCGTATGTGCTGATCTGGGGTGCCGTCTCCGCCGCGCGCACGCTGTTCTCCTACGAGGCCGAAGAGTCGGTGTCCTTCCAAAGGTCGCTCGGAGAGTTCCTGGTTTCCAACCACATCAGCCCGGCCGCTCTCGCCGACGCCATCATGTTTCTGGGCTTCGCGATGCTGATCGCACAGCGCGGCAGCCTCTTCCTCCGCGCCAGGCGCCTCACCCCGGCCGCCGTCAGCGCGGCATAGGGGCGTTTCCCATCGAAGGTGGGCTTACGCCGCCTCTATGGCGGTAGGTACCGTGGCGATCACCTCTTTGCTCGACATGCTCCCCGGCTTCCGGAACGCATGACGGCGGTCACCGAGCTCACCGACCGACAGGATGGCGTCCTTGCCCTCTTCTGTACCGATCACCACCCCCTTTGGCCCTTTCGCCGACCGGTCGATCAGCGACCTCGGCGCGGATTTGCGGGCCGGCCGGACCACCGCGACGGACCTCGCCCGTGCCGCGCTCGACGCCGTCACCCGGCTCGATCCGCTCGTGAACGCGTTCGTGACCGTGGCCGCCGACCAGTCGCTGGCCGAGGCCCGGCAGGCGGACCGCGAAATCGCCGACGGCATCGACCGGGGCCCGCTGCACGGCATCCCCGTCGCGGTCAAGGACCTCATCATGGTCGCGGGCCGGCCCACGACCATGGGGTCACGGCACTTCGCCGATCACGTGCCCACCTCCGACGCCGCCTGCGTGCGGCAGCTGCGTGCGGCGGGCGCGATCATGGTCGGCCAGACCACCACCCACCAGTTCGCCTACGGGCCCACCGGGGATCGCTCCGCCAACGGGCCCGTCCGCAACCCGCACGACCCCGAGCGGATGACGGGTGGATCCAGCGCCGGAAGCGCCGCCGCGGTGGCGGCGGGCATGGTTCCTCTGGCCCTCGGCACCGACACCGGAGGTTCCGTCCGGATACCGGCCGCGCTGTGCGGGATCGCGGGTTTCAAGCCCGCGTACGGCAGGATTCCGGCCGACGGCGTCTTCCCTCTGGCGGAGACGCTGGACCACGTCGGCCTGCTCGCCCGGGACGCGGAGGACTGCCGGATCGCGTACCAGGTCCTCGTTCCGGACGGTCTGCGGCCGGCCGGGCGGGAGCCTCGGGTCGCCTGGCTCGACACCGGCGCGCTGTCCCCCTGCGACCCCCGCGTCCTGCGTTCGGTCCGCGCGGCGCTGGAGGCCGGGACCGGTCCCGTCGGCGAACTCTTCATCGCGCCGCGAGTCGTGCAGGACCTCCGTGAGGGGTTCACCGCCATCCAGAGCGGCGAGGCGGCGGCCGTGCACGCGGACCGCATGGCGGAGACGCCCGACCTGTTCGACCCCGAAGTCCTCGAACGCCTCCAGGGAGCCGCCGCCGTGCCGGCCTGGCGGTACGTCCGGGCGCTGCGCACCCGCCCTCTGCTCGCCGAGGCCGTCGATGGGTTGTTCGAGCGCCACGACGTCCTCGCGCTGCCGACCGTGCCGCTCACCGCGCCCTTCCTCGGCCAGCGGGAGACCGAACTGGACGGCACACCCGTGGCCGTACGGAATGCTCTGCTCGCGCTGACCAGCGCGTGGAACCTGCTGGGCCTGCCCGCGCTCACGGTCCCGGCCGGGACGGTCGACGGCCTCCCCATCGGGTTGCAGTTCCTCTGCCGGGCCGGTGACGAACGGCTGCTCTTCGACGCCGCCGCCCTCGTCGACCGCGCGGTCCGGGACCTGCCGGCCACGGATGCCACGGGGGTAGAGGGAGGACGGGTGACCGCTTAGGAGGAGCCGATCCAGGCCGTCGGCGGCGCGTCTCGCGCCGCCGACGGGGCCGGGGCGGGTGATCGGGTCAGGCGGGCTTCCCGCCGCTGGTCACGATCGGGCCGACCTGCCGGATCTGGGGAACGGTGGTGACCATGTGGGCCACCACCCGCTCGCTGAGGCAGGTGTAGCGATGCGGGATGTCGCCAGGGAACCGAACGAAGTCGCCGGCCGCGAGATCGACCGGTTCGCTGACGGGCCCGGCCCGCAGTTTCCCGGTGATGACGTAGAGGTGATGGAGGGTGCCGGGGGAGTGGGCGTTGATGATCTTCGGCTCTTTCGGGCCGCGCTCCAGGCGCAGCACCAGGGTGCGGACGTGGCCGGAGCCGTAGATCCCGTCGAGGATCCGCTGCGACCAGCCGTCGCTGTCGATCCACTCGCCTTCGTGATTGCGCTGGACGAAGACCGGGGTGCCCCACTCGGTCAGCAGGCGCGGCATGGAGACGTCGAGCGCGGCGCCGAGCAGCGAGAGGGTCTCGACGGTGGGGTTGCCGACCCCCTGCTCGATCTTGGAGAGCGTCTGTTTGGACAGCCCGGAGCGGCGGGCGAGCTCGCCTAGGGACAGGCCGCGTTCACGGCGGTACCTCCGGACGTTGCGCGCGACGAGCTGGTTGTGGTCCGACATCTCCCCGTCACTTTTAATGTCCGGTTGGTCATTCTTGGCGAACACTCGCCAGGTTCCGTATCATTGTCACACAGAAGTGCTGTTTGCTGCACTAAAAATGACACCCTTCCCTCAAAGCAGAGGTGAGCGAGCATGTCCATGTCCGTCGTCGAGCACGGCCGTGATGACCGGGCCGCAGTGGACAAGGCCATCAGCCTCCTCGTCTCGTTCGGAGACCAGGCGAGTTCGGGGCTGGGCGTCAGCGAACTCGCCCGCCGCGCGCAGCTCAGCAAGTCGACCGCCTTCCGGGTGCTCGCCATGCTGGAGCGCAACCAGGTAGTGGAACGCGTCGGCAAGAACTACCGGCTCGGGGCGCGCCTGCACGAGCTGGGCCGTGCGGTCTACGCGCCGGGGCACGAGCGGATCCGCGATCTGCTGATCCCCTTCCTCTCCGACCTCTACGAGCTCACCCGCGAGACCGTGCACCTGGCGAAGCTCCACGGGACCGACGTGGTCTACCTCGCCAAGCTCTACGGCCACCACCCGGTGCCGTCCCCGTCCCGGGTCGGCAGCCGGCTGCCGGCGCACTGCACCGCGGTCGGGAAGGTCATGCTCGCCTACGATTTCGACGCCTCGATGGACGTGCTGGCCGCAACCCTGCACGCGTTCACACCCAACACGATCACCGACCCGGAGCGGCTCGAGGCCGAACTCGACCGGATCGGCCGCGAGGGGATCGCCTACGACGACGAGGAGAGCCAGCTGGGGTTGAGCTGCGTCGCGGTTCCCGTCATGGGGCCCGGCGGCCGGCCCGTCGCGGCGCTGTCCGTCTCGGGGCCCACCGGACGCATCGACACGCGACGGCACGGCGTGAACCTGCGCCGGGTGGGCGCCGCCGCCGCGCAGGCGGTCGCCCGTGGCCGGGCCGCCGCCCTGCGGAGCCGTATCGCCTGACTCAGGGCGACGCGCTGACCCATTGACCGCGCGTGGCGCGCCGTACGCCACGCGCGGTCGGGTGCCTGACGCCTGAGGGGGAATCAGGCGCCAGGCACGCGATCGAGGTCCATGCCCACGCATGTGACCCATTCGGGCTCCGCCACCAGCAGGCTCAGCTCGGCTCCGGGGACGTCCACGTCGAGGACGTATCGGAAACCGGCCGCCTGCGCGGCGGCGACCACGTCAGGACGATCCACCGGCGCGGCGAAGACCGCTCGGCGGCAGCGGGGATCCGCCGCCCGGATCGCGCCGACCAGGACGGCGAGCACCTCGGTGCGGAGTGCCGGGGGCGTGCCGTCCGCGACGCGGATCTCCACGTCGTGGGCTCCGACCGGGTACGCCTCCCGCAGCCGCCCGGCGACGCACCGCTCCACGCGGACCTCGACGAGGACGCCGTCCCCACCGGAAGCCGCGCCGGCTGTCCCGGAGGCGGGCCGGCGCAGGCGCAGTTCGCCGGAACCCCGCGTCCGGGACAGCGTCTCGGCCGTCCACGGATCGGGGACGGAGAGCGCGGGCATGACCTCGGCGTCCATCTCAGGAACCGATCTCGATCGTGCCGCGGATGGTGACCTTGTCGAGCTTGCCGGCCGCGTTGCGCGGCACCGCCGGCACGATCTTCAGCCGCCGGGGCAGCTTGTAGCGCGCCAGCTTCGCCGCGGCGTGGTCGCGGATCTCGTCGAGCGTCACCTCCGCTCCCTCGGCGAGCGAGACGATGGCGACCACCGTCTCGCCCCACTCCTCATGGGGGACGCCGACGACCGCCACGTCGGCCAGCCCGGGCATGTCGGCGAGTGCCTGCTCCACCTCGGCGGGGTACACGTTCTCGCCCCCACTGATGATCATGTCCTTGAGCCGGTCGACGATGAACAGGTAGCCGTCCTCGTCGAGGTAGCCGATGTCGCCCGAGTGGAACCAGCCGTCGTCGTCGAACGCGGTGCGGGTGGCCTCGGGGTTGTGCCAGTAACCCGGGGTGACGTTCGGGCCGCGCACCACCACCTCGCCGCGCACGCCGGGGCCGACCGGCAGGTTCGTCTCGGTGTCCACGATGCGCACCTCGGTGAACGGCATGGCGATCCCGGCCGAGCCGAGCTTGTCCAGCGTGCGCTCCACCGGAAGGTGCGTGGCGAACGGGGCGGTCTCGGTGAGCCCCCACGCCTGCTGCAGCCAGATGCCGTGCTCGGCGTACTGCCGGATCAGGGACGGCGGCACCGGCGCCCCCGCGACGACGATCGAGCGGATGTGGGAGAGGCCGGCCGCGAAGACACCCGGCACCCGGGCCAGGGCCACCAGCATGGCCGGAACCGCGAAGAACGAGTTCACCCGGTAGCGGACGAGATCGTCGAGGAATTCCTGCGGGTCGAAGGCGCGGCGCAGCACCACGGTGCCACCGCGGACGAGCGTGCGCAGCAGGAAGCTGTTCAGCGCGCCGATGTGGAAGATCGGAGCGGCCGCGTGCGTGACGTCGCCGCGGCGCGTGTCGAGCCGCGAGTCCACGTTGATCGAGTTCCACCAGATGTTGCCGTGGGTGAGGACCACGCCCTTGGGCAGTCCGGTGGTGCCGGAGGTGAACATGACGATGGCCGGGTCGTCGAAGGCGCGGTGGACGATCTCGCCCGTGGGCGTGGCGTCCGCCAGCAGCCGGGCCCACGGCTCCCAGTCCGCGGACGCGGAAGCGGCCGGTACCTCGGGGTCGTCGTCGACGAGCAGGAAGCGCTTCAGCGCCGTCCCGTCGCGCACCGCGTCGAGCGCCGCCCGGTGCCCCTCCTCGCAGACGACCGTCGTCGCGCCGCTGCCGCGCAGGATGCCGTGCAGCTCCGGGCCGGCGAGCCGGAAGTTCACCGGCACGAAGATCGCCCCGATCCGGAAGCTCGCCAGCATCGTGATCAGGAACGACGGGCTGTTGAGTCCCAGGTAGGCGACGCGGTCGCCCCTGGCGACGCCGCCCTCGGCCAGGACGACGGCCAGGCGCGCGGCCCGCTCGTCGAGCCGCGCGTAGGTCACGTCGCCCCCGGAGTACCGCACGACGACGGCGTCCGGCTCGTGGAGCGCGTTGCGGTGGACCGCGGCGGCGGGGTTGACGTCCACAGCGGTGCCGAGGTTGACGAGATGTCGATTGTTCAAGGCATCGTCCTGTTCAGAGGTGATCGCCACCCGCGGCCCTGGCGAAGCCGCGGACGCCGATGCCGCCGTCGATCGAGATCGCCTCGCCGGTCATGGGACCGCTCTGCTCGCGCGAGGCGAGCAGCACGTACGGCCCCGTGAAGTCCCGGGGATCGGTGCTCGAGTCATGCAGCGGGATGGGGGGTGGGGGAGTGTCCGGTCCCTTCTTGGCGAAGGAGGCGGCGATGGAGCGGTCGTTCATGGCCAGCGCCTCGGGGCCGCGCAGGTCGGTGTTCATGCCGCCGCAGGCCACGCCGTTGACCCGGACCTTCGGCGCCAGCTCGTAGGCGAGCTCGCGCATGAGGCCGAGGCAGGCGTGCTTGCTCGCGGTGTAGACCGGGCCGCCGCCGTTGACGTGGAAGGAGGCGTTGGACAGCGTCATCACGATGCCGCCGCGGGTCTTGACCAGCTCGCGCCACGCCGCCTCGACGGAGAGCAGGTAGCCCTTGACGTTGATCGAGAAGAGCTCGTCGAAGGTGGCTTCCAGCTCGTCGGCGGACAGGCGGGTGAGTTGGCGCTGGAAGTCCCAGACGCCGGCGTTGGCGACCAGCACGTCGAGCTTGCCGAACCGCTCGACGGTCTGGGCGACCGCCTCGTGCAGTTGCGCGGAGCTGCGGACGTCGGCCTCGACCGCGTGCATGCGGGAGGGGTCGGCCGACGACCGCACGACCTCCTCCAGCTGGTCGAGGTCCCGCCCGAGGACGGTCACCGAGGCGCCTTCCGCGAGGTACCGCTCGGCGACGGCCCGGCCGATGCCCGAGCCACCGCCGGTGACGAGAGCGACGTAGCCGTCGAGCCAGCCGTTCATGACAGCTGACCGAGGAAGTCCAGGACCAGCCGCTCGAAGTCACGCTGCCGTTCGAGCTGCACCCAGTGGCCGCACGTGCCGAAGACGTGCAGCTGGACGTTCCTGATCTGCTTGAGCATGATCTGGGCGCCGTCGAGCGTGATGGTGCGGTCGTCGCGTCCCCAGAGGAGGAGGGTCGGTGACTTGATCTTGTGGAGATCACGCCAGAGCGGGTCCATGCCGTGCCGCTTGGCGAACGCCGCGTTGTAGCGGTGGTAGAACTCGATGTGGCTCTCGTCGAGCGAGGACTCGTAGCGCGCCTTGACGACGTCCGCGCCGAACTGCTTGTGGTCGAAGACCATGGTCCGGATGAAGTTGGCCATCTTCTTCTCCGACGGCCCGCCCCCGTTGTAGTAACGGAACATCTCCTTCTGCCCCTCGGTGGGCGTGGGGCCGAACGGGAGCCAGCCGCCGCCGGGCGCCATGAGCACCAGGCCGGCGACCCGCTCCGGGCGGGCCTGCGCCATGGCGATGGCCGCGGCGCCGCCCAGGCTGTTGCCGAGCAGGTGGAACCGCTCGATCCCGAGCGCGTCGAGCGCCTGGAACATCGCGTCCACGGTGATCTGCGTGATCGAGCGCTCGTCGAGATCGGCCTCGGTGGGCCGGTAGCTCCCGCCGAACCCGGGCTGGTCGGGGAGTACGACGCGGAACCGCTCGGCCAGCGCGGGCAGGTTCTGGTGGTAGTTGCTCACACCAGAAGCGCCCGGGCCGCCGCCATGCAGCATCACCAGGACGGGGCCGTCGCCGACTTCGGCGACCGCGATCCCTCCGAGAGACGTCACCACTCGGTGGTGCTTGAGGTCGATTTCCACGGTCACGTTGGATCCCATCGATGCTCGGCTCAGTAGGAAATCAGTAGGAAGGAGGCAGGACAGGGGCGAGAAAAGGTCGTCGCCTCAGAAGTCGTCGCCTTAGAAGAAGGTGGAGATGTTCTTCGCCTGCAGGACGTTCTGGTCCAGCAGGATGGTGCGCCGCGCGACCAGCAGCCGGTCGCCGGTACGGCGCAGCACGTCCGTGCGGCTGCCCGCGAAGACGTTCTCCTCGTTCACCAGGCGGTTGCGGTAGACCAGGAACACCGAACGCACGAGGAGGTCGTCCTCGGTGAACTCCGGGCTCTCGGCCGGGTCCACGTGCCGGACCACGACGTTGCTGATCAGGTGCCGGGTGCGCGACGGAGGGTCCTCCGACCACGCCATGCCCGAGTCGAAGCGGCGGATCCGCCAGGCGAGGCTGTCCTTGGTCTCGTCGTAGTAGGCCGCCTCGCCGCGTGCCGCGATCGACAGCGCCTGCTGCCGGCGCAGCCGGTTGGTGCGCGTCGGCATCCAGTAGTCCAGGTCGTCGGCGAGCAGGTCGAGCCAGTCGGCGTAGCGGCCCTCGTCCAGCAGCCCGGCCTCGTGGTAGTAGAACTGCTCGACCTCGAAGTGGATGTCGCGGTCCGCACGCTGCCCCGCCCGCGACGGCTGGGCAGCGGACCGCTCGGTCGCGGTGCTCACGATCTCATTCGATCCCTTCTGTGTGTGGCTCGGAACGGCGTGTGCCACCAGGCGGCACACGCCGGCGCCGTCGTCACCCGCCCGGCGGTCAGCGGCGCAGCAGTTTCTTCAGCTCCACGGCGGTGTCCGCCAGCGGCACGGGGTCCACGGGGATCGCGCGGTCGATCATGCGCCGCGCGGCCCGTACGGCGGTCGAGTCCTCGACGGCCACCGCTCCGACGACGTGGTCGCCGCGCAGGCCGAAGGCCGAGAACGGCGGCTCGCCGAGGAGCCCCCGGACGACCACGCGGTCGGCCGACGCCATGTCGCCCACGGCCTCGATGTGCAGGCCGTGCCGGTCCGTCCAGAACCAGGGCGCGCTCGTCGCCGGCGCGGTCCGGCCCAGGATGGCGGCGGCGGCGCGTTCGCCGTCGAGCCGGGCGGCCTCCCAGTGCTCGGTCCTCGGCAGCAGCGCGCCGTCGCGGCGGGTCCGTGCCGGGTCGCCCACCGCCAGGACGGCGGGGTTGGAGGTGACCTGATGCTCGTCCACCACGATGCCGCGGTCGACGTCGAGCCCGGCGGCGGCCGCGAGGGACGTCTCCGGCACCATGCCCACGCCCAGCACCGCGACGTCGACGACCCGGGCCTCGTCCTCGCCGGTCAGCCGGACCTCGAGGCCGCCGGCGGCGGAGGCGAACGACTCCACGGCGGCATGCACGGTCGTGACGCCACGCCGGGCGTGCAGGCCGTGCAGCCAGGCCGCGATCTCGTCGCCGACGGCGCCCGCCAGGGGCCGCGGCGCCGGGTCGGCGAGCAGGACCTCGCAGCCGAGATCGACGGCGGTCGAGGCGACCTCGGCGCCGATCAGGCCCCCGCCGACGACGAGGACCCGCGCGCCGGGCACCAGGGCGGCGCGCAACTCCGCCGCGTCCTCGGCCGTCCGCAGCACGTGGACCCGCGGATCGTCGCCGCCCGGGATCGGCGGCCGGGCCGCGTGCCCGCCGGTGGCCAGGACCACCCGGTCGGCGGGCAGCGTGCCGCCGCCGGCCAGCTCGACCGCGGCGAGATCAGGCCGCACCGCGGTGACGACGGCGCGGTTCACCAGCCGTACGGCCCGGTCGTCGTACCACTGGGGCGGCTGCAGCGCGATCTGCTGGAGATCCTTCTTGCCGGCCAGGAACTCCTTGGACAGCGGCGGCCGGTCGTACGGGAACTCGCCGGCGTCCACCAGCGTGAGCTCGCCGTCGAAACCGCCGGAGCGCAGCGCGGCGACCGTGCTCACCCCGGCGACGCCGCCGCCGACGACCACGACCCGGCCCACTCGAACGCTCATGGTCAGGGGGCCTCGTTCGGGAACAGGTAGACCTCGCCGTCGCGGACCTCCACGCGGTGCGGGCAGGCGTTCTTGGTCGCGGGCAGGTTCTGGACCTCGCCGGACTTCAGGCAGAACTTGCTCGAGTGCAGCGGGCACTCGACGTACCCGCCCTCGACCCACCCGTCCGCGAGCGAGGCGTCCTCGTGCGTGCACGTGTCGTCGAGCGCCCACACCGAGCCGTCCTCGTCGCGCAGCAGCGCGATGTCGTCGGCGGTGCCGGTGACGCTCTTGTCGATCGCGATGCCTTCGCCCTCGGGGATGTCGTCGAGAGAGGCGACGCGGATTCCGCTGCTCATCTGTTCTCCTCGTGCCAGGCGGGGGTGTTCATCAGTTCCCGCCAGTGCCGGTAGAAGCCACGCCCCGCCGCGTCGCTGTACAGTTCGCTGGTCGTGCCGGGGTGGCGGCCGTCCTCGCGCTCGGAACCCAGGCCCATCTGGTAGTTCAGCGGGACGCTGTTGGTGATGAACCCGTGCGCGATGGCCTGGCACTCGCTCCAGTTCTCGCCGTCGTCCTGCTCGAAGATGCCGCTGGGACCGAAGGTGCGCAGGTTGTACAGCCGCTGGGCCTCGCGGACCTCCGGCGGCATGGACGCGTCCACGATCGTCCAGGCCCAGACCTCCATGCGGTCCGGCCCCTTCGGGTGCCAGATCCGGATGGAGCCGTTCACCGGAAGGTAGGAGAAGTTCGGGAACACCGTGGCGTGGCCGTTGGTGAGCGGGCCTTCCACCCGCGCCTCGCCCAGCCGCTCGCGCAGGGCGTCGTAGTCCATCCACTTGTGCACCGTCTGCGCGTCGAAGCGGTTCCTCGGGTGCACCGGGAAGCCCGCGCCGTGGCCGTTCGGGTCGGTGTACTGCCGCCCAGTGCGGTGGACGATCTCGGCCTTGGGCTTTCCGCTCGGCGCCAGCACCGTGAGCGCCGACGTGTGGCTCATGTTCACGTGGTACCAGTCGGTCGCGAACTGCTCGGCGGCCAGCTTCCAGTTGCCCTCGAGCACCCACTTGTGGACCCCGCCGACGACCACGGTGCCCTCGTCGTCGTGGTCGAGCATCGCGTCCATGTACCAGGCCATGTCGCCGAGGTACTCGCGCAGCGCGACCGGCTCGGGGTTCCAGGTGCCGAAGATCAGGCCGCGGTAGCTCTCCACGTGCGGCACCTCGACCAGGCCCCAGTCCTTGGTGTCGAAGGACTCGGGGTAGCCCCCCTTGTTGGGGACGCTGACCAGCTTGCCCTCCAGGTCGAAGGACCAGCCGTGGTAGGTGCAGGTGAAGTTGCGCGTCGCGCCCGAGTCCGCGCGGCACACCCGCGCACCCCGGTGGCGGCAGGAGTTCAGGTACGCCCGGATCCTCCGGTTGCGGTCCATGGTCACGATGACCGGGTCCTCGCCCATGTACGTCGTGAAGAAGTCGCCCGGCTTGTGGAACTGGTCGGTGTGCGCCAGGAAGAGCCAGCTGGGGGCGAAGACGCGCCGCAACTCCTGCCGGTAGACCTGCTCGTCGGTGAAGACGGACCGGTCCAGCAGACCGCCTTCGGCATCGACCAACCCGGAGACGTCGATGTTCCGGTTCATCTCGACCGGACGCCGCAGGGCACCGCGCGGTGCCGCCGTAGCGGCTCCGACCGGCCGTTCACCGCCGGAGGCGCTGGGCCCGGCCCCGGAACCGGTGGCGGGTTCGATGATGGAGCTCATGCTTTACAGCGAACCCCTTTGGGAGGGTTCGCCTCCACAGCGTGTTCCGTACCACGGAACACCGGCTGTGACCGGGGGCCGATTCCGGGTGAACGTTGCATCATGCTCGCCGCAATCGCCGTCTCCCAGAGCGCCACCGACCCGCTGTCCGGTCTCGTGCTGCGCGAGGCTCCCAAGCCCGCTCCGAAGCCCGGATGGTCGATCGTCCGCGTCGTGGCATCCTCGCTCAACATGCACGATCTGTGGACGTTGCGCGGCGTGGGCCACCCGCCGGAGCGCCTCCCGATCATCCTCGGCTGCGACGCCGCCGGGTACGACGAGGACGGCAACGAGGTGATCGTCTATCCGGTGATCGCGAACGCGGACGCCGGGAGGGGCGACGAGACGCTCGACCCGAACCGCGCGCTGCTGTCCGAGCAGCACGACGGCGCCTTCGCCGAGTACCTGAGCGTACCGACGCGCAACCTGGTGCCGAAGCCGGCGTGGCTGTCGTTCGACGAGGCCGCCTGCCTCCCGGTCGCCTGGACGACCGCGTACCGCATGCTCTTCACCCAGGCGCGGATCACCGCGGGGGACCGGGTTCTCGTCCAGGGCGCGGGCGGCGGCGTCGCCTCCGCCGCGGTCCGGCTCGCCTCCGCCGCCGGAGCCGTCGTGTACGCCACGAGCCGGAGCGAGGCCAAGCGGGCGCAGGCCGTCGCGTGGGGAGCGCGCGCCGCGGTCCCCACGGGGGAGCGGCTGCCCGAGAAGGTCGACGTCGTGATCGAGACCGTCGGCGAGGCGACCTGGTCGCACTCGCTGAAGTCGCTCCGCCCGGGCGGCACCGTCGTGATCGCCGGTGCGACCAGCGGCATGAACCCGCCCGCGGACCTAGGCCGCGTCTTCTACCTGCAGCAGCGCATCATCGGCTCGACCGGCTGCACCCGCAGCGAGCTCGTCGCGATGCTGCGGATGATGGAGGCCACCGGCCTGCGGCCCGTCATCGACCGGACGCTCCCGCTGGAGGAGATCCACAAGGGCTTCCAGCTCATGATCGACGGAGCGCTCACCGGCAAGCTCGTCATCAACCCGCCCGCTCCGAAGCAGTGAGGACTCCCATGACCGCCGCAGCAGTCGGACTCTCCCACTCACCTCTGATCGGCAAGAACGACCCGGCCCCCGACGTGCTCGCCCGGGTCGACGAGGCGGTCGAGAACGCGAGGGCCTTCGTCCGCGACTTCGACCCCGAACTGGTCGTGCTGTACGCGCCCGACCACTACAACGGCTTCTTCTACAAGGAGATGCCGCCGTTCTGCCTGGCCACCGAGGCGCACGCGGTGGGGGACTTCGGGTCGGCGTCCGGGCCGCTCTCGGTGGACACCGAGGCCGCCAAGCGGCTGGCCCAGGGCGTGCTCGACCGGGGCGTCGACCTGACGGTCTCGGCCCGGATGACGGTCGACCACGGCTTCGCCCAGCCGCTCGAGGTGCTCTTCGGCGGCATCGACCGGGTACCCGTCGTGCCCGTCTTCGTCAACGGCGTCGCCGCCCCGCTCGGCCCGGTGAGCCGGATCCGCGCCCTCGGCACCGCCGTCGGGCAGGCCGCCGCCGCACTCGACAAGCGGGTGCTGTTCATCGGCTCCGGCGGCCTCTCGCACGACCCGCCGGTTCCGGTGCTGGAGGGCGCGCCCCCGCGGGTCGCCGACGCGCTGATCGAGGGCCGCCCGCCCACTCCCGAGCAGCGGGCCAGGGGTGAGGAACGCGTCGTCCAGGCGGGCCGTGACTACGTCGCCGGGTCGACGACGATGATCCCCCTCAACCCCGAGTGGGACAACCTGCTCCTCGACCACCTGGAGAAGGGCGAGCTCGCCGCCTTCGACTCCTGGACCGTCGAGTGGATGGGCAAGGAGGGCGGCGGCTCCGCGCACGAGGTGCGCACGTGGATCGCCGCGTTCGCCTCGCTCGCCGCCGCCGGCCCGTACGGGATGGCGTCGCGCTTCTACGAGCCGATCCCCGCCTGGATCGCCGGCTTCGCCGTGGCGACGGCCCGGACCGGTGACCTCCGATGACTTCCACCACCGTCGCCCTGGCCGCCGCCCGCATCAGCGAGGCGCTCCAGGCCGGACGGCCCGTCGCACCCGTCCGCGACCTTCTCGGCGATCGCGACATCGCCGCCGCGTACGCGGTGCAACAGGAGCTCACCCGCCGCAGGCTGGCGGCCGGCGCCACCGTCGTCGGCCGGAAGATCGGCCTCACCTCGCCCGCCGTACAGCGGCAGCTCGGCGTGGACCGGCCCGACTTCGGCGTGCTCTTCGACGACATGGACGTCTCGGCCCTGGCCGAGGTGCCGTCCGGCCGCCTGCTCCAGCCCAAGGCCGAGGCCGAGATCGCCTTCGTCCTCAAGGACGACCTGGTGGACGGCGACCTCGACGAGGCCGGGGTCCGCGCCGCCGTCGCGTACGCGGTCGCCGCCATCGAGATCGTGGACAGCCGCGTCGCCGACTGGGACATCACCATCACCGACACCGTCGCGGACAACGCCTCCAGCGGGCTGTTCGTGCTCGGCCCGCGCCGGCTCACCCTCGACGAGTTCGAACCGCGCGAGGTCACCATGCGCCTTTACGCGGGGGACGACCTGGTCTCCGAGGGCGACGGCGCCGCCTGCCTCGGCGACCCGCTCACCGCGCTGGCCTGGCTGGCCCGTACGGCGAGGGAGTTCGGCGAGCCCCTGCGCGCCGGCCAGGTGGTGCTGTCCGGCGCCCTGGGGCCGATGGTGCCGGCTCCGCCCGGCGCCCGGATCCGCGCCGAGATCGGCCCGCTCGGCGAGGTCGCCGCCACGTTCTCCAAGGAGGAACGTCCATGACGAAGACCAAGGTCGCCATCATCGGGTCCGGCAACATCGGCACCGACCTGATGATCAAGGTGCTGCGCACCTCCACGACGCTGGAGATGGGCGCGATGGTGGGCATCGACCCCGCGTCCGACGGCCTCGCCCGCGCCGCCCGGCTCAAGGTGCCCACCACCCACGAGGGCGTGGACGGGCTGATCGCCATGCCGGGCTTCGACGAGATCGAGATCGTCTTCGACGCGACCTCGGCCCGCGCCCACCAGGCGAACGCCGCCAAGCTCGCGCCGCACGGCAAGATGCTCATCGACCTCACCCCGGCCGCCATCGGGCCGTTCGTGGTCCCGCCGGTCAACCTTGAGGAGCACCTCGACGCGGGCGCCGACAACGTCAACATGGTGACGTGCGGCGGCCAGGCCACCATCCCGATCGTCGCGGCGGTGTCCCGGGTGACCCCCGTGGCGTACGCGGAGATCGTCGCCTCCATCTCCTCGCGGTCCGCGGGCCCGGGCACCCGCGCCAACATCGACGAGTTCACCGAGACCACCTCCCACGCCATCGAGAAGGTCGGCGGCGCGGCCCGCGGCAAGGCGATCATCATCCTGAACCCGGCGGATCCGCCCCTCATCATGCGCGACACCGTGTTCTGCCTGATCGGGGACGCGGACCAGGACGCCGTCCGCGGGTCGATCACCGAGATGGTCGCGCAGGTCGCGGAGTACGTCCCGGGGTACCGCCTCAAGCAGGAGGTGCAGTTCACCCCGATCCCGGCGGACGAGCCGGTGCACACGCTGATCCCCGAGGGGTCGGGCCCGGTGACGACCCGTGTGTCGGTGTTCCTCGAGGTGGAGGGCGCGGCGCATTACCTGCCCGCGTACGCCGGCAACCTCGACGTCATGACGTCGGCCGCCCTGCGGGTCGCCGAGTCGATCTCCCGTCGCGCCCATCGCGCCCGGCGCGCTTCCGACAGCGACCAGACCCCCGAGGAGGTGGCCCGGTGACCAGCCCCGTCGCTCAGCGGCTCTACATCCAGGACGTCACCCTGCGTGACGGCATGCACGCCATCCGGCACCGCATCGACCCCGCGGACGTGGGCCGGATCGCCGCCGCTCTCGACGCGGCCGGAGTGGACGCGATCGAGGTCGCGCACGGCGACGGCCTGGCCGGCGGCTCGGTGAACTACGGTCCCGGCAGCCACACCGACTGGGCCTGGATCGAGGCCGCGGCGAGCAACGTCAAGAACGCCGTGCTGACCACCCTGCTGCTGCCCGGCATCGGCACCGTCGTCGAGCTCCAGCGCGCCTACGACCTGGGCGTACGCTCCATCCGGATCGCCACCCACTGCACTGAGGCGGACATCGCCGCCCAGCACATCGGCAAGGCGCGCGAGCTCGGCATGGACGTCTCCGGCTTCCTGATGATGAGCCACATGGCGCCCGCGAAGGATCTCGCCGCACAGGCCAAGCTGATGGAGTCGTACGGCGCGCACTGCGTGTACGTCACCGACTCCGGAGGCCGGCTCACCATGGACGGCATGCGGGACCGGGTCCGCGCCTACCGCGACGTGCTCGACCCCGCCACGCAGATCGGCGTGCACGCGCACGAGAACCTCTCGCTCTCGGTCGCGAACAGCGTCGTGGCGGTGGAGGAGGGCGTCACCCGCGTCGACGCGTCGCTCGCCGGTCAGGGCGCGGGCGCGGGCAACTGCCCGATCGAGGCGTTCATCGCCGTCGCGGACCTGCTGCGCTGGCAGCACGGATGCGACCTGTTCGCGCTCCAGGACGCCGCCGACGACCTGGTCCGCCCGCTCCGCGACCGCCCCGTCCAGGTGGACCGCGAGACGCTGACCCTCGGATACGCCGGCGTCTACTCGTCGTTCCTGCGCCACGCCGAGATCGCGGCCGAGCGGTACGGCGTGGACGCGCGGGCCCTCCTGCTCGAGGTCGGCCGCCGCGGGCTGGTCGGCGGCCAGGAGGACATGATCGTCGACATCGCCCTCGACCTGGTCTCCGGGAAGCAGCCCGACCGGGCGTGACAGGTCCCGGCTGCCTCCGGCGGCCCGGGTCATTTGTCGACTCCGGTGCTCATGATGCCCCGGACGAACGTGCGCTGGAAGCAGACGAACAGCAGCACGGGCACCGCGATCGTCATCATCGTGCCGGCCTGGATGTAGGCGGGGTTGTGGGTGTAGAGGCCGTTGAAGGCGGCGAGCCCCACCTGGAGCGGCTGCAGGTCAGGCTGTCCCGACAGGTAGACCAGCGGGGTGAAGTAGTCGTTCCAGGTGTAGACGAAGTGGAAAAGGGTGACCGCGGCGATCGCCGGCCAGGCCTGCGGCACGATCACCGAGCGCAGGGTGCGCAGCGGTCCCGCCCCGTCGATCGAGGCCGCCTCGTCCATCTCGCGCGGGATGGTCATGAAGTACTGCCGCAGCAGGAAGACGTTGTAGGCGTTGGCGAAGAACGTCGGCACGAGCAGCGGCAGCCAGGTGCCGACCCAGCCGATCTTGGCGAAGACGGTGTACATCGGGATCAGCGTCACCGTGGCGGGCAGGAAGATCGTGGCGATGAGCAGGGTGAACAGCGGTCCGCGGCCGGGGAAGCGGAAGCGGGCGAAGCCGTAGGCGACCAGCGTGCAGGACAGGACGGTGCCGAGTGTGCCGATCAGCGCGATCGCGACGGTGTTGAACAGCAGCCGGGGAAAGTCGATCAGGTTCCACACGTCGGAGTAGTTCGACCACCGCGGTGCCAGGGTCCAGCTCGGCTGAAGGCCGCGCCAGGAGCCCCGCCAGGTGATGACCCCCTTCTCCGGCGCGGCCGGGTCGACGAATCCGCTCTCCGTGCGTCCCTTCTTCACCAGGGCCAGCTCGCGGACCGCGCCGTCGACGGGCACGAGGTAAACGTCGTACCGCTGCCCCCGGTAGGTGTAGGTGCGCGGGTCGGACGGCAGCAGCGGCGCGTGCGCCTGACTGATCTGCCGCTCGCTCTTGAGCGACGTCAGCGTCATCTGCGCGAGCGGGGCCAGGAACGCCACGACGATGCCGAACATCACGATCGTCATCAGCGCGACCCGGGTGCGTCGGGCGATGTGCGGTGCCACCGGATCACTACCTTTCGCTCGTGTAGTGGACCCAGTGCCGGGACAGGCGGAACAGCACAAGGGTCACGATCAGGGTGATGACGAAGAGCAGCCAGGCCAATGTCGACCCGTACGACATCTCCTGGAAGGTGAAGAACGTCTGGTACAGGTAGAGGTTGAAGAAGCGGGTCGCTCCGCCGGGGTCGCCACTGCCGTCGAAGAGCACCAGGGGGACGAGGAAGTACTGCATGACGTCGACTACGGCGAGGATCATCGTGTAGAAGAGCACCGGCGACATCATCGGGATCGTCACATGGCGCAACCGGCGCCACCAGCCTGCCCCGTCGAGCCTGGCCGCGTCGTACAGGTGGGTGGGGACGGCGCGCAGTCCGGCGAGGTTGATGATGATGCCGGAGCCCAGCCCCCACAGGCCGATCAGGACGAGCCCGGGGATCACCCAGGTGGGGTCGTTCAGCCAGCTCGGCGGGTGGGCGACGCCGATCCGGCGCAGGGCCGAGTTGATCCAGCCGTCCTCGACCAGCATGTTCTGCCAGATCAGCGCGCCGGCCACGAACGGCACCACGTACGGCATGAACAGCAGGACGCGGAGCAGCCCGCCGCCGCGTACGTTCCGGCTGTTGATGGCGACGGCCAGCAGGAACGGCAGGACGACGACCACCGGCAGCCAGAGCAGCGCGAAGCGGGCGGTCACCAACAGCGAGGCCCACGCCTGCCCGTCGCCGAGGAGCCGCCGGTAGTTCTCCAGGCCGACGAACCTGAGTGGCTCCGACTCCGACAGCGAGATGTTGAGGAACGTGAACGCGAACGTGGCCACCAGCGGGATCGCGGTGAACGCGAGGAACCCGATGATCCACGGGAGGATGAACAGGAGCCCGTGCCGGGCTTCCCGGCGGGCCATCCGGGACATCCGGGACATCCTGGCACGCCGGCGGACCGGGACGGCGATCACCGAGACCGGTCCCAGACGTCCTGGATCTCGTCGCGCATGTTCTTCAGCTCCACGTTCATGTCGAGCCCGCTCTTGGTCATCCAGCGGCTCCGGTAGGTGCCGAGGATGGAGAGCGTCTGGTTGTACTTCGGCGTGTACGCCTCGGAGTGCGGCGTGTCGGCGTACCGCACGCTGTCCTTGACGACCTGCCAGTCGACGGTGTCGGTGAACTGGCCGGCCAGTTTCTGGAAGAAGGCGTCCTGGTCGGCGGTGCGCGCCGGCATCGCGCCGTACGCGGAGAGCAGCTCGCCGGACGCCGGGCCCACCAGATAGCTCAGGAACGCGAACGCCTCGGCCGGGTGCTTGCTCCCGGCCAGGATCCGGAAGGTGTCGGCGCTGGTGGGTGAGGTGGTCGTGCCGTTGTGCGAGGGCATCGCGGCCAGGTTCCAGTCCGTGCCCGCGCCCGCGACGCCGTACGTGGACCAGAGGAAGTTCACGCTCATCGCGACGTGCCCGGAGAAGAAGGCGGCGCCGTCGCCGTTGAACTGGTCGGTCTCGAAGACCGGCCCGGTCATGATGAACCTGTCCTTCCACATGCCGTCGTAGAAGAAGCGCCACGCGTCGGCCCACGCGTCGGGGATCCGCACGGTTTTGCCGTCGCCGGAGTCCAGCGATCCCGCGCCGAAGGCGGCGCCCTGATAGCGCAGGTCGTCGCGGGCCGGCTCGAAGCCGTACTGCACGATGTTCTGCGGATCGAAGCCGTCCTCGGTGGCGTCCTTGCCGTTCTTGTCGACGGTCAGCTTGAGCGCCAGCTCCTTGAGCGTGTCGTCGTTCCACTCGGCCTCGCGGCCGTTCGGCCACCTGTACTTCTCGCCGTACTTGTGCGGAGGCTCGGCGAGACCCGCCTCCTCGAACAGGTCGGCCTTGTAGTACAGGGTCGAGGGGTAGATCGCGAACGGGAGGCCCTCCCGCACCGAGCCGATCCGGTAGAGGTCGGCCGTGCCCTCGGCGTACGAGCCGAGGTCGACGTCGCCGGACGTGATGAACGGGCCGAGGTCGAGCCACTGACCGTGGAAGGCCGCGGCGCCGCCGACGCCGACGGGGCCGACGACGTCGGGCCCGTTGCCGGAGGCGATCTGGGTCGCGAGCGTGTCACGGGCGGAGTTGTAGGTGACGACCTCCAGCTTCACCTTGATGTCGCGATGGAGGGCGTTGAACTTGTCGATGACCGCCTGCTGCACCTTGACCTGGTCGGCCTGCTCGCCGGTGCCGAGGCAGCAGTACCAGCGCAGTTCCACCGGCGCGGCGCCGGTGCGGGTGCCGGCGCCGGCGCCGCAGGCGGCGAGGACCAGGGCGGACACGATCACGGCCAGGGCGGGCAGGAGCCGGGGGCGGGTCCCGTTCATGCGTCTCCTTCAGGGGGTGTCGGTCTCCCCGGTGCCGGGTCTGGGGGGACGAAGGATGCTTCCTTCGAAGGACAGGCGGGCTCTGTCGCCTCGTATGTAGCTGCGGGTGAACTCGATCGGCTCGCTCTCGGGGCCGAACGCGACCCCCTCCACGAGCAGGGCCGGGCGACCCGACGGCTGGTCGAGCAGGTGGGCCTCGTGCGCCCGCAGCAGCACCGGCTCGATGGCCTCGCGGGCGCGCGCGACCACGGCTCCGTACTGCTCGGCCAGTAGGTCGTACAGGGAGTTGTGTTCGAGGTCGTGGTCGAGCAGGCCCGTGAAACGGTCGGCGGGGAGGTACACCTGTTCCAGGAACAGCGGCTCGCCGTCGGCGATGCGCAGCCGTTCGAGGTAGATGGTGTGCGTGCCCGGGGGCAGCGCGAGCGCGGCGGCCACCACCTGCCCGGACGGCTCGATCCGGGAGGTGATCAGCCTGGTGTCCGGGTCCATGCCGTGCATGCGCATGAGGTCGGCGAAGCTCCCGCTGTGGCCGATCTCGACCTCCAGCCGGGGATGCAGGACGAACGTGCCGCGTCCCCTGGTGCGCTCCAGGCGGCCTTCGCGGGTCAGCTCGTCCAGCGCCCGCCGTACCGGGATGAGGCTGCAGCCGTAACGGCGGGCCAGCTCACGCTCGGGGGGCAGGCGGTCACCGGGGCGCCATTCCCCTTCGTCAAGCGCGGTGCTCAGGTCCAGATACACCTGGTGGTGCAGAGGGGTAGAGCCGGGCTCCAGCCGATAGCGGGCCACCAGGTGTTCCGTCCTTCCGGTTAAGGATAGGAATCCCTACCAAGCGGTTGATTGATGATAATCTTGTCAGCAACAATCGCCATGGCTGTCAAGCCTGTCAAGACGGCAACAACCGGCTCCCTCGACACAGAGGTAGACAAGACATGGCGAACTCCCTCCGACAACACGCTTCCTGGCGGGTGGCGCTGACCTTCGACGTCGAGCACGCCGACCGCCCCGCTCACCCGGACGGCACCCGGCTCGTCCTCGACACCCTGGCCGAACGCGATGTGGTGGCGACGCACTTCGTCCAGGGCCGCTGGGCCCAGGCGCACCCGGCGCTCGCCAAGGAACTGACGCGGCACGGCCACCTGATCGGCAACCACTCCCACCACCACGCGCGGATGACATGGCTGTCCCCCCAAGGGCTGGCGGGCGACGTACGGCTCGCCGAGCAGACCATCCGCCGCATCACCGGGCACGACCCCCGGCCCTGGTTCCGCTGCCCGTTCGGCGACGGCACCGACGACCCGGCGGTCCTGGCCGCCCTGGACCGGCTCGGCTACCAGGAGGTGAGCTGGCAGGTGGACGCCCTCGACTGGCGGACGAAGGCCACCGGGCCCCAGGTCGCCCGCACCGTCATCGAGCAGGCGACCGCGCACGGCGACGGCGCGGTGGTGCTGTTCCACCCATGGACCCTCGCGACCGGCCGCGCCATGCCGCTGGTCATCGACGGCCTGCGCGCCGCCGGTGCCCGTTTCGTCCGTCTAGACGAGCTCGGATGAGCGCCCCGCGCCTGGCCATCGCCGGAACCGGTTACATCGCCGACTATCACGCGCGCGCCATCGCCGCCGGTGGCGGCGAACTGGTCGCGGCCGTCAACCACCGCGCGGAGTCCCTGGCCGCGCTGTCGGAGCGGTACGGCTTCCACCGCCGCTACCTCGACCTCGACCGGCTCCTGGCCGACGGCGAAGTGGACGCGCTCATCGTCGCCACGCCGAACGCGATGCACGCGCGGCAGACGGTCACGGCACTGGAGGCGGGACTGCCGGTGCTGCTGGAGAAGCCGATGGCGATGACGGCCGCCGAGGCCCGGGCCGTCGCCGCCGCCGAGAGCCCGCGCGCCCGGGTGACGCTCGCCCACTGTCTGCGCTTCGACGAGCAGGTCCGCTGGCTGCGCGACCTGGTGCGGGACGGGACGCTCGGCCGTCCCGTACACACGACGGCGTACGCCGTGCACGCGGGGTTCGGCCCCGGCGGCTGGTTCACCGATCCCGCCCTGTCCGGCGGCGGCGCGCTGATGGATCTCGGGGTCCACGCCATCGACGCCAGCCGTTACGTGCTCGGAGATCCGCAGCCGGTCAGCGTGACCGCGCATTGCGGGACGCACTATCGAGACCTTCGGGTCGACGACACGGCGATCCTCACGATCGTCTGGGACAACGGGGTCACCTCCGGCGTGGAGGCGGGCTGGTGGCATCCGTACGCGCCCGGTCCGTCGGGGAGCGTGCACGTGTGCGGCACCGAGGCGTACGCGCAGACCTTCCCCGGCACGCTCGTGCGCGCCGGGGCGGAACCGGTGCGGAAGTTCCCGGCCGAGCTGTCCGAGCAGGCGATCCAGCGGAGGTACGACGCGCAGATGCGCGCGTTCCTCGGAACCTTGGCCGGGGCCGGGGCCGGGGCCGAGCCCGCGCCCGGCGCCGCCGACGGCATCACCTCGATGCGCATCATCGACGCCGCCTACCAGAGCGCGTCAAGCGGCCAGACGGTACACCTGGGGAGGAACCAATGAGGTCGTGGTTCGTCGAGTTCGTCAAGCCGGGGGAGGTCCGGGTGGCGAACGAGGACGTCGCGCCGCCCGGCGCGGGCGAGGTGCTCTGCCGTTCGACGCTCTCGCTGATCAGCCCCGGCACCGAGCTGTCCTGCCTGCGCGGCGACTTCGACCCGGGCTCCAACTGGGAGGAGTGGGTGCGCTACCCGTTCCGGCCCGGGTACAGCATGGCCGGGGTCGTGGCGGCCGTAGGAGCCGGCGTCACGAACCTGCGGCCGGGTGACCGGGTGCAGAGCTACGCCCCCCACCAGGAACTGGTCACGCTGAACGTCAGTGAGGCGCGGCTCCTCCCCGATGGTGTGTCCGACGAGGAGGCGGTGTGGGTGCCACTGGTCGTCACCGCCGCCGCCGGCGCCGCCAGGGCGGCGATCACCATGGGCGAGACCGTCGCGGTCCTGGGGCTCGGCCCGGTCGGACAGCTCGTCGTCCAGTACGCGGTCGCGCACGGTGCCTCGCGCGTCGTGGCGATCGACACCGACGCCCGGCGCCTCGACCTGGCGCGGGAGAGCGGTGCGACGGACGTGCTGGCGATGCCCGCGGCCGACGCCCGCTCCGCCGTCGCCGACCTGACCGGCGGGCGTCTCGTCGACGTGGTCTTCGACGTCACCGGCAGCCCCGCGGTGCTCTCCCAGGCGGTGCGGCTCGCGCGCCGGCTGGGCCGCGTCGTGCTGCTCGGCGACACGCCCACGCCGTCCAGGCAGATGCTCGGCCCCGGCGTGGTCAGCGACTCGCTGACGATCCTCGGGGCGCACGCCGACATCGTCTCCGACGACCCGTCGGCCGGCCCGCTCAACCGCGACGCGGTGACCGAGCTGTACTTCCGCCGGCTCGCCTCGGGCGCCTTCCGCACCGCCGGGATGATCGCCGGACGGGTGTCGCCCCTGCGTGCGGCGCAGGCGTACGAACAACTGCGTGACGGCGGCGCGCCGGCCGGGGCGATCTGTTTCGACTGGTCCGCGCTGCCGTAGGGTCGGCCGAGATGGTCGCCGCCGCGATCCGCACGATTAGGGCGCGTTCGGGTGGTTCCTACGACCCGGGCAGTCCGATCAGCCCAGGCTGCGGCCGTACCAGGCGTTCAGCCGGGAAGATCCGGTAGATCGCCTCGCGTACGGCCGCGTGCTGTGCGCGGGCGACGAAGGACTTCGGGGTGGTGCCGCAGAGGCGGCGGAGCCGGGGAGACTCGTCGAGCAGGCTCCGGATGAGATCATGCTGCGTGGTCAGCCGCCGCGTCCGCCCGTGCGCGTCGACGAGATGGCCGTGCTTGCCCACGTAGACGAAACACCGCGGCAACGGCGCCCCGGACGCCGACACGACGGGATGCCGTTCCGCCGGCAGCCGGCACCGCCGATAGTTCGGCTCCGTCCGGTCGAGAGCGGCAAGTTCGTCGTCATCGAGCCACAACACGAACAACCGGGAGACCTCGGCCGCCTCGACCGGGACCGCGGGAACATACCCTGGCCTGCTCACGTGCGCCGACACCCCGGGGATGATGCCGGGCACCTCGGCGAGGGTCATGGGAACCACCGGCCGCACGGAGTGGCGCAGAAGCTTCCGCCGCACCTGACCGGGCGAGGCGTTCGACCCGACCGCGACCACCGGGTGGCGTGCGCTGAGCCCGCTGACACCCAAGCTCTGCAAAAGCCCGGCCAGCGTGACGGTCGCGCCGTCACGGCAGACGATCCACTGCCCGACAGGCAGTTGCGGCACCGGACGAAGCGGGATGAAGCGATCGTCGAGCAGCACACCAGAGGTGTCGGGGATCCGTCCAGGGTAGGTGAGAGGACTCGCGATCGGATCGGTTTGACATAGATTTCCCACATAATGTCAACTTCCATCACGTCTCAGTCATTCCTCGGTAAAGACCCACCCACCTCTGCCACCCAGGACACGGATCGTGGCAATGGAAATGCCGGAGGGGCCCTCCGATGTCACTGGTGTTCAGCGGCGGCGGGCTGCGGCCAGGAACAGCGGAAGCGCCAGGAACATGCGGCCCCGACCGGCCCGCTCCCTCTGGTCTTCGACCCAGACATCGTGCTCTTCCCGGCTGACAGCCCCGGCGGAGAAGGCGGTCTCGGCGATGCCCGTGAGCATCGGCAGCATGGCGGCGTCGCTGAACACTCCCGTGTGCACCTCGACTCGAACGTCGGTGAAGCCCGCGTTGATCAGCGCGTTGCGGTAGCGGCGGGCGGCACGGGGGTTCGCGACCATGTCGGCGCGGGACCGCACGATGGTCCGGGTGAGCTCGGGATGGTCGGAGTCGATGACGAAGGTGTCCCAGTCCTGCCCGAGCAGGACAATCCGGCCGCCGGGCGCGAGCACGCGTGCCGCCTCCCCCAGCGCTTCGGGCATGTCGGCCAGGTCGTGGAAGACCTTGTCGGCTCTATATCCCGCCATCTCGGCGTCGCCGAACGGAAGCGCGTACGCGTCGGCGACATGGAAATCCGCGTGCGGCCACCGCGCGCGTGCGACCGAGATCATTTCCTCGCTCAGGTCGACGCCGATCGCCTGAACCCCTCGCTCCGCGATCTCGTTCACGGCTCGGCCGGCTCCGCAGCCGACGTCGGCCACGGAGGTACCCGGCGCGAGTTCGAGCAGGTCGTAGGTGCGCGCGCGTAGTTCCCGCGCACCGGGCCGCAGGTCCGCGGCGTCAAGCAGGCGAATGAGCGGATCCACTGTGTTGTTGGACATGCGGGCCATACTCCGACTTAATGTCGACATGAAGTCAAGTGCGCTGATGAGTATCGGTGATGTCGCCGAGCGGTTCGGGCTCGCCACCCACGTCCTGCGGCACTGGGAGTCGGTGGGATTGCTGACGCCGGCACGGATCGGCGGTGCGCGTCGCCGATACGGACCGGACGACCTCTATCGCGTCGCGGTCATACTGCGGGCCAAGGAGGCGGGATTCGGCCTTGACGACATCCGCGAGATGATCGCCACCGCGGACGCGGCCACGCGTGGAGAGATCCTGCGGCGTCGGCGAGCGGATCTCGCCCGACGGATCGCAGAGGCACAGGCTTCGCTGCAACTCATCGACTGCGCCCTGGCCTGCGATCATGAGGACTTCACGACTTGCCCTGACTTCCGGGCGGCAATCGCGGAACGCCTTCCCGGAGCAGAACAACTAGGACAGCGCTTTTCTTCGTACTCCATGCCGGCCGCACGTGGCTGAGGTCGCACTGCGACTCGGCGGTGTCCGGCCTCAACTTCGCGGTGACCCGCCTGGCCCAGGAGCACGGCGCTCCCGGGACGCGTTCTCACCGATCAGAGCCGGTCAAGGATCTTCTGCATTTGCGCGACCTCGGCCTGCTGAGCGGCCTTGATGGTGGCAGCCAGTCTCTTGGCCTCAGGATTGACTCCCTGGGCCTGCTCCGTGCGGGCCATCTCGATCGCTCCGTTGTGGTGGGCGATCATCATTTCCGAGAACTTCTTGTCGAAGTCCACGCCCTTGGCCGCTTTGAGCTTGGCCATGTCGTTCTCGCCCATCATGCCCGGCATGCCGTGGCCTGCCATGCCGTCCGAGGAGGTGACAGGCTTGCCCCAGGCGGTCAACCAGCCGCTCATGGTGGCGATCTCCGGATCCTGGGCTGCCTTGATCTTGGCGGCGAGGTCCTTGACCTCCTGGTCGGTTGCGCGAGTCGCGGCCAGGTCGGCCATCTCAACAGCCTGCTTGTGGTGGGGGATCATCATCTGCGCGAACATGGCGTCGGCGTCGTTGAAGTCCGCACCCGCCTGGGAGCTCGCACTGGCCGCCGGAGCGGTCGACGTCGCCGCCATGCCGGTCATGTTCTTGTGCCCGGTCGTGGATTCGCCGCCGCAGGCAGTGAGCAAGAGGGCACCAGCGGTCGCGGTGGTGGCAAGGGCAAGCCCTCGGGTGAAGGAACGGTTGGTGAACATGGTTGTCTGATCTCTTTCCGGTTGTCGGACGCCGACAATGAGTCGCCGTTGTGCTGGCGTTGTACGCCGTCATCGCGCTCCCTCGGAACGTCCGCGCTGCTGGCAGCTGGCCGTGGGCAGCCGGGATCCCGGGCTCTCCAAACGAGATCATGGTGGCGGGGCCGAGGGAGCCGAGCATTCCTTGATCGAGTGCTTCAGCCGGCAGGAAGGACTTCCCCGAGATCGGCAGGGAACGTGTATGTGGACGGTACGTCGACCCGTTCACCTGCCGGACCGTACACCAGGGCGATCTCCTGCCTGGGCAGGAGTTCGATCGTTCTCGGGTCGCCGTGCACCTGGTCGCCGTTCACGTACGCTCGCAGGACGTTCTTCCCGCCAGCCGTCAGCCCACCGAGATGAGTGCTGTCAAGGCGCACCTCCCACTCCTTGAACAGCTGGCCAAGGGTGTAGCGCTTATCCGTGGTGAACGCCTCAATGTGGATCACACCGCTCGCATCATGGGTGTGCAATTCCGACATAACTTGCTCAGCTGTCGAGATGCCGAGATCGGCCGCCACGGGAATCGGCTTCCCGTTCACGATGATGTCCATGTGTGAGTGGAAGTGCTTGACCGCGCCCTCCATGGGCTGAACGGACAAACCTGCCTCTCGGGCGCCTTTGACCGGATCAGCTGGAAGCTTCCAGGGCGGCATCCTGCTCTCCTGGCTGCTCTGGACCGCCCCAGCGGGCGTGACATCCTGTCCGGACCCGCAGGCCGCTACTCCGCACAGCGCGGCAACTGATCCGACCACTGTCAGGTTTCCAAGGGCGGCGGCCTTGCGGAGCAAGCCTCGCGAGGATTTCACGACGCTCGTCAACGTGACCTGCTTCCGCCCCGTGGCCCTGTCAGGGGACGTCACGGCCGACGTCCTTGCAGCGTGTTCCGATCTCTCATGGCCCGGATGCATACCCGCCGACCCGGCTCGACCCGGCGCTGCAGCGTAAACACCTTTACAAGATCTCCTATGAGACCCGTAGACCAGGGTGGGCCTTACTCGGGCTATCTGAGCAGGGCATTTCGCCCGAATCTTCTCCTTTCGGCCATGCTCCGCCCCTCATGCTCCCGTGGACGGACGGGAGAAACGGTGGCCGTCACGATGATGTGGCGCAGCCGCGGGCGTACCTGCCCGCCCGGGTTCAGGGCTGACGAGGCACGCCCGCCAGACGCCATATCTGGGTGGTCAGCTGGGTGGTCGGCGTCGTGGAGGACAGGCACTGTGCCTGCTCGACCGGGGCCGAGTTCGCCGTGCTTCCCCCCTTCACGGCCACGCACTTGTAGCTGTGCGTGGGGAGAAGCCGGTAGTCCTGGGCTCCGACCTCTCCGATCGGACGCAGCTCGAACTGTTGCTCGGGCTTTCCGGCGACACAGGCGCGCCCCACGACGGCCGCACCGGCCGCGGTGCTCGCGCCGTCGACGGTGAGGCACTTGCCGCCGCTCGTGATGGTGTAAACCTTGGTCGCTACGCGCTGGAAGGTGAACTTCTGGTCCTGACCGTTGGAGCAGGGGGACTGGATGAGCTGCCTGCCGTCGGCCGGCATGGTGAGGCACTGGCCCGAATGTAGCGCCGTGACCGCGCCCGCGAAGTCCCGATCGGCGAGGACGGCCTGAACCTGGGTGTAGGCGGGCTTCTTCTGGAGATTCCGGTCGAGGAGATCGGCCGCTCCCCAGCCCGGGACCCCGCTGTCCACCCATGAGTACTTGTCGGTGAGGCCCCACACGGTGAGCGACACACATCGGGAGACCCCGAAACAGGCCGCGGCGGCCCGCCGGTAGGTCTCGGCCTGGGCGGCGAGCTTGTCGGCGTCGGCCGGCAGCTTCACGCGCACGTCCAACTCGGTGACGGCCACGTCGACCCCGAGGCCCGCGAAGAGCTTCAGGGTGTCCTGCAACTGGGTGAGGGGCAATGCGGCGGGGATGGGGTCCTTGATGAGTGTGTGCGTCTGGAAGCCGACCCCGTCGATGGGCACGCCTTGGGCCCGCAGGTCACGGACGAGTTTGTACAGGGCGTCACGCTTGGGGGTGGCCCACTCGGCGTCGAAGTCGTTGATGTAGAGCTTGGCTGAGGGGTCGGCCTCACGTGCCCAGCGGAACGCGTCGGCGATGTAACCGCTGCCCAACCGCTCCAGCCAAATGCTCGGCCGGAGCGTGCCGTCCTCATTGAACGCTTCGTTGACCACGTCCCATACGCCGACACGACCGGCATACCGCTTCATCGTTGCCTGGATGTGCTGTTTCAGGGCGTCACGGAGCTCTGCGGTGGACAGCGTCCCATCGGTGATCCAGGTTGGGAGCGACCTGTGCCACACCAGTGTGTGACCGCGCACCGTCTGGCCGTTCTGCACGGCGAAGTCGACGATCGCGTCGGCCTTCTCCCAGGTTGGCTTCCCCCGCGTGGTCTCCAGGTTGGCCCACTTCATGGCGTTCTCGGGCGTCACACTGTTGAACTCGTACTTGAGCTTGTCCTGGTAGCCCGAGTCTTTCTCCAGCGCCGAGTCGCTGACGGCCGAGCCGATCCGCAGGCCTCGCGCGGCCGCCAGCGTACGCAATGTGATCTCAGCCGAGGCGGCCGGATCGGGCGTGCCGAGAATCAACGCAGGCAGGGCAACCCCGATCCCCATGGTCAGCGCCGTTGCTCGCTTGGCATGCCGTATGCCCCTGTGCATGATGACCCCCGTCTTTATCCGCATATACGGGGACAACGTAGTGCATTGGTGATCTTCGGAGGGGGCTGTTCCCGGATCCGCCGTACGCCGTGTTGCGAGGCCTTGGGGCGTGGGCGGGCCTTCCCGCGGGCGTCGGCAGGGCGCATGCGCGATCATGCGCGGGGGAGGGCTCGGCCGCCGGGCAATGCCCTCGGCATCCTCGACGACGTCGATGTCTGCGTGACTGATTACAAGATTACCCAGAGCGCTGTAGATTCTTGAGCATGATCGTGGAATACATCCGGTACGCGATAGCCGAGGGGCGGGCCGAGGAGTTCGAGGCGGCCTACGCGCGGGCCGCCCGCTCACTCGCCGCCGCCCCGCAATGCGTGGACTACGAGCTCTCCCGATGCGTGGACGAGCCCGCCTCCTACATCCTGCGCATCACCTGGACGTCGGCCCGGGACCACCTGGAGGGATTCCGGTCGAGCGACCATTTCCGGGCGTTCTTCGCCGAGATCCGGCCGTACGTGAACGACATCGCGGAGATGCGCCACTACGAGCGCACGGCGGTGCGCGGCGCCGGCGGCTCCATCCCGACGATGTATGACTGGGCGGGCGGCTCCGAGGCGTTCGAGCGGCTCACCACGCGGTTCTACGAACTCGTCCTGGACGACGAACTGATCGGGCCGCTGTTCAAGAACATGGACCCCGGCCACCCCCGCTATGTGGCGATGTGGCTGGCCGAGGTCTTCGGCGGCCCCTCCCGCTACACCGACGAGCGAGGCGGATACCGCCACATGCTGTCCATGCACCTCGGCAAGGCCATCACCGAGCCGATGCGGCGCCGCTGGGTGAGCCTGCTGATGGACGCCGCCGACGAGGTGGGCCTCCCGGGCGACCCCGAGTTCCGCGCCGCGTTCGCCGGATACATCGAGTGGGGGACGCGCCTGGCGCTCGGCAACTCCCAGCCCGGCGCGACGCCCCCGCAGGACGCTCCGGTACCGCACTGGGGTTGGGGCGTCGCCCCTCCATACACCGGCTGAGATCCTGGCCGACGCCCTGCGCCCCGGCGGTCCTCCCGGCCGCCGGGGCGAGGGGCGCGGTCATGCCGGCTGTGCGGGAGCGAGAAGGGCGAGGTACTCGTCGAGCTGCCGCCCGGAGGCGAGCATCGCCCGGCTGCGGTGCCGTAGCCGGGCCCGCCATTCGTGGAGCATGTGCTCCAGGTCCGCCGTGCCTCCCGCGACGCGTAGCTGATCCACGAAGAGCTTGATCTGAGGAAGCAGGTAGCCACCGCGCCGGAGGTGGCGGGCCATCTTCGCGTCACGCACCGCGCCGGGTGGGTAGACGCGGTGCCCGGTGACGCGGTCGCGGTACGGGCGGAGGATGCCCGCTTTCTCCCACTTTCGCAGCGACGCGGGGTGCATCCCGAGCTGGTGGGCCAGCGCGCCGATGGTGACGCCCTCAGGCCGTCCGTCGTCCGGGGCGGGCGCCGTGGCCAGGGCGTCGAGCGCGGCGGCGACCTCGTCGAGGGTGTCGCGCTCGCGCAGCAGGTCGGCGTGTGCCCGGTCGATGAGGCGGAACAGGTTCTCGTCGTCGCGACGGTGTGCGGCGTGCATGATCGCCGCGGCTGTCTGGTGCCCGTATCCCGGGCGTAGGGCGAGGAAGGCGCGCAGGGCCTGCGCGTGGACGGCGGAGTACTGGCGGTAGCCGGCGGGGCTGCGTTCAGCGGGAGGCAGGATCCCCGCGTCCTCGTAGTTGCGGACCGCCTGGGTGGACAGGCCGTGTTCGCCGGCGAGGTCGGCCGGCCGCAGGGCTCGTCGTGTCATGTTCTCTAGTTTGAGGGTTTATCCGGCGAACGCGGGGCGGATCGGCCGCTGCTCTCAACAGAAGGTTCAAGGCTACGGTCAAAGAGACGATTCGCACCCGTGAAAGGTGTCTCATGTCCCTTCATCGAACGGGCACCGGCCTGAGGTCGCCTCGAACCCGGCGTGTGGGGGCGAAAAGTCTGGATTATGACGAGGTCATAGTTCAGGGATGATCACGTCTCTGGTTCGCGTCAGCCCAGGCCAGCAGGCTGTTAACCATGACGAACCTCCTCACGCGCCCTCCCGTCGACCAGGAAACCCGGCACGACCGCCTGCACCGCCCACTGCTGCTCTGCGCGGCAGGCATGGCCGTCCTCGCCGTAGTCAGCGGCATCGGAATGATGGTCGACGGGCGCACCCTGCTCGGCGAACCGGTCTGGTTCAAGCCGTTCAAGTTCGCCGTTTCCTTCGGGCTGTACGCGGCCACACTGGCGTGGATGCTGGGCAGGCTCCAGCGATGGCGGCGAACGCTCTGGTGGCTCGCCACGGTGGCCGTCCTGGGCTTCCTCACCCCCGAGATCGCCGTCATCACCTTCCAGGCCGTGCGCGGTGTGCGCAGCCACTTCAACTTCTCCACGCCACTGGACGCGACCCTCTTCGCGGCCATGGGCGGCGCGGCCTACCTCGGCTGGCTGATGACCTTCGCCATCGGTGCTCTCCTCCTCTTCCAGCGCCGGCTCGACAAGGCCATGGCGTGGGCGGTCCCGCTGGGTATCGCCCTGTCGCTCGCCGGTATGTCCGTCGGCTACCTGATGACCAGCCCGACCCCCGACCAGGCGGAAGCGCTCAATAACGGGCTGAAGCTCGCCACGATCGGCGCGCACTCCGTCGGCGGCCTCGACGGCGGCGCCACCATGCCGCTGACCGGATGGGCGACCGGGACGGGTGACCTCCGCGTCGCGCACTTCGTCGGCCTGCACGCGCTGCAGGCGCTCCCGCTGATCGCGATCGGGCTCCGCCTGCTCGCTCGCCGTCTCCCCACACTGCACGCCGAGGCGACCCGCGCCGCCCTTGTGATCGTCGCCGCGCTCGGCTACGCCGGACTCACCGGCCTGTTGCTGTGGCAGGCCCAGCGTGGCCAGGCCCTGACCCAGCCCGACAGCCTGACGCTTACCGCCGCGGGCGTCCTGCTGGCGGCGGTGGCCGCGAGCACGACGATCATCTTGGCGGTGCAGCGAGCCCGCCGGTCACACGATCGTGCCTAGGTCGCGATTTGTCCGGCACGACCCCGTGGTCCTTCCGGTTTCGCAGCCGGAACCGTGCTGAGCTTCCCCTTGGACATGGGCATCGACTCACCTTTGAACACGTTCAACTCGCTGCGCTAGGCTCGTCGCCACACACCTGGGGGAAGCCTGATGAAGATAGTGATACCCGGGGGAACCGGACAGGTAGGCGCGATCCTGAATCGCGCGCTGACCGACGCAGGCCATGAAGTCGTGGTCCTGACCAGACGTCCGATGCGCGACCGCGAAGTCCGCTGGGACGGCGAGACCCTGGGCCCATGGGCGGAGAAGATCGACGGCAGCGACATCGTGGTCAACCTGGCCGGACGCAGCGTCAACTGTCGCTACACCGCAGCCAATCTGCGGGCCATGATGGATTCGCGCGTGCACTCCACCCGGGTTGTGGGTGAGGCCATCGCAGCCGCCGCGCGGCCTCCCCGGGTCTGGTTGCAGATGAGCACCGCCACTGTCTACTCCCACCGCTTCGACGCGCCCAACGACGAGGCGACCGGCGTGCTCGGCGGCACTGAATCCGGCGTCCCGAACTACTGGGCCTACAGCGTTGAGATCGCGAAAGCGTGGGAGCGGGAACAGGAGCGGGCCCAAACCCCGAACACGCGCAAGGTCGCCATGCGCGCTGCCGTGGTGATGAGTCCCGATCGCGGCGGGGCCTTCGACGTCTTGCTACGGATGGCGCGGCTCGGCCTCGGCGGCCCGGTCGGGGGCGGCGCGCAGTACGTCTCCTGGATCCACGACCGCGATTTTGTCCGCGCCGTCGAGTTCCTGGCCGACCGGGACGATCTCGCCGGGCCGGTGAACCTCGCCGCTCCCGTTCCTTTGCCGCAGCGCATGTTGATGCGCGCACTGCGCACCGCATGGGGTGTTCCGGTGGGCCTGCCCGCGACGACGTGGATGGCCGAGCTCGGCGCGCTCGCGCTGCGCTCGGACACCGAACTCCTGTTGAAAAGCCGTCGAGTCGTCCCCGGTCGCCTGCTCGAAGCGGGCTTCGCCTTCGACTACGCCCAGTGGCCGGAGGCCGCCGACGACCTTGTGCGGCGCGTGCGCGGCGGGCCTGGCTTCCCCAGGTGAGCAGCGCTGGGTCGCATCTCGTGCCCAGACCTTCCCCACCACCTGGTGGACCGATGTCCGCTCAGTGGCCGGAGGGCCGCCCGGCGGAGTTCTCGCCATCCGAGCCCGCGCCGGCGACGGGGACCTTTTCGGGTGCAGGATCCAGGTCCGTCCCGACCGGGGCGAGCGCGTTGTCCGGGGTGGCGGGGACCATGCGGCCACGGTGCTCCGCCACCACCAGGGCGGCCAGCAACACGAGTACCGCGGCGAGCTGTGCCACTGCCGACCACAGTCCCACCACGCCGCTCAGGAGCGCCGCGGCCGTCCCGATCAGCGGGGCCGGGGCGCGGCGCAGACCCAGTACGCGCCGATACCAGCGGTGCCCGGCGAGGAACAGCGCGACCCCGACCGCGAGGGCGACCGACGGTCCGAGTTTCATCGGTTCGAAGGG
The DNA here is from genome assembly GCF_001528665.1 of Microtetraspora malaysiensis. Taxonomy (GTDB): domain Bacteria; phylum Actinomycetota; class Actinomycetes; order Streptosporangiales; family Streptosporangiaceae; genus Microtetraspora_A; species Microtetraspora_A malaysiensis. The sequence goes on from NZ_BBYJ01000022.1 coordinate 35,111, forward strand.
GTGCTCCACGGCCTTCTTGACGCCCGCCGCGGCCGCGACCACGCCGAGCAGCATCGGCATGTGGGCGTAGAAGTAGGCGCCCAGGATGAGTCGAGTGCGGCCGACCGGCTCCCGGCGGGCCAGCGCGTGTTCGGCGGCCGTCTCGTCGTCCCAGCCGAAGTACACCCACCACAGGCAGGCGGCCACGGCGAGCCCGAGGGCCGCCGCCACCAGGAACCCGGGCCCGGCGTGGCCGTGCGCGCCGATGCCGATGGCGATGACCGACTCGCCGAGCACCACGATGATCAGCAGACCGTGCCGTTCCACGATGTGCGCGGCGCGCAGCGGGAATCCCTTCTGTCCGATGAAGTACGGACTGCCCCACAGGAGCACGAGCGCCCCCGCCCACAGCAGGTACGACCAGGGATACGGGACGAACCAGGTCAGGAAAATCAGCGTGGTGGCGGCCACGTTGAAGGGGACCACCCGCCAGAACGCGGTCGTCGCCTGGAGGTAGAGGGCGGCGTGCACGGTGATGAGCAGCAGGTAGCCGAGCGCGAACGCCGGACCGCCGCTCCCGAACGCGCTGGGGATCGCCAGCGCGACGATGAGGAAACCCGTCATGCCGAGCAGGAGCAGCACCCGCCGCGCCGCACGGACCGGCGGGATCGTGTTCGTCAGCCACGCGTAGCCGGAGTACATCCACCAGATCACGCCGAACACCAGCAGCGCCTGGAGGGCTCCCTCGCCGACGAAGCGGTCCGTGCTGAAGCCGTCCGTGAGCAGCGTGGTGAGCTGGGTGACGGTGAAGACGAAGACGAGATCGAAGAAGAGTTCCAGCGTGGAGACGCGGATCTCGCCGTCGTCCGAGATCGGCTCGGCTCGCTCGGCGAACCACTGAGGGAGGCGCATGTCGATATTGTGGCAATTCGGGCGATTACATGCATACACAATTGCGGTGAAAGTCGCACCGCCGCGTCGGCGGCGGGGCGCAGTGCGAGATCATGCGGAGCTCGCCGAGGGGATCTCGGTGTCGCGGACGAACTCGCGGATGGCGCGGGTGAGAGCATCCGGCTGGTCTTCCGGGATCAGGGTGTAGCTGTCCTCGATCTCGACGAGCCTGGCGTCGGGGAAGAGCTCGGCCAGCCGCCGGCCGTGTTCGCGGGGCATCAGACGGTCCTCGATCGCCCACGCGACGAGGACGGGCCGGTCGAAGGAGCGCATTCGGTCGGCCGTTTCGAGCAGCTCCCGCCGCGGCGGTATCGACCCGGTGTACTTGGCGAGGTCACGACGGATCGCCCGCTGCGTGCGGGCGGGGCGGAACCAGGAGTCCATGACGTCACGGGGCACCGGGCGCTTGCTCATCCACCCCCAGCCTCCGGGCATCCGGCGCATGGGTTCCGCCCGAAGTAACTGCATGGTGGCCAGGAGTCCGCCGGGGAGCTTGGCGGCGAGCGCGATCGCGCGCCCGGGGAGGCCCGGCGGGTAGTTGTCGAAGGCCTCGCAGGCGGTGAGGACGAGCCGGCCCACCCGCTCGGCGCCCTCCGCGAGGTTCGGTAGCCCGGTGCCGGATGGTGAATGCCGGGTGCGGTCATCGCGGGCCATCGTCCCCGTGATGGACGGAGCCCGGCCGGGACGGCGGAGCCGCGGTCAGTACGGCGACGAGCGCCGCGCCTCCCAGCCCCGCCAGCGCCATCCGGGCCCCGGCCACGCCGGGCCCTCCCGTGGCGTACAGGGCGAGGGTGACGGCGGCGATGCCGAGCGCGGTGCCGACGCCGCGCGCCATGTTGATCAGCCCTCCGGCGGTCGCCGACATCCGCGCCGGGACGGCGGCCATGACGGCGGCGTTGTTGGCCGGGACGAACACGCCGAGACCCGCGCCCAGCAGGGCCAGGAAGGCGACGAGCGGGCCGGGTGCGGCGGGCGCGAGCGCCGCGAGTCCGACCGCCGCGGCCGCCGTCAGGGCGCCGGCCAGGCAGCGCGGCCGGTTGCCCCATCGGCGCGGCAACAGGTGATCGCCCGCGAGGGCGGTCAGCGCGAAGCCGGCCGGTAGCGCGCTGAGCACCAGACCGGCGTGTGGCTCGCTCAGCCCCGCCGCGAGCAGCACCTGAGGGATCAGCACCAGCGGCCCGAACAGGACGAGGTACCCGCACAGCGCTCCGGCCAGCCCCCGCGCCACCGTGGCGTCGCCCACCGTTGCCGGGTCGAGGAGCGGGGCGGCCGCCCGCCGTTCCCTGCCCCGCAACGCGAGAGCAGACGCCGCGGCGGCGGCCAGCAGGGCCGCGACCGCCCACGGCGGCCACCCCAGGCCGGACGCCGCCGAGACGGCGAGCAGCAGGCCCGAGGCGGCGCAGGCGAGCAGCAGCAGACCAACCAGATCGAAGGCCTTGCCATGAGCCCGCTCGCGGGTTCGGGGCAGCAGGTAGCGACCGGCGACGACGGCCACCAGCCCGACCGGCACGTTGATCCAGAACACCCACTGCCAGCCGACCAGGCCGACGATCACCCCGCCGACCAGCGGGCCGACGGCCAGGCCCAGCGACTGCGCGGCGGCCTGCGCCCCCAGGGCCGCCCGCGCCCGCCGCCGGGGGACGCTCGTCACCACCAGGGCCACGCTGTTGGCCTGCAACATCGCCGCCCCCGCCGCCTGCACCACCCGGCACGCCACCAGGACAGGAAGCGACGGCGCGAACCCGCACGCCGCCGACGCCGCGGTGAAGACGACGAACCCGTGCAGGTAGACCAGCTTGCGTCCCACGATGTCGGCCAGGCGTCCCGCGCCGGCCAGCAGCGCCACCACGGTGAGCAGGTACGCCAGCGCCACCCACTGCACCGCGGCCAGCGGCTCGTGGAATCCGTGCTGGAGCGCCGGGAAGATCAGCGTGACGATGCTCGCGTCCAACTGGCCCATGAACGCTCCGATGCACACCGCCGCCACCGCGAACCACGGCGCGTACCGGTGTTCCCGCACCCGTGCCGGGCGGGCCCGTTCCCGCAGCAACCGAGCCATGACCGCTCAGCGCCCCCGACACCTCGCACGGGGCGGCGCTCCGGTGAGACCGCGGCCGTCAGAACCGGTCGGGAGGACGCGCACCCGAGGCGGCCAGTTGCGTGTCACAGCGAGATCCCCCAATCCGGCTGTCCACCACGATGCCCCCGCGCCCGGCCTTGACCGGCCCCTCATCACCTGTCGCGGAAGGCTGTGCGACCCGGCGAAACCCCTGCCGCTCGCTCTGTCGCAAAACTGCTTCGAGTCTACTCTCGCCGCCCGACATCTCCCCTGGTCAGGGGAGTCGCACTGCCGGGCCCCGCGCGGCTGTCGCCGTACCCGGCCGAACGTCGGCGGCGACGGGTGACGCGGGGCCCGTACAGAGAGGTCAAAAGTCCCTTTCCCGTTGATCTACCACCCGGAAACGCTGTGAACGCCCGGCGGCGACGCCTTTGATCGCCGCACCGAGAGCGATACACAGTGGAGGCAACCATGAGTGCGGGGGACACACCGGCCGACCGGCCGGACGCCCGACCGGCCGGCGGGCGTCCGGCGCTGATGCTGACCTTGGCCACAGTCGGCTTCGCGATCAACTTCTGGGCCTGGGCGCTGCTCAGCCCGCTGGCGCCGAAGTTCAAGGAGGCCCTGCACCTGAGCCCCTTCCAGCAGGCGCTGGTGGTGGCGGTGCCGGTGGTGGTCGGGTCACTGGGCCGCATCCCGGTCGGTGCGCTGACCGACCGGTACGGCGGCCGGATCATGTTCCCGCTGGTGTCGCTGGCCACCGTCGTGCCGGTGCTCTACCTGGGGCTGGCCGGGCAGACGTCCCTGGCCGGGCTGCTGGCCGGAGGCTTCTTCCTCGGCATCGGCGGCACGGCCTTCGCGATCGGCGTGCCGTTCGTCAACGCCTGGTTCCCGCCCACGCGGCGCGGCCTCGCCGTCGGCGTGTTCGGCGCGGGCATGGGCGGCACCGCGATCAGCGCGTTGACCACGGTCAATCTGGTCAACGCGGGCGGCACCGCGACCCCGTTCGTGGTCACCGCCGCCGTGCTCGCCGCGTACGCGGTGGTGGCGGCCCTGCTGCTGCGGGACGCGCCGGGCCGGATGGTGCCGGCCGAGTCGCTGGGGCACCGGCTGGCGGCCACGCTCCGGCTGCGGGTGACCTGGCAGGCCTCGGCGCTGTACGCGGTGGCCTTCGGGGGATATGTGGCGTTCTCGGTCTACCTGCCCGCCTACCTCAAGACCGCGTACGCGCTGGCCCAGGCCGACGCCGCCAACCGTATGGCCGGGTTCGTGCTGCTGGCGGTGCTGATGCGCCCGATCGGCGGGTGGCTGTCCGACCGGATGGCACCGGCCAAGGTGCTCGCCGGGACGCTGCTCGTCGTCGCGGCCGGCGCCGTGGTCCAGGCGTTCACACCCGCGCTGGCCCCCCTCGGCACCGTCGCGTTCCTGTCCATGGCCGCCGCGCTCGGCGCCGGCAGCGGTGCGACGTTCGCCCTGGTCGCGCTGCTCGCCCCGGCCAACAAGGTCGGCACGGTGACCGGGATCGTCGGTGCCGCGGGCGGCCTGGGCGGCTTCGTGCCGCCCCTGCTGATGGGCTTCATCTACGGCCGGTACGGCACCTACGCCCTGGGGCTGGCGCTGCTGGCCCTGGTCGCGGTGGCCGCCCTGCTGCTGGACGTCACCGCCGTCGCCCGGACGGCCCGCCGCGCCGTCGGGCCGGGCCTGATCGAAGGGAAAGCGCATGTGTGAGTACTGCGGCTGCCAGGCCGTGACCGCGATCGGCATGCTGACGCGCGAGCACGATCTGGTGGTGGACCTGATCGGGGACGCGCGCACGGCGCACGCCGCCGGCGACGTGGACACGATGGCCGCGATCGCCGGACGGATCGCCGCGGTGCTCGTCCCGCACACCGAGGTCGAGGAGCACGGCCTGTTCCCCGCACTGGCCGGGGAGTTCCCCGAGCAGGTCGCCGGGCTGGAGGGGGAGCACCGGCGCATCGAGGCGGTCCTGGGCGAGGCCGCGGACGGCACGCCCGCCGACCCCGGCTGGCCACTCAGGCTGCTCGACATTCTGAACCTCCTGCGCGCCCACATCCTCAAAGAGCAGGACGGGGTGTTCCCGGCGGCGTTGGCCGGTCTGAGCACCGACGAGTGGGAGGCCATCGACCGGGTCCGGGCCCGGGTCGGCACGCTGTTGCCCGCTTCCGCGCCCGTCCCGGAACCCGTCGATCATTCCGGGACTTAGGTCCCCCCGGACCGGGACCGCCGGCACCTGACCGCGGCACCCGGCAGCGCGGAGCCTGGGATACGCGGCGCGCCCGTGCGCCGCGTCGGCTTGCGGCCCACCCAAACCGTTCGTCATCGAAGGAGTGCACCGCCGTGTCATCACGCCCACCCAAGGATGCCGTCAGTAGTCCCGCGACGGACTCGGTGCCCGGCACGGCGCCGCTGCTGGCCGCGCGCCGGTTCCTGACGAAGGAGACGGTCGGCGACGGTGGGCGCACCCTGCACCAGGTCGACCGGAACGCCTGGGACGCGTTCTACCGGGACCGTTGGCGCTACGACCGGGTGGTCCGGTCGACGCACGGCGTCAACTGCACCGGCTCGTGCTCGTGGAACGTGTTCGTCAAAGACGACCTCATCACATGGGAGCACCAGGCCACGGACTATCCGACGACGGGTGCGGACGCGCCGGACTACGAGCCACGCGGCTGCCCGCGCGGCGCGTCGTTCTCCTGGTACGAGTACTCGCCGTCCCGCGTGCGGCACCCGTACGTGCGCGGGGCGCTGGCCGGGTTGTTCCGGGAGGCGCTGGAGCGTCTCGGCGACCCGGTGCTCGCCTGGGCCGACATCGTGGAGAACCCGCTGAAGGCGCGCGCGTACAAGAGCCAGCGGGGCCGCGGCGGCTTCGTGCGCGTCTCCTGGGACGAGGCGATCACCATGATGGCCGCCGCCCACGTCTACACGACGAAGACGTACGGCCCGGACCGCGTCGTGGGGTTCTCCCCGATCCCGGCGATGTCGATGGCGTCGTTCGCGGCCGGCACCCGGTACCACGCGCTGCTGGGCGGCACGCTGCTGAGCTTCTACGACTGGTACGCCGACCTGCCGGTCGCGTCTCCGCAGATCTGGGGCGACCAGACGGACGTGCCCGAGGCGGGGGACTGGTGGAACTCCACCTACCTGATGATGTGGGGCTCCAACATCCCCGTGACCCGGACTCCGGACGCGCACTTCCTGGCGGAGGCCCGCTACCGGGGCACCAAGGTCGTCGCGGTGAGCCCCGACTACGCCGACAACGTCAAGTTCGCCGACGACTGGCTCGCGCCGCACCCGGGCACCGACGGCGCGCTGGCGATGGCCATGGGCCACGTCATCCTCACCGAGTTCTTCCGCGACCGCGAGGTGCCGTACTTCACCGACTATGTCCGCCGGTACACCGACCTGCCGTTCCTCGTCACCCTCCGGTGCCGCGACGACGGCGCCTGGACGCCCGACCGCTTCCTGACCTCCCAGGACCTCGGCGACGACGAGGACCCGGCCGCGGCACACAAGACGGTGCTCGTCGACGAGCGCACGGGCGAGCCGGTCGTGCCGAACGGGTCCCTCGGCTTCCGCTATGGCGAGCGGGACGCCGGCCGGTGGAACCTCGACCTCGGCGAGGCCGTACCCGCGCTCGGCCTGCTCGGACTCACCGAGGACGCCGTCGAGGTCGAGCTCGCCCGGTTCGACGTCGGCGAGACCGAAGGCGGGGCCACGATGCGCCGCGGCGTACCGGTCACGCGGGTGGGCGGCCACCTCGTCACGACCGTGTTCGACCTGCTGATGGCGCAGTACGGCGTGCGCCGCGGCGACCTGCCGGGCAGCTGGCCGGCCGGGTACGACGACGCGGACGAACCCAACACCCCCGCCTGGCAGGAGCGCGTCACCGGGGTCCCCGCCGCGCTCGCCGCCCGGATCGCCCGCGAGTTCGCGCGCAACGCCGAACGCAGCCGGGGCCGCTCCATGATCGTTCTTGGTGCCGGAGCGAACCAGTGGTTCCACTCCGACATGACATACCGGGCCTTCATCGCGCTCGTCACCCTGACCGGCTGCCAGGGCGTCAACGGCGGCGGCTGGGCGCACTACGTCGGCCAGGAGAAGGCCAGGCCGCTGACCGGCCAGCAGCACATGTCCTTCGCCTTCGACTGGCAGCGCCCGATGCGCCACCAGGCCTCCACGCCGTACTGGTACCTGCACACCGACCAGTGGCGCTACGAGCGGGTGACCGCCGACGAGCTGTCCTCGCCGCTGGGCACCGGCCGGTTCACCGGCATGACGTTCGCGGACACGGTCGCCGCCGCCCAGCGGATGGGCTGGAGCCCCGGCCACCCGGCGTTCAACCGCAACCCCCTCGACCTCACGGACGAGGCGGCCGAGGCGGGCCGCACCGTCCAGCAGCACATCGTGGCCGAACTGAAGGCCGGACGGCTCAAGGCGGTCGCCGAGGACCCCGACGACCCCGCGAACTTCCCCCGCTGCCTCACCCTGTGGCGGGCCAACCTGCTGGGCTCCTCCGGCAAGGGCAACGAGTACTTCATGCGGCACCTGCTCGGCGTGGACTCCCTCGCCGACGCGCAGGAGTGCGACCCCGGCGAGCGGCCCCGCGACGTGGCCTGGCGCGACGAGGCGCCGACCGGGAAGCTGGACCTGCTCACCGCCATCGACTTCCGGATGACCAACACCGGGCTGCACGCCGACATCGTCCTGCCCACCGCGACCTGGTACGAGAAGCACGACATCTCGACCACGGACATGCACCCGTTCGTGCACGCGTTCAGCCCCGCCGTCGAGCCGCCCGCGGACGCGCACACCGACTACGACACCTTCCTCGACCTCGCCGACCGGTTCGGCGCGCTCGCGGCCACCCACCTCGGCGTACGCCGCGACGTCCTCGCGGTGCCGCTGCAGCACGACACACCCGACGAGCTCGCCATGCCCGGCGGCCGGGCACGGGACTGGAAAGCAGGGGAGTGCGAGCCCGTACCCGGCTCGACGATGCCGAAGCTCGTCGAGATCGAACGCGACTACACGCTGATCGGCGCCAAGATGCGCGCGGTGGGCCCACTGCTCGACACCCTCGGCACCACCACCAAGGCGATCACCGTCGACGTCACCCCGGAGATCGAGTACCTCGCCCGTCAGAACGGCGTCGTCACCGAGGGCCCGTTCGCCGGACGCCCGTCGCTTTCGACCGCCGACCGGATGTGCGAGGCGATCCTGGTGCTGTCCGGCACCACCAACGGGCGGGTGGCCGCCGCCGGCTTCGCCGCCCTGGAACTGCGCACCGGGCAGCGGTTCGCCGACCTGATCGAAGGGCACGAGACCGACCACATCTCCTACCCGGACACCCAGGCCGCGCCGCAGCCGGTGTTCACCAGCCCCGAGTGGTCCGGATCGGAGAAGGGCGGCCGCCGCTACTCGCCGTTCACCCTCAACGTCGAACGGTCGAAGCCGTGGCACACCCTCACCGGGCGGCAGCACTTCTTCGTCGAACACGACTGGGTCGCCGAGCTCGGCGAGCAGCTGCCCGCCTTCCGCCCGCCGCTGAACATGGCGCGCCACTTCGGCAAGCCCGGCGAGCGCGTCGACGGCGGCGTGACGGTCCGGTTCCTGACCCCGCACGCCAAGTGGTCGGTCCACTCGATGTACCACGACAACGAGCTGATGCTCGCGCTGTCCCGGGGCGGGCCGGTGATCTGGATGAGCGTCGAGGACGCCGCGAAGATCGGCGTCAAGGACAACGACTGGATCGAGGCGCACAACCGCAACGGCGTCGTCGTCGCCCGCGCCGTGGTCAGCCACCGGATGCCCGAGGGCACGGTCTTCCAGTACCACTCGCCGGAGCGGACGGTGAACGTGCCCAAGGCCGAGAAGAAGGGCCGCCGCGGCGGCTACCACAACTCGATGACCCGGCTGCTGGTCAAGCCCACCCACCTGGCCGGCGGGCACGCGCAGCTCACGTACGCCTTCAACTACTACGGCCCGATCGGCAGCCAGCGCGACGAGATCACGGTGATCCGCCGCCGTTCCCAGGATGTGGAGTACTGATGAGGATCCGCGCGCAGGTCGCGATGGTGATGAACCTCGACAAGTGCATCGGTTGTCACACCTGCTCGGTGACCTGCAAGCAGACCTGGACCAACCGCGAGGGCACCGAGTACGTGTGGTTCAACAACGTCGAGACCAAACCCGGCATCGGGTACCCCAAGCACTACGAGGACCAGGATCGCTGGCACGGCGGGTGGCAGCTCGACGGCAGGGGCCGGCTGACCCTGCGCTCCGGCGGCCGGCTGAAGCGGCTGACCCGCATCTTCGCCAACCCGGACCTGCCGTCGATCGACGACTACTACGAGCCGGCGACGTTCGACAAGGACATCCTGGTGAGCGCGCCCGGCGGCCTGAACGACACGCCGGTCAAGCGGCCGCACTCCGCGCTGACGGGCGAGCCGATGGCCGTGGAGTGGGGAGCGAACTGGGAGGACGGCCTCGGCGGCGCGCACGAGCGGGCCGACCGCGACCCGAACATCACCCGGATGCCCGCCGAGGCCGCGGCGAAGGTCAGGTTCGAGTTCGAGAAGACCTTCATGTTCCACCTCCCGCGGATCTGCGAGCACTGCCTCAACCCGGCCTGCGTGTCGGCGTGCCCGTCCGGGGCGATGTACAAGCGGGAGGAGGACGGCATCGTCCTGGTCGACCAGAACCGGTGCCGGGGCTGGCGGATGTGCGTGTCGGCCTGCCCGTACAAGAAGGTGTACGTCAACCACGCCACCGGCAAGGCCGAGAAGTGCACCCTGTGCTTCCCGCGGATCGAGGCCGGCCAGCCCACCATCTGCTCCGAGACGTGTGTGGGGCGGCTGCGCTACCTCGGCCTCGTCCTCTACGACGAGGACGCCGTCCTCGCCGCTGCGTCCGTGCGGGACGAGCGCGACCTGCTCGACGCCCAGCGCGACGTCTTCTGCGACCCGCACGACCCGGCGGTGCGGCAGGCGGCCCGCGACGCCGGCATGCCCGAGGAGTGGGTCGAGGCCGCGAAGCGGTCCCCGGTGTGGCGGCTGATCAGCGAGTACCGGATCGCGCTGCCGCTGCACCCGGAGTACCGGACGCTGCCGATGGTCTGGTACGTCCCGCCGCTGTCGCCGGTGCTCGACGCGGCCGGCGCGGCGGGCCGCGACGACACCGACGCCGACGACGTCTTCCACACCATCCGGGACCTGCGCATCCCGGTGGAGTACCTCGCCGAGCTGTTCACCGCCGGCGACGCCGACGCCGCCGCCGGGGTCCTGATGAAACTGGCCGCGATGCGCTCGTACATGCGGGCCCGGACCCTGGACGGCACGGTCGCACAGGACCTGCTGGACAGCATCGGGATGACCGCCGAGCAGGTCGAGTCGATGTACCGGCTGCTCGCGATCGCCAAGTACGACGAGCGGTACGTCATCCCGACCGCCTACAGCAAGGACGCCGCCGCCCTCGAGGCGCAGGCCGCCGCGCCAGGCGGCTGCTCGCTCGACTTCGAAGGCGGCCCCGGCCTGCCCGTCGACCTGACCCGGGGCCGGTCATGACCGCGCCGTCGACCGACGCGGCCGCGGTGACCGCGGCCGACCGGACCCGGCTGTTCCAGCTCACGTCGGTGTTGCTCACGTACCCGGACGCGGAACTGCTCGGCGCCGGCGACGAACTGCGCGGCGCGGCCGCCCGGATCGAGCACCCACGCTTGCGTGGGCAGGTCGAAGAATTCCTCGCCTGGATGACCGGCACCGCCGATCCGATCGACGTGCAACAGCACTACGTGCAAACCTTCGACCTGCGCCGTCGATCCGGCCTGTACCTGACGTACTACCTGCACGGCGACACCCGCAGGCGGGGCATGGCGCTGCTCGTCCTCAAACAGCGCTACCGCGCCCACGGCCTGCGGCTGGCCGCCGGTGAGCTGCCCGACCTGCTGCCGGTCGTGCTCGAGTTCGCCGCCACGGTCGGCCCCGGCGAGGGGGAGGCGCCGCTGCGCCAGCACCGGCGCGGCGTCGAACTGCTGCGTGCCGCCCTCGCCGACCTCGGCACGCCGTACCACCTGCTTCTCGACGCGGTCACCGCCGTCCTGCCCGAGCTGACCGACGCCGACCGGGAGGCCATCGCGGAACTGGCCCTCGACGGCCCGCCCGTCGAGTCCGTCGGCCTGGACTCCCTGGGCCTGGACTCCCTCGCCCTCTACCCCATCTGCCCCTCGTCGGAGGTCGCGCGGTGAACACCGTCATCTGGATCGTCCTGCCGTATCTGTGCCTGGCGGTGTTCGTCGGCGGTCACGTGTGGCGATGGCGCCGCGACCAGTTCGGCTGGACCACGCACACCAGTCAGCTGCTGGAGAGCCGGATCCTGCGCCTGGGATCGCCGCTGTTCCACCTCGGCGCGTTCGGTGTCATCGGCGGGCACGCCATGGGGCTGCTGGTGCCGGCCTCGGTCACCGCGGCGGTCGGGATCCCCGAGCACCTCTACCACCTGACCGCGGTCTGGGGCGGCACGGTGGCCGGCGTCATGCTCGTCGCCGGGCTGGTCCTGCTCATCGCCCGCCGCTTCGTCAACGGGCGGGTCCTGCGCACGACCACCCCGATGGACAAGGTGCTCTACGTCGCCCTGGCGGCCATGGTCGTGCTCGGTATGACCGCCACGGTCGCCGTCAACCTGCTCGGCGACGGATACGACTACCGGGAGACGATCGCCGTCTGGTTCCGCAGCGTGTTCTGGTTCTCCCCGCGTAGCGACCTCATGGCCGGCGCGCCGCTGGTCTACCAGCTGCACGCCATCGGCGGCTTCCTGTTCCTGGCGTTGTGGCCCTTCACCCGGCTCGTCCACGTCTGGTCGGCGCCGCTGGCCTACCTGTGGCGCCCGTACGTCGTCTACCGTGCGCGCCGCGGGTCCGTGCCGGCCGCGCCGCCCGCGCCGGCCGCCGTGCGCGACGCGACCACCCGCCGGAACGTGTCCCCGGCCAGCTGAGCGGCACGCAGGCCCTCCTTTGCGGACATCCGTGCGCCCGGAAGGCTACCGTCCGGGAGCCCCCTCGCCGATGCCATCGCTGCCGCCGGATAGGCCGGATCTTGCCTCTTCCCGCCTGCCAACTTCGATCAGGTGGCGGTGGTCGCCGCCGCATGTTCACTTCGCTCGGAGGGCGGCGAGCAGGGCGAGAGCGCATCCCGTCAGGTGCTCGGGATCCGCCGGCGAAACATCGATCAGCTCCAGATGGGCCGCGCCGATGGGGTTGCGGTAGAGAGGCTCGCCCTTCGCGGTACGGCCGACGAAGTCCTGGGTGTAGTCGAAGGCCGCCCCGGCCGTGAAGTACAGCTCGTCGCCGTCGTAACCGACCGTCGCGTACGCGTCGGTGTAGCCGTCGGCGAAGAGGCGGAAGTCCGGCTCGCCGGCGCCCTCCTCAAGGGTGGCGAGTATGCCCTCGGCGAAAGAACGCACATCGGCGGCCTGGGCGAGCCCCAGCAGGTACGGGGCGAGTTCGATCAGCCATGACCCGTCCGGCCGGTGACGGCGTACCGTGAACCGGACGGGCCGGCCGGCGAGATCCGTGAGACCCGCGAACTCGGCGATGATCTCGCTCGCGTCCCGTATCACCTCGAGGTCCATTCGCTCACCGTAGTGGGCGAATGGCGCGGAATCGCGCACGCGTTCCCCGTGATGGTCACGCAGTTTCCGGCGAGTTAAGGATCTTGCCCCATTCCGGACATCTCCAATTGGTGATCGAAACCTACGGTCCTGAGTCGACAGCCACGATCACTCCTGGAGGAGATCTCTGTGAAGTTCGCCAAGATCGGCATCGCCGCCGCGGCTCTGGTGGGCGCCAGCATCGTTCCGCTCACGGTCACCGCCGGCCCCGCCAACGCCGCCTCCTGCGGCGGCTCGCTGATCGACAGCATCGCCGTCAAGAACAGCAGCGGCACGACCTACGGCACGGTGAAGCTCTACTACAGCTCCTCCTCCGGCACCAACTGCGCCCGGCTCGACCGTGTGGTGAACCCTGGAACGAAGAAGGGCATGATCCTCTCCCTGTACGCCTGCGGGAGCGGCTGGTCCGTGAGCAAGTGCCACCAGGACTTCTACGCCATCGGCCAGGACAGCGGGCAGTTCGGCGAGTACGCCGGGCCGGTCACGGTGTACGGCAAGGGCCGTTGCGTCCAGGTCGAGGCGAGCGTTCAGGCCGCGAACAACGCGTGGGCCAACTACCACAGCCCGGTCTTCCACTGCGGCTGATCGGCGCCGGCCTGGCTCGCTGACGCGCGCTCCCATGAGTTCCGCGTCAGCGAGCCCGTGCTACCCGCTGAGCGATGCCGGCGCGGCCGGTCGGGGGAAGCGTGCGACGAATCGCGCCCCGGAGGGGCTGTCCTCGACGGTGAGGGTACCGCCATGGTCTTCGGCGATCTGCCGGGCGATCGACAGGCCCAGGCCACTGCCGCCGGCGTCCTTGGCCCGCGCCTCCTGCAGACGCGCGAAACGCTCGAAGATGATCTCCCGCTGCTCGGGCGGCACCCCGCTGCCGTCGTCGTGGACCTCCAGCACCGCCGCGTCCCCTCGATGTTCGACGGTGACCCTGACGGAGGAGTGGGCGTGGCGCTCGGCATTGTCCATGAGGTTGTTCAGCAGCCGGGTGAGGCCGATCCGGTCGCCGTTGACCATGACACCGCTGCTGAACCTCCTGACCACCCTGACCTTGCTCTGCCGATGGTCGAGCTCGCCGGCCACCAGGACGCCGAGGTTGAGGAGGTCATGGTGGCCGGCGACGCCCGCGTCAAGCCGGGAGATCTCCAGCAGGTTGCCCACCAATTCCTGCAGCCGCTCGACGGACTCCAGCAGCCTGTCGGCGATTTCCGCCCAGTCGGTCTCCTCCCGCCCTACGAGCGAATCCTCGATCTCGGCACGCATCGCCGCGAGCGGGTTGCGCAGGTCATGGGAGGTGTCCGAGGCGAATCTCAACTGCTCCTGGATCGCCGCCTGAGCCCGCTCCAACGCCTGGTTGGTGGCTCGTGCGAGCTCCTTGAACTCGTCGTCATGGCTCGGCAGCGGAACCCGCTCGCTCAGATTGGAAGGCCGGATCGTGGCGAGTTTCCCGCTGATGGCACGTACCGGCTGCAGGGTCTTGCTCATCATCCGATACGTCACGAGTGCGGTGGCCGCGATCAGCAGGAGTGAACCACCGATGAATCCAGCCAGTACGGGGGCGCTGCCGTAGAGCCGAGGCGGGGGAGCGGCCATCAGGAGCATCAGGCTGGCGAAGACGCAGACCAGCGCCATGACGGTGCTCGCCACGGTGGTCACACGGGTTTTGGCGGAGCAGTTCCGCCACGCTCTCAGGCTGATCATCCCGGAAACGCCCCGGATGTAGCGGTAGAAGGTCTAGCCGGCTGAACAGTAGATGGAGTTCGCTCTATCTCCACGTGCGACCACCTCGGTGACTCAAGATGACGCGTCCGTGTCATTCATCATCGCAGGTCCGCGTACGTGCCTTGCGGCAGCTCCCCGGCGGGCAGGGGCTCTCGCGCCGGAGGCGCCGCGTGACGGAAGCCGCGCCGCTTCAGGCCGCCGGTTCCGGCGTACAGGAGGCCGTTGCCACCCCGACCTGCACCTAATGGCTGGAATCACAAGAATTCAGGGCAAATGTGATCCTAATGTCATAAAGATCCGCCATTGTAGAGGAGTGCGAACGTGGCTCAGTGATCAGGTCAAGCGACGGCTGGGCACGTTTGGCCTGCTCGTACCCTCTATCGCGCAGTGTTCCGTGGGTGCCGCGCTGGCCTGGATCGTCGCCGTTCACCTGCTCGGCCACGACCACCCTCTCTTCGCGCCCATCTCCGTGATGATCTGCGTGGGCGTGGGGCTCGGGCAGCGGCTGCGCAGGGTGGTCGAGCTGGTGCTCGGCGTCAGCCTGGGCGTGGGCATCGGCGACCTCCTGGTGTCCTGGATCGGCTCGGGCCCCTGGCAGATGGCGCTCGTGATCGCGCTGGCGATGACCGTCTCGGGGCTGCTGAACAGCGGCGAGCTGTTCGTGTCGCAGGTGGGGTCGTCCGCGGTGCTGGTCACCATGCTGGTGCCGGGTGCGGACTCCGGCGGGCTGGACCGGATGGCCGACGCGCTCACCGGCGGCATCATCGGCATCGTCGCGGTCGCGCTGCTGCCCGCCAGCCCGGTCACCATCGCGGGCAAACATCTGTCCGGCGTGCTGGACGCCCTCTCCACTCTGCTGGAGCAGGCCGCGGAGGCGATCGAGAAGAGCGATATGGACCTGGCCGCCGAGGCCCTGGAGTGCGGACGCCGGACCCAGACGGCGGTCGAGGAGTTCGCGGCGGCGCTGGAGAACAGCAGGGAGATCATCAAGATCTCACCGCTGCGCTGGCATCACCGGGCCAGACTGGCCAGGTACCAGACCGCCGCCGTACCGGTGGACCTGGCGCTGCGCAACGCGCGGGTGCTGGCCCGCCGCACGCTCGCGGCGCTGGGGGAGGCCAGCCCGCCGCCGGCCGCGCTGGCCGAGTCGCTGCGCGAGGTCTCGGAGGCGGCGCTGCTGCTCCAGCTCGAACTGGGGGCCGGGCGCGAGCCGATGCTGGCCCGGCAGGCGTTGCTCGCCGTCGCCGCGCGGGAGCGGCCCAAGAACCTGGGCTTCTCCGCGAACGTCGCTCTCGCGCAGCTGCGCTCCATCGCCGTCGATCTGCTCGAGGCGACCGGGATGGATCACGACGCGGCCTCGGCCGCCCTGAGGCCGCTGGACGAGCCGAGCGGCGAGAGCGTGCGCGGCTGAGGCCGGAGCAGGCACCCGCACCCGCAGACCCCCTGATGATCGTGGTTGCCCGGTGCGAAACTCCGGAGCGGACAGCGCTGCCGCGCGGACAAGTCGGTCGACGCTAAGATCAGATCATCTGTGCCTGTTCTGGTGGGGGATGGTGACCGAGCACACGCGGCCGGAAGGCCGCCCGCGCAGTTCACTGGCGGCGGCCGCGGTGACGCTGTCCCAGCTGGGGCGGCTGCGCGACCTGCCGGTGGTCCTCATGCTGGCATGGATCGGCTGGCTGGCCATCCCGTGGCCGTTCGGCGGCCCCGGCCAGGCTCGTGGTACGGCCGACCAGCGCCTCAGCGCGGGAGATCAGCGCCTCGACGCGGGAACATCCCCAGATCGTACGAGCGGCTCCGACGCCGATGCTGAGCCGGTCGCCGATCCTGGTGCGCCGGCCGGTGACGGCCCGGGCGCCGCTGTCACGACGGGCTGGTCGCTGCCCGCGCCGCCCGCTCAGCTGCGGCTCCTGGTCAAGCCGGAACGGCGTCCCGCGGTTTCGGCGGCGCCGAAGGCGAACCTGTCGAATGCACGGGAACCGGACCCGCGGGATCCGAGCGAGGCGCGACTGATCGCCAGGGAGCGGGCACGCATCGCGGCGGAGGTGCACGACGTCGCCGGGCACGGTCTCGCCACCATCGCCATGCAGGCCGGGGTGGCCCTGCTCATGCTGGACGAGCGGCCGGACCAGGTCCGCGAGTCCCTTGAGGCGATCCGTGCCACCAGCACGAGGGCCCTCGACCAGCTGCGTTCCGCGCTCGACCTCATCGATCCCGTCGCGCCGGATCACGACCTGCCCCGCCTGATCGACGAGATGCGGACGGCGGGGCTGCCCGTGGAGCTGCGACCGGTGGAGCCGGAGGTTCCCGCCCACCTTCAGGACACCGTCTACCGGGT
The DNA here is from genome assembly GCF_001528665.1 of Microtetraspora malaysiensis. GTDB lineage: Bacteria > Actinomycetota > Actinomycetes > Streptosporangiales > Streptosporangiaceae > Microtetraspora_A > Microtetraspora_A malaysiensis. Next base: position 51,835 of record NZ_BBYJ01000022.1, read on the forward strand.
CGTACGCGAGTCGTTGACCAACGTCGTGCGGCACGCCGGACTGACCACGGCCCTGGTCAGCGCCGCCACGGAACCGGGCGAGTTCGTCCTGGAGATCGCCGACGGCGGGCGCGGTCCGCTCGGAACGGCCGAAGGCCGAGGGCTGGCCGGGATGCGGGTACGCGTGACCGACGCCGGCGGCGTGTTCGGCGCGGGCCCCGGCGACGGCGGCGGCTTCCGTGTCGTGGCCCGTTTCCCCTTGCCTGCGGAGACCCTGCCTGCGGAGACCGTGTGACCACGGGAACGCCGCATGGCGCGGCCGCACCGTACGCCGACGGCAGCCGTGTGGGCCCGTCGGCGGATCGGGTCAAGGTGGCGCTGGCCGACGATCAGGCGGTCGTGCGCATGGGGTTGCGGGCGCTCATCGACCGTGAGCCCGACCTGGAGTTCGCCGGTGAGGCGGCGGACGGCGCGGCGGCGCTCCGGCTGCTGCGTGAGACCCGTCCCGACGTCCTGCTGCTCGACATCCGCATGACCGGCATGGACGGCATCGCCACGCTGCGCGCGATCGCCGCCGACCCCGACCTCAACGGCACCCGGGTGGTCGTGGTCACCACCTTCGAGATCGACGAGTACGTGTTCGCCGCGTTGCAGGCCGGGGCCAGCGGGTTCCTGCTGAAGGACAGCGCCCCGGAGGAACTCGCCCACGCGATCAGGGTCGTCGCCTCGGGCGAGGCGCTGCTCTCCCCGTCCGTCACCAAGAAGGTCATCGGCCGGTTCGGCCGCCACGACGCCGCTCCGGTCGAGGGCCTGGACATGCTCACGCCGAGGGAACGCGAGATGGTCGCGTGGGTCGCCACCGGCCGATCGAACGCGGAGATCGCCAAGGAGCTGGTCATCAGCCCCGACACGGTGCGCACCCACGTCAGCCGGGCCATGGTGAAGCTCCGTGCCCGCGACCGCGCCCAGCTGGTCGTCTTCGCGGTCAGGTCCGGGCTGACGGTTCCTTGAGAAAGCCCGCGTACGCGCGCTGCTCCACCTGTGCCTCGATCTGCTTCACCGTGTCCAGCCCCACTCCGACCATGATGAGGATGGTCGTCCCGCCGAACGGGAAGCTCTGCTGAGTCGCCGGATCGCGTAGCAGCACGAACGCGATGATCGGGATCAGTGACAGTGCGCCGAGATAGAGCGCGCCCGGCGCGGTCAGCCGCGAGAGCGTGTACCGCAGATACTCCGCCGTGGGCCGGCCGGGCCGTACGCCGGGGACGAAGCCGCCGTATCGCTTCATGCTGTCGGCCACCTCCATCGGGTCGAAGGTGATCGACACGTAGAAGTAGGTGAATCCCACGATCAGCAGGAGATACGTCGTCACGTAGATCGGATGGTCGCCCGAGACGAGATAGCGCGCGATCCACTCGGACACCGGCCCGGTGCCGCCGGTCACCTGGGTCGCCAGCTGCGGGAGGAAGAGCATCGACGAGGTGAAGATGACGGGCACGATCCCGGCCTGGTTGACCTTCAGCGGGAGGTAGGTCGAGGTGCCGCCGTACATCCTGCGCCCGACCATCCGCTTGGCGTACTGGACCGGGATCCGCCGCTGTGCCTGCTCCATGAACACCACCGCCGCCACCAGGAAGACACCCGCGACCAGCATCATGGACAGCGCGAAGGGGTTGAGCAGGAAGATGTTCGACACGTAGGAGGGGAATGCGGCCACCACCTGGGTGAAGATCAGGATGGACATGCCGTTCCCGATGCCCCTGTCGGTGATCAGCTCGCCCAGCCACATGATCACGGCGGTCCCCGCCACCATGGTGGTCACGATCACCACGACCATCAGCGGGCCCTGGTCGTGCAGCAGACGGCGGTCGCAGGTCGGGAAGATGCCGCCCGAGCGGGCCAGGGACACGATCGTGGCCGCCTGGATGAGCGCCAGCGCCATCGTCAGGTAACGGGTGTACTGGGTGATCTTCGCCTGGCTTTGCCGTCCCTCTTTCTTGAGCGCCTCCAGGCGCGGGATCACCACGGCGAGCAGCTGCATGACGATGCCCGCGGTGATGTACGGCACGATCCCGAGGGCGAACACCGACAGTTTCAGCATCGCCCCGCCGCTGAACAGCTGCAGCATGTCGACGATCCCGCCCCGGCTGCGGCCGAGGCACTCCTGCACCGCGAGGACGTTCACGCCGGGTGCCGGGAGGATCTGCCCGAACCGGAACAACACGATCAACGCGAGGGTAAAAAGGATCTTCTTCCGGACGTCGGGAACCCGGAAGGCACGGATGAGCACGGTCAGCATGCGCCGAGTGTGGTCGCGGGGACGGCGGCGGGGCATCCGTTCACCGGCGGCTTCGTCCTACGCGGATCCGCGTACGTGTCGAGCTTCCGGGTAGGCGCCGCTGGTGGGTACCGCCGACCTCCGTTCGCTGTCCGCCGACGTCCAGGCGCTTCCGCTGCTCACCTTCGGCCACGGCACGGCCTCCCGGGCCCAGATCGCCGACCTCCTCCACGGCGCCGACGCGGAGGCCGTCGTGGACGTGCGTACCGCGCCGGGGAGCCGCCGCGTCCCCGACGTGGGCAGGCAGGAGCTCTCCGCCTGGCTGCCGGAGGAGGGCGTCGGCTACCGGTGGGAGAGCCGGCTCGGCGGTTTCCGCCGGCCGGCTCCGGACTCGCCCGACACGTTCTGGCGGAACGACTCCTTCCGGGGGTACGCCGGCTACAGCCGCGGACCGGAGTTCCACGCCGCACTGAAGGACCTCCTGGACCAGGCGGCGGCCGGCCGCACCGCGATCATGTGCAGCGAGGCCGTCTGGTGGCGCTGCCACCGGCGGATCATCGCCGACTACGCCGTGCTGGTCCACCACGTCCCCGTCCTGCACCTGGCCCATGACGGGCGGCTCGCCGAACACCGGCCGACCGAGGGTGCGCGCCTTCTCGACGACGGGCTGCTCGTCTACGACGCCGCCTGACCCACGGCCGCCGCACGGCTTGCGGCGGCGCGCAGCGTGTCTGAGGGCGGGTCGCACGGTGAGGAAACCTCCGCCTTCAGGCGGAGGAGGAATCGGACTCCCTGCAGGGCAGGACAAAGGTAGGCGATTCGCCATAAATCGAATACGCGTTCGTTTTTTGGCTGATCGCGTGGCATGATGCGCGGCATGGCGCAGGCCGTGAAGCGGGCCTACAAGTACCGCTTCTACCCGACCCCCGGACAGGCCGCCGAGCTTGGCCGGACATTCGGGTGTGTGCGCCTGGTCTACAACAAAGCTCTGCAGGAGCGGACCCGCGCCTACACGCTGGACGGCCACCGCGTCTCCTACGAGCAATCCTCGGCTGCGTTGACGGCGTGGAAACAGACGGAGGAACTCGGCTTCCTCAACGAGGTGTCGTCGGTGCCGTTGCAGCAGGCCCTGCGCCACCTCCAGGCCGGGTTCGCGAACTTCTTCGCCAAGCGCGCGAAATACCCGGTGTTCAAGTCCCGCAAGAAGTCCCGCGCGTCGGCGGAGTACACCCGCTCGGGTTTCCGCTGGCGTGAGGGTCGGCTGTGGCTGGCGAAGATGGACGGTCCGCTCGACATTGTGTGGTCGCGCCCCCTGCCGGAGGGGGCGGAGCCGTCCACCGTGACCGTGTCGAAAGACGCGGCCGGGCGGTGGTTCGTGTCCATCCTGGTCGAGGAGAAGATCCGCCCGCTCGACCCGGCCGGCAGCGCGGTGGGGGTGGACGCGGGGATCACCGCCCTGGTCACCTTCTCGGCCGGGGAGAAGGTGGCCAACCCCCGGCACGAGCGGACCGATCGACGCAAGCTGGCCAAGGCGCAGCGGGCGCTGGCCCGCAAGGCCAAGGGCAGCGCGAACCGGGCCAAGGCTCGAATCACGGTCGCCCGCGTGTACGCCCGGATCGCCGACCGCCGCCGGGACCACTTGCACAAGCTGTCGACTCGGCTCGTCCGTGAGAACCAAACGGTCGTGATCGAGGACCTGACCGTCCGCACCATGGTCAAGAACCACAGCCTGGCCCGCGCCATCTCTGACGCGTCGTGGCGCGAGCTGCGGTCGATGCTGGAGTACAAAACCCAGTGGTACGGGCGGGAACTGGTGGTCGTGGACCGGTGGTTCCCCTCCTCCAAGCTGTGCTCGGCCTGCGGGGCGTTGCAGGAGGCGATGCCGCTGAACGTCCGCACCTGGGAGTGCGCCTGTGGCGCGGTCCATGACCGGGACGTGAACGCGGCGAAGAACATCTTGGCCGCCGGGCTGGCGGACAAGTAAAACGCCTGTGGAGCTGGTGTAAGACCTCAACGGAGACCTCCGAGCGGGCAACTGGCGGTGAAGCAGGAAGCCTGACCGGCGACGGTGGGAATCCCCCTCGTTTACGAGGGGGAGGATGTCAAGATGGCCTTCCCGCTCATGCTGCTGGTGCTCAAGCGCGGCGACGGCGGCGCGGTCCCCGGGTACCTCGCGATGCTGGCGGGATCGGTGCTGCTGGTGGTCGCGGCGATCGCGGTTTTCGGCGCGGAGGCACCCGGCAACGTCCTCCTGCTGGCCGTCGCCTTCCTGCTCTGCTCGGTGATGGCCTGCCCACTCGGCTTCGTGATCGCCGCCGTCGTACGCAACACCAGAGGCGCGAGCCTGATCGGCATGCTGGTCATGTTCCCGATGATCTTCTTGGCGGGCGCGGCCGTGCCCAGGACGGCCCTGCCCGACTCACTGCGCCGGATCGGCGACTTCCTGCCCCTGACCCCGGGCGTGGAAGCCCTCGGCGACGCCTGGTCCGGCACCGCCACGGTCTTCCCACTGCTGATCCTGGCCGGGATAATCGTGGCGGCCACGGCGGTCGCCGCCGCGCTCTTCCGATGGGAGTGAGAGCGTGAACATCTGGGAGGCGCGCTGGTTGCGCGCCTTCCATCTGCTCTATTACGCCTGCCTGGCGCTCGGACTGATCCTTTCGTTCGACGAGAACACGGCCCCCGACCCGCTGACGGTGGGGATCCTCGCGTTGATGGCCGGCTGGCACGGCTTCTTCGTCGTCCGGCGGCCGCATCTGCTTGGGCGGCTCAACCCGATGGCGGTCCACCTGGTGGTGATCTGCGCGCTCTATGTCGCGCTGGTGGTGCGGGATCGGTCCTTCGATGTGGTGATCTTCGGGCTGATGCCCCAGCCGTACCTGATGCTGGCCAGGCCCTGGTCCTATGTGGGGGCGGTGGCGACGGTTCTCAGCACGTTCGCCGCCCGAGGCCATCTGGGCGAGCCCAACGCGTTCTGGCAGCTCGTCGGGAGTTCCGGCCTGGTGGTGGCGATCGGGGCGTTCGTGGACTACGTGTCCAGGCAGAGCGTGCAGAACAGAATGCTCGGGGTCCTGGAGGAGCGGGCGAGGCTGGCCAGGGAGATCCACGACACCCTCGCGCAGGGGTTGAGCGGGATCATCACTCAGCTGGAGGCGGCCGAGCAGGCGATGCCCGATCCGCACGCCGTACAGAAGAGGGTCGCGCTGGCCAAGGAGCTGGCGCGCGAGAACCTGCGGGAGGCGCGGCGCTCGGTCGACGCGCTGCGGCCGGGCCCTCTCACTGACGCGGGGCTCGACGTGGCACTCGCGGAGGCGGCCGGACGGTGGTCGCGGACATCGGGGGTGACGGCGACCGTGTCCGTGGAAGGCACCCCCCGGCCGCTGTCCGGCGAGGTGGGAACAACCCTGTTGCGGGCGGCGCAGGAAGGGTTGTCGAACGCGGCCAAGCACGCTCGGGCGGGCAGGGCGGCGATCACGCTGACCTACATGGACGACGAGGTGACGCTGGACGTGTTCGACGACGGAGCGGGCTTCGACCCCGCGGCGCGGAGCGCGGGTTACGGGCTGGCGGCCATGCGTGAGCGGGCCGGCAGCGTGGGGGGCACGCTGACGGTGGAGTCCTCCCCGGGAGAAGGGACGGCCTTATGCCTGCGCATCCCCTCCGATTGATGATCGTTGATGATCATCCGGTGGTCCGTGACGGGCTGCGCGGCATGTTCGACCACGTGGCGGACATCGAGGTGGTGGCGGAGGCGTCCGACGGGTTCGAGGCGTTGGTCATGGCCAGGCGGGCGCGGCCGCACGTGGTGCTGATGGATCTCCGCATGCCCGGTCTGGACGGTGTCGGCGCGATCCAGCGGCTCCGGGTGGACCATCCGGAGATCAAAGTGATCGTGTTGACCACGTACGACACGGACGCGGACGTGACGCGGGCCATGGCCGCCGGGGTGGCGGGCTACCTGCTGAAGGACGCGCCACGGGAGGAACTGCACAGGGCGGTCCGTACGGCCGCCGCCGGCGGAGCGGTCCTGGCCCCGTCGATCGCGTCCGCCCTCATCGGCAGGCCCTCGACCCCGGAGCCGAGCCGACGCGAGCTGGAGGTGCTGCGCCTGGTGGCGCGAGGCTCGGTGAACAAGGAGATCGCCAGAGCCCTGCTGATCAGTGAGACGACGGTGAAGACGCACCTGAAGCACGTCTTCGCCAAGCTCGGTGTCGACAGCAGGGCCGCGGCGGTCGTCGTGGCCATGGAGCGAGGACTCATTTAGACGCTCGCGGCGGCTGAACACCGTGAGCCGGACGGTGGGGAGTCAGCCGGCGCTCGGCAGAGGCCGGGCGGCTCGCCTCCCGACCAGCAGCAACAAGCCGACGGTGGCGAGCATGCCGACGGCGATGACCGGCCCCAGGGCCGGGAAGCCGAACTCGCCGGCCAGCAGGCCGAACAGCGGTGGGCCGAGCAGTGATCCGAGGCTGCCCGCCTGGGCGATCACGCCGTTGCCGACGTCCGCGTGGTCGAGTCGTTCCAGCATCAGGGGGAGGGCGGCGAACGCGAGAGCGCCCACATATCCGTTCACCAGGGAGATGGCCCCCGCGCCGGTCAGCGCGGCGGCCAGCGGGGCGTCGCCGCCGAACAGGAGCCAGCCGGCCGGTACGGCGAGCAGGCCGAACAGCGCCAAGACGCCGACCGGCGCGCCCCGGCGCAGCAGCACTCCCACGGCCAGTCCGCCGAGCGCGCTGAGCAGCGAGATCACCGAGGTCATGGCGCCCGCGGCGGCGGCCGAGTGTCCCTGCCGGTCGATGAGGAGCGTGGGCAGCAGCACGATCACCGGAATGGTCACCAGCGCGGTGAGGCAGAAGGACGCGGCGAGTACCGACGGCCAGGTCAGCGCCCGCGCCCGGGGGACCGGCCCGGCCGCGGCCTGCCGCCCGGCCCCGCGCGGCAGCCGCGTCCGGACGAGCGGCGCCATCACGAACGTCAGGCCGGCGAGCACCGCGATCCAGCCGCGCCAGCCCAGAGCCGAGCCGAGCGCGCCCCCGCCGAGCGTGCTCGCTCCGAGGCCCACCGGGACGAAGGTGGCCCAGATCGACAGGGCCGTGCCGCGGTCCCGCTCCCCGGCGAGACGGAGGATCAGCACCGGGCAGGAGATGGTGACCAGGAGGTATCCGATGCCTTCGGCGCCCCGGACGGCCAGCATCCAGGCGAAGTCGCCGGCCGCCGTGCTCACCGCGCTCGCCGCCGCGATCAGGACCAACCCGGCGACCAGCGATCGATCGGCGCCGAAGCGGCGGACCAGGTACCCGGCGGGCAGCCCGGCGACGGCTCCCACGCCGGTGACAGCCGAGATCACCCAGCCCAGTTGCGACAGCGACAGCCCGAGCTGCTCCGCCACCACCGGCCCGACCGAGGCGAACTTGCCGAAGCTCATCGCCGCGACGACCCCGCCAAGGTAGACGATGACGATGGTCACCCACTGCGAGCGCTGCCGGATGCCCTCGCCTGGCTCCGTTGGGTCTGACGTCGGCCGAGGATCCACAGGCTCTCCTTCGCACATGACGTCGCGACGGTTCGGGCGGGGTGGCCGGACACGGGTTCCCGGCCGCGGGGAACGGCCGATGCCCGCGGCGTCGGGTGTCTGCCCAGCGTCCACTAAATCAGGCGTCGGCGTATTTTTCCGGAGCTTTCCAAGGTTCGAATATCGCGGCGCCTTCGGCGATGGTCAACCCGGTTTGCCGACGGATGCCGGCAGCTGCGCCCGGATGGCCGCGAGCCGGTCTCCGGCAGTCGATCGTCTTCGTTCCGGCAGTCCACTCGCCGGCGTGCGGCTCACCTCGTGGAGTTTCCGTGACCAGGGCGTTCCGCGCGCCAGGGACACTGCTCGGACCATGACTCGCGTTCCTGGCCTGAGCTGAGGCATCGCTGGCAACAGCCACACTTGGTGATCTACGGTTGGTCGGGCTGAGCTGCGTGACATGGGCTCATGGTCGGAAGCCGACCGCATATCGCACTGGGCGGGGTCGGCGCAGGCCGCCAAACACATTGAGCAAGTCGGATGTAGCAATGAGTGAACGTCGCGTGGGCGACGAGCGCCGGCAATGCCAGTAAATCATATGACAACTAATTGTCAGGAACATCTTGCTCGCCTGCACTCGGCATGATCTCCTTGCCCCCATCAAATCTTCCCGCCCAATCTCGGAGGTCGCGTGCGCCGCGTTCCGGCACTCATCACCGCCTTGACGGCCATGTCAATTCCCCTGTTTGGCGCTACTCCCGCATCCGCGGACCCCTCTCCCGCCGGCGAGGATCCCGGCATTGTCGCTCCGTGTCGGCCCACAAAGCACGATAGCCTGAGTTCTCTCGACGATATGACCGTAGTCGGGAAATCCGCCCCTGAACCGGACGCACCTCTCTCGTCTGCCACCCTGGTCGGCATCCTCGGCACCCGCGGCTATGTCTGGTAAACGGATCGCGGCACTGTTGGTGCTGATGTGCGGCATTGGCTGCACACCAGGACCATCCGCATCGGTATATCAGGTGAACTCCGCAGTCAAAGAGACGCCCTCATCACGCTCTTCCTGGGGAAAGTACCTTAACTGTGAAGTTGATCTGCCTTCCTCCTGGGAGAAATCCGTAGTAGAGGGATCGATTCCGACGGTTACCACGGAAGGTCAAGTGCAACCCACATCGGTCGGGCCGATGGCATGATGATCTTCGGTCAACTGGAAACCGGTATCGACAGAGCCACCGGCGCGCCCATCAATCGCGAAATCGTCCAGCTTGATCGGGATAAAAAATCCTGGTCGACCGTATTTCAAATGGAACGCCCCAATCGCGATCAGCAAGTGGATGGATCTTTTGACGGCCGTTGGCTTGTTTTTGCGGTGCAACATTCCCTGGAGTCCTATCACGACTGGTCGGTTCACGCGTGGGACAGCACAACTGGCAAGACCAGAGAAATAGACGAAGACGCCGGTATTCAAGGCCCCCTGATTTACGTCGACACGATTGCCGGAAAGGCTGTATGGGCTAAAGCTGTAACTCGCGACATCGCCGAGGTGTACCGGTACGACTTGACTACGAATAAAAAGTCCGTAGTCGCACGGGGCAGCATTGGGGCGGCATGGATCGTTGGCGACCTGATTATTTGGCCCGAGGCCTCATCGAGAGACGGATTGAAGTTTCGCGCCGCAGCACTCGATTCCGGATCGCCTGTCAAGACCCCGCGAGGACTGGACAAAGTCGGAAGAATCAAACAGATAGCAGCTAGCGGCTCAGCACTTGCATGGATTGAGGGTGAGTTCCGAACAATCCGCGCTTGGAAGATCGGCTGGGACGAGCCTCGCACCATCTTCGACGAGGGTCGCGACAAGGCGATCGACGACATCGACGTTTCGGGTGATCTGGTCTCCTGGCATACCATAGACGGCGGTCAGCCGGTGTATGTCGGAGACATGCGTACGGGATCATGCGTACGACTTAGCGAACGAGGCGGGTACGTCGAAACGGGAAAAGACGCCATGATTGTCGTCTACCCGGGCTCGGTCAAACAGAAATATGGCTCTTTCGTCCTTCGGCCGTCACACCTATCGCCGCTTCCTAAGGGCTGATTGGCAAATTCCGCGATCACATGCCGCAGATCGGATGGAGCCCGCCCGAAAGCGGCTCCCACTCCTGCTGTTCGCAGAGATGAACACCGAATCAGACGTTGGGACCGGTGCGGCCCGCGCCGGTCCTACGGCTTCTGGCCCGGCCCCAGCCGAACCGGGGATCGCAGGCACCACCCGACGCCCGTTCGCCAATTCGAGGTCAGGGTCACTCGCCGGCCGGAATGGCTGGAGATGTAGCCATGTCCCGGCGTCCCTGCCTCGACTGCGGCACGCCGACCGAGGGGATACGCCGCCCGCCGCACCGCAAGGCCCACGACGACCAGCGGTACGCACGGCGCGGGAGGCACCGCTGAACGCGGACGCTCCGGACCGCACGCCCGCATGGCCCAGCACTACAAGGAGACCGGCGCGGCCTGCGCCTGCACGAACTGCGCCGAGCATGAGGGCCGGGGGTGCGGACGGTCCGGCACACCCGACAACCCCAGCACCGCCGGGCACATCATCCCGAGGTCGAAGGGCGGCACGAACGACCCGCGACCTACCGGCCCGAGTGCCGCCGCCGCAACAGTGCGAAGGGCGCCCGATGGTGGGGAGGATGGGTAAAGATCTTGAGGATATTCCGGGAACAACGTGCGCGCGGTAATCGATTTCACCGCCGGAACTGGAAAACCGGCGGGAGTGCGACCAGTGCCAGGAGCGGGACTTTCGGTGCGACCGTATCACCTGCTGCCGAGTGGTCGCGACCGCCAATATTGCTGCTGAACGTGGCAATAAAAGGGTGCGGCGGGTGTGAATTATCCCCATAAGTACCCTCCAATATTTCACGCTCGCGGGTCAGTGAGCCCTCCGCGGCTCCGGCAGATCCCGTGAAAGATAGTGGACAGTTCTAAATCGTGGCGCTATTGAATTGATGAGGGCGCTCACCCCCGCGCTCTCGATGCGAGTTTTACGCAGCCCATATCCGGGCTTCCCCACCCCCCACAAAGGAGTCACGAGAGTGAATCCCAAAGTCAGGCCGGGCGTCGTCGCCGTACTGGCGGCGGCCATGGCCGCCACCTCGCTCGCGACCAGCCCCGGGGCCTCGGCCGCGCGGACATCGTCGGCCACGAACGGATGGAGCCCGGTCGGACCTACGTCGACCTCTTCCGCCCTCGACCCCACGCCGGCCTTCAGCCCGCCGAGCTCCGACGAGCGCAAGCGGGCGATCAGCAGCGCGGGCGGCGCGCTCCTCACCGACGCGGCGGCGCTGCACACCTCCTCCGACGACGCGTTCCAGCTCGAGCGCTCGGTCGCCGGCAGCCAGGGCCTCCAGTACCTGACCTACCGGAGGACACACCGGGGCCTGCCGGTGTACGGCGGCGACGTCGTGGTGGCGACCGACAAGCCGGGCCAGGTCGTCCAGGCGGTCACGACCGGCCAGCGCGCCACCCTCAAGATCGACCCCACGACCTCGGTCACCGCAGGCGAGGCCGCGACCAAGGCCAGGGCCAAGCTGTCCGTCGTCGAAAGCGTCGGCGAGCCCACCCTCCTCGTGCACGCGGTCGGCGAGCGGCCCCGCCTCGCCTGGGAGGTCGTGGTCACCGGCGCCACCGGCAAGGGCCCGAGCGTGCAGCACGTCTACGTCGACGCGAGGGACGGCTCGGTCTTCGACACCTGGGACGAGGTCAAGGCCGGCACCGGCAACAGCTTCTACAACGGCCCGGTGACGATCGGCACCGTCAACTCCGGCGCCTCCTACTCGATGACCGACCCGATCCGTCCCGGTCTGCGGTGCGGCGGCCAGAGCGGCACCACGTACACCAAGTCCATCGACACCTGGGGCAACGGGTCGGGCACCGACCTGGAGACCGCCTGCGTCGACGTGATGTTCGCGGCGCAGCAGGAATGGGACATGTTGCGCGACTGGCTCGGGCGCGACGGTTTCAACGCTTCCGGCGGCGGCTTCCCGGCCCGGGTCGGCCTGAACGACTACAACGCGTTCTGGAGCGGCAGCTACACGAATTTCGGCCGCAACGCGTCAAACACCCGGCAGGCGACCGCGATCGACGTGGTCGCCCACGAGTACGGCCACTCCGTCTTCCAGTACTCCGGCAGCCCCCAGCAGAGCAGCGACCCCGAGGAGGCCGGGTTGACCGAGTCGACCGGCGATATCTTCGGCGCGCTGACCGAGCACTACGCGAACGAGCCCGCGCCGTACGACACGCCGGACTACCTGGTCGGCGAGGAGGTCGACTTCGTCGGCAGCGGGCCGATCCGCAACATGTACGACCCGAGCGCCCTCGGCGACCCCAACTGCTACGGACCCTGGATCAGGATGTTTCCGAATCCGTACATGGCGGCAGCCCCGCAGAACCACTGGTTCTACCTCCTCGCCGAGGGCAGCGACCCCGGCGGCGGCAATCCGGCCAGCCCGACCTGTAACAGCTCTACGGTGACGGGCATCGGCATCCAGAAGGCGGGCAAGATCTTCCAGGCCGGCCTGAACATGAAGACGATCCCGTGGACATACGCCAAGGCGCGGGTGGCCACACTGAAGGCCGCCAAGTCGCTCTTCCCGGGAAGCTGCGTCGAATTCAACGCGACCAAGGCCGCCTGGGCCGCGGTGAGCGTGCCCGCGCAAGCCGGTGAACCGACCTGCACGGTCGCCCCGCGGTAACGACGTCACGGTTCACGTGAGCGGTGGCCGGCGACAAGGAGCCGTCCACCGCTCATTCGTGTCATTCGTGCAAAAGCGAGACGTCACGCTCCACGGGAAATACGTCGTCCTTTGTCGCGACGACGTCCCGGAGCGGGTGCTTCTCCGGCCGTTCGCCCATGGTCGGCGTGGGGGAGCGGCGGAGCGGCAGGGCCGGATTCTCTCCTGCGTTCAGCGACCGGAGCGGTCAGTGAGCCAGCGGGCGGCGAGCAGACCGGAGGCCGCGGTGAGGACCGCGGCGGCGACGACGGTGGCGTTCAGGCCGAGCGCGTCGGCGAGGACGCCCGCGACGAGGGCGCCCGCCGCGTAGCCGATGTCGCGCCAGAACCGGTACGTGCCCAGCGCGTTGGCCCGCCAGGAGGGGTGGGCATGGTCGGAGACGGAGGCGATGAGGGCGGGATAGACCATGGCGGTCCCGATGCCGAGAGCGACAGCGGAGAGGATCCCGGCGAGCAGCGGATGGTTCAGCAAGGCGAGGGCGAGGACGAAACCGGCGGCCTGGACGAGCATGCCGGTCACGATGAGCGGCTTGCGGCCGACGCGGTCGGCGAGGTGGCCGGTGTAGATCTGCCCGACACCCCACAGCAGCGGGTAGAGGCCCTTGATCAGGCCGACGGCGGCCAGGCCCAGGCCGTGGTCGGTGAACAGCAGGGGGAAGACGCCCCAGGTCAGGCCGTCATTGAGGTTGTTGACCAGGCCGGCCTGGCAGGCGCCGCGCAGGGATCGGTCGCGCCAGGAGGTCCGGGCGAAGGTCTGTCCCAGTCCGGAGCCCCGGCCGCCGGGCGGGGGCATGGGGTGCTGCGCGAGTTCGAGCGCCACGTGGGCGGCGGTGTCCCGGACGACGAGGGAGAGAGCGAGGCCCGCGGCGACGAAGAGGACGCCGATGAGTTCGGGGGCGGGGCGCAGGCCGTAGCCGGTGGCGAGGTAGCCGGTGAGCAGAGCGGTGCCGCCCACGGAGACGTATCCGGCGGCCTCGTTCAGGCCGGTGGCGAGCCCACGACGGGCGGGGCCGACGAGGTCGATCTTCATGTTGACGGTCATCGACCAGGTCAGGCCCTGGTTGATGCCGAGCAGGACGTTCGCGGCGACGATCCAGCCCCAGCCCGGCGCCCAGGCGAGGGCGAAGGGGACTGGGACGCCGATCAGCCACCCCGCCATGAGGAGCTGTTTGCGGCGGAAGCGGGCCGTCAGGGCGCCCGCGGCCAGATTGGTGAACGCCTTGGTGAGGCCGAACGCGATGATGAAGGAGAAGACGGCCAGGCCGCTGGTCACCCCGAAGACCTCGGTGCCGATGAGCGGGACCGTGGTGCGCTCCAGGCCGACCAGGCCGCCGACGCAGGCGTTGACGATCACGAGCAGGGTGAACTGCAGCCAGTTCTCGCGCAGGCCCAGCCGGACGGGCCGGGGCGGCGCCGACGTACGAGATGTGCTGCTCATGAGTGCGTGGGTCTCCGTGTCGTAAGCGAGGTCCGGCGATATTCCATGGATTTATGGAGTACCATATTCCATGGAATAGTGGAGAATGAAACTGCCTGAGCGTGCGGACTGGGCGAAGGGTCCGCGTCCATGACGGTCGCGCCCCGCGGGGATTGGTTGGGAGTGGAGGAGGCCATGCCGGACACGGCTGCGAAGGCCCGGTTGTACGACGCGTTCGCGGCCAGCGGGAAGGCGCTGGCCAATGGAAAGCGTCTGGAACTGCTCGACCTGCTCGCCCAGGGCGAGCGCACGGTCGACGCGCTGGCGAAGGCGGCCGGGCTGAATCTCACGACGGCGTCGGCGCATCTGCAGACACTCAAGCAGGCCGGGTTCGTCGCCACCCGCCGCGAGGGCGCGCGTGTCTACTACCGCCTCGCGGGCGACGACGTGGCTCAGCTCCTCGCCCTGCTGCGCAAGGTCGCCGACCGTCACCAGGCCGCCGTCCCGGCGGCCCGGGACGCATACCTCGGCCACGACGGCGGCCGCGAGGTCGGCCGCGAAGAGCTGCGCGCCCGCGTGAAAGCGGGGGAGGCCATGCTCCTGGATGTGCGCCCGGTGGAGGAATACCTGGCCGGCCACATCCCCGGAGCCGTCTCCATCCCGGTCGGGGAGCTCGCCGACCGCATCGGCGAGCTCTCCGAGGACACCGAGATCGTCGTCTACTGCCGAGGTGAGTACTGCGTGTTCGCCTACGACGCCGTCCGCTTGCTGAGAGACCGCGGCCGACGCGCGATCCGCCTCAACGACGGCATGCTGGAGTGGCGGCTGGCGGCCCTCCCCGTGGCCGTCGAGGAGCCGGCATGACGCACAACACGCCGCCGCATGCCGGGCTGACCGGCGGACCGGTCTACCTGGACTACAACGCCACCACACCGGTCGATCCCCGCGTCGCCGAGGCGATGCTGCCCCATCTGACGCGGTTCTTCGGCAACCCCTCCAGTGACTACCGCTACAGTGTCGAGCCCCGCTCCGCGCTGGCCCACGCCCGCGCCCAGGTGGCCGCGCTGATCGGGGCGCGCGCGGACGAGATCGTGTTCACCGCCTCCGGATCCGAGGCCGATCTGTTCGCGCTTCGCGGTGCGGTCCTGGCCTCCGGCCGGCGCCGGCCACATGTGATCACTCAGGTCACCGAGCATCCGGCCGTGCTCGAGTCCTGCCGCGCCCTGCAACGGCTGCACAATGCCCGAGTGACGCTGTTGCCCGTCGACGGCGACGGCCTGGTCGATCCGGCCGCGCTCACCGAAGCCCTCGACGAGGACACCGTGCTGGTGTCGATCATGGCCGCGAACAACGAGACCGGCGCCCTGCAGCCCATCGGCGAACTCGCCGCCCGCACCCGCGCGCACGGGGCGCTGTTCCATTGCGACGCCGCTCAGACAGCCGGGAAGATCCCCCTCGACGTCACGGCGTTGGGGGTGGATCTCCTCACTCTCGTGGGGCACAAAATGTACGCCCCGAAGGGAGTCGCCGCCCTGTACGTGCGCGACGGCGTACGCCTGGAGCCGGTCGTCTACGGCGGCGGGCAGGAACGCGGGCTCCGGGCCGGGACCGAGAACGTCGCCTTCGCCGTCGCGCTCGGCGCGGCAGCCCAACTGGCGGCCGACGAGCTCGCCGGCGGCGCCGCGGTCCGGATCGAAGCGCTGCGCGACGATCTGCACCGCCGGCTGGCCGACGGACTGCCCGGCCGTGTACGGCTCAACGGGCCGCGGCAGGAACGCCTGCCGAACACGCTCAACATCAGCATCGACGGCGTCGCCGGACACCGACTCCTCGCCGCCGCCCGCGCCGTCGCCGCGTCCACCGGCTCGGCCTGCCACAGCGGGGCCCACACCCCGTCACCTGTGCTGACCGCCATGGGCCTGGACGCCGGCCGGGCTCTCGGGGCGGTGCGGCTGTCCCTGGGCCGCTGGACCACAGGCGACGACATCGCGAAGGCGGCCACCGCGCTGACCGACGCGGCCTCGGCCCGCGCGGGGGCCACCGCGAGCGACCGGGACTCCACCCCGCGCGACGCCGGCATCACCGTCGACGGCACCGGCCTTCTCTGCGTCACCCTTCTGCTGAAGCTGCGCGACCGCATCCAGGGCGCCGCGCCCGGGACCGTGGTGCACATCATCGCCACCGACCCGGTGGCCCCGCTCGACCTGCCCGCCTGGTGCCACATGACCGGCCACCACTACCTCGGCCCCGTTCCCGGCGACGATCGTCCGGTTTACGCCGTCCGTCTCGCCTCGTCAGAACGGCGGACCCGGCCCGACCGGCCGTGGCATCGGTACGAGTCCGGCCATTGACCCAGGGGCCGCGCGACTGCGCGCCGCCTTCCCGGCCGACCGTCGGCGAATCGCCGTTCGTGGTCTACCGGGAGGGCGGGGCGCTCTCTCGCCTGTCTTGGTGGGTCAGGCCGGATGCCGGGCCGGGCAGTAGGCCCGGGGCGGGTTAGGTGAGGTCGAGGTCGATGACCTGGTAGAAGGCGTTGCCGGTATCGGCGACCTCCCAGACCGCCAGGAGTACGTGGTAGCCCTTGCGGTCGTTCGGCAGTGTGACCTGGTGGACGGTCGGGTTGTCCGGCATGAGGCTGTCACTCGCCCAGTACGGCTGGCCCGTGTTCAGGATCGTCATGATCGGGTCGGGGTCGAACTGTGCCCGCGCCAGGGGCTTCTTCGGATCCCAGCTGCCGCTGGTGAGGAAGTAGTTCCAGCGGCGGGTCTTGTGCGGCGCGTGCATATGCCAGGTGACTTCCAGTTGCTGGCCCGCGCGCGCCGGGTGCTTCGTCCAGTCATCCCGCGGCTCGTCGAGCGAGGCGGCGAAGTCGAGTCCAGCGCTCGCGATCTTGCCGTCGACCGGGGGCGTGTTGTTGGGGACGTCGTCCGGGGCGTCGGGGTCGCGGAGGCCGCCCTGCAGAGCCGGGAAGAACTTCCCCGCCTCCAGGCCGGCGGCCTGCCAGGGTTCGAGGTGGATACCGGCTCTGGACGGCGGGCTGGTCACGTTTCCGTGCCGTGCTGATTGTCCTCCGGGCATGCTTCCCCCTGAGTGGTGTGCAGAGTGTCTCTCGAGATCCGCTACCCACGGTAGTTGTACGATTACCCAGACTTTCGGGCAAGAAAGCCGGCCTCGCCGCTGCAACCGGACGCTCTGGTCGCCGCGATGGGGTCGTGGCCCTGCCGGCCGGTCCGCGACGACGGGCATGCTCGTGCTGCTGGAGCGGCTGACGCCGGCCGAACGGGTGGAGTACCACCCCTGGATACGGTGCGCCCGCTTGCGGACTGCACGTGGTTTCGAGATCGGGGAGAGCGCATGTCGAGGAACACGCAGACCGTCGAGGCCTACCTGGACGGCTTCCGCAAGGGCGATCACGCGCAGATCCTGTCCTGCCTCACCGACGACATCGAATGGACCGTCTTCGGCGCCTTCCATCTCACGGGCAAGCCGGCGTACGACGAGGCCATCGAGGGGCCCGGCTTCGCCGGACCGCCCACGCTCGAGGTGGTCCGCATGGTGGAGCAGGGCGACGTGGTCATGGCGGAGCTCACCGGTTCCGCGGTGCGCGACACGGGCGAGGTCATGCGGATGTCGATGGCCGAGGTGTTCGTCATGCGGGACGGAAAGATCGCCGAGCGCCGGGCCTGGGTGATCGAGCTGAAGGAGAACGACTACCGCTGAGCCGCATCGGAGCCGTACGGGCGCGGCGCGCGGTTCTCGGCGACGGCTTTCGGACGTCGTCGGCTCCGCCCCGCGTCGACGCCCGTCGCCGCCATGGAGAGGTCGCCGCATGTTCCTCCCGCCGTCCGGCGGCCTGGGGCGACGCCGGGGAGGTGCCTCTCTGCCTTACCTCGGGGGTAATCGACGTGCCGTGCCCGAGTCCGGAAGGCTTGCGGGATGAGTACTCGTGACGTTGTGGAAGAACTGCTGCGCCGGATCGCCGAGGGCGATCACGACCGCACGGCGGAGCTGTTCGCCGAGCCGATCGACTGGCGGCTCTCCTGGCCCGCCGAGGGGCATCCAGCGGTTCCGTGGATCCGGCCCCGGTCCAGCCGGGCGGATGTGGCCGACCATTTCCGGTCGCTGGAGGCCCACCACGTGCCCGAGCTGAACGGCACGTCCGTGACGCGGATCCTGGTCGACGGGGCGCACGCCGTCGTGCTCGGAGAGCTTGCGCAGACGGTGCGGGGTGGCGACATCGCGTACACCTCGCCGTTCGCGCTGCACCTCACCGTCGAAGACGGGTTCGTCACCCGTTATCACATTTACGAGGACAGCCTTACGGTCGCACGAGTCCACAGCGCGCACACGTGATCGCGGCCCGGAGCATCGGCGTCGGCGTCGGCGTCGGCGAGGAGCCTCGCCGGACCTGCGCGGATGTGGCGCACAGGACTCGGCGGTGGGATCCCATCGCACGGTGGCGGCGGGAACGCGGGTGGGCGGTTCACCTCACATTGCGAAGACCAGCCGGGCGGGGATCTGGCCGGAGAGGATGTCCTCGACGGCCTGGTTGATCCCTTCCAGGTCGCGGGTCTCGTATTTGACCGTCGTGCGGCCGGCCGCGTGCAGCCGGAAGACCTCGGCGAGGTCGGCGCGGGTGCCGACGATGGACCCGATCACGCTGATGCCGCCGAGCACCGTCTCGAAGACGGGCAGGGGCATCACGTTGTCCTGGGGCAGGGAGACGAGCACGAGGCGGCCGCCCCGGCGTAGGGACGCGTGCGCCTGCTGCAGGACCCGGGGGTCGGCGGCGAGGACGACGGCCACGTCCGCGCCGCCGAGGTCGCGGATCGCGGCGACCGGGTCGGAGGTCTTGGCGTTGACGACGTGGGTCGCGCCGAGCTCGCGGGCGAGGCGGAGCTTGTCGTCGGTGACGTCGACCGCGATGGTGTCGGCGCCGAAGATCTGCGCGTACTGCTGGGCCAGATGTCCCAGTCCGCCGATGCCGAAGATCGCCGCTCGTTCCGTGGGGCGCAGCCCGGAGACCTTGACGGCCTTGTACGTGGTCACGCCGGCGCAGGTCAGGGGAGCGGCGTCGAACGAGTTGACCTCCGGAGGCACGGGGACCACGTGGCTCGCATAGGCCGCGACGTATTCGGCATGGCAGCCGTTGACGCTGTAGCCGGTGTTCAGCTGCGACTCGCAGAGGGTCTCCCGCCCGCTCAGGCAGTAGTCGCACATGCCGCACGCGTAGCCCAGCCACGGGACCGCCACCCGCTCGCCGACGGCGCGGCCGGTGACGGCGGCTCCGACCCGCTCGATCACGCCGACACCCTCGTGGCCGGGTGTGAACGGCAGGGTGGGCTTGATCGGCCAGTCACCGTGTGCGGCGTGGATGTCGGTGTGGCACAGCCCGCTGGCCTCGACCCGGACCAGCACCTGGCCGGGCTGGAGCTCTGGAATCGGAAGATCGCGGATCTCGATCGGACGGTCGAACCCGGTGACCAATGACGCACGCATTGTCCAACCTCCTCATGTCGGGCTTTCAGCGTCCAGCCTGCGATGTACCCGCGGGGAGGGGCCTATGGGCCCCGTCCCCGGGCCGAAGGGCCCACCCGGCTCCGCGACCCACGATCACGCGCCGCCCAGCTCATGTGTCTGTGGTCTCGATCGGCGGCCGAACGCCGGGCGGACACTGCGACGGTGCCGCTCGGGCAGGTGGGGAGCGCGTCCGCGGGCCCGCCCCGGGCCGTCTCACGGCCAGGCGCGGAGCGCGATCTCGGCGACCCGATCAAGTTCGGCGCGCGTGACACCGTCGCGCGCGGCCTGGGCGAGCCCGGTGAGAGCGGACATGGTGTAGCGGCCGAGAGCGCGCGGGTCGATGCCGGCGGGGAGGCGGCCGGCATCGATGTCGGCGCGGATCTTGGCCGCGAACGCGTCGACCTTGCTGTCGCGTATCCGCCTGAGGTGCTCGATGATCTCAGTGCTGGCGGTGCCGGCATCCCCGCTGACGATGAGGCATCCGGTCGGCAGGTCGCGGCGGGTGTAGCGTTCCGGCGCCTCGGCGAACACCCGAGCCGCGGCGCCCTTGGCGGTGGGTTCGTCGGCGAGGGCGCGGTCGATGAATCCGCCGTACCTCTCGTCGTAGACCCGCAGCGCCTCCGTGAACAGCTGCTGCTTGTCGCCGAAGGCGCTGTAGAGGCTGGGGGCGCCGATGCCGAGTTCCTCGGTGAGGTCCCGCACCGAGGTGGCCTCGTAGCCGCGTCGCCAGAACAGCCGGATGGCCTTGTCCAGTGCCGCGTCCCGGTCGAACGAGCGGGGACGTCCCCGTGTCGCTGTCACCATGACCCAATTTTATAGCGATCGATAGAAAAGGTGCTATGTTCACTTCTGTAACGACCGCTAGAAAAATGGGGTTCTGTCATGGGTTCGTTGGCGGGGAAGACCGCGTTGGTGACCGGTGCGGGGAGGGGGATCGGCCGGGCGATCGCGTTGCGGTTGGCGCGCGACGGTGCCCGGGTGGGGGTGCACTACGGCAGCAGTGCCGACGGAGCGGCCCAGACGGTCGCCGCGATCGCGGATGCGGGCGGTGACGCGTTCGCGATCCAGGCCGCCCTCGGGACGCCGGGGGACGCGGCGGCGTTGTGGGCCGCCGTCGACGAGCACGCCGACGGGGTGGACATTCTGGTCAACAACGCCGGGATCCTCGGCGGACGCATGCCGTACGCCGATGTGGACGAGGCGATCTACGACCAGATCTTCGCGATCAACACCAAGGCGCCGTTCTTTGTGATCCGGCACGGTCTGTCGCGGCTGCGGGACGGGGGGCGGATCGTCAACATCTCGACCCGGTTCACCCACGGTGCCCGGAACCCGGAGCTGGCGGCGTACGCGATGTCGAAGGCCGCGCTCGACTCACTCACGGCGACGCTGGCCAAGGAGCTCGGCCCGCGCGGGATCACCGTGAACGCGGTCGGGCCGGGCGCGACCGACACGGACATGAACGCCGCCCGGTTGTCGACCGAGGAAGGCCGTGCCGCGGTCGCCGCGCTGTCGCCGCTGAACCGGGTGGCCCAGGCCGCCGACATCGCCGACATCGTGGCGTTCCTGGCGTCCGATGACGCCCGCTGGGTGACGGGGCAGTGGATCGATGGCAGTGGCGGGTCGATGCTCTGATGCCGATCGCCGTCATCATCATCGGTTTCGCGATCTTCGCGCAGGGCACCAGCGAGCTGATGCTCGCCGGGCTGCTGCCCGAGATCGCCTCCGACCTGGGCATCACCATCCCGCAAGCCGGTCTGCTGATCTCCGGGTTCGCGCTCGGCATGCTGGTCGGCGCGCCGGCGCTCGCGGTCGTCACACTGCGTTGGCCGCGTCGCCGCGCCATGCTGGCGTTCCTTGCGATCTTCATCCTCGCTCACGTGGCGGGGGCGGTGACCGCGAGTTATGCCATGTTGTTCGCCAGCCGGTTCATCGGCGCTTTCGTCTACGCCGGCTTCTGGGCGGTCGGTGGCAGCACCGCGATGGCGCTGGTGCCGGAGAACCGCCGGGGCCGGGCGATGAGCGTCGTCGCCGGAGGGCTGACCGTCGCCACGGTGATCGGCCTCCCGGCGGGGACCTGGATCGGACAACATCTGGGATGGCGGGGAGCGTTCTGGGCCGTCGCCGTGCTGTCCGTCCTGGCCATGGCCGCCGTCCTCGTCAAGGTTCCCGACCTGCGGCCCGACCGGCCGCCGCAGGTCCGCGACGAACTGCGCGGACTGGCCACGCCACGGCTGTGGCTGTCGTACGCGATGACGGCGGGCTCGACCGCCGCGCTGCTGGGCACCTTCTCCTACCTCGGCGCCATGCTGATCGAGGTCACCGGGCTGGACGCGCGCTGGGTGCCGGCGGTGCTGCTCACCTATGGTGTCGGAGCCCTGGTCGGGGTCGTGATCGGAGGACGCGCCGCCGACGCCCGGCCGTTGAGGGTGCTGGCTGCCGGCTTCACGGGGGTGCTGGCGACGTCGATCCTCCTGGCGTTGACCGCGCGCCACATCGTCCCGGTGGTGATCGTGGTGTTCCTGCTCGGGCTCGCCGGGTTCGGCGCCAACCCGGCTCTCAATTCGCGCGTCTTCGGGCTCGCCCCGGCGGCGCCGACCCTGGCGGTGGCCGGGAACACCGCCGCCTTCAACGTGGGCATCAGCGTCGGCCCGTGGCTCGGCGGGATCGCGCTCACGGCGGGGCTCGGCTACCCCGCCGTGCCCTGGATCGGCGCCGGCCTCGCCGTACTGGCCCTGGCGCTCCTCGGGGTCGAGGCGATGGGCCGGATCGGTCCGCGCGGTTCCATGGCGCGTCGTGAAGATCCACGATGCTCGGCCGCCGCCTGACCGCGTGTCCACGGGCGGTTCCATCGCCGTCGTCGGGGCGCGGCTCCACGTGATGGCTGTGGCGACGCGTGAGAGCGGCACCCTGCCACGGCCCTGATCGCACGACTGGGCCGTGGGGGTCACTGCCTGGTTGGCGGGCCGGTCGAAGGCCTGATGATCGCCGATGGCCGCTCACCGAGCGTCATCGTGGAGTCGGCAAGGATGACGCTGACACCAGAGACCCCGAGCGCCACCAGAGACGCAGGCGCCGGGGATGCAGGCACCAGGGACGCAGGCACCAGGGACGCAGGCACCAGGGACGCAGACCTTGGCGCGCCCTCTCCGGTCACGAATGCCCACCAATCGGAATGCCGCACACGGTGCTCACAAATAGTGCAAGCGTGATTACTTAGAGTTGTATATCGAACGCGTGAACGATATCCTCGCAGAGGCTCGACCGGCCTCAGTTCAGCGGTGTAGGCCATCCGCCGCGCGTCAGCGGCGGGGATCGGGGTGCCGTCCTCCAGAAAGGCCAGCGCCTCCGACTGCCCGGTCAACGTCTGCTCGGTCACCGACACGTGCATCACGGTCCGCCGCCCGCCCTGCGACAGGCGGATGGCGAGGGCGTCGGCCATACGGCGGCCGTGGTTGCGCAGGTCGGTGCTGTCGGTCTTCACCGCCAAAGGCTCCAGCCAGGTCTTCAGCTGCATCTTCAACTCGGGGTCGAGCAGCCCGCTGACGCGGCCCATCCCATCGGTGGTGTCGGAGATCGTCAGGTGCTGGCGTTCGGTCTTGGCCGCCGCCCGCGCCAACCTCCCGCCCGGGTCGATCGTCTCGATGATGGTCTGACCGGCGCGGGCCACGTCCTCCACCGTCGACGCCGACGCCTGCGCCAACTCCACCAGGATCGGCTCAGCAAGTTCGGTCTCGGCGTCATCCAGATGCCGGGTGGCGGACGCGATCGTCGCCGCATACCCGAACGACAGACGGCCCGAGGCGAACAGGCCGGCGGTGTGGGGCAGGCGCGGAAGTTGCCGGGAGAGTGTGACACGTTCTCCGGCACGGGCGGCGCGTGACCCGGTAGCCGCCGCTAGCCATGCTCCGATCGACCGCCGCCCGAACAGATGGTGCCCTTTACCCGCTTCGGCTATCGGGAGGCGGGTAGCGATCGCGGCTTCGGCCAGATCGATCGCCCGGGCCAAGGCGACGATCTCCGCCATCGCCACCTCAACCTCGACCTCGACCTCGACCTCGGCCTCGGCCTCGGCCCCGGTCTCGGCACCGGCGTCGGCGTCGGCGTCGGCGTCGGCGTCGGCGTCGGCGTCGGCGTCGGCGTCGGCACCAGTCTCGCCGCCAACACCGGCCCGAGCGCCAGTCTCGGCTCCAGTCTCGGTCTCGGTTCGGCCCAGCACCTTCCCCGCAGCCGCGGCCAACCGCTCAGCACGAGCCAGCAACCCGATGACGTCGCGTCCGGCCAGTTTCAGATCGGGCCAGTCCCCTACCCGGCTATCACCACCAGCAGCATCCCGGCCCGCACCGTTCTGGCCGCCACCGCCAGCACTGCCCGCACCAGCGCCTCGGCGGTCGGTGGCAGCGCCCCGGCCATCAGCGCCCCGGCCATCGGCCCACCAGTCACCGCCACACCGACCCGAACCCTGTGCGTCTGTGTCCTGCGGAACACGGCCCGGACGCTGCTCGTCCTCGCGAACGCGGCCCACACCCAGCTGATCCCGGCCCCGCCGGTCCTTGCCCTGTCGGCCCGAGTCGTTCTGCTGCCGATCACCCCGACCAGCACGCACGGGACGGCTCGCGGGCGACTCATCGAGGGTGGAGCAGCGGCCTTGCCAGATCCCATCCCAGGCCGACAGGTCACCACGGTCATACCCTGACCGCGGCTCGTCCCGACCGGAAGGGGCACCGCCATCGCCTCTGAGGCGCTGCGACCCCTCCCCGCTGTCAGGCTTCTGGTCTTCCGGCGCGTCCGGGAGGCCGAGCAGCCGCCGAGCCCATGACTGTGTCGTCTCCGGCTCACCGCGCCGCCCACCCCGCCCATCAGAGCGCGCCGTGGCGTCCGGCTGACCGCGTCGCGCAGCTCGCTCGTCAGGGTGGGTTGTGTCGTGTGGGGCGGGATCAAGGGCTCCTTCGCGGCCGCCGGAGCTGCGAGCGCGGTCGAGAAGCACCGCCCCGTAGGAGTCACCGGAGAAGCGATCCGATCCGATGAACGGCGTGTGCCGCCTGGACCCGCGCCGCTGCGGGGATGCGGAAGGCGCGTCGGACGGCCGGGACGGAGGAGCGTCCTCCGGTCGGCGCGACAGCAGCACGCCACCCGAAAGCATCATCTTTTCGCGCCTCCCCTCCCGGCCTGCGGGTGCTCCGCGACGCGGACGGGATCGTGAAGGATTTCGGGCGGGCGCGCCGGCTGGCCTCGGCCGATCAGCGGGAAGCGATCCTGGCCATGTACCGGACCTGCTGCCGCGAAGGGTGTGACGTCCCCGCCTATCTGGCCGAGATCGACCACATCGAACCCTGGTACCCGACCGGCCGCACGAACTTGGACAACCTCGCACCACTGTGCGCCGCGGACAACAAGTGGAAGTCCCGCTACCCCGACCGGGTAGAAGTGATCGATCAAGGGGACGGGACCGTCTCAATGCGGTTCCACCGGTATTCCAAGCTCCGCCCCCGACACTGGACCGACAGACAGTGACCAACAATCCCGCGAACAGCCATCCGTGATCCGTGGTCAGTGATCCGCGGTCGGTGATCCGCGACCCGCGAACAGCGAGCCATGACCCGCCTGCCGCGATCCGCGATCCGCGATCCGTGAACGGCGATTCCGTGACCCCCGATCCGTGATCGGTATTTGGCGATCATGGCGCTGGCGGCAGTGCCGATGGTGGTCTATGAGCGCGTGAAGCGGTGGAGTTCGCGGCCGGGGCGCCAAAGGTCGATGACCATGACAGATCCTTCGGTCCGAGTCAATGCGACTTCACGGATGTCGGCCGTGAAGAAATGGGAATCGCGGAAAGTGTCGGGACCGAAACCGCGCGCGGCCAACATCGGCGTGAGCTGGTCCCGGTCGGTCACCTCGACCGCGCAGCCGGACAGTTTCGTGTCACCCGGCGAGGTGGCGGAATCGTCGGCATTGAGGAGAACAGGAGGACCGTGCAGAGCAAATCGTGGATCACGCCGCAGGTCGCGGGCCTTCAATGCGCCGGGCATCGATCCGAACCACAGTTCGTCACCGATGATGTAGGCCTCGATGCCGCTGACTCGCGGTGCGCCGTCCCTGCGTAGGGTCGCGATGGTCTTGTGCTTGTGCGCCTCGAACGAGTCCCGGACGCGGGCGGCGAACTCCGGCGCCGACTCGGTGACTTCACGCCAGTTGGCCATACGACCTCCCATTACACGATCTTGGGCAACCTGCCCAGCCTGTCACCCGGGACCGACAAAACGGAGTCACTCCCTGGCGCAGTTCTTCCAGCGCCTGGTGCACCCCGGCGCGCGCCGTGCCAGTCGCCCACGCCGGTTGCCCGCGCGGGTTGCCCGTGCGAGCTGTTCGGGTGAGGAGTCCGGACGGCATTCCAGCGCGCCGGCGTGGGTGGCCACGGGCGACGGCGCGGCCGCGAGGGGTGGCGGCCGGCGTGCCGATCACCGGTCACCAGAGCTGGGCTGGCCACATGGAACGGCACCCCGAACCCGGTGAAGGCCCGCCCCCGGCGCCGGGTCACACCACCCTGCCGCAGGCGGGTCCTGTAGCCAGGCTCACCGCCGCGACCACGTCATCTGGAACGAGCGCGGTCGCGTACGGGACGGCGCGCGCCCAGAGCGTCACCGCCATCTGCCCGCCCATCCCGCGAGCCCGCCCATTCCGGTGAGCCAGGTCCAGCCGGCTCAGCTTGCCCGTTCCGGCGAGTGCCCCAGCTTGCCCGGTTCAGCGACCCCGTCCAGCCCGCTCGTTCCGGTGAGCCGGCTCGCCACAGCGGCGGGCCGGGGAAGGCGTCTCGCTCACCGGGCAGGCTGGCCGCCGGTACGGCCGAGCCGTCAAGAAATCGCAGCATGCTGTAAATATGCAGTGGACTTAAAGTTTGCACTAGAGTCCATTCATGCGGGAAGGACTGCGGGAGCGTAAGAAGCGGCAGACCCGGCAGCGCATCTCCGAGGTGGCCATCGGCCTGTTTGTGGAGCGCGGCTTCGACCGGGTCACGATCGCCGAGGTCGCGGCGGTGTCGGATGTGTCGGTCAACACCGTCTACAACTACTTCGAGTCCAAGGAGGACCTGGTCCTGCCGCCGGAGGAGGCGTCCCCGCAGCGGCTGGCCGACATCGTGCGGGAGCGGCCTCCGGGCCGGTCCGCGGCGGGCGCGGTGCTGGCACGGCTGCGCCAGGAGATACGCGACCGCGAGCGCAGGGTCGGGCTGAGCGCGGGATTCGGGCGTGTCCTGCAGATGATGCGGGCCGCCCCCACGCTGACCGCCCGCCTGGAGGACCTCGGCCGCCAGATGACCGACGCGCTGGCGGTCATGCTGGCCGAGGAGACCGGCGCGGCCGAGGACGATCCGCTGCCGCGCCTGGTCGCCTGGCACATCGGCTGCTTGCACGCGTTCGTGTACGCCGAGATCGGCCGGCGCACGACGACGGGGGAGAGTCCCGACGCGATCGCCGCCGCCGTGCTGGACCTGCTGGACGTCGCCGAGGATCTGCTCGGCGAGCGCGTCCTCACCTACGCCGTACGAAAGGGATGACCGTGTTCAGGGTGACGATCAGAGGGAAGTTCGCGGGGCTCGACGACGCCGGCCGGGCGGCCGTGATGGCGGCGGGCGGAGCGGCCTACAGCGAGGCGGGGACGTTCACCCACGACGCGAGCGTGTCCGTCTTCACCTTCCGTTGCCAGGTGCCCGCCGGTCCGGACGACGGCGAGGACGAGGCGGCTCTGGGGGCGATGGTCGCCCTGGACGCGCACGGGCACCCGTACGAGATCCTGAAGATCGCGGTGACGGACATGCGCGACATCAAGATCCGCCACCGATCCCGCGGATCCTCGTAAACCGGGAAGGCGGTACGCGCCCATGGGTTGGGGCGTGCCCGTCATGGAGGGTGAGTCGTCTGGGTGAGGATCTGCTCGGCGTGGCCGGTCTGGGGTGTGGAGCGCGTCGGCTGTGACGACGACGTTCGTCAGGTCCAGGCCAGTCAGCAGGGGCATGCGAGCGACGCATTCCCGGCCAGCCCGGAATCGTCGCCCGGCGTGGGCGAGCAGAACTGCGCCATGCAGATCGACGTCGACGAGGTGCTCGGCGCGGAGACGTGGCCCGTCGCGGAGGGCGAGAGCGCGCGTTCCCCGAGGTGGGCGACGTTGTTCTCGGTACTCGAACCGGGTGATTACTCGAACCGGGTGATCCGGTCGGTGCCGGCAATAGCGGTTGATATTCGAACCGGGTGATCCGGTCAAGGCCGCGGGTGTCGGCAAATCGGTTGAACGAGTGAGTGCTCGCTCATTATGCTCACCCGCATGACCAGAAGGCGAAGGGTGCCGGCCATGGCACCCGACGACCGCCGCGCCGCGCTCATCGCCGCCACGCTCCCTCTGCTCCGCGAGTACGGCACCGCGATCAGCACCCGCCAGATCGCCGAGGCCGCGGGTGTGGCCGAGGGCACGATCTTCGGCGTCTTCCCCGACAAGGCCTCGCTGCTGCGGGCGGCGCTGATGAGCGCGTTCGACCCGCAGCCGGCGGTGGACGCCCTGGCCGCCATCGCCACGAAGGCCGGGCTGCGCGCGCGGCTGCGTGAGGCGGTCACGACGCTGCGGACCGGGATGTGCGCCAACGCCAACCTCATGACCGCGCCCAGGGAGCTGATGGCCGAGGACGCCGAGTTCCGCGAGCGGATGATCGACGGCCGGCGTCGGATGCTGGCCGGGCTCGCCGCCCTGATCGAGCCGGACCGCGACCGGCTGCGCCGCTCCCCGGAGGCCACGGCACAGCTGCTGCTCATGCTGATAGTGGCGAGTGTGCACCGCGGCTTCGGCCAGCAGGGCGGCGAGTTCGGAGAGATGGACGACGAGGAGATCGTCTCCGACCTGCTTGACGGGCTGCTCGTGCGGCCTTCCCCCACCCCTTCCACAGAAAGCCTCTCTTGATGCTGCTCCGTCTTCTGCGGGTCCAGCTCAGGCCGTACGGGAAAGAGATCACGCTCGTCGTCCTCTTCCAGTTCGTGCAGACGCTGGCCACGCTCTATCTCCCCACACTCAACGCCGACATCATCGACGACGGTGTGGTCAAGGGCGACACCGGAACCATCATGCGCATCGGGCTGGTGATGCTCGGTGTGACGCTCATCCAGATCGCCTGCTCGACCGTGGCCGTGTACTACGGCGCCCGGACCTCGATGGCCCTGGGCAGGGACCTGCGGGCCGCGATCTTCCGCCGCGTGCAGGACTTCTCCGCCCAGGAGGTCAACAAGTTCGGCTCGCCGTCCCTGATCACCAGAACCACCAACGACGTGCAGCAGGTCCAGCTGCTCGTGCTGATGACCTTCACGATGATGGTGGCCGCGCCGATCATGTGCGTCGGCGGCATCGTGCTGGCGCTGCGCCAGGACGCGACGCTGTCGTCGCTGCTGCTCGTCGTGCTGCCCGTGATGATCGTCATCGTGGGCGTGATCGTGATGCTGATGCGCCCGCTCTTCCGCACGATGCAGGTGCGCATCGACCGGATCAACCAGGTGCTGCGCGAGCAGATCACCGGCATCCGGGTCATCAGGGCCTTCGTCCGCGACCGGCACGAGCGCGAACGCTTCGGCGTGGCCAACGGTCAGCTGACCGACGTGTCGCTGCGGGTCGGGCGGCTGATGGCGCTGATGTTCCCCACGGTCATGCTGGTGGTGAACCTGTCCAGCGTCGCCGTGGTGTGGTTCGGCGGCCACCGCATCGCCGACGGGGCCATGCAGGTGGGTGCGCTGACCGCGGTCATCTCCTACCTGATGCAGATCCTCATGTCGGTGATGATGGCGATGTTCATGTTCATGATGATCCCGCGGGCGGAGGTCTGCGCCGAGCGCATCAAGGAGGTGCTCGACACCGAGCCGACCGTCCACCCGCCGTCGAGCCCCGTCACGCCGGAAAGACGCCTGGGCGAGCTGGAGTTGCGATCTGTGGGCTTCCGCTATCCGGGCGCGGAGGAGCCGGTGCTGAGCGACGTGAGCCTCGTGGCGCGGCCCGGCCGTACCACCGCGATCATCGGCAGCACGGGCAGCGGCAAGACGACGCTGCTCAACCTCATCCCCCGGCTGTTCGACGCCACCGCCGGCGAGGTGCTCGTCGACGGCGTCGACGTACGCGACCTCGACCCGGCCGTGCTCTCCCGGGCGGTCGGCCTGGTCCCGCAGGCGCCCTACCTCTTCACCGGCACCGTCGCCTCCAACCTGAGGTACGGCAGGCCGGACGCGACCGACGAGGAGCTGTGGGAGGCCCTCGAGGTGGCCCAGGCCCGCGAGTTCGTCGAGGCGATGCCCGGCGGCCTGGAGGAGCCGATCTCCCAGGGCGGCACGAACGTCTCCGGTGGCCAGCGCCAGCGCCTGGCCATCGCCAGGACACTGGTGCACCGGCCCGAGATCTACCTGTTCGACGACTCCTTCTCCGCCCTCGACTACGCCACCGACGCCCGGCTGCGGGCCGCGCTGGCGGAGCAGATCACCGACGCCACGATCGTGATCGTGGCCCAGCGAGTGAACACGATCCGTGACGCCGACCGCATCCTCGTGCTCGACGACGGCCGTGTGGTGGGCAGCGGCGACCACTCTGAGCTCATGACCACCTGCCCGACGTACCGCGAGATCGTGCTGTCCCAGCTCACCGAACAGGAGGCCGCAGCATGACCGCGCAGGTCGAGGCCGACAAGGAGAGATCATGACGACGCAGGCGCCCGCGCGCCGCCCACAGCCCGGCTTCGGCCCGGGCAGGATGATGGGCGGGCCGGCCGAGAAGGCACTCGACTTCGGCGGCACGTTCCGCCGCCTGCTGCGGATGCTGCGCCCCGAGCGGGCGCTCCTGACCGTCGTCCTCGCTCTCGGCACGGTCAGCGTCGCGCTGACGGTGACGGGTCCCAAGATCCTCGGGCAGGCCACGGACCTGATCTTCTCCGGCATCATCGGGGCGCAGCTGCCCGCGGGGATCACCAAGGAGCAGGCCGTGGCGGGGCTGCGCGCGCGGGGCCAGGGCACGTTCGCCGACATGGTCTCGTCGATGAGCGTGGTGCCCGGCCACGGCATCGACTTCACCGCGCTGGCCCAGGTGCTGGGCTGGGTGCTGGCGATCTACCTGCTGGCGGCGCTGCTCGGCATCGTGCAGTTCCGGCTGACCACGACGGTCGTGCAGCGGGCGGCGTTCCGGCTGCGCGAGCGGATCGAGACCAAGCTGGCCCGGCTGCCGCTGAGCTACTTCGACGGCCAGCCGCGCGGTGAGATCCTCAGCCGCGCCACCAACGACACCGACAACATCGCCCAGACGTTGCAGCAGACGATGAGTCAGCTCATCTCGGCGCTGCTGACGGTGGTGGGGGTGCTGGTGATGATGTTCTGGATCTCACCGGTCCTGGCGCTCATCGCGCTGGTCTCGGTGCCGCTGTCGGTCTACGTCACCACGGTCATCGGCAAGCGTTCGCAGCCGCAGTTCATCAAGCAGTGGTCGTCGACGGGCAAGCTCAACGGCCACATCGAGGAGATGTACGGCGGGTACACGCTGGTCAAGGTGTTCGGCCGGCAGAAGGAGGCCGCCGAGACCTTCGCCGAGCACAACGAGGCGCTGTTCACCTCCAGCTTCCGGGCCCAGTTCATCTCCGGGATCATCCAGCCGGCGATGATGTTCATCGGCAACCTGAACTACGTGCTGGTCGCGGTGGTGGGCGGGTTCAAGGTGGCCTCGGGCTCGATCTCGCTGGGCGACGTGCAGGCCTTCATCCAGTACTCGCGGCAGTTCAGCCAGCCGCTGACCCAGGTGGCCGGCATGGCGAACCTGGTGCAGTCGGGCGTCGCGTCGGCCGAGCGGGTCTTCGAGCTGCTGGAGGCTCCGGAGCAGTCCGCGGAGTCCGACGAGCCCGCGCGGCCCGCGCAGGTCAGGGGTCGCGTGGCGTTCGAGAACGTGTCCTTCCGCTATGCGCCGGACCGGCCGCTGATCGAGAACCTGTCGTTGACCGTGGAGCCCGGTCAGACCGTGGCCATCGTCGGTCCCACGGGAGCGGGCAAGACGACGCTGGTCAACCTCATCATGCGCTTCTACGAGGTGACCGGCGGCCGCATCACGCTCGACGGCGTCGACATCGCCGAGATGTCCAGGGAGGAACTGCGCGCCAACATGGGCATGGTGTTGCAGGACACCTGGCTGTTCGGCGGGACGATCGCGGAGAACATCGGCTACGGGGCGGAAGGCGCCACGCGCGAACGGATCGAAGCCGCCGCGGAGGCCGCCCATGTGGACCGCATCGCGCACACGCTGCCCGACGGCTACGACACGGTGATCGACGAGGAGGGCGCGTCGGTCAGCGCGGGCGAGAAGCAGCTGATCACGATCGCCCGGGCGTTCCTGTCCGAGCCGGCGATCCTGATCCTGGACGAGGCGACCAGCTCGGTCGACACCCGGACCGAGGTGCTCATCCAGCGGGCGATGAGCTCGCTGCGCGAGGGGCGCACCAGCTTCGTGATCGCCCACCGGCTGTCCACGATCCGGGACGCGAGCCTGATCCTGGTCATGGAGAACGGGCAGATCGTCGAGCAGGGCACGCACGAGTCGCTGCTGGCCGCGGACGGCGCCTACGCCCAGCTGTACACGGCCCAGTTCGCCCAGGCCGTCGCGGAGGTGGACTGAATCTCGTACCGCACGGCCCCGGCCCGGCGAGCAGCTCGCCGGGCCGGGGCCGTGCGGTCGCGGGACCCGCTGCGCGTCCACTTGGCGCCACCTGCCGCGTACCGGGTGCTCGTGGCGTCCGGAGCATCTGGCCGGAGCGCCGACCAGCGGCGGTGCCGTTGGTTTACCGGCGTTCGCCGAGCGGCGGCCCGCTCACTCTGGTCAGGCGCATCCACAACCACGGTGCCGGTCCACACGGCATCTGGCCCAGCCCGGACAACTCCCGCATCTACGTGGTGCTGCAGAAATCCGACGCGGTCGACGTGATCGACACCAAGACGATGTCGGTGGTCAAGACTCTGCGCATCGGGCAGTACCCGATGGCGTTGGTCTATGTGGCCCGCGCGAGTCGTGGTTCCGGTGCGAACCTGAGCCGGCAGGGGCTGGGCATGCCCGTCGTGAACCTTCCGATTGACGTGCGAGGAGTTCCCGGGTCCGGGAACGGCGAACATCCGGTCCGTTCCCGGACTCGATGAGATCGTCGTCGACCTGCGGGGGCTTCCCCCGCACCGGCCGTTCACCGTGTACGCCGTCCGTGGCACGAGCGAAACCGCGATTCTGTCAGCGAAGAGTGACGGCATGGGTGCCATCCCGGAAGCGCTCGCCTACGTTCATTTCTTCGCCAACCATTACGACAAGCTCGTTCTTCGTCCCGCGTCGTCTCGGTGAGCCCGTTCCCAGAGCCGCTGAAACCCGGGCCGGCGAGCGTCACCACTCCCGGGCGGCGACCAACTCTTCGATGTCCGCCTCCGCGAAGCCGTATGCCGACGCCACAAAATGGAAGTCCACGGCGATCACATCTCGGGCGACGGTCTCGATTTCGCTGCCGGCCGCGCCGAACTCCTCCTCCAGCTCGTTGAACTCCTCTGTCGCGGACTCCGTGAGCACGTACAGCGCCGTGAGATCCGACGGCCGCTCGGCCTCGATCCGCTCGCACAGCCTCAGCAGGATCGTCTTCCCCTTGTCGACGAGGTGACCCGGGTAGTAGTCGTCGTCGGACATGCCACTGAGAAAGGCGTAGTCGGCCACCTGAGGGTTTGAGAGTGACACCGAGATCTCCTGTTCCTGTCGGCGGTTCGGTGGTTCGGCGGTTCGATACTGCACGACCCCACCGACAGTTCCTACCGGTCCTCGGGGACAACAGGGGTGTCGCGTAACCATCACCGGATGATTCAGCAAGGGAGCCGCCTTCCCAGATCATCCGATGATGGCGCCGATCATTTCTCGCGTTACGGCAGGCCGATCCAGCTTTTAGCTGCGCAGTCGCCGCTGGTGACCCACTTATGCGAGGAGATCTGGCGAGCCATGGGGCCCTTCGCGTTGCCGTTGGGGTCGACGAACCTGAACTTGCTCAGGTCGGACTCCCAGGCGCCCACGCCCAGGCACCGGTACCCGCCCCAAGACCAGTAATTCTCGTAGTCGTACACGGCGACGACGTCATACTTTCCAGGTATGCCGTTATTGAGGATGGACATGGCGTTGTTGCCGGCACTGCCGTAGAACCCGCCCGAGTTGTCGGCCCAGTTGGGGTCATCGCCCTCGTCATAGCCGAGCGGGAAATAGCAGAAGGTGTCTCGGAAGGCGTGGAGGTCGCCGTCCCGCCCGTACAAGTTCTTCAGCGTGAGGCAGTGCGACTCCATGGCGGTGCTGGCTGCCGAGGAGGGGGCGGACATGGGGACGGCGGCGACGGCCAAGCCCACGGCTACCGCCGCGAGGTGGATCTTGCGCATTGATCCTTCTTTCGTGAGCCCTCGGTGAGGGATGATCCGCGGCCTCGTGCCGCGGAAGTCAGGGGGTGGAGTGGTTGATCTCATTCGCGCGCTCGAATGCCTCGCGCAGCAGCCGGGCGTGGGTCCGGAGGCTGGACGCGTAGGGGCCCTCCACCTTGGGCTGGTATTCGGCTTGCAGCGCACGCAAGGTCGAGGTGAGCGAGATGGCGCGTGCGCAGGTGGCCTCCGCCACGGCGAGCTTCACCTCGATGGCGTGGGCCTGGGCGGGAGCCAGCCCATCGGTGAGATCGGGAAGGGCTGCCCGGATCTCCGGTGGCGTGGCGTAGGCGTGGCCTTTCCCGCGCATGCACCGCGACCATGAGGACAAGGCCGCGGTGAAGCGCGCGTCCTTGGCGACCTCCCGCATGTACAGCGGCGCGATGTTGGAGGCGAGGGTGTCCAGGCGGAACCATCGCTCGCGGTTGCCGTAGAGCTCTTCGCTGCTCGACAGCTGGCACCCGCCGGGGGCGCTGTTGATCGTTCCTCCGTCGGGCAGGTGCGCGGTGAGCACTTTGACGTCGTCGCCGCCGCTCATGGCGAGGGCGTACTGGGCTTGGCGGGCCGCGGGCAGGCTGTCGCGGTAGGCGATGTTGGGGTCGTCTCGCTTTTCTTGCATGGCCTTCTGCCGATCGAGGCCCCCGTACCCGTGCTCACGCGCCCAGTCCGGATCGTCGAGGACGAAGCCGAGCCCTCGCGACGGCTCCCACATCTTCGGCACCCAGTACCAGAAGCCGTGCTCTTGCATGCAGTCGCGGATGAGTAGGAGTTCCGCGCGTTTCAGGACCACGTAGTCGGCCTGGGTGAGCGGAGTCGGCGGCACGCTGGGGCCGGCGCCGCACCCGGTGAGCAACCCCAGGGCCAGAACATGGCCTGCGACCACCGCTGCGGCCCGCCCGCGCCCCGTGAAAAGCATCCGTGTCCCCGTTCTGCTCGGAATCGACGTCGGCCCTGCTCGGCGGGCGACACCGCTCAGCTTCGGAGGCCGGCGGATTGTCTGCCACCCCGATTCGCCACCTCAGACAAACTTGATCACCTCCGCCCGACGTCGTACTTTGTGTTGGTTTGCCTTGTCGGGGGACGAAGGGGATCGTGTGGGGCGTCGCGAGCGGCCGGTGGATCCGGCGGACGGCCCGGTGGCCGCCTTCGCCGTCGAACTACGCAAGTTGCGCCAGGAGGCGGGCAGCCCGTCGTACCGGGCCATGGCGGCGCAGGTGCATTTCTCGTCCGCCACGCTGGCCGCGGCGGCCGCCGGGGACAAGCTGGCGACACTGCCGGTCACGCTCGCCTATGTCGAGGCGTGCGGCGGAGACCGCCGGGAGTGGCAGGCCCGCTGGGAGGAGGTCTGCGCCTCCGCTCTCGAGACGGCGGCCTCAGGTGCCGCCGTCCAAGCGCCGTACCGTGGGCTGGCCAGGTTCGAAACAGCCGACCAGGCGTACTTCTTCGGCCGCGGCGCACTGGTCGAACGGCTGGCCACGCTGGTGGGAGCGCACCGGTTCGTGATGGTGGTGGGACCGTCAGGCAGCGGCAAGTCCTCACTGCTGCGTGCCGGCCTGGTGCCGGCGCTGCAGCCGCGCACGGTCAGCGTCGCCACTCCCGCAGCGCATCTGGAGCAGCCGCACCCCGGTGGCGTCGAGGTGGTCGTCGTCGACCAGTTCGAGGAGACGTTCACCCTGTGCCTGGACCCCGCGGCGCGGCAGGCGTTCATCAACGCGCTCATGACCCTCGGCCACGGCGAGGATGGCACCCGGGTGGTGTTGGCCGTCCGCGCGGACTTCTTCGGCCATTGTGCGCATCATCCCGAGCTCATCGAGGCCGTCCGGGATTCCACGATCCTGGTGGGCCCGATGAGCCCGGCGGAGTTGCGGGAGGCGATCGTCAAGCCGGCGGCCGCGGCCGGCCTGATCGTGCAGCGTGAACTGACGGCCAGACTCGTCGAGGAGGTGACCGGCCAGCCGGGCGGGCTGCCGCTGATGTCGCACGCGCTGCTGGAGACCTGGCGGCGCCGCCGCGGCAAGGCGCTGACCATGCAGGCGTACGAAGCGGCTGGAGGTATCGACGGCGCGGTCGCCCACACCGCGGAAGAGATGTACGCCGCGCTCACGCCCCCGCAACAGCAACGGTTGCGCCACCTGCTGCTGCGCATGATCACCCCGGGTGAGGCGGGCAACCAGGACACCCGCCGCCCTGTGATCCGGGCTGAGCTGGTCACCGGCCAGGACGGTGACTTCGGCCCGCTGCTGCTGGAGCGGCTGGCCGCTGCCCGGCTGATCATCCTGGACGACGACACCGCCGACCTGGCGCACGAGGCGCTGCTGACCGCCTGGCCGCGCCTGCGCGGCTGGGTGGAGGAAGACCGGGAACGCCTGCGCGTCCACCGCCGCCTCACCGAGGCGGCCACCGCCTGGCAGGATCACGCCCGCGACCCCGGCACCCTCTACCGCGGGCTCCAACTCGCCAACGCCCGCGAGCATCTCACCGAACGCCTCGATGCGCTCACCCCTGAGGAGCGGGCGTTCCTGGAGGCCAGCACAGCCGCCCACCACAGAGCGCGCCGCCGGAGCAGACTGCGCACCTTGTTCCTCTCGGTCGTGGTCACGCTCGCGCTGGTAGCGGTGTCACTGGCCTGGCAGCAGAAAACGGCCAGCAGCCGGCAGCAGCGCGAGGCGCACGCTCGCCAGATGATCGGCACTGCCGAGAGTCTGCGCCAATCCGATCCGCGCCTGGCGATGCAGCTCAGCCTGGCCGCCTGGCGCCTGGCCGACCTTCCCGAGACCCGCGCCGCCCTGCTGACCGCGAGCCGGCAGCCCCAGCAGGACACCTTCACCGACCCCGACCCCGCCTCGGCCACCATGCGCTGGCTCAGCACCGACGGCCGCTCACTCATCAGCGCCGGTGCCTCTCGAATCACCCGCTGGGACCTGGACAGCCACCGGACGATCTCCACGGCTCCCGGCCTCGGCGGGCGGTTGCCCGACGCTGCCCTGGTCATGGGCGATGTCCGCTGGCTCCCCCTCGTGGATCGCCGGGCCATCAACTCGAAGGTGACGCTGTGGGACATGACCACCGGCCACCACGACCCAACGCCGTTGGACACCACCAACCTGGGCGTCGAGGTCACCCGCAGCGGATACCAGGTCATCGTCTACCAAGCGGACGGCTCCCGCTATCGCGTCCGCGTGTGGGACCTCGCCACTCGGCGGAAGATCCTGCAGGTGAGCACCTCTCGAAAGAAGTCCGGGCCGAACCACGGGGGAAAGGTCCGCATGCTGGGCATGGCACTCAACCAAGGGGGGACCGTCGAAACTGACGTTCCCGACGCCACGATCAGCGCGAACAGCAAGGTCATGGCACTGTGCGTGCCCGGCGCGCCGGTCCAGCTGTGGAACCTGGACGACGGCCACAGGATCACGGCGCCCTGGGCTCCGACGCTGTCGGCCCGCCAGTGCCGGGAAGAACGCCTATTCCTGGCCCCGGACGGACGACGACTGCTGCTGGCCGAAGAGGGCCGGGTCCGGCTGTGGCACCTGCCCGACGGCAAGGAGGCCGCCGCCCTCGTGGCGCCGGGCGTGGATGAGGTCGAATTCAGCCAGGACGGCTCCTTCCTGGCTACGGTCGGCATGGATGAGCTCCTGGTATGGCGGTTGAGCAAGACCGACGTGCCACTGTTCCGGCACCCGCTCGGCGGCGAATTCGCGTTCGACCTCAGGATCGACCCAGTTGCCGGCCGAATCCGCTACCTTTTCAGGACACTTAACGGTTCGGACTTCTCGACACTGATCACCGTCCGCACGCTTCAACTCAACGCCGTCTTCGGCAGCGACGGGGGAGACGACCTCGCCACGGGCGCGACCTTCAGCCCCGACGGCCGCCGCCTTGCCATCACATACAACAACCGAGTCGAGCTACGCGACGGCACCAGCGGGCAGCGCCTGCCCGGCCCCCCGCCACTGCGCTGCCCGGCGACCACCCCAGGCACGACCGGATGCTCTGCGATCGCCGCCTTCCGGCGCGACGGCCGGGCACTGGCCTACAGCGACGTCCTTCAGGCCCCGCTGCGCAGGGCATGGGTGTGGGATCTTGACGGCCAACGCGTAAGCGCGACCTCGCCTCCTCTGAAGTGGGGAGGAGGCGGCCTAGCCTTCGCGGGCAACCGTCTGTTAGTAAGCGGAGTAACCCTCGACGAAGATGCCTCACCTCTCAGAACGACCACCGTCTGGGATCCGACCAAGGGCCGCATCTCCGCGACCGTGCCCGTCATCGGCGGCGGCCTCGCCGTCGACCCCACCGAGCGACTGTTGGTCAGCTCACAGGGGCACATCGCCGATCTCGCCGCAGGAGTGCCGACCCGCCGCGAGGGCAGCTTCGGTGCGGCCGGCGCGCTGGCCTTCAGCCCCGACGGACGCTTCCTCGCCGTCGGCAAGGGGGGCGGGCAGACCGCACTGTGGGACGGCAAAGTGCGACGCCACATCGGCACCCTCACGTCCACGACCTCGGCCGCGGCCGTCACCGCCCTCGCCTTCTCCCCGGACGCGCGCATGCTCGCTGTCGGGATGACCAACGGCACGATTCAGCTGTGGGACACCGAAACACAGCAGCCCATGGGGGCACCCATCACCGCTCCCGGCAGCATGGTCTCGGCCATGTCCCTGCACGACAACGCCCTCTACGTCGCATCCGGGCGCACCCCCTACCAGCGATTCGACCTCACCCCAGCGGCTGCGGCCACCACCATCTGCCACCGGGCAGGCCAAGGCCTCACACCGGAGACCTGGGCCACCTACTTCCCCGGCTATCCCTACCAGCCCACCTGCGATGGCAACGCCCGATGAAGGGATGATCGGCCGACGCCCTTTCGGTTCGGCCAACGCAGGGACCGTCCCAACCGGCCCCGGACACCCCCAGCGTCCACCACCAGCACCACTGAGAGCCCGAGGCCCCCTCGAGGGGGCCTCGGGCTCTCTCCGCACCCAGCCCCGTCCGTCAGGACGAGGTTTTCCGGCTTTCCCGACAGGTCTACCCGCGTGCGTTGGAGAGAGTTTCAGGACTTTCGGGAGGGGCCCGTCTTCGGGGAGGATCGGACCGATTTTGGCCTCTGGAGTGGCGGCCCGGCTGGGGACGATGCCCTCTTGAAGCGATCTCCCTACGACTCAGGACGACTCATGGCAAGGAGCCTGGGACTTCTTAATCCACTCGATCGCCACCACCGTGACAGGGACCGAGATGGCTTCGTGGCCGGCGGCCACGTTGTTTTCCTCGGCCCGATGGACGCAGAGCGTCATGAACTTGCGGGTTGGCAAGGCGTAGGTGACGGCCACATGGTCGTACGTGTCCGGGAAACCATAGTTGAAGAAGGACCGAACATTTTTGTAAGGGCTGCCGTCGATGTTGGGAAAGATGTCCCAAGTCTCGCCGCGGCCGATGCCGATCTTCGTGTCTGCCGAGATCACCTCGGTGGAGTACACGCAGAAGTCCCCACGCGCACACCCGTACAGGCGGTCCGGAAGGCTGGCTGCGCTGGAGGCCCCGGCCGGGGTCGCAGTTGTGAGACCGACGAGGCCGGCGGCGGCGATGGCCACTGCTCTGGCTACGAGATGAGATTTGATCACGCGAGGAGTTCCTTCCGTCAGCAGCTCGACTGCAGGCACTGGAGTGGCCTTGCTGTCACCGCAGGTCAGGGGTGACGCGTCTTAGCTTTGGTGACTGGTCGATTGTCCGGAACCCCGATTTGCCACATCAGACAATTTTGATGCTGCACGTCGTCTCGGCCCTTACCCCTGGCTTGTCGCGTGTCCTGCCGGTTCGTCAATCGTCGCGACCATCTCCACGGCGGCCGCCGGCTTCCGCACGGCGCCACCTCTTCGATCGCCTTTCACACCCCCATTAGCGACACCAGCCGATCCGCTTCCTCGGCCGGGGGCGAGTCTCGATGGCGCCGGCCACGACGGACCCGCGCGACGAGGACGCGTTCACCGAGATCGGCTTGGCTGACGTGACGGCCTGGTACTCGGCGAGCACGTACCCGAGAAGCTGTACGACTCGCCCGGCTGCCCCTTCTGCGGCGCGCAGGAGATCAAGGCCCAACGCTCGGGCCGTCGTGATCGGACTCGGCACACACTGCCTCGCGCGATCGCTATTCGATGGACGTCGCCGCGATCGAACGGATCTATATCAGATCTAAAGCGGATCTATAGCGGGGGTGCGCATACTCAGTGATCGCGCCCATCCGGTCGGACGCAGCAGTCGATTCACCCAACGCGGGCAAGGGCGCCGGCAGGCCCGCCACCGATTGTCCGAACTGGCGAGGGGGGCTACCAGACAATCGGCGGTCCGCCGAGACTGAGGACCCGCCGGCGACGTGGCGACGCTGGGGATGTCGACGCGGCCGCTGACCGGGCGGGGCTATGAGCTGCCTGTTCCTGCTCAGGCTGGAACGGGGGCACAGGCAGCGGCCCCGCGTTGTGCGCTGGATCCCGTGCCCGACCCGGGCGCGGCGGGAGATCACGCATCAGGAGTGACGAGAGGTGACGGCATGACCAAGACGACGCTCAAACTGGCCGCGATCGGGCTGCTGGCCGCAGCCGGACTCGCCCTGGCCGCCGGCCCGGCAGCCGCCAAGGACGACTTCTTCCCCAGCACGGGCGGGATCGCCCCGATGGGCGAGGAGGCTTGGCCCGGCAAGGGCGGGGTCGCCCCGATGAAGGAGGACTTCTACCCCGGCGGCGGCACGGTCGCTCCAATGAAGGAGGACGCCTGGCCCAGTCACGGCGGGGTTGCCCCGATGAAGGAGGACTTCTACCCCGGCGGCGGCACGGTTGCCCCGATGAAGGAGGACTTCTACCCCGGCACCGGCGGGTGAGCTCCGGGTTGGAGTTCCGACCTGGACTTTGAGCGCGATAGCAGAAGTGCTGGCACCGCCGCTCGATATGCAGCGGCGGACCATCGCCGAGGAAACGCGTGCGCTCGATCTGGATGTCACGCTGTGCGGCAAGGAGGACCATCAGGGCGTGTTTCAGAATGAGGAAGAGTAAAGCAGCAGCGAGTCCGCCGGCCGGGGCATTAAATCTTGGTCGACTGCTGTCTCATCGAAAGCTTCATCTCATCTGCCACCGCTCTGCACAGGCCCATTCTGGCCAGCACCGTCACGATGGAAAAGACTCCAGGCATCTGGGCAATTTCGCAAATATCCACGCAATAGCCTGCTCTTCTGCCTTCATTTCATTAAACTTATTTCGATGGTCGCACGAACACGGGAGGCGGTATTATGCTAAAACTCGGGGCCAAGGTCGCAGCAATTAGCATGGCGGTCCTCGCTACTCTGTCAATCGTAACTCCGGCTGCTAATGCGACTAGTAGCGGCGAGTGGACGACGTATGGCCCCTACAGCTTCGTGTTCGATCTTCAGAACAGAATGTGCATGATCTCCATCTCCGGCGGCGCCACCTATGAGGGAGCCTGCGCAGCCAGCAGCACCAGGGGTCGTTGGCACGTCCGCTACAACTCGGTCACCCATCTGGTCGTACTCCATAACGTGGCCTATGACACCTGTCTGAACGTCGATGGTAACTTTAAAGTCACCACCAGCGGCTGCAGTAGCGTCTGGACTCAAGGGTTCAACGAGGAAAAGATCGCGAATGGCACCAGTAAACACAGTGGCGTATACATGTACCATCCACTGGCTGACGCAAGCAAGTGCCTCGTGAGGGGCTGGTATATCGGCTCCTGCAGCGATAGAGGCGCCACCTACTATCAGTACTACAATGCGCCGTAGGCCACCTTAATAGCTTCCCGAAACAAAAGGCCCCCCACCACCATGTGGTGCGGGGCCTTTTGTATGGTAACCGGCCGCCGTGGAATCCAAAATGCGGAATCCAAAATGAGAATTCACCGGATATATGGCGTTCCACGCGCTCCTTGATAAAGACGGCTGCTCATTCGACGTGACGGCCCCGGGCGCGCCGAAGAGTGGTGGCGGCCGGATATGAGGCAGGGCCGGCGGGTTGGCGGGTCGGCGTACGGAACGGCGTCCGGCTCGACCGGGACGCGGCTTCCCATGGCTGATAATTGACCGGCCCCCGCGAACCTACTGTCCGGACGGGCGCACCAGCCCTGTCTCGTACGCGAAGACCGCGGCCTGGGTCCGGTCACGCAGGCCCAGCTTGACCAGGATGCGGCTCACGTGTGACTTCACGGTCTGCTCCGCCACCACCAGCGCCTCGGCGATCTCCGCGTTCGACAGG
Source organism: Microtetraspora malaysiensis (assembly GCF_001528665.1). Classification (GTDB taxonomy): domain Bacteria; phylum Actinomycetota; class Actinomycetes; order Streptosporangiales; family Streptosporangiaceae; genus Microtetraspora_A; species Microtetraspora_A malaysiensis. The sequence goes on from NZ_BBYJ01000022.1 coordinate 94,032, forward strand.
CCCTGCGCGATCAGCGACAACACCTCGGACTCGCGTTCCGTCAGGTCGCCGACGCGCTCCTTGAGCGGGGCGCGGGCGGTGCCGCTCAGCCGGGAGAACTCGACGATGAGGCGCTTGGTGATGTTCGGGGCGAGCAGGGCGTCGCCGGCCGCCACCACCCGCACCGCCCGGGCCAGGTCGGCGGCCGAGGCGTCCTTCAGCAGAAAACCGGAGGCGCCCGCGCGCAGGGCCTCATACACGTACTCGTCGAGGTCGAAGGTGGTCAGGACGAGGACCTTGACGGCGGCGCCGGGGGGTTCCATGATCCGGCGGGTCGCCTCGATGCCGCCGAGCCGGGGCATCCGGATGTCCATCAGGACGACGTCCGGGGTGAGCTCGGCGACCTTGGCGACGGCGTCGAGGCCGTCCACGGCCTGGCCGACGACCTCGATGCCGGGTTCGGCGTTGAGCAGCACCGTGAATCCCTGGCGGACCATCATCTGGTCGTCGGCGATCAGTACGCGGATGTTCGTCACGGGGTGTCCTCAACCGGGTCGGCGGGGGGTTTCCGAGGGGTGGCGGGCAGGATCGCGGTCACTTCGTAGCCTCCGTCGGGGGTGGGCCCGACGGCCAGTTCGCCACCCAGCATGGTCGCGCGTTCGCGCATGCCCAGCAGCCCGTGCCCGGCGATCCGGGTCGGCGGGGCAGGCTCGGCCGGGGCGGTGTTGGTGACCCGGATGGCGAGAGCGTGCGGCTCGTACCCGAGCTCCACCCGCGCCCGCGTCCCGGGGGAGTGCCGCATCACGTTGCTGAGGGCCTCCTGAACGATGCGGAACGCCGACAACTCGACGCCCGGCGACAGCGGACGCGGTGCACCGGTGGTCTGGGTGGTGACGGTCTGTCCGGCGTCGCGCACATTGCCGACCAGCTCGTCCAGCCGGTCGAGGGTGGGCTGCGGGGCGTGCCGCGCCCCGTCCGCCAGGGGGTCTTCCGACCGCAGCACGCCCAGCACCCGGCGCAGCTCGGTCAGCGCCTCCACCGCGTTCTCCCGGATCGCCGCGAGGTTCTCCCTCAGCTCGTCGGGCGGGTCCTCGACCAGATGCGGCGCGACCTGTGCCTGGATGGAGATCAAGGACATGTGGTGGGCGAGCACGTCGTGCAGCTCGCGGGCGATCCGGTTGCGCTCCTCCAGCTGGGTGCGCCGGGCCCGCTCCTCGGCGGTGAGCTCCTCCTGCAGGACCAGTTCCGTGCGGGCCACCCGGCTGCCGCGCACGGCCGCGCCGACCACCACCACGGTGGTGAGAACCGCGGCGGCGGTGCCGGCGCCGTAGTTGTGCGCCCGGGAGACGAACAGGCCGCAGGCCAGTCCCACCATGATGCTGATCGCCAGCGCCTCGACCGCGGCCCGGGGGCGGACCCGCAACGCAAGCAGGAGCAGCACCCCGCCCTGCAGGGCGAGCCCGGGGCCGGTCCAGGGGAACAACACGTCTGAGGTGCGCGGCGCCGCGACCGCCGCGACGACGACCATGGCGATCGTCACCGCCCACCAGGCCGGTACCGGCCGGACGAGTGCGAGGACGAGCGCCGCCGACTGGAGCACGCCAAGCAGCACGGCGTACGACGTGTCCAGCTGGTAGAGCGAGACGAGCTGATTGATGTTGGGGATGGCGACGAACGTCGCCGACAGCACCAGTATCAGTGCGAACGCCGGCATCCAGTCCTGCCAGCTGGGCCGCCCCGTACGCGGTAGCGGATCACGCGCCGTCGTCCACAGATCGTCGCGCAGGTTGCGCGGTACCGCCCGCAGTGCCGCCACGAGCCGAGCCCTGACGCCTTTCTCCTCCTTCTGCACGGAAGTCACCCTAAGCACGCCATACCTCCAGCTCTTGCGCGGGCCGCCTCTCGCGTACGGGCCGCCCGTGCTCGTAGACGCCGAACGCGGTCACGCACACCAGCAAGGCCAGAAGGAACGCCGGCAGCCAGGCCAGCCGGGCGAGCAACCAGCCCAAGGTGTCGGGGACGGTGTGCAGGCTGGGCACGGGCGCGTCCGCGAGCAGGCCGAGGGCGGTCACCGTGATCATCGCGGTCTGGTGCCAGAGGAAGATCGTCATCGTGGACAGGTTCACCGCCGCCACGACCGCCCAGGCGGCGGGACGGCGCAGCACCCGCCGCAGCGGCCCGGCCAGCAGCAGCGCCGCACCGCACTGGGCCACCCCGAACGTGACGGCCGCGAGCGTGGGCGGGTTGAGGTTGGAGATCGCGGCGCCGGGCACTCCGACCATGGCGACCGGGTAACCGCCCCAGCCGACGAGCGCCGCGGTGGCGGCGGCGCCGCCGAGCAGCAGCGCCCATCCGGTCGCGCCGCCGCGCAGCCGGCCCCGCCCCCACGCCGCGCCCAGGCAGTACGGCACCAGCCAGCCGGCGGCGAGGTTGATCCAGCCGAGCCAGGCGGGTCCGCCCAGGCCGTACCGGACCAGGTCGACGAGCGTGACGACGGCGAACGGCCACAGCGGGTGCAGCTTCGCCACCAGCGGAGTCACCGCCGTCAGCGCCGCGAAGACCAGCAGGAACCACAACGGGGAGTACACCAGCTTGACGAGCACGCGGACGGTCTCCAGCCCGGCGCCGGAGGCGAGGAGCGCCACGGCGACCAGGACCCATACGACCAGCACGGCGGAGACCGGCCGCGACAGGCGGGCCATCCGTACGCCCAGCCACTGCCCGTACGTCCTGCCCCGGGCGCGCGCCGCGGCGTGACCACGCGCCCCCGTCCAGCCGCCCACCAGGAAGAAGACCGCCAACGTCTGGAACATCCAGGACGAGGGGGCGAGCTGCGGCAGGTGGCGCAGCGGGCTGGCGACACGCACCGTTCCGCTGTCGACGACCAGGGCGGTCACCAGCCAGTGGCCGGCCACCACACCGCCGATGGCCAGTGCGCGCAACGCGTCCACGGCACGGTCGCGGTCGGCGGGAGTCGCCGCGCCGATCCGCCGGGTGAGGTCACGCACCGCGGCCCACCACCGAAGGGACCTGCCCGCGGACGATCCTGGCGATGTTCTCCAGCGCCGGGGAACCCGCCCCCAGATAGTCGGTGTGCCCGCCGTCACCCGCCGCGAAGACGCGCGCGCCGAACTCCGGGGACATCGGATCGACTCCGAACCCGACCGTGACGAACGGAAGACGGAACTGGACGTGCGGCACGCCGGCGATCCAGTCACCGCCACCCCGGCCGGCCCACACCGTCGCCCGGGTCCGCAGCGCGGCGACGTCGGCGGCGGCCACCCCGGCGCTGCCGTACAGGACGATGTCCGCGACGTCCAGGCCGGACGCGGCACGGGCGCAGACCACACTCCCGTAGGAGTGGCACAGCAGCGAGATCCGCGCGCCGGGCCGGGCCACCCGCAACCCCCGGACGAACGCGCGAAGACCGGGGGCGGCCTCATCCGCGCGGCCGGGCGTCAGCGCCGCCAAGCTCATCATGCTGGGCGTCCGATAGCCCATCCAGGCGATGACCGCGGACCGCGCACCGAGCTCCCGCGCCAGTCGCGTCGCGCCACCGTGCAGGCGCCCGTACTTGTCGAGGTTGGTGTCGGCGCCGGGAACCAGCACGGCGATCCGCTCCGCCGTCGACAGGTCGCCGTAGACCTCGGCCGTACGGCCCCCGTCGCGGCCGTCGAAGAACAGGAACTGCCGGGCCGGATCCGCCAGGGCCCCCAGCATCACGGCCCGCCCCCGGTCGCCGTGACCGGCGGCCGTCCGCTCGGCCGCCCGGATGGCCGCACGGCTGGTGGCATATCGCCCGGCCAAAGCCGGGGGAGTCACGGCCCGCGGAGGAGCCCAGGCGGCGGAGACGGCGGGGACGGGCGCGGGGACGGCCGCGGAGCGGGCCGCGCCCGACATCGGCACCGCCACCGAGCCGGCGACGAGCGCGGCGAGCAGGGCACGGCGCAGGCGGCTCCCGCGCGAATTGGGCGCCATGGGGGATGGTCCTTCCGTAACGGATCTCTCTCGTATGTCAGGACCCGAAGTTATGGACCACCCCTTCTGGCCGGCGTCCCGCCAGGGAGCGAACTTCTCGCGTAGCTCTGAAGTACTACGAGTAGGGGCTCCTGCATCGCCGGTAGGTCGTCAGGCGGCGCCGGGGCTCGAACTCGCGGGGAAGCGCGTGTGCGGGACGACCATCGGGGTGAACGTCCGCGGGTCGGGCACGATGTCGCAGGCCAGTCCGAAGACGTCCGCGACGAGCCCCGAGGTCAGCACCTCGGCCGGTGGACCTTCGGCGACCACCTGTCCGCGGTGCATCACGACCAGATGGGAGGCGAACCGGGCGGCCTGGTTGAGGTCGTGGAGCACGGCGACGATGGTCTTGCCCTCGTCGTGCAGTTCCCGGCAGAGCTCCAGCAACTCGTACTGGTGGGCGATGTCGAGGAATGTGGTCGGCTCGTCGAGGAGCAGCAGGTCCGTCTGCTGTGCCAGGACCATGGCGATCCAGGCGCGCTGCCGCTGGCCCCCGGACAGCTCGCTCACCCGCGCCTCCGCGAGATCGGCCAGGCCGGTGCGGTCGAGCGCGAACCCGATCGCCACGTCGTCGTGCGGTGACCACTGGCGGAGCAGCGTGTGATGCGGAAAGCGGCCACGCCGCACCAGGTCTCGCACGGTGATTCCGTCGGGCGCGACCGGGGTCTGCGGCAGGAGCGCCATGTGGCGGGCGGCCTCCTTCCCCCGGTATGTCCAGAGGTCCTTGCCGTGTAGCAGTACGCGTCCACCGGCCGGCTTCAGCCCGCGGGCCAGCGCCTTGATCAGCGTTGACTTGCCACACCCATTGGGGCCGATGATCATGGTGAAGGCGCCGTGCGGGATGTCGAGGCTGACCTCGCGCACGATCGGGGCGCCGCCGTAGGAGAGCGTCACTTTCCGCACGCTCAGCCCTTTCCCGCCCGGTTCGACTGGGGTGTTCACAGGCGTCCCTTTCTCCATTCGCGGACCAGTAGAAAGCCGAGGTAGGCCCCGCCGATCGCCAGCGTGTAGATGCCGACCGGCAGGTTCACCGGGAGGGGCAGCTGCTGCGCGGCGAGATCAGCCAGCACCAGCAGCAGGGCGCCGACCAGCGCGGCCGGGGTCAGATGCGGGCCCGGCCGGCCGGTGACCCGTTTGGCGATCTGCGGGGCGGTCAGCGAGATGAAGGCGACAGGGCCGGCGACGGAGACGGCGCCGGCGGAGAGGACGATCGACAGCGTGACGGCCCAGGCCCGGGTGGATCTCGGCCCGGCCCCGAGCGCCCCGGCGAGTTCGTCGCCCATCTCGCCGATATCCAGGCGCCCGGCGATGAGCGCGACCAACGGCACCGCGACAAGGAGCACCACCCAGATCGTCACCGCGTGACTCCAGGACCGGGCCGCCAGGCTGCCGTTGACGTACGCGGTGAGCACGGCGGCCTTGTCCCGCTCCACGGCGTACACCACGTACTGCGTGAACGCCGTGGCGATCGAGAAGACGCCGATGCCGGCCACGATGAGACGCCCGGGGCTGCGGAACCCGGTCCCGGTCGACACGTAGACCAGCGCCATCGCGGCCGCGGCGCCGGCCAGGGCGCCGACGGGCACCGGCAGCACGCCGGGCAGGTACAGCGCGACGACCGCGGCGCCCGCCCCGGCGCCGGCGGCGAGTCCGATCACATCGGGACTGCCGAGCGGATTGCGGGTGACGGTCTGGAACAGCGCGCCGGAGAGCCCGAGCGCGGCCCCGGTACCGACGGCCACGACGAGGCGCGGCCCACGCAGCCGTCCCAGGACGAACGCCTGCGTGCCGTCCGCGCCTCCGGTGAGAGCACCGGGAAGATCGGTGACCGGGATGCCGAGCCGCCCCAGCGACAGCGTGGCGACGGCGGCCGCGGCGACGAGGACGACCGTGCCGATCGCGACGACCACGGAGACGCGCGCGACCGGGATCGCCACGGCGCGTCCGATCGTGACGAAGCCGCGCGGGGGCGTGGTGCGGTTTCCGGTCATGTGGCGCCCCTCATCCTGCGCACCGTGAGGAGCAGCGCCGGGGCTCCGATGAACGCGGTCACGACGCCCACCATCAGTTCCTGCGGCCGTAGCACCAGGCGGCCCACCACGTCGGCGAGAAGCAACAGAGCGGGACCGATGACGGCGGAGAACGCGATCTGGACCCGGAAATCCAGGCCGGCCAGCGCTCTGACCATGTGGGGTACGGCCAGGCCGACGAAGGCGATGGGGCCGACCGCCGCGGTCGCCGCCGTGCTCAGCAGCACGGCGGCGAGAAGTCCCCCCGAACGCGTCACGGCCGGGTTGGCGCCGAGCGCCGACGCGGACTCGTCGCCGAGCGCGAGCGTGTTGAGGCCCGAGCCGAGCAGCACCGCGACGACGAGACCGGCGACGGCGGGCGGGAGCACAGAGGCGAAGACGTCGAAGTTCCTGCCGCCCAGAGCGCCGACCACCCAGTAGCGGTAGCTGTCGAAGACCTGCGGCTTGCTCAACGCCACCGCCTGCACGTACGCCCCGAGAACCGCCGAGACCACGGCCCCGGCGAGGACGAGCCGTACCGGGCCGCCGGCGGATCCCGCCGCTCCGATGACGTGGACGAGCGCCCCGGCGGTGAGCGCCCCGGCCAGCGCCCACCAGACGGCGGCCCACTGGCCGGACGCGCCCAGGACGGCCGTGGCGGTGACGATCCCGGCGGACGCGCCGGCCGTGATGCCGAGGAGGCCGGGGTCGGCGAGCGGGTTCCTGGTCACGCCCTGCATGAGCGTGCCCGCGACGGCGAGGCAGAGCCCGGCCAGGAGGCCGAGTGCCGTACGCGGATAGCGGCTCTCCACGACGACGGCGATCTCGGGGGGCGCAGTGCCGTTCAGTACGGCGAACACCTGGGAGAGCGAGGTCGGGTGGCTGCCGAACGCGACGCTCGCGAGGATCGCCAGAGCGAGCACGACCAGGGCGAGGAACAGGAAGGACAACCGCCGCGCGCGGCCGGCGCGACTCGCGTCGGCCGTGCGCGGACGGGACAGGGGGCCGATGGACATGGGCGACGGGCCGTCCGCGGGCTCAGCGGCCGAGGGTGGCCACGGCCTTGTCGATCATCGGCAGGTACCGATCGATCACCCACGGAACGGTGAGCGGGTTGATGATCGACGACGCGGTGACGAACGAGTTGTCGTCGCTGGACACGACGCCGCCGCGCTTGACCGCCGGGATCGCGGCGTACAGCTTCTGCGCCTCGATCTCCTTGCGGGTCCTGTCATCGGTGTAGAAGGTGAAGATCAGATCGCTGTTCGCGAGCTTCGGCGCGTTTTCCAGGCCGATCAGGGCGGAGGCGGTGCCCTTGGTCTCCTCGAAGGAGCTCACCACCGGGTCGACCGTGAGCCCCAGCGCCGAGACCATGTCGACCCGCTGTTCCCCCGGCAGGAACACGCCGAGCGTGCCGGGACCGGCGGTGTAGATGTAGGAGAAGGTCACGTCCTTGTACTGCGGGCGGGACGCGGCCGCGTCGGCGAGCTGCCGATTGATCCGCGCGATCAGCGTGTCGCCGTCGGCGGGCCGGCCCAGCGCCTTGGCGATAGTCTGGATCTGCTCGTCCCACTTCGTCGTCCACGGCTCGCCCGGGTAGGCGACGGTGGGCGCGATGTCCTTGAGGATGTCGTACTGCTCCTTGGTGATGCCGGACCAGGGGGCCAGGATCACGTCCGGGTGGAGTTCGACGATCGCGTCGAAGTCGATGTCCTCGCCGCCGTCGAACTGCTTCGGCAGCGTGCCGCCGGCCTTGGTCACCGCCTCATGGATCCACGGCAGGTAGCCGGTCTTGTCGCTGCCCCACGCGTAGCTCTCGATGCCCACCGGTGTGTGGCCCAGCGCGATCGCGGTCTCGGTCGAGCCCTGTCCGAGGGTGACGATCCGTTCCGGCTTCTCGTTGATCGTCGCCTGGCCGAGCGCGCTGTCGATCGTGACGGGGAAGGCGGCGCCCGCGGCTTTCGCCGGTTCGGGGGCGGGCTTCTCGTCGGTCGACGAGCAGGCTCCCAGGGCGAGGACCGCCACGGTGGCGATCGTCGAGACAGTGAGCGCGCGGCGGCGCACACGGGTGAACGAGAACGGCATCGAAGTTCCTTGTGTTCTGCGAACTGCGCGGGTCGTGTTTTCCCCCGCGGGGGAGGCGGAGGTATGCGCCCCCGGAATGAGCCCAGGCGGGAAACCGTGCAGGTCGCCACCAGAGGTGCGCACTTAGGTGAGGCTAACCTAACCAATATGGCGATCGCAATCTACCTACCGCTGACCGGGCCATTGCCTGGCGCCCGTTTCGCCGCGTGCGGCTTCGGTCCGCCGCGCGCAGAGACCGGGAAGGTACGCGAACGCATGGTTTTTCATGACCCGCCACGGACTGTGGCCGAGCGAAGGCGTCGAACAAACCCTGCCAGATTGGGTTCGTCGGGCCGGGCACGAGCGAAGGACAGCGTCCGGAGCGCCATTCGGACGCGAGTCGTGCCGATGGCCGCGCGGCCCGGCTCGACGACACAGGGCTATGAGCACATCGACCTGCGGCGGTCCGGCATCCGGGATACCTCGACGATCACGGACCGGTACGCCGCCGGATACACAGGCATCCATTGGCATCCATAGGAGGAAGAAGTGGCGGCGCGGAGTATTCGATATGCCGGCGTGCACGTGGCGGCGGCTCTGCTGTCGGTGACGCTGCTCGCCGGCTGCGGCGGCAACACGGCCACCACCGCGGCGGAGGAAGGCGCGGGCGCCCCCAAACCGGCGGCGACTCCCACGAGCACCGATGCCGAGTACACCGGCGCGTGTCCGACGGGAGGCAACGCCAAGCGGTTCGCCAAGACCCGCTTCGCGCTGCACGCGGGTCTCGCGCTGGGCGCTTTTCATCGCTACATCTACAAGCCCCTGCGCGCCGGCGGCTTCCAGGCCGGGGCGGAGAAGCGGAAGCGCACATTCGTCAAGGCGGCGGTGGCCGGTGCTTTCGCCCTTCATCAGCTGAAGGTCGCCAAGGGGTTCGCCGTGGCCAATCCGACGCTGTGCAAGTCCGTTGAAGGGGTCACCGGCCACTTCACCCACCTCACGGACAGACTGAAGAGCGGCACCGCCACACCGGCCGACCTCGACGCCAGCAAGAGCTCCATTGACGCCCTCCAGGGTCACGCCGGGCAGACGGGTTACCCGTTCAAGGAGCAGAACGTCAGCATCCCCGGCGCCGCCTGACCGGCCCAGGGGACGCGGCCGCTCGCGGCCGGCCACCATGGCCGGATCGATGAGACGGGAGAGCAGAAGAGCTCCTGGGTGAGATGCCCAGGGGCTCTTCTGCCACTTCGCTGAAACCACCGGACGCGAAGCGGATTCGCGGACGGCGGCCCGAACCCGTGGCGTGAAAGGTGGATCAATGAATGTGGATGTGGTCCTGCCCTGCCTGGACGAGGCCGGAGCGCTGCCCTGGGTGATCGGCCGCCTCCCGCCGGGATTCCGCGCCATCGTGGTGGACAACGGCTCGTCCGACGGGTCGGCGGAGATCGCCCGCTCACTCGGGGCCGTCGTCGTGGCGGAACCCCGGCGCGGCTTCGGCGCGGCCTGCCGCCGGGGCCTGATCGCGGCCACCACGGACGTGGTGTGCTTCTGTGACTGTGACGCCACCCTGGACCCCCGGCAGCTCCCTCGGGTGGCCGGACCGGTCCTCCAGGGCGACGCGGATCTGGTGCTCGGGCGCCGACGGCCCGTCGCCAGGGGCGCCTGGCCGCTGCCCGCGCGGCTCGCCAACCGTGAACTCGCCCGGCTCATACGGCGCCGCACCGGCGTGCGCGTACACGACCTCGGGCCGATGCGGGCGGCCCGGCGCGCGGAGCTTCTCGCGCTGAACCTGGCCGACCGGCGGTCCGGGTACTCGCTGGAGATGCTGGTGCGCGCCGCCGACGCCGGCTGGCGGGTGAGTGAGACCGACGTGGACTACCGTCCGCGCATCGGCCGCTCGAAAGTCACCGGGACCGCGCGCGGTTACTGGCAGGCCGTGCGCGACATGCGTAAGGTGCTCGCCCGGTGAGGACAGGGGGCGGGGGCGGCTTGCGCATGACCTTGCTGGTCATCGCGAAGGAACCGTTGCCCGGCCGGGTCAAGACCCGGTTGGTGCCGCCCTACACCTTCGAGCAGGCCGCTCAGCTGGCCGAGGCGGCGTTGTCCGACACGCTCGCGGCGGCGCGCACGGTTCCCGCGTGCCGCCGCGTCCTGATTCTGGAGGGGCGGCCCGGGCCGTGGCTGCCGGACGGCTTCGACGTGATCCCGCAGAGTGGCGGCACGCTCGACGAGCGGCTCGCCTCGGCGTTCGCCGCGGTTCGCGGGCCGGCGCTGCTGATCGGCATGGACACCCCGCAGGTGGCGCCGGAACTGCTCGCGGTCGAATGGGACGGCGTCGACGCGTGGTTCGGTCCCGCCGCGGACGGCGGGTTCTGGGCGCTCGGCCTGCGTGTGCCGGATCCGGATCTCGTGCGCGGCGTCCCCGTCTCCACGCCGGACACCGGCGCCGCGCAGCTCCTGAGGTTGCGCGCGGCCGGACTGCGGGTGGCCGAGCTGCCGCTCCTGCGGGACGTCGACACCGCCGAGGACGCCGCCGCGGTGGCCGCCCTCGCGCCGGGTAGTCGGTTCGCCGCCTGCCTGGCCCGGATCGCCGCGGGGCGGGTCGATCGCCCGTGAGCTTCGGGGCGGAGGCGGGACCGCCGCCCGCACAAGGTCCGCGTGTCTGGGAGAAGGGCGCGCGCGCCGTCTCCCGCTTCGCCGCGGTGGCGGGGCTCGCGGCGATCGCGGTGTTCCTGTCGACCGCCGTGCGCCGCCTGGACCATCCGTACGCGCTCGAGTGGCTGGAGGGCAACTCCCTGGTCGAGGTGTGGCGGCTCCGCGCCGGACTGCCGCTGTACTCCGCCCCCACCGTCGACTATGTGCCGGACGGTTATCCGCCGCTGTACTTCGTCATCTCGGCGGGCCCCGCCGCTCTCCTGGGAGAGTCCTACCTGCCGCTCCGGCTGGTGTCGTCGCTCGCGTCGATGGCCTGCTTCGTGGCGCTCGCCCGGCTTGTCCAGCGGGAGACCGGCGATCTCGCCGCCGGAGTCGCGGCGGCGGGGCTGTACGCCGCGACCTACTTCGCGGCCGGCGCGTGGTTCGATCTCGCCCGGGTGGACTCGCTGTTCCTCGCCTTCAGCCTGGCGGGGCTGTACGGCGCCCGTTGGATGCGCCGGACGCGAGGCGCGGTGGCGTCGGGCGCGCTGCTCGCCGCGGCGTTTCTCACCAAGCAGAACGCGCTCGCCGAGGTGGTGGTGGTCACCGCGGTCCTGCTCTGCGGCGCCTCCCGCCGCCTGGCGGTGATCATGGCGGGGACGTTCGCGGGTGCGGTCGCGCTGGTCACGCTCGTCTGGGGTGCGGCAAGCCGGGGCTGGTATGTGTTCTACGTCTTCGAACTGCTCGGACAGCATCCCTGGGAGCGGGGAGCGTGGGCCGGGTTCTGGACCTGGTACCTGTTTCCGATCATGGGGGTCGCTCTCGGTGCGGCGCTGCTCGCGGTGGGGAGGGTCACCCCGGTCGTCGGCGCGGGCTGCCTCGCCCTGATGGCGGAGGGTTATGCGGGCCTGCTGCACACGGGCGGCGCGGTCAACACCATGCTCCCCGCCTTCGCGGCGGTGGCGCTGCTCGCCGGCGTCGCGATGGGTGGTCCCCGTCCGGAGTGGCGCCGCGCCGCGGCCGGTGCGCTGGTCCTGCTGCAGATCGCCTTCCTGGCCGCGACGACGTTCGCCCCGGCCCGGATGGTCCCCACCGCCGCCGACCGGCGCGTGGGCGACGCGCTGGTCGCGTGGGTGCGGGGGTTCGGCGGCCGGGTGGCGGTCTTCTCCGATCCCGGTCTCGGCATGGCGGCCGGGCTGCCGCCGGTGGCCCATCGGGGGGCCGTCTACGACATCGTGCGCGGCACGAGCGCCGCCGCCAAGGCGTCGCTGGGTCGGTCCATCGCGCGGGCGATCGAGGAACGGCGGTTCGCGGCGATCGTCGTCGAGCAATCTCAGGACCTCAAAGGTCTCGCGGCCGGCCTGGCCCGGACCTACCGCCGCTGCCCGGGAACGCTGCTCGCGGGCGTTCCCCGGCAGGTGTTCCGTCCGGTGACCGGGCCCTCGGTACGGCCGGCCGAGCTGTGGCTCCCCGCCGGCGGCGCATCCTGCGCGGCGGCCTTCCACCGGCTCGCGGTGGAACTGACCCGGAACGCCGGAGCGTAATCGCGTCGATACAATACGCGAAGGGGGCATGTCCGAATATTTCTAGCGGGCCGGTGTTCGTGCGCGAATACCGGCGGGCGCCGACGCGGGGGTGGTGATCCGGTGCCAGATCAGCCGGGCGAAGAGCAGGGGCGCGAGGGCGGCGAGTCCGTGTGGCGGAGGGGTGGCGCGTGGGTGCGGTCGCATCCACCGCCCGGGCCGTTCCGGCCGGACTTCTGGCGCAGTCCGCTGCGTGGTTCCTGGTTGACCTCGGTGTTCGGTCTGGTCCTGCTGGTCGGCATCCCGATCATCGCGATCACCGGCCTGCTGTCGTACGCCGCGTACAACCCGTGGCTGCCCGGCAACGACACGACACCGGAGCGAGGCCTGCTCGGGTTCTATTTCTTCGACTGGCCGACCTGGCCCGCGTGGCTGTACCGGGTCACGCAGGGAATCCACGTCATCCTCGGGCTGACGCTCATCCCCGTGCTGCTGGCCAAGCTGTGGTCGGTCATCCCCAAACTGTTCGCCTGGCCGCCGGCCCGCTCTTTGGCCATGGCCGTCGAACGCGCCAGCCTGCTGCTGCTTGTCGGCGGCGCGGTGTTCGAGTTCGTGACCGGTGTGCTCAACATCCAGCTCTTCTACACCGCGTTCCCGTTCTCCTTCTATCCGGCGCACCTCTACGGAGCGTGGATCTTCATCGCCGCGTTCGCCGTCCACGTCGTGCTCAAGCTGCCGCGGATGGTCAGCGCGCTGCGGTCACGGAGCCTGCGCCGCGAACTCCGCACGGGCCTGGACGGCACAAGGCCGGAGCCCCCCGACCCCGACGGCCTGGTGGCCACCCGTCCCGCGGAGCCCAGCCTCTCCCGGCGCGGTCTCCTCGGGTTCGTCGGCGGCGGCTCCCTGCTGATCTTCGGTCTGTCCGTGGGGCAGACCCTGGACGGGCCGCTGCGCCGCACCGCCCTGCTCGCCCCGCATGGACGCATGTACGGTCTGGGGCCGAACGACTTCCAGGTGAACAAGTCCGCGTCCGCCATGGGTGTCAACCCGATGAGCACCGGTCCCGGCTGGCGGCTGGAGCTGGCCGGGACCGACCTGCGGCTGTCACGCGCGGAACTGCTGGCGCTGCCGCAGTACACCTACGCGCTGCCCATCGCATGCGTGGAGGGCTGGTCGACCCAGCAGACGTGGACCGGCCCGCGCCTCGCCGACCTCGCCCGGCTCGCGGGGGCGGTCCCGGGCCGCGTCGAGGCCTACGTGGAGTCGCTGGAACGCGGCGGCGCGTTCTCCGAGGCGTCGCTGAGCGCCCGGCAGGTGGCCGACCACCGCTCCCTGCTGGCGTTGCGGGTCAACGGTGCGGATCTCTCCCTCGACCACGGCTATCCGGCCCGGATCATGGTCCCGAACGCGCCCGGCGTGCACAACACCAAGTGGGTGCGCAGGCTCACCTTCCGGCCTCCGAGCGGGTGACGGCGATGATCTCCCGGGTGCGTTCCCTGCGGCAGTGGGCCGTCGGCCGCTACGGCGCCGACCCGCTGCACCTGCTCGCGCTGCTCGCCTGCTTCACGCTGGCCGGCTACGCCGCGAGCCGTGTCGTCGTGGCCGGCATCTGGGTGGGCTTCGTCGTGTGGTTCGTCGGTGCGGCGATCATCCATGACCTTGTGCTCTATCCTCTGTACGCCGTCGCCGACATCGCCGTGCGGTGGCGACCCTGGCGTCGTGTGCGGCCGTCGGCCGTGCTCTCCCACCCGCCGCCGTGGATCAACTACCTGCGCGTTCCCCTCGCCCTGTCGGCGCTGTTGCTGCTTGTCTGGTTCCCGCTGATCCTCCGCCTGTCCCAGGACGGGTACCGGAGGTCGGTGGCGCTGGACACGACCCCCTTCCTGGGACGGTGGCTCCTGGTGACCGGCCTGCTCTTCGCCGGATCGGCGCTGGCCTACGCCGTCAGGCTGCGCCGACGGGCGCCGGGGGAGGGGAGCGGCCCCGGCTCACGACCGGACGACCCACCCGGCCCCGGACAGGGGTGACCGGCCGTCCGACACGCAAACCAACCGGACGAGGTGCCTGTGTGAGCACGCGAGCGATCAGCGACTACGCCTTGCTGTCGGACTGCCGGTCAGCGGCCCTGGTCTCGTCGGACGGCTCGGTCGACTGGCTGTGCTCTCCCCGCTTCGACAGCCCGGCGATCTTCGCCCGGTTGCTGGACGAGAACGCCGGACACTGGTCCGTCGGCCCGGCCTGCCCGGCTGAGATCACCCGCAGGTACCTGGACGACACCCTTGTGGTCGAGACGACCTTCCGCACCGCGACCGGGACCGCGGTGCTCCGCGACACGCTCGCCCTCGGCCGCCGGGAACGCGGGCACGCGCTCGGCGTGGCCTCGCCGAGCGCCCTCCTGCGTGAGGTGTCCTGCGTCGAGGGGCAGGTGCCGATCACCGTGGACTTCGCCCCCCGGCCCGAGTTCGGGCTCATCCGGCCTCTGATGGAACCGGTGCGCGGCGGGCTGGTGGCGCGAGGAGGAGCGCAGGTGCTGACTTTGTCGTGCCCGGTCGAACTGCACGTGCGCGACGCCACCGCGCGGGCCACGGTCACCCTGCGCGCCGGACAGCGGCTCGGCCTCGCCCTGCGCACCGGGCCGGTCTGGGAGCCGGCCCCGCCGTGCTGGCGCCCCGGGCGCGTCCACCGCCGGATCGGGGACACGGCGCGGGGCTGGCGCTCCTGGTCCCGTGAGCACGCGCGCTACCAGGGCCCCTGGCGGGAACAGGTCGGGCACAGCGGGCGAGTGTTGCGCGCGCTCACCTTCGCACCCACCGGCGCCATCGTCGCCGCGGCGACCACCTCGCTGCCCGAGTGCGTCGGCGGCGAGCGGAACTGGGACTACCGCTATACCTGGATACGGGATGCCAGCCTCACGCTGCAGGCGCTCGCCACCGCGGCGTGCGAGAAGGAGGAGACCGCGTTCTTCTCCTTCCTCGCCGGTGCCGCGGCCGGTCTGCTCGACCGCGACACCGACCTGCCGATCATGTACGGCGTGGGTGGCGAACGTGACCTGAGTGAGAGGATCCTGCCGCACCTGACCGGGTGGCGCGGCAGCGCCCCGGTGCGGATCGGCAACGACGCCTGGCGCCAGCGTCAGATCGACGTCTACGGCGAACTGCTCGACGCGGCCTACGAGCTTTCCCCCAGCCGGTTCGACCCGCTCACGCGCTCCTTCCTGCTCGGCGCGGCCGAATCGGCCGCGCGCCGCTGGCAGGAACCCGACCAGGGCATGTGGGAGGTCCGCGGCCCGAGCCGGCAATTCCTGCATTCGAAACTCATGTGCTGGGTCGCCCTGGACCGGGCTGTCGCCCTGGCCCCCGTTCTCGGCGCCACCGACAGGGTGCCCTTCTGGGAAGACACGCGCGAGCGGATCCGGGCGGCGATCCTCACCCGGGGCTGGAACGAGGACGTGGGCGCGTTCACCCAGGTACTCGACGGGACGGACCTGGACGCGTCGGCGCTGACGCTCCCGCTGGTGGGGTTCCTGCCCGGCGACGATCCGCGGGTGCGGTCGACTGTGGAAGCCGTCGCGACGCGGCTGGCGGACCGGCGTGGGCTGGTGCTCCGCTACCGTACCCGCGACGGGATCACCGGCCCCGAGGGGACGTTCCTGCTGTGCACCTTCTGGCTCGCCCACGCGTTGGCCCTCACCGGCCAGGCCGGACGCGGCGAGCGGGTGTTCCGTACCGCGGCCTCGCACGCCAACGACGTCGGCCTGCTGGCCGAGGAGGTGGACCAGGTCACCGGGGAACCGATCGGGAACTTCCCCCAGGCCTTCAGCCACATCGGCCTGATCAACGCCGCCCGGGCGATCGGCGACGTCGGCCGGCCGTCGTGCCCGTGACGGGCGGTTCAGCCGAGCGGCGCGGTGGCGAACTCCCTCATCCCGGCCGCGAAGCCGACGCGGGCGCGGAATCCGAGCTCCGCCGCGGCCCGGTCCGGCGAGGCGACGATGTGCCGCACGTCTCCCAGCCGGTACTCACCGGTGATCACCGGCTCGGGGCCGCCGCGTTCCGCGGCGAGCGCGGCCGCCAGCTCACCGACGGTGTGCGGCTCTCCGCTGGCGATGTTGTACGCGGCCAACGCGCCGGGCACCCCGGCACCGAGCGCGACGACGTTCGCGCGGGCGACATCACGCACGTGGACGAAGTCACGCAACTGCCCGCCGTCCTCGAACACCGCCGGCGCCCGCCTCGCCTCCAGCGCGGATCGGAAGATCGCGGCCACACCGGAGTACGGAGTGTCCCTGGGCATCCGGGGACCGTACACATTGTGGTAGCGCAGCGCGACCACCGTGCCACCGGTCTCGCGTGCCCAGTTCGCGGCCAGGTGCTCCTGGGCGACCTTGGTGGTCGCGTAGACACCGCGCGGGTCCAGGGGCGCGCCCTCGCCGATGGCGGCCGGGGTCAGCGCGGCGCCGCAGCGCGGACAGCGTGGATCGAAGAACCCGGCCGCCAGATCCCGTACGGCGCGGGGTCCCGGCCGCACCCTGCCGTGCGCGGCGCAGTCATAGGCGCCCTCGCCGTAGACGACCATCGACGAGGCGAGGACCAGCCGCGCGACGCGGCGCCGTGCCATCGCGGCCAGCAGCGCAGCGGTGCCGTACGTGTTCACGGAGACGTAGGAGGGCATGTCCGCGATGTCCACGCCGAGCCCGACCTTGGCCGCCAGGTGCACGACCGCGTCCACGCCGTCCGTCGCGCGGTCCAGCGCGGCCGCGTCCCGGATGTCCGCGCCGTCGCGCACGTCGAAGCCGGACGTGTCATGACCGGCCTCGACAAGGATCTCGGCGACGTGGCTTCCGATGAAGCCGGCCGCTCCGGTGACCAGAACTCTCACTCGCCGAGAGTAACCGGCCGCCCACTCCCGCGCCCGCTTCACGACCCCGCGTACGTGGCGCGACCGCCCGGCGAGGTCTCGCGGCGTTCGGCTGAGCGCCTCCGTCGAGCTGCCGCCGCGCGAGGTGGACAATCTGTACAGCATATCCGCGCGACCGCTCGACAAACATGGCAGATCG
This sequence comes from Microtetraspora malaysiensis, assembly GCF_001528665.1. GTDB lineage: Bacteria > Actinomycetota > Actinomycetes > Streptosporangiales > Streptosporangiaceae > Microtetraspora_A > Microtetraspora_A malaysiensis. The sequence goes on from NZ_BBYJ01000022.1 coordinate 111,311, forward strand.
AATAGCGACTTTCTGGTTTCTTGCGCAGCTCCTTTCGCATGCGTTCCCATATGCGAAGTCCGCCCGTTTTGCGGGGGAAGGCACCCAGTCATTGGAGGAGATCGTGAGCATCCAGCAGACCCTCACCGACCAGGAACGCCTGGCCGAACTCAACCTCGACGAGCTGCAGCAGCTCGTGGGCCTGGTTTCCTACGACGACTCCACCGACCCCTTCCCGGTGACCGGATGGGACGCCATCGAATGGGTGGTGGGCAACGCCACGCAGTCGGCGCACTACTTCCAGTCCGCCCTGGGCATGGAGCTGGTGGCGTACTCCGGCCCGGTGACCGGCAACCGCGACCACCACGCGTACGTGCTCAGGAGCGGAGCCATCCGGTTCGTCATCAAGGGCGGGGTCGCCCCGGACAGCCCGCTGCACGACCACCACCGCGCGCACGGGGACGGGATCATCGACATCGCGCTCGAGGTGCCCGACGTGGACCGCTGCGTCGAGCACGCCCGCGCTCAGGGCGCGACCGTGGTCGAGGAGCCGCACGACGTCACCGACGAGCACGGCACGATCCGGATCGCGGCCATCGCCACCTACGGCGAGACCCGCCACAGCCTGGTGGACCGTTCGCGCTACGACGGCCCGTACCGGCCCGGCTATGTGGAGCGGACCTCCTCCTACGTCAAGCGCGCGGGCGCGCCGAAGCGGCTCTTCCAGGCGCTCGACCACGTCGTGGGCAACGTCGAGCTGGGCCGCATGGACGAGTGGGTGGACTTCTACCGCCGCGTGATGGGCTTCACCAACATGGCCGAGTTCATCGGCGACGACATCGCCACCGAGTACTCGGCCCTGATGTCGAAGGTCGTGGCCAACGGCAACCACCGGGTGAAGTTCCCGCTGAACGAGCCGGCCATCGCCAAGAAGAAGAGCCAGATTGACGAGTACCTGGAGTTCTACCGGGGGCCGGGCGCCCAGCACCTCGCCCTGGCCACCAACGACATCCTGCACACGGTCGACCTCCTGAGGGAGGAGGGTGTCGAGTTCCTCGACACCCCGGACTCCTACTACGAGGACCCGGAGCTGCGGGCCCGCATCGGCGAGGTACGCGTCCCGGTCGAGGAGCTGCAGAAGCGCGGCATCCTCGTGGACCGCGACGAGGACGGCTACCTCCTGCAGATCTTCACCAAGCCGATCGGCGACCGGCCCACGGTCTTCTTCGAGTTCATCGAGCGGCACGGCTCCCTCGGCTTCGGCAAGGGCAATTTCAAGGCGCTGTTCGAGGCGCTGGAGCGGGAGCAGGACCGGCGGGGGAACCTCTAGCGATCCGATCGTCGCGCCCGCGGGCGCGACGCGCCGATCACCACCAGCCCTCTACCGAAGCAGGAACAGGATATGAAGCATCTGCTCACCCGGTTCGAGAACCGGGCACCGGAGATCGTTTTCGAGTGGCGAGATCCCGAGACCCCGGCCAGGGGATGGGTAGTGATCAACTCGCTCAGGGGAGGTGCCGCGGGCGGCGGAACCCGCATGCGCCCCGGGCTCGACCGCGACGAGGTCGTGTCGCTGGCCAAGACGATGGAGATCAAGTTCACCGTCTCCGGGCCCCGGATCGGCGGGGCCAAGTCCGGCATCGACTTCGACCCGCGCGACCCCCGTAAGAACGACGTGCTGCGCCGCTGGTACAAGGCGGTCACCCCGCTGCTGAAGACGTACTACGGCACCGGCGGCGACCTCAACGTGGACGAGGTGCGCGAGGTCGTGCCCATCACGGAGAGCCACGGCCTGTGGCACCCGCAGGAGGGCGTGGTCCGGGGCCACTACGACGCCACCGACCGGGAGCTCGTGCGGCGGGTCGGACGGCTCCGCCTCGGCGTGGGCAAGGTCGTGGAGGACGGCCGCTACACCCCCGCCCCCGCCGGGCACTCCGGCGGCTACGCGGTCGCCGACCTCATCACCGGGTGGGGCGTGGCAGAGTCGGTGCGGCACTACTACGCCGTCTACGGCGGCGACATCGCGGGCAAGCGCGTCATCGTCCAGGGCTGGGGCAACGTCGGCGCCGCGGCCGCCTACTACGCGGCCCAGGCCGGCGCGCGGGTGGTCGGCGTGATCGACCGCAACGGCGGGATCCTCAACCCCGCCGGGTACGGCCTCGACGAGGTGCGCGAGCTGTTCCTCACCAAGGACGGCAACACCCTGCGCGCCCCCGGCATGATGCCGTACGAGGCGATCGACGCCGCCGTCTGGGACGCCGGCGCGGAGGTCTTCCTGCCCTGCGCGGCGTCCCGGCTCGTCACCCGCGAGCAGGTGGACCGCATGGCGGCGCGCGGCCTGGAGGTGATCGCGTGCGGCGCCAACGTGCCGTTCGCCGACACCGAGATCTTCTACGGCCCGACGTACGAGCACGCCGACAAGAGCGTCACGGTCGTGCCCGACTTCATCGCCAACAGCGGGATGGCCCGCACCTTCGCCCTCCTGATGCGGGAGGGCGTGGAGGTCTCCGACGAGGCGATCTTCGCCGACGTGTCGGCCACCATCGAGTCGGCGATCAGGAAGTGCCACGAGCGCTCGCCGGAGCCCACCGGGGTGGCGAGCACCGCGTTCGAGATCGCCCTCGAACAACTCACCTGACCCTCCCCACACGTACGCGCGGGAGCGCGGTGGCGATCGCCACCGCGCTCCCGTCTTTTGCCCGGAGGATTCACGGGACCCTCCCTAAGGCCGGCCAGGACGAGTGATGAGGGAGACCACGAGCGCGGCCAGGCACAGGAAGCCGGCTGCGCCGAGGCTCGCTACGTTGAAGCCGTGGACGACGGCCTCCGCGGGCTCGTGGTGGTGATAGTGGGCCGCGGCCGTCCCGGCGATCGTGCTGAGCAGCGCGGTGCCCAGGGAAGCGCCGACCTGTTGCGAGGTCATGACCATGGCTCCTGCCACAGCGCTGTCCGCACCCGCGCCGAGGGTCGCGGTGCTGTTGGCGGTGACCAGCACCCACCCCGTGCCGAGCCCGACCAGCAGGAACACCAGGAGGGCGTGCGGCCAGTAACTGCTGTCGGTCCGAAGAAGTCCGAGCAGGGCGAGCCCGGACGCGACCGCCAGGAGCCCGGGGCACAGCAGCCACCGGACCGGGACCCGAGCCAGCAGCGGGCTGACCGCCCGTACTCCCACCATCAGGCCGACGGTCAAAGGCAGGAAGGCCAGGCCCGCCCGGACAGGTGAATAGCCCAGCACGTCCTGCAGGTAGAAGGTCAAGAAGAACAACGCGGCGAACATGCCCACCGCCAGGCTGAGCACCGCCAGGTACGACCCGCCGCGGCGGCGGTCCAGGACGACCCGCAAGGGGAGCAGCGGCCCCTTGACCCGGGTCTGGACCCGTACGAACGCGACCAGCGCCAAGGCTCCGGCGACCAGCGGTCCGAAGGTGTACGGCGAGTCCCACCCGTCGGGTTCGGCCCGGGCGAACCCGAAGACCAGCGCCATCAAGCCGGCGGTGGACAGGACCACCCCGGCGACGTCGAGGCGCACACCGGGAACGCGTGGCACGGGCCGTACGGCGCGCGACACCCCGATCGTGGCCAGGGCCGCGATCGGCAGGTTCACGTACATGCACCAGCGCCAGTCGAGGTAATCGGTGAGCACTCCGCCCAGCAGCACGCCCAGGCCGGAAGAACTCCCTATCACGGTGCCGTAGATGCCGAACGCCCTGCCGCGCTCGGCGGGGGCCGGGAACGTCGCGGCGAGGGTCGCCAGCACCGCCGGAGTGAGCAGAGCGCCGAAGACGCCCTGCAGGGCACGGCCGGTGAGCAGCATCGCCGGGCCGGTGGCGGCGCCGCCGAACGCTGAGGCCACGGCGAACCCGATCAGACCCACCATCAGGGTCCGCTTGCGCCCGACCAGATCTGACATCCGCCCGCCGAGCAGCAGCAGGCCGCCGTAGCCCAGGGAGAAGAGCGTGACCACCCACTGGCGGGTCGGGTCGGACAGATGGAGGTCTCGCTGTATGGAGGGCAGCGCGATGTTCATGATCGTCATGTCGATGCCGATCATGAGCTGCGCCGTCGCGACCGCCGCAAGCGCCCACCAGCGCCGGGGGTCGGGCGGGGCGGCGTCATCGGGAAGCCGCGTGGAACTGCTTGTGGTGGTCACGGCTAGAACATCCCGTTCCGGTTCTCGGCGGCCTCCGGGATCGGCTGCATCACGTCCCAGTGCTCAACGATCTTGCCGTTCCGGTCGAGCCGGAAGATGTCGACAATGGCCGTGCCGGGCTGCCCGGGCACCCGCACGCCGTGCACATGCGCGATGACGAAGTCGCCGTCGGCGAAGATGCGCTTGACCTCGGCGCGCAGCGCGGGAAAGTCCTCCCGTAGCTGTCTGGCGAAGGCCTCGAAGCCCTCGATCCCGTCCGCGATCTTGGGGTTGTGCTGCACGTACCGGTCGCCGATGAGCTTCGACGCGGTCTCGAAGTCCTTCTGATTGAGGCCCGCCTCGTAGAAGGCCAAGACAGTCTGCTTGTTCCGCTCGAGATCCATGTGTCCCCTTAAGTGAACAGCCGTAGGTTAACGCATGTAGCGCTACGACTGTAGGGCAACGGTCGTTGCAATACAATGCGAGCCATGGACACGACCTCTTCGAACTCTTCGGCGCGGGGTCGCAACCCGCGCGGCCAGGGGGAACGGCTGCGCCGCGACATCATCGGCGCCACCCTGCGGATGCTGAACGAGTTGGGGGATGATGAGGCGCTGTCCCTGCGCGCCGTCGCGCGCGAGGTGGGAATCGCGGCGACCTCCGTCTACATCCACTTCTCCGACCGGGACGCCCTGGTCTTCGCGGCCCTGGAGCAGTGCACCCTCGACCTCATGCGTGATCTGGATCGTGCCGAGTCGGCCTCCGGCGACCCGGTGGCCCAGCTGCGAGCGCGCCTGCTCTACCTCGCCACGTGGGTCCGCGACCATGCGGGCCTCTACAAGGTGCTGCACGAGAGCACTCTCAATCGGCGGATGCATCTGGTGTTCAAGGAGGAGTTGGCTGTGCGTACCGGCGCCGCCGTTCAGCGGTGCATGGACGCCGGGCTCGCGCCCGCCGCCGATGCGGCCACTGTGGCGCTCGACCTACGCGCGGCCGTGCACGGCGCCGTGTCCATCCGGGTGAACGAACCGGGGCTGGCGTTGCCGCCCCTGGAGGAGCAGATCGACCGCTACCTCACCAAGATCGTCGGCGTGAGCCTCGCAACGGGGTGAGGCTGCCCGCCCCACTCCTGCGAGGGGCTACGGGCGCTCTCCGGGACGGCTGGACGGTCGCCGAGGGCGGCCCCGGGGCTCCTGTGAGGAGACGCCGGCCTGACTCGATCATGACTGCGATGTCAGGTGGAAGGTAAAAAATTATCTGTCCTATTTATTGCAGCATGTCGGATTAGGTAGCTTTAGGGCACTGTCACGGTAGGTAACGCCAACGTCGTCGTTACCGTGCCGCGACCTCGTACCAGGACCGCGCGTGCCCGGTGGGGATCCTCCCGCCGGGACGCGCGCGGCCGCCGAGTCCGCCACGCGCGGAGCCGGGGACCCACTCCCGGGGTGAATCGACACGCCGAGCGGCGTGCCGTAGGGCACCTCCCAGCCCGAACCCGTCAGCTAACCCGGTAGGCGGTGTGGAAGGAAGGAGGACCCTTCATGCCCGAGCATCGGCCTGCCCCTCGTCCGAAGCCCCCCGGCCGGACCTGTCACGGCACGCGTGGCGCCCTCGCCTGACGCGCTGCCGGTAGGCGCCGCCTGACGGCCCCGAGGACCCCGTCCTCGTGCCCGGTCTTCAGGCTCGCCCCGTCGACCTCGCCTTCCGCGCCGCTCTCGCACTTTCACCCCCCGGGCTCCCGCCTGCCCGAACCCCGGACGCCCGCACCGTTCCGGCAGGGCCTCGCGGGCGCTCGGCGGTCGTCGGCTCCCGGTGACCCGGACCCCGCCACGGGTCGCGAGGAGCGGACGCGACGGCACCCGTGTGCCCCCGCACACCACCGATCCCACTCCCCAGGCAGTTCCCTCAATTGCCCCCCGTAGGAGAAACCTGATGTCCCTTCGTCGTAACCTTCGCGTCGCGTCCGCCGCCGGACTGCTGGCCGCCGTCTCCACGTCGGCCGCCCTGGTCCTGTCCGGCCCGGCGCACGCCACACCGGACCGTCCCGTCCCCGCCGCGGCCGAGGAGAAGGCCGCCGTCGCCCCGTTCATCTACGGCGAGGACATCTCCAACCACGAGCCCGACCACGACTGGAGCGCCAGCCCCGCGAAGTTCGGCATCGTCAAGGCCACCGAGGGCCTGACCTTCCGCGACGGCACCTTCGCCCGGAACTGGCGGCAGATCGGCGAGAAGGGCATCGTGCGCGGCGCCTACCACTTCGCGCACCCCAGCAACGACCCGATCGCCGAGGCGAACCACTTCCTCTCCGTGGTGAACGCGCAGCCCGGCAAGCAGGGCGACCTGCTCGTGCTCGACCTGGAGGCGACCGACGGCATGTCCGTCGCGCACGTCAACAAATGGGCCAAGACCTGGCTCGCGTACGTGAAGGCGAAGACGGGCGCCACGCCGCTGATCTACAGCGGGTGGAACTTCGCCGACACCTACGGTCGTGGCCTGGCGGAGTACCCGCTCTGGGTCGCCCACTACAGCAAGGCGAAGGGCACCGTGACCCCGCCCGCCGACTGGAAGAGCTGGGCCATCCACCAGTACACCGAGGACCCCATCGACGAGAACGTCTCGGCGCTGAGCGCCGACCAGCTGCGCGCCCTGGGCCGCCCCGCCGCCAAGGCGTAACCGCCCCCCGCGCTCACGCCCACCGCCTTCCCGTACAGGAGGCGGTGGGCGTTCGCGTGTCACGGGGCGCGCGTACCCCCTTGCCGCCGGGCGGCCCATGGGATAGAAATGCGCTCACCCTGAGTAGGAAAGTTTCCGACCTACTCGGTGCCGGGACGGAGGGTGAGCGTGGGCGGCGACTACCTCGCGGGGCCGCAGGGCCTGCTCCGGTCGATCAACGCGCGCGCCGTGCTCGCCGTCGTCGACCGCGAGGGGCCGCTGGGCCGGCCCGAGATCACCAGGGCGACCGGCCTGTCCAAGACCACCGTCGCCCAGGCGCTGCGCGAGCTCATCGCGCGCGACGTCGTCGACGAGGCGGGCATCGACACCGCGCGCAGGGGACCCGCCGCGACGCTCTACCGGATCGCCCCCCGCTGCGCGTTCGGCCTCGGCGTCGACATCGGGCACCTGCGGGTTCGCGTCGCGGTCGTGGACGCGACCGGAGAGGTCCTCGCCCGCGCCGAGGCCCCCGCGCCGCGCCGGGACGCCGCCGCCCTGGCGGACACGGTGACCGCCCTCGCGTCCGAGTGCGCCGGACGGGCCGGCATCGGCGTGGCCGCCGTGGGCCAGGCCGTCATCGGAGTCCCCGCCATCGTCGGCCGCGACGGCCGCACCATCCGACGGGCGTACGGCCTGCCGCGGGGCGGCAAGGGGCTGGTCGACGCGATCGCGCGCGACCTGCCCATGCCGCTGCTCCTGGAGAACGACGTCAACCTGGCCGCCGTCGCCGAGCAGCGGTTCGGCGCGTGCGCGGACGTCGGCGACTTCGTCCTGCTCGGCGTCGGCGTCGGCCTCGGCGCCGGGATCGTGCTCGGCGGCCGGCTGCACCGGGGGTTCGCCGGAGGAGCGGGCGAGGTCGGCTTCCTGCCCCACCCCGCGACCGAGCTCGGCACCGAGGTGCTCGGCGCCCGGCGCATCGCCGAGCAGGCCAGGGCGGCCGGCATCGCGGGCCGGCCGTCCCCCCGCGAGCTCTTCGAGCGCGCCAGGGGCGGTGACGAGAAGGCGCTCGCGGTCGTGGACGCCACCGCCCGCAGGATCGCCCACGTCGCGGCCTCCATCGCCCTGGTGATCGAGCCGGAGTTGTTCGTGCTCGGCGGGGCGGTCGGCGCCAACGCCGACCTGCTGCTCGGCCGGGTCCGCCACCACCTCGCCAAGGACGCCGGCCCGCTGCCGATCAGGGTCATCGCGAGTGGTGTGCCCGACGACGCCGTCCTGCGCGGCGCGGCCTGGCTCGCCCGCCATCACGCCAGGGAACGCGCCTTCGCCGCCGCCACGGGCGCGCCCCCGCAGGATGCCGGCCCCGGAGGCCGGCCGTACGACACCGACTCCGCCGGGTGACCGCGCGGCTCCAGGAAAGCGGCTCCAGGAAAGGGGACACCACGTGAACCTCGCACGACGGCTCGGCGCCCGGGAGGACGACCGGCTGTTGATCGTCAACGCCGACGACTACGGCATGTGCCACGCGGCCAACACCGGCATCACCTCGCTGCTCGCCGCCCGCGCCATCAGCTCGGCGACCGTCATGACCCCGTGCCCGTGGGCCCCCGAAGCGATCCGTACCGCCGTCGCCGGCGGCTACGACGTGGGCGTCCACCTGACCTTCACCAGCGAGTGGGAGGGCTACCGGTGGGGGCCGGTGACCCGTGACCGCGGGGTGTCCTCGCTGGTGGACGAGGCCGGCTACTTCCCGGCCGACTGCCGGGCGGTCGAGGAGCGGGCCGACCCGGACGAGGTCCACGCCGAGATCACCGCCCAGATCCGCAGGGCCGTGACCCTCGGCCTGGACCCCTCGCACGCCGACAACCACATGGGCAGCCTGTACGGCCTGGTGACCGGCCGGGACTTCCTGGACGTCGTGTTCAAGGCGTGTGCCGAGCACGGCCTGCCGTTCCGGCTGCCCAGGACCCTGGACGGCATGGGCCTGCCCGAGGAGCTGGAGCCGATCGCGGCGGCGCGGGCGGAGGCGGCGGACGCGGCCGGGGTGGTGATCCTCGACCGGCTCTGGACGCTGCCGTTCGAGCTGGCCGAGGGTGAGACGTACGAGAGTGTCAGGAACGACATGATCGGGCTGATCCGGGCGCTGCGGCCCGGTGTGACGGAGCTCTACATCCACCCGTTCGAGGAGACCGGCGAGCTGCGGCAGATCATGCCGCACCACGCGAAGCGCGCCATGGAGCTGCGGCTCTTCACCGATCCGGAGGTCCGCCGGGCGGTCGACGAGGAGGGCGTCCGGCTGATCGGCTGGTCCGACCTGCGCGCCCTGCAGAGGTCGCGATGATCGGCCGCGGCCGGATGCTCGCCTACGGGTCGGGCAACCTGTCGGTCAACCTGCTGGCGCAGGCGTTCGCGACCTTCGCCACCTTCTACTACGTGGACCACCTCGGCGTCGATCCGGCGCTGATCGGCGTCGCCATGGTCATCCACGGCATCGTGAACGCGCTGCTCAACCCTTTGGTGGGGCACGTCTCGGACCGGACGCGCACCCGCTGGGGGAGGCGGGTGCCGTACATCGCGATCGGGATGGCGCCGCTGGCGGCGGCGTTCACCATGATCTGGATCCCGCTCGTGGACGGTGGAACCGCCCGCTTCTGGTACTTCCTGATCGCGGTCCTCGTCTACGACGTGCTGTTCGTCGTCGTGGTGCTGAACTACGTGGCGCTGTTCCCCGAGATGTTCACCACCATCGCCGAGCGGGCCGCCGCCGCGTCCTGGCGGCAGATGTTCGCCATCGTCGGCATGATCGTCGGCGTCGCCGCCGCGCCCGTGCTGTACGGGCTCATCGGATGGCCCGCGATGGGCATGTTCTTCGGCGTCGTCGCGCTGGCCTTCTTCGCGTTGTCGCTGCGCGGGTCGGTCGAGCGGGTCCGGGCCGAACGCGAGAGCTTCGGGTTCCTGACCGCGGTCCGCTACACGCTCGCCAACCGGGCGTTCGTCACGTACGTCCTGGGCAGCTTCCTGCTGCAACTGACCTTCGCCCTGCTGCAGGCGGGCATCCCGTTCTTCACCAAGTACGCCCTGGGCGAGCCCGACTCCGCCAACACCGTCATCCTGGGCGCGGTGTTCGTCACCGCGATCCCGCTCGTCTACGTCTGGAGCCGGGTCACCACCCGGATCGGCCCGCGCCGCGCCGTCCTCGCCGCGATCATCGTGTACGGCGCGGCCCTCGTGCCGTTCCTCTTCGTCGGCGGTCTCGCCCTCGCGGCGGTCGCCGGGGCCGCGGTCGGCGTGGGGATCGCGGGCATGCTGGTCCTCCTGGAGATCCTGCTCGCCGAGGTGATCGACGACGACGAGCGCAGGACGGGCGCCCGCCGCGAGGGGATGTATTTCGGGATGAACGGGTTCATCGTCCGCTGGGCGGTGTCGCTCCAGGCGGTGATCATCAGTATGGTGCTGTCCCGGTCCGGTTACCAGGCGGGGGCGGCCGTGCAGCCCGGCTCCGTCGTGACCGGCGTCCGGCTGATGCTGGGCGGGGTTCCCCTGATCGTGCTGGCGGTGGCGTTCGGCTGCTTCCTGCTCTACCCGCTGCGGGCGGGCGTCCGCCCGGCCGGCGAGAGCGGCCCGGTCCCGATCTCCGGCCCACCCGCTCCTTGAGGACCGTCATCACGGGGCGAGGCGGCGGCCGGGCTCAGATCGTGACGAGCATCTTGCCGATGTTCTCGCCCCTCAGCATGCCGAGGAACGCGTCCGGGGCGTTGCGCAGGCCGTTCACAACCGTCTGACGCTCGCGCAGCCGGCCGTCGCGCAGCCAGCCGCCGACCTCGTGCAGCAGGTCGGGCATGCGCCGGGCGCTGTCCCCGACGATGAAGCCCCGCAACGCCAGCCGCTTGGTAACGATCTTGAACATGTTGTGCGGCCCCGGCGGCGGATCCGGGACGTTGTACTGCGCCACCGCGCCGCAGCAGGCGACCCGGCCGTGCTCGTTCAGCAGGTCGATGGCGGCCTCCAGATGGTCGCCGCCGACGTTGTCGAAGTAGACGTCCACACCGTCCGGCGCGGCCGCGCGGAGCTGCTCCACGACCGGGCCGTCCTTGTAGTTGAAGGCGGCGTCGAACCCCAGCTCCTCGTTCAGGTAGCGGACCTTCTCCGCCGACCCGGCGCTGCCGATGACGCGGGGGGAGCCGCGCAACCTGGCCATCTGCCCCACCAGCGAACCGACCGCCCCGGCCGCCGCGGACACGAAGACGATGTCGCGCGGGGTGAACCCCGCGACGTCGAACAGGCCGACGTACGCGGTGAGGCCGACCATCCCCAGCACGCCCAGGTACGAGCCCAGCGGCGCGGCGTCCGGATCGACCACGCGGGCCGACTTGGCGTCCAGCAGCGCGTACTCGCGCCAGCCCAGGGGGTGGACCACCTTCTGCCCGGGCCGGAACCGGCCGGAGGCGTCCGCGATCACCTCGCCCACGGCGCCGCCCTCCAGCGGTTTGCCGACCTCGAAGGGCGGGACGTAGGACGGGCCGGCGTTCATCCGGCCGCGCATGTACGGATCGACGCTCATGATCTCGTTGTGGACCAGGAGCTGCCCGGGGCCGGGAGGCTCGACCGGGGCCTCGGCGATGTCGAAGTTCTCCGGGGTGGGCCATCCCCGGGGCCGGGACGCGAGCCGCACCTCGAGGCCCCGCTCGGGCAACGGCCGGTGTGGCTGGTTCACGTTGATCGTCCATCCGTGCTCGGGGAGCGTCCCTGCTCAGGGCGCTTCCCTGCTCCTGTTCCTCCGGCCCGCCGCCGCAAACGTCATGGCCGCGAAACCGCCCGTGCCCGCCCGTGCCCACCTGCGCCCGCCCGTGCCCGCCCGAACGGGGACGACGCGCGGAGCGGCCTTGCTTTGCGCCTCCGTTCTCTTCTATGCTCCGCGATTTAGTAGGACGTCCTAATAAATTGTCGCTCGGTAGGAGTGTGGTCCATGCATGTGCCGGTTCATCCCACGAGGTTCGTGACGGCGGCGGCCCTGTTCGACGGACATGACGCGGCGATCAACATCATGCGGAGGATCCTGCAGTCACAGGGCGCCGAGGTGATCCACCTCGGGCACAACCGGTCGGTCGAGGAGGTCGTCACCGCGGCCATCCAGGAGGACGTCCAGGGTGTGGCGATCAGCTCCTACCAGGGCGGCCACGTGGAGTACTTCACCTACCTCGTGGACCTGCTGCGTGAGCGCGGCGCCGGCCACATCAAGGTGTACGGCGGGGGCGGCGGCGTGATCGTGCGGGAGGAGATCGAGCTGCTGCACGCGCGCGGCGTGGCCGGCATCTTCTCGCCCCAGGACGGCCAGCGGCTGGGCCTGGCAGGCATGATCAACAAGCTTGTCGAGACGTGCGACGTCGATCTCGCCGCGGGCGACGCGCCCGACATCGCCAAGGTGGTGGCCGGGGACCACGGGGCGCTCGCGCGCGCGGTCACCTTCGTCGAGGCGGGCCGGGCCGGCGCGGAGTGGCTCGGCGAGCTGCGCGCCGCCGCGTCCGCCCGGGAGATCCCCGTGCTCGGCATCACCGGGACCGGCGGTTCGGGCAAGTCCTCGCTCACGGACGAGCTGCTCCGCCGGATCAGGATCGACTACGAGGACAAGCTGCGGGTCGCGGTGATCGCCGTCGACCCGACCCGCCGGCGCGGCGGGGGAGCGCTGCTGGGCGACCGCATCCGGATGAACAGCCTGACCGGGGGCTCGGTCTACTTCCGCTCCCTGGCCACCCGGGGCGCGCAGGAGCTGCCCCCGCACCTGGGGGACGTCATCGCCGCCTGCCGGGCGGCCGGGCACGACCTGGTGATCGTGGAGACCCCCGGCATCGGCCAGGGCGACGCCGCCATCGTCCCGTTCTCGGATGTTTCGCTGTACGTGATGACGCCGGAGTTCGGCGCCGCCTCGCAGCTCGAGAAGATCGACATGCTCGACTTCGCCGACGTGGTGGCGATCAACAAGTACGAGCGGCGCGGCGCGGAGGACGCGCTGCGCGACGTGCGCCGCCAGATGGTGCGCAACCGCGAGGCGTTCGGCGTCCCCCCGGAGCAGATGCCGGTCTTCGGCACGATCGCCTCCCGCTTCAACGACGAGGGGGTGACCGCGCTCTACCAGCGGCTGCGCGCCCTGCTCGGCGAGAAGGGGCTGCCCGTCTCGCCCGGGCTGGTCCCCGAGGTGCGGGGCAACGCCTCCGAGGTGACCTCCGCGATCGTCTCGCCGTCCCGCGTCCGCTACCTGGCCGAGATCGCCGAGCACGTCCGCGGCTACCACGCCCGCACCGCCGCCCAGGCGGAGGCCGTACGCCGCCACCAGGCGCTGCTCACCGCGCGCGAGGCGGTCGCGGCCGACGGGGCGGCGACCGCCGACCTGGACCGGATCGCCGAGCGCGCCGCGGGCGCGGTCGACGCCGACAGCCGCGGGCTCCTCGACGGGTGGGCCGCCACGCGGGAGGCGTACGAGGCCGACGAGCTGGTGGTCAAGGTCCGCGACCGGGAGCTGCGCACGCCGCTGTGGCGCGAGACGCTGTCGGGCAGCCGCGTCCGGAGGGTGGCCCTGCCCCGGTACAGCGACCGCGGCGACCTGCTGAGCTTCCTGCGCTCGGAGAACCTGCCGGGCAGCTTCCCGTTCACCGCGGGGGTCTTCCCGTTCAAGCGGGACGACGAGGAGCCGACCCGGATGTTCGCCGGCGAGGGCGACGCGTTCCGCACCAACCGGCGCTTCAAGCTGCTGTCCGAGGGCCAGCCCGCGACGCGGCTGTCCACCGCGTTCGACTCGGTCACCCTGTACGGCAACGACCCCGACCTGCGTCCCGACATCTACGGAAAGGTCGGCACCTCCGGGGTGTCGATCGCCACCCTGGACGACATGAAGGCGCTCTACGACGGGTTCGACCTGTCCGCGCCGAACACCTCGGTCTCCATGACCATCAACGGCCCGGCCCCCACCATCCTCGCGTTCTTCCTCAACGCCGCCGCCGACCAGGCGCTCGACCGGTTCGCGGCCGAGCACGGGCGGCAGCCCTCGGCGGAGGAGGCGGCCGGCCTGCGGGCCCGCACGATGGCCACCGTACGCGGGACCGTGCAGGCCGACATCCTGAAGGAGGACCAGGGGCAGAACACCTGCATCTTCTCCACCGAGTTCAGCCTGCGCATGATGGCCGACATCCAAGAGTGGTTCATCGCCAACAAGGTGCGGAACTTCTACTCGGTGTCGATCTCCGGCTACCACATCGCCGAGGCCGGGGCCAACCCCATCACCCAGCTCGCGTTCACCCTCGCCAACGGCTTCACCTACGTCGAGGCGTACCTGGCGCGCGGCATGAATGTGGACGACTTCGCCCCCAACCTGTCGTTCTTCTTCTCCAACGGCATGGACCCCGAGTACGCGGTGCTTGGCCGGGTCGCCCGCCGGATCTGGGCGGTCGCCATGCGCGAGCGGTACGGCGCGGGCGAGCGGGCGCGGAAGCTCAAATACCACATCCAGACCTCGGGCCGTTCCCTCCACGCCCAGGAGATGGACTTCAACGACATCCGCACCACCCTGCAGGCGTTGATCGCGATCTACGACAACTGCAACAGCCTGCACACCAACGCCTACGACGAGGCCGTCACCACCCCGTCGGCGGAGTCCGTACGGCGGGCCATGGCGATCCAGCTGATCATCAACCGCGAGTGGGGCATGGCCGTCAACGAGAACCCGCTGCAGGGCGCGTTCATCGTCGAGGAGCTCACCGATCTGGTCGAGGAGGCGGTGCTGCGGGAGTTCGAGCGCATCTCCGACCGCGGCGGCGTCCTCGGCGCGATGGAGACCGGCTACCAGCGCGGCAAGATCCAGGACGAGTCGATGCTGTACGAGACCCGCAAGCACGACGGCTCGCTCCCGATCATCGGCGTGAACACTTTCCGGAACCCGAACGCCGCCGTCGACGACCACCGGGAGCTGGAGTTGGCCCGCGGCACCGAGGAGGAGAAGCAGGCCCAGCTCACCCGGCTGCGCGCCTTCCACGAGGCCCACGCCGAGGAGGCCCCGGCCGCGCTCGCCCGGCTGCGGGAGGCGGCGATGTCCCGGGAGAACGCCTTCGACGCCCTCATGGACGCCGCCCGCGTCTGCTCGCTCGGGCAGATCACCGAGGCTCTCTTCGAGATCGGAGGCCAGTACCGCCGCAACGTGTGACCCCGTCCCCGCCGTCCGCGAGGTCCTCCCTCCGCCGGGACGCGACGCACCGCCGGTGAGCGGTGCGTCGCGGGAACCGGCGGGGCGGTGGGCCGCGTCGAACCGATCAACGATCATGATCGGAAAAAGGGGCGAGGATGGCGCGGGGGATGGCGTCCGGCGCGGCGGCGGCCCTGCTGCTGGCCGGGCTCGCGGGCTGCGGTGGCGCGGGACTGGACGGCGCGCAGACGGTCGTTGCAGTGGCCCCCGAAATGGGGGCGGCCGGCGAGATCGTGATGTGCCATTTCCAGGAGGTGTCGCTGCGGGCCCTGGGAGAGGGGCGGCCGGCCACCGAACTCGGCCCGGACGGCCGCGCCGCGCTGAAGGGAACGGAGGTGCGCCGGATCGACGACCTGGACACGTGGACGATCGTGGAGGAGAGCGCCACCCGGCTGGCGCTCATCCGGGAGCTCACCCGCCCCCGGGACCAGGGCGGCGGCATGGTCTTCACGCACGAGTTCCTGGACGTCGAGCGGTTCGGCGAGCCGGACGCGGACGGCCGCCCGGGCTGGCACCTGCGGGCCTCGAGCCGCTGCGACCTGCGCCGCGACCTCGGCGAGCTGGGAGTGGCCGACGTGACGCTCGACCCCGCGGCGCCGCCGCCCGGCCCGGACTCCCGGCGGATATCCGTACTCGTGCACGAGCGCGAGTGCGCGAGCGGGCGGCGGGCGGACGGCCGGATCCGCCTCCTCGGGGTGGAGCCGACCGCGGAGGAGGTGCGGGTGGTCCTCGGCGTACGGCGGGTGGACGCCGGAGGCGGGGTGGTGACCTGCCAGGGGAACCCGGCCACGCCGTTCACCGTCGAGCTGGACGAGCCGCTCGGCGAGCGGGTTCTCACCGACGCGTCGGTCTACCCGCCCCGGCCGATCTCGGCTCCGACCGCCGCCGGACGGCCGTGAGGCCGCTCAGCGTCCCGGGTCGATGGCGTCCCGCTTGCCGTTGAGGTACTCGGTGCCGGGGACGCGCGGATAGCGCAGGTCGAAGGCGGGACGCTCGGACCTGATGAGCGGGAGGGAGACGAAGTTGTGCCGTGGCGGCGGGCACGACGTGGCCCACTCCAGGCTGTTGCCGAATCCCCACGGGTCGTCCACCTCCACCCGCCTGCCGTGCCGGGACGTCCGCCAGACGTTGTAGAGGAACGGCAGCGTCGACATGCCGAGGAGGAAGGCGCCCGCGCTGGAGACGCTGTTCAGGAAGGTGAAGCCGTCGACGGGGGAGTAGTCGGCGTAGCGGCGGGGGAAGCCGATCACGCCGAGCCAGTGCTGGACGAGGAACGTCATGTGGAAGCCGACGAACAGCGTCCAGAAGTGGATCTTCCCGAGGCGCTCGTCGAGCATCTTGCCAGTGATCTTGGGCCACCAGAAGTAGAAGCCGGCGAACATCGCGAAGACCACGGTCCCGAAGACCGTGTAGTGGAAGTGGGCGACCACGAAGTAGGTGTCGGTGACGTGGAAGTCAAGCGGCGGGGAGGCGAGGATGACGCCGGTCAGGCCGCCCAGGAGGAAGGTCGCCAGGAAGCCGACCGAGAACAGCATGGGGGTCTCGAAGGTCAGGTGGCCGCGCCACATCGTGCCGGTCCAGTTGAAGAACTTGATGCCGGTCGGGATCGCGATCAGGAAGCTCATCAGCGAGAAGAACGGCAGCAGCACCTGGCCGGTGGCGAACATGTGGTGGGCCCACACGGTCATGGACAGACCCATGATCGAGATCGTCGCGCCGATCATGCCGACGTAGCCGAAGAGCGGCTTGCGGCTGAACACCGGGATGACCTCGGTGACGATCCCGAAGAACGGCAGCGCGATCACATACACCTCGGGATGGCCGAAGAACCAGAACAGGTGCTGCCACAGGATCGGCCCGCCCGAGTCCGGACGGAAGACGTGGCTGCCCGTCTTGCGATCGATCTCCAGCACGAGGAGGGCCGCCGCGAGCACCGGGAACGCCAGGAGCACCATGAGCGAGGTGAGCAGGACGTTCCACGTGAAGATCGGCATCCGGAACAGGGTCATGCCGGGCGCGCGCAGCCCGATGATCGTGGTGACGAAGTTGACCGATCCGAGGATCGTGCCCAGCCCGGACAGCGCCAGGCCCATGATCCACAGGTCGGCGCCGGTGGACGGGCTGAACTGCGCGAGGGACAGCGGGGCGTATCCGGTCCAGCCGTACGCGGCGGCGCCCTGGGCGGTTCCGAAGCCGGCCAGCACGATGAGCCCGCCGAAGAGGAAGAGCCAGTAGCTGATCGCGTTGAGGCGGGGGAACGCCACGTCGTGGGCGCCGATCTGGAGCGGCATGACCGCGTTGGCGAAGCCCGCGAACAGCGGCGTGGCGAACAGCAGCAGCATGACCGTGCCGTGGATGGTGAACAGCTCGTTGTAGACCTGGTTGTTCACGAACTGCAGCCCCGGCATGGCCAGTTCCGCCCGCATGATCATGGCCATGAGCCCGGCGACGAGGAAGAACGCGAACGACGTGACGAAGTAGAGGTTGCCGATCACCTTGTGGTCCGTTGTGGTGAGCCAGGAGACGACGCGGGTGCCCAGCCGCGTCGATGCCGCGGGCGGTGGGCGGGTCGCGCGTGTGGTCATGACATCTCCTGTCCCCCGAGAGGAGCCTTTCCAGGCGTCATGTACCCCTGCGCCGGTCGTCCTGCCCCCGTCTCACGGACATCAGCCGTCCTCGTCCTGCCGCCCGGCATCGCTCTTGACCAGGAACGGCGACCGGCCGAGGATGACGATCCCCACGACGAGCGCGACCAGGCCGGCGACCGTCCCCGCCAGCGCGTAGACGTCGACCCGCAGCTGCTCCTTGAAGATCGCGACGCCCAGCACGATGCCGGTGATCGGCTCGGCCGCGGTGGTGGCGGGCAGCGAGATCCGCAGCGGCGCGGCGTCGAACGCGCTCTGGTTCAGCAGGATGCCGAGCACCGCCACCAGGGGGAGCGCGTACGGCGGCCAGGCGGTGACCAGCGCGTGCACTCCGTGCTGAAGGGTGAGCAGGGAGCCCCGGGTCAGGGCGTCCTGGAGCCCGTACAGCACGCCCGCGGCGGCGGCCAGCAGCATCGCCCGCGTCTTGAGTCCGCTGCGCAGCGCGACCACGACCAGCCCGGCCGTCACCACCAGCACGGCCAGCACCGCGATCCAGGTCAGCGAGGTGGGGTGCGGCACCCTGCCGCCTCGGGGTTGCGCGGACGCGAGGAAGACCGCCACCCCGCCGCTGACCAGCACCGCCCCCAGCCACTCCCCGCGTCCGAGGCGCTCCTGATAGACCAGGGCGGAGACCGCGAGCGCGAAGATGAGGTTGGTCGCGAGCAGCGGTTCGATCTGGGCCACGCCGGCCCGCCGCAGCGCCAGCGCCCCGAGGATCTGCCCTCCCACCATGGCGCCGATGCCGAAGCGCCACAGGGGCTTGCGCATGAGGTGCAGCAGCAGACGGACGTGGAGGATCTCGGCGAGCGGCTCGGTGTACGCGGCGTGCTGCTGGGCCATGAACCCCACCCCGATGAGGGCCGCCGCCATGAGACCGAGCAGCACCGTGAGGATCATGTCGCGTGAGCCGGGTGGGCCCGGCCCCGTTGTTGACGGGTGAGCACGGAACGGTAGACGTCCACCACGCGGTGGACGAGCGTGTCCCAGGTCAGCTCCGCGGCCTGACGCCGGGCCCGGGAGGCGAGCGCCGCCGCGAGCGCCGGGTGCGCCGTCAGCTCGCGCAGCGCCCCGGCGATCGCGTACGGCGAGCCCGGCGGGACGAGCAGGCCGCTCTCCCGGTGCCGGACGAGCTCGGGGACGCCTCCCGTCGCGCTCGCCACGACCGGCACCCCGGAGTACATCGCCTCGACCAGTACCGAGCCCAGCTCCTCGTAGCGGGACGGGAGCACCAGGACGTCCACGTCCCGGAGCACGGCCGGGATCCGCTCGTGCGGGAGGAACCCGAGGAAGAGGGTCCGCCGCTCGACGCCGAGCCGCGCGGCCAGGCGGCGCAGCCGCGCCCGCTCCGGCCCGTCGCCCACCAGAACCAGGTGCCCGGGCGCGGCGGCGGAGAACAGCGCGAAGCCGCGCAGCAAGGTGTCGACGCCCTTCTGCGGGTGCAGCCGTCCCACGTACGCGATGCGCGGCCGGGGCAGTCCGGCGGGCAGGCCGGGGCCGAGATCGGCCGGGTCGGCCCGGAACTCACCGCCGACCCCGGACGGGATGACGTGGACGTCCGGGTGCGCCAGCTCGCGCCGGAGCCGGTCCGTCAGCGCGATGACCGCGGCCGCCCGGTCCACGCCGTACCCCTCCAGCGCGCCGCCCAGGGTCTTCAGGAGGAGCGAGCGCGGGCCGGTCACCCGGAGGGTGTGGCGCAGGCTGCAGTGGACGGTCAGCACGATCGGCGCTCCGCTCAGCCGGGCGGCCCGCAGCGCGAGCGGCACGATGGCGAGGTCCTCCCCGAGGTGGGCGTGGATCACGTCGGCGCCGGGCGCGAGGCCGGGCAGCCGCCACCACGCGTACAGGCTGTAGCACTGGCGGAAGACGCCGATCGGGAGGCCGAGCCGGATCACCCGGCCGTGCCGTCCGAGCGGCGCGACGGCCGGGGCGGTCGGCGGCCGGCTGGTGATGACGGTCTGCGCGATCCCGAGGGCGTCCAGCGCGCGGCTGAGGTGCCCGGTGTGGTTCTGCATCCCGCCGATCGGGTCGAAGGCCGCCGCCGACTCGGCGGCCAGGGCCGAGGCCGGCGGCTCGAAGACGGAGCACAGCCGTAGGACGCGCATGTTCACCTCGCCGGAGCCGCGGGCCCGGCACGCCTCGCGGCGCGAGACGGCGGGCGGCGCGAGACGGCGGGCGGCGCGCCGCCCGGAGACGACGCCGGTCGGCTGCCCGGGCAACTCCACACATCTACCCGCCAGACCGCACCTCATGTGCCCGCCCACCGCGGGGGGTAGCGTCTCATGATGTGGTCAGGAAATGGTCACGGGTGGCCCGGCGGGGACGTACCTGGCTCCTGGTCGTAATCTGCGGACATGACAGAAATTCGGGCACTGACCCCCGGCGACGCCTTCGCGATGCTGCTGGCCGGCAACGAACGGTTCATCACGGGGCGCACGCAGCACCCGAACCAGGACGCCGTCCGCCGCGCCGAGATCGCTCCACTTCAGAGCCCGTTCGCCGTGCTCTTCGGCTGCTCCGACTCCCGCCTGGCGGCCGAGATCATCTTCGACCGCGGACTCGGAGACCTGTTCGTCGTCCGTACGGCGGGGCATGTCATGGGGCCCGAGGTGCTCGGCAGTATCGAGTACGGCGTGAGCGTGCTGGGCTGCCCGCTGGTCGTCGTCCTCGGCCACGACTCGTGCGGCGCGGTCGCGGCCACCTGCGCCGCGCTTGAGGAAGGACTCGCCCCCACCGGCTACGTACGCGACGTCGTCGAGCGGGTGACCCCGAGCGTGCTCGCCGCCCGCGCCGCCGGGCTCACCCGCCCCGACGAGATCGTGGACGAGCACATCCGCAACACCGTGGACCTCCTGGTCGACCGCTCCCGCGTGCTCGCCGACAGCCTCGCGGCGGGCCGGGTGGCCGTGGTCGGCCTGTCGTACCGGCTGGCCGAGGGCACCGCGCGGCTCGTCGCCGACCACGGTCTCGGCGTCCCCGTCCGCACGCCCGGCGTCGAGGAGGAGCCGGCCCGTCCCGCCTGACCGGGCGCCGGTCCGTCGCGACCTTTATGGCGGAGTGTGGGTTTTCTATACGCTTCCTGACGTTTGCGAGGCACTGGTGGTGAATCTCCCGTTGTGCGGCAAGGAGTTGTCCTAAGGGGCACGCCTGCCAAGCGAGGGGTGATCAGCGTGACCGCATGGCGTCGATGCTCCATCAGGACCCGCCTGACCGTGGCGGCGAGCGCCGTCATGGCGGCGATCTGCGCCATCGGCACGGTGCTCACCCTGCTGTCCGCGCGCGGGCGAGACCTGGAGTACCAGAAGGCCTCCCTGGTCGTCTGGGCCATGAGGGTCATCGAGCAGATGGTGATCCAGGGCCCCCTGACCGCCCTTCCCGACGGACCGGGCAGGGCGGCCCAGCTCTTCGACCCCGACAAGCGCCTGGCGGCCTCCTCCGGTGACATGGCGGGCAAGCCGCCGATGGCGAACTTCGGCTCCGACTCGACGACGTACCGGGTCAAGGAACTGTGTGACCTGCCCGACTTCCCGGGCCAGTGCCGGATCGTCATCGACGTCCCGGTCCACCTCGCCGACGGGACCTGGCGGCTGTACGCCGCGGCCCCGTCGCCTCCGTGGTTCGGCAACCCGCTGCTGCTCGCCCTGCTGGTCGGCGGCTCGGCCCTGGTCGTCGCGGTCACCGCACTCGGCACGTACCGAACGGTGGGCAAGACCCTCGAACCCGTCCAGGCCATCGGCGCCAAGCTCGACCAGATCACCGCCACCGATCTCGGGCATCGCGTCCCGCTCCCGAAGTACCAGGACGAGCTGGAAGACCTCACCCGGATCGCCAACCGGACCCTGGACCGGGCCCAGGCGGCCGTCGAGCAGCAGCTCAGGTTCGCCTCCGACGCCTCACATGACCTGCGCAGCCCGCTCACCGCCATGCGCGTACGGATCGAGGACGCGCTCATGTGCCCGGAGGAGACCGACTGGCCCAAGACGGCCGCCGCGCTCCTGGACAGCGTGGAGCGCCTCCAGGAGCTGGTCACCGACCTGCTCCAGATCTCCCGCCTGGACGCGGGGGTGGGCGGACGGCACGAGCCCGTGGACCTCACGACGCTCGTGGCGTCCGAGCTGGACCACCGGCCGCGCCGGGTCCGGGTGGTCCGCGACCTCGCCCCCCAGGTGATGGTGAGCGGGGACCGGATCGGCCTGGGCCGGCTCCTGACCAACCTCCTGGACAACGCCGAACGCCACGCCGACACCGCGATCACCGTCACGGCCCGCGCGGAGCCGGGCACGGCGGTGCTGGAGGTGCGCGACGACGGCGAGGGGGTCCCGCCCGAGCAGCGGGACGCCGTCTTCCAGCGGTTCGTCCGCCTGGACGCCTCCCGGCGGAAGGATCCGGGCGGCACCGGACTCGGCCTGCCCATCGCGCGGCAGATCGCCGAGAACCACGGCGGCACCCTCACCATCGAGGACAGCCCGCGCGGCGCCCGGTTCGTGCTGCGCCTCCCGCGCCGCGTCTCTCAGCCGGAACCCGCGCTCGCCGGAGACGAGCACGGCGGCCGCGAACCCGCGGAGCGCTCCGCCGACCGGGGCGGCGGGTGCCCTCCGCGCTGAGCCGGGTGAGACGGGCTCCGTCCGCGCGAGTCCGAAGCGCGTAGCCGCGCGGTGCGACGCCGGGACGTCCGCGTACGTTCCGGTGATGCCGAGCGCGTGAATATCGGCTTTGCCGATGGCACCGCCCCCTCTTCGCGAGCAGCCGCGAATGATCAATTTGAACAGGCGACGTGGACGATCGCCCCAAAGTGAACTTTCTACCGACTCGCCTGTCAATGGCGGCAAAGCGCATAAAACGTGGGGTTGTTTCCCTCAATCGGATCTCCGGCGGGTTCGCGCCGCTCACCGGCATGGCCGGCCTCGACCGAAAACCCTTCGGTTCGAGGGGGCTTCGTCCGTAAAATCGACAATTTTTTCCCGTATATTGACATGTTTGTCAGATTAGAGTCAGACTTCGCTCGTTCTGTTCACCCCCAGGTGATGCACCCCCCAAACGCGTCACGACTCAGAAGGAGCGTCGTGTGAAACGCACTGCTGCGTTAGCGCTCATCACCACGGCCGCGGGCGTCCTCGTCGGACTGTCCCCAACCAGCGCGGCGGGCGCGAGCCCCGCCGCAGATCCGGCGCAGGCCGCCCGCGGCGCCGACCGCATGGTCGACGCCAAGCCGGCCGCCCTGCGGTCCTCCGCCAAGGACGCCTTCCACCGCGAGAAGGTCGTCGGGCAGGGCGACCTCAACTACGTCTCCTACACCCGCACCTACAGCGGCCTGCCGGTGTACGGGGGCGACTTCGTCGTCGTCACCGACGCCAAGGGCGGCGTGCTGAGCACGTCCGTCGCCCAGGAGAAGGCGCTGGACGTCGGCACCACACCGAAGATCTCCGCCGAGAAGGCGGCCGAGGTCGCCCGCGCGCAGGTGACCGACGCCACCGGCACCTCGACCCCCCGCCTGACCGTGATGGCCGAGGACACCGGCCGGTTGGCGTACGAGGTCGTCGCGGAAGGGACGAACAACGGCCGCGAGAGCAAGATGCATGTCTTCGTCGACGCGCTGACCGGCGATGTCGTGGAGAAGTCCGACGAGGTCATGGACGGCACGGGCAACAGCTACTACAACGG
Source organism: Microtetraspora malaysiensis (assembly GCF_001528665.1). Taxonomy (GTDB): domain Bacteria; phylum Actinomycetota; class Actinomycetes; order Streptosporangiales; family Streptosporangiaceae; genus Microtetraspora_A; species Microtetraspora_A malaysiensis. Next base: position 134,601 of record NZ_BBYJ01000022.1, read on the forward strand.
CAACCCGGTCACCATCGGTACCACGGCGGGCTACTCCATGGCCGACCCCACCCGGACCGGCATCCGCTGCGGTGGCCAGAACGGCACGACCTACACCAAGAGCACCGACTCCTGGGGTAACGGCTCCGGCACCGACCTGGAGACCGCCTGCGTCGACACGCTCTTCGCGGCCGGCCAGGAGTGGGACATGCTGCGCGACTGGCTGTCGCGCAACGGCATGGACGGCACCGGCGGCGGCTTCCCCGCCCGGGTCGGTCTCAGCGACGTCAACGCGTACTGGAACGGCAGCTACACCAACTTCGGTCACTCGCAGGACAACAAGCGCCAGGCCACCTCGATCGACGTCGTGGCCCACGAGTACGGCCACTCGGTCTTCCAGAACACCCCGGGCGGCTCGACCGGCAGCAACGAGAAGGGTGGCCTCAACGAGTCCACCGGCGACATCTTCGGTACCCTGACCGAGCACTACGCCGCCGAGCACGGGGGCACCCACACCCCGGACTACGCCGTGGGTGAGCAGGTCAACCTCGTCGGCAGCGGCCCGATCAGGTACATGTACAAGCCGTCCCTCATCTCCGGCGACCCCGACTGCTACTCCTCCTCCGTGCCCCCCATGGAGGTCCACTCCGCCGCCGCCATCCAGAACCACTGGTTCTACCTGTTGGCCGAGGGCTCGAACCCGACCAACGGCAACCCGGCCAGCCCGACCTGCAACAGCTCCACCGTCACCGGCGTCGGCATCCAGAAGGCCGGCAAGATCTTCATGGGCACGCTGAACCGCAAGACCTCCACCTGGACGCACACGCTGGCGCGTAAGGCGTCCCTGGCGGCCGCGATCGAGCTCTTCCCCGGATCCTGCACCGAGTACAACGCCACCAAGGCGGCGTGGAACGCGGTGAGCGTGCCGGCCGACTCGACTGAGCCCAGCTGCAACACCAGCGGGAACGACTTCTCCGTGTCGCTCAACCCGGCCTCGGCGACCGTCACGGCCGGCCAGCAGACGACCACCACCGTCGCCACGCAGACCACGTCCGGAAGCGCGCAGAGCGTCGCGCTCACCGCGAGCGGCCTGCCGGCCGGCGTGACCGCCTCCTTCAACCCGTCGTCGGTGACCTCGGGCGGCTCCTCGACCCTGACCCTCACGACGTTGACGACCACCGCCTCCAACGCCTACCCGATCACGGTGACCGGCACCGGCACGGCGACGCACACCGCGACCTTCACCCTGAACGTGACCGGCGGCACCGGTCCGTGCGGCGGCAAGCAGCACACCGCCACCGGCACGCTCACCTCCGGCGCCAGCGCCTACCAGCCGGGCACGTCCGGCTTCCAGGTCACCACGTCCGGAACGCACACAGCCTGCCTGGCCGGGCCCAGCGGCACCGACTTCGACCTCTACCTGCAGAAGCAGGGCATCCTGGGCTGGACGACCGTGGCCAGCAGCCTCTCGGCCAGCTCGAACGAGTCCATCACCTACAACGGCACCGCGGGCACCTACCGCTACCGCGTCTACTCCTACAGCGGCAGCGGCTCCTACACCCTGGGCTACGACAACCCGTAACCCCCTCTCTGGAGTAGACCCCTCCAGCGGGCCCCGGCACAGCGCTCATGCCGGGGCCCGCCCCGCTGTCCGGGGGCGCCTTCCCTCTTCGCGCCGCTCCTCCAGCTCGCCTGCGTCGGCACGGTGCTGCTGGCCGCGCGCTCGCTCGTCCCCGCGCCCGTCGCCGCCTGACCCGCCGCGGCGGCCTGCCGGCTCAGACCTCCCCGACCGCCTCGCACTCGCCCTTCTTCATCGCCGGCGCGTTGTCGTCGTACGCGTCCGACGTGGCCACGACGTTCGGCATGCCCTCGTAGTCCGGGCGCAGGAACCCGTCGGGGGAGTCACACTCCGTCCAAGCCGACCACATGTCGACGCTGGGGCCGTTCCAGCGCCGCAGCGGTCCGTCCGGCTTGTCCCGCCAGTACTCGTGTCGGGCCTTGACGAAGGCCATCACCCGGAGCACCGGGCCGGGCACTCCCTTCGGGCGTACCGGATAGACCGCCCGGAACGTGTAGTTCACCCACAGCTCCGGCCTGCCCTGATCGTCCTTGCCCTTCTCGGCGGACATCGCGGCCTTCACCTTGATCACATCGCCGACCAGGTCCACCGAGCCCGGCGCGAAGCTCGTCACCCAGCTACGGGTGTTCTTGTCCTGGTCCTTGCTGTCCAGGTATTTCAGGAAGTGCTTGCGCTGCTCCCGGTCGAGCAGCGCGGTGAACGCCTCCGGCGCGCCGCCGAGCAGCGTCTGCCGGTCGAGGTGGGCGGCCACGAGCATCCGCTTGCTCGTCTGGTACGCGGCCTCGACGTCCGCGGCCGGATATTTCCCGACCTGGGCGGCCGCGGGGATCGCGATGCCGTCGGCTCCGTCGGCGTAGCTCTCAGAGGGAGACCCCCGGAAGGGCCGGTTGGGATCGATCACGGAAGGGTCCGCCAGCGCGTCCCGCATCGCCGCGCATCCGGAGAGCGCCGTCACGGCCAGGCATCCCGCCAGGAGGGTACGCATTACACCACGTTCAGACATGCCAGGAATTATTCAGGTGATCTCCAGTATCCGGCAGTAGCGGAGCACGACCTCGTGGATCTCCCGGCGGTCCGACCATTCCGCACGTATGACGGTCACCTCAGGCGAGTACGGCGGGTTCGTCGAGGCAAAGGCGAGACGGCCGGGGTTCGCGGGGGCGCGGTCCCGTTGACCGGAACCGCGCCCCCGGCTGCCCGGCGGTTACGGCCGGTGGATGGTGGTGAAGGTGCCGCCGCCGTCGGTGGACTCGTACACGCTGCCGTCCATGGAGGCGGCGAGCAGGCGTTCGGCGGAGACGGCGGTGAAGGCCACGGCCTGCATGGGCAGCCGGCCGCGCGGCGTCCACGCGGCGCCGTCGGCGGAGACCTGCACCCGCCCGTCGGGAGCCACGCCGAGCAGGCCGCCTCCGTCGGTCACGTCCAGGAAGGACAGCAGGGGAGCGCCCTTGAGCAGGCGGAAGGCGCGGCCCCCGTCCGCGCTGACCTTGACGCCGTCGGGGGTCGTGGCGTAGACGGTCTCCGGCTTGCCGGCTCCGGCGGCCAGGTCGAGCAGGTCGAGCCTGGCCCCCGGGGTGAGGGACCCACCCTCGCCGCGCCACACCTGCCCGGTCTGCGAGTCGTAGCCGTACACCCTCGTGCCGGCGACCTGGAGCGCGTGGAAGTCCGCCTTCCCGGCGAGCGCCACCTGCTCCCACGTCGCCCCGGCGTCCGCCGAGCGGATCAGCCCCAGGTGCGGAGCCTGCCCGGCCGCGATGTCCTGGGCGGACGGGTGGCCGCTGGCGTAGAAGGTGCCGGGGCCGGCGACGGTGAAGCCCATGTGGTCGGCGTCCCGGTCGCCCACCCGGACCAGCTTCCCCGCCTCGACGGTGAACAGGCCGAAGTGCCCCGCGACGTACACCTTGCCGGTGGCCGGATCGACACCGAGCCCGTGAACGTGCCCGACGCCCGGATCCGCGTCCGCGGCGGCGGGAGGCGCGTCCCGCTCCGCCGTCCCGCCGGTGCCGCATCCGGCCAGCCCCGCCGCGAGCAGCAGCGCCCCGGCCGCCAGGCCGAACTTCTTGATCACTTCGGCTCCCCCTTCCCGGCCCGGTAGCCGAGCAGGCTCATCATCCCGGCCTCGGCGTGGTACACGTTGTGGCAGTGGATCATCCAGATGCCCGGATTGTCGGCGTCGAAGTCGGCGTGCACGGTCGCGCCGGGCAGCACGATCGCGGTGTCCTTGCGCACGCCGCTCGCCCCGAGGGCGAAGGTGTGGCCGTGCAGGTGCATCGGGTGCCACATCAGGCTCCGGTTCACGAAGGACAGCCGCACCCGCTCGCCCGACCGGACCGGTTCGATGACCTTCGGGTCGTACCTCCTGCCGTTGATCGCCCAGTCGTACTTCGCCATGCTGCCGGTGAGCGCCAGCGTGATCGTGCGGTCCGGCGTCTTCCCGGGCAGTCGTACGGCGTCCGCCGGCACGAGCGCGTCGTAGGAGACGAGCCGGCCGTCCAGCTCGCTGGGCCGGACGTCGGGCTCCGGCGCGCGGGCGCCCGCCGAGGTGCGCACCAGCGCGCGGGCGACGGCGCGCTTGCCCTCCGCCAGCGCGACCAGGGGGAACACGCCGTCCTTGAGGGTGACGAGCACGTCGTACCGCTCGCCCATGCCGATCAGCAGGGCGTCGGTCTCGACGGGGACGACCGGGTAACCGTCGGTGTGCGTCACCGTCATGGCGTGGCCGCCGAGCGCGACCCGGAACGCGGTGTCGCCGCCCGCGTTGATCAGCCGGATCCGCAGCCGGGAGCCCGGGCGGGCGGTCCGGGTCTCCGGCGCGGTGGCGACCCTGCCGTTGACCAGGAAGTGCGGGTAGTAGACGTCCCCGGCGTCGCCGCCGAGGAGGTCGCTCTCCGCGTTCATCATCATGTGCGGCCACTTCGACGAGGCCGAGGGCGACGGGGTGGGCATGGCCATGTCGCCGTGGCCGCCGTGCCCGCCGCCCTGATCACCGTCCGGGGCGGTCGCGCCGTGGTCCATCCCCGGCATGTCGTGGTCCATGTTCGCGTCCATGTTCGCCATGGAGGTGAGCTCCGCGAGCACCTCGTCGGGGGTGCCGCTGACGCCGTCCAGCCAGTCGTCCAGGACGACGACCCACTCCTCGTCGTAGCCGAGCGGCTCGTCCGGATCCTCCACGATCAGCGGCGCGTAGAGCCCCCGGTCGAGCTGCGGCCCGTGGTGCGGGTGGAACCAGTACGTGCCCGGATGGGCGGCGGTGAACTCGTAGACCAGCTCGCCTCCGGCGGGTACGGGCGGCTGCGTGACGCCCGGCACGCCATCGGCGTCGTTGCGCAGGGCGAGGCCGTGCCAGTGGACGGTGGTCTCCTGGGGCAGCCGGTTGGTCAGGCGAGCCCGGACCACCTCGCCGGCCCTGACCCGGATCGGCTCTCCGGGGAGGCGGTCGCCGTACATCCAGGTGCGTACGGCGGGGCCGCCCAGGTCGGCCTGCCCCTCCTGGGCGATCAGCTGGAACTCGCGCACCTGGCCGGGACCGCGGGCGGCCTCGGCGGCGCGTACCTCGGCGCCGGTCGGCCGGACGAAGGGGGTGCTCTCGCTGACGCGGGAGCACGCGGTGAGTAGGGCTCCACCGGCGCCGGCCAGGCCGGCGCGCAGGAAGAGCCGTCGATCGATCGAAGGCATGGGAAATTCCGCTCACGGTTCACTGATGGGAAGAGGACCAGGAGGAACCGGGCGGGCGGCGGCTTTCGGGCCGCCGACCTCCGCCCGGCCCGGAAGCCTCTATACGCGCAGGACCGTGACGCGCCGCAGTGAGAGAGCGAAGGACGGCGGCGACCCGCGGACGGCGGGCAGCCGGGAGGGCCGCTCGCTCCCGCCGGTGACGCCGCCGGAGGAACGGCACCGGAAAACCAGGCTCAGCGCCGCCGCGGCCAACACGGCGGCAACCGCGGTCAGGCACAGCACGAAGGGGGAGGCCTCGCCGGCCCCCTCCGTCTGGGAGGCCGCCACCTGGTGCACCGCTCCGATGCGCGCCTCCGCCATCGTGGCTGTCACCGTGGCTGTCACCGTGGCCGCCACCTGGTGGGCCGACGCGATCGGGGGCGCCGCCATCGGGCCGTGCGGCGCGTGCCGTTCGGCGGGCGCCGCGACCATGTCGTGCATGGGGCCGTGCATGGGGCCGTGCATGGGGCCGTGCATGGGGCCGTGCATGGGGCCGTGCATGGGGTCGTGCGACAGGGGCGAGTCCGCCATGGGCATCCCGCACAGGTGCGCGGTGGCCTGGCTCAGGCCGACGCCGAGCAGCACGGACGCGAGCAGAACCAGCTTGGGCAGCACCGCCGCGACCGCGCTCCTGGTGGTCCCCCGCCGAGTGCGCACGGGCTCACACTACCGGCGGCACACCCCACCCCCGTATCCGGCGGGTGCGATCGCTCTTCCCCGAGGCGCTTCCCGTTGCTACATTCGCGGTAACAAGAATTCATTTCAGTTTTGGCCAGGAGGACTCCATGACCGCTCCCAGTCCTTCAGCACAGGCCGCGGCATCGGCGCGCCGGGAGCTCCCCCCGTCCATGGTCGAGCGGATGACTCTGATCATGGACGCCTTCGCCGGCCGCTCGACCCGGCTCACCCTGGAGGACGTGGCGCGCTGCACCCACCTCCCGCGCTCCACCGCGCACCGCATCCTCGACCAGCTCGTCCGGCTGAACTGGCTGGAGCACACCACGTTCGGCTACCGCCTCGGGCAGCGGGCGCTCGGCCTCGGCGGCCGGGACGGCAGCCACGGGGAGATCCGCGAGGCGGCCGCGCCGCTGCTGCACGAGCTGCAGATCAGGACCGGCATGGTCGTCCATCTCGCGGTGCTCGACGGCGCCCAGGTGTTCTACCTCGACAAGGTCGGCGGCCGGTTCGCCACCTCGGTCCCGTCCCGCGTGGGCGGCCACGCCCCCGCCCACTGCACCGCGCTGGGCAAGGCGATCCTCGCCTGGCTGGAACCCGAGCAGGTCGAGGCGCGGATCAGCGGCTCCATCAGCCGGATGACCAACCGGACCATCGGCGAGATGAGCATCCTGCACCAGGAACTGCACCGGATCCGGCAGCGGCACGGGCTGGCCTTCGAACGGGGGGAGTGCTTCCCGACCATCGCCTGCGTCGCCGCGGCGATCCGCGGCTACGAGGGCCCCGTCGCCAGCATCTCCCTCGTCGGCGAGCCCCGCACGCCGCTGGAGAAGGTCGCGCCGCTGGTGATCGACGCCGCGCGGCAGGCGTCGCTGGCCCTCTTCCCCGACCTCACGGCCCCGCGCCGGGCCCGCCTCATGGTGGCCGTGCCGGACCAGACCTGGTCGTCCGAGACCATGAACCGGCTCATGGAGACCGGCCAGAACGGCGACTGGCTCTGACCGCCCCCGCGCGGGGGCCTACCCCCAGTGGTCGCCCCAGCCCCACACGTTCGGCGCGATCTGCGGCTCGTCCTCGTCGATGCCGAACCGGCCCTTGAAAAAGATCATCGGACGCTGCTCGGCGATCGTCTCCACCTGGAGCACCCGGCCGATCACCACGTCGTGGTCCCCGGCCACATGCACGTCCTCGACCTCGGCGTGCACGCGGAGGAGCACGTCGCGCAGCGCCGGCGAGCCCCACCGCGAGAGGTCCCAGTCCAGGTCCTCGAACTTCTGGCCCTTGCTCGAACCGAACCGGCGGCAGACGTCGACCTGGTCCTCGCCCAGGACGTTGACGCAGAACCGCCCGGACTTGCGGATCCGGGGCCACGCGCGGCCGTTGTGGTCGGCGCAGAACAGCACGAGCGGCGGCTCCAACGACACCGAGGAGAACGCCTGGCAGGCGAAGCCCACCGGCTCGCCCTCGTCGATCCCGGTCACCACGGTGACACCGCTGGCGAACGCTCCCATCGCGCGGCGCAGCTCCAGCGGCGTGGGCGGAGCGACATCGGCGGGCTCGGTCGAGAGCGGCTCGGTCGTCATGGCTTCCCCTCATTCGGTCAAGGCCATTGTGATGGCTCTGGAAACGAACGTAAGACGCGGTACCCCCCGGGCAGAAGTCCGTCTCAATCAGTGGAAGGCCGGTCCGGCCGCCGAACACCCCGCGGAGGCGCGCCGTACGGACCGCCCCGGTCTCGCTCATCGGGATCGGCCCGCGCGTGGGAAACGACCGCTGGCTTACCGTCCCAGCAAGCTGACATTCCTATGACCGGAGCGGACGATGACCACGGAACTGACCTACGAGTCGACGATGCGTGAGCTCGCGACGGACAAGGGAGTCCTGCGATATCACGAGGCCGGCGACGGCCCGCCGCTGCTGCTCCTGCACGGCTCCGGCCCCGGGGTCACCGGCTGGCGCAACTACCGCGGCAACCTCGCCGTCTTCGCCGAGCACTTCCGCTGCCTGGTCCTGGAGTTCCCCGGCTTCGGCGTGAGCGACCCGGCCGACGAGCACCCGATGCTCGCGGCGAACGCGGCGGTGATCCGCTTCCTCGACGGCCTCGGCCTCCACCAGGTCGACGTGATCGGCAACTCGATGGGCGGCATCGTCGGCACCCAGGTCGCGATCGCCCACCCCGACCGCGTCCGCCGCCTCGTCACGATCGGCGGCATCGGCCGGAACCTCTACAGTCCCGGTCCGGGCGAGGGCATCAAACTGCTGATGGAGTTCACCGAGGAGCCCACCCGCGAGCGGCTCGTCCAGTGGCTGCACTCCATGGTGTACGACCCGTCCCTGGTCACCGAGGAGCTGATCGAGGAGCGGTGGACCCAGGCCACCGACCCCGGCACGCTCGCCGCCGCCCGCCGCATGTACGGCAGGGCCGCGTTCGCCGCGACCCAGGCCGCCGCCGCGGCTTCCGGCGCCCCGCCGTACTGGGCGATGCTGCACAAGCTCAAGGCCAGGACGCTGATCACCTGGGGCCGTGACGACCGGGTCAGCCCGGTGGACATGTCGATCGTGCCGATGCGCACCATCCCCGACGTCGAAGTGCACATCTTCCCCAACTGCGGGCACTGGGTCATGATCGAGCAGAAGGCCGCCTGGGAGAGCGCCGTGCTCGCCTTCCTCACCCGCAAGGACAACGCATGAGCGCGGAGTGGGACGACGAGTACGACCTGATCGTCGTCGGCAGCGGCGGCGGCGGCATGACGGCCGCGCTGACCGCGGTCGAGTGCGGGCTTTCCGTCCTGGTCGTCGAGAAGGGCCGGATGTTCGGCGGCAGCACCGGCATCTCCGGCGGCGGCGTCTGGATCCCCAACAACCCGACCCTGCGGGCGAAGGGCCACGCCGACAGCCGCGAGTCGATCCGGCGCTACCTCGATCTGCTCACCGCGGGCCGGGTGCCCGCCGCGCGGCTCGACGCGTACGTGGACCACGGCCCGGCGGCGATGAAGCTGCTCGGCCGGAGCAGGTGGATGCGCTTCTTCTGGACGAAGGGGTACGCCGACTACCACCCCGAGCTGGAGGGCGGCCGCCCGCTCGGCCGCTCGGTCGAGCCGAAGCCGTTCGACACCCGCGAGCTCGGCGACGACGAGAAGTACCAGCGGCCCAACAGCATGAAGGGCCCGCTCGGCCTCTGGATCACCAGCAAGGACTACCACGACCTGGCCATGGTCAAGCGCAGCTGGCGCGGACGGTGGGCCTCGGTCGTGGCCGCCTGGCGGGTGTCCTCCAACATGGTCCGCCGCCGCCACATGGCGACCGGCGGGCGCGCGCTCGTCGCCCGGCTGCGGATGGCGCTCAAGGACGCCGGCGTCCCGCTGTGGCTGCGCACCGCCATGACCGAGCTGGTCGTCGACGAGCGCGGCGCGGTCACCGGGATCATCGCCGAACGCCGGGACGCGAGCGGCGGCGCCCGCACCGTGCGGCTGCGCGGCAGGAAGGGCGTGCTGCTGGCCACCGGCGGGTTCGAGCACAACCCCGAGCTGCGCGCCAAGTACCTGCCGGAGGGCGGCCGCGACGATCACAGCATGGGCGCGCGGGAGAACACCGGCGACGGCATCCTGGCCGGCGAGCGGCTCGGCGCCGCCCTCGACCTCATGGACGACGCCTGGTGGATGCCCGCCGTACGGCACCCGGCCGGGGCGACGATCCCCCTCGTCTCCGAACGCTGCATCCCGCCGTCGATCATCGTGTCGTCGGAGGGGAAGCGGTTCACCAACGAGTCGTCGCCGTACGTGAACTTCGTCCACGACCAGCTCGCGGGCGGCCACGTCCCGGTGTGGTTCGTGATGGACGCCAAGGCGCGCGCCCGCTATCCCTTCGCGCAGATCCTGCCCGGCGTGCCGATCCCGAAGGGGTTCTACGACGCGGGCATCGCGTTCCACGCCGACACGCTCGAGGAGCTGGCCGGGAAGATCGGCGTCCCGCCGGGCGCCCTGTCCGAGACCGTCGAGCGCTTCAACGGCTTCGCCAGGAGCGGTGAGGACGCGGACTTCGGCCGTGGCGACAGCGCGTACGACCGCTACTACGGCGACCCCACCCTCAAGAACCCGAACATCGACGTGATCGACCGGGCGCCGTTCTACGCGTTCCGTGTCGAGGCCGGCGACCTCGGCACGAAGGGCGGCCTCGTCTGCGACGAGCACAGCCGGGTGCTGCGCGAGGACGGCACGGTGATCGACGGCCTGTACGCCACCGGCAACACGTCGGCGTCGGTGATGGGCAACGAGTACGCCGGGCCCGGCGCGACCATCGGCCCGTCCATCGTCTTCGGCTACATCGCCGCCCGGCACGCCGCCGGAGTCACCGGGGCCCGCGCATGACCCAGCCGGGCCCCCTGCGGGTGCGTGTCGTCGAGGTCATCCGGGAGACCGCCGACGCGCACTCGCTCGTGCTCGAACCCGACGAGGACGGCAGGGGCCGGTTCGCCTACCGCCCCGGCCAGTTCCTCACCGTCCGGGTGCCGGCCGATGGGGAGAGCACGGGGGAGGGCACGGGGGAGGGCACGGGGGAGGGCGCTGTCGCGCGCTGCTACTCCCTGTGCAGCTCCCCGGTGCGCGGCGAGAAGCTCAAGGTGACCGTCAAGCGGGTCCGGGACGGCTACGCGTCGAACTGGATCTGCGACAACGTCGCCGAGGGCGACACGCTCGACGTGCTGCGGCCGTCGGGCACGTTCACCCCCGACTCGCTCGACCAGGACTTCCTCCTCTTCGCGGGAGGCAGCGGCGTCACGCCGGTCATGTCGATCCTCAAGTCCTGCCTGTACGGCGGGACCGGCGCGGTCACCCTGATCTACGCCAACCGGGACGAGCACTCGGTGATCTTCCGGGACGAGCTGATCACGCTTTGCGCCGAGTACGGCGACCGGCTCACCGTCGTCCACTGGCTGGAGTCCGTGCAGGGCCTCCCGACGGCCCCCGGGATCGCCGCGCTGGCCCGGCCGTACACCGATCGGCAGGCGTTCGTCTGCGGTCCCGAGGCGTTCATGGACCTCGCCGTCGCGGTGCTGGCCCGGCTCGGCGTGCCGGAGCGCCGGGTGCACGTGGAGCGTTTCACCTCGCTCGCCGGGGACCCGTTCGCCGACCCCGGCGTCGTCATCGACGACGAGGGCCCGGTCAGCGAGGTCGAGGTCGAGCTCGACGGAGAGACGCGCACCGTCACCTGGCCCAGGGGGAACAAGCTGCTCGACGTGCTGCTCGACGCCGGCCTGGACGCGCCCTTCTCCTGCCGCGAGGGCTCGTGCAGCGCGTGCGCCTGCGTCCTCCTGGAGGGCGAGGTCACGCTGGAGCACAACACGGTCCTCGACCGGCAGGACCTCGCCGACGGCCTGATCCTGGCCTGCCAGGCGATCCCGGTCAGCGAGCGGCTCCGGGTCACCTTCGACGCGTGACCTCCCGGCCGCGCGCCGCGCGACTCCCACTCAGCGGGAGAGGCGGCGCGACCGGCGAACCACGACTGGAACCTTTGACCACAGGAGCCCGCCCGGACGGGCCCGGCCCGACGATCCCCGACGATCCAGGAGGAAGCGGATGCTGGAGGCGGCACAACGCGTGGCCGCGGCCGAGCGACTGTGGGCCGCTGAGCGGGACCGGAGACCGATCGCCCCGCTCACCGAGTCGTTCCCGGGCATCGACGTCGTCGACGCGTACGAGATCCAGCTCGTCAACATCCGCAGGCGCCTCGCCGATGGGGCCCGCGTGTACGGGCACAAGGTGGGGCTGTCCTCCCTGGTCATGCAGCGCATGATGGGCGTCGACGAGCCCGACTACGGGCACCTGCTCGACACGATGGTGTTGTCGGAGGACGCGCCCATCCAGGCCGCCGCGTACTGCTACCCGCGGATCGAGGTCGAGATCGGCTACGTGCTCGGCGCCGGCCTGCCCGGCGAAGGATGCACCGAGGAGGACGTGCTCGCCGCCACCGAGTACATCGCGGCGAGCATCGAGCTCATCGACAGCCGGATCGCCGACTGGAAGATCGGCCTCGCCGACACCATCGCCGACAACGCGTCCTCGGCGGGCGTGCTCCTCGGCGCGGCCCGGGTCAGCCCCAAGGACCTGGCCCCGTCCGGCATCGAGGCCGTGCTGTACGCGATGGACGGCTCCCCGGCCGGGACCGAGATCGCGCGCGGCAACACGAACGCGGTCCTGGGAAACCCGACCACCGCGGTGGCGTGGCTGGCCAGGAAGGTGGCCTCCTTCGGAGTGAAGCTCGAAGCCGGGCACGTGATCCTCCCCGGATCCTGCACGCGCGCCGTGGACGCCCGCCCCGGCGACACCTTCCGCGCCGAGTTCGCCGGCCTCGGCTCCGTGACCGCTCGATTCGAATGAGGGTGAGACAGTGACCAAGGCGACCGCCGCCATCGTCGGCTCGGGCAACATCGGGACCGACCTGATGTACAAGCTGCTGCGCTCCGACCTGATCGAGCCGCGCTGGATGATCGGGGTGGACCCCGACAGTCCCGGCCTGAAGCGGGCGGAGGCACACGGGCTGATCGCCTCGGCCGAGGGCGCCGACTGGCTGCTCGCCCAGGACGAGCGCCCCGACATCGTCTTCGAGGCCACCTCCGCGTACATCCACAAGGTCAACGCGCCGAAGTACCAGGCCCTCGGCATCCAGGCCGTGGACCTGACCCCGGCCGCGCTCGGCCCCGCCGTCGTGCCCGCGGTCAACCTCGGCGCCCACCTGGACGCGCCCAACGTCAGCCTGATCACCTGCGGCGGCCAGGCCACGATCCCCGTCGTGCACGCGGTCTCCCGGGTCGCCGAGGTCGCCTACGCCGAGATCGTGGCCAGCGTGGCCTCCCCGTCGGCCGGCCCCGGCACCCGGGCGAACATCGACGAGTTCACCAAGACCACCAGCCGCGGCATCGAGACGATCGGCGGCGCGCGGCGGGGCAAGGCGATCATCATCCTCAACCCGGCCGAGCCGCCGATGCTCATGCAGGACACCGTCTTCTGCTCGATCCCCGAGGACGCGGACCGCGACGCCGTCGCCGCGTCCGTCCACGACGTCGTCGCCTCGGTCGCCTCGTACGTGCCCGGCTACCGGCTGCGCGCCGCGCCGCAGTTCGACGACCCGACGCCGGTGAGCGGCGGGCTGGCCCGGGTGGCGGTCTTCCTGGAGGTGGAGGGCGCCGGGGACTTCCTCCCGCCGTACTCCGGCAACCTCGACATCATGACCGCCGCCGCCACCAAGGTCGGCGAGGGCTTCGCGCAGCGCGTCGTCTCCGAGCGCGCCTGACTTCACGAGGAGATCGATCCATGCCCTACAGCGCCGACCTCGACATCCGGGTCACCGACTCGTCGTTGCGCGACGGCTCGCACGCCAAGCAGCACCAGTTCACCGTCGAGCACGTCCGCTCCATCGTCGCGGCCCTGGACGACGCCGGGGTGCCGGTCATCGAGGTCACGCACGGCGACGGCCTCGGCGGCTCGTCCTTCAACTACGGCTTCAGCCACACGCCCGAGCAGGAGCTGATCAAGGCGGCGGTCAAGACGGCGAAGCGCGCCAAGATCGCCTTCCTGATGCTGCCCGGCCTCGGCGTCCAGGACGACATCCGCGAGGCGGCCGGCAACGGCGCCGCCGTCTGCCGGATCGCCACCCACTGCACCGAGGCGGACATCTCGGTCCAGCACTTCGGGCTGGCCAGGGACCTCGGCCTGGAGACCGTCGGCTTCCTGATGATGGCGCACAGCCAGCCACCGGAGGTCCTCGCCAAACAGGCGCGCATCATGGCCGACGCCGGCTGCCAGTGCGTGTATGTCGTCGACTCCGCCGGCGCGCTCATCATGGAGCAGACCGGCGACCGGATCGCCGCCCTGGTCGCCGAGCTGGGGCCGGACGCCCAGGTCGGCTTCCACGGTCACGAGAACCTCGGCCTCGGCGTCGCCAACTCGGTGCTCGCCGTACGCGCCGGGGCGCTCCAGATCGACGGCTCGACCCGCAGGTTCGGGGCCGGGGCCGGCAACACCCCCGTCGAGGCGTTCGCCGCGGTCGCCGGGAAGCTCGGCATCCGCACCGGCATCGACATCCTCAAGATCATCGACGCGGCCGAGGACGTCGTACGCCCGATCATGGACGGCGAGTGCCTGCTCGACCGGCTCTCACTGACCATGGGCTACGCCGGGGTCTACTCCAGCTTCCTCAAACACGCCGACCGCCAGGCCAGGAAGTACGGCGTCTCGGGCGCCGAGATCCTCATCGAGGCCGGGCGCCGCAAGCTCGTCGGCGGACAGGAAGACCAGCTCATCGAAATCGCAGTCGCACTCGCGGGGAAGCGGGAGAAAGCATGACCAACCAGGTACTCGAGGCGATCAACCAGCGTGCCGAGGAACTACGCGCCCTCGGCACCTCGAACGAGGCCCTCGGCAGACTCGACGACCAGGCGGCCAAGGTGCTGCGCGAGTCGAACGTCATCCGGATGCTCCAGCCGAAGACTCACGGCGGCCTCGAGTTCCACCCCCGGGACTTCGCCGAGACCGTGATGAAGATCGCCAGTCTCGACGGCTCGACCGGCTGGGTCGCCGGCGTGGTGGGCGTCCACCCCTGGGAGATGGCGTTCGCCGACCCCCGGGTGCAGCAGGAGGTCTGGGGCGAGAACCAGGACACCTGGATCGCCTCTCCGTACGCGCCGATGGGCGTCGCCCGGCCCGTGGACGGCGGGTACGTCTTCAACGGCCGCTGGCAGTTCTCGTCCGGCACCGACCACTGCGACTGGATCTTCCTCGGCGGCTTCCTCGGCGACGAGGAGGGCAAGCCCGCCCAGCCGCCCGTCTCCATGCACCTGATCCTGCCCCGGTCCGACTACCAGATCGTCGACGACTCCTGGGACGTCGTCGGCCTGCGCGGCACCGGCAGCAAGGACATCATCGTCAAGGACGCCTTCGTCCCCGAGTACCGCACCCTGCAGTACACGAAGGTCGTGGACGGCTCCGCGGCCAAGGAGGCCGGGCTGACCAACCCCATCTACCACCTGCCGTTCTCCGCCGCGTTCCCCCTCGGCATCACCGCCTCGGTGATCGGCATCGCCGAGGGCGCCCTCGCGCACCACATGGCGTACCAGCGGGGCCGCGTGCAGGTCACCGGCACCAGGATCAAGGACGATCCGTACGTGCTGTACGCGATCAGCGAGGCGGCGGCCGAGATCGCGGCGGCCCGCTCGGCGCTGCTCGACAACGCCTCCCGGATGTACGACATCGTCGCCTCCGGCCGCGAGGTCACCTTCGACGAGCGCGCGGTCGGCCGGCGGACCCAGGTCGCGGCGGCCTGGCGCGCGGTGCGCGCGGTCGACGAGATCGTCGCCCGCTCGGGCGGCAACGCCATGCGCATGGACAACCCCATCCAGCGCTTCTGGCGGGACGCGCACATGGGACTGGCGCACGCCATCCACGTGCCCGGCGCGGTCTTCCACGTCTCCGCGCTCACCCAGCTCGACATCGACCCGCCGAACGGCCCGATGCGCTCCATGATCTGACCCCTCCGCAACGCTCGGCGGGAAAAGGCCGACGGCTCCCATGACCGCCGGCTCGAACCTTGGACCTGCCAGCAGCCATAACGGCAGCTCAGAGCCCCTCCGGGGGCTCTTTTGCTTTCCGAGGCCCATGCAGCCATGTGTCGCTGGCGGCCGTATTTCTAGGCATGCGATGACCTAATGACTGTCCAGTGGCCACCGCGCGACGGTGCGAGCCGTGGCGGGTGGCGTTCGACGGGGACCGAGTGAACGCCTATTGCGATACCGGGCCTGGAGCCCTCTGCTTAGGCAGTGCGCCTCGGTCCCTCTCGATCACCGCCCGCCGTTGCTACGTGTCGCTGAAGGCCTTCACGACCCTGGGCCCCTACGCTCATCCAGCTGAGTACGAATACTCATGCGCCGTTCTGGCGGCCTTTATACGCTTCGACCATGTTTCTGAAGCTGGCCGTCACCGGGCGGTGGCTCGGGTGGGCAGCCGCCGTCGCGGCGGTCGCGGCCGCCGCTGGCCTCTGGATCTGGCGGACGGCCTCTTGGGACGAAGGCAACGACCGCTGGAAACTGGTGGCAGCCCAGCCGTCGGTCACCTATGGACAGGTCATCGCCACCGGCGAGCACGACGCCTGGGCCGTCGGCTGGGACATTCTCGGCATTGGCGCCTGGCTGCCGATGGCCGACGGCCCGCACCGCCCCACGGTCTTCCACTGGGACGGCGACCGCTGGACGAAAAGCGACTTCCCGGTGAAACGCGGCGACATAAGCTCGGTCGCCGCGTCCGCCCCTTCCAACGTGTGGGCCCTAGCCAACGACGAGAGCGGCACCTTCGTCCTGCGCTGGGACGGACACCGCTGGGCGATCGTCCAGAAGCTGCGCGGTACGGCCGGGAGCCTTGCCGTCACCGCTGACAACGACGTGTGGGTCTTGGGCGACTACAAGGCCTGGCACTACAACGGCGCCACCTGGTCGGATCAGAGCGTCTCCTTTTCCGCCTACCGAGTCAGCGCCCGCTCCGCCTCCGACATCTGGGCCCTCGACGTCGCCTCCTCCTCGGTGCGCCACTTCGACGGCAAGGCCTGGACCCGGGTCGACGTGACTGCGGCGCTGCCCAAGACTCCGCCCCCGTCCGACGGTTTCCCGCTCGACCCGATCGGTCCTTGGCTGACCGCCATCACCGCCGATCCAACCGGCATCTGGATCACGGGGGAGATCGGGGCGTCGTCGTTCCTGCTCTCCCAGACCGGTTCCGGCTGGCGCAGCGAGGACACCTCCGCGAAGGCCGGACGCATGAGCCGTGACCGCCCACCCGTCCCCGACGGCAAGGGCGGCCACTGGTTTCTCGGCTCCACCGACTTCAACGGCGACGACTCCGCCCTCGCCCACCGCGACCCATCCGGCCATTGGACAAGGGTTCCGTCCGGCGGAGAACTGACCTCGCTTTCGGCCGTCCCCGGCGGCCCACTCCTGGCCACCGGAGTGATCGGCAAAGCCTCAGGCGTCTTCCGCAACCTTCCGAAGAGGACCCTGCAGAAGCAACCAGGCGGACATGACTTGACAGGTTAGGCAGATCGGATGTCTTGGCGACGTTTTCCCAGGTCGCAGAGCACTTTCGGCCGGTCTCACGCGTCGGGGACAGCCGGCGAAATGCCAAAGGGCTCCGGATGGCTTCCGGGACGACCCCGTCTGTTCGGCTTGCATGTCACGCCGCCATCCACCGGCTCACCTGGAACTCAATGGCGACGGGCTGGCGACCACGCCATGATGTCCCGATGCGCAAGGCGACCGCTTACCATGACGCACTCGGCGATCACTTCGCCGAACATGCGGAGACGAGCCCTTACAACGCCTACACCGACAGACCGGCAATGCTTCAACTCGCGGGCGATGTCTCCGGGGCCAGAATCCTGGATGTCGGCTGCGGAGCAGGCCACTACGCGGCCGAGCTCTTGGCCCGCGGTGCTCAGGTAGTCGGAATCGAAGGCAGCGCCACCCTGCTGCGCCACGCGCGAGCGCGCGTGAACGGCCACGCAGAACTACTTCTCCATGATCGGGAAGAGCCACTCGGCTTCACCGCTGACGCATCCTTCGACGGGGTGGTCTGCGCCCTCGTGTACGAGCACGTCAGGAACCGTGTGCAACTGCTGGATGAACTACGCCGCGTCCTGCGGCCAGGTGGATGGCTCTTGGTGTCGACCACCCATCCCACAGCCGATTGGCGCCACTTCGGAGGTTCGTACTTCAGCCACGACTGGAGAGACCTGCCTCTCGGAGACAGCAAGCTCTCGATCCATTACCAGCGCCTGCCCCTGGAGACCTTCCTGGGCGAGCTATTGGCCGCAGGGTTCGTGCTGGAGCAGCTGATCGAGCCGCGCCCCACGGCCGGCCTTCGGGAGATCGACGAAGCCGCCTACAACAAGCTTCACCAAGCGCCATCTTTCCTCGCGGTAAAGCTAAAACGCTCTTGATCGCAATCTACGAACTCCATCCCACGTCATAGAAAGAATCGCCTCTGGCGTGGCGCTCCGGCTCCGGGGCGCCACACTGACCGAACGCCAGCGGCCAAGGTCGCCCTGCTGCTGAACAGATGCAGCCCTTACGTGTGTTGACGTCACGAAACTGATGCCAGGGCCCGTTTTTGAGCGTCGTTGACAACCGCCCAAAAGGCACCGAGCCGTGGCCACGAGGTACGACAAACTCGCGGTCCGGTACGAGGCGACCGTTCGCATCGCGACCATCAATGAGTGGCTGTGGACCGGCGGTCATATGAAACCGGCCAGGATGGCGCGTGAGCTTCAGGAACTCGTCGCGGCTCGGTCGGAATCGCTGCGAAGAACACAGAATTCGTTGCCTTCAGGGTCGGCAAGGACTGCCCAGCCAGAGCCATCAGGATTCCGGTGATCTGTGACAAAGGTGGCACCGAGGCCCAGCAGCCGTTCCACCTCCTGCTCACGCGAGGTCTCAGGTCGCAAGCACAGATGGATCCGGTTCTTGATCTTCTTGGGCTCGGGCACCTGGTTGAAGTACAGCACCGGGCCCTCCGCCAGCAGTACCTGAGTTTCGAGGTTGCCCGGTTTGTCCTCGGGATGCAGCGGATGGCCGGTCACCCTGCTCCAGAACTGGGCCAGCTCGTAGGCATCCGCACAGTCAATCGCCACGTTCTGCAATACCGAAACCATGCGTGCAAGCTTTCCTGACTTCCACTCCAGACGCCACCGAGTTGCGCTCGGCCTTCGCGCACGCGGCTCAGGCGCATGGCGGCACTTTCGATACACGCCCTGGCTACAGGCAAGAGCACCGCACGCGAGCAAGATCTTCAGTGGCCTTCTAGAAGGCGCCCACTCCGGTACCTGTCACCCTTCGCGGGCTCTTCGGTGGGGCACCCGAGCCGAGCGAGTCCCGCGTCCGAGCCGCACGTCGACGCCCTCCGCCCCTTCCGGCCCGCGGCCATTGCCTTCACCCCTCCGCGCGGCGGCCATTGCTTCCGCCGTCACCGCCGTCCTCGGCCTCGTCCGGCGAGGCCCGTGTGCGCCTCGACGAATGCTGTCGCTCCGCCTCTCGCGAATACCAGCCAAACGGAATGTCGTACACAGTTCTCACAAACAGTGCAAGCGTGACTACTTAGAGTTGCCTATCGAACGTGTGAACGATATCCTCGCAGAGGGTCGGCCGCCAGATCGGGAGGGGAGGTGTGAAGAGATGATGCTTTCGGGTGGTGTGCTGTTGTCGCGCCGACCGGAGGGCGCTGCTCCGTCCCGGCCGTCCGACGCGCCTTCCGCATCCCCGCAGCGGCGCGGGTCCAGGCGGCACACGCCGTTCATCGGATCGGATCGCTTCTCCGGTGACTCCTACGGTGCGGTGCTTCTCGACTGCGCTCGCAGTGCAGGGCTCTTCGATCACGCTCGCGGATTCGGTGGCGGCGGGGGAGCCCCTGATCCCGTCCCGCACGACTTGGCGCGCCCCGAGGGGCGAGTTGCGCGGAGCGGTGAGCCGGAAACGACACGGTCATGGGCTCGGCGGCTGCTCGGCCTTCCGGACGCGTCAGTAGACCAGAAGCCTGATGGCGGGGAGGGGTCGCAGTGCCTCGCCGGTGGCGGTGCTCTTTCCGGTCGGGACGAGCTACCGCGGCCTGGATGCAACCGTGGTGACCTGTCGGCCTGGGATGGGATCTGGCAAGGCCGCCGCTCCACCCTCGATGAGTCGCCCGCGAGCCGTCCCGTGTGTGCCGGTCGGGGTGATCGGCAGCCGAACGGCAGGGACCAGCAGGACGCGGACAGGCAGGGCTGGGGCCGCTGGGATGAGGCTCAGCGAGGAAGTGACGGTCGGCGCGATGGTTGGGCTGCTGCCGCCGACGGCCGGGCCGCTGATGCTGATCGCCAAGGTGCTGGCGGTGACCGCCGGGGCGCTGATCGGAATGGCCAGGACGCCGTCGGCCGGGGCGCTACCACCGGCCGCCGAGGCGCTGGTGCAGGCAGCGCTGGCAGTGACAGCCAGAACGCCACAGGCCCGGATGCTGCTGGTGGTGATAGCCGGGTAGCGGACTGGCCCGATCTGAACCTGGCTGGACGCGATGTCATCAGGTTGCTGGCTCGTGCCGAGCGGTTGGCCGCGGTTGCGGGGAAGGTGCCGGGCGAGACCAAGACCGGGGCTGGAGCCGAGACCGAGACCGGCGCTGGGATCGAGGTTGAGGTGGCGATGGCGGAGATCGTCGCCCTGGCGCGGGCGATCGATCTGGCCGAAGCCGCGATCGCCGCTCGCCTCCCGATAGCCGAAGCGGGTAAAGGCCACCATCTGTTCGGGCGGCGGTCGATCGGAGCGTGGCTGGCGGCAGCTACCGGGTCACGCACCGCCCGTGCCGGAGAACGCGTCACACTCTCCCGGCAACTCCCGCGCCTGCCGCACACCGCCGGTC
>NZ_BBYJ01000023.1 GCF_001528665.1 Microtetraspora malaysiensis
ACAAGGAGCACACGATGCAGAAGTTCGCCACCCCCGCCCCGATCTCCGCCGTCCTGGACATCCCCGCCGGACGCGTCCAGTTCATCGCCGCCGACCGGGCCGACACCACCGTCGAGGTCCTGCCCGCCAGCCCCTCCAAGGGCCGTGATGTGAAGGCGGCCGAGCAGACCACGGTCGAATACGCCGACGGCGTCCTGCGGATCGAGACCTCGATGAAGCACCAGTACCTCGGCCCGACTGGGGCCATCGAGGTGACGGTCAAGCTGCCCGCCGGCTCCCGCATCGAGGCCAAGACGGCCAGCGCCGAACTCCGGACCGTCGGCCGCCTCGGCGACGTCGCCTTCGAAGGCGCATACCGCCAGATCAAGATCGATGAGACCGCAAGCCTCCGCCTCACCGCGACCGACGGCGACGTCGAGGTCGGCCGCCTGGGCGGCCCTGCGGAGATCAGCACCGCAAGGGGCGACATCCGGATCGCCGAGGCCATGGGCGGCAAGGTCGTGCTCCGCACGCAGTCCGGCGACATTTCGGTCGGCGCCGCCGCGGGCGTCTCGGCTTCCCTGGACGCCGGCACCACCCACGGCCGTATCACCAACGCCCTCAAGAACGATGGCACCGCCGAACTCGAGATCCACGCCACCACCTCCAACGGCGACATCACCGCCCGCAGCCTGTAAGAGGGGCACCCCTCAGGCGCGGCGACCCTGTCCGCTCAGTTGAATTTCGTAACAGTTCTAAAGGAGCACACCACCATGTCCATCACCCATACCGACCAGGACCGCCCGGAGCTGCAGAAGGCCATCGAGGAGATCGTCGATTCTGGTTTCACCGGGATGACGATGCGCGTGCACGATGAGCGGGGCGAGTGGGTCGGCAGTGCCGGGGTGGCCAAGCTGGGCGAGAGCGCCAAACCGCCGACCAACGGGCGGGTCCGGATCGGCAGCAACACCAAGACCTTCATCGCGACCCTGGTGCTGCAACTGGTGGCCGAGGGCAAGGTCGGGCTGGACGCCCCGGCGGACGGCTACCTGCCCGAGTTCGGGTTGGACCGGCGGATCACGGTGCGGATGCTGTTGCAGCACACCAGCGGGGTGTTCAACTTCACTGGCGAGTTCTACGACGACGGGACGGTCGTGCCGGGGATCCCCGCCACGACCGCGGGCCAGGAGTGGGTGGACAACCGGTTCACGACCTACCGGCCGGAGGAGCTGGTACGGCTGGCCTTGTCCAAGCCGGCGCGGTTCGCGCCGGGGACGGACTGGAGCTATTCCAACACCAACTACGTGCTGGCCAGGCTGCTGATCGAGAAGGTCACCGGCCGTTCGGTCGCCGAGGAGATGCAGCGGCTGATCCTGGGGCCGCTCGGGCTGACGGGCACCGTGGCGCCGACCACCCAGTCGGAGATCTCCGAGCCGCACGCCCACGCCTACTACCGGTACGAGGAGGCCGGCCAGCAGAAGACGGTCGACGTCACCCGCCAGAACCCCTCCTGGATCTCCAGCGGCGGTGACATGATCTCGACTACCCAGGACCTGCACACGTTCATCTCCGCGCTGGTGGGCGGCAAGCTCCTGCCGGCCCCGCTGCTGGCCGAGATGTGCACGCCGGAGCCCAAGGTCGGCTACGGCCTGGGAGTGTTCGTGCAGGACGCGGGCGAAAACGGCGGCACCATCATCACCCACAACGGCGGCATGGCGGGCCACGGGGCGCTGATGTACAGCACGCCCGACGGCAGCAAGACTCTGACCGCCGCGTTCAACTATGTCGACGACGCCGCACTGTCCCTGGGCGAGGCGTTCCAGAAGGCGACGCAAAGGCTCGTCAAAGAGGTGTTCGGCGGCGGACAGGCCGGGTCGGTTGGCGTGGCCGAGCCGGCTCAGTAGACAGGGTCGAGCGGCGTGGACCCGCACGAGCCAAGCCAGCTCGCTCATCCTGGCCGACGCTCGCCGGCATGCACGACCAGGTCCACTCGGACCACGCGCTGCGCGATGCCGACAAGATCAACGCCACCACCATGCTCGGCGCAGGCGGCGTGGTCTCCACCGCGCGCAACGTCAGCGCCTTCAAGCGCGCCCTCCGCCCGGGCGGGCTCCTGCTGGAGTCCCTGAACAGACTGCTCGCCGACCCGCCGCCTGGAATGCCGCCGCAGCAGCCCTCGGGCGGCCCGTGCGCGGGCAACCCCGAGTTCGCCCCAGGAGGCGGGGGCAGCGCCCCGGCTTCTTCGCCTCGACCCATACCTCCTCTGATGGCCGTCTACAGTTCGCCGTGTCCATGACACTGGCCATGGACAATGACGAGCGCACACCGCGGACCAACGCAGCACCAACGCCCTCAAATCGGTGTTCTGCCCCGCGACTTAAGCCGCACATGACACGTTGCAGGTCTTGGGCATGATCGCCGGGCCATTAGCGGGCCATCAAGGGCGGTCAACAGGGGGCAGTCACGATCCCTCGCGGACTGTCTCTCGCCCAGGTAGCGGCGGTTTCCCCTGAAGATCAGGCCGATTTGCAAGCAGGATTCAGGAGTTCGAATCTCCTAGGCTCCACCGCACGTTTCGCCACCCGGTGCCCCGCTTGTCGGTAGCGTGCTTGTAGATGATCGCGGCTCTTGTGCTGGAGTGGCCCGTGGCGATCTTGTCGTGACCCGCGCGTGTGCTGGGCCCTACGATGTCCATCACTGTTCGGGGCGGCACCCAGGGCGAGCCGGGCGGCGCCTGCCGTACCAGGTTCCTTGCCGTCTCCGTGTCACAGAGGAGATGGTCACGTTGACCAAGTATGTGATCGGGCCGGACGTGGCCCTTCGATTGGCCCATAACGAGACCGTGATCCCCGACGAACACCAGATCCTGGCTCCAACGCTTCTTCGCTCACAGATGCTGTCGCTTCTCTACCAAGCAGTTTGCTGCGGTGAGATGACCAAGAAGGACGCCGATCGCCGGCTCAATTACGTGCGAGGGCTACGGATTCGGCTGCTCGGCGACCGCGTCCTTCAGAGCACCGCGTGGAAGATCGCCGACCAACTCGGGTGGCCGGACACGTTCGCCGCCGAATACATCGCCCTGACCCTGCTGCAAGCCGACGCGTTCATCACACTCGACGCGGAGCTCGCTCGGGCCGTGCAGGAGCTGGTGACCACGGCACCCATCGAGGCCCTGTCTTAATCGGGCACCGGCACGGTCGGGGTGTAGCGCCAGGTGACCGACTCATGGCGAGATCCGGCGCTTGTTCGTTCGTCTACTCGACCGGGCCGCCTGCATTGTGCTCGAATGCTTCTCGGGCCAGTGCGGACACCGTTTTTCCTTCTTGCTCGGCTCGAGCCTTCGCGCGTTCGCGTAGTTCTTCGGGGGGCGGCCGGTCTCCACCGACCGGCTCGTCGACGACCTGTGGGGCGAGGAGCTGCCGGGAAACCCCGCCAACGCCCTTCAGGCCAAGGTCTCCCAGCTGCGCCGGGCTCTTGACCGTGACCGTGGCGCCGGGGCATCCCGGCCCTCCGCCTCGGAAACCGGCCTTCGTCAACGGCAGGCCCGCCGAACGTCCTGATGTGATGAACCCCGGTGATGACAAAGTGGTCTACTTGATCGTATGAGGCTGAAGGAGTTCTATCCGCCGATTGAGCCGCATGAGTCCGGTCTGCTCGATACCGGCGACGGCAACGAGATCTACTGGGAGGTCTGCGGGAATCCCGCCGGAAAACCCGCGGTCTTCCTGCACGGCGGTCCCGGTGGGGGCCTCCTGCCCGGCTTCCGCCGATTCTTCGATCCGGAGGCGTACCGGATCGTGCTGTTCGACCAGCGGAACTGCGGCGCCAGTCGGCCGAGCGCCGGAGACCCTGGGGTCTCGCTGGAGCGCAACACCACCCCGCACCTCGTCGCCGACATCGAACGGCTCCGTGAGCACCTCTCCATCGATAGCTGGCTGGTCTTCGGCGGAAGCTGGGGCAGTACGCTCGCCCTCTCGTACGCCCAGGCCCACCCCGGCCGCGTCACCGAACTGGTGTTGCGCGGCATCTACCTCGTCCGCCCGTCCGATGAGACCTGGAGCTTCACCCCCACCGGCGCCGCCCGCCTCTTCCCGGCGGAGTGGGCCGCGTTCCGCGACGCGGTTCCCGCCGCCGAGAGGCACGACCTGATGACCGCCTACGGCCGCCGCATCGGTGACCCGGACCCCGCGGTCCACATCCCCGCGGCCCGCGCCTGGATGGGCTGGGAGTTCTCGGCCAACACCCTGCTCCCCGTCGATCCGCCGGCGGTCGGCGATGCCGACATCCTCACCTTCGCCCGCATCACCCACCACTACATCAGCAACGGTGGTTTCCTCCCCGAGGAGGGCCTCCTGGCGGGCATCGACCGCATCCGACGCATACCCGCTGTGATCGTCAACGGCCGCTACGACATGAAGACCCCGCCCGATCAAGCGTGGGACCTGCACCAGGCGTGGCCTGAGGCCGAGTTCCATATCGTCGAGGACGCGGGCCACGGCGGCTCCGAACCGGGGATCCGGCACCGCCTGATCGACACCACCGACCGGTTCCGGCCCTGAACGCCCGTGGGGCGTCCGTGGGACGCCCGCGGAGTCGAGCAGGTGAGCCAGGATCATGGGGCCACCTCCCCTATGACCGGCACGCGGGTCGCGATGGACGTGGAGTCCAGGGCCGCCCCGTGGTCCGCGACCGGCGCGGTGTCCACAGGCTGCGTGTACTCGGCGACCATGGTGCGGAGTCGAGCCGGGCGCGATTTTGTCGGGGAACAGGTTGCGGATGTTCATGACCTCATTGCGCGGGTCCTGCAACGCGGCCATGACTCCGACGCCGACCGCCCGCCCCTGGGTGGTGAGCGTGGCGAGCGCGGCCGTGATCCGCTGACCGCAGGTCAGCCGTGAGGACGGATCAGAACTACGACGTATGGTCCCCTCCGGCGATCCGCTGGGCGGAGAGGCAGCGCGTCACCATCGCCGAGTAGCAATGCCAGGACCTCTGCCTTCTCCAGGCATACACCGGTGAAAGGAGGCCGTCAGTGCTTCACACCTGGGTCGAGACCGCAGGAGGGCCGCTAATCGTCGTCCCCAAGTCCGAGCTGGACCATTGGGCGGGCGTAGACCACAACGACGGGCCCGTAGAGACCTGGGGTGACTACGGTCGCGCGTGTGCCGCTGAGGGCTACATCGGCCTCGTCACCGTTGGGGCGCAGCAGGCCCTGGTTCTCGGTGATGAACCGGCCATGACGACCTACCTGACGACCGAACGCCTCTTCTTGCGCTGGGCCGCCGCATACTCCGAAGCCGAGCTGGTTGCGGCGGGCAGGCGAGCCCTCGCGGGGCAACGGGATTGGGACGATGACGAAGATCTGAACTGGGAGGTACGGGAGCAGGTCATACTCTTCGACTCTGCAATTCCCGGTGCTGAGCTGGAGTCTGACGAACGACTCACTATTGATCTGGAGCCTGGCCTGTACAGGGTCCGCGCCACCTACAAGAAGGACGAGGATAATTGGATGATCCTCGTCCAACTCCAGCCGACAACTTGAGCCTGGCGCACTCCGCTCCGACTGGAGACCCTCCGGTGGAACGGTGTTGGGTTGTGTGGTCGATCGGGGGCATTTTTGGGGCACATGGCTTCGGAAAACGCTGGCAGGCGACACTCTAGGACGAAGGTGTGAAGGACGATCGCAGGCTGCGTCGCCTCGTCGACGGCGACACCACATGGCTTTGGTCGGTGCGCCAGAAGCTCGACAGGAATCGGTATGACAACTGCCGTCTGACTCTGTCGCTCTGGCGGGAGGGCTCACGTTCCTGTCTGTCGATCGTCTTTCGGCCCGGCCCGGACAGGATCATTTCCAATACCTATTTCGAGGCCGGCACCGTGGTAGCGCTCCCCGAACGGGACTGGTTGAACCTCTACGAGCCTAAGACGGTTCGCAGCCTCCTGCAGATTGCAACAGCGCGCGGAGAGTTGCCCAGGGGGCCCGGCACCAAGGAAGTCGACGGATGGCATCTCTTTGAAGCTTTGATGGCTGTCCAGAACGCCGAGGCTTGAGGACGTGACCGCTGCACAGCAACGAAGTACATCAACCGGGCCGCGCAAAGGGACCCCTTAAATCGACAGGCGCCACCACACGTTACAGGCCACCACCTCTCGCCACGGTGTAGCACGATTCGATGCCCGTCGTTGAGGCGCGAAAGAAACCGCCATGTGCGGTGATGCTCGGTCCGCCGAGGTCGCCGGAGGCCGGACGTACGCCAAAGGCCCCGTACCCGGAGGATACGAAGCCTTTGACATGCCCCCGCCGCTAGATCACCACCGATGTGGCATCCGGCTCTCTCAGCAGGGGATCTTCATGCGCGAGACCTTTGTCGAGAGCGGCGGCAGGGCGTCCGTCAGGTCGACCTTGACCACGGCGGAGGAGCCGATCACCGCACCCCGCGGCTTGAAGATCGTCGCCGGCTGCTTCTTCTTCCGCAGGGACTCCAGGGTCTTGGTCGCCTCGGCGGGATCCGTGCCCTTTGCCACCATTTGCCGCTTCAAATCGTCAAATTCCTTATCGGAGATCGGCGGCGGGGCGGGCACTGTGGTGGTCTTGTCCTTGGTCGCCACTTCTCGCTCGCCTAGATAGTGGTAGGTCTGCTTGTCGAAGATGAGCTCCGACCGGACGCCGTCGTTCTCCAACGCGACGGCGATGCCCCGGCGGCCGGCGGCGTCAACCGCGTCCGGTACAAGGGTGATCCCGGGGATCTCAGCGGTGATCTGGTAGAGCGCCGCGGTGAGACCGGGGCGGAACACAGTCGAGCGGAGCAGGGTGCCGACCGCCTCCCACTCGCGGAGCTTCTCCGGCACGGCCGTGTACTTGGCCGCCTTCGCCTGAACCTGCTTGCGCAGGAATGCCACATCGGTCGGCCAGTCGCTCATCTGGGCCTCGGTGATGGCGTCCTTGGAGCCGGCGGCACAGGACGACTCGTACAGGGAGTCCTCTGTCTCCATGGTCACTCCCGGAATGGGCCGCTGCGACGGCATCGGCACGCCGGGCACCGGCTCGGCCTTGGTCGTCTGCTCCCGCGTGAGCCACTGCTTCGCCCCGTCGGCGGGAACCCACCGCTCCTCGGTGCGGCTGATGTGCGCGCCGGCGGAGCCGAAGGACCAATAGTTCATGACCCGAGTCTCGGTGTGGATGTACTGACCAGGCCCAGGACGCAGGTCCGGCTCGGCCGCGGCCGCGTGCGCGGCGACCTTCAGCAGCTGCTGGGCGTTCGCGGGCGGGGCGGCGAGGAGGCCCGCGATGCCGTCCGATCCCTGCGAGTCGCCCAGGCCGACCTGGACGACGGTCACGCCGGCGGCCATCGCCGCGGCCAGGCCGCCGGCTATCCCGATGCGCAGGCCGTACCTCCGAAGCCGGGGCACCCGCACCGTCGGCTTCCCCTGAGCCGGTGTGCGGGCCGCTTCCAGCAGCGCGGTGCGCGCGCCCGCGAGATGCTCCTGTGAGCCGGGGGGCACCTCCTCCCAGAGCCGCTTGATCTCGGTCAGGTCATTCATCGTCTTGTCCCTTTCAGTGAGTCGCATGGTTCCGGTCCAGTGCCTGACGGACCTTCTTGCGGGCGCGGTTGAGTCGCGAACGTACGGTGCCGAGGGGGATGTTCAGCGCCTGCGCGACCTCCTCGTAGGTCAGTTCGACCCAGGCCACGAGCAGCAGCACGTCACGATCTCTCGCCTTGAGCGCCGCGAGCGCGGAGACGAGCGGGAGGTTCACCGCGAGCGTCGTCACGCCGTCCTCGACGAGGCCGCCGGCCACCTCCGCCGGATGCACCCCGCTCCGTACGTACGCCCGATAGCGGGTGGTCTCGGCCCGCCGCCGTTTGCCGATCACGTTGGAGGCGATGCCGTAGAGCCACGGCCGGACATCGCCCTGCTCGACGTCGTAGCGGTGACGATGCTGGAAGGCGGCCAGGAAGGTCTCCGACACCACATCCTCGGCGGCATCGGGACCGAGCCGCCGGGCGGCGTACCGATGCAGCAGCGGCGCGTGCCGATCGAAGACGCCGGCGAAGAACTCCGGTTCCTCCCAGGACAGCTGTATCAGCGCCGTGTCGGCGAGCTGCTCATCTGTCGCGGGTAGCCCGAGCATGGATCGCTTGCTCCTTCATTCGATGCCTTTCGACGCGTGATCACGGTCGCCTGTACTTACCGCTGATTCCGGGAATGGTTCACGTCAGGTTTGCGGCCGTCGCCGGCCGGCTCGGGGTGCATCGAAAGGCGTTGCGCGGCTGGGTCCGCCAGGCCGGGATCGACGACGGCGGCAGTCCGGCACCTCCAGTACGGACGCTCAGCGGATCGCTGAGATTGGCCGGGGTCTGCTCCGTCGGCGCACGCGGAGACAGATACGACAAGGCCCTGGCAGAGAGCGTCATCGGCCAGTACAAGACGGATGGGAAGGGTGTGAATGATGCGGAGATCGCCACCATGGAATGGGTGGACCGGTACGGCAACCGGCGGCTGCACAGCCCTTGCTGGGATCTCTCGCCTGCCGATTTCGGAGCGCTCTATCGCGCGGGGATCAACCTGGCGCAGTTCAAGTGGCGGGACATTCGCCAGGAGGGGACCACCGGCTCAGCGGCCTGCCCCGGCCCGCTACCTCGGACTGGACATGGGCAGAGGCGTCTGCCACAGCGGCTTTTGAGCCGGATGGTTTTCGTGCCAGATCACGGTGCCTGCCTCGTCGTAGCCGATGAGCTGGAATCCTTCGAGGTAGATGTCACCGGGCCGCTGGTAGGTGCCGGAGAACAGCCGGACGCCGATTTTCCAGCGGTCGGCTTGTGCGTTGACGGTCACCCGCCGACCGTCTTTGAAAACCAGTGCGACCCGGACTGTCTGGGGAGTGGTGAGGCCGAACCAGCGGCCGTCACGGTCTCGGAAATCAACCGGGTATTTGTCGCCGCCCATGTCGGTCATCAGGTCCTTCGACCGGACCAGGTGCATGCCGACCTCCTGGCCGTCCAGCGTCCAGATCAGCGTCTTGTCGGGAGTCTCGTAGACGTTCGCGATGAGGCCTCCTGGCATGTGCATGGCCGAGCCGAGGGGTCTGCCGTTGGCTTCAGGCCCGACGTGGTTGGCCTCGTCTTTCACCCGCTCGATGACCCGCCCTTCGGTGTCGGTGAACTCGAATGCCGTTATGCGCGTCTCCGAGGGCATCGTTACTGTCCAGATCGACAGGGGCGCGCTCGCGGGCCGCTGGAGGGTACCCGCGATTGTGGAGCCGTCCTTGGCGATGGCCGAGACCCCGGCCACACCGTCACGGGCGCTCCCGTAATACAGCACCGTCTCCGGCGGCGGCCATGACTCTGTCGACCCCTCCGCCCAGGCCCGTTCCTCCTGTGGTCGGCTCTCGACGAGAACGTCGTTACAGCCTCCGCCACCTCCCCCGTTTCTGGACTGCGTGGCCGTACAGAACACCGCACCGGCGACACCTCGCGCGTCCGTCGTCCTGGCGAACCACAGGAGCATCGGTCGGTGTTCTGAAGGGTTGTCGAGGATCAGCCGGTCACCGAGCGGCGTCTTGTCCCGCATGACATCCGTGTAGACGTCGCCACCGCTTTCTTTGGTGGGGTGGGCGGTGACCACACCGGTGCCGATGCCATTCGGTCCGCTCCCTGCGGCCAGGAAGAACGGCAGGGCAGTCGTGGCCGCGGCCGTTGGGACGAGCGCGAGCAGCCAGAACCGTCGGCGCTGCGAACGCAGAGTGCGCCTGCGTACCTTGATCCACGCCTGTGGGCTGGCTTCGTAGGTGTGGGCGCGGGCGTCAAGTGCCGAACGCAGACGGTCTTCAAGCTCATTCATGACGTCTCCAATGCCTTGCTGAGGGCGGCGATGCCGCGGCTGGCATGCGTTTTCACCGAGCCCGGCGATACCCCCATCGCCTCGGCGATCTCACGTTCGGATAGATCCAGCCAATAGCGCAGGACAAGCACCTCGCGCTGACGGCGCGGCAGGCGGTCGAGGGCGGAAAGCAACTCACGATGCTCCTCCGCAACGAGTGCGACGTGCTCGCTGCTGGGCATCGGACTGGGTGGCCCGGTGCGATACAGCCGCGCCACACGTAGGTGACGCAGCCGTTTACGGGTCAGGTTGCAGACGGTGACTCTCAAGTAGCCGAGCGCGGCCCCGTCGTCGCGTAGTCGCCGGGAGTGCAGGCGGGCGAACGCCTCCTGGGCGATGTCCTCCGGATCATCCGCGCCGAGCAGCCCGGCAAGCCGTACCAACGACTGGTACTGGCCGGCGAACAGCTCCGCGAATGCCGAGACCTCGCTCGTCATCGCCGATGTATCTATCACGCCTTCAGGACCCTCGAATGAGCTGGTCGTTGACACGTTGAGAGAAGAAGAATGCCGGCGGCGCCGGAGATAGTGGCGACGGGGATTTCGACGTATGGCCGGACGGCTTGACCCCTACGTGGCGTCAGGCGGCACCGTGGTGGCATGAGCACGGAGGAGTACACAGTCGGCGTCGTCGCCAAGATGGCCGGAGTGTCGGTACGCACGCTGCACCACTACGACGAGATCGGCCTGCTGGAGCCGGAAGGGCGCAGTTCCACCGGTTACCGGCTCTACACCGGCGACGACGTGCGCGAGCTACAACGCATCCTGTTCTACCGGGAGCTGGACTTCGACCTGGAAGCGATCCGGGCGCTCCTGGCCGACCAGGCATCCACTGACGTCGACCGGCTCCACCAGCAGCGGCGCCTTCTCACCGAACGGATAGCACGACACCAGGCCATGGTCGCCCTCATCGACAAAGAGCTGAACGCGCGCACGCTCGGCATCACGCTCACCTCTCATGAGCGGCTGGAAGTCTTCGGAAGCTCCGTCTTGGAGGAGAACGCCGCGCGTGCCGAGGAGAGGTGGGGCGGATCCGAGTTGTGGCAGCAGCGGAAGCTCCGCGCCTCGGCCTACTCGGCCGAAGACTGGCTGGAGATCCGCGCAGAACAGTCCCGCATTCATCTACGTTTTCTCGAATCCATGAACGCGGGAATCCCAGCCACCGACCCGATCGTCATGGATGTGGCCGAAGAGCATCGGCTCCACCTCCACCGGCGTTTTCACGACTGCGACTACGGCACTCATCGATCAGTCGCCGAGTCCTACCTCGCTAATGAGCGGATCGGGCTCAATTTCGACGACGTGGCTCCGGGCCTGTCGCGTTACGTCCATGATGCGATCATCGCCAATGCCGAACGCATGATGGACGTGTAAACGCTACAGATCCGGTGCTCACCTCTGGCTCCCGCGCTCTTCAGCCCTGTCGGCTCTCCCCGCGGCGTCGCGGGCCGCCCGGTAGTCGGCGAGCGGGCTTGAGGCGCTGTGGTCACGATGTCCGAGACGGGCAGCGTGGCGTCGCATGCCTGTGTTGTGGACGCCGAATTGTCGGTCGGTCCGGCTAGCCTCTATTTCTCCAAGGGAACGGGCTAATCCGTTATTCCTTGTCGCAGACCGCAGGAGAGGAATGCTGTGGGCCTATTAGGGAGAACTGGACGCCGAATCGGGGGGCCGGTGGTCGTTATCGCCCTGGCGTCCGGCACCTTTGTGCCGGCGGCGTATGCCGCCCCGAAATCGTGGAGCACCGTGTCCGCGTCCACCGCGAACGCCGACACGCCGCCTGAGCAGGGTGATGATCCGACTCAGAACCTCGTCCAGAAGCTCACCATCCACTTCGAGCGGATTACCGCGTCGAAGTGCCCGTTGACCTTCAAAATCCACGGCTCCTTCGAGGGTCTTCCCGCCGGCCCGCAGGTCATCCAATATCGCCTCGTCGGCACCGAGGAGTGGAAGACCGTCAACGTGCCGGCCCACCACAGAGCCGTGTTCACCACCGTGCTGGAGACGCTCGACTGGGAATGGGACTGGGAGACTACGGCCAAGACCTCGGTGCAGATCGAGATCAGACAGCCGAACGGTCTGACATCCAACACTCTCTACTACTTCAAGTGCGGTTCGCCGGGGGCGGAGGAAACGTTCGGTGCGACCGCCGAGAACATCGGGCTGACCGCCAGCGGTGGCCCGCTGGTCGAACTGGTCGCCGATGCCTACCTGGACTCGGTCCAGGCCCTCTCCGGTGCGGAGGTCGCCCTCGTCAGCAGGTACGGGTTCCGGACGGACCTGAACGCGGGGCCGGTCACCTACGAGGAACTGTGGAACACCCGGCCGGCCGGGCTCGCCGTGGACGTGAACGCGATGACCGGCGCGCAGCTCAAGAAGCTGCTGGCGTATCCGAATCCCTCGGGCTGGGTGCTGACCCCGTCGGCCTCGCTTCGCTACACGCTGGAGGGCGGGGAAGTGACTGAGATCACGTTGAACGGTGCTCCGGTGACCGACACTCAGGTGATCAAGGTCGCGGCC
Organism: Microtetraspora malaysiensis; assembly: GCF_001528665.1. Classification (GTDB taxonomy): domain Bacteria; phylum Actinomycetota; class Actinomycetes; order Streptosporangiales; family Streptosporangiaceae; genus Microtetraspora_A; species Microtetraspora_A malaysiensis. The sequence continues at coordinate 12,375 of NZ_BBYJ01000023.1, forward strand.
AATTACACGCTGGTGGGCGGCTGGGAGGGCTTCCCGCAATGGGAGGGAAGCACCACCGTCTACCGCGGCGGGCCGGACGACACCGGCGCGCTGGCGTCCTACATCGTGAAGAACTCGCCGGTTGAGGCGCCGGAGGGGGATCGCGTCACCATTCGATGAGTGACACCCAGCCGGTCGGGCGGGCATAGCGCCTGACTCCGGGAAGATCGCCGGGCGGAACGCATTCCGTCCGGCGATTCGTCATCGGTCGGATGACCGCTCGCGTGAAAAGCCGGCCGGGCCGCCAGGCTCCGTCCCTCGGGGCTGACGGCCATGCCGGTCACTTCTCGGCGGGCTGGTAGACGAGGGACAGTACGCCCGTCTCGAAGGTCGTCGAGGAGGTGAGCTTCATCGGGATCTGAACGCCCTCCTCGAACAGCCGCTGGCCGGTGCCGACCACGATCGGGTGGACGAGCAGTCGGAGCTCGTCGAGCAGGCCGTGCCGCATCAGCGAGTGTACGAGGGTGGTGCTGCCGCTGATGCTGATGGTCTTGCCCGGCTCCTGCTTGAGCTTGGTGATCTCCTCGACGAAGTCGCCGCTGATCAGCGTGCAGTTCTGCCACTCGACCTTGTCGAGAGTCGAGGAGACGACGTACTTCTGGATGTTGTTGATGAAGGGGGCGAACTCGTCGTCCGCCTCGGTCTTGCCCGGCCAGTAGGCGGCCCAGTCCTGGTACATCACCCGCCCCATCATCATCGCGTCACTCTCGGACATCTGTGCGCCGATGGCCGCGCCCATCGCGTCGTCGAAGTAGGGGAAGTGCCACTTGTCCGGCGACTCGACGACGCCGTCCAGCGAAATGAAGAAAGCCGCGACGATCTTGCGCATCTTTTGGTCTCCTCTGTCTCTCGTTGTGTGACCCACCTTGGCAGCCGACAACTTCTACTGTTAAGACAAAAATTTTTTTCGGTGCGCCGTGTCCCCCCGCCCGGGGGTCCGGAGTAGGTCGTTACCTGCGCGAATGCGCCGAATAGGAACAGACGCGATCGGCTTCGCCGGCCCTGGCAGGAAGCGGCCTTCCTCGATCACGGTGCGTACGGGTCAACGTCCAGGCCTTGACGACCCCACCTTGTTGTAACAAGATCTGTTGCAAACGGGAGGTGGGATGGCGGGGAACAGCCGGCTGACGATCGCAACGCACGTGCTGACGTGGATGGCGCTCGCTCGCCGACGTGGGCAGGACCTGTTGACCTCCGAGCAGGTGGCCGCCAGCGTGAACACCAACCCTGTGATCATCCGGCGCAGCCTGGGCGACCTCCGCCGGGCGGGCCTCGTGGAGGTACGCCGGGGCGCGGGGGCAGGCTGGACCCTGGCCCGCGCGCCCGAGGAGATCACCTTGCTCGACGTCTACAACGCGGTCGAGCAGCAGCCGCTGTTCGCGATGCATCACACCGAGCCCAACCTCGAGTGCCCGGTCGGAAAGGGCATCCGTCCAGCGTTGGATCATGCCTACGACGGTGTCGAGCAGGCGCTATGTCAGGAATTGCGGCGTACCTCGATCGCCGATGTGCTGAAGCGGACTCTCCGGGAGTAGGCAATCCACAGTCAGAACCGGCCGCATCCACAGCACGCACTCAGTTGTAACAAGAATTGTTCTGAGAGGGGCAGGCGGCATGGCGCCGATCGGCGACTATCCGATCATCGAGCTACGGCAGTACGCATTGCACCCTGGCCGACGGGACGTCCTGATCGAGCTGTTCGACCGGGAGTTCGTCGAAAGCCAGGAAGCCGGTGGTATGGCGGTCATGGGGCAGTTTCGTGACCTCGATGACCCGGACCGGTTCGTCTGGCTGCGAGGGTTCGGCGACATGCCGTCTCGCGCCGAGGCGCTGGCCGGCTTCTACGGGGGGCCGGTGTGGAAGGCGCACGGCCCCGCGGCCAACGCCACGATGATCGACTCCGACAACGTACTGCTGCTGCGTCCGGCGACGACGCGCTCCGGCTTCCCCGCCACGGCCGCCGTACGGCCCCCGATCGGCGGCGCCACGCCGCCACCGTCGCTCGTCCTGGCGACGATCTACCGCCGCGACCGGCCGTTCGACGAGGCATTCACCGACTTCTTCGATCGCGAGGTCCGCACGCTGCTGACCGCGACCGGGGCGCCGCCGCTGACGTGCCTGCGGACGGAGTACGCCGAGAACACCTTCCCCGCGCTTCCGGTACGTACGGGCGAAAACGTCTTCGTGTGGTTCGCGTGTTTTCCCAGCCAGGCTCACCTCGACGAGCATCTGACCCGGCTGAACAGCTCGGACCGCTGGCGGGACCACGTGGCTCCCGTCGTGGAGCCGATGGTGCTGCAGCGGTTACGGCTGGCCCCCTCCGCCAGGTCCCTGCTGCGTTGAAACAGGGTCGACCGATCTTGACGTGGTCGTTGTCGGGCAGGCCGCGGTGCGTCAGCATGAGGCGGTGACCGAGCCATCGCCGCACTCTTCTGCCGCCGGACTCCTGGAGGTTCACCGGCTCCGCCTGGTCGAAGTCGCCGCTCCTCAGCTGTCGCGCGACGAGCGACTCGCTATGGACCGCGCCTGGGAGGAGGCGGTACGGGCGAACCCGAGCCTCTTCGACGGGCCGGTGGTGGCGTCCGCGGGGCTGACGTGGGAGGGGCCGCACAGCGTGGTCCTCTCCTGGGTGAGGACGACCTACCGGCACTACGCGCTGCGCCGGGTTCCGGGTGCGACCTCGTGGCTTCCGTCGCTGTTCGCCGCGGTTGTGCAGCCGACCGAGGACGGCCGCCTGCTGGCCGGACGGATGTCGCCGACGACGGCCAGTCCCGGCCGCTGGCAGCTACCGGGCGGATCAGTCGAACCGCCGGACGATCATGAGTCTCTCGACGTGGCGGCGCTCCGCCGGCATGCCGCCCGGGAACTGGTCGAGGAGACCGGCGTCGACACGCCACCCGACGACCTGACCCTCTGGGGCGTCACGCGCGGGAAGAGGAGGAGCGTCGGTGTCCTGTTCCTCGCTCCGTGTCAGCCGGAGGCGCTGCTGCGCGAGCGGTTCGCGGCTCTGGTGTCCGCGGAAACGGCACTGGGGCGTGAGCCGGAACTGGACCGCATCGCCCTCGTGCGCTCCCCCGCCGAGTTGGCCGACCTCGGCGGGGCGCGGGTGGACTACCTGGAGCGGGTCGTCCGCCGGTACGCGGAAGAGCGTTCCGGCGCGATGCCCGACCCGGACCGATCCCTCGATGACGGCGGATGACCCGGTTGTTTCACGTCCCCTGGACATCCGACGGCGCGGCCCGGAGCCCCGTCCCGCTCGCCGACGCCTCAGGTCGTGACGGGACGAAGGACCGGTCCGGGTTCCAGACGAGCCATTTGCGCTCGACCTCTGCCTCCAGGTCGACGCCGTGATGTCGTGCCATCACCAGGAGCTGACACAGGACGTCGGCGAGCTCCGCCCGGAACTGCGTTTCCAGTTCGTCCGCGGAGTGCCCTTTGCTCCTGGCCTGCCCCGACCGCATGAGGAACGCCTGGGTCAGCTCGCCGATCTCCTCCTGAAGTTTCAGGAGAAACCACGTGTCGTCGCGTTCTATCCCGTGTTTGGCGGCATAGAGCTTCGACACCGCTTCGACTTCTTCAGTGAGCTGCCGCAGGTACATGCCGGGGAGTGTACGGTCGCGGCGTTGCCGGCCGTGCGGGATCGCTACTCGTCGCGGCGGGCGATCAGATGCGTGAGAGCGGCCACCTGACGGTAGGGATCGGTACGGCCCGCGCGTTCCTCGCAGGCCAGCAGAGCTGCGAAATCCTCGGGGACGGGCACGTCGCGAAGTCCATTTGGTGGCCCTCCGAAGTCGCGTTGTCGACAGCTCGGCCCTTGAACGCGAAGGCGAGCGCGGTTCACCGACGAGAATGGCGATTATCCGAATTCATGCCTTCAGCTCGGAGGCCTTAGACGGGTTTACCCCGTCCCATTCATCGAGCGGGGCACAGTGCCATTTCCAGCCGACCTGACGCTCATGGCCGGGGAGGTCGGCGCGGCCGTTGGCCCAAAGCAATGTCGCCCACGGATCAGCGCCGGTGGGAGCCCACGGGAACAGGCGGCGCACGGTGGCGTCACCGAGTTCCGCTGAGGGGACGAACCCGCGACCGAGGCCGTGACCCGCGTCGGCCGTGTGAACGAGCATCTCGTCACAGGCCATGGCCGCGAAGCCGGACGCGTCGGCGCGGCCGTGGGGGTGCCATCCGCGGGACCCCGGCGGCATGCCGTCCACGACGCGGGCCAGCACTCCGGCGGCGGATCTGAGCGTGGCGGCGAGGTCGATCGCCTCAGACTCCGGACGGACCCGCATCTCCATCGTGTCGAGCGCCCGCTCGCCCGCGGCCAGGTCGATGGAATACCACAGGACGCATTCGCTCATGTGCGCCACCACCTGGGCGACCGTCCACTCCATGCCGGGGATCGAGGCCGTCCAGTCCTGGTCCACTGCCGAGTCGAGGAAACCCGCGCATTCGTCGGCCACCCGGAGCACAACTCTTCCGTCCATCCCGGCATCCTCGCATACGGCATCGGACGCTCTCCGCTGGGGGAATTGCCCACTGCGGAGCGGGGTCGAAGCATTCGTCGAGCCGTTCCGGCAGAGCGGCGTACGCTCCGGGAAAGTCGCGACGGCCCATTTCTCCACGGCATTCAGGAGCGCCGCTTTCCATGGCGAGGAAAGCGGCGTTCGCGTCGTCAACGGGGTGTCCCACCCGCAGCGGGTGATCAGCGGTTGTCGGCGATGTGGTTCGCGGCGATGTAGCCGAAGGTCATGGCGGGGCCGATGGTGGAGCCGGCGCCGGCGTAGCTGTGGCCCATGACGGCGGCACTGGCGTTCCCGGCCGCGTACAGACCGGGGATGACCGCGCCGGACGGGGAGAGCACCCGGGCCGTGGCGTCGGTGACCATGCCGCCCTTCGTGCCGAGGTCACCGGGGACGATCTTGAAAGCGTAGAACGGCGGCAGCCACAGCGGAGCCAGACAGGAGTTGGGCAGGATCGCCGGGTCGGTGTAGTAGTGGTCGTAGGCGCTGTCGCCGCGTTTGAAGTCGGAGTCCTTCCCCTTCAGCGCGAAGCTGTTGAAGCGGGTGATCGTGTTCTGCAGGGCCGCGGCGGGGACGCCCATCTTGGCGGCCAGGCCGCGATCGTGCTCGACCGGACCAGGGCGCCGTTGCTGTACCACTTGTCCGGGAACGGCAGGGTCGGCGCGAGATCCTTGAACAGGTAGCGGTTCCGGTAGTTCTGGTCGATGACCATCCAGGCGGGGATGTGCGGCGCGGTGGCGTTCTTCTCGTACATGACGTGGACCACGTCGCTGTACGGCGCGGCCTCGTTCACGAAGCGCGCCCCCTGCTGGTTGACGATGATGCTGCCCGGGAGGGTGCGCTCGGACAGGCAGAAGTACGGCTCGTCGGGCAGCGGGATCACCGGCCCCCACCAGGAGTCGTCCATCAGCGCGACCTCGGCGCCGGCCGCCAGACCGGCCGCGATGCCGTCCCCGGTGTTCGACGAGGCGCCGACGGTCCAGTCGGTGCCGATGGGCTGCCGCTGGTAGTGGTCGCGCATCTCCCCGTTGTGTTCGAAGCCGCCCGACGCGACCACGACCCCGTACTTGGCCCGGATGAGGGTCTGGGTGCCGTCGCGGGTGACCAGTACGCCGGTGACACGGCCCGCGTCCACGCGGAGATCGACGAGCGGGGTGTTCAGCCAGACGGGCACGCCGGCCTGCAGCAGTCCGGCCCGCAGCGCTCCGGCCAGCGACTGCCCCATGGTGAGCGGCTTGACGCCCCGCGCGGCGGCCTTGAGCCAGCGGTCGTACGTTTCGAGCGCGATGGCCGCGCCCTTGACGTTCACCAGGGCGAGATTGAGCCATTTGTAGTCGCCGCTGAACACCACCTGTCCGTTCGGAACCGGGATGTACGCGGGATTCAGGTTGGCCAGTTCCGCGCCGAGGAGGTTTCCGTCGAACATGTCCGGCTCGACGGATCGGCCGTTCGCCAGGCCGCCGGGTAATTCCGGGTAGTAGTCGGAATAGCCCTCCATGAAACGGAAACGCAGCGGGCTGTTCCGCATGACGAACGAGATCATCTCGGGGCCGTTGCCGAGAAACGCGGCCTGTCGATCCGCGGGGACCTCGCTGCCGACGACCGCCGACAGATAAGCCGCGGCCTTGGCCGGGGTGTCCGGCACGCCCGCGGCGAGGAGCACTTCGTTGTTCGGAATCCAGATGCCCGCTCCCGAACGGGCCGCCGAGCCGCCGAATTTGGCCGCTTTCTCGACGACCAGCGTGTTCAGCCCCCGTTTGGCCGCGACCAGCGCCGCGGTCATCCCGGCCGCGCCGGCCCCGACCACGACGACGTCGTATTCCGGCGCGTCGGCGGTGTCCGCGCGCGCGGCGACACTGCCGAGAAGCCGTGAGCCGAACGCGATCCCGGCCCCGGCGGCGGCTGCGCCGCGGAGAACCTGCCGGCGGGTCGGTTGAGAACGGTGTGCAGGCATGACGAGACCCTTCGCGTAAGAAAGCGACCGTGGCGGCACCCCACGTCCGGGTACCTGCTGGTCAAGAGCATGATCTGGCGCCGACGACCAATCATGCGCTTGGTTGGTATAGCTGTCAACGACGAACCGTGCCGATCTCGGATAGCGTCGGTTCCATGCGGCTTCACGTGGGATGTGCGATGTGGACTCATGCGTCCTGGCAGGGGCGCCTCCTGCCACATCCGCTGCCCGCCGGGGAGCGCCTGCGGGCGTACGCGACGTGGTGCAACGCGGTGGAGGGCAACACGACCTTCTACGCGGCACCGGCGAGGAGCGCGGTGGAGTCGTGGGCCGGGCAGACCGACCCCGGCTTCCGCTTCGTGATCAAACTGCCCAAGACGATCACCCACGAGCGCCGCCTCACCGGCGCCGACGAGGAGCTCCGCGCGTTTCTCGACACGATGGAGCCGCTGGGGCCGCGGACCCACGCCCTCTGGATCCAACTGCCGGGTTCGTTCGGCCCGACCGACCTCGGCGCCCTGGCGGGCTTTCTCCGCGGACTCCCCCGCTCGCACAGGTACGCCGTCGAGGTTCGCCACCGCGCGTTCTTCGACGACGCGCGATCCGCGCGGTTTCTCGAACGGGCCCTCGCCGCCGTCGACGCCGAGTGGATCCCGTTCGACACCACCGCTCTCTTCCAGCGGCCGCCGACCAGCGACGCCGAACGCGACGCGTGGACGAAGAAACCCCGGGTGCCGCGCCGTTCGTCCGCCCTCACGGAGCGTCCGATCGTCCGCTACATCGGCCGGGACGACACGGCCGGCACGGTCGAGGGCTGGGGCCACTGGATCGACACGGTCGTGGAATGGCTGCGCGAGGGCCGTTCGCCGACGGTGTTCGTCCACACCCCCGACAACGCCGACGCGCCGGTGCTCGCCCGCCGCTTCCATGACGAGGTGCGGGAGCGGCTGCCCGAGATCGAGCCGCTGCCCGAGCCCATGCCGTCCGAGCCGCTGACCCTCTTCTGAGCAGGGCGCGGACGTCGCGTTCAACCGGTTGTTCAGAGAGCGACAAGTGCAGATCGGTAGCTTCCGGGCATGGTCCAACGATCTTTCGCCCTCGCCCTGGTGGCCGTCGCCGTGCTGGCCGCTCCCACCGCCGCCTCCGCCGCTACCGGAGCCTCGCCGGCCTCGGCCGCTTCGGCGGCCTCAGGGAGCCGTGACTTCTCCTTCCGTGGGATGAACCTGAAGCTCCCGTCCGGCTGGAAGGCGCACCGGGACGGTGACCGCATCGTGGTCGTGACCGGAACGTGCGCGAATCCGGAGCCTTTCGCGCCGAACTGCCAGTCGTTCTGGGTGTTCGGTCCGAAGGCGTTCACCAACCTCCCTGTGGGGGGCGGTTCCCTCACCTATACCGGCAAGTGGCAGTTCCACCCCTTCAGCGGCGTGGTGCCCTGCCCCTTCAACGCCAAAACGAGCTGGTACCCCGGGGAGAAGCCCAGCTCGACGGGTCTGCGCCAGGTCGGCCGCAGCCACAAGGCGCTGTACACCGCCTGGCCCAACCGGTGTGTGACGAACAACGGCGCCCGGCAGACGATGCGCTTCATGCAGCGGGAGTGGTTCCTGCCCGCGTCGAAGATCCTCATCGTGGACGTCTGGAACACCCCGGAACTGTCCGGCGTGCTCAAGCGGGCCACCTGGAGCTGACCGAACCGGGCCGGGACGCGGGGATAAGGGCGGTTTGTCACACCCTGGCGGTACGGTCGCCCCATGCGGGACGACCTCGGGAACGGCCTCATCTGGTGGTCCACCGGCCGCGCCACCGTGGGACTGGTCGTACGCGACGGTGTCGTGGTCGAGGCCCCGCCGTACGCGCGGCGCTGGGCGCAGGGGCGCGCCGCCGGAGAGATCTACCGCGAGGGAGATCGGCGCGCAGGCGTCACAGTCGTCTGGATCCCGGCGGACGAGCCCGTCACGGCGCCATGAGGAAAGCGGCGCCGGGCAGGCCTTGGGGGTGACGACCGCAGGGCGCCCCGCGTGTGGGACGCCCTGCGCCGCTCGTTCACCCTGCGCCGTGCCGGAGCACCTCCGCCGCTCCGGAGCCGGCATGCCGTACGCGAGGGGTCGGCGATGTCACCCGCCGATGTGTCACCGGGCGGGGGCCGGCTCCTCCTGCTTCGTCGCCTCGGACAGGTCCACGGTGTCCCGCAGCTTGACCGGCTTGAGGAAGAGGACGGCGATGACGCCGACCACCGCGATGCCCGCGGAGATCAGGAAGATGTGCCCGGTCGCGTCGCCGTACGCCGCGCGCACGATCCCCTTGATCGGCTCGGGCAGGGCCGCGATGTTCAGGCTGCCGGTCCCGGAGCCGGTCGGCTTGACGCCGATCTTGGCCAGGCCCTCGGCGATGTTGGTCGCCACCTGGTTGGCGAGGACCGCGCCCAGGACCGAGACGCCGATGGTGCCGCCGAGCGAGCGGAAGAACGTGATGGCGCCGCTGGCCGCGCCCAGCTCGCGCAGCGGGACGGTGTTCTGGATGGCCAGGACGAGGTTCTGCATCGACATGCCCACCCCGATGCCGACCAGCATCATGAAGCCGCCGATGAGCACGAGCGATGTCTCGTGGTCGATCGTGGACAGGCACATGAAGCCGATGGTGAGCACGATGGAGCCGGCCACGATGTACGGCTTGATCCGCCCGCTCTGGGAGATGAGCCGCCCCGAGATCGTGGACGACACGAGCACGCCGAACATCATCGGGATGGTGAGCAGGCCCGCCTCGGTCGGGCTGTAGCCGCGGCCGATCTGGAAGTACTGCCCGAGGAACACCGAGCCGCCGAACATCGCCATGCCCACGGCGAGGCTGGCCAGGATGGCGAGGGCGGGGGTGCGCATCCGCACGATGTGCAGCGGAACGACCGGCTCCTTCACGCGGGACTCGACCAACACCGCGAGGGCGAGGATGATCACCGCGCCGCCGACCATGACGGCCGTCTGCCACGACAGCCAGTCGAAGGAACCACCGACGAAGGTGACCCAGATGAGCAGGAGGCTGACGCCCGCGGCGATCAGGGTGGCGCCGGCGTAGTCCACCTTGGCGTCGGGCCGCCGCACCGTCGCGATCTTCAGCGTCTTGTGCAGCAGGACGAACGCGATCAGCGTGAACGGCACGGCGATGAAGAAGCACCACCGCCAGCCGAGCCAGGAGGTGTCCGCGATCAGGCCGCCGAGCAGCGGGCCGCCGACGGTCGCGACCGCCATGACGCCGCCCAGGTAGCCGTTGTACTTGCCGCGCTCCTTCGGGGGGATCATCGCGGCGATGATGACCTGGACGAGGATCTGCAGCGCGCCCATGCCGAGCCCCTGGAAGGCGCGGAAGGCGATGAGCTGCCCGGTGTTCTGGGCGAAGCCCGAGGCCAGCGAGCCGAGCAGGAAGATCACGATCGAGACCTGCAGCAGCGTCTTCTTGCTGAACAGGTCGGCGAGCTTGCCCCAGATGGGCGTGGACGCGGTCGCCGCGAGCAGGGAGGCGGTGACGACCCAGGTGTACTGCGACTGCGTGCCGTTGAGGGCCCCGATGATCTGGGGGAGCGCCACCGACACGATGGTGCTGCTGATCATGGCGACGAACAGCACCAGGAGGAGGCCGCTGAGGGCTTCCAGGATCTGCCGGTGGGTCATCTGTGTCTGGCCTGGCGGCGAAGCGGTCTGCGCGCTCAAGAGCTGCCTCCGTAGCAGGTGGAGAGGGGATACGAGCGATCGCATAATATATGCCCACTGAGCAACTTTGCTCAGTGGGCATATATTCCCGGACGCTAGGATTGCCGGAACATGGACACGACGGTGGGGCTGCGCGAGCGCAAGAAGGCCGAGACCCGGCAGGCCGTCCACGAGGCCGCCATGCGGCTCACGATGGAGCACGGCCTGGACAACGTCACCGTCGAGGCGATCGCCGACGCGGCCAACATCTCCCGGCGTACGTTCTCGAACTACTTCGCCGGCAAGGAGGACGCCCTCCTGTACGGCGAGCAGCGCCGCATCTGGTCCCTGGTGGAGGCGTTCCGCGCCCGGCCGGCGGAGGAGTCCACGTGGCAGGCGCTGCTCAACGCGGCACGCGGCCTCTACGAGGAGGTGGGCGAGCCCAACCGCGAGCTGGCGATCCAGACGCGGCTCGTCAAGCAACACCCGTCCCTGCTGGCCAGGCAGATGGCCAACCACATCCGCGTCGAGCGGGAGCTGTCGCGGGCCATCGCCGAGCGCGAGGGGCTGGAGCCCGGCGCCTCGCGGCCGCGCGTCCTGGCGGCCGCGTACCTGATGAGCCTCCGCATCGCCGCCAACCTCTGGATCGACGCTCAGCCGGACGAGTCCCGGCGGCCCAGCCTCCTCGAACTGGCCGAAGAGGTCCTCGCCGAGTTCGCTCAGCCGTTCCGGTAACAGGAACGCGTACGCCCGGAGACACCGACGGGGCCCCGATCCCGAGTGGGATCGAGGCCCCGGCCGCGTGAGGACGCCGCGCTCACATGAAGTAACGGAGCCAGACGTAGATCCAGGCCAGCACGGTGCTGAGGATCGTGACGACGATGCCGTACTTCGTGAACTGCCAGAACGAGATCCGGTGACCGGTCCTGGCCGCGATGCCCAGCGCCACGACGTTGGCGCTCGCGGCCACTGCCGTGCCGTTGCCGCCGAAGTCGGCCCCGAGGGCGAAGGCCCACCACAGCGCCTGCCCGATGCCCGCGTCCGGCGCCTGGGCGACCAGCCCCTCGACGACCGGCGTCATGGTGGCGACGTACGGGATGTTGTCGAAGAACGCGCCGAGCACGGCCGAGCCGAACAGCAGGGAGGTCGCCGCACCGAAGAAGTTGTCGCCCACGGCGCTGATCGCCCACGTGCCCACGGCCGAGATGACCCCGGTGTGGACGAGCCCGGCGACCATGACGAACAGGCCCATGAAGAACACCAGGGTGGGCCACTCGACCTCGCGGAGCACCTCCGGGACGTCCGGGCGGGCCACCATGATCATCAGCCCGGCGCCGACCAGGGCCACGATCGAGGGCTCGATGTGGACGACCGCGTGCAGTCCGAAACCGGCGATGACGAGCCCGAGCACGACCAGGCAGCGCGCCAGCAGGCGCGGGTCGGTGATGGCCCGCCGCTCCTGCAGCGCCATCACCGACGCCACGTTGTCCGGGTTGTACCGCAACGACTTCCGGAACAGCAGGCCGGTGAGCAGCACGAACACCACGAAGATCACAACGACGATCGGCGTCATGTGGACGAGGAAGTCGTTGAACGTCAGCCCGGCCCGGCTGCCGATGATGATGTTGGGCGGATCGCCGATCAGCGTGGCCGCGCCGCCGATGTTCGAGGCGAGGACCTCCGCGATGAGGAACGGCTGGGCGGGGATGCGCAGCCGGTCGCAGACCAGGACGGTGACCGGCGCGACCAGCATGATCGTGGTGACGTTGTCCAGGAACGGCGAGGCCACCGCGGTGATGACCATCAGCATCACCATGAGCCGGTACGGCCGGCCGCGTGACTTCTTGGCCGCCCAGATGGCGAGGAAGTCAAACAACCCCGTCTGCTTGATGATCCCGACGATGATCATCATGCCGAGGAGCAGGAAGACGACGTTCCAGTCGATGCCCTCGTGCTCGGAGAAGAAGACCTTGGCCCCGGGGATCAGCCCGAGGACGGCCATCGCCCCCGCCGCGACGAGCACGACTTTGACCTTGTCCACCTTCTCCGTGGCGATGAGGAAGAACGCGACGACGAAGATGGAGAGCGCGGCGACCGAGCTCATCCGGTCCACCCCGGCGGGCCGGCCGGCGCGATGGTCGCGGCGCGGGCCGCGGGACGCGCGGTCGGTATGGATGGGCGGAGTGACGACGCTGAAGACGCGGTAGAGCGGTGCACGAGAAGGCCTCCGAACGATATGCGGGCATGCGCCACCCACCGCGCCGCCGATTCACGGCGCGGCGTGAGTCCGTACGCGAGCGGAGAACGGCCGTCAGCGGGCGGCGCGCCGGACCGAGCCGGACCGAGCCGGACCACGCCGGACCACGGGGACCGGTCGTGGGCAAGGCCCGGACACGCGCGAACGCCCCAGGGCGACGCCGTCGACGCCTGGGTGGCGGTGATTTCAGGGATTCAGGGTGAGATCAGGGGTGAACAACGTGGGGATCGCGGGTTGAGGCGGCGCGGGTCAGCCGTCCGCGTCCGAGACGGCCATGCCGGTGAGCAACCCGTCCAGCGTGATCGCCCCGGCGAGCACGCCCGAGCGGTCCACCACTGCCACCAGGGGGCTGCGCATGGACGCCATCACGGCCGCCACCTCAAGGAGCGTCGCGTCCAGGGGCACGATCACCGGCCGGAGCGACTGCGACGGCAGGCAGTCGCCCACCGTGCGGGCGCCGAGCTCCTGCCAGAAGATGTCGGCGTGCGCCTCGTCCACCGTCCGGGCGAGGGCCGGATCCTCCTGGTACGTCCGCGGGACCGCCAGACGGAGCACCTGCGTTCCGGGCAGCACCACGCGTGGGCGGCCCATGCCGTCCACGACGATGAGCCCCGGCAGCCGGCCGAGGGTCATCACCCGGACCGCCCTGGTCACCGGGTCGCCGACGGTGACCGTCGGCAGTTGTACCGCTATGTCCTGTGCCCGCGTCATCGCTCTCCTCTCTGCCATCGGCCCCGCGTCGGGGATCCGGGGCGTGGCGACGGGAGCCCGGGCACCCGCCGCCTCAAGTCTTGCCGCGGGCGGCCCCGGCCGCCATCGGGTCCAGCACCCATCCTGAGTGGGGGACGGCATGTAGAAATCGCAGATGGGAGGGCGCGGGCCCGCGCGCGGATACGCGACGGGCCGGATGGACAAACACTCCTCGCCGCCACCACGGTGGGGGTATGAGCAATCTCGCCGACCGGCAGACGGGCAGGCCGCCCCAGGTGTCCCGCTCGCGGTGGAGGGCCCCGCGCACGCTGTTCTGGCGGCTCTTCATGATCAACGGCTTGGTCTTCACCGCGGGCACGCTGATCCTCGCGGTCTCCCCGGCCACCGTCTCGTCCCCGGTCGTGCTGAAAGAGGTGCCGGTCCTGACGGTCGGGCTGGCGCTGATCCTCGGCGCGAACGCGGTGCTGCTGCGGGCGAGCCTGGCGCCGCTCGGCGCGCTGGCGACGCTGATGCAGCGGGTCGATCTGCTGCGCTCCAGCGGCGACCGGCTCGCGCTGCGCGGCACCGGCGACCTGACCCACCTGGTCGAGACCTTCAACGCCATGCTGGACCGCCTGGAGGCCGAGCACAGCACCAGCAGCGCGCACGCGCTGGCGGCGCAGGAGGCCGAGCGCGGCCGCATCGCCAGGGAACTGCACGACGAGATCGGCCAGACCCTCACGGTCGTGTTGCTCGGGCTCAAGCGCGCCATCGACCGCGCGCCGGAGGACCTGCGCGACGACCTGCACGCCGTCCAGGAGACGGTCCGCTCCAGCCTGGACGAGGTACGGCAGATCGCCCGCCGGCTGCGGCCCGGTGTCCTGGAGGATCTGGGCCTGCTCAGCGCTCTCAGCTCGCTGGCGACGGACGTCGCCCAGGTCAGCAAGCTGTCGGTGGCGCGCAGGACGGATCCCGACCTGCCCGCCCTGTCCGGGGACGTAGAGCTCGTCATCTACCGGATCACCCAGGAGAGCCTGACGAACGTGACCCGGCACGCCGGGGCCACCCGGGTGGAGTTGTCGCTGACGGCCGAGCCCGGCGCCGTGGTCCTGCGCGTCGCCGACAATGGCCGGGGCGGGGTGCTCCAGGAGGGCGCGGGCATCCGGGGCATGCGCGAGCGGGCGCTGCTCGTCGGCGCGTCGCTGACCGTCACATCGCCTCCCGGAGAAGGCACGGAGATACGGCTCGTCGTCCCCGTCTCGATGGAAAAAACGACAGAAATCACGGCGAAACGGAGTTGACCCGGTGGACACGCCCACGACCCGGATCCTGCTGGCGGACGACCATGCGCTGGTCCGCCAGGGCCTTCGGCTGATCATCGACGCGGAGCCCGACCTCACGGTTGTCGCGGAGGCTGCCGACGGCGCCGAGGCGGTCGAACGCGCCTCCGAGGAGGAGGTCGACCTGGCGATCCTGGACATCGCGATGCCGCGGATGACCGGCATCCAGGCGGCGCGCGAGATTTCCCGGCGCGCCCCCGGCATCCGCATCCTGATGCTGTCGATGTACGACAACGAGCAGTACTTCTTCGAGTCGCTCAAGGCGGGCGCGTCCGGCTACGTGCTGAAGTCGGTCGCCGACCGCGACCTGCTGGAGGCGTGCCGGGCGGCCATGCGCGGAGAGCCGTTCCTCTATCCGGGCGCGGTCGCCGCGCTGATCCGCGACTACCTGCAGCGCGACCGGCAGGGCGAGGCCATGCCGGACAGCATCCTTACGCCGCGCGAAGAGGAGATCGTCAAGCTGATCGCCGAGGGGCACTCCTCCAAGGAGATCGCGGAGACCCTCGTCATCAGCGTGAAGACCGTCGACCGGCACCGCGCCAACATCCTGCAGAAGCTCGGCATGCGCGACCGGCTCGAACTGACCAAGTACGCCATCCGGGCCGGGCTGGTCGAGCCCTGAGGGGGCGAAAAACCGAGAACAAGACGACGACAAACCGAGGGGAGCGCTGATATCCTCAACCCTCTATGCCTTTGGGCGGCAAACAAAACACCCAACGATAGGATCGTACCAAAACTATGGCGAGTGGTCAAGTCGCGCAAGCGCTCCAGGAAGAACAGTCCTACGTCTCCATGCTCTACGACCGGCTCGACACCGTGCGGGGCCGCGCCGAGGCGGCGCTGACCACGGTCCTGGCCCGCGGCGGGTCCGGCGGCACCCGCCAGGCACGCATCGAGCGCGAGGTCTCCGCGGACGAGCGGTTCCGGCGCGTCACGCAGCTCTCCGGCGTCGAACGCGGCCTGTGCTTCGGCCGGATCGACGACTCCGGCGGCGAGACCTACTACATCGGCCGGATCGGGCTGCGCGACGACGAACACGACTCCGTCCTCATCGACTGGCGGGCCCCCGCGGCCCGGCCGTTCTACGTCGCCAGCCCCAGCGACCCGGGCGCCCTCGTCCGCCGCCGGCACATCCACACCCGCGGCCGCGCCGTCACCGGGCTGGACGACGAGGTCTTCGACCTCGACCGGATGGACGACCGCGACCGCAACAACCTCGTCGGCGAGGCGGCCCTGATGGCGGCGCTGCGCCGCGGCCGCACCGGGCGGATGGGCGACGTCGTCGCCACGATCCAGACCGAGCAGGACCGGGTGATCCGGTCCGGCCTGGGCGGGGCGCTCGTGGTCCAGGGAGGGCCGGGCACCGGCAAGACCGTCGCCGCCCTCCACCGGGCGGCCTACCTCCTCTACGCGCACCGCACCACGCTGGAGCGCCGAGGCGTGCTCGTGGTCGGCCCGAACGCCATGTTCAGCCGCTACATCAGCCAGGTGCTGCCCTCGCTCGGCGAGACCGAGGTCGTCCTGTCCAGCGTCGGCGAGCTCCACCGCGGCGTCCACGCCACCGTGGACGACGCTCCGGCCGTCGCCGCGGTCAAGGGCGACCTGCGGACGGCCGAGGTGATCGAGGCCGCCGTACGCGACCGTCAGCGCGTCCCGGACGGCGACCTGGAGGTCCTGATCGACGTCCGCACGTCCATCCGCGGCGGAGTCGAGGTCGTCGTCGAGCGGATGGCTCTGCGCCTCGACCACGACGCCTGCGTGCGCGCCCGCGACCGGGCCCGTGCCCTCGGCCGGCCGCACAACATGGCTCGCCGGACCTTCGTCAACAAGGTGCTCATGGGCCTCGCCGTGGATGAGGCCAGGCAACTCGACCGGCCGTACGACGAGGAGGACCTGCGCTACGCGCGCGAGGCGCTCTGGGGGCAGGCGTCGGTGCGGGCGGCGCTGGAGGAGCTGTGGCCATACCTGACGCCGGAACGGCTGGTCGGTGAGCTCCTCTCGGATCCGGACCGGCTGCGCGCCGCGACGGCCGGCCTGCTTCGCGACGAGGAGCGTGACGTGCTGCTCCGCCCGGCCGGCTCCCCCTGGACGATCGGGGACGTGCCCCTGCTCGACGAGGCCGCCGAGCTCCTCGGCGAGGACGACGCCGAAGCCAAGGCGCGCGAGCGGGCGGCGGCCGAGGAACGCGACGACGAGGAGGCCTACGCCAGGGGCGTGCTGGAGATCGCCGACCTCACCGAGCTGATGGACGCCACCGCCCTCGCCGCCCGGCACCACGACGGCGGTCCGGTCGTGACCACCGCCCAGCGGGCGCTGGCCGACCGCTCCTGGGCGTACGGACACGTGATCGTCGACGAGGCGCAGGAGCTGTCCGCGATGGCCTGGCGCGCCGTCATGCGCCGGATCCCGGCCCGGTCCCTCACCGTGGTCGGCGACATCGCCCAGACCGGATCCGCCGCCGGAGCCCGCTCCTGGGCCGAGATGCTCGACCCGTACGTCGCGGGCCGTTGGCGCGAGGAGCGGCTGCTGGTGAACTACCGGACGCCCGTGGAGATCATGGACGTCGCCGCCGACGTGCTGAAGGCGGTCGCCCCGGAGCAGGAGCCTCCCGTCTCAGTACGGGACGGCGAGGCGCGCCCGCGTGCCGTGCCGTACGAGAGGACGGACCTGCGCGCCCTGGTCGAGGAGGAGCTGGAGGCGATCGGGGACGGCCGGCTCGCGGTGCTCACCCCCGACGCCCGGCACTCGGAGATCGCCGCGCTCTTCCCCCCGGAGGGCGACGACCCGCTGGAGGCGCCGGTCGCCGTGCTCACCGTGAACCGGTGCAAGGGCCTGGAGTTCGACGCGGTGGTGGTCGTCCGGCCCGCCGAGATCCTCACGCAGTCCCCCAAAGGCGGCCAGGACCTGTACGTCGCGATCACCAGGGCCACCCGGCGGCTCACCGTGCTGCACGACGGCGACCTGCCCGGCATACTCGCCCGGCTGGACCGCGACGACCAGCGGACGACGGGCTGAACCGGGGCGCCGCGCGGAACGCCCGGCGCGGTCCGGGAAACGAGAACGGGCCGCGCGCCCTGAGGCGCCGGCCCGCGGGTGGCAGCGGCCGGCGCCGGAGCGCCGGCCGTACGCACTATTGGATCTTGCCCGCGATCTCGTCGGCCTTGCCGCCGGCCTTCGTGGCGGCCTGCTGTGCCTTGCCACCGGCCCTGGCACCGGCCTGCTCGACCTTCTCGTCGGCCCACCTGGTGGTCTCGGCCGTGGTCTCCCTCGTGCTCTCGGCCCACCGGCCGGACTTGTTCCGGTACATCAGCGCGCCGGCCACGCCGATCGCCAGACCGGCGAACAGCATCAGCATCGGCCAGCGGCGCCGGGGCCGGGCGAAGGATTCGGGTTCGACCCGCCGGGCCGCTTCGTGGAGGAACGAGCTCACGCGAGGGGCGATCTGGTCCTCGACGGTGCACGCGGCCTGCTCCAGCCTCGGCGCCATCCACACGCGGGCGTCGGTGATTCGGGTCGCGGTGACATCGCGCGCGTTCCCGACCATCGGGGGCACCTTGCCCATCATGGGCGTCACCTTGTCCGTGATTGGACTCATTTTGGTGACCACCGGACGCATCTGGACCTGCATGCGGCCCTTTATGCGGCCCAGTCCCCCCTGCGGCACCTCTACCTTGACGCGGTTCCTTCTGAGTGTCAGGGACACGACAAACCTCCCCGTTGTTGGGGCCCCGTGACGACCCTCTTCCCGTGTCAAAGCGGCTCAATCATGACGCCGCCTCCCCGGGCGGGGTCGATACGCTGTTCACCGAAGTTCAACGGACAACCGAAACCTGCACGAAAAGGGGGCGGCCCTCGTGGCTGAGAACCTCATCGCGAACCTTCGCACCAATCACGGCACCATCCGGATCAAGCTCTTCCCGTTCCTGGCACCGAAGACCGTGCGCAACTTCGTCGAGCTGGCCGAAGGCACCCGGGAGTGGACCCACCCCGCGACCGGCGAGAAGACCACCGCCAAGCTGTACGACGGCACGATCTTCCACCGCGTCATCAACGGGTTCATGATCCAGGGCGGCGACCCGCTCGGCCAGGGCATCGGCGGCCCCGGCTACGACTTCGACGACGAGATCCACCCGGAGAACATCTTCAACCGGCCCTACCTGCTCGCCATGGCCAACGCCGGCAAGCGCTTCGGCAAGGGCACCAACGGCTCGCAGTTCTTCATCACGGTCGGCCCCACGCCGCACCTCAACCAGGGCCACACCATCTTCGGCGAGGTCATCGAGGGCACCGAGGTCGTCGACTCCATCGCCAAGACCCCGACCGGCCGGCAGGACCGGCCCGTCAACGACGTGGTGATCGAGGAAGTCACCATCGAGCGTTCGTGAAAAACGGCTTATAGGCTGGGGGGTCGTGGACACGCCCTTCGGAAGGACCCCATGACCTCCCAGCCACCGCCGATGCACCCGGGGGCGGAAGCCGCACCGACCTGCTACCGCCACCCGGAGCGCGAGACCTACGTGCGATGCCAGCGCTGCGAGCGCTCCATCTGCCCTGACTGCATGCGCGACGCCG
The DNA here is from genome assembly GCF_001528665.1 of Microtetraspora malaysiensis. Taxonomy (GTDB): domain Bacteria; phylum Actinomycetota; class Actinomycetes; order Streptosporangiales; family Streptosporangiaceae; genus Microtetraspora_A; species Microtetraspora_A malaysiensis. Next base: position 31,424 of record NZ_BBYJ01000023.1, read on the forward strand.
CCGTCGGCCACCAGTGCGTCGAATGCGTTGAGCAGGGCAACCGCAGCGTCCGGCCCGCCCGCGCGATGTTCGGCGGGGCCGTGGTCACCAAACCGCGTGTGACCTGGGCCCTGCTGATCATCAACGTGCTCGCCTACCTCGCCGAGATCGCCGACCCCGAAGGGGTCATCGCGCGCTTCGCGACGTGGTCCTACGGGATCTACCAAGGCGAGTGGTGGCGCCTCATCACCGGAGCGTTCCTGCACGCCCCGCTGACGTCCAGCTGGTCCCTGTCCCACATCCTCTTCAACATGTGGGCGCTGTACGCCATCGGCCCCGAGCTGGAACGGCGGCTCGGCTCCCTCCGCTTCGCCGCGCTGTACCTGCTCTCCGCGCTCGGAGGATCGGTCGCCGTCTACCTCTTCGGCGAACTGGCCGTCGGCGCGTCCGGCGCGATCTACGGCATGTTCGGCGCGCTCTTCGTGGTGTCCAGGAAGCTCGGCTTCGACGCCCGCGGCGTCCTCTGGCTGATCGGGATCAACGTCGTCCTGACCTTCGTCGTCTCCGGGATCAGCTGGCAGGGCCACCTCGGCGGCCTGGTGACCGGCACCATCGTCGCGGCCGCCTTCGTCTACGCGCCGCGCCGATCCCGGAACGCCGTCCAGCTCTCCGCCGTCGCCGCTTTGCTCGCGATCATGGCGGTGATCCTGCTGACCTTCCCGCCGTACGGCGTAATCGCGTGATCTCGTCCACAGGTGTGGATAATCCTGTGGACAACGATCGTCGTCAGCGCCAGCGTGTGGACAGGATCACACCGAAGATGATTGCACCGAAACCGATCAGCAGGTTCCAGTTGCCGAGGGCCCCCAGACCCGGCATGTCCGGCGCGATGTAATACACCGCGATCCAGGCGACCCCGAGGATCCAGCACACGACCATGAGCGGAGCGAGCCACCGGGGGCTGACCTTCACCGTCTGCGCCTTCTGCGGCGGCGTGTAGACGGCCTTCTTACGGATCTTGGACTTCGGCACGGCAGTTCCCTCGTTAGTGGGCGCAGTTCCGAGTAAGGATAGTCTGCATGGTCGACCGACCGCGATTCCCCGTTCGTGTCCTCGTGGTGGACAACCACGACAGCTTCGTCCACACCATCGTGCAGTATCTGCGCGAACTCGGAGCCGACTGCGATGTCCGGCCCCGCGACGACGTCACTGTGGACGACGCCGACCGGTACGACGGCGTGCTCGTCTCCCCCGGCCCCGGCACCCCGGAAGCCGCCGGAGTCAGCGTCCCCATGGTCCGCCACTGCGCGGAACGCGGCCTCCCCCTGCTCGGCGTCTGCCTCGGCCACCAGGCCATCGCCGTCGCGTACGGCGGCACCGTCGGCCGCGCCCCCGAACTCATGCACGGCCGCACCAGCCAGATCGACCACGACGGGAAAGGCGTCTTCACCGGCATCCCCTCACCGGTCACCATGACGCGCTACCACTCCCTCGCCGTGATCGACGTGCCGCTCGCGCTCGAGGTCAGCGCCACCACGCCCGAGGGCGTCGTCATGGGCCTGCGCCACCGCGACGCCCCCATCGAGGGCATCCAGTTCCACCCCGAGTCCATCCTGTCCGAGCACGGCCACCGGCTCCTCGGCAACTGGCTCAGCCAGATCGTGTAACGCTTTCACCCTCGGACACGACTAACAGACGAGGGCTTCCGCCATTGCCCCCGAGTGGCGGAAGCCTTCTCCATGTTCCTGGGGCAATGGCAGCCATTGCCCGCAGGCAGAAAAAGAGGCCCGCTCTGCCGAGCGGGCCTCTTCTCGTGCTACGCGATGCCGGACGGCGTCAGTTGCCGAACGGGTTGTCGCCGTCGGGCAGGTCGATGCCGCCGCCGTCGTCCATGCCGCCGTTGTCCGTCGGCGGCTCGGTGACCTGGTCGCTCGGTGTGTCGTTCGGCTGCGGCTGCTGCTGGTTGGGGCCGGTGGAGATCGTCAGCGTGATCGTCGTACCGGACTGGAGCCTGGCCCCCACGTCCGGACTCTGCGAGATCACGGTCCCTGTGGGAGCTACGTCGCTCGCCTGCTTCACGACCTTGACGAAGAAGCCGGCGCCTTCCAGCGTCGCCTTGGCGTCCTTGAGGGTGAGGCCGAGCACGCTGGGGACCTCGATGGCCTCCTTCGGCAGGTAGAGCCGCACCGAGCTGTTCTTGGCGACCTGCTTCCCCGCCTTGGGACTGGTCTCGAAGATCTTGCCCTGCGGCTGGCTGGACGGCTTGTCGACCCTGCTGGCCTTGAGACCCAACGCGTCCAGCTCGACCTTGGCCTCCTCGAACGTCTTGCCGATGAGGTTGGGGACCTCGACCTGCTCAGGCCCCTTGGAGACGGTGACGGTGACCGCCGAGTTCGGGGCGACCTCGGTGCCGCCGATCGGGTCAGTGCTGATCACCGAGCCCTTCTCGGCGTCGTCGCTGAACTCCTCCTCGATGGTGGCCTTGAGGCCCTGGTCCTGCAGGGCCTTCTCGGCCGCCTGCTTGGTCTGGCCCACCACGATCGGAACCTTGATGGTGCCGCCGGTGCCCGAGTCACCCGAGCTCAGGAACTTGTACCCGATGCCGACGAACGCGCCGATCACCAGCAGCGGGACCAGGATCCACGCGGCGGTCTTCAGCCCGGTGTTCCCGCTCTTGCTGCGCCTGCGCCCGTCGTACCGTCCGCCGTCGCGCTCCTCGGGCCCGTAGTCGTACTGCGGGATCGCCCGGGTGCCCTGCGGCGCGCCCATCTGGCCGCCCGCGCTGGTCATGGTGCGGGTGCGGTCGGCCGGGCCGAACGAGCCGTGGTGGGTGGCCATCGCCATCGTCTGCGGGTCGACCGGCATGCCGGACATCACGCGCTGGATGTCCGCGCGCATCTCGGACGCGCTCTGGTAGCGGTTGGCCGGGTCCTTGGCCATGGCCTTGAGGACGATCGCGTCGGCCCACTGGGGGATCTCGTGGTCGATGCCGGACGGCGGGATCGGGTCCTCACGCACGTGCTGGTACGCGATCGCGACCGGGGAGTCGCCGGTGAAGGGCGGCTGCCCGGTCAGCAGCTCGTACAGCACGCAGCCGGTGGAGTAGATGTCGCTGCGGGCGTCCACGCGTTCGCCGCGGGCCTGCTCCGGCGAAAGGTACTGCGCGGTGCCGATCACCTGGGCGGTCTGCGTCATGGTGGCCTCGGACGAGGCCATCGCCCGGGCGATGCCGAAGTCCATGACCTTGACTTCGCCGCTGAGCGTCAACATGATGTTCGCCGGCTTGATGTCCCGGTGGACGATGCCGCCGCGGTGGCTGTAGTCCAGCGCCCGCAGGATGCCGTCGACCAGCTCCATCGCCCGCTCGGGCAGCAGCCGCCGGTCCGCGCGCAGCAGGTCGCGCAGCGTCCGCCCGTCCACAAATTCCATCACGATGTACGGCACGTGCGTGTTGTCCATCGTGTCCTCGCCCGTGTCGTACACGGCGATGATGGACGGATGGTTCAGCGAGGCCGCCGACTGGGCTTCCCGGCGGAACCTGGCCTGGAAAGTGGGGTCCCTGGCAAGGTCCGAGCGGAGCGTCTTAATCGCGACAATACGGTCCAGCCGGATGTCCCGGGCGCGATACACCTCGGCCATGCCGCCGCGCCCGACGACACCGTCGAGTTCATAGCGACCACCGAGAAGCCGAGGCTGAGTCATTTCCTGCACTGTCCCTTGCCGTTCATCTTGGGGTGCCGCCGGTGTCCATCATCGACCCCTTTTCGCATCACGTCTCCGTATTAGACGAGTTAGCGGGAGTTGGGGAGGGTGCGGAAGGTTGAATCTCACTTGGCGTCGGGGTGGGTGTGGGGGTGGGTGTCGGGGTTCTCTGCGGGGTCTGTGTCGGGGATGGCGTCGGCTTCCGGGTGGGCGAAGCCGACGTACTTACCGTAGCTGACGCGGAAGGGGTCGGCCGGGGTGACGTCGGCCGTGGACGGGGCGGCGGCGCCACCGGTGCCACTGACCTGGACGGACGCGGCGCGGGGGGTTGGACCGTCGGAGTCGGGTCGGTGACCAAGGTCGCGCGCTCCTCCGGCGGATGCGGCGCCTGCATGCCGCGTACCACGAGGGCGCCGAGGCCGACGGCCGCCGCGCACCCCGCCGTGGCGAAGACCACGGTCGTGACCCGCCTGCGACGGCGCCTCACCGGTGCGGTGGTACGCCGGGGCGCCTGCGGCTCGGTGGCCGGGCGTCTCGGACCGGCCGAGGTGGCGGGCGCGGCCGGCCGAGAAGCCGGAGAGGCGCCCAACTGTGGGGTTGCGGGGCCGCGCGCGGAGGAGGCGCCGGAAGCCCCGCCCACCGCGAACCACGAAGGGTCGGTCAGCGTCCCCAGCATGACGGTGTGCGCGTCGGTCAGCGACTCGCGGATCGCGATGGCACGCTCGGCCAGCTCGCGCGTACCGGCCGGGCGCGCCTGCGGGTCCTTCGCCAGCATGGCGAGAACCAGCTCGCGTACGGGCGCCGGCACCGAGGCGGGCAGCGGCGGCGGCGCGTCGTACAGGTGGTGCAGGGCGATCGCGACCTGGGTCTCGCCGTCGAAGGGCGGACGCCCGGCCAGGCACTCGTACGCGACGACGCCGAGAGAATAGATGTCGGTGGCCGGGGTCAGCCGCTCGCCGGACGCCTGCTCGGGACTGACGTACTGCGCGGTGCCGAGCACGACACCGCTCTGGGTCACCGGGGCGGCCTCCAGCGCCCGCGCGATGCCGAAGTCGGTCACCTTGACGGTCCCGGCCTCGGTGATCAGCAGGTTGCCCGGCTTGATGTCGCGGTGGATGATCCCCGCCCGGTGCGCGGAGTGCAGCGCCTTGGCCACCTGTCCGACCACGTCGAGCGTGATCTCCGGGCTGAGCGTGCCATGGCGGCCCAGAAGGCCCGACAGCGGCTCGCCCGACACCAGCTCCATGATGAGGTAGGCGACCCCGTCGCTCTCGCCGTAGTCGAAGACCTGGGCGACCCCCGGGTCGGTCAGCCCCGCGGTGATGCGCGCCTCGTTCCGGAACCGCTCACGGAAGGCCGGGTCGGCGGCCATGTGCTGCCGCAGCAGCTTCACCGCCACCTCGCGGCCGAGAAGCTGGTCCGTGGCCTGCCACACCTCGCCCATGCCGCCCGCGGCGATGCGGGACCTCAGGCGATAACGGCCGCCTAGAACGGGGTTGCCCGATGTCACTGACCGAGCACCGCCTGCATGACGTCGTGCGCGATCGGGGCCGCGATGGCGCCGCCGGTCGCGTCGTTGCCCGCGCTGCCGGACTCGACGAAGACCGCGACCGCGACCTTCGGGTCCTCGGCGGGGGCGAACGAGATGAACCACGCGTGCGACGGCTTGCCGGGGGCGGTCTCCGCGGTTCCGGTCTTACCGGCGACCGTGGTGTTCGGCAGGCCGGCGGCCCGGCCGGTGCCGTTCCGCACCACGTTGATCATCATCGTGGTGAGCTCGGCCGCGACCTCGGGCGTCACCGCCTCGCTCATCTCTTCGGGGTTGGTGGTGTCGATCTCGCCGCCGTCCGGGCCGGTGATCTTGTTGACCAGGTACGGCTTCATGACCGTGCCCCGGTTCGCGATGCCGGCCGCGACCATCGCCATCTGCAGCGGGGTCATCTGGTTGCTGCGCTGGCCGATGGCGGTCATGGCGAGGGCGGCTTTGCCCTCGTCCGGGCCGATGTCGCTCTTCGTGACGCCCAGCGGGATGCTCAGCGGGGTGCCGATGCCGAACTTCTCGGCCTGCTCCTTGAGCTTGTCGTACCCCATCGCCATCGCGACGTCGGCGAACGGGGTGTTGCAGGAGATCGTGTACGCGGACAGCAGCGACGCGCGGCCGCCGCAGGACTCGCCGTGGTAGTTCGGCAGCGAGATGTTGGTGTCGGGCAGCGGCAGCGCGTCCGGCGCGTTCACCATCGTGTTCACGTCGCGCGACTGGTCGTCCATCAGGAACGCCGCCGACGTGACCGTCTTGAACGTCGAGCCCGGCGCGTACGTGAGGCCGATCGCCCGGTTGAGCAGCGGCTTGTTCGTCTTGTCCGCGTCGAGCTTGTTGTACGCCTTGTTGACCGTGTCCTTGTTGGCCACCGCGAGCGGGTTCGGGTCGTACGACGGCACGGACACCATCGTGAGCACCGCGCCCGTCTTCGGGTTGAGCGCCACGACCGCGCCCCGCTTCCCGGTGTTCGCCAGGTCCTTGTACGCGACCTTCTGCGCCTTGGCGTTCAGCGTGAGGTCGACGTTGGCGCCCTTGTGCGGCTTGCCGCTGACCAGGTCGATGGCGCGGCGCACCACCAGGTCGGGGTGGCTGCCGTCGAGGTAGCGCCCCTCGGCCCCCTCGATGCCCGAGGAGCTCTCCGGCGCGAAGAAGCCGACGACGTGTGCGAAGGGCTTGCCCTCGGGGTACTCCCGCTCGAACCGGAATTTGCGATTGCCGGTGTCCACGCTCTTGGCCAGGGTGACCTTGCCGTTGTCCGCGGTGATCCACCCACGGTCGACGGCGTACCGCGCGTAGAAGGACCGCTGGTTTCGGGGATCCGTGCGCAGGCCGTCCGCCTGCACGGCACCGAGATAGGTCACGTTGGCCATGAGCAGGGCGAACATCACGAAGCAGGCGACCGCGACGCGCTTGAGTGGGCTGTTCATCGCTGCATCACCTGGGTGAGTCCTTCGTCCTGGATCGCCTGCGGCGGCGGCTTGCGCGCCGCGTCTGACATGCGTACCAGCAGCGCGATAAGCATCCAGTTAGCGAGCAGGGCCGAGCCGCCCGCCGACATGAACGGGGTGACCAGGCCGGTCAGCGGGATCAGCCGGGTCACACCGCCGACGATGATGAACACCTGCCAGGCCAGGATGAAGGACAGGCCGCCCGCGAGGAGCTTGGAGAACGGGTCGCGGGCCGCGAACGCAGTGCGTAGCCCTCGCTGGACGATCAGCGCGTAGACCATGAGGAGGGCCATCAGGCCGGTGAGGCCGAGCTCCTCGCCGGTGGCGCTGAAAATGAAGTCGGAGAACGACAGCGGGATCTCTCTCGGGTATCCCTGGCCGAGTCCGGTGCCGAGGATGCCGCCGGAGCCGATCGCGAACAGGCCCTGCATGAGCTGGAAGGTGCTGCCGAAATCGCGGTAGTACATCTCCTGCGAGCTGGCGTTCAGCCAGCCGTCGAAGCGGGCCTCGACGTGGCTGAAGACCTGCCCGGCCAGCACGGCGCCGCCGATGAACAGCAGGGCGCCGATGAGCACCCACGAGGTGCGCTGGGTCGCGATGTACAGCATCGCGATGAAGGCGCCGAACAGCAGCAGCGAGCTGCCGAGGTCCTTCTGCATGACGAGGACGCCCAGGCTGACGGCCCACGTGATGAGGACGGGGCCGAGGTCGCGGGCGCGCGGCAGGTCGATGAAGAGCAGGCGGCGCCCGGCGAGGGCGAGCACGTCCCGCTTGGCGACGAGGTAGCCGGCGAAGAAGACGACCAGCGCGATCTTGGCGAACTCGGACGGCTGGATGGAGAAGGGGCCGATGCCCACCCAGATGCGGGCGCCGTTGATCTCCTTGCCGATGAACGGCAGCAGCGGGAGCAGCAGCAACGCGAGCCCGGCGAAGCCCGCCGTGTATGTGAGGCGCTGCAAGGCGCGATGGTCCTTCAACACGATCAATGTCGCGGAGAACATCACGACGCCGAGCGCCGTCCACATGAGCTGGGTGGTGGCCGAGGCGCCGCCCTGGCCGGTCTGCTCGATCCGGTAGATCATCACCAGGCCGAGGCCGTTGACCAGGGTCACCAGCGGGAGAATCAGAGGGTCGGCCCATGGTGCCCACTTGGCGAGCACGAGATAGGCCGCGAGCATGAGCGCGCCCAGGCCGAGGCCGTAGGTCAGCATGCCGGCGGGGACCGCGCCGTCGATGCCGAGACCCGCACTGGCGTACGCGCACATGACGACGACCACGGCGAAGGCGAGCATGGCGAGCTGCGCCCCACGCCGCTTCGCGGTCATGGGGACGGGGGTGGCTTCCGCTGAACTCACTTACCGGATCCCGGTGACGGTGACGGTGACGGGGTCGTGTGCGGTGGGGCCTCGTCGCCGAAGTTCTTTATGGTCTTTATCCCGGCCGCGAGATCGTCGACCGGGATCCCGCTGCGTATCTGGTCCTGCTGGGCCGCGCTGAGCGAGGAGACCGGAATGTCGTCGGTGTAGGCGACCTTCTTGAAGGAGACGGGGCCCAGTTCCGCGTCGACGCCGCGGAAGACCACGAGCTGGTCTCCGTCGGCGCCGACGTAGTACTGGTCCTGAGTCCACTCATAGCCGAAATAGCCGCCGAGCCCGAGCACGGCGGCGACAATCACGAACGAGGTGACCCGAAAGGGCCAGACTCGACGTTTCTTGGCCCGGCGGCCGGAGGCCTGGGCCTCCGGCGCTGGGTTGTCGTCGAGATCCTCGTCCACGATGACCGGGTGGGGCACGGTGGCGGTGGAGGCCCGGCCGGGCGGAGCGTCCGGCGGGCCCGATCGCAGCCGTCCCGAGCCGGCCGCCCCGACCACGGCCGCCGCGTACATCGGCGGCTGAGCGTCGTCCACCTCGATCACGTCGGCGACCACGCAGGTGATGTTGTCCGGCCCGCCGCCCCTGTTGGCCAGGTCGATGAGCTGCCGGACGACGTCCTCGGGGTCGGCCACCGTGCTGAGGGTGTGGTGCAGGGTCTCGGCGCTGACCACCGCGGACAGGCCGTCCGAACACAGCAGGTACCGGTCGCCCACCTGGGCCTCCCGGTCCTGCAGGTCGGGATCGACCTCGCCGCTGCCGTCGAGCGCGCGCAGCAGGATCGAGCGTTGCGGATGGTTGGCGGCCTCTTCCAGCGTGATGCGGCCGTCGTCCACCAGCGACTGCACGAGCGTGTGGTCGTGGGTGATCTGGTACAGCTCCTCGTTGCGCAGCATGTACGCGCGTGAGTCACCGACGTGGATCAGGGCGAACCTCGCGCCGCTCCAAAGCATCGCGGTCAGCGTGGTGCCCATGCCTTTGAGGCTCGGGTCCCGGGCGACCATCGCGTGCAGTTGACGGTTCGCCTCCCGGACTGCCGCGTCGATGTCGCTGAGCAGGTCACCCCCGAAGGCGTCCCTGGAGTGATCGAGGGACGACATGGCGGCGATGGCGACCGAGCTGGCCACCTCGCCGTGTGCGTGCCCGCCCATGCCGTCGGCGACGGCCAGCAGGCGTCCGCTCGCGTACGCCGAGTCCTCGTTCCCTTCGCGGAGGAGGCCGACGTCCGAGCGGGCAGCGTAACGGAGTGCGATTGTCATTTGCGCAATTCGATGACGGTCTTGCCGATGCGAATCGGAACTCCGAGAGGCACCGGCGTCGGGCGGGTCACTTTGGAGCGGTCAAGGTACGTGCCGTTGGTCGAACCGAGGTCTTCCACGATCCACTGGCCGTCCTGTGGGAAGAGCCGGGCATGCCGGCTCGAAGCGTAGTCGTCGCTCAGCACCAGCGTGGCGTCTGTCGCCCGGCCGATGCTGATCGGCGTCTCCGTAAGGTCGATGACGGTCCCTTGAAGGGGGCCACCCGTGACGACCATCTGACGTGGTTCCCCCCTCTTGGGTTTGGACACTGGTTTCGGTGCCTTGGTTGGTTTCCGTGCCGGCGCGGGGGCCGTGCGTGCACCGAACAAGTCTGTCCGGATCACGCCGACCGCGGCAATCACAAAGAACCACAGCAACGCCAGGAAGGCGAGCCGGATCAGCAGCAGCGTGAGCTCGGACATGGACCGTCTGTCTACCTCTAATCTCGCCGGAACACCAGGGTCGTGCGCCCCAGTGTCACCCTCGTCCCGTCCTGCATCTCGATCCTGCGGATCGGCTGGCCGTTGACGAAGGTGCCGTTCGTGGACCCCAGATCGACGAGCACGACCTGCTGCCCTTCAACACGTAGTTCGGCATGATGCCGTGATACGCCCGGATCGACCAGTCGAAGATCACAATCGGTGCCGCGGCCGAGCAGCGTCACCGGTGTGGTCAGCTCGTACGAACGCTGGCCCTGCGGGTCGTCCTGGGTGGAAACGAGCAGCCGGGGGCGGCCGCCGAACATCCCCGATCGCGGCGAAGGCATGTCGCTGACCGGCTGACGGATCTCGTCCTGCTCCACCGTCGCGCCACGGATGACGCCCGACCGGATCCTGAACAGCCCGACCGCGAGGTCGTCGGCGGTCTCGAAACGCACCCGGACAGGTCCTACGAATGAGTACCCCTGCTCCTTGGCGTACTCCCTGGCGAGGTTTGCCAGCTCGTGGCCGATGCTGTCGGCGTACACCTCCAGCCGCTCGCTGTCGGTCGTGGACAGCTCCACCACGAAGTCGTTCGGTACGAGCGTGCGACCCTGGGCGACGATCGCGGCCCGCTCGTCCATCTCTCGCTGGACGGCGCTGGCGACCTCGACCGGCTGAAGGTCAGACTTGAACGCCCGTGCAAAGGCCCCCTCAACCAAGCCTTCGAGCCTGCGCTCGAAGCGCTGAAGGACTCCCACCGGGTACCTCCTTCCTCCATCGTCTAGAGGGATCGTATCCGGGTTCGGTAGTAACGGCGGATACGTGCTAACCTTTCCAGGCACCCAGCGATGGGGCACCCGCTAGGGCAAGTGGCGGAATGGCAGACGCGCACGGTTCAGGTCCGTGTGTCCGAAAGGACGTGGGGGTTCAACTCCCCCCTTGCCCACCAAACGACAGACCTTGGTCGGTCGGAAGCCAAGCTTCCCACCCCAGGGTCTTTTCGTTTTTTCCGGGGTCTCGTTGGTCTAACGGAAACGAGTCTCACGGATTTCGGTTCAGGCACGAGGCCGGGGCGGACCGCCGCCGGGGCCGACATCGCCGTCTTGAGCCCGGCACCGCCGTCTACGCGAGCATCCGGGCCGGTCTCCTCCACGTGCCGGGAGACGCGCGACCCCGGCCCGACGCGGGCTGATCGAACTCTCTGGAGCGCGGCCTTCGATCCACTGGTAATTGGATGATCAGTGTTCTTTGCCATGTGTCTCACTATGCGGTCGAAGATGTCTTGTTTGGTGAGATAGTCCTTATGCTGCCGTCATGAGGACTCCGAACCGCTGGACCATGCTGGGCCTCGGCGTGGCCGCCCAGGCGGCGGGCTGCGTGTTCATGTACGGCCTGCCGTTCCTCCTGCCGGCCTTCCAGGAGGAGAAGGGGCTGACGCTGGCCGAGGCGGGGCTGCTCGTGGGCGCTCCGAGCGCGGGCATGCTGTTCACGCTGATCGCCTGGGGCTGGGTCGCCGACCGGTACGGCGAGCGGCTCGCGATGACCGCCGGTCTCGGCCTGGCGGGCGGATTCCTCGTCGCCGCCGCGTTCGCCGCCCATCCCGGCGTGCTGGCGGCGCTGCTGGCGCTCGCCGGCGCGTCGGGGGCGTCCGCGAACGCGTCCAGCGGGCGGGTGGTCCTCGGCTGGTTCCCCAAGGAACGGCGCGGTTTCGCCATGGGCTGGCGGCAGGCGGCGCAGCCGCTCGGCGTCGCGGTGGCCGGGCTGGTCACCCCCGCCGTGGCGCACGTCACCGCCGCGCTCCTCGTCATGGCCGCGATCTGCCTGGTCACGGCGGTCACCGTCGGCCTGATGGTGGTGGACCCGCCCCGGCCGCCCGTGGCGCCGGGGACGCGGACCTCGTCGCCGTACACGGTGGCGGCCCTGTGGCGGGTGCACGGCGCGAGCATGCTGCTCGTCGTCCCGCAGTTCGTTACGGCGGGGTTCGCCGTCACCTACCTGGTGTCCGAGCGGCACTGGGATCTCGGCACCGCGGCGAGGGTGGTGGCGGTGGCCCAGTTCGCCGGCGCGGCCGGGCGCCTGCTGTGCGGCCGCTGGTCGGATCTGGTCGGCAGCCGGGTGGGCCCGATGCGGCGGCTGGCTCTGGTCAACGGGGCGGTGATGACTCTCCTGGCGGGGGCTGTACAGGCCGGAAACGGCCTCAGCGCCGCTCTTCTGCTGGCGGCCCTGGTGATCTCGATGAGCGGCAACGGACTGGCCTTCACGGCCGTCTCAGAGCTCGCGGGGACGTTCTGGGCCGGCCGCGCGCTGGGCGCGCAGAACACCGCGCAGAACCTCGTCGCGGCCGCGACCCCGGGGGTGATGGGACTGTTCATCTCCGGTTCCGGGTTCGCGGCCGCTTTCGCGGTGGCGGGGGCGCTCGCCGTCGCCGCCGCCGCGGCGACGCCGTCAGGGCACTAGGAGGTCAGGAGCTGGCCGATGAGGGCGGGCAGGCTGACCACTCCGATGACTATGCCGCTCTCGTCGGTCACCAGGCCGATCTGGGCATGGGCCTCCTGAAGAACGGCGACCGCGTCGGAGATGCTGGTGCTCGGGGCGAGCCGCGGAACGGGCGTGGCCAGCTCCTCGGGACGCCGTCCCGGCTGCATGAGCGTGTCGCGCACGTGCAGCACGCCCACGACGGACTCCGGCGAGACGACCAGCATCCGCAGGTCGCCGGTGGCCGCCACGGTGTCCCGTACGACCTGGTCGTCGGCGCCGGCGGGGACGGTGGCGGCGTGCTCGATCGGCACCATGAGCCGCTCCACCGGCTGCAGGTGGACACGCAGCGCGCGGGTGAGCAGGTTGTGCTCGTCCCGGTCGAGCATGCCCATCCGGCCCGACTCGGCGACGAGCAGGGCGAGCTGGTGCGGCGTGCGGGTGGTGGCGAGCTCGTCCTTCGGGTGGACCTTGAACAGGCGGAGCAACCCGTTGGTCATGGCGTTCAGCGCCGCGAGGATCGGGCGGACCAGCCACGCGAAGCCGCGGAACGGCAGCGCCAGGCCCATCGCCGTCTTCTCGGGGTGGGTGAGCGCCCAGGACTTGGGCGCCATCTCCCCCACGACCATGTGCAGGAAGGTCACCAGCGCGAGGGCTATCACGTACGCGACGGGCGTGCGCGCGGTCGCGGGCAGCAGGACGAGGACCGGTTCGAGCAGATGCTCGATGGCCGGCTCGGCCACCATGCCGAGCCCGAGCGAGCACAGCGTGATGCCGAGCTGCGCGCCGGCCAGCATGATCGAGAGCTCGCGGGAGCCGCGTACGGCCATGCGTGCGGTGATCTTGGTGAGCCGGCCGCCGGAGGAGGCGAGCTCCTCAAGCCGGTGCCGCTTGGCCGACACGACCGCGAACTCGGCGGCGACGAAGAAGCCGTTGGCCACGAGGAGGACGACGCCGAGGAGGATTGCCGCTATCTCGTTCACGCGGACCGATCCCCCTGAAGCAGGGCCGAGAACAGGCCGGGGGCGTAGTCCCTGTGGTGGCGCCGGGGGGCGTGCTCCGGCTCGGGATCCTCCTCCACCTCGGGGGGAGTCTCGTCCTGGAGCGATAGCCGCACCCAGCCGGGGACCCGGCGCTGCAGCGACAGGACGGTGATCACGGCGAGCCTCTCGTCCATCTCCGCGAAGGGGTCGGCCTCCTGCTCGACCGGGACGGTGATCTCGTCGCCCGGCTCGGTCATCCGGCCGAGGGACGCGAGGACCAGGCCGGCCACGGTCTCGTAGTCCTCGCTCTCGGGGAGCTGGACGCCCGTGGCCCGCCCGACCTCGTCGAGCCGGAGAGCGGCGGGCACATTCCAGGAGCCGTCCGCGTTGGGGATCACGCCGAGAGGCTCAGGGTCGTTCTCGTCCACCAGCTCGCCGACGAGCTCCTCGGCGAGGTCCTCGACGGAGACGATCCCGGCCAGGCCGCCGTACTCGTCGATGACGCAGGCGAACCTCTCGTCCGCGGCGCGCAGCCGCTGAAGCAGCGCGGGCAGCGGCAGCGTCGCGGGCACGAGCACCGGCGCGCGCGTGATCGCGGTCACCGGGGCGTCGTCGGACAGGCCGGCCTTGAGCAGCTCGGAGAGGCCGGTGACGCCCACGACGTCGTCGCCGTCGGTGCCGAGCACGGGGTAGCGCGAGTGTCCGTGGTCGCGTACGGCGTCGAGCAGGTCGCGAACGCGGCGGCCGGAGCGGAGCGAGATGACGCGCGGCCGGGGGACCATCACGTCCTCGGCCGTGCGGTCGCCGAAGGAGAGCGCACGTTCGAGCAGCTCGGCCAGGCGGGGCGGCAGCTCGCCCGAGGCGGCGGACTCGGCCACGATGCGGGACAGCTCCTCGGGGGTGGCGCCGTGTTCCAGCTCCTCGACGGGCTCGATGCCGGCGAGCCGTACGAGCCGGGTCGCGGCCGAGTCGAACAGGTGGATCAGGGGGCCGGCGACCTTCAGATAGACCAGCGTCGGGCGGGCCAGGAACTTCGCGACGGGTTCCGGCCGGGCGATGCCCAGGTTCTTCGGCGCGAGCTCGCCGATGACCATCTGGACGATCGTGGCGATGACGATGCCCAGCGCCACGGACAGGCCGGGCACCACGGCGGCCGGGACGCCCGCGTTCTCCAGGGGGTCGCGGACGACGTCGGAGATGGCCGGCTGGGCGAGGAAGCCGACCAGAAGGGTGGTGACGGTGATCCCGAGCTGGGCGCCGGAGAGCATGAACGAGAGGCGACCGGTCACCTCGAAAGCGCGCTGGGCGGCCGCGTCGTCTTTCTGCTCGCGGAGGACCGTCCGGTCCGCCGCGACGAACGCGAACTCCTGCGCGACGAAGAATCCGGTCAGGAGGGTGAGGACCAGTACGGCCAAGAGGCCGAGGGCAATGCTCATCGGGCGCCTGCCCGGGGGCGGTAAGATCCCGTGCCTGAGCACGGGCAGGTACTCCACGAGTCCGAAGCGGACACGACCGTCCTTTCGTGTAGGGGTCTACCACCGTAACGGCTGAATGTGCCGAAGTGTTTCCCCCAATGCCTTTATTGAGCTCTTAGGGCTCGTCTGGGTACGTTCCAGGGGAAACCTTGGTGCCGCGCCCGCGCTCTCTTGGGTTTACGGCGTGGATTCCGGCAGTAACGCTGAGCGGCAGGGGAGAAGACGTGGGCCAGGACGACGACCCGACGAGGGCCATGCGCACGCCCGGCACCGCCCGGCCGCCCGTCCCCGGCATCCCGCCCGGCGGCCGTCCGGCGCAGCCTGTGGGAGGAGCGGGGACGCCGTTCGGCCAGGAACCGCCGCAGGCGTCGTCGTCCGCCTCGCGCGGCCGCGTGTACGGCAAGCCTCGAGCGGGAACGAGCGCGGTCCGCCCGCTGCGCGGCGGCGGGGGCGAGGGTGGCGGCGGAGGCGACCGCACGGTCGTCGAGGGCCGCCCCAGGAAGCCCAGGCGGATCGGCCGGACCGTCGTCAAGGTCGTCGCGGGCCTGCTGGTGGTGCTCATCATCGCCGCCGTAGCCATGTATTTCATGATCAGTTCCAAGCTGCGGCCGGTGGAGTCGCTGTCCGACTACTCGGGCCGGCCCGCGGCCACGCCCGGCCAGGACTGGCTCCTCGTCGGCTCGGACAGCCGCGAGGGCCTGACCCGGGCCCAGCGCAAGAAGCTGGCCACCGGCAAGGCGGTCGGCAAGCGCACCGACACGATGATGCTGCTGCACATCCCCGAGGGGGACGGGCGGCCCACCCTGGTCAGTCTTCCCCGCGACTCGTACGTCCCGATCGAGGGGCACGGCAGCGACAAGCTCAACGCCGCGTACGCCTTCGGAGGGCCGGAGCTGCTCACCAAGACGGTCGAGCGGGTCACCGGCATCAGGATCGACCACTACATGGAGATCGGGTTCGGCGGGTTCGTCGGCATCGTCGACGCGATCGGCGGGGTCAACATCTGCGTGAAGCAGAACATCAAGGACCCCAAGGCCGGCATCAACCTGAAGAAGGGCTGCCAGGACATGGACGGGGGCACCGCCCTCGGCTACGTCCGCACCCGGGCGACCGGCGCGATCCCGGACTTCGAGCGGACCCAGCGGCAGCGCCAGTTCTTCTCGGCTGTGGTGCAGAAGGCGGCGAGCCCGGGCACCCTCCTCAACCCGTTCACGTCCGTGCCGCTGGGCCTGAGCGCCGCCGAGTCGGTGGCCCTCGACCCGGGGAGCGGCCTGTTCGACCTGCTTTCGGTCGGCCTCGCGATGAAGGACGGCCCGATCGCCACCGGCGTCCCGACCAGCGGCTTCCCCACGATCAACGGCGCCGCGGTCGTCAAGTGGGACACCGCGAAGGCCAACCGCCTCTTCGGGGCGCTGGCCCAGGACAAGCCCGCGCCGAAGGACACCATCACCAAGTAGCCGCCGGGCCCCGCGAGGGGCCCGGACCGGCGTCGCGCCGCGAGGCGGAGCGGGGCGGTCAGCTGGTGGCGGCCACGGCCGCGGCGATGGCTCCCGCGGCGACGGCGGCGTGGATGGACGCGATCGTCGTCCGCACCGCCGCGCCCGCCCACTCGCCCTCGGCGATCTCCTTGATCCGCCGCCGCGGGGCGTCGGGGAACGCCTTGCGGTCGAGCTTGGCCGCGTGCAGCACGGCGATGAGGACGCCGGTGCGCTCGTCCGGCGTCGCGCCGTCGAAGACGCTTCGGACCCGCTGCCGGAGCTCACGCTCGGGCGCGGGGTCGAGCTCGGGATAGCGGGTCGAGGGGAAGATCCCGAGGACCTTCGTCTGCTCCTCGGACAGGACGCCGCGCTCGGCGAGGCGGGACAGCAGGCGGCCCCGGAGCTTACGGGAGTCGAGCTTGCCCACCCACCACTCGGGCTTGCGCCGCCTGGTCTCCCCGGCGATGCGGGCGAGGGCCGCGTCCAGCTCGGCGTCGCCCAGCGGGGCGGCGTCCTTCGCCACGACGGCCTTGCCGTCGAGATCGATGCGGTTGTTCACCGCCAGTTCGGCCAGTACGGCGCCGGCGACCGCCGCGTCCAGCTCGATCGAGCCGATCTGCGGCTTGCCGGTGTCCTCGCGGTAGGCGAGGAGGAGGATTTCCTCGGCGATCGTCATCATCACGTCTCGACCCTACGAGCCGGCCTGACCGGACGCGCGTCCGGACATTCCGGACAGCGGGCCGGGCCCGGTGGCGGTCGGTCCCGCTGCGGATATCGGTAAGAATGACCACTTATGGGGATTTCTCAGGAACTGCACGTCATCGGTCGTCCGCTGCTGGAGGCCCAGCTCGCGCATCCCACCGTGCGCGGCATCGCCGGCGGGGACCTGCCCGACGAGGTCTTCCGCTCGTGGCTGGAGCAGGACTACCTGTACCTCCTCGACTACGTCCGGGTCTTCTCCCGGCTGGCGTGGCAGGCCCCCGACGCCCACCTCAGCACGCTGGTCGACCTCGCGTACTCGACCTGGCACGAGGAGCTGGACCTGCACCGGTCGCTCTCCGCCGGGTTCGGTGCGGACCTTGGCGGCGCCAAGAAGGGGCCCGCCTGCGCCGCGTACACGTCGTTCCTGCTGGAGTCGGCCGCCGACTACGGCAACGGCCTGGCCGCGCTCTATCCGTGCATGTGGGGGTATTCGTCCCTGGGGCGGATCCTGGCCGAGAACCCGCCGGCCGAGCCGCGGTACAAGGCGTGGGTGGACACCTACGCCGACCCCGCCTTCGCCGCGCTCTCGGAGCGCATCGCGCAGATGATCGACGACGTGCGGCCGGAGCGCGCCGAGGAGTTCTTCCTTGAGGGGATGCGGCACGAGCTGGCCTTCTGGGACGTGCCGTGACGCCTGTCCACAGCCTGTGGACAGATGGTGGGTGACGCCCGGGGGCGGCAGCTAATGTGAGGGCATGCCGGAGCTTCCCGAGGTGGAGGCGCTCGCCGAGTTCCTCCGCGAGCGCGCCGTGGGCCGTGTGATCGCCGCTGTGGACGTGGTCGCCTTCCAGGCGTTGAAGACCGTCGACCCGCCGGTCACCGCGCTGGGCGGGCTGACCGTGACCGGGGTCGCCCGGCACGGCAAGTTCCTCGACCTCGACTGCGACGGCACGCATCTCGTCACGCACCTCGCCCGCGGCGGATGGCTGCGCTGGAGGGACGACCTCACGGGCGCGAAGCCGGTCCGCCCGGGCAAGGGCCCGCTCGCGGTCCGGGTGCGGCTCGCCCCCGACGGCGACGGCAGGGCCCCCGGGTTCGAGCTCACCGAGGCGGGCACGCAGAAGCGGCTCGCGGTCTACGTGGTGCGCGATCCCGGCGACATCCCCGGGATCGCGAGCCTGGGGCCCGACCCACTGGCCGCCGACTTCACGCCCGAGGCGCTCGGGGCGATCCTGGCCGGCAGCCGCACGCAGATCAAGGGTCTGCTCCGCGACCAGAAGGTGATCGCGGGCATCGGCAACGCGTACTCCGACGAGGTGCTGCACGTGGCCCGGATGTCGCCGTTCAAGATCGCGGGAACGCTGACGGAGGCGCAGGTCGCCGAGCTGCACGAAGCGATCGTGACCACGCTGCGCGACGCCGTCGAGAGGGCCAGGGGGCTGGCCGCGAAGGACCTCAAGGCGGAGAAGAAGTCGGGTCTGCGCGTGCACGGGCGCGCCGGCGAGAAGTGCGAGGTGTGCGGCGACACGATCAGAGAGGTGTCGTTCGCCGACTCCTCCCTGCAGTACTGCCCGACCTGCCAGACCGGCGGCAAGCCGCTCGCCGACCGCCGCCTGTCCAAGCTGCTGAAATAGCGACGCGGGGCCGTCGGGCGCGGAGAAGTCGGGGAGCGGGTCAGGGTTCTCCCTGATTGCCGCGGCGCCGTCCCGGGTAAAGATGGAGGCGCCCCGCGACCGGCGCGCGGGTGCGGGACACACCATGGGCACACCACGCGGGGCACACCGACTGGGGACGGAATGGCGAGCACGAGTGTCATCGACGACTACGTGACCGGGCTGGGCCGTTCCCTGCGCGGGCCCCTGCGGGCCAAGCGCGACCTGCTCGCCGAGGCGCGCGACGGCCTGGTCGACGCCACCGAGGCGCTGGAGGCGGACGGCCTGCTCCGGCCGGACGCCGAGCGGCTGGCGGTCGAGGAGTTCGGCCCGATCGCCCAGATCGCCCCCGCGTACCAGGAGGAACTCGCGGTCGGGCAGGGACGCCGGACGGCGCTGCTGCTGTTCCTCTGCGTTCCCTTCACCGCGCTCATGTGGAGCATGATCTGGCGGATCTTCCCGGTGGATCCGGTAACGGAGATGGCCCGGTGGCCGGGCTGGTTCCGTCCAGTGTCCCGGATCGTCGACTACACCCAGCTCGCCGTCGGCGTGCTGGCCGCGGTGGCGCTCCTCGCCTTCGGGCCGGCGCGGCGCAGGCTCGCCCGGCCCTGGCTGGTGACCCGCGCGCTGGGCGTCCTCGTCTGGGTGGAGGTGCCCCTGGTGGGCGCGCTGTCCCTCCTGCTGTCCATGTCGGCGTCGTTCGACGGCTTCTCGTCGTACCCGCCCGGCGTCGTGGCGACGCTGCTCAGTTGGGCGTTCATGCTGTGGCAGCTCTCCAGCGCGACCCGCTGCCTGATCTTCACGCCGCGCTCGGCCGCCTGATCGGGGCCCGGCCGGTCAGCGGGTGCGGGGCCCGGCCGGTCACCGGGTGCGCGGCTCCAGGACGCTGCCGATCGCGGCGGTGAACTCGCGCCAGGCCGACCGTTCGTCCGCGAGAGCCGTACGGCCCGTGCCGGTGAGCCGGTATGTGCGGCGTTTGCGCCCGCCGACGGTCGCCCACTCGCCGGCGAGGTAGCCGGCGCGCTCCAGCCTCCGCAGCGCGGGATAGACGGTGCCGGTCGGGACGGAGAGCGCTCCACCGCTGCGGTCCTGGAGTGCCTCGATGATCGCGTACCCGTGCAGGGGCTCGTGTTCGAGCACGGAGAGCAGCAGAGCGTCCATGTGCCCATGGAGCGCGTTGGTGTTCACGGCCTCACCCTAATCCCTGTGTCGTTCTTGTCATCCTACATGTAGGCTCTCTATATGTAGGAAGGCATAACAAGGGGAGTGAGAACATGAATGTGCTCGATCTGGCACGAGCGCAGTTCGCGGTGACGGGGGTCCTGCACTTCCTGTTCGTCGTGCTCACTCTGGGCCTGGCCCCCCTTGTTGCGATCATCCAGACGCGGCATGTCATCACCGGAAAGCCGGTCTTCGAGCGGATGGCCCGCTTCTGGGGTCAGATCTACGTGATCAACTACGCGCTGGGCGTCTTCACCGGCCTGGTGATGGAGTTCCAGTTCGGGCTGAGCTGGAGCGGGCTCTCCCGGTACGCGGGAGACGTCTTCGGCGCGCCGCTCGCGGTCGAGACGATGGGGGCCTTCTTCCTGGAGTCCACCTTCCTCGGCCTGTGGATCTTCGGCTGGGGCCGACTGCCCCGATGGCTCCACCTGGCCTGCATCTGGCTGGTCACCCTGACGGCGTACGCGTCCGCGTTCTGGGTCTTGGTCGCGAACTCGTTCCTGCAGAACCCGGCGGGGGCCGAAGTGCGCGGCGACCACCTCGTGCTGACCGACTTCGGCGCGCTGCTCACCAACCCCACGCTGGTGTTCGCGCTGCCCCACGTGCTCGGCGCGGGGCTGTTCACCGGCAGCTCCGTCATCATCGGGGCCAGCGCGTACCAGCTCTTCCGCCGCACCCGCGAGAGGGAGTTCTTCGTCCGCTCGCTGCGCGTCGGCGTAGTGGGGGCGCTCGTCGGCACCCTGGTCGCGGTGGGCTTCGGTTTCGCCCAGTTCGGCCCGGTCGGGCAGGTCCAGCCAGGCAAGTTCGACGGGAACGTGGTCGTCGGAACGTCGCTGGGCTTCATGATCCTCATCGGCGAGCTGGCCGTGTTCGGTGTGCTGTTCGTCCTGACCCCGCTGCTCTTCCGCGACTGGCTGGCCCGCTGGCGGTGGATCCACCCGCTGCTCATGCTCATGACCCCGATGCCGTTCATCGCGGCGATCCTCGGCTGGCTGGTCCGCGAGATCGGCCGCCAGCCGTGGATCGTGTACGGCCGGCTGACCGTGAAGGACGCCATGTCCCCCGGGCTCACCCCCGGCATGATCACCGCGTCCTTCGTCGCCTTCACCGCCGTGCTCGGCCTGCTCGCCGTGATCGACTACGTGCTCATCGCCCGCACGGTACGGCGCGGCCCGGCCGCGGCGACCCTCGGCGACCCCGGGCGGCCCGACCCCGCCGCGTCCGCCCCCGCGCTGACCCTTTAGCCCCCGCGCTGACCCTTTAGCCCCCGCCCCCTAGGCCGCCTTTCTAGGAGAGCACGATGGACATCCTCTGGCTCGGCGTGTTCGCGCTGCTGCTGATCGGCTATTTCGCCCTGGAGGGCTTCGACATCGGGATCGGGATGTTGCTGCCCGTGCTGGGCCGTACCAGGGAGGAACGGGACCGGCTGGTGGCGGGCATGGCGCCGTTCGTTCTGGCCGGTGAGGTGTGGCTGGTCGCGGTGGCGGGCGTGCTGTTCGGCGCGTTCCCCCACCTGGAGGGCGAGACGCTGTTCGCCCTGTACCCCCTGGTCGTCGGGCTGCTCGTGTCCTGGGTGATCCGCGACGCCGGGCTGTGGTTCCGGCGCAGGCTCGACGGCCGGGCCTGGCGGGCGTTCTGGGACGGCGCCCTCTGCGTCGGCTCGTACGGGCTGGCCCTCACCTGGGGGCTGGCCCTGGCCGCCCTCGTCCAGGGCGGTCCGGTGCTCACCCCACTCGGGGTGGGCTACGCGGCGGTGGTCGTCGGGGTGTTCGCGATCCACGGGCGCAGGTTCGCCGCGTGGCGGGCGGGCGGGCCGGGCCGTACCGGCTGGGCGCTGCTCGGCTCCGCGGCCCTGGCGGCGGTGCCGGTGGCGGTGCCGCTGGTCGTCGCCGCCCCGTGGCTGCTCGACCATGTCGCCCCGTCGAGCACGCTGGGCGTGCTCACGCTGGTGCTCCTGCCCTGCGTGCCGGTCATGGTCGCGGCCCAGGTATGGGTGTGGCGCGCCTTCGGCCGCCGCGCCCGGACAGGCGTCGGCGCCCGGGTCCCGTCGTTCTTCTGACCGCGTGCGCTCGTGCCGTCCTGGCGAGCTCGCACGTCGCGCCCGGATTCATCCGGGAGCTCCCGGATGGCGGAGCGTGCCCTTCAACGCGGCACAGCTGGAAAAATGGACAGTATGACGTTCCCTGAGATCGACGTGAAATCCCTGCCGGACGGGGCGTACCTGCTCGACGTTCGCGAGCCGGACGAATGGCGGGCCGGGCACGCGCCGAACGCGTGTCACATCCCCCTTGGTGAGTTGCAGGGCCGAGTCGGCGAGCTGCCGGACGGTACGATCTATGTGATCTGCCGGCTCGGTGGTCGCTCCGCCCACGCGGCAGCCTGGCTCAACCACATCGGACGCGAGGCGATCAACGTGGACGGCGGCATGCAGTCGTGGGCCACCGCCGGCCTCCCCATGGTGAACGACGACGGGGGAACGCCGTTCGTGGCCTGAGCTGTGTTTAATTGCCGCGCCTCCGGCGCGGCGGGCTCGGGGCGCGTTCAGTCGATGTCTTCCCTCGTCACTGTGTCTATTTGCGCTCGCTTCGCTCGCGCGGCTCGGGGCGCCTTCAGTCGATGTCTTCCCTCGTCACTCGGGGTCGCTCGTCCCTCGCTCCCCACTCGCTCCTCAGTCCAGACACCGCCGCGCCCCTCGCGGGGTCGCTCCTCAGTCCGGACACCGCCGCGCCCCTCGCGGAGTCGCTCCTCAGTCCGGACACCGCCGCGCCCCTCGCGGAGCCGCTCGTTCCTCGCTCCGGGCGTTCCTCGGCTACTTCACCGCCGCGCCCCGAGCGTGATGGTTGGGCGCCGCGATGATTGATGGTGCTCGCGCGGGCATTGGACATTTCGCCCATCAATGTCATAATCCGGGGCGACAACTCGATAGCGCGGGAGCTCGGGCGTAACCGGGCTGAGAGGGCGGCTCCTTGACGAGGCGCGCCGCCGACCGCATGAACCTGTCCGGATAATGCCGGCGTAGGGAGCGTGTGATGGCGCCTGCCGTCTTCGACGATGTGGAAGCCCCCCTCACCCTTGAGGAGGAGGCTCCGAAAACCCTCGGAGTGCTCGACCAGGGCGCCTTCTGGGCCAATCTCGGCGTCAGCCTTCTCGGCTTCTCGGGGGCGCTGTTCCTCCTCGACCCGCTGGGCGGCAAGCCGCTGACCTTCACCGGGGCCATCCTGGCGGCGGTCGTCGGCAGCCTGATCGGCACCGCCATGGTCGGGCTCGCCGCCATCCCCGGGGCGCGCACCGGGCAGCCCGCGATGGTGCTGCTCAGGGGGCTGTTCGGCGCGCGGCTGTCATACGCGCCGACCGTGCTCAACATCGTCCAGCTTCTCGGATGGGGGGCGTTCGAGCTCTGGGTGGTCGCCACCGGCGCTGAGGCGATCTTCGGCGACGCGGTGCCGTACGAGGTCTGGGTGGTGGTGGCCGGGGCACTGACCATCGCGCTGACGATCCGTCCTCTCGGCGCGCTCCGGCTGCTCAGGCGGTACGTCACGGTCGGCGTGATCGTCTCGATGGTGTGGCTGTCGGTCGCGCTGTTCAGCCGCGGGCCGTCGCTGGACGCGGGGTCGTGGGACGCGTTCGCGCCCGCCGTGGACTACGTGATCGCGCTGTCGGTCTCGTGGGTGCCGGTCGCGGCCGACTACGCCCGGCACTCGCGGTCGAGCTCGGGCGCCTTCACGGGCATCGTCGGCGGCTACACCGTGGCCCAGGTGGCCTGCCTGGCGCTCGGCATCGCGGCCCTGGCCCTGGTCGGGAACGACGCCGACAAGGTCTGGGAGCCGTTCGTCGCGGCGCCGCTCGGCGCGCTCTTCTTCGGCATGCTGGTGCTGCGCGAGGTGGATCAGTCGTTCGCCAACGTCTACTCCACGTCCGTCTCGATCCAGAACTTCGCGCCCCGGGTGGACCGGCGGATCATCTCGGTGTCGATCGGCGTCCTGACCATCGCCATCGCCCTCTTCGCCGACGTGAACTCGTACGGCGCGTTCCTCAGTGTGATCGGCGCGGTGTTCGTCCCGATGTTCGCCGTACTCGCCGTGGACTACTTCCTGCTCGGCGGGGCGGCCCGGTGGAACATGGCCAAGGACGCGCCGCTGCGCTGGCTGACCCTGCCCCCGTGGGTCCTCGGCTTCGCCGCGTACTGGATCGTCACGGTCACCCCGACCGTCCCGTGGTGGGACGGCGTGTGGGCGCGGGTCCGGGACGCGATCGGGTTCGGCCACCAGCCGTGGATGAACGCCGCGCTGGCCGCGTTCCTGGTGTCGGCCCTGACGATGCTCGCGACCGGCCTGCTCGCCCGCCTGGCCGCCGCCCGGTCCGTACGGCACGGCCGGTGAACGCCGGCCGGGGCTCCGGGCGCCACCCCGCCCGGAGCCCCGGCACGTTCGATCAGTCGCCGAACTCGTTCTGCACCCCGGGCGGGGTGAGAGCCGAGACGTAGTGATGCGGCAGGTGGTCGTCGATCGAGTGGACGGCGGGGAGCGACCGGGCCATCGGGACCACGCGGGCCACGAACGCCGGCGCGGTGATCGCGACCCCCAGCAGGTGCGGCAACTGCCCGGCATGGTGCCCGGCGATGCGCCACACGCCGGCCCGGCCCGGCAGGTGCGCCTCGGGACGGCCGAGCGCGCCCGCCATGACGTTGCGGAGATGCGGGATCTCGTAGCGGTACTCCCGGCCGAAGTGCCGGAAGGGCCCCGAGGCCGCGGGCGGAAGGTGCGGAACGACGTCCCGGTCGTAGATGTAGCGGACGACGTTCTCGCGGAGGAAGTCGTCGCGGTCGCACGCCTCGGCGAACCGCCTGTCGCCGATCATGGGCTGACCGAACGTGTAGACGGCGCGCAGGTGGTCGCCGAGCGCCTCCCGGTACTTCCGCTCCCGCCGGATCATCACGCCCATGAGCGCGGCCATCGCCCCGCCGTGGCCGTGCCCGGTGATGTAGAGGGCCTCAAGCCGCCCGTCCACACGCCCGAGGTCGATCCCCGGGGAGCCGTTCGGCAGCGAGGCGCGCACCGAGTGGCGGTCGGAGGCGTTCCGCAGGGCGTTCATGACCTCGTACCTGGTCGCCCGTACGTTGCGGTAGATGCCCGCGTGGACGGTGGCCGACGGATGGCAGGCCCGGTACGCGATCCGCTCGGGCTCGCGGTCCGTCGAGGTCAGCCGGTGGGCGAAGTCGGACGGTTCGGCGCCCCGGTAACAGAGAATGGCGACCCGGCCGCTCTTGCTCTGGATGAGAAAAGCGGTCGATTGAATCCCCATGGCGTCCACGGACGCCTGGATCATCCGGCACTGGTTGTCTTCGAGGCCCATTCTCGCCATGATCATCGAGACCGTCTCGGGTCCGGAATAGGCGTAGGCCGCGCACGTGGCCATGACGTGCGCGATTTCCGGGTCGGGGTGCTCGGCGGCGTTCAGCAGCCGCTGTTCCAGGTCCTTGTATACGGGGAATCCGGAGGTTTCCCGCGGTCCGTAGGGTCGTAGTTCCTCGTAGGTGGGTGCCTTCGCGTCGCGGGTCCACAGGCCGCCGATCTCCAGGGTGTCCCGCAGCCGCGCCTCCATTTCCAGGGGGCGGAATTCGCCCGTCGTCCTGGATGATGCTGGCATTTTCCCGGTGCTCGCCTGCTCGGCCGTGGAGGGAACCGACTTTTCCGCCTGGCGGGTATTCCGCGCGGTGTCCACATTCGCCATGCCGTACACCTTCCGGTCACGTGATTTCAGGCGGTGGTTTCGACCATTTCCCGGGTGCCATGAAAAACCGGAACGGCTTGTGCCGTCCCGCGTCGAGCGTGCCCGTGGGGTCCCGCCTGTCCGTGACAATTTCCGCGACAAAGCGGGACAAATCCCTGCAACTCGCAAACACATTCCCAGGTCAGGCGAGGGCGCCCTCCAGGCGGAGCAGTTCCTCCTTCGCCGCGGGGCCTCCGGCGTACCCGCCGAGCACGCCGGGCGCCTCGATCGCGCGGTGGCAGGGGAAGAGCAGGCACACCGGGTTCGCGCCGAGCGCGTTGGCGATCGCGCGGAGCGCCTGCGGCCGCCCGATCCGTTCCGCGATGTTCTGATAAGTCGTGACCTGTCCGTACGGCACGGCGGCCATCATCTGGACGACGGTCCGCCCGAACGCGGAGACGAGCTGGGGGTCCACGGGCGAGGAGAAGGTCCGCAGCCGTCCCTCGAAGTACGCGTCGAGCTCCCGGCGCACCGGATCGAGACGGCGCGGATCAGGGCCGATGAACGAGCTGACGTCCCGGTGGATGCGGCCGTAGACGGCGTGCTCGTCCTCGTAGCTGCACGCCAGGACGCCGCGCCCGGTGGCGGCGAGCGTGAGGCGGCCCACCGGGGCGTCCACGGTGCCGAAGGCGACCTCGGGCGGGGACTCCCCCACGTATCCCCGCGCGGTCACTCGCAGCAGGGCTTCGAGGTCGGCTGTGGACATGCGCCCCACTTCCTCTCAGTGCGTATGCGAAGCGTATCGGATGCAAAACCTCAAGATCAGAGAGGGAAAGGGGGCACCATGGGGGAGTGGGTGAGGACAGGAGCGACTACGAGGACGGCATAGCGCGGGCTGCCGTCGCCAGCTCCCCCGACGCCATCGTGGCCCTGGACCGTGATCTCTCCGTCCTCGGATGGAACCCCGCGGCGGAGCGGCTGTTCGGCTGGACGGCGGAGGAGCTCATGGGCCGGCGGGCACCGATCGTCCCGGCCGAGCTGATGGCCGAGCACAACGCCGTCATGGAACGCGTGCGCACCGGCGGCCAGGTGTCGCTGCGGACCAGGCGCTTCCATCGCGACGGCCGCCTCCTGGAGGTCCGCGCCGACACCAACGCGCTGCGGAGCGACAGCGGGACGCTGCTCGGATACGTCAGCGTCTACCACCTCGCCGAGGACGACGAGGCGGCGCGGGCGGCGCGCCGGGCCCGGCTGGTCCGGCGGCTGACCGACGTCGTCGCCGACATCAACGCCGCGCTCGACCTGCCGGTCGTGCTCGACCGGATCGCGGGCAGCCTCACCGAGCTCACCGGCGCGGACGCCGGCGGCTTCGTGCTGATCGAGGGTGAGCGGCTGCGGCTCGTCAGCGGCCACCACATCCCGTCCGAGCTGCGCGGCGTCACCGCCGACCTGCACACCAGCCTGGTCGGCAAGCTGCTGCGCACCGGGAAGACGGTCCTGCTTGAGACCAACCCCGCCGGCCTGGAGGACCTCGTCTGGGCCCGGCTTCCCGGGCTGCACACCGTCGCGGTCGGCATCGCCGCCGTCGGCGGACGGCCGTACGGCGCGCTGTACGCGCTGTTCGCGAAGGGCAAGGCCGGGCACGTCGAGCTGGAGCTGCTTGAGCTGCTCGCCGGCCACGCGGGCATCGCGGTCGGCAACGCCCAGGCCTACCAGGAGGCGGTACGGCAGCGCGCGCACGAGCGGGCCGTCTTCGACGCGAGCGCGGACGGCATCGGCGTGCTCGACGAGGCCGGCCGGGTGACCCAGTGGAACCCGGCGGCGGCCGAGCTGACCGGCTTCCCGGCCGAGCGGGTGATCGGCGGGCCGCCGCCGTTCCCGCTGCCCGAGCCGGGCGAGAAACTCACCATCCAGCTCGATTCCGGACGCTGGCTGGACGTGCTGTGCGCCACGATCCCGGAGACGGGCGAGGTCGTGGCCGACTTCCGCGACGTGACCAGGGCCAAGGAGCTGGAGGAGGCCAAGGACCTGTTCCTCGCCACCACCAGCCACGAGCTGCGCACGCCGATCACGATCGTGCACGGCTTCGCCAGCACGCTCGACGCCCGCTGGGACAACCTGTCCGACGCGGAGCGCCGTTCGGCCGTCCACACCATCGCCGAGCGGGCCAGGATGCTGGGCCGGCTCGTGGACCACCTGCTGCTCGGCGCGCGCACCGGGGCGGACGAGTTGCGGATCAGGATCGAGACGTTCGACCTGGGCGAGCGGGTCCGCGCGGCCACCCTCGGCCTGCCGGTGCTGTCCGACCGGCACCGCGTCGAGGTGGGCATCCCGGACGATCTGCCCAAAGTCCACGGCGACTCGCTGGCCACCGACATCCTCCTCGGGCAGCTCCTGGAGAACGCGTTCAAGTACTCCCCGGACGGCGGCCTGATCCGGGTCGAGGCGTGGGCGGAGGAGGGCCGGGTCGTCCTCGTGATCGACGACGAGGGGGTGGGCATCGCCCCCGCGGACCGGGAGCGGATCTTCGAACGGTTCGTGCAGGCCGACAGCGGCAACCGGCGCCGATTCGGCGGTGTGGGACTCGGGCTCTACATCGCGCGCAACCTGGCCCGCGCGCAGGGCGGCGACGTGACCGCCCACTCGCGGCCGGGCGGTGGCACCCGGATGCGTTTCGTCCTCAACGAGGCGGCCGCCGTGTCGCGAGGTGAGCATCACATGATCTGATGTGTGCAACCTGTGATGAAAGGTGCGGTTTCTTGGGCCCCCGAATGGGGCATTTCGGTCCTACTGGGGTGTGTTGTCTCCTTGGGGGAGGGGGAAAGTGAGTCCGTCGAGCGTCGTGATGTTGCCCTACGCGCTGGCGAGCGTCGCCACCGCGCGTCGGCGTCTCAGCTCGGATCTGCTCGCTTCGGGGCTCTTCAGTACGACCGTGGATGATGCCGTCCTGGTCGTGAGCGAGCTGCTGAGCAATGCGTTGCGGCACGCTCACCCTTTGCCATCGGGGCAGCTCAGGCTCGCCTGGACGTGCTCGGAAGGCCGGCTGGAGCTCGCGGTGAGCGACGGGGGAGCGACCACCGAACCGCGCGCGGGCCGCCCCACGCTCTCGTCGCTGGGCGGCCGCGGCCTCGGGATCGTCGAATACCTCGCCGAGCAGTGGGGCGTGCGCCACGAGGGCGAGACGACCACCGTATGGGCGATCCTCGCGCTGCCGCAGCCTGTCCGAAACGGCCAGGAGCGAGAGCCCGAAATTCACGCCCTGCGAGGATGACTCAGCGGGACATCTTCCCCATGAGCGTGATCGCCGCCACCACGAGGAAGGCGATGATCGCGAACATGAGCAGGAACTTCAGCGTGGCGAACAGCGCCGGGATGATGAACGCGAAGACCAGCCAGATGGCGAGAACGACAGCCAGGACGGTCAGTACGGTACGGGCCATAGCCACAAGGTACGCGTTGCCGCCCGCCGCCGCGAAGATCTGGACGTTTCACGTGAATCACGACTGACGCCGGCCCGGCGACCGTGAGAATGGGCGCGTGACCGGAAGAACCGCCCGCATCCTGGTGGTCGACGACGACCCGATGGTGGCCGAGGTCGTCGCCCGCTTCCTGGAACGCGACGGACACGTCGTGGAGTGCGCGGGCGACGGCGCCGAGGCGCTGGAGCGGGCGCTCGCGGACCCGCCCGACCTGCTCGTCCTCGACCTCGCCCTGTCCGGGGCGGATGGCCTGCGGCTCTGCGGACGGCTCCGCGAGCACGACCGCGAGCACGGACGCGGCCCGACTCCGGTGATCATGCTCACCACTCTCGGCGCCGAGATCGACCGCGTGGTCGGTCTGGAGACCGGCGCCGACGACTACGTGACGAAGCCGTTCAGCCCCCGGGAGCTCGCGCTGCGGGTGCAGGCCGTGCTGCGCCGTACCGGGGCGGTGGCGCCCCTGGGCGCCGGCGTGCTCGCCGACGGCGACCTCGTCCTCGACGTCGGCACCCATGAGGTACGGCTCGCGGGCAGGGAGGTCGACCTGACCGCGCGGGAGTTCGACCTGCTCGCCCACCTGCTGCGCAACCCCCGTCAGGTGTTCAGCAGGAGCGCGCTGCTCAACCAGGTGTGGGGCTGGTCCTTCGGCGACTCCTCGACCGTCACCGTGCATGTGCGCAGGCTGAGGGAGAAGGTCGAGACCGACCCCGCCGAGCCGCGGCGCATCGTCACCGTGTGGGGCGTGGGCTACCGGTACGAGCCCGTCGGCTGAGCCTGGGAGTCGGCCAGGAGCCGGTCAGGGGCCGATCAGGAGAACGCGTCGTACATCGCGCGAAATGTCGGGCAGGGCCACCGCCACATGCAACTGCGGCAGCGCAGGATGGGGTTGGCGGTGTCGCTGGTGATGCCGCCCGCGTCCCTCGGCTGGTGGAGGTCGATCAGCCGGATGCCCAGCTCGGACAGGCTCAGCAGCTCCTCGCGCGCGGCGGCGAGGAATTCGAGGTCCTCCCCGGCCAGCCGCGCCGTGACCGGGACGTACCCCTCGCGGTTGATGAGCGCCTGGAGGTGTCCGGTGCCGTCGCGCCACGAGGTCGCCTTCTCGGTGCGGATCTGGATGGCCTCCAGCCGCTCGCGCAGCAGCCGTCGCTGCGGATCCTCGGGGGGTTCCATGCCTGCTGCGCCTGACACACTCGTCCCTTCGCCCCAAGCCGGGTGTCGCTTTCCGTCAAGCTTCCCGCACCGCGCGTTTCTGTGAGGGCGGAATCGGGGACAAAGCGCGGACGACTCTTCGGTTAGCCTGGGGGAACGTGACCCCAGGCCGGTACGGCGCTAGTGTGCGCGCTGTGGAGCTCAAAGTCGCGACGCAAACCCATGCTGGCCAGGCCATTATGGCTATTGTCGGCGAAATCGACCTATATACCGCGCCTCGCCTACAGGCGGAATTCACCCGCCTGCTGGAGACCGGGCCGGAGCGAGTGGTGATCGACATGTCGGGAGTGGAGTTCTGTGACTCCACCGGCATGAACGTGTTGCTCTCCGCTCTCAAGCGGCTGCGCGAGCGCGGCGGCATCCTCGAGGTGGCCTCACCTCGCCCCGCCGTACGGAAGATCCTCCAGGTCACCGGCCTGGACTCGGTCTTCACCGTCCATGAGAGCGTCCCTGCGGAGGTGGCCGAATTTCTATGAGTGACCTGGTGGAGCGGCCTGCGGACACCGCGGTCATCATCCCGGCCAAGGATGAGGCCGATCGGATCGGAGCCACGGTCGCCGCGGCGATGCGGCTTCCGGGGGTCGACCTCGTCGTCGTCGTCGACGACGGCTCGACCGACGAGACCGGCCGGGTGGCCAGGGCCGCCGGGGCCCGTGTCGTACGGCACAGCCGGAACGCCGGCAAGGCCTCGGCCATGGAGAGCGGGGCCGAGGCCGTGCGCCTCCTGGACGAGGAGACGCCTCGGCACCTGCTGTTCCTGGACGCCGACCTGGGCGAGACCGCCCAGCAGGCCGCTCCCCTCATCGCGCCCGTCCGTGCCGGGACGGCCGACATGACCATCGCCGTCTTCGCCACCAGGGTGAAGCTCGGCGGCCACGGCATCGTGGTACGGCTGGCCCGCGACGGCATCAAGCGGGCCACCGGTTTCGACGCGACCCAGCCGCTCAACGGCCAGCGCTGCCTGACCCGGGCCGCGTTCGACGCGGCGCTTCCGCTCGCCCGCGGGTTCGGCGTGGAGACCGGACTGACGATCGACCTGATCCGCAAGGGGTTCCGGGTGCAGGAGGTCGAGGTCGAGATGGCGCACCGGGCCACCGGCGACGACTGGAGGTCCCAGCTTCACCGGGCCAAGCAGCTCAGAGACGTCGGCTGGGCCCTGGCCGCCAGAGAACCGGCCGTCATGAAGGGAACCGACGCCATCCTCCGGACCATCCGGAGCTGACCGGCCCCGGATCGGATCGGATCGGAGGCCGGAGCCCGCGGACGCGTCTCCGGGCTGACCAGCCGTGATCGGCTCCGATCGGAGTCGGCCCGGTTGTCCACAGCCTCTACGGGAACGTGCCTCGGCTGTGATGAAATTCGGGGGTGAATCGGGAGAGCGCGCGGTGGTCCGCCACGCTGATCGCGCCGGCCTTCGTCGCCGGGGCGATCCTGCTGACGATCGTCATCGCCGCTCTCGGCCCCTCGGCGATGGTCCCGCCGCTTCCGGGCCCCGGCGGGCAGCCGCCGTACTCCCTTGACCTGCGGCCCGACGGGCATCTCGTCGTGGCGCTCGCGGCGGTCGCCGTCGTGGGCGGCGCGATCGGGCTCGTCGCCGGGCTCTACGGCCTTCGCCGCCACGCCGCTCCCGATGTCCGCCGCACCCGCCTGCTGGTCGCGGCCGGGTGCCTGGCGGCGGGCGTGCTGGCGTTCCTACCGCCGGTCGGGTCGGCCGACCACCTGAACTACGCCGCCTACGGGCGGATCGCCGTCCTCGGCCTCGATCCGTACGTCACCGTGCCGTCGGCGGTGCCGCACGACCCGGTGGCCGGGGCGGTGGAGGAGTGGCGCAACACGCCGAGTGTCTACGGCCCGGTGGCGACGGGGGTGCAGGCCCTCGCCAGCTGGGTCGGCGGCGATTCGGTGCGGCTGACGGTCTTCGTGCTGACCCTGGTCAACGCCGCCGCGTTCGTCGCCACCGCGCTGCTGCTGCACCGGGTCACCCGCGGCGACCCCAGGCGGCAGCGCCGCGCCGCGCTGCTGTGGGCGGTGAACCCGCTCGTCGTCTACCAGCTGGCCGCGGGGATGCACGTGGACACGCTGGCCGTGGCCTTCGTGGTCGCCGCCCTGGTCGTGGAGTCGGGGGTGCTCCTCGGGCTCGGCATCGCGGTCAAGGTGACCGTCGGCCTGGTCGCGCTCGGGCCCGCCTGGCGACATCGGCGCGATCCGCGCCGGCTGCTGCTGATCGCGGGCTCGGCCATCCTGACCGTGGCGGTGGCGTACTGGCTGGCCGGGCCGCACGCGCTCGACCAGGTGCTGAACGCGAGCAAGTCGGTGTCGTTCGCCACTCCCTGGAAGCTGGTGCAGCGGGCGCTCCAGGCCGTGTTCGACGACGGCGCCTACCGCGCCTGGATCCAGACCGGGTCGCTGCTCCTCATGGTCGTGCTCTCCTGGCTGCTGCTGCGTGCCGGTGCGGCGGGCCGGGTCGGGTCTCCCCCGGGTGTGCCGGAGAGCGGCGCGGGCGAGGCTCGCCTGGTGGCGCTGGCCGTCGTGGTGGCCTGGCTGTTCGCCACGCCGTACGCGCTGCCGTGGTACGACGGGCTCGCGCTCGCGCTGCTGGCGATGGTCCCGGCGTCGACGCTGGACTGGTTCGTGGTGGGACGGATGGCCCTGCTGTCGACGGCCTATCTGCCGGCCAGGCAGCTCGACCAGCCGCCCGACCTGAGCTGGCTGGTGACGGTCGTCAGGACGCAGGTGGTGCCGTGGCTGCTGCTGGCGCTGACGGTCGCCCTGGTGTGGTGGGCGGCGCGAGCTGGAGCGCGCGCACGGACGCGGCGAGCGTGAGCGGCACCGCAACAGTGAGCGCCATGGCCGGGATCGCGATCCCCGAGTCGTTGATCAGGAAGCCGGTCATGGTGGCGGCCAGCGCGCCGAACAGCCCCGCCCGCAGCGCCGGGGCCCTGCTGTAGGCGAGGGTGAGCGCCGGGGCGCCCCAGCGCGACGGGCGGGCCAGCACCAGGAACAGGAACGCGATCGCGACAACCGAGAGCACGGTCAGCTCGGTGTTGCCGAGCGTGTTGAGCATCGCTCCGAACTTGCGGCCCACGACCTCGGGGCCCTCGCCGTCGGCGACCTGCTGGACGAACGCGCCCAGATGCGTCCGCCGGTCCGCCGGGCGGAGCCAGTCGAACAGCGCGATGGCCGCGATCAGCACGGCTCCCGCCGCGCCGATGGCGACCAGCCGGACGAACGACACCCGCAGGCCGTACAGCATGAGCGCGAAGACGGCGAACCCGACGACGAACGCGGGTACGCCGCCGAAGTCGGCCCCCCAGCTCGGCCAGCCGTCCGCCACGATCGCGAGCACCCCGTAGGCGAGCAGGAGGAACCGTGGCTTGACGACGTGGGCGAGCCCGGCGAGGGCCAGGATCGTGCCCGTCGCGAAGATCGCGAAGGGCATGTTGCCGAAGCCGTAGAAGCGGCCGCCGGTCACCGGCTCGTATCCGGTGACCGCGTTCACCTGAAGCGTCGAGCCCGTCATGACGTCGGCGAGGAGCGCGAGCGAGCTGACCGCGGCGACCACCGTCAGCGGGCCGGCCACGTGCTCGCGCCACGGCCCGGCGAACGCGAGTGCCGCGATGACCCCGGCGAACCCGAGGATCGTCGCGATCAGGGCGGGCATGGGGTACGCCATGTGCCACCACGGCACGAGCTGCGCCAGGAACGTCGAGATCGGGATCGCGCCGCTGACCACGGCCACCACCTGGGTGGTGGTCAGCATCCGCCGGCGCCGCCTGATCACGAAGGCGGCGAGGCCGTAGAACAGCACCTGGATGGCGACGAGCGCGACGAAGAACGGTTGTCTGACGTCCCTGAGCACCTGGGAGGCCAGGTCGGCGTCGGCCAGCTCCGCGACGACCTCGGCCGTGTCCTCGGGGGCGTCGCCGCCACGCTGCCAGGCCCGGCCCACCACTCCCTGCGGCACGTCGAGTCCGGCCGTCGTCAGGACGGTCGCGGTCAGGTCGGTGATCGTGACCAGGGCGTCCTGCCGGGTGGAGGTCGCGGTCAGGTATCCGCGTCCGTACGGCGAGGCGCCGGTCGTCGCAGAGGTGCCGGCGGCGGCGTGCGGGGCACTGCCCGCGATGGCGACGTGCAGGTGCGGGTCGAGCGAGCCGATGCCCGAGTCGGCGAGCCCGGCGACGAGGACGACGGAGCCGGAAGGGACGCGGCCGAGGATGTCGCCGACGGTCTGGTCGGCCGCGATGACGGCCGAGTCGCGTGCGGTGCCGGTGAGATCGGAGGGCGTTGTGCCCGGGGGGCCCGCGGCGCGTCGCGCGACGGCGGCCTCGGCGATCTCGCCCGCCTCCGCGAACACGGCGGTGTACGGGGCCAGGTCGGGCAGCTCGTTGAGCGTGGCGGCATATTTCTGGACTTTTCCGGATGTGTCGGCGGCGCCGAGGGCCGCGCCCGGACCGACGGCGGCGACCTTCCCGCCCGCGGCGACGATCGTCTGCCCCAGCAGCCCGATCCGCCCGCCGTACGACTGGGTCCGCTGGTAGGCGGCGAACTCGTTCCAGCCGGGGATCGTCGCCGAGCCGTCGGGGGCCGCCTGGGGGACCGGCGTGGCCGCGCAGTCATTCCCCGCGGTCCCGGCCCGCTGGCCCGCCGAGACCGTCAGCCAGCCGCTGACGGGGCAGGTCACGTTGCGGCCGCCGGGTGGGATGACGCGGGAGGACAGCGACGCCGAGCTGCCCTCGCCGGTCAGCCGCCACAGGTTGGGCGTACGCCGCCGGTCGAGGTCGCTCCACAGGAGCCCGGGCACCCCGATGACCACCACCCGCCCGGAGGGTGCCGCCCGCCCGGTTCCGGAGGCTTCGCCCGTCGCGGTGTGGAGTGGGGCCGTCCGCGCACGCGTCGCTCCCGAGGCGTGTGCCTCTTCCGCGTGGGCCGGGGTGGGAAGGGCCAGGAGCAGCAGGCCCAGCAGAAGCGTGACCGCCACGGCCACGAAGCGACGGGGGAAGCCGTACGGGACCTCAGACGTCGGCGGGGGCGCCGCCGAGCCGGAGCCGTCCGGCGCGGCGGAAAACGCGAGCCACGGGCGGCCATGCGGTCGTGACCGGGAAAGGCCGATCCCGAATCGCCTCACGTGCTCTCCTCACTTCGTCTGATCCCACCGTCGCCTGGCTCAAGGCCCGGCCGGCGCGCGGCCCGACCGTGCCGGCTCGCGCTGTCGCGCGGCCCCCTGCTGTACGCGGCCCTCGGCGTACGGGCACCCGGCGGGCCCCGTCACGCTACTTCGCAAACCGTGGCGAAAGTCCACGGTAGCCTGCCTGGACATGAGGACAGGCGAGACGATCATCGCGAAACGGGCCTGGTGGGCCTGGGCGGCGGCCGCGCTGATCGTCGTCGGCGCCGCGATCCCGCTCGTCGCGTACTGGCTGACGAACCCCGCCGACCAGCGCCTCGTCGATCTTGACGTCTACCGCACGGGCGGGCAGAGCCTGCTGCTCGGCGTCCCGCTCTATGACGTGATCACGCCGGCTCCTCAGTTGCTGCCGTTCACCTATCCGCCGATCGCGGCCATGCTGGCGGCGCCGCTCGCCGCCGTCTCGTGGCCGGTCGCCCAATGGGTGTGGACGATCGCCATCGTCGCCACCCTCGCGGTGACGGTCCGGTACGGCTTCCGCCCCGCGCTCTCGCCACGGGCGGCCCCGCCGGAAGCCGAGGACGACGGCGCGGCGGCCGCCGCGCCGTGGCTCGGCCGGGCGGCGCGCTGGGCGGTGCCGCTCGCGTTCGCGGTCGGGGTGGTGGCCTGCCTCTACCTCATGCCGATCAGGGATCAGGTGCGGTTCGGCCAGGTCGATCTCTTCCTTGTGGCGTTGTGCCTGCTCGACTGCGTGGCCCGCCGTCCCTGGTGGCCGCGCGGGATGCTCATCGGGCTGGCCACCGCGGTAAAACTCACTCCCGGCGTTTTCCTCATCTATCTCGCTATAACGGGATTTTCGTGGCGAAAGCCGTACATGCGGGATGAAGGGCAGGGGCGGGCCTTCTTCATGGCCGTATTCACCGCGGCGCTGCTCACCGTGATGCCGTTCCTGGTCATCCCTTCGGACGCCAAGGACTTCTGGTTCTCCGCGCTGCTCGACCCCGGCCGCCTGGGCGCGAACGCGGCCACCACGAACCAGTCGATCCGGGGCATGCTGATCCGTCTCTACCTGCCCGACTCGGTCACCTCCGCACTGTGGCTGGTCGCCGTCGCCGCCGTCGGCTGGTACGGCTTCCGCCAGGCCCGCCGCGCGTACCTGGACGGGGACCCGATGACGGCCGTGGCGCTAACCGGGCTGATGGCGGTGCTGCTCTCCCCCGTCGCCTGGATCCACCACCTCGCCTGGGTGGTCGTCGTGCTGGCGGCGCTCGTGGGGGCCGGGACCGACCGGGTCCGGCTGCTGGTCGCCGGGGGCGTCTGGCTCTTCTACGTGGTCCCCGTGCCCTGGTGGGGGGTGTCCCTCAAGGCGCTGGAGATCCCCGTCCTGAGCCCGGTGCTCGGCAAGATCGTGCAGAACGGGTTCGGTCTCGGGGCGCTCGCTCTGGTGTGGCTGCTCGGCTCCTGGCTCCCCCGCCGCCGCGCCCGGATCGCCCCGTAGCGGAAATCTCGGTGTGGGCAGTTGTGACGGGTAGCTAACCTTGTGCTATGCCAAAGCTCGCGTACCTGGGGCCGGAGGGCACCTTCACCGAGGCCGCCGCGCGCGGCCTCGCACCCGACGCCGAGCGCCTGCCCTGCGCGAACGTCGGAGCCGCGCTGGACGCGGTCCGCTCCGGGCAGGCCGACGGCGCCGTGGTCCCCTTGGAGAACTCGCTCGAAGGCGGCATCATCCAGACGCTGGACGAGTTCGCGTGGGGCCAGCCGCTGCTGATCGTCGCGGAGTACCTGCTGCCGGTCGAGTTCTCGCTGCTCGTCCGCCCGGGCACCGAGCCGCGCCAGATCAAGCGGGTCACGACGCATCCCGCCGCCCACACCCAGTGCCGGAACTTCATCGAGCGCGAGCTTCCCGGCGCCGTCGTCATCCCGGCCGCCTCGACCGCCGCCGCCGCGCAGGAGGTGGCCAACCCCGATTCTCCGTACGACGCGGCGATCAGCCCGGCGATCGCGGGCGAGGTGTACGGCCTTGAGGAGGCGGCGTCGAACATCGGCGACCGCAACGACACGGTGACCAGGTTCGTCCGGGTGGCCCCGCCCGGCCACGTCCCGGAGCCGACGGGTGCCGACCGCACCTCCCTGGTGGCTTTCCTCAAGGAGGACCACGCCGGAGCGCTGCTGGAGATGCTGAACGAGTTCGCCGTGCGCGGCGTGAACCTGACCCGGATCGAGTCCCGCCCGACCGGCCAGGGCATCGGCAGCTATTTCTTCCACTTCGACGCCGAGGGGCACGTCGCCGACGCCCGGGTGGGCGAGGCGCTCTCCGGCCTGCACCGGATCTGCAGCGATCTGCGCTTCCTCGGCAGCTATCCGCGGGCCGACCGGGTCGTTACGCAGATCAGGCCGGGCACCTCCGACGGCGACTTCGGCGAGGCGGCCGGCTGGCTCACCCGGATGCGTTCCGGACGGGTCTGAGCCCCGCCTGCCGGACGGCCCGCGCCGATCACCTGGACGGATCGGCGCGGGCCGTCGGGCATCACGGCGTCACGCCGCGCCGCATCGGATAATCGGGGCGCATATGGTAGCCGTACCTCGGTAGCCTTTGTTTCGTGATTGACCTGCGTACCCTTCGTGAGGACCCGGACCGGCTCCGGGCGTCGCAGCGCGCCCGCGGTGAGGACGACTCGGTCGTCGACACGCTGCTCTCCCTCGACGAGCGCCGTCGAAGTGCGCTATCGGCCTTCGAGTCGCTGCGCGCCGAGCAGAAGTCCATCGGCAAGTCGGTGTCCAAAGCCTCCGGAGACGAGCGCCAGGCGCTGCTCGACCGAGCCAAGAACCTCGCCGCGCAGGTGAAGGCCGCCGAGGCCGACGCCGAGAAGGCGGCCGCCGAGTTCGACGTGGTGATCGAGGGCGTCCCCAACATCGTGGACGTGGCGGCCCCGGCCGGCGGCGAGGACGACTACGTCGTGCTGGAGGAGATCGGCGAGAAGCCCTCGTTCGACTTCACCCCGCGCGACCACCTGGAGCTGGGCGAGATGCTCGGCGCCATCGACATGGAGCGCGGCGCCAAGGTCTCGGGCGCGCGGTTCTTCTTCCTGACCGGGGTCGGCGCGCGGCTCCAGCTCGGCCTGCTCAACATGGGGATGCAGCAGGCGATCGAGACCGGCTTCACCCCGATGATCACTCCGGTGCTGGTCAGGCCCGAGTCGATGCAGGGCACCGGTTTCCACGTCGCCCACGACAAGGAGATCTATCGCCTGCCCGAGGACGACCTCTACCTGGTCGGCACCTCCGAGGTGCCGCTGGCGGCCTACCACGGCGACGAGATCCTCGAGCGCGGCTCGCTGCCACTGCGCTACGCCGGCTGGTCGTCGTGCTTCCGCCGCGAGGCCGGCTCGTACGGCAAGGACACCCGGGGCATCATCCGGGTCCACCAGTTCGACAAGGTCGAGATGTTCTCCTACTGCCGCCCGGAGGAAGCGGACGAGGAGCACCAGCGCCTGCTCGCCTGGGAGAAGGAGATGCTGGCCAAGGTCGAGCTGCCGTACCGCGTGATCGACACGGCCGCGGGCGACCTCGGCACCTCGGCGGCGCGCAAGTTCGACTGCGAGGCGTGGATCCCGAGCCAGGGCCGCTACCGCGAGGTCACCTCGACGTCGAACTGCACCCAGTTCCAGGCCCGCCGCATGCGCGTGCGCTACCGCGACGAGGACGGCAAGCCGCAGGCCGTCGCGACCCTGAACGGCACCCTGGCCACCACCCGCTGGATCGTCGCCATCCTGGAGAACCACCAGCAGGCGGACGGCTCGGTGGTGGTTCCCAAGGCGCTGCGCCCGTTCGTCGGGCTCGACGTCCTGGAGCCGGTGAAGTAGCCGAACGCCCAAGGAAGGCCTGAGAAAGGCCCGAGAAAGGCCCGAGAAGGCCTGAGGAAGGCCCCGCCTACCCGGCGGGGCCTTTCCTTTTCTGGAGGGTCCGTCTCGCGATCAGCCACGCGGGCGCCGCGGCGCCCAGGATCACGGCCAGCAGGACGGCCGTGCCGTACGCGTCGGGCAGGCCGGCGCTCCACCCCAGGAACGGGAAATAGACCCCGGCGAAGGTGGCCACGGCGACGAGGGCGCTCCGCCCTCCCGCCCGTTCGGTGTGATTCTGGTGGACCGCCCAGACCACCAGCACGCCCACGCCCCCCGCCAGGGCCAGCGGGATGCCCGCGAGCCGGGCCACCAGGCTGTAGGGCCAGTCCAGGACGGGGGGACCGGCGAGGGGGAGCAGCCCGATCCACAGGAGCAGGCCCGCGACTCCGAAGGCCACCGGGGCCCGCCCCAGGAAGCCGTCCGCGACGAGGCCGAGGAGCAGGACGGCGATCGCGATCAGCACCGCGATCCACAGCTCGTCCTCGATCTGCTCCCCCGGGTTGGTGAGGGGCGCGGCGGCCCGCGCCGAGAACCCGTCGTCGCCCGCGAAGCCCAGCCGCCGCCACAGGCCCGACGCGTCCCGTACGGCCACGCCGTCGGGGCCGTTGGCGACGACCACGATGTGCGCGCCCGCGCCGCCGGGTACGGCCTGTACGGCGAGCGCCCGGGAGGCGGCGAGATCGCTCGGCAGCCCATGCGGGTCGGAGTTCTCGTAGATCCGGTCCAGCCAGTGCCTCCGGCCGGAGGAGACGGCCCAGGACGTGGACCACGTGCGCCCGCCGTCGGTGGTCTCCTCGACCTCCAGCAGCCCGGGGCGGATCCGGTAGCAGTGTGCCTGC
The DNA here is from genome assembly GCF_001528665.1 of Microtetraspora malaysiensis. Taxonomy (GTDB): domain Bacteria; phylum Actinomycetota; class Actinomycetes; order Streptosporangiales; family Streptosporangiaceae; genus Microtetraspora_A; species Microtetraspora_A malaysiensis. The sequence goes on from NZ_BBYJ01000023.1 coordinate 71,432, forward strand.
TCCCCCGGCACGCAGGCGCTGCTCTGAGGCGCGTACGTCCGGTTCTCCGTCCACGGGTGCCAGGTCGCGCCGCCGTCGGTGGACGCCCTCGCCTGGATCTCCCCGACGTCGACGACGACCGCCGAGCCGTTGACAGCCACGGAGACGGCCGACGGCGCCTGGGGAACGGCCGAGGTCGCGGTGACCGCGAAGACGGCCACCGGGACGACGAGGACGGCGTGTGGAAGCCGTACGGGAGGGCGCCGGGCGGCCCGCCGCCAGGCGAGCCAGGCGAGGCCGAGGGCGGGGAGCGCGATCAGGTCGGTCGGGTCGGCCACGATCCGCGACGGGATGAGGAGGGACCACAGCCACGACGCCGCCTCCGCCCCCGCGGCGGTGGCCTTCATCAGGGTGAAGAGCGTGCCGGTGAGCGCGATCGCCGCCGGGGCCGGGCATCGGAGGAGCAGCGCGGCCAGCGGCGGCGCCACGACCAGCCCGGCGACGTCGCTGAGCTTGCCGGTGACCGGGCCGGGCCACAGTCCCTTGAGAACGTGATCGTTGAGAAGGAGCACGGCCAGGGCCAGCACGGTGACCGGGTGGCCGAGCCACGCGAGCGCGTGGCCGGAGCTTCGCGTTGCCACGTCCGGTTCGATGCGGGGCCGGCGGCCCGGGTTGTCACGAACCGGTCCCGGCTGGGGGACGACTCGGTCATGCCGCGCGGCCCCGGTGGTGCGTCAGCGCACCCTGATCCAGGCGTTGCCGATGAGGTCCTTCCTGGTGATCTCGTCCAGGTAGTCGCGGGTGCTGCCGCCGTAGTCGAGCGTCACCGGCCGCCAGTAGTGCCCCGAGCGGAACTTCCCGCGGTAACTGGTCTTGATCCACACATTGAACGACATGGTCAGCCGGGAGTGGTTGAGCGAGCGGATCACGCAGTAGACGGCGTAGTTCCCGACCGAGTTGCGCTTCTGGGTGCCGCACTTGGCGCCCTTCGGCCTGGTCGCGAACCGCACCTTGGACACGATGCGGCGGGGGAAGTCGGCCTGCAGGACGAGCGCCTCGTCGGTGAACTGGTCGGGGTGGGTGACCTTGTAGGTGATGCGGGCAGGCCGTCCCCTGCGGATCGCCGAGGGGTAGGTGACCTTCACCTTGGGCAGCCGCCGTTCGGCCGCGTAGGAGGCCGTGTGGGCGCCGGAGGAGGCCTCCGTCGCGTGTGCGGGTGCGGGGGACGCGAGGAACACCGCCACGAGGCAGGTGGCGGCCGTGAGGACTCTGCGCATGGATCGCTCTCTGCTGGGGAGTGCCGATGAGCCAGTGCCCTCTCACCATCACAAGAGCGATTGCTTGCGGCAAGCCCCTTTTGTCCAACCGCCTGCGCGACTCCGAGACCGCCCGGGAAAGCGCGAAGGTGGGGCCCGCAGGACGCGGACCCCACCTTCAGCGGTGTTCAGAGATCAGAGCGCACGGACGTTGGACGCCTGCGGACCCTTCGGACCAGAGGTCACCTCGAACTCGACCCGCTGGCCGTCCTCGAGGTTGCGGTAGCCGCTGCCGGTGATCGCGGAGAAGTGGACGAAGACGTCCGGCTCCCCACCGTCCGGTGCGATGAAGCCGAAGCCCTTCTCAGCGTTGAACCACTTGACGGTTCCCTGAGCCATTAATGCTCTCCCTAAGGAAGTGAATCTTGGGGCTCACACCTCGTGAACCCCGGTGTGTCGCACAGCTCCCCGGGTGGCTCATACAGTCAAGCTGGTTTTCGCTACGGGAACAGCTAATACAACGCCATCACATCTAACACTATGTCGCCGGTGGGTGTTCCACGTCTGGGGGAAGATTTCCTCCGTCTTCATCCCCGAGGACGGACTCGGGTGCAACAGCGGGCAAACTGGAGGCTGTTATGAGCAGCCCCCGCCTCGTCGCGACGGACCTGGACGGCACCGCACTGCGGGCCGACGGGACCGTCTCCGTCCGCACCGCCGCCGCCTTCGCCCTCGTGGAGGACTCCGGCGGGACGCTCGTCTTCGTCACCGGTCGGCCGCCCCGCTGGATGCACAGCGTGGCGGGAGCCGTACGCCATCGGGGGCTGTCGATCTGCGCCAACGGCGCGCTCGTCTACGACCTGCACACCGAGCGGATCGTCGAGGCGCGCATGATCCACCCCGACGTCATCGACGAGTCCGTCCGGCGCCTGCGCGAGCACCTGCCGGAGCTGGCCTTCGCCGTCGAGTACGAGGGTGGCTACGCGCACGAGTCCGACTTCGCGGTGAACGGCGACGACCCCGCGTACGGGCGGCGGGAGGCGATACACGCGCTCACCGCGGAGCCGTGCGCCAAGCTGCTCGCCCACCACCCGACGATGGATCCGGACGAGCTCTACCGGCTGTCCGTCTCGCTCGTGGGCGATCTGGTGACCCCGACGCACTCCAGCGGCCGCGCGTTGATCGAGATGAGCGCGCACGGCGTCACCAAGGCGTCGGCCCTCGCCGCGCTCGCCGCCGAGCTGGGGATCGCGGCGGGTGAGGTCGTCGCCTTCGGAGACATGCCGAACGACCTGCCCATGCTGGCCTGGGCAGGAACGTCGTACGCGGTGGCCAACGCCCACCCGGAGGTGCTGGCCGCCGTCGATCACGTGACGGCGGCCAACGACGACGACGGAGTCGCCCGGATTTTGGAAGATATTTACCGTAGGTAACCGCTCACGGTTCCCGGGTCCGCCACCGAGCCGGGGACCTACAGGTAGGGCCCCGAGGCGCGGTGGTGCTGCTGGTCCTCCTGACCCTGCGACATGCCGCCGGGCAGAGCGCGGCGCATCTGCTCAAGCTGCGCGCGCGCCGCCATCTGCTGGGCGAACAACGTGGTCTGGATGCCGTGGAAGAGTCCCTCAAGCCATCCGACGAGCTGCGCGTGGGCCACCCGGAGCTCCGCGTCCGAGGGCGGGGCGCCGTTGTCGTCGGTGAACGGGAGCGACAGCCGTTCCAGCTCGTCGACGAGCTCGGGCGCGAGCCCATCCTCCAGCTCCTTGATGGAGCTTTCATGGATGTCCTTGAGGCGCTTGCGGCTGGCTTCGTCCAGGGGAGCGGCACGTACCTCTTCGAGGAGTTGGCGGATCATGCTTCCGATGCGCATGACCTTCGCCGGCTGCTCCACGAGGTCGGCGACGGAGCGCTCCTCGTGCTCGCCGTTCTCCCCCGCGACGGACAAGCCGTCGGGCCCCACGACCACGATCTGCGGCGTGCTCTCATCTGCGTTCATCGGCCGCTCATCACTCCTCGTACGCGTCGGGCTCGGTCGGTACTCATGCGTTCAAACCTAACTCACCGGAACAGGAGGATTTTGCCGATGTGCTCGCCCGACTCCAGCAGCCGGTGCGCGTCCGCGGCGTCCCGCATCGGCATCCGCGCTTCGATCACCGGCCGGATCGCGCCCGCGCCGATCAGCGGCCAGACGTCACGCACGACTCCCGCGCAGATGGCGCCCTTCTCGTCGACCGGCCGGGCCCGCAGCCCCGCCGCCGAGACGGACGCGCGCTTGGCGAGCAGCTTCCCGAGGTCCAGTTCGCCGACCCGGCCGCCCTGCATGCCGATCACGACGAGGCGGCCGCCGACCGCCAGCGCGTCCAGGTTCTTCTTCAGGTACGCGGCGCCGATGATGTCGAGGATCACATCGGCCTTCTTGGCCGAGAAATCCTCTTCGCGGTAGTTCAGGGCCTCGTCCGCGCCGAGCTCCAGGCACCGCCGTACCTTCTCCGGGGATCCGGCCGTCGCGATCACGCGGGAGCCGAACGCCTTGGCGAGCTGGATCGCCATCGTGCCGATGCCGCTCGCGCCGCCGTGGACCAGCAGCGTCTCGCTCCGGCGCAGGCGGGCGGTCATGAAGACGTTCGACCAGACGGTGCAGACGACTTCGGGCAGCCCCGCCGCGTCCACCAAGGACAGGCCCTCGGGGAGAGGCATGACCTGTTGCCAGGGAACCGCTACGCGCTCGGCGTAACCGCCGCCGGCGAGCAGCGCGCAGACCTCGTCGCCCGGTTTGATGCCCTCGACGTCGGCGCCGACCGCGACCACGGTGCCGGAGCACTCCAGGCCGAGAATCTCCGACGCGCCTTTCGGCGGGGGGTAGAACCCCTGGCGCTGGAGGACGTCCGCCCGGTTGACGGCGGATGCGGCCACGTCGATGAGCACATCGCCCCGCTTCGGCTCCGGATCAGGGACTTCCTGCCAGTCCAAAACCTCGGGTCCACCGGGTTCCCTAATTACGATCGCGCGCATGCGACCAAAGTAGCGGGGCCGCGAACTCGACGGTTGCCCACATTCGCTGCATAAGAGGGCGCTAATCTGCAAGGTGTTTGCTGCCCCTTTAGCCCATCCCGAGGGGGAACACGGTGGCAAGACACGATCGTGAGGATCCCCACTCTCTCGAAGATCAGCTCGCCTGGCTCGACGCGATCAAGGACATGCCCGACGAGGTGGACATCGCGGTCAGCGCGGTGACCTCGGCGTCGCTGTCCTCGGCGCCCGCGAACCCCGCCGGTTCTCCTGCCGGTCCTTTCGCGGGGCCGGCCGGCGAGCCGGAGGTGCCGTCGCCGTACCCTCAGGACCCATGGCGCTCGGTGCCGTCCGAGCCCGCTCCGCAGGGGCTGCTCCGCACCGCCACCGACCACGCGTACGGCGCCCCGGCGGCCGCCACCTCGGACGGGCCGACGGAGACGGAGGCCGATCCGGCCACACTCTCGCCGGGCTTCCCCGGTACGCCGCCGACCGGCCTGGGGCGCGGGCCGCTGTTCCCGGACTCCCCCGTCGACACCGACTCCTTCAACGTCGGCTCCTTCGGAACCTCGTACAAGGAGCACCACACGCAGCCGATCCGGCTTCCGACGGGGGAGCACCGGCTGGACGAGCTCCGGGCCGGCGAGCACACCGCCGAGGAGCGCGACCTCGGCGGCCCGACCCAGACGCGGCCGGAGACGCCCAAGGCGGAAGAGCCCGTTCGCGGGTGGCTGGAGCCTGCGGTGCCGGTCGAGACCGACGCGCCCACCGGGACCTCGGGGACGAACACGGCCGCCGACTCCTCGGGGTTCCCCAGCTCGGGGTTCCCGGGGCCGACGTTCTCCGCTCCCGCGCCGTCCGGAGACGAGGGCCGGCCGCCCTTCTCCGGCGACATCGTCGGCGCGGTGACCGAGCGTTTCGCCGGAACTGTCCCCGAGGAGGCTCCGGCCAAGGAGCAGCCGGACCCTCCGTTCAGCGGCTCGCTGCGCGAGGACCTCGCCTCCACCCAGACGTTCGACGCCTTCACCCGTGAGGAGCAGCGGTCCGCTGCCCAGCCGTTCGGGGGTGGACCGGCCGGAGACACGCCGCTCGGGGGCGTACCGGGTGGGGACACGCCGTTCGCGGGCGCGCCGTTCGCGGGCTCCTTGCGCGAGGATCTGGCCCCCGGCAACTCGTCGTACGAGGACGCCGCGCCCGGGCCCTCCACGGGCTCCGCGCCGTCCTCGGGCACGGTGTCGTCTTCGGGGGCCGTGCCGTCCTCGGGTGCCGTGCCGTCCTTGGGGAGCGCTTCGGCCGACGTCGCCCCGCCGCGTGAGGAACCCCGCCAGGCGGACACCTCCCCCGATGGCCAGGCGCCGGAGGAGCCGCGCCAGGGCCGGCGCAGGCAGGTCACCACGTTCGGCGCTTCTGGGCGTACGAGCGGGACGCGGGCGGCGGGCAGGCCGAGCGCGGACAGCCTGGACCCCGGCACCCTGCTCAAGGGACGCAGGACCGCTCCCACCCGGGGGTGGCGCAGGTTCGTCTACAAGGCGTCCGGCGGCTGGATCAAGCCCGGCGAGGCCCCTGACGAGCGGCGGCGGCGCGAACTGCTGGCGCGCGCCCGCACTCCCGTCGCCACCGGCCACCACCGGGTGGCCGTGCTCAGCCTGAAGGGCGGCGTCGGCAAGACCACCACGACGGTCGGCCTCGGAGCGACGCTCGCCCAGATCCGCGGTGACCGGGTGATCGCCGTGGACGCCAACCCCGACCGCGGAACGCTTTCGGACAAGGTCGAGCTGGAGACCTCCGCGACCGTACGCGACCTCCTCAACGAGCGGGCGCAGATCAAGCGGTACGTCGACATCCGGGCATTCACGTCCCAGGCGCCGTCGAGGCTGGAGATCCTGGCCTCCGACCGGGACCCCTCCGTGTCCGAGGCGTTCAGCGCGGGCGACTACCAGACGGTGGCGCAGGTGCTGGAGAACTTCTACTCGATCTGCATCACCGACTGCGGGACCGGCCTGCTCCACTCGGCGATGTCGGGCGTCCTCGGCCTGGCCGACCAGCTCGTGCTGGTCAGCTCCCCCTCCGTGGACGGCGCCAGGGCCGCCTCGGCCACGCTCGACTGGCTGGAGGCGCACAACTACGAGGAGCTCGTCCGGGCCGCCACCGTGGTGCTGTGCAGCGTACGGCCGCGGTCGAAGTCCGCCGTGGACCTCAACCGGCTGGAGTCGCACTTCGCGGCCCGCTGCCGCTCCGTCATCCGCGTGCCGTACGACCCGCACCTGGAGGAGGGCGCGGAGATCGAGCTGGACCGGCTGCTGGAGCCGACCCGCGAGGCGTACCTGCGGCTCGCGGCCGCGGTGGGCGACGGCTTCGCCGGCCCGCAGGCCCCGGCAGAGCGTAAGTTCTCGGAGATCCCCGATCAGATCTGACGTTATGATCAGAGATCATCTTTTGTCGCGGGTACGCAGCGCGCGGTGAGAGACTATGGTGATGTCCTGATGCCTGTGCGCGTTCCACGCCTCCGGCATCGGCCAGGAGAGCTCGCCTAGTGGACGATGGCGGCGGTCTTGAAAACCGCTAGGGGCTTGACGCTCCTCGTGGGTTCGAATCCCACGCTCTCCGCTCCCACCTCCGAAAACGGCGTCTGACCAGCGGTTTCGCTACGGTCGGACGCCGTTGATCGTTTCCACCCATGTGCAGCCCTACGCCACCCTGAGCAGCCCCCGGCCGCTGTTCGCGGAATATACGCGGAATGATCTTGCTTGTGTTTTCGCAGGTCAGTTTGAGTTTCGTTGTGATGTCTGCTGCTGGGGTATTCGTAGGACCAACCGCCACCCAGCAGACCGCATGAGGGCGCAGCCTTGTTGAGCAGCATCGACGACTGTTGGCTGGTGAAGATCCGTGGCTACCGTCAGATGCGTTGCACGGAGGTCGAGGTCATCAAGGGCTGCACCGGCCATCTTCCACGCAGTGATGTTGTGGGGGCGTCCACGGCCTATCTGTGGCTTATCGACAGGGAAGTTGCCAGCGGAGGGGCACGAGAGCCCCGTATTTGTCAGTCGGACCACTAAAAATGCCATGCAACCGGTCAAGCCGATGCTGTCAGGCTGAACGGCCCTCCCGCCAGCACCGAGAGGGCCGTTCTGACGTCTGGCTTCGGCCATCACTCGCCTAATTAGTGGTCGTCGCAACACCCCAGCTTCGCCCCGGAGAGGAGAGGACAGGTCTCAGGGGCAGAAGGCGGAGTCGATCATCTTGCTGAAGGCGGCCATGTCGGACTGGGACTGGTTCTGGTTGACGGAGAGGGCCAGCTTCGTGCGGCCGTCCAGGGTGGTGAAGGCGGTCGTGAGATAGCCCGGGATGCCTCCGTTGTGACCGATGACCCGCCGCCCGCACGAGGTGGACATAGAGACCAGGCCGAGGCCGTAGTCTCCCGGCTGGATCTTGATGGGAACGGTCTTCTGCATCTCGGTGAACTGGGCGGGCTTGAGGAGCTTGCCGGTGACCAGGCCGTTGAGGAAGGTCGTCAGGTCCGCGGTGGTCGTGATCATCGCTCCACCGGAGCTGGCGATGCTCGGGTTGAGCCGGGTCACGTCCACGTACTCGCCGTTGTTCTTCTTGATGTATCCGTGGGCGTGCGGACCGGGGATGGCCGTGGAGTACGTCGGAGCCGAGGTGCCGTGCAGCCCCAGCGGCTTGATGACGCGCTCGGTGACCTCGCTCTGCCAGCTGTGGCCGGTCACCGCCTTGATCAGCATTCCGACCACCACATAGCCGGTGTTGGAGTAGGAGAACTTCGTGCCGGGCTCGAAGTCCAGCGGCCTGGTCAGCGCGGTCTTCACGATGCCCTCGTCGGTGAACCGGGTGAAGCGCAGCTTCAGGTACGGCTCGTCCGACGTCGGGAACTCCTTCATGCTGGTGTAGTCGGGTATTCCGGCGGTGTGCTGGAGGATCATTCGTACGGTGATGTCGTTCTCGCGCGGCAACAGGCCGGGCAGGTACTTGCCGATGGGGTCGTCCAGTCCGATCCGGCCCTCGCCGACCAACTGCAGCACGGTGACCGAGGTGAAGACCTTGGTGACGCTGCCCATGCGGAACGACCCGTTGGCCGGGACGGGACGTTTGCCGTCGATCGTGGCCGTTCCCGAGCGCAGGACGGTCTGCCGGTCTCCCTCACTGAGCCTGGCCTGCACTCCGGCCGCAGTACCGGTGCGCATCATCGCGTCCATCGACTTCTGGAGCGAGGCCGCGGTGCTCGGAGCGGAAGCCTCCGCGGCGTGTACCGGGACGGCGGCGAGGGCCAGCCCGGCGGTGGCGAGGGCGAGGGCGAGGGCGGGGCCCCTGGACTTGGTACGCATGGGTGATTACTTCTCCTGGTGGGCTTTCACGCCGCATCGGCGCTGGTCACCACGCTAGGAGAGGCAGGCCTGGGCGAACGATCCCGCCAGCGGGCCAACGACAGAGGGGGATGACCGGCCCGCGATGGTAGGGAAATCCGTACCGTCCGGTTCGTGTGGCCGCGTGCCGCGATGCTTGGGAACGCCCCGGGCTGAGCGCCGTTCACCGGCGCCGACCAGGCCCGCGCTCCCGCCCGCCGTACCGGTGCTGAGGACGACAGTCCGGTGAAGACGGAGGGGAGGAGCGGGTGGGGTGGGTTGACCGCGTTCATCGGCTAACAAGGTATGCAATGAAGACGACCCAGCGACCCGGCTGGACACCTTCCCGCCTGCGGGAACACCGCGAAGCACATGGCCTCACCCTCGAAGCGGCGGGTGAACGGCTCCGGCTCGCGGCCAGCCGCCACGGCCTTGCCGTACCGGCGGCGAACTTCCAAACTCTGTGGGGACATGAGCAGGGGACCATCTTCCCCGGCCCGCACTATCGACGCGCGTACTGTCTGCTTTATCAGGCAACGGAGCCTGAACTAGGCTTTCGCCCTCCCTTGCCCGGTGAATCACAGAAAGCGGAAATTGTGATTTCCGAATTGCCTGCGCCCACAGACCTCGCCACCGACAACGCCGCTGCCCAGGTCATCGAAGAAGCGTTCACCAAGGTCTCCATCGGCGGCATCGAGCCAGGAGACTCCACAGGCTCTCTTGCGCGCCCGCGTGGTCGACGCCTGGCGCAGGCGCCACGGCGGAGGTAGCCCCAAGCCGATCCTCGTCCTCGTCGGTGGGTACGCCGGATCGGGCAAGACCGAGTTCTCCCGCTTCCTGTCCGACATCACCGGCTGGGCGTTCCTCGACATCGAGTTCCGCGCCGCCGCCCGCGACACCTGGAAGCTGAGCAACTGGGACCAGTACGCCACAGGGCTCAGGGTCGAGACGAGCCCGCCCACGACACACGTCACCGTCGACAACCGACTCGGCGCGGCCATCAGCCTCGCCGACCAGACCCGCGAAGCGCTCAAACGCAGGCCGGGGGCCTGCTCTTCACCCGCCGCCACTACCGCGCCGCCGACGGCACCGTCGTGACCGAGAGCGAATGGCTCCGCTCCATCCCCGCCCGACGGCTGTGGACCAACATCCTGCTTGGTCACATCCGATGACCGACCGAACCCGCCCCCTTTCCCTCGGCGGCCAGAGCGGCGAAAGCGCCAGCCATCTCTCGCGCCACCACTACGGCCTCGGCATCCTGGGTGGAGATCGGCAAGTTAAAGCTATGGCGCGCTATAGCGTGCCGTCCATCGCCATGGCATGTGATGATCTCCTACGTTCAGCGGCATGGTCGAACTCAAGCCGAATCAGCCCAGATGGAGGCAGGTTTTCGAGATCATCCGCGATCGGATCCACTCCGGGCAGTACAAGCCAGGCGAGCGCATCCCATCGATCGTCGATCTCATCGAAGAGTTCGGCATAGCCAACGCCACCGCACAGAAGGTCATGCGCGCACTCCGGCAAGCAGAGCTGATCCACACCGAGCCCGGCATGGGCTCCTTCGTCAAAGCTCCCGAGGATCAGGCGACGGACTGATCCGTAGACGCTCCAGAGGTGGCAGAGCGTCGGTGTCATAGAGAAAGTCGAGCCCGGCCAGCCGGACGCCGTCTTCCACCCAAACGATCAGCGCGCCGATCTCCCCACCCTCGGCACCGACGACACCGATATCCAGGGCCAAGGTCGAGTTGGGCGCAGAGGCCCGTCCCGCCCCGGCGACGCCGAGCCAGATGCTCGGAGATCGGTCATCCTGGACGCCGACCACTTCGACCTGATCGAGCTGACAGCACCACTCCTCCGCGGCGGCCGCGTCGAAGCGCAGGATGTACTCCAGCAACATGCGCTCCGCATCGTCCAACGGACGAGGCTCGATCGGGATCACGGGAGGCACCCCCTGATGATCCTCGCTGACGGGAAATCTGTCAGCCCGCCGATAGATGGCCAGGCCGACGGCGCTCGCGGTCGGCGGTTCAGGAGTGGCGGATGAGAACTTTCTCTACGCCTTTAAAGCGGCCCGCCTACGGCGGCCCGCACGCGCGCCGGTCGGCCAGCCGGCCGGGCATGCGGCTCTTCGGCCGGTCCCGGCCGTCGCCGCCCGCGCGCTCCCAGCCACACGAGACGGGCGCTCAGACGGTGGAAGAGCACCGCGGCCAGGATGGCAACCAGGGCGAAGCCGTCCAACTCGCCGAGGAGCCGGAGGGGCGAGCCGCAAGGGGCTCCGCCCCCTGCACCCCCGGCCCTCCGACGGGGATGAGCCGCCATACCAGATCAGAACCCGGGAACGCCGGGGCCCTGACACCCCGAAGGGGATGGCCGTTCAATGGGAAATCCTAAGCAGCACACGGGCCACCACGTGATGAACAGGTATGAAGCCCAGCTGCCTTGAGTCCATGCTCTGATCCGGGTTGTCACCGAGGACCGCCAGATGGCCAGGCGGCACGACGTTGCCCGCCACACCAGGGGGAACGAGCCCGCCCGCGACGGCTGCGACTCTTTTCACCAGGAGTGACGATCGAGGCACGTGAGGATTTCGAACCACCACCACCTGCCTGACCCTCACGGCACCACATCTTACGGCTAGCAGTCGATCGCCGTCGAAATAGGTCGGCATCATGCTTGTTCCCACGACCTGAGCCACCAGCATGCGGCGACGGACCCAGACTAACCCCAGCGCTATGGCGGCGAAGAAGAACGCCCCTCTCATGCCGATGCCTCCTTTCGATAGCTTGAGGCCTGCAAGGAGAACATGCGCGCATAGATACCTTGCCGTGATATCAGTTCGGCATGTGAGCCCAGCTCTGCGATCCGGCCGCCGTCGAGCACCGCGATCACATCGGCTTCCCGCATGGCTCCAAGACGGTGCGATATTAGTACGCTTGTCCGACCTTTCCGATGAGAGGAAAGGCGAGTGTGGATTTCGTGTTCCGCCTCGGCGTCCAGGCCTGAACCGGGCTCATCGAGAATGAGCAGGTCCCGATCCCCTCGCAGCAGGGCCCTGGCGAGCGCGACCCGCTGCCACTGTCCGCCGGACAGAGAGACTCCGATAGCGGGGTCGTCTTCATCGATACCATCGATGAAGAACCGCGTGAGCAACGTTTCATAACCACGGGGGAGGGCCATCAGTTCGTTATGGACACCGGCGTTGACCGCCGCTGTTTCAATCTCCTTCCGAACGGCCTTCAAGTCGCCGATGCCTATGTTCTCGGCGGCAGAGAGATCGTAGCGCATAAAATCCTGAAAAACGGCGCCTAATCGGTTACGTAAATCGACAAGGTCGAGATCCCGCAGATCTACTCCATCCCAAGTTATGATGCCCTCAGTGGGATCATAAAAACGACAGAGTAGTTTGACCAACGTGGACTTGCCCGAACCGTTCCGGCCCACTAAGCCGACCATCGCTCCATGCGGAATGGCCAGGTTTACACCGGAAAGGGCCCACGGATGTTCATCCGAGTACCTGAACCAAACGTCCCGGAACTCAATTCCTCTACTCAGAGGCGCGACATTCCGGCTGCTGAGCACAAGATCCGGCTTGCCGGATTCGATCTCCATGAAATATTCGAACATCGAGAGTTGCTGGTGAACTCCAGCAATTTGATTCACCAGGCTGGCCAGCCCGCTTTGCACTCCGACGACCGCTGCAACGAACATCGAGACGTCGCCAGCGGTAAGACGCCCGTAGATCGCTTGGGCGACCGCCCAGATCAGTCCCCCGCCAACGACCGATGCCCCCATGACGCCGAGTACGAGCTGGACCCTCATCTCTCGGCGGTCCAGGCTCGTCCGCTCGTCGTCGGCGTACCGTCGTGCGGCCATCATCCGGCCGTGTAGAAAGGAACTGATCCCCAGAAGCCGTATCTCCATGGCGGCTTGAACGTCGCTCATCAACCTGCTGTAGAAGAATTCTCGGCGGTCGGTCGGGCTTAGCCGCAATGCCATCGTGGTTCGGCGCTGCGACAGCGCGATCTCGGCCGTCAACGCCGGGAGAGCCGCTACGAGCACGATTCCCGCCATCACCGGGGACAGCAGGAACAGCGAGCCAGAGAATCCGATCACGGTGATCAAGCCGGCTACGATGGCCAGCCCATTCTCGACGACCTGGCTGGGCGCCTGCCCTCCGGCCTGCTGCGCCAGACGCAACCGGTCCAGGAACTCGGGACTCTCGAACCGAGCCAATCCCGGCAGTCGATTCACTGCGGCATAGAGTCGGTTCTGGGCAAGCGCTGCCACCGCGCGAGCCAGCTTCCCCCTCGCGTACTGAGCGAAGTCACCCATCGCAGCCGTCAGCAGTCCCAGCACGGCCAGCACGACGGCAAGGACGATAAGACCGCTGACCGATGAACCTTCCACGATGCCGTCTAAGATCAGCTTCGTCAACCACGCCGCCGATACGGGGACGACCGCCGAGACGAGCGTGACCAGGACGATCAGCGAGCTCGAAGCGGTCCCCGCCCGCCATGCCATTCCCGCAGCGGACCGTGCCGCCTTCATTCCACTACGCATGGACGGTGGCGCGTAGAGACTGGACGTCGTTGGCGCCGACGGCCACCTTCCCCGCTTTCATTGCCACGAAAGTGGGAGTCCCTTTCACCTTGAAGGCGAGGGGCATGGAAGCCTCGCGTTGAGCCACCACCACTTTGGCCACCGGCTCCAGTTCCGCGACGATGTCCCCGCAGTCTTCGTCCTCAACGGCAATTACGACGGCAACCGCATTCCCCGCCTCCGCCGCATAGGATACAAAATCGGGAAGAGCGCTCATACAGGGCTCGCAGGTCGGAGAAAGGAAACCAACCACGGCGTCCCGAACCGATTCACGGTTTAGCCTCTCGCCGGAAACGGTTTCCGCCTGGAACTCCGCCGGTGTTTCTCCGAGCCCGATCCCGAGCACAGGATTGGAAACCTGGCGCAACTGTTCGGTATGCTGCCGAAGGCGGCGGATCATTCCAATTATAAGCAACAGCTCTATCAGGCAGAGGCCGCCAATGAGGATATGTGACGCTATCAAATAAGGCATATGGGCTCCAAGGGATCTGCCGGTTCCAGCTTGTATACCTGCAGGGGAATCGTCTCGGGTGCTCAAACCCTGTCCGGATGGAAACGAAAGAAGTCGCTGTGGATGCCAATCGGAAAGCAGAGCGCCGAGCGCATCCACAGCGACTTCAAAGCGCTTTAGGGGCACATCCTCGCTTTCACAGTCTTGCTGATGAGTGTGCCGTTCGTGCAGTCTTCGCACCTCGTATAGATGATCATGCAACCAGTACGAATGTCGTACGTGGGATCTTCGTCATAACAGCACTTTCCGGACGCCGGTGCCGCCTTGGCCTCCACGTGCGGCACGAATCGACTGATGACGCGGTCGGCCACGCGCTCGATAAAACTAATCAAATTACCCTCTCCTAATCAGAAGACCGCTCTTTGTGGTCATGCAATGTCCAGACTAACTAGAGGCGGCTAGTCATGCAATACCGTTCTTTGCTATCGACCGTGACACAATGTGACAAGAAATGTGTGGGCGTCGCAAAACAAAACGAAATCAAAGGTCGCGAGTTTACGGCGATCTTGGTAGGGTAAAGATGATATCCCCCAGCGGCATCTCGCTTTTCGGGTGACCTTTTTAACGCTTTCGATTTATCCGTAAATCCCGAGTTCGCCAGGGTTCCGGCGTTGATTCGCAATGTTCAGTTCCGGCATGTTGATCAGATGTAGCTGGATAGGTCTTCCGGCTGGGTGTGCGCGATGCCACGCGACTGCGGGCGGATGTCACCTTGGGTGACGTCGCGGAGACGGTCCGGGAGTGCGAGTGGCTGGGCGGTTCCGGGCAGCCAGGGGCGTCTCTCGGCGAGTTCGACGAGGGCTTGGAATAAGTGGACGCCGTGTTTGCGAGTGGGGCCTGGTGGCCCTGCGGTCCGGGTCCACTTGGCATCGAGATACCGTGGCTGATCGCCGTCCGGGTGCAGGATGACCGCTGACCTTGCTAACGCCGGTGCTAACAACGGTCCTGGACGACTGTGGGAGAGGATGAAATCCCGGAGGCAGGACATCCCTCCTGAACGGGTCCCCGCGTCGTCCGTGGACGCTCGTGGACGACTCGATTACTCCTTGTAAACAGAAGTTCTCGACCGTCGGCGGAGGCCGTGGCGATCGCCGGCTTCGGTACGCGCCGTGCGGAGCTGGGGCGATCGACGCCCCACCCCTCCTTCGTCGGGGCCGGGCACCGGCAAGCCATGGCGGACGTCTGCGGGATATGTACGGGATGATCTATGAGAGGCGCGCCCTTACTCGACGCACATGTGCAGGTCAGAGGGGTTTGGCGGCCAAATACGTAGCGCTCTTGAAATCCGCTAGGGGCTTGACGCTCCTCGTGGGTTCGAATCCCACGCTCTCCGCTCCCACCTCCGAAAACGGCGTCTGACCAGCGGTTTCGCTACGGTCGGACGCCGTTGATCGTTTCCGCCCTTGTGCAGCCGTACGCCATCCTGAGCAGCACGCGGCCGCTGTTCCCGGGATATATCTGGGATGGATCACGGCGCGTTTCCGCAGGTCGGCCAGGAATCGGAGTTTGCGGCTCTGCGCGTTCGACGGCACCGACCACCGCGGCCACGGCGAGTAGAACGCCGCAGTCCGCGCCTACGTCCGCTGGCGCAACGCCCGCGCCGAGCCGAAGACCAACGTTGCCCCGGACTCACCGATCCGTCAGTGGACCGGGCTGAATACCCGGCCAGGGCGGCTTGACGAGTGGTTACGCGATGAGCAGGAGCGCGCCGATCGCCAGCATCACCACCGCAGTAGCGCCGTGGATGCCGTAGGCGGCCGCCTTGGGCCCGTTGCTGCGCAGCACGATCACCGCGTCGCCGACGGGTATGAGGCCGGCGGCCAGCAAGAACCAGCCCAGCAGGTGGGTTGTCCCGCCGATCAGCACGATGAAGATGAAAAGCCCTGAGGCGATGTCGCGCACGCCCTTGACGGACAGCCAGGCGTGGAAGCTCCGGTCCTCGGTCGGCGTGTCGGGGATGCCGAAGCCGACCGCGTTCTGCGGTGCCCAGAAGGCGCTGGCACCCATGAAGATGCTGCCTGCGCCGATCAGTCCGGCGAGCACAGTGGCGATGGTGCTGAGCATGAGTTGTCCCCTCCATAAAAGCGCCCATCTCTAGCGGCGCTAGTTATGGGAGCGACGATATACCTATCGTAGACATAATGTCTAGCGCTGCTAGGGTGATGTCATGTCCGCCATCGCCAAACGCCGCGAACGTGAACGCGCCCAACGCCATCAGCTGATCATCACGGCCGCCCGCGAACTGGCCGAGGCCGAAGGGTGGGAGGCCGTGACCACGCGAAGGCTGGCTGAGCGGGTCGAGTACAGCCAGCCCGTGCTCTACAGCCACTTCAACGGGAAGGGCGCCATCCTGCGCGCCGTTGCCATCGAAGGCTTCGGTGAACTCGGGGCCCGCCTGCGCCGTGCCCGGCTGGCCACCCCCGAGCCGCCTGAGGCACTGCACGCCGTCTGCCGCGCCTACCTGGAGTTCGCGGCCGAGCAGCCCGCCCTCTACCAGGCCATGTTCGTCCTGCCGACCGATGTGAAGTTCGCGCACGCTGAGACGCCGCCCCCACTGCGCGCCGCTTTCGCCGAGTTCGTGAGCTGCTTCCGCTCGGACAATCTGCGACGCGAACTGTTCGCCGAAGTCACCTGGAGCGCGTTGCACGGCATAGCCGCCCTGTCGGACAGCGGCCGCATCCCCCCGGACGGCCAAGCGGAGCGGCTCGACTTCCTCGTCACCCAGATCGCCGGCACACCAGGTGGACCGGCCCCGCTGTGAAGGGCAATTGAAAGGTCAAGGTGGCACGGTCGCGAGAGCATCGGTCAAGTCGGACATCCGGCTCAGAGAAGAGCGCTTCCGGTGACTCCCGCCACGCCGGCCACGTCCCGCGAGTCCCCCCGCGGCCGGTGGCCGCGGGGGGACGGACGTCAGCTTCCGGACCTGAGGGGCCGGAAGAAGGCGCGCAGCTCGTCGGCGACCTGTTCGGGTTCCTCATGAGCCATGAAGTGTCCTCCCCGTTCCGGGGTGCTCCAGTGGCGCAGGTCGGTGCAGAGACGTTCGGTGAGGCTCCGGGGGATGTTCGCGTAGGCCGGTTCGTTGCTCAGCGTCACCGCGCTGGGCACCGTGATGGTCGGGACCGGTCTGTTCTGGGGGTAGTCGTAGTACTGCCGGAAGGATGAGCCGATGGTGCCGGTGGCCCAGTAGAGGGTCGCGACCGTCAGCAGGGTGTCCTTGTCCCAGCGGGTCTCCAGGTCGCCGCCGCAGTCGCTCCAGTCGCGGTACTTGTCGATGATCCATGCGACGAGTCCCGCCGGGGAGTCCGCCAGGGCGGCGGCGATCGTGTCCGGCCGGGTGCACATGATCTCGCTGTAGCCCCGGTCCGTGGCGTCGTACGCGCTGAGGGCTTCGAGGTATGCCGCCTCCTCGGCGGTCGGCGGCTGCTCCCGGAAGTCGGTCGTGATCACTGCGGAGGTGATGTGGACGCCGGCGACCTCGCCCGGGTAGAGGGCGCCGAGCCACTGCGTCACCCCGCCCCCGATGTCACCGCCGAAGGCCCCGAAGCGCGGGTAGCCGAGGGTCTCGGTCATGAGCGTGTGCCAGGTCTCGGCGACACCCCTGCGGGTGAACGGCCCCTGCGGCAGCTCGGAGTACAGGAAACCGGGCAGCGAGGGAATGACCACGTCGAATGCGTCAGCGGGATCACCGCCGTGGCCGGCCGGGTCGGCCAGCAGCTCGGCGACTCGCAGCATCTCCACGAAGCTGCTTGGCCAGCCGTGGGTCAGGATCAGCGGCAACGGCGCGGGCGCGCCTTCGGCGCCTCTGCCGCGCAGGTGCACGAAGTGCACCTGCTGTCCGGCGATCTCGGCGATGTGGTGCGGGTAGGCGTTGAGCGCCGTCTCGGCCGCGCGCCAGTCGAATCCGTCTGCCCAGTAGGTGACGAGCTCGCGCAGGTAGCCGGGATCGGTCCCGGCGGCCCAGTAGGTGGTGTCTGACGCCGCCGTGAAGAGGGTGCGGGCGAGGCGCGTACGCAGGTCGTTCAGAACGTCATCGGATACGGAGATCTGAAAGGGCTTTGCTGTCATTGTTCCTTCGTTCAGGAGTGCTCGACGGGCGGGCGCTCCTGAGTGCCGGTCAGACAGACGCAGCGGCCAGGAGTGCCCGGACAGGGTGGTTCGTGGTCATCGGGCTCACCTCCTCGCGTTACGTGACTTGGACGACTATATCCCTATCGACTGATACGAGAAGATCTCGCTGATCTGGGCCGACAGCGCCTACGCGGGCACGCTCATCACCTGGGCCAAAAAGCATGTCCAGCTCACCCTGGAGATCGTCAAACGCAGCGACGACGTCAGCGGCTTCGTGGCCTTCCTCCTCGCACGATCCTCCTCCGACCTCTGTCGTCCGGCGGTGGACAGGCGTCAGCCTAGAGTTCGGCGAGGAACTCGTTGACGGCCTTGGCGAAGCCGTTGGGGTCGTTGGCGTATACGAAGTGGTCAGTGTTCAGTTCGACTTTGCGGGTGTTGGGGCGGCGGTCGACCATGGCCTGGGCCTGGTCGGCGGGGATGACGCCCTGGGTGGGGTGGATCAGGAGGGCGGGGCAGGTGCTGGCCAGCCAGTCGGCCCAGTGGTCGCCGTGGACGAGGTCCTCCGAGTCGACGATGTCTTGCGGGTGGAAGGGCAGGCTCCAGGTGCCGTCGGGGCGTTCGCGAGGGAGCTTGTCGAAGAAGGAGGCCATCGGGCCCATGCCGTCGATCAGCGCCTGGCGGCTGGGGGCCTCGTAGGGCAGGCCCAGGACGAAGGCCAGCGGGTTGTGGCCGTCGAGGCCCAGGGAGGCCGCGCCGTCGGCGTTGATGAATGCGCTGACCCGCTCGGGGTGGTGGGCGGCGAGCTGGTAGGCGTTGATGGCGCCGAGCGAATGGCCGAGAACGACGACCTGGTCGAGGCCCAGGTGGTCCAGGAGGGCTACGGCGTCGGTGATGTACCCGGCCCGGGAGTAGTCGGCGGCGCGCTCGGAGTGGCCGTGTCCTCGCTGGTCGAGGGCGATGAGACGCCACTCGGGGGACAGCTCGGCGGCCAGGTCGGCGAAGCTCGCCGCCTCCGACATGTGGCCGTGGAGGGCAAGCAGGGGGCGGCCGGTGCCGCCGAAGTCGAGGTAGGAAAGTCGGCGGCCGTCGATGACGAGTTCGGCCCGGGTGGCGGTCATGTTCTTCTCCGTTCTTGGGGTGGGATGACCATAACCGGAATTTGGGCATTTGCGCAATGCGTATGCCTAAGGCGAGCGTCTAAGGCTTTTGCCTGACGCGTCCGCTACCATCCGTGGCATGGGAAATCGCGAGGATCTCATCGCCGGTGCCCGTCGTTGTCTGGAGGAGAAGGGGTGGGCACGGACCACGGTCCGCGACATCGCCGCGGCCTCCGGCGGGGTCAGCATGGCGGCCATCGGCTACCACTTCGGATCGCGGGAGGCGCTGCTGAACACGGCGCTCATCGAGGCGATCGACGAGTGGAGCTCGGAGATGGGGCGCACGCTTGCCAACTACGCCGGGAACACCTCCGGGGAACAGTACGAGGCCATGTGGACGGGGATCACCGAGTCGTTCAGTACCCACCGGAATCTGTGGATCGCCACGATCGAGGCGCTACTGCAGTCTGAGCACTCGCCCGAGCTGCGTCGCTATCTCGCCGGTGCTCAGGCCGAAGGTCGTCGCGGGCTGGCGGCAATCCTGCTGGGAGTCGAGGAGAGCGCTCTGGCGGAGGGTTCCGTACGATCGCTGGGAGCGGTGCAGATGGCTCTGTTCTCGGGAGTGATGGTGCAGTGGCTCACCGACCCTGAGCAGGCTCCCTCCGCGTCCGAGGTGGTGGCGGGGCTACGGGCCATCGCAACTATCGCCGACAAGCATTGACACCGATCCGCGCTCACCACGTGACCACCGCCGACGACTCACGTGGAGCCGGATGGTCCGCTCGGAGACCGAGCCCTCTACCGTGTCCCTGACGTCATGCGCTTGCTCAGCCTCAGTCGTAGTGCTCTTGAAAACCGATAGGGCTTGACGCTCCTCGTGGGTTCGAACCCCACGTTCTGAGTTCGATTTCTCCCGGTTCGGGCCGACCTTTCCGGAATATGTAACCACCCTTAGATCCAGATTGAACCCGGTCGCGGCCCGGACGGATAGATATGCCGAGCATGGGCGGAATTGTAGGCACCCTCGCGACGGCGGCCGGGATGTGGGCCGGCACCAACGTGGACGATCTCATCGTGCTCACGGTGCTGTTCCTGTCCCTGCGAGCCGCCGGCGCCCCCAAGGCGTGGCAGATCTGGGTCGGGCAATACTGCGGGATCGCGATACTGGTGGCACTGTCCATGATCGCGGCGCTCGGCCTGGCGGTCATCGCCGACGGCTGGGTCGGTCTGCTCGGACTGGTCCCCTTCGCCCTGGGACTCCGCGGCCTCATCGCGACGATCCGCGCCCGCAACAGCGGTGAGCACGCATCGATGGCCGTTTCGGGCGGCGCGCTCTCGGTGGCGAGCGTGACGATCGCCAACGGCGGCGACAACATCTCCGTCTACACGCCGGTGTTCCACACCATCGGTACGGGTGCCAGCGTGGTGACGATCATCGCGTTCTTCGTCGCGCTGGCCGTGTGGTGCCTGGCCGGGTCCTGGCTCAGCTCCCACAAGAAGGTCGTCGAGGTCATCGAACGCTACGGGCACTGGATCGTTCCAGTCGTCTACGTGGTGATCGGAACGCTCGTCCTCAGGAAGTCCGGAGTCATCGGCAAGATCTTCTGACCCGTACGACACGGGCTCGACCGTCGGTGGGCGTGCTCCCATGCCATGCGATGCCCGAGCTCACTGGGACGCGCACACCTGGAATTACGGGTGGGATCCCGTGGTCAAGTCGCTGTGTGAGCCGGTCGGACCGTGCCTCAGCAGTTCTTGCAGGTCGGCGACGGGCTGGACCCCGGAGACCGGCGACCGGCCGCCGATCACCAGGCTGGGTACGCCGGTGACGCCGTGCTCGGCCGCGCGGCGCCGGTCGGCGCGTACCTGTCCGGCGTAGTCGTCACCGGCCAGGACGGCGCGTACCTCATCGCCGTCCAGCCCGGCCTCGCCGCCCAGGCGCCGCAGGACCTGCGCATCGGCGACATTGAGCCCCTCGGTGTGGTAGCCGTACAACAGCAACTCCATCATCTGGTCGGCTCGGCCGCGGTCGGCGGCCAGCTTGACCAGCCGGTGCGCGTCGAAGGTGTTCACCGGGCGCGCCAGATGCAGGTTCAGCTCCAGGCCTTCCGCCGCGCCCAGCGACCGGATCCGGGCGATGCGGGCGGGCGCCTGCTCGCCCCACCAGCCGGCCATGGCCTCTGCGGCGGTCGGGCCGGGGATCCGGCCTTCCTCCGGCGCGAGTTCGTAGCCGCGCCAGACGACCTCGACGCGGTCACGACCGGTGTGCTCGGCCAGTGCGGCCGTCAGGCGTCTTTTGCCGATGTAGCACCAGGGGCACAGCACATCGGCGTATATCTCGAGCTTCATAAGTGTCCTTACAGTGATGGAGCAAGGTTCGCCTTGGTGCCGGCGACCACCGGGGTTCGGGCGATCAGGCGTCCAGGCGCTGGGCCCGGGACCGATGGGATCGGTCCGCAGTGCCGCGTAGTCGTCGCCGCCCACCGTGATCAGGTGTACGCCGACGACGGCCGGTCGCTCCAGTCACCAGGAACGTTATGGACACACGCTAGATCCGGGACATCACCCCACACCTCGCCCCATGGATCGAGCGTTCATCCGTCCTTGGACCTAGGTCGAGTATCCCCAGCCGAGGCAAGCGCCGTTGATCGTTTCCAGCCAGGTGCGGCGGGCGGCAAGGTTTAGGCTGGGGCCTGTGATCACCGCATGATCTCCTGTCTTCACACAACGCGGTGGTCGTAGCCGTTGTCCGGCAGCCCGGCTCCCCGCCCCGGCTGGACGAACAGATCGACAACCCGGGAGGATCCTGTCCGATGGCGACCTACGTATTGGTCCACGCTGCGGCAGTCGATTCCTGGTATTGGGGACCGCTCTCCGCCGAACTGCGAGACCGGGGTCACGACGTGGTGGCACCGGACCTGCCGTGTGATGACGATTCGGCCGGGCTCGCGGAGTACGCGGACACGGTGGTCGAGGCGATCGGCGGCCGCACCGGCCTGGTCGTCGTCGCCCACTCGTTCGGTGGGTTCACCGGCTCGCTGGTGTGTGACCGGGTGCCGGTCGACCTGCTCGTGATGCTCCAGGCTCAGATCCCGGCCCCCGGCGAATCGCCGGGCGAATGGTGGGGCAACACCGGCTACGGGGCGGCACGGGAGGAAGCCGATCGGCGTCGCGGCGTCGCGGGTGGCACGGAGGAGGACGCCTTGTCCCTCGTGCTGCACGACACCCCGACCGACCTGGCCGCCGAGTTCGTAGCCGGGCACCAGCGGCGCCAGGCGCCCACCCCATTCGGCAAGCCGTGGCCGCTGGCCTCCTGGCCGGACGTGCCGACCAGGTTCCTGCTGGCCGCCGACGACCGCTTCTTCCCAGCCGAGTTCATGCGCGGGGTCGTCGCCGAGCGTCTCGGGTTCGAACCGGACGAAATGCCTGGTGATCACTGCCCGATGCTCGGCCACCCGAAGGAACTGGCCGACCGCCTGGAGGCGTACCGCACCGGGCTCTGACCAGCCCGCTCTCCTGTCGGTGTTCGCGACCGCCCGTCACGTCCGCGCGGCCAGGTCGCGATCCACGATCACCGCCACCTTGCCCGGTACGCCACGGCCCGCCTTCAGCGACTGCAGTCCCGCGTTGATCGCGTCGACGGTGCTGTCGATGGTCTGGCTGACGTGTGGGACCACAAGTCCCTGCGTCGCCCACTCCATCGCCAGAGCCATCCCACGGTGGAGAAAGGCGCGCGCCTCGCTGTCGAGCGTGGCGGGTTCGGAGAAGTAGCGCAGCAGGTTGACGTTGACATGCTCGGCGCCCCGCTCGGCCAGGATGGCATCCACCGGGCTGCGCGTTTCGACCAGGCGTGTCGTCTTGCCGGGGCCGACGCCCAGCACGATCCAGCTGCCGCCCCGCCGGACGGTCTTCGCGGTCTCGGCGAAGCTCTGCTCGCTGTAGGTGGCGTCAAAGACGAGGTCAACGCCCCGCCCGCTGGTCAGCTTCGCGATTTCGGTGGCGATGTCGTCGCGCTTGTAATTGAAAACGTGATGGGCGCCGGACTGCCGGGACAGCGCCATCGATTGGGGCGTGCTGCCGCTGCTGATGACTGGTCCGGCCCCCAGGGCACGCGCCGCCATCTGTACGGCGAGATGCCCGACGCCGCCCCCACCGCCCGGGATATAGACCGTGTCACCGGCCCGGACGGCCTGGTAAAGGCCTATGAAAGCGGACAGGAAGCACATCGGAAGCGCCGCCGCGTCGCGGAAGCTCAGGGAGGGCGGCTTGGGGACGGTGAGGAATTGGCGTGCGACGGCATAGCCGCCTTCCCCTCCGCTGCCGCCTGTTGCGACCCAGCCGCCATCACCGTTCAAATCGGCCATGGCCGCCACCGCGTCGCCGACGGCTACGCCTCTCACACCATTGCCCACCGCGACCACGACGCCGGCCATGTCAAGACCGAGAACGACGGGGGGCGTCCGTCCCATGAAATTGAGGTCGGCCAGCTTGTACTCCAGCGGGTTGAGCGACGAGGCGGCGACGCGGATCAGAACCTGGTCGGCCGCCGGCTGCGGCACCGGAACACGCACCGCCTCAAGTGGCAGCCCAGCTCGGTCTCTTGTGTACCCGACGCCGAGGAACGTCTCCGGGATCGTCTGAATCTGCTTCATGTTTCGCTCCCCCACCTGATGACACGCCGGCCCGCGACGGCCGGCAGGACGGGTGCGATTCCGCTTCCTACCCCCTTGTCGCCTGCGGTGCCGGATGCCGAAGGCAAAGGTTCAGGGACCACCTGACGCATGGACTCAGCCGCCCCCTGGACTGGCCGGCCTCGCTGGTGAGACACAGATTCGGCAGCCTTAGAAGTTCCGCATCCGGCGCAGCGGCGACAGCAGCAGGGGCGCCAGGCTGAGTAGCTGCGCCAGCACCAGCCCCCAGAGGCCGCCGCGCGTGCCGTACAGCTCGCCGAGCAGGCCGCCCGCGGTGGCGCCGAAGGGCATCACGCCCCAGGCGATGAACCTGGTCGAGGCCGTCACCCTGCCGAGCAGATGGTCTGGGGTGATCGCCTGCCGATAGCTCGCCTGGGCCACGTTGTAGAGCACCCCGCCCGTCGCCGTGATCAGGGTGGCGACGACGAACCAGGACAGCCCCCAGCCCGCGCCGGTGAGTGGAATCAGCAGCGCGAAGGGGGTGCAGACGGTCGGGGCCAGCCAGACAAGTCTGGCCTGACCGATCCGTCCGGCCAGACGGCCCGAGGTCACAGCCCCCAGCAAACCGCCCGCGGCACCCGCCATGAGCAGCATGCCGTACAGACCAGGGCTGACGCCGACCGTGCGGATCAGGAACAGCACCTGCAGCACGGCGATCGCCGAGGTACAGAAGTTGGAGATGGCCGCGCTGGTGGCGGTGGCCCGCAGGGCGGGATCTCGCAGCACGAAGGCCAGGCCCTCCCGGATCTCACTCCAGAGCCCTCGGCGTTCGGCCGTACGATCTTCCAGCGCCTCGCGCGCGTCGATCTTGCGCAGACAGAGCGCGGAGGCGAGATAGCTGAACACGTCGGCCAGCAGCGCGACGGGCCCGCCCACCAGTTGGACGGTCCAGCCGCCGACGCCGGGCCCCGCGACCCGCGACAGCCCCGCTACCGACTCGATCGCGCCGTTACCTCCGATGAGCTGGTCCTTGCCGAGCAGGGTCGGCAGGAAACTGCGGTAGGCCACGTCGAAGAACACCGTGGCCGCGCTCAGCCCGAACGCCACCACGTACAGGTGCGGCAGCGTGAGCAGGCCCAGCCACCAGGCGACGGGGAGCGTCAGCAGGAGCGCCGCCCTGGCAAGATCGGCGGCGACCAGGATGGGACGGCGGCGCAGCCGGTCCACCCATACCCCTGCGGGCAGGCCGATCAGCAGGAAAGCGGCCTGCTGCGCGGCGTTGAGCAGGCCGGTGTCCAGGGCACCGGCCCGGAGCGCGACGACAGCGGTCAGCGGCAGTGCCACCAGCGTGATCTGGGTGCCCGTATGACTGATCGCGTCCGCGGCGAGCAGCCACCGGAAGTTCCGGTTCTGGTGGAGGGCGGGGGAGGCCACCCGCGATGATCACAAGTGATGACAGAGTGTGTCAAGGCGCCATGGTCGCCTGCCGCGTTGTCTGACCTCCCGCTCCTTGCCCGCAGATCAGGCCAGGCCGAACGAGCGGGACAGGGCGTCCTTCCAGGCGCGGCGTTCGCTTTCCCGCCGGTCCGCCGACCACCGGGGCTCCCATTCGTCGTCCGTGCCGACCAGGCCGCGCACTTCCTCGGTGGAGCCCCACACCCCGGCCGCCAGCCCGGCGGCGAACGCGGCCCCGAGCGCGGTGCTCTCCCGGCTCGCGGCCCGGCTGACCGGCAGGCCGAGGACGTCGGCCTGCGCCTGCATGCACACGGCGCTGCGGGTGACCCCGCCGTCCACGCGGAGCGCGGCGGGCTCGACGTCCATCGCGTCCAGCACGTCGGCGGTCTGGTGGGCGATCGCCTCCAGGGCGGCGCGGGCGACGTGGGCGCGGCCGATGGCCGCGGTCAGCCCGACCAGCACGCCCCGGGCGTCGGCGCGCCAGTGCGGGCTGAACAGCCCGGAGAACGCGGGGACCAGGTAGACCCCCTCCGTGGAGGCCACGGTGTCGGCGAGCGTGCTCGCCTCCTCCAGGTCGCCGATGACGCCGAGGCTGTCACGCAGCCACCGGATCAGCGACCCGGCCACGGGCACCGCGCCCTCGATGGCGTACGTCCGCCCGTGCCGGCCCAGGTCGTATCCGAGGGTGCCGAGCAGGCCGGTGGCCGAGCCCGGCCGCTCCCCGGTGTTCATCAGCAGGAAGCTGCCGGTGCCGTAGGTGTTCTTGGCCTCGCCCGGCCGTACGCAGCCGTGCCCGAGCAGCGCCGCGTGCTGGTCGCCGAGCACGGCCCGGATCGGCAGGCCGCCAGGGCCGGCCGCGGCACCGGGATCGATCGTGATCTCGGCCAGTGCGGCGGCCGGGACGCCGAACAGCTCCAGGAGCTCGGGATCCCATGCCGAGGTCTCCAGACCGGCGAGCTGGGTGCGGCTCGCGTTGGTCGGGTCGGTGAGGTGCACGGGGGCGTCGAGCAGGTGGCGCAGCAGCCAGGAGTCGATCGTGCCCAGCGCCGCCGACCCGCTCTCGGCCGCCGCCCGCAGGCCGTCCACCTCGTCGATCAGCCAGCGCATCTTCACGGCGGAGAAGTAGGTGGCGAACGGCAGGCCGGTGCGGTGGACGACCTCCGCCTCCCGTCCGGTGGCGTGGGCTCGGGCGACGAGCTCGGCCGTACGGGTGTCGTGCCAGACCACGGCGGGGCTGAGCGCCTTCCCCGACGCGCGGTCCCAGGCGAGCGTGGTCTCCCGCTGGTTGGTCAGCCCGACGGCCGCCAGGTCGGTGACGGCGAGCCGGGCCTCCCGCAGCGCCTGGTCGATCACCGCGCGGGTCCGGAGCAGGATCTCCTCGGGGTCCTGCTCCGTCCAGCCGGGCCGGGGGTGGCGCTGGCCGTGCTCGGCCTGGGCGTGGGCGACCACCGTGCCGCGCTCGTCGTACACGAGGAAGCGGGTGCTGGTCGTGCCCTGGTCGATGGCGCCGACCAGCGCGCCTCTACTCATGTCCCGACTCACGTACGGCCTGCCGGGACAGGTCGGCCATCAGGGACGCGGCCTCCCGGTCGTCCGAGACGGCCAGCGCCTCCCGCTCGGCGCGCACCTGCCGCAGGTAGTCGTCGACCTCGGCGCTGACGCGTTCGCCGGACCAGCCGAGTTCGGCCGCCATCAGGGCGGCGGCGTCCGCGGCGGCGGTCTCGCCCCGGTCGGGCGTCTCCGTCGCCACGCGCAGCCGCCGGACCAGCACGTCCGCGAGGTGGCGGGCCTTCTCGTGCCGTGCCGCCCACACGACCTCGGCGCGCAGGTGGCGCGGCGCGCCGGCCAGCGGCTCCAGCAGGCCGGGTACGGCACGGGCCTGGTCGAGCAGGTCCTCGGTCTCGTCGCCGTACCGGCGCAGGAGGCGGCCGATCGCGGCCGAGTCGAGTCCGCTGCGCTCGGCCAGCCGTTCGGCGCCGGCGCGGGTGGCGGCATACCAGGCCGCGCCGAGCAGCGGAAGGCGGTGAGTCTGCGAGGGCGCGATCTCCTCGCCCTGGAACGCGGCGTCCACGGCGTCGGCGGCCATGACCCGGTAGGTGGTGAGCTTCCCGCCGGCCACGGCGAACACGCCGGGCGCCTGCCGGACGACGACGTGTTCCCTGCTGATGGACGCGGTGGAGCCCGCCGACTTCGCGCTCACCAGCGGCCGGACCCCGGCGTACGTGCTGATCACGTCGGCCCGCCCGATCGGGCGCGCGAGCAGCCGGTTGGCCTGGCCGATCAGGTAGTCGACGTCGGCGGAGGTGGCGGCCACCTCGCCGGGCGCGGCCGGCCAGGGGGTGTCGGTCGTGCCGACGATGACCCGGTCGCCCCAGGGGATCAGGAACAGCACGCTGTTCGGCGTACGGCCGATCACCGCGGTGGAGGTCTCGATGGCGGACCGGTCGACGACCAGGTGCACGCCCTTGGACATGGCCACTCTCAGCCCGCCGGAGAGGCCGAACCGTTCCCCGGCCAGGCCGGTCCACGGGCCGACCGCGAAAAGCACCCGGCGCGGGCGGAGCCGTACCTGCTCGCCCGTCTCGGCGTCGGCCACCTCGACGAGCGGCCGGTCTCCTTCGGTGCGGACCGCGTCCACCCGGGCCCCCGGCACGATCAGCGCGCCGTGCCGTTCGGCGGTGCGGGCCAATGCCACGGTGAGCCGGGCGTCGTCCACCTGCGCGTCGAAGTAGCGGATCGCGCCGGTCACGCGGCCAGGGTGGAGGGCGGGGGCTTGGGCGAGGGTGGAGGCCCGGCCGAGGTGCCGGTGCCGGGGCACGCCGGAGGCGCCGGCCAGGGCGTCGTAGAGCGCCAGTCCGGCGCCCATGTACGCCCGCTCCCACGCGGGCCGGGTCAGCGGGCAGAGGAACGGCACCGGCCGGACCAGATGCGGCGCGATCCGTTCCAGCAGCAGCCGGCGCTCCCGCAACGCCTCTCTGACCAGCCCGAACTGGAACTGTTCCAGGTAGCGCAGCCCGCCGTGGACCAGGCGGCTGGACCGGCTGGACGTGCCGGAGCCGAGGTCCCCCTGCTCCACGAGCCCGACCCGCAGCCCCCGGGAGGCGGCGTCGAGCGCGGCGCCGCAGCCCGTCACTCCGCCGCCGACCACCAGCAGGTCGAGCGGCGCGTCGGCCAGCTCCGCCAGGGAACTCATCGGCCGGTCACCGCCGGGGCGGCCGCCCGGCC
The DNA here is from genome assembly GCF_001528665.1 of Microtetraspora malaysiensis. Classification (GTDB taxonomy): domain Bacteria; phylum Actinomycetota; class Actinomycetes; order Streptosporangiales; family Streptosporangiaceae; genus Microtetraspora_A; species Microtetraspora_A malaysiensis. The sequence goes on from NZ_BBYJ01000023.1 coordinate 99,620, forward strand.
GGTGCGGGCCGACTCCTGCGCCGCGAGCGCGAAGGCCAGCACCTCCCGGCCCTGCTCACCGGTGAGCGCGGGCGGGGTGCCGTTGAGTAGGGCGTCCACGAAGTGCCGCCCGGAGCGGACGAAGCTCGTCTCCCAGCCGGTCGGCATGTCGTCGTACTTGGTGGTGACGCCGTCGCGGTGCAGGACGACCGGGGCGACGTCGAGCATCCTGCCGTGGCCACGCGTGACCCAGATGACGCCGCGGGTTCCGGTGATCTCCACCCGGTCGTCCTGGGCGTAGTGCACGGTGTCCAGCTTGAGCTCGGGTGAGTGGACGACCTCCAGCGAGCCGACCGCGCCGTCCGGATGCGTCCAGCTCACCAGGGACGGCGCGTCGAGCAGCCCGTCGTACGTGCTGCCGATGAACGCGTGGACCCGGTCGGCCAGGCCGAGGAAATGCCAGGCGATGGCGAACTTGTGGTGCCCGTCGTCGAAGACCAGCGGACCGCCGCCGCACTGCTCCGGATCGATCCGCCAGGCGCTGGCGGCGGCGGGCACCTCCCAGGCGGTGGGGCTCCAGCCCGGGTTGGACTTGAGCCGGATGCTCCGTACCTCGCCGATCTCGCCGGCCTCGATCAGCTCCTTGGCCCGCTGGATGGGCGGGTAGAAGACGAAGTTCTCGAACACCTTGAAGACGACGCCGCGCTCGGCGGCCCGGGCGATCATCGCGTCGGCGTCGGCCAGGCTCGTCGCCATCGGCTTCTGCAGCGAGACGTGCTTGCCGGCGTCCATCGCGTCGAGGGCCACGCGGGCGTGCAGGTGGTGGGGGACGAGGATCTCCACCATGTCGACGTCGTCCCGGGCCAGAAGTTCGCGGTAGTCGGCGTGCCGGTCCTGCTCGGCCACTCCCCAGGCCGCCCCGCGGGTGTCGCGGTTGTCCGCCACGGGGTCGCAGACGGCCGTGATCACCGCCTCGGGGTGCTCCAGGTACGCCTGGGCGTGCAGGTCGGAGATGCGGCCGCAGCCGATGATGCCTACGCGGATCACTGGAACTCCTGAATCTTTGTCTAGCCCTTGACCGCCCCGGCCGTGAGACCGGCGATGAAGTGCTTCTGGAAGGCGATGAAGATCGCGACTGTGGGAAGGCTGGCGAGCACGGCCATGGCCGCCTGCACGCCGTACGCGACGGAGAACTGGCCCTGCTGCTGCAGGATGCCGACCATCACCGTGCGCATGGTGTCCGAACGGGTGAAGACCAGCGGGTAGAGGAAGTCGTTCCAGATGAAGGTGAACTGGAGCGTGGCGAGGGCCGCCAGGGCGGGCCGGGTCATCGGCAGCACGATGGAGGCCAGGATGCGCGGCTCACTGGCACCGTCCACCAGGCCGGCCGCTCGCAGCTCCATCGGCAGGCTGCGGAAGAAATTACGCATGACCAGCGTGCACAGGGAGATCCCGTAGCCGGAGTGCACGATGATCATCGGCCACAGGGTGTCGTACAGGCCGGTCGCGTTGAACCCCTGGAACAGCGGGATCAGCAGGATCTGCGGCGGCACGAACAGCCCGGCGAGCAGGAAGAACCCGATGAGTTCCCCGCCCCGGGGCCGCAGCACGGCGATCGTGTATCCGGCGAGGGTGCCCAGCGCCACCGAGATCGCCGTCGCCGGCACCGTCACGAGGACCGAGTTGAGCAGGTAGCGCCCGGTGCTGCCGACCGTGAACGCCTGCAGGTAGTTGTCCAGCGTGAGGTTGCCGCTGGGCGCCCACAGGCCGTTGGCGGCGATGTCGGCGTCCGATTTGAGCGAGGTGTACAGCACGCCCAGGCAGGGGACGAGGAACAGCACCGCGAACCCCAGCAGCGCCGCCACCAGCGGCGCTTTCGACGAGCGCTCCCGCGCGCCGGCCGCCGCCGGGATCGCGGCCCGGCCGGCCAGAACGGTCTCAGGCATGCCGGTCCCTCCACGAGTTCCAGGCGAAGAACAGTCCGATGATCACGATCGAGACGACGAACAGGACGATGGACACCGCGCTGCCGTAGCCGAAGTCGTAGGTCTTGAACGACACGCGGTAGGCGAGCACGGCGAGCGTCTCGGTCTGCCGGAACGGTCCACCGCCGGTCATGACGTACACGATGTCGAAGCTCTTCAGCGCGTTGATCAGGCTGAGCGAGGTGACCACGACGAACGACGGCCGCAGGGCGGGCAGCACGACCGCGCGCAGCCGCTGCCAGGCGCCGGCGCCGTCCACCTGCGCCGCCTCGGTCAGGTCACGCGAGACCCCGGTGAGACCGGCCAGGAAGATGACCATGGCCAGGGTCACCTGCTGCCAGCCCCAGGCCACCATCACCGCCCACAGGGCCGTGTTCGGGTCGGACAGCCAGGCGTGTCCCCACGACCCCAGCCCCAGCGCGTTGAGCACGATGTTGAGCAGGCCGTCCTCGGGCCGGTAGATCCAGAACCAGATCTGGCCGACCACCACGAGGGACAGCGCGAGCGGCAGGAAGAAGAACGATTTGATCAGCTTGGCGAACCGCGTGATGCGGTTCAACGCCAGTGCGAGCGCGAGACCCACCGTGGTGGGCACCACCACGGCCGCCACCGTCCAGATCAGCGTGTTCCGCAGCGCGCGTAGAAAGCTCGGGTCCGCGGCCATCCGGCGGAACTGGTCCAGCCCGACGAAGTCACCGCCGCCGACCGCGTGCCAGTCGGTGAAGCCGTGGGCGAAGGAGTACAGCGCCGGCCACACGACAGTGATCCCGTACGCGAGGAGCGGTGCGGCGAGGAACCCCCAGGCCCACCAGGTGCGCCGGATCGTCATCCGCGCGTGCCTCCTTTCTGTCGAGGGGTGTGTGCTCGTCGCGCCGGCGTCCGGCGGCCGCTGAGCATGAATAGGATTTCGGGATTTTTAGGGATATTTCGGGCGGTCAAGGTCCGGGCGCCGCATGGTGGACGGCACCCGGACCGCCGCCGATCAGAAGTCGCCGATCAGGAGCCGCCGAACACGCCGTCGGCGGTGCTCTGCGCCTCCTTCAACGCGGACGCGGCGTCGGCGGGGTTGTTGACGAACTGCGCGAGCGCGTTGAGCCCGGCGTCGGACATCTCCGGCGTGGTCGCCAGGTCGTAGTTGAAGGCGAAGACGGGAGCCTCACCGACCACCTTGGCGGCCTTGTGCATGACCTCGTTCTGCGAGCTCAGGTCGGCCTTGGGGTTCGGAGCCAGGGCGCCCTGGGTGAGCGCGACGGCCTGCTGCGCCTCGGCCGAGGCCAGGCAGGCGAGCACCTTCTCGGCCCCGGCCTTGTTCTTCGCCCCGGCCGAGATCGCGAACCCGTCCACCGGGCCGAGCGAGGCCTGCGGAACGCCGGGAGTGACCTCCGGGAAGGGGAAGAAGTCGTACCCCTCGCCGGCCTTGACGTTGTTGCCGTCCCAGTAGCCGCTGATCCACGTGCCCATCAGGGTCATCGCGGCCTTGCCGGAGGCCACCATGTCACTGGCGTCGGGCCAGTCGTAGCCGTTCGGGTCGGAGTTGAAGTAGCCCTTGTCGAAGAGCTGCTTCCACCGGTCGAACGCCTCGGCCACCTGCGGGTCGGTGTACTTGGCCTTGCCCGCCATGAGCTGCGCCCGGTAGTCGGGCCCCGCCGTACGGAGGAGCAGGTAGTCGAACCAGAACTGGGCCGGCCAGCGGTTCTTCGACCCGAGCGCGAACGGCGTGACCCCGGCGGCCTTGAGCTTCTCCGCGGCGGTCATCATCTCGTCCCAGGTCTTCGGCATCTCGGTGATCCCGGCCTTCGCCATGACCTTCGGGTTGTAGAACATGCCGACGTAGTGGTAGTCGAGCGGCAGCAGGTACTTCTTCCCGCTGTACGTCGCCGCGGCCTGGGACAGCGCCCCGGGGATGGCCTGGTCGAGGCTGGCCTTGGCCCACACGTCGTCGAGCGGGGCGAGGCGCTGCTGGTCGACGAGATACTGCGTCTTGGCCCCGGCCCAGTACGAAAGCAGGTCGGGCGGGTTGCTGCCCGCGAGCTGGACCAGGATGGCGTCCTTGAACGCCTCCTGCTCGGCCGGGCTGTTCTTGATCTTCTCGCCGGACTGCTTCTCGCAGATCGACAGCACCTGGGCCATCGCCTTGCTGCCGCCCTCGTCGCTGAAGTAGTGCACCATGCTGACCTCGCCGGCGGCGGCCGTGGAGCCGGAGGCCCCCGCCCCGGCGTCCGACCCGCAGGCGGAGGCGAAGAGCGCGGCGGCCGACGCCGCCACCGCCAGTTTGACCGCGCGCCGGTGACCGGCAACGCTGCTGTTCGTCATCCGTGGATCTCCGTGGGTGTCGGTGGGTGGGCGTCGAACTTCGCGGGGACGCGCCCACCCATCTGCTGGGTGATACGGAAGGCGGCGACCGCGACCAGGTGGCCGAGGTCGCCGATCCTCGCGAGCGTGACTCGCGAGGCGGGCCCGGAAATCCCGATGGAGGCCAGCGGGACGCCGTGCAGGTTGAAGATCGGTGCTGCGACGCACCGGACGTCGAGGTTGAGCTCCTCGTCGTCGATCGCGTAGCCGCGGCGGCGGACCTGCACCAGGTCGGCCGCGAGGCTCTCAATCCCCGTGTGTGTACGCATCGTGAACGCGGTGAACGGGTCGGGCAGCAGCTCGGCCAGTTCCTCCGCGGTGGCCGTGCAGTACAGGGCCTTACCGGTGGAGGACGCGTAGATGACCGGCTGGGCGCCGATATCGGTCTCGACTGTGATCCGGCCGCCGGGCTGCCGTTCCTGCGCGACGTACACCCCGCCGCCGCGCGTCCTACGAGCCAGATGCACCGCCTCGCCGCTGGCCGCCGACAGCTCGCGCATGATCGGCCCGGCGGTGCCGACGAGGTCCACCCCACGTAGCACCTGGCCGGCGAGCGAGATCATCCGCGTCGAGACCCGGAAGATTTTGGTGGCCGGGTCCTGCTCGACGTAGCCTCTGTCCTCCAGCACCCGCAGCAGCCGGTGCACGTTGCCCTTGTCCGCGTTCACCTCGCGGGCGAGCGCGGTGACGCCGAGGCCGTCAGGGCGCCGGGCGAGGGCTTCGAGGACGTCGAGCCCCGTGAGCAGGGCACCGGCGGCGCGGGAGGCGGGCAGGGAGTCGGTGGTCGGGTCAGCCATAGGCGTAGTCAAGTGGTCCTGTTGTCCAGCCGTCAACCCTGTTGTGTCGGATCGGCGCACATCGTCCTCCTCTCGTGACTGATCGCGGGTCAGGGCCTAACAGACATCGAAGTCGGCGCCCTCGTGGGCCTGCAGCACGTGGTCGTGGTGCAGCCGCCGCCAGCCCCGCGCCGGCGGCTGCGGCGGAGTCCACTCCGCCTGGCGGCGCGCCAGCTCCGCCGGATCCACCAGCAGCGACAGCTCCCCCGCCGCCGCGTCGAGCCGGATCGGATCGCCGTCGCGCACCAGCGCCAGCGGGCCGCCGACCGCGGCCTCCGGGGACACGTGCAGCACCACCGTCCCGTACGCGGTGCCGCTCATCCGGGCGTCCGACACGCGCACCATGTCGCGCACGCCGCTCCTGGCCAGCTTCGCCGGGATCGGCAGCGACCCGGCCTCGGGCATGCCCCCGCCGACCGGGCCCGCGTTGCGCAGCACCAGTACGGAATCGGGAGTGACGGGCAGGTCCGGGTCGTCGATCCGGCGCGCCGCGTCCTCGGGCGACTCGAAGACGACGGCCGGGCCTTCGTGCCGCAGCAGCGTCGGCGAGGCGGCCGACACCTTGATCACCGCGCCGTCCGGCGCGAGGTTGCCACGCAGCACCGCCAGCGCGCCGGTCGGGCCGAGCGGGTCGTCCAGCGTGCGGATGGTGGTCTGCCACGCGGCGGGCGGGTCGACCTCGGCCAGCCGGTCGCGCAGCGTGCCGCCCTCGATCACCGGGACGTCCAGGTCGAGCAGCGGCTCCAGCGCCTTCATCAGTACCGGGACGCCGCCCGCGCGATGGAGGTCCTCCATGTATCCGACGCCCGACGGCTTGCAGTCGACCAGCAGCGGCACCCGCGCGGCGATGCGCGCCACGTCGTCCAGCCCGAACGGCAGGCCCGCCCGCCTGGCCACCGCCAGCAGGTGGATCACCGCGTTGGTCGAACCGCCCAGCGCCAGCAGCACGGTGACCGCGTTGGCCAGGGCGCCCGCCGTGACGATGGACGACGGCCGCCGCTCCGTGCGGGCGGCCTCGACCGCGACCCGCCCGGAGAGGGCGCCGGCACGGAGCCGGTCGCCGGTGGGGGCCGGGGCGGTGGCGGTGCCCGCCGGGCTCATTCCGAGAGCCTCCGACAGGCAGGCCATGGTCGAGGCGGTCCCCATGACCATGCAGGTGCCGCCGGTCGTGGCGAGCGCGCCCCGCACGTCGGCGATGTCGTCCGCGTCCAGCTCGCCCGCCCGGTGCTTGGCCCACATCGAGCGGCAGTCGGTGCACGCGCCGAGCCGCGTGCCGCGCCAGGTGCCGGTGAGCATGGAACCCGCCACGAGCTGCACCGCCGGGACGTCCGCGGACATCGCGGCCATGAGCTGGGCGGGCACGGTCTTGTCGCACCCGCCGACCAGCACCACCGCGTCCATCGGCTGGGCCCGGACGAGCTCCTCGGTCTCCAGCGCGGCCAGGTTGCGGAAGAGCATGGAGGTGGGCGACATGAGGATCTCGGGCAGGGACATCGCCGGGAAGGTCACCGGCAGGCCGCCCGCCTCCAGCACCCCCCGCGCGACCGCCTGCACGAGCTGCGGCATCTCCCGATGGCAGGTGGTGAAGCCGCCGCTGGTGTCCGCGATGCCGACGACCGGCCGGTTGAGATCGCTGTCGTCGTATCCGGCGGAGGCGAGGAACGCCCGGCGCAGGAAGCGGCTGAACCCCTCGTCGCCGTATGAGGTGAGCCCCCGGTCGACGCCACGCGCGTCATGAAGCTCCATCAGGCACCCCTCAGCCGCATGTTGATGTACTTGGCGACGGTGTAGTCGTCCAGGCCCTCGCTGCCGCCCTCGCGGCCGAAGCCGGACCGCTTGACCCCGCCGAACGGCGCCTCCGCGGTGGCGATCGCGAGCTCGTTGACCCCGACCATCCCGGTCTCCAGCTCCTCGCAGGCCCGGAAGGCGGTGGTCAGGTCCTCGGTGAAGACGAACCCCGCCAGACCGTACGGCGTGGCGTTCGCCCTGGTCAGGGCCTCATCGAAGGTCGTGAACGTGCTGATGGGCGCGATCGGGCCGAACGGCTCCTCGATCATCACCTGCATGTCGTCGGACACGCCGGACAGCACGGTCGGCAGGTAGAAGTGCCCGCCGGGCAGGTCGGCCGGGCCGCCACCGGTCAGCACGGCCGCCCCGCGGGCCGCCGCGTCCTCCACCAGCGCGTGGACGGCCGCCAGCCGCCGGGCGGTGGTCAGCGGGCCCACGTCGGTGGCCGGGTCGCGCCCGTCTCCGAGCTTGAGCGCCCGCGTCTCCGCGACGAACGCCGCGGCGAAGGAGTCGGCGACGTCCGCGTGGACGAGGAACCGGCTGGGGGAGATGCACACCTGGCCCGTGTTGCGGAACTTGGCGCGCGCGCACAGTCGCGCCGCCCGCTCGGGGTCCGCGTCGGGGAACACCAGGACCGGCGAGTGGCCGCCCAGCTCCATGGACACCGACTTGATCCCGTCGGCGGCCAGCCGCAGCAGCTCCGCGCCGACCGGCACCGAGCCGGTCAGGCTCACCTTGCGGATCACGTCGGAGGCGATCAGGTGACGGGAGATGGCCGGACCGTCCCCGGTGACCACGTTCAGCACTCCGGCGGGCAGCCCGGCCGCGTCGGCGATCTCCGCGATGAGCAGGGCGGACAGCGGCGCCTCGGCCGGGGCCATGACCACCACCGAGCACCCGGCGGCCAGCGCCGGAGCGATCTTCCGCACCGGGAGCAGCGCGGGGAAGTTCCAGGCGGCGAACGCCGCGACCGGCCCCACCGGCTCGCGGCGGACCAGGATGCGAGTGTCCGGGTCGCGTGCCTCGACCGTCCGGCCGTACACGCGGCGGGCCTCGTCGGCGTACCAGTCGAACTGGTCCGCGGTGGCCAGCACCTCGCCCTCGGCCTGCGCCAGCGGCTTGCCCTGGTCGAGCGTCATGACCATGGCGAAGCGGGCGGCCTGCGCGCGGATGCCCTCCGCGATGCGGCGCAGCACCCGCGAGCGCTCCCAGGGCTGCGTCCGTCGCCACACCGCGAAGCCGTCGGCCGCCGCGGTCAGCGCGAGGTCGAGATCGTCCGGCCGGGCGACGGGCAGCTCGGCGAGAAGCGCGCCGTCGGCGGGGTTGTGCACCGGGAACGTCTGTTCCGCGGTGCGCCAGGCGCCGGCGATGTACATCGCGGCGGGCGGAAGCGGGGGATGGCTCACGGGTTCACAGTCCGATCTCGTGGCGCAGCTCCTGGGTGTCCCCCACCCAGTTGCCGACGTTCCAGCGGCCGTAGGAGGGAAGGCCCCCGTCCGGGTCGGGCCCGAAGTACACGGGGACGTGGATGATCGACAGGCCGGAGTGGGCGCGGGCCTTGTCCAGCGCCGCCCGCAGCTCCTCGGGCGTGGTGCCGCCGAACAGGGCGTTCACCCCGTTCACCGAGGCGCCCCAGGCCACGTAGTCGACCGCGACGTGGTCCCAGGTCGCGTGGTCCTTGCCGTACTGGGCGATCTGCAGGCTGGAGATGGCGGCCATCCGCCGGTTGTCCAGGACGACCACGCATCCGGTCGCGCCGTGCGCCACGCCGTCGATGAGCACCTGGGGGTTCATCGTGAACGACCCGTCGCCGGTCACCGCCACCGCGTACCAGTCCCGGTCGGACATGGCCGTGGCCAGCACCGCGCTCGTGGCGAAGCCCATGTAGCTCGCGCCCGCCTCGGTGAACGACGCCCCCGGCTCGTCCTGGGCGGACATCTGGAAGCCGTACGCCTGGACGTCGCCGGCGTCGAAGAACGTGACCGCGCGCGTCTCGGCCGCCCACTCCGCCACCGTGTGCACGGCGGCGGGCTGGGTGAGCACCTCGCGACCCCAGACCGGGTCGTGCAGCCGGGGCCGGGCCAGCCGGGCCGCCTTGAGGTCCTCCCAGGCCGCCCTGGCCGCCTGGCACTCGGCGAGCCATTCGCTTTCCTGCCGCGCGCCCTCCGCCGCCTCGGCCCGGACCGCCTCGATCAGGGCGGCCAGGCTCAGCCGGGCGTCGCCGACGAGGGCGCTGGTACGGGCGTAGTGCGTGGCGGCGTCCAGGTCGGCGTTGATGTTGACGACGTGCCGGACGTTGGGGTAGCCGGTGCGGGAGGAGTCCGCCTGGCAGACCGAGCGGGTGCCGACGGCGAGCAGCAGGTCGGCGTTCTCCATCGCGTGGTTGCCGCTCAGCGAGCCCTTGGAACCGCCGACCATCATCTGCCGCGGGTGGCCGGAGGGGATGATGCCGAGGCTGATCGGCGACATCACGAACACGCCGTCGACCAGGTCGGCCAGCTCTTCCAGCTCCGCCCGGCACTCCGTGGCGCCGCCACCCACCTTGATCACCACGCGCCGGGCGTCGAGCAGCCGGCGGGCGATCTCCGCGTACGACGTGGTGGGGTTGGCCTTGCCGAGTCGCGGCGGCGCGCCGACCGGGAGCTCGTCGAGGTTGAAGTCCTTGATCAGCTCGGGCTGAGTGTTCAGCGGCAGCAGCAGGAAGAAGGGGCCCGGACGGTACGGATGGTCGACCTGGTTGAGGCCGCGGCGCAGCGCCGTCGGCAACGCGCGCGGCGTGTGCAGCGAGTAGGACGGGCCCATCGTCGCCGTCAGGCGGAGGAACAGACCCTGCTCGGCGCGCGGGATCTGCTGCATGTTGGGGCCCTCGTCCTCGGTGGTCTCGTCCCCGTAGATGTGCCAGACGCCCACGCCGTCGCTCGCGGCCACGAGGGAGCCGGCCATCGCCTGGAGCGCCCCCGGGCCGATCGAGGTGACCACTGCCACCCCTTCGCCGGTGACCCATCGCAACGCCGTTGCCGCATGCGACGCCTCGGTCTCGTGCCGGACGGCGAAGGTCCGCAGCACGCCCGCGTCCTGGTAGACGCGCAGCACCTCGCCCAGCTCGGTCGAGCCGTGGCCGAGCACGACGACGAACCGGGTCACCCCCTGCCTGAGCAGTCCGAGAACAACCGCCTCCGCCATCGTCACGTCGGCCCTGCGCGGCAGATCACCGCGCTCCAGAGCCGCTTCGAAACCCCCGGCGCGCGCGATCGCCGCTGCCCGCGTGACGCGTTCAGCAGTCATCCTGCTTGCTTCCCCCTCCACCGCACTCCTTCGATGTCGTGGACGTAGCGGCGAAGCTACAACAGTGTTGCGTCACCAGCAATACTTGACGCGGAATTGAGGGTCCATTTCGCCCAAAACGGTCAGTCGTGTTGTTCTATTAACAACGCGACGCGAGATTTGTTGTCTTGATTACAACGACGCCGGGGGCGCGGGTCGGGGCCGGGTGCGTGTACTCGTCTGCTCACGACGGGAGTGGAATTCTGTAAAGATCGTCAAATGATGCGATTGGCCGCGACACTTCTGATGGTGGTGCCGCTTCTCGCTGGCAGCTCTGCTCTGTATGGACCGCGCACGTTTATGGAACAGGTCGCGCAAGCCGTCTCCACCTGGCGGACCACCGGTGCCGCGGAGATCTGGCGCACGGGGTTCGTTCCGCTTGAGGACCTGAGCAAGATGCCGCAAAAGGTGCGCAAGCAGATCGGGCACGATGAGGAGTACGGGTGGGTGGTGGCCGGCCCGCTCCCCGCTTCGCCGGCCGGGGCGCAGGTCCGCTGGGACGACGGGTCCACGATGCAGGTCCCCGTGATCGGGCCGAGTGAGGCGTTGGTGGCCGTTTCCCCCTGGCCCGAGGAATGGATCTGGCCCAGCCGGCACACCTATCCGGATGGCGAGGCGTACAAGCTGACCGGCGCCACCTTCACGACCATGCGGCTGAAGACCCTACGCGGCATGGCGACCGTGCCCGCGTGGCGTCTGCACTTCTCGAACCTTCCTGGCCCGATCGACCACGTTGCGGTCGATCAGAAGGCGGTCGGTGCCATCGAAGACGCCGTGGGCGACTCTCTGCCAGGCGACATCACAGATTTCGAGGTGCTCGATGAGCGCACGTTCCTGGTGAAGTACGACTACGGCTCCTGCGGAGGTGAACCGCTCGACGTCACCCTACGAGCCGACGAGCAGCCGGACGTCGTGGTCCTGGGAATCGACGTCCCCAGCCAGGGCTCCGGCCCCTGCGCAGGCACTGGCAGGCTGGGCCAGGACGTCATCAGGCTCGACGAACCGCTGGGCGACCGCGTGGTGTTGGACGCGACAAGCAGGCTCCCCGTCCTCTGTCGTCGCGCGCACAACGCCTGTCGTGCCGGGCGCGGATGACGCCCGCCCACGGGCGTCGGCACGCTGACCAAGTCGCGTTCGCCGCATCATGTCAGCGCGTCGAGGCCCGCGTAGGCCCGGCACTCCGCGCGCGTGCTCGGCAGATTCCAGGCCCGCACGATCTCGACGAAATTGCCCCAGCGCCAGGTCTCCGGCCCCAGCTCGGCCAGGACGCGTACGACCCGCTGCTGCGGCTCGGTCAGCTCCTCGAACGGCGGCAGCGGACGAGGCGCGCCTTCCCCGAACGTCAGCCGCAGCGCCGCCGTGGCCATCGAAAAGGTCGCGACCTCCGCGCTATGCGACAGGCCCTCCAGGACGGCGTCGACGGACTCCGCCGGCAACTTGGCGTCCAGCGCGGCCAGTGTCTGCGACGCGTAGGCGCGCGGATCGCCCTCCAGGAAATGCACTCCGGGCGCCACGTCTGCTTCCGGCGGGTCGACGCTGGCCGACGCCAGCGCGCCGATGATCTCGGGGTCGAGGACGTCGAGCCGGGCGAGGGCCACGGCGGCGGCCCAGCGCAGCAGCGGCTCGGGACCGCTGAGGTGCTCGCGCAGCCGTGGAATCAGCTCCGCGTCCGACAGCAGTCCCGCGGAGATGATCGCGTTGGCCGTGACGCCGGTGACGATCTCGGATGCCAGCAGAGTCCGGAGCGCCAGGACGGAATCGGCCGCTTCCTCCGGGAACCAGCCCAGCAGGTACGCCGTGGCGGACCGGGTCTCCGCATCGTCGTCGCCCAGCAGCCGGCGAAGCCCGGGTATCTCGGCCCGGACCGCGTCGTAGACGCCCAGCTCGTCTTGCGCGTATCGGAGCGATTCGGCGTGGTCGAACATGTCCCGCCGCCAGTTTCGGACCCGCCGCTCGCCCTCGTCCTGGGCCGCCTCGACCCACTCGTCGATCTTGCGCAGCTCCTCCGCCGGGTCGGCGGCACGCATCCGCCCGACCTCGGCCCGCCAGCCCGCGATGTCGACGCCGCGGGGCAGGTGCGCCTCGTCGTATCCGATCGCCATCGAGGCGAGCAGGTGCACGATCTCCTGACGATCGTCTGTCGCCGGATCGACGGCGAGCCGGGCCAGGAACGGCACCGCATACGCGGTCGCCTGGTATCGGCTGCCCTGGTGGAAGATGTTGCCGTACAGCTCGTGCACGGCGCGTTTGCGCTCGTCATGAGACTCGGAGCGCAGCGCCTTCAGCAGTCCCGGGAACGTCGTCCGCGGGACCGTAGGCGTGACTCAGCGCCGCCCAGTCGAGCTCGTCCAGCCCAGCCAGGACATCGCGATCACCCATGGCGTGAAGTGTGCCAGCCGCCACCGACATCCCACGGGCATCAGGCGGGGCCGAGCAGGTCCCAGCGGTTTCCGGCGATGTCGACGAACACGGCGACCTGTCCGTACGGCTCGCTGCGCGGCGAGGTCACGAACTCGACGTCCGCGGCGACCATCCGCCGGTAGGCGGCGTCGAAGTCGTCCACCCGGAGGAAGAACCCCACCCTGCCGGCCACCTGGTTCCCGACGGCCATGGCCTGCCGTTCTCCGTCGGCGCGGGCGAGCAGGACGCCGGTTTCCGCGCCCGGCGGGCGGACGACGACCCACCGCTTCGGGCGGCCGTCGTTCGTCAAGGAGGGCGAGTCCTCCACCAGGTCGAAGCCGAGGACGCCGACGAAGAACCCAATGGCTTCGTCGTAGTCGTCCACGACGATCGCGAACAAGTCGATCTTCATGAGCTGATCGTACGGGTGCGCGTCCGGAGCGGAAGGTCAGGCCGCCTTGTGGGAGCCGATGGCTCCGGCGCGCACACGCGCCACCTGCGTCGCGAGGGCGTCCACGTCGAACGGCACGGCCGCCGACTCGAACGCCCGGCCCAGCGCGTGCAGCATGTCCATGCCGTCCCAGCTCGCGGCGAACTCCTCGTCGATCGGCTGCATCAGGTCGCCGAGCGCGCTCTCGGCGCGGTTGCGCATCACGAGGATCCGCCACTGCCCGACGAAGCGGCGGAACTCCACCAGTCGCTGGCCGGCGACGGCGATCTCGGAGACGATCTCGTGCAGTTCCTGGTTCACCTGCTGCGCCCGCTCCGACATCTCCAGGACGCTCTCGTGTACGGCGTCGCAGAGCAGGGGCGCCTCGTTGAGCGAGGTCGACGGCGCGAGGCCGTCCACGACCTCGGCCGCGAAGGCGGCGACCATGTCGTTGTGCACGTTGGCCAGCGCGATCCGGAACCGCAGGTCCGTGACGTACGAGCGCAGCGCGGTGAGCCGGGGCACCAGCCGCTCCAGCGTGTCCACGGCGGTGTGGGTCGGCGTGGCCATCACCCGGGCGACGTTGTACAACACGGGGGCGGTGTCGGCGACCCGCTCGGACGCGGCCTGGGCGGCGGCGACGGTGTGGTCGAGCCTGCGGGAGATGTCGAGCACCTGGGTGGACGACCGCAGGAGGCGGTCGCTGAGCACGCGGTAGCTCTCCAGTCGCTCCACCAGGTCGGTGAGCATCGCTTCGAGCGCGCCGGTCCCGGCGAGCACCTCTCCTATCGGCCCGCGCGCCTCGGGGCGGGCGTACGTCGACGAGGCGAGCCGCCCGCGCGTCGCGATCTCACCGGTCAGCGCCTCGGTGAGGAAGTCGTCGTGCGAACGGAATCCGAGCTCGCCCAGCTGCTGCTCAAGTTGCCTGATGCCGACCTGTGCGACCTCGCGCCGGTTCATCCCGTGGCGTTCGGCCGCTTCGACCTCGGCGTCGGCGACGTACTTGTAGATCCGCTTGACCTCGTCGAACAGCTCGGACTCGGGGGCCATCCGGACCGAGAGGAAGCCCTCCGCCGAGGGCGTCATCGTGGCGAAGACCCAGTAGTTGCTGCCGTCCTTGGCCAGGTTCTGCACGTACGCGCCGGCCGGGCGGCCGGAGAGCAGGCGGTCCCACATCAGCCGGAAGACCCCGGCCGGCATGTCGGGGTGGCGCACGATGTTGTGCGGGGCGCCGGTCAGCTCGTCGAGGGAGAACCGGGAGGTCCGCACAAAGACAGAGTTGCCGCTGCGGATCAGCCCACGCCGGTCCGTGGTGGAGAAGAAGAGCTCCTCCGAACCGATGAACTGCTCTGCCCCTGTGGGCATGCGAAACTCGCCAAGACTCATGGTGCCTCCCCGATCTCCGGCGGAGAGACTATCCGCAGGTGATCGGGGTCCCGAAACCGGCCACGCGGCCGACGTTCGCCGAGTCGGCCGGTTGATGCGGGTCGTCCGACCGTCCGTACGCGGCGGGACCGGCGGGGGACGCGGCCGCTATTCGCGGGAGCCTCGAAGATCTATTCGCGGGAGCGTCGAGGTCTATTCGCGGGGAGCGTCGAGGGACGAGGGCTATTCCTCCGGCCTGACTTCCGCTGTGACACTCGTTTCTGTTGACCGCCTCTCGCGCTGTCGTTTTGTGACTTCAGCGGTGGGGGTCACCTTTCCCGTCTGCCCCAAATCGCGACCCTGACGGTGAGGACGACCAGGGCGACCGTCAAAGTGACGATGACCAGCAGGATCGTCCCGATGAGGGTGAATTCCACGGGGTCGAGATCGCTCACGGTGGACTCTCCTCGCGTCACTGTGGGGCCTCCCCGATCCGCTCGCGATGATGGCACGTTCCATGTGAATCAGGAGTGGAATTCCGCGGAACGGCGACCTATGACGCCACATCGCCGTCGGCCGGCGAATTCGCGTGAGAGCGCGGGGCGCGGGGATTCCGGCCGCGGCGAATGCGATAGAGGGATGACGCCTGTTCCGGCCGGGCCGAGGTGGTACGGCACAGGCCCGGAGGGGTGACCTCCGGGCCTGTGCCGGGCGATTTCGCGGTCCTGATCGGCCCGCCGCCCATCAGAAGGGGCGTCCGGACTGTCCCGTGTCGCCGAAGTCGTCCCGCTTGGCGTCGGGACGCTCCCCGCGTGACTCCCCGGGCCTCAGGTACCGGCGCAGGCGTACGCGGAACGGTTCCCGCGTCCTCTGCTCGGGCTGGATCGACGCCCTCTCTCCGGGCTGGAACGACTCTCCCGGCCGTCGGGTCTCTTGGGGACCCGTCACCGGCCCGCCCGTCGTCTCTCCGGGTCGTATGGTCCCTTCGGGGCGGGTGGTGCTTTCGGGGCGTATCGTCCCTTCGGGACGGGTGGCCGTTTCGTCTCTGAAGCCACCGGCCATGCGTTCCCGCTCCTGCTGGCCCGCGGTGTGGGCCCAGCCGGTGCCGGGCTCGTTGGCCTGCTCCCAGCTCATGTCGTAGTAGCGGTAGAGCTCGCGCTCCTGCTCCACGGACAGGTGGCCGCCGGCGTCCACGTCGACGTGGGGCGCGCCTTTGACCCGCTCCTTGTCGTACGGGACCTCCACATGGTCTTCGACCAGGTCGGCGTTACGGATCGGGACGAACGTCTCATGGCTGCCGAACAGCCCAGTCTTCACACAGAGCCATTCCGGCTGCCCGGTGTCGTCATCGAGGAAGACGTGTTTGACCTCGCCGAGCCGCTGCCCGCCGGTGCCCTGGACCGGGATGTCCAGCACCCGTGGGATCTGCTCCTGGGTGATCATCTTCTCCTCCGTCCTTCGCTGTCCCCATCGGCCCTACCGCTGGCTGTTGACGGGAAACCCGATATACCGGACGAACCGCCTAAAACTTCCGTCGGCTGCTCATGGGGGCCGCCGTGCGCTGAGTTACCGTCGTCGAATCGACCGGCCCGACGCGAAGGAACCATGTGACCGACCAACTGATCTCCGGCTTTCCCGTCCGTCTCCTCGATGTCGACGATCTCCCCGCCTGCCTGGCCCTGGCCCGCGACCGCGAATGGTCCCCCGAGGAGCAGAAGTGGCGGCTGCTGTTCGAGGTCGCAGACGTCTACGGCCTGGACGACCCCGACGGCGGGCTGGCCGCCACGGTGGTGGCCACCCGGTTCGGCCAGGAGATCACCGCGATCGGCATGATGCTCGTCGCCAAGCGGCGCGAGCGTCGCGGCCTCGGCAGCGCTCTCCTCAGATACGCGCTGGACCGATCGGGGACGGCGAGCGCCTGGCTGACCGCGACCACGTACGGGCGGCCCATGTACGAGCGGATGGGTTTCCGCGCGATCGGCGAGTGCGCGGCATACGCGGGCGAGCCGACCGGCCTCTCACGGGACGTGTCACGGCCGGCTGAGCCGGCGGACCTGCCCGCGATCCTCGCCTTGGACGCCGAGGTTTTCGGCGCGCCACGCGGCGCCCTGCTGACCCGGCTGCAGACGGTGTCCGCGCGATTCCGCGTGGTGGACGGGCCGGACGGCGGCCTCGCCGGGTTCGCCGCCGCCTGGAGCAGCCTGGGCGAGACGATGCTCGGCCCGGTGGTCGCCCAGGACGCGGCCACCGCGCGGGGCCTGCTCTCCGACCTGGCCCGCGAGGTCGAGGGACCGGTCCGGGTCTACATCGACACGACCCAGTCCGAGCTCATCGCCTGGACGAAGGAGCACGGCCTGTCCCATGCCTTCTCCACCACGATCATGGAGTACGGTGCGCCGCTCCCGACTGATCGCGGCCGCCTGTTCAGCCCGGTGATGCTCGCCGTCGGCTGACCCTTCGATCAGAGCTGGTTCAGCAGCCACCGCGGCCCGGTGAAGGAGGCGCCGAGGGCCTCGACCCGGCGGCGCAGCTCGCGGTCCGCCGTCACGACGAGCACCTTCTCCCAGCGTTTCGCGTCGCGCACGAGAGCCACGATCGCATCGTCCCCGCTGCCGGACGCCTCGACGATCGAGACGCCGCCCGTGACATGGTCAGGGATGCCGCCGCGGGCCGCGCCCTCGACCACGACGGTCATCCGGGGAAACCACTGGGCCAGGTCGTCCTGGCCCTCCGGGGGACGGCGCAGGCCGCGCGCCGCGAGACCGCGCAGCTCCCCGATCAGCCGGGCGGCGGCCCCGGCCCGGTCCCGCCACCAGCCGTGCTCGGCCCGCGCGCCGACGATGTTGGCCGCGTCCAGGATGACGACGAGGGGGGCCAAGGCGGGTCGTATCCGCGGCCAGGTCTCGGCGAACCCGGGATGCAGCTTCCTGGCGCCGACCTCGTCGGCCGCGATCCAGCGCATGTCCGTGCTCTCGCCGTTCGCCGGGGAGGCGTCGAGCAGCCCCGCGGCCTGGGCGATGACGGTCTGGAACGACCAGCCGCCGTGATCGTCGAGGTAGACGCCCTGGATCCGGAGCTGGTCACCGGTCAGCGCCGCCTCCTCGTGGGCCTCGCGCAGCGCCCCGCTGATCGCGTCCTCGTGGCTGTCGCGGGCGCCGCCGGGCAGCCCCCACGTGCCCCCGTGATGGCTCCACCAGGAGCGTTTCTGCATCAGGACGTACGGCATGCCGTCCTGGGTGTGGTGGACGGCGAGCAGGCCGGCGGCGCCGTGGACGCCCCAGTGCCGGTGTCCACGGTCGCACTGCGCCCAGCCGTCCCCGTCGTTGGCCGCCATCACCCGTCTTTCTCGTCGGCTTGGCGGCTCACCACTGGTCGGCGGGCAGGCCCGCGCCGGAGGCGAGGTCGAAGAGGACCGCCCCGTCCTCGATGCGGATCGCCTGCATCTGCGTCACCAGCCCGACGTCCCTGAGCCGGAGCACGGCTTCGTGCGCGTTCTTCGCGTAGTGGTAGCGGTCCGCCGAGGAGAACTCCGGGCTCGCCCGCACGCAGCGGACTTCGAAGCGGTCCGCTGGCCACAAGCGGAAAGTGGGGCCTGAATTGTTCCAGCCAGACATTCGGTGCTTCTCCTGTCGCGCCGTCGTGAGACGACCTGTCGTGATCCCCGTACAGGGCCGGCCCGTTGGAACGTGACTGGCCCGATTGCCGATCGTTATGAAGTGGTAAGCGATCCTTCCCGATTCCCCCGCCGTATCCGTTAGCGTTTGAGCCCTCGCTCGCGATTCCCGATGGTTCCGGGGTCGCGAGTTCTCATAGCACGAGACAGGAGCTCGCCCCTTTCGGCCGGAGGAGCGGGCGTACGCGTGTCTCACCCGAGGGTGCTCCGCTCGACGCCATCGCAGTGTCAGTCCCCTCCGCATCCGGCCGGACTCCGGCGGCGGCCGGGCCAGACGTCAGCCTGACACGCCTGGTCCTGCTCGCACCAGTGCGATTCACGGTGCGGGCCGCAGCACGGGTTACCGCGCGGGCCGCCCACCTGCTTGGAGCCGGCCGCCTTCCCGCCGGGGCCGGGCCGCCTACCTGCCCGGCCCCGACGGGAAACGCCGAATCCGGCGCGTCCGATCCGTACCCCTGACGGCGCGGTTCGACGCCCGTGATCGCCCTTCTGCCACAGTCGTCGCAGCCGTCGCGGGCCGGCTAACGGCCGCTCTTCGAGAAGTGCTGGAGGTCCTTCGCCCCCGACCAGTCGCCGCCCCAGCCCCAGCCGATCGACTCGAACGCGCGGACGACCCGGTCGCCCGGGTTGATCACGCCCGGCTTGTCCAGCGGGCGCTTGACGTACGCGTCCGCGTTGCGGTGCGCGTTCGACCCGTCCGCGTATACGTACGGGTTCTCGCGAGGGTTGATGTCGATGGCCCGGCCGTACGCGTGTTCGGACCAGCTGGTCGATCCCGTGGCGGCCCTGCAGTTGAACGCCGAGGTGTTGTTCGCTTCGATCGAGTCGAAGTCGCTGCCCTTGTACGCGTCTATCGGCTCCATCTTCCTGATCGGGAAGCGGTAGCCGTACAGCCGCTTGAAGACCGACACGAGGTCGTCGGCGACGTCCTTGTTGACGACGAGCCGGCCCGTGTGGATCTTGTCGTCGAATCCCCAGTGCGTCATGGTGATCATGCGCAGGTCGCTCACCTGGACCGGGCAGCCCGGCCGCCAGGAGTAGCGCACCTGGTCCCGCGTCACCCCCGTCACCTTCGCCGAGAAGGGCGGCTTCTCCGTCCCGCTCGGGCTCGGGGCAGGGGACGGCGTGGCTTCCGGAGAGACCGCGCCGGGTGACTCCGCTGGGCTGACCGTGGCCGGAGGGGGCGTCGCCGCTCTGCCCGCGGCGCCGCACGCCGACACTCCGGCGATGGCCAACAGCACTGTCGCTGATCTGCGGAAACGTGTGGTAGCCATACGTCAGCGTAACCCGGCCCCGGCCGCTCCGGCGGGCGGACGTGGGCGACGGAAACGTCGGCGGCCGCCGCTAGGGTGGCCCCCGTGCTTCCCGAGCTACGCTTCGGCGGGCTGGCCGTCCCCACCCACGGCTTCTTCGTCGGCCTCGGCGTCCTCGTGGCGGCCGTGGTGTTCGTCCTGGAGGCGCGCCGCAGGGGCGCGTTGCACGAAGACTCGCTGGTCGCGGTCACGGGCGCCCTGGTGGGCGGTGCCATCGGCATGCGCCTGTCGGGTTGGGCCGAGCACCTGGATCCGCGTCTGAACCCCGGCCTCCTCGAAGCCTGGATGTTCGGCTCGCGCAGCATTCTCGGCGGCCTCACCGGGGCCTACGCCGGGGTGCTGATCGCCAAACGCCTCGTCGGCTATCGCGGTAAGACGGGCGACCTGTTCGCCCCCGCCGTCGCGCTCGGCATGGCGGTCGGCCGCATCGGCTGCTTCCTCACCGAGGCGCCGGGACGTCCCACCGGCCTTCCCTGGGGCGTTCACGCGCCGGCGTCCGTCCCCGAATGTCCCGGTTGCCTGGCCGGGCAGGCCATGCATCCGTCCTTCCTTTACGAGGTCGCCTTCCAGCTGGCCGCCTTCTTCGCCCTCGTCTGGGCCCGCGACCGGGTGCGCCGCCCCGGCGAGCTGTTCACGCTGTACGTCGGCGCGTACGCGGTGTTCCGCTTCCTCGTGGAGTTCACCCGGGCCAACGAGACGGTCTGGCTCGACCTGACCCGGCCGCAGTGGTTCCTCCTCCCCGGCCTGGTGCTCGTGTTCATTCGGCTGCTGTACGGCTATCACCGTGGTTATTACGACATGCTGGTACACAAGAGGGACAGCCGGACGCACAGAGGACAGGAGGAGGGCGCCTCCCAGGCCCCATAGACGCGATGACCACTCCCCCCGAGCCATCCGGCGAACCCCGGGATGAGCGGAGCCCCCAGCCGCCCCCGCCGCCTCCTCCTCCCCAGGGCCCGTTCGCCGGGCCCCCGGGGCCGCCCGGGCCGCCCGGGCCGCCGGGGCCGTACGGACCGCCGCCCGGCCAGGGCTGGCCGCCACCGCCTCCGCCGGCCCCGAAGAGTTCAGGAGGGATCATCCTCGCCACGGCCTTCGGCGGGTTCGCGGCCTTCATCGCGATCGATTTCGTCACTGTGCTGCTCACGCTGGCCATCACCGGGAGCGGCGACGGGGAAGTCGTGGTCGGCGTCGGCGCGGTGATCCTCGCCCTGATCGCGCTCGGCGGCGGCCTCGCGCTCATCCTCCTGCGCAGACCGTGGACCAAGGGCCTCGGCCTCGGCCTCATGATCGGCTGGGCGCTCGTCTCCATCCTGACCGCAGGCTTCTGCACCGGCCTCAACCCGAGCCTCTACAGCGGTGGAGCACTGTGACTGGTATGCCCCTGCGCGGTGATCGCATCCTGCGCTACGTCAACGCGTTCTGTCCCCTCTGCCATGAGGAGGACCCGGACCGTCCGCTCGACCTGGTGCCCCGCCTCTCCGGCTGGCTGGCCGCCCGGAACGACCGGGTCTACCTGGAGCGCGGCTGCCGCACCCACGGCATGGTCCGCACCATGTACGACGAGGACCCCGAGATCCTCGCCTATCTGGAGGAATGGACCGCTCCGACGAAGGCCCACATCCCCGACGTGCCGGGAAACTTCGCCCCGGTCCCCGAGGCATACCTGCAGGGCCTCCCGGAGATGCAGACCCAGCACACCTGCATCCTGCTCGAGGACATCGCGGAGACCTGCAATCTCCGCTGTCCGACCTGCTTCACGGACTCCTCGCCCGACCTGCGCGGGGTGGTGCCGATCGACGAGGTTCTGGCCAGCGTGGACCAGCGGCTCGCCCGCGAGAACGGCCGCATCGACGTTCTCATGCTGAGCGGGGGCGAGCCGACCCTGCACCCCGCGCTGCCCGAGCTGCTCGCGGCGCTGGCGACCCGACCCATCACCCGCATCCTGATCAACACCAACGGCGTCCTCGTGGCCAGGGACGACGCCCTGCTCGACCTGCTGACCGAGCACCGCGAGCGGGTCGAGATCTACCTCCAGTACGACGGCGTCAGCGCGGAGGCGTCCCGCCACCACCGGGGCGGCGACCTGCGGCGCTTCAAACAGGAGGCGCTCGCCCGCCTGTCCGAGCGTGAGATCTTCACCACACTCGTGATGACCGCCGCCCTCGGCGTGAACGACGGCGAGATCGGCGACGTCGTACGGCTCGCGCTCGACACGCCCTACGTCGGAGGCGTGTCGCTCCAGCCGCAGTTCGGCTCCGGCCGTTCCGGCGTGATCGACCCGATGGACCGGCTGACCCACACCGGCGTGCTGAAGCGGCTCGGCCCGCAGACGGACGGCCTGGTCACCTGGCGGGACCTGACCGCGCTGCCGTGCTCGCATCCGCACTGCTGCTCCGTCGGCTACATGATCAAGGACGACTCCGACCGGTGGCGCTCCCTCACCGCGCTCATCGGGCACGACCGCCTGAAGGAGAACCTCGGCCTGGTCTCCAACCGGATCGCCGACTCCGAGATCCCGCGCGAGCTGCGTCTCGCCGTGCAGGAGTCGCTCCTCGGGCTGCTGTCCGAGCAGTCGTCGCTGTCCCATCCCGAGATCGGCAAGATCTGGCGCGACATCTGCGAGAACTGCGACCTCGGCCTGTCCACGCTGCTGACGCTCGCCTCGTCGGTGCTGCCCGGACGCAGGAAGCGGCTGCGGCAGCTGCTCGGCGAGCGCGTGGTCCGCATCACCGTGAAGCCGTTCATGGACATGTCGACCATGATCGAAGAGCGGCTGACCCAGTGCTGCGTGCATGTCGGCACCCGCTCGGAGCAGCACCAGTGCGCGCCGTTCTGCGCCGTGCAGGCGTGGCCGGCGCTCGCCCGCCAGCGCCTGTCCGCCACCGCCTCAGTGGACGCCGGCGTACGGCTCCCGCTGGTGGAGATCACATGAAATCTGAAGAGACGAGGGGAGAGATGCCAGGAGAACGGAGGCCGCCGTTGACCGGGGTGGCCTACGAGGAGGCGCGCGCGGCCCAGGCCGCCGCCGACGGATTCACGACCGACGGGCCGGGCCGCCCGTGGCCGGGAGCTCCGCGACCGAGTGCCTACGGAGGCAGGAGCGGGCCCGTCATCGTGACGCCGTTCGATCCGCTGCGGCTGTGCGTCTACGCGACCGTGGCACTGCTGGGCTGGGTACTGGGCCCGTTCGCGGTGATCGTCTTCGCCGGGGTGGGGTTCGCCGGGTATGTCCGGGCCCGCCGCGCGGGGCTGGTGCGGAGCAAGTGCCTCCTGCGCGACACGCGGTTGGTCCTGGCCTATCTCGGCCTTGTCGTCGTCGCCGCGATCGCCGCGATCGTGCTGCGGTTCTTCACCTAGCGGTACGGGAAGCGGCGTTCTCCGGCGTGGCTTTTCCCGGAAGACGTCGCGCACGTGTTCGAGGGAGCGCTACAGTCTTGGGCATCGGATCGAACACGGGTTCGGTCGCCGAGTCTGCAGGTGAGGTGTGCCATGGCGCTGCTCGCGGCACCGCTGGCGTCCCCGCAGCACGCGCCGGCCACCTCCGGGCGATGCGTCCCGCTCCGGTCGGGCGCGACACGCCGTAGCGCTTTCTACGGAAATCTACGACGGCCGCTATATCCGGTCATAAAGTCCGAGAGCGTGGACCCCGTGCGCAACCCCTATGCCCCCGGTGCGGGGCAGCGCCCACCCGAGCTCGCCGGGCGCGATCGTGAGCTGCAGCAGTTCGAAGTCGTATTGGAGCGGGTGGCCCGCGGCCGGCCGGAGCGGAGCATGGTGCTCACCGGGCTTCGCGGCGTCGGCAAGACCGTCCTGCTCAACACGTTCAAGTCAATGGCCATGCAGCGGCTGTGGGGCACCGGAAAGATCGAGGCCCGGCCCGACCAGTCGATTCGCCGCCCGGTCGCCGCGGCGCTGCACATGGCGATCCGGGAGCTGGCGCCCCGGCATCGCGCCCCCGACCGCATCGAGGCGTTCCTCGGCGTGCTCAAGGCCTTCGCGATGCGCGACCCGGCGGCGGCCAAGGGCACCTCGCACTGGTCGCCCGGCATCGACGTCCCGGCGTCGCGCGGCCGGGCCGACTCCGGCGACCTGGAGATCGACCTGACCGAGCTGTTCGTCGACGCCGCCGGGGTCGCGACCGATCTCGGCGTCGGCATCGCGCTGTTCATCGACGAGATGCAGGACGTGCCGGCCGCGGATGTCTCCGCGCTCTGCGCCGCCTGTCATGAGCTGTCGCAGAACGGCGGGCCGCTGATCGTGGTCGGGGCCGGGCTGCCGCATCTGCCCGGCGTCCTGTCCGCGAGCAAGAGCTACTCCGAGCGCCTGTTCCGCTACGCCCGGATCGACCGGCTGGACCGGGATGCCGCCGACCTCGCGCTCATCGCTCCCGCCGAGCGCGAGGACGTCGAGTTCACCCCGGAGGCCCTCGACGCCCTCTACGAGGCGGCCGACGGCTACCCCTACTTCGTCCAGGCGTACGGCAAGGTGGCCTGGGACCTCGCCCCGCACAGCCCGATCACGGCCGACGACATCAAGGTGTCCGCCCCCGAGGCCGAGGAGGAGCTCGCGGTCGGTTTCTTCGGCAGCCGGTATGAGCGCGCCACGCCGGCCGAGCGCGACTACATGCACGCGATGGCCCAGCTCGGAGATGACCCGGTGCCGACGGCCGATGTCGCGGAGTCGCTCGGGCGCAAGCCGTCGAGCCTGTCGCCGGCTCGGGACAGCCTCATCAAGAAGGGCCTGATCTACAGCGCGGAGCGCGGTGTGATCGCCTTCACCGTCCCCCATTTCGGGAGGTTCCTGCGTGCGCAACCGCTGTAGGGACCCCCGCCATTGACCTCTCTACGGCTTTCTAGAGGGGAAGCTAGAGAGCCGTAGAGAGTTGAATTCGCGCGCCCGCATCGCGAAATCTAGGGCTGTCTAGCGTGTAGCCGATACAGCGATAGATTCCGCTAGCGGCTCGACCGGGTTGCCGTCCTGCCCCACCACGGCGACCCGGATCGTCGGACGCCGGCCGCTCAGATAGACGGCGAAGACCACCTCGGCCCCGCCCTGACCGGGGAAGACGAAGAACCGCCAGCACAGCTCGCGCCACGAGTCGTACGGCTCGACGGACTCGAGGGCGGCGACGTGGGTCCGCCAGGCCGCGCTCGACCTGAGCCGGGACAGCGCGCGGCCGGGCGGCGCCGGCCGCTCCTCACAGGGAGCCCGGTGCCGCAGCCGCGACACGATCTCCTCCACCTCGGGCGAGAGCGCCAGCAACAGCGCGAGGTAGCCCGCCGCCCAGGCCGCCGCCGTCCAGGACACCCCGGCGACCAGGTCGGCCACGCCGACGTCCGCCACCGCGACGGCCGTCGCCATCCCGGTCAGCACCGTCGAACGCGCGAGCGAGCGCAGGCCGACCGGCGCGGAGCTGACCTCGCCGAAGCAGCCGCACCCCACATCCGGCCGGCGACGGCGCAGATCCCACAGCACGTACGTTGAGATCGCGAAAAGCGCGACGGTGAGCAGGCGGGCGACCGCGAGATCGGCGGCGAGTTGACCCGCGACCAGCGCGAACTCACCGACGGCGCAGGCGAGCATGGCCGCCTTCCTGAACCGCTCCGGCACGAGGACGGCGGGGCCGAGCCGGCTGGTCGCGCCCTGCCCGCCGCCGTCGTCTCCGGCGGTGAACAGCTTGGCCACGCCCCCCATGATCAGAAGCAGGGTCAGGATGGGCAGGGCGCCCACCGCCGCGGTCACCAGCACACGTCACCTCAATCCGACCTGGGCGTTGAAGCAGCCCTTGGTCAGGTCGCCACCGAGTCGTACATACGAGAGCGCGGACAGTTCGACGATCCGCCCGCGTGGGGAGGTTTCGCAGTCGACGCACCGGTCGTGGAAGCGGGCGGCCATGCAGCCGCAGGCCACGATCGGCACCGCGGCCGAACGCCGGCCGCAGACGTTCCGGACGGTGAGCATCGACCCCAGCGAGAGATACGGCAGCCGAACGCCCGGGACGACGCCCTGGTCGCAGCCGGTGTCGGAGCTCTCCAGCATGGGATAGGCCGCGCCGCCGTCGGCGTGGTCGGACCACACGGCGGTCCCGGAGACCCTCGACGGTGTCCCGCCGAACGCGGGAGGCGGCGCGGGCACCGCGTTCGCCCGGTGCGGTGGCTGCGACGTGGCCGGGACCTGGGCCAGCGCGGCGCCGTCCTGGACCGTCCCGATGGCGTCGAAGAGGTAGCCGGGCTCCAGCTTCGGATGCCGTACCAGGAGTCGGCCGGTGGACGGGTAGGGGATGACGACCGAGCGGCGGCCCCGGTGCGGGCCGCTGTCGATCTCGACGGTGAGGTCGCGCCGGCCGCTGACGTCGAGGATGATCCCGGTCATCCGCGTCATGTCCGCCCATACGCAGTCCGCGACCCGCCCGGACCGGGTCCTGATGATCACACGGGAGCCCGCGGGCAGCCGGTCCGGAGGGATCGGACCACCGCGCCAGGCGGTGGCCCACGGGGCGATGACGAGCCGCTCCTCCTGGCCCCGGTCGTCCTCTATCACCAGGAAATGGGGGGTGGCGTCGAAGATCCGGCCGCTGATCGCGTCCAGCGCGGGGTCGTCGTCGTCCTCAGCCGACTGGGGTGGGTGCGCGGTCCGGCCGAGGGCGGCCGCGGACAGTAGGTGCCGGCGCTCGACCCGCGCGTGCGGCAGGGAAACTCTCACCCATCCAGCGTCACATGAGACCGATGACCGATAGGGACGCATTCGAGGCTGATGGTGCTTTCGGGAGCAATATTCCCCCACTCGGTGGAAGCTGTTGTCACCCGATCTCCGCCAATCGGGCCGTCCGGCGGCGACGAGGGCTACGTCGGCCCGCCACCGATCTGCCGTCTCTTTGCACTTGACGGTACGAAACCTGGATGGCGGTTCAGCCGGATCGCGGGTCCCAACTGCGATTCTGGCGACGGAAGCAGCCTCTCCACGGCCGGACCGGTGATCGTTTTATGGGGAATCATGAGGAGTTCCGCGAGTATGTTGTGACGCGCGGGCCGGCATTGCTGCGCGCCGCTCACCAGCTCACGGGGAACCCCTCTGACGCCGAGGACCTGCTGCAGGCCGCGCTGGCCAAGACCTATGTCGCCTGGGACCGGATCCAGGACCGCTCCGCGCTCGACGGGTACGTGCGCCGGGCCATGGTGAACATCAACATCTCCTGGTGGCGGCGGCGCAAGCTCCAGGAGTTCCCGTCCGAGGAACTGCCCGAGGTCCCCGTCCAGCCGGACGCGCGGTATCACCACGAGGAGCTTGAGCGGGCGCTCGAACGGCTCCCGGTGCGGCAGCGTACCGCGATCGTGCTCCGTTACTACGAGGACATGACGGAGCTCGAGATCGCCAAGGCGCTGGGGATCAGCATCGGGACCGTCAAGAGCACGGTGTCGCGGGGGATGGCCAAGCTGCGCGGGGACATGGCGGTCCAGCACTCGCTGAACTGACCCCTCCTCCGGTTACTCGACCTTGGCCGGCTCGGCGACCCCCGCCGTGGCGCACGGCCGTACGACGTCGCGGATGAGGCGGAGCGTGGACAGGAAGTCGGCGAGCTGCTCGGGGGTGAGCAGGCTGGTGAACCACGTCTCGATGTCGTCGAGGTGCTGGGGCAGCACGCCGAGCAGCCGCTGTCTGCCCTCGTCCGTGAGCACCGCGTACGACGCGCGGCGGTCGTTGGGGCAGGCGCGGCGGGTCACAAGGTTCTCGCGTTCCAGCCGGTCCACCACGCGGGTGATCCCGCTCGTCGAGAGGGAGGTCTGTGCGGCCAGGTCGCTCATCCTGAGGCCGTGTGCGGGGGAGCGGGCAAGCCTGATCAACGTCTCGAACTCGACGTCGGACAGCCCGGCGCCCGCGAGCGCGGGACTCATCTTTTCGGAGATCCCCGCCATGACCTCGGCGAGCAGTCCCATCGCGGTGAGCCGGGGATCGTCAAATGGGCTCATAAGCGCTGAGTCTACCGCGTCTTAGTTGACACGCGGAATATTACTCAGGTAGAAAATTGCTAGCTCAGACATCCACACGGCAAGTACATCGGGAGGCCAGCATGAGCATCCGTGAATGGGAAGGCATCAAGATTCCGACGGTCGGGACCTTCGCCCTGGACGTCGCGCACACGCGCGTCGGGTTCGTCGTCAAGCACATGATGGTCAGCAAGGTCCGGGGCAACTTCGCCGAGTTCGAGGGCAAGATCGCCATCACCGAGAACCCGCTGGAGTCGAGCGTGGAGGCCGTGCTCAAGACCGGCAGCATCCACACCGGCGTCGGTGACCGTGACAACCACCTCCGCAGCGACGACTTCCTCTCCGCCGAGAAGTTCCCCGAGATCACCTTCCGGAACAGCCGGGTGGCCGAGCACTCCGGCGACGAGTTCGTCCTCGTCGGCGACCTCACGATCCGCGACGTCACCAAGGAAGTCGAGCTCAAGGTCGAGTTCGGCGGCGCCGCGCAGAACCCGTGGGGCCAGGAGATCTTCGGCTTCAGCGCCGAGACCGAGATTGACCGTGAGGACTTCGGCCTGACCTACAACCAGGCCCTGGAGGCCGGCGGCGTCCTGGTCGGCAAGAAGGTCAAGATCGAGATCGAGGGTGAGGCCGTACGGCAGGCCTGAGCGTTTTCCCCAGCCTTACACACAGCCTTTGTCCACAGCCTGTGGACAAAGGCTGTGTGTTTCTCGCCTGGTCGAACCGTCGTCCGATGCTGTCGGCCGCCCGCGCTGCTACCCGGCAGGCGCGCGGTGGGCGGCTCGATCGGCAAAGAGTACGACAGGCTTGCCCGATTCGGGCGTGGGCCAGGTAGGCGGGCAGGCAGTCGAGAGCGGACCGTGATCAATCAGAGCCGGTTTCGCTTTGCTGGCTGGCGCAATCGCCGGTACTCTGTCTTGAGCCAATCGGCAACCAGGAGGCTTCGCCTAGTCAGGTCTATGGCGCCGCACTGCTAATGCGGTTTGGGTCTTAAGCCCATCCGGGGTTCAAATCCCCGAGCCTCCGCAGGTCAGAGCCCCTCTCGCGACATCAGCGAGGGGGGCTCTTCTGAT
Organism: Microtetraspora malaysiensis; assembly: GCF_001528665.1. Taxonomy (GTDB): domain Bacteria; phylum Actinomycetota; class Actinomycetes; order Streptosporangiales; family Streptosporangiaceae; genus Microtetraspora_A; species Microtetraspora_A malaysiensis. The sequence continues at coordinate 128,123 of NZ_BBYJ01000023.1, forward strand.
CTCTGGGACCGTCAGGGTTGCAGTTTGGGTTGCAGTTAGTCGTCATCGCCCCAGAGAGCGGCCCCCATGCGGGCGCTCGCATCCTTCACCTGTGGACTGGCGACGTGGGTGTATCGCTCGGTGGCGGTCACCCGAGCGTGCCCGAGGTTCTCCTGAACGACGCGGATGTGCACACCCTGTTCGACGAGGAGGGTCCCGGCGGTGTGGCGGGCGACGTGGAGGCGGGCTTCCCTGACCCTGGCCTGATTGAGGAGCGCTTTCCACATCTTGTCGTCCTCGCTGCGTTCCATCGGCCGGCCCCGCCGCGTCGGGAACAGCAGGTCGTGATCTTCCCAGAGGTCCCCGGCTTCCGCCCGTTCGGCGTCCTGGAGCTTCTTGTGCTCGCGGAGGATGGGCAGCAGCTCGGGCGGGCACTGGAGGGTCAACCTGCTTCGGCCCTTGCGTTGCCGAAAGACGATGCCGCCGCCGGTGCGCTTCGGGCAGCGGTCGGCGTGGCCGGTGCATCCCCTGGGGCATGTCCTCGTTGGGCAGACGTGGGTCACGTCCCCTCGCGTGGTGTAACTCCAAGCTGATCATGTGACGGCGAGGCATGCACGGATGCGGCTGAGTAGATTCGGGCGGGCATCGCGTCGGTGGGTGATGCAGACGATGCAGACCGCCGACGCGCAGTGACGACTACTGCGGCGGCCGTCACGAGCGTGAACACCGCTACCCCCGCGTAGGCGATCAGTGTCTGCCGATCGAGATGGGTCACCGGTATGCCGCGCTTCGCCTGCCAGGTGAGCACTGCGAACACACCGGTGTAGCCGAGGGCGGCGACGCCGACCAGCCGGGCCCGGACCCGTTCGTCGCGGAGCCAACTATGACTGGTCGCGAGTACACCCAGGATCGCGGTGATGAGCAACAGCACCTGGATGGCGTGCAAGCCGACGAAGTGTGGTACGCGGAGGTCGCCGCCGGTCGTACTCCAGTTGGTGAGGAACATTCCGTTGCCGTCGGGGTCGCCGATGCCGTGGCCGCCGTTCATGGACACCGTGTTGCCGTTGGCGTCGGTCACCGTGCGGGGTGTCGCGCCTGAGGAGTTGCTGAGCCAGAGGGCCACGACCATGCTGGCGCTGGCAAGCCCGAGTCCGGCGCGCAGGGCGCGGGCCATGGCGCGGTCGCCGGTGCGTTGGATCAGGACCAGGACCGCGATGAGCAAAGTGATCAGCAGGAGCGGCCCGACGCCGATGGAGAACACCGTCCGCACGGTTTGAGCGACCGGCTCGGCGTTGTTGTTGAAATGGCTGACGGTGCCGTGCGCGGCAGCATAGGCGACGGCACCGACGTCCAGCAGGCCGGAGATCGCGAAAAAGGTACCGAGCCACCAGCCGAAACGTCTGCCCTTGCTCAGCTTGCTGAGCAGCCACGCCAGCGTCAGGCCGTACACCCCCATGGCGAAGCCGAACTTCAGAGGCTTCACCCAGACCGATTCGCCCATGAGCAGGCGATCGTCGACGAACAGACCGACGGCGGAGGCCAACGTCAGGGTGAACATGAGCGCGGCGTTCACCACCAGTGGGCGGTGCCAGCCGCGCATTGCGCTGAGACATGTTGCAGGGGTGGCCAACGGGCGCTCCAGACGAGGATCAGGGGGGTCGTAGCTATTTGAACGACCCCGCCTTGGGCGATGCTGATGTGTCCACCAGCCTCGGCGAACGCGCATCCCGTAACCATCCGATATGCCCCCGGACGCGACCGGGGGTTAACCCCCGGTCCGGAAGGCAGGGGTGCTCACTGCGTCATGCGGCGCGAATCGCCGCCATCATCGAGATTCAGGAGCCGCTTGACGTCAGCGCGTCCGGCACCGGCACGCCGAGGTGATCGAGCAGAGCCGCGAGCTTCCTGTCGAGCTCGATGCCGACCGCGGTGATCGCGGGATCTCCGAAGCTGGAGAAGCGGGTGCTCGGCTGGTCGACGGCGAACCAGGTTTCGCCCTGCGCGTCCTCGTAGATCGCGGTGCGGAGCGGGGCGTACAGAAGGATGGCCGGGTTGTGGTGGAACATCCGCTGGGCGATCGTGTGGTTTCCCATCAGGTATTCCACGCAGCGCCGCCGCTCCCCGGCCAGCCGCAGGAGCGGGCTGAAGTCCTGGCTCCAGTACGTGATGAAGTCGTGGGGCGCGTTCTCGGCCGTGGCCCGCGCGACGGCGTCCCAGCCGGCGTTCTCCTCGACCAGCCGCCCGAAGCGTTCCGCCTCGAACTCGGGGACGGCGTCCTCGTAGCGGACGCGGAAGGAGTCGTACGGCTCGCCGACGGCGATGGCCAGGCGGTTCACCTCATGCGGGACGCTCTCGATCTTGGCGGGTGTCGACCGGGTCACGGTTCCTCCTCGGTGCTCGCTGTCGAACCGAGGAACACGTACCCCCACGTCGTGACTACGTGCTCGCGAGAGCGCGGTAGTCCGCTCCGATCCGCCGCAGAAGATCCCGCAGAGCATCGTCATACACAGCGGCGGCAGCGAACGCCTCGAAGACGTCCATGTGCGTGTCGATCTCGCCGGTCTCCGTCAGAGTGAGATCACCGGTCAGGCTCTCGACCACGCTCACCGCGCCGTCGTAGATCGTGAACCCGTGAAGAGGGAAGGCCGGCGCTTCCACGCTCCACGGCACGACCCCCAGACGGACATGGGGAAGCGTGGACACCTGGGCGAGCCGGTCGAGCTGCGCCGGCATCAAGGACGGCGAGCCCGGCCACGTTCGCACCGCACCCTCCGTCAGCACGAACGCGAACTTCCGGCCAGGCTCGAACACGACGGCCTGGGACTCGACCCGTACGGAGGCCGCCTTGGCCGCGTCGTCCTGGTCCACGTCCTGGCCGATCGAGAGAGCGAGCCGGGCGTACTCGGCCGTCTGCAACAGCGGCGGAATCATCGCCGAGGAGAACACGGCCATCCATTGAGCCGAGCGAACCCGTGCGGCGTTCGCCGCCTCTCGGCCGGCAAGCCCACTCTTCAACCGGGACACCTCATCATCATGCCTCAGGGCCTCCGCCGTCCGGCTCGGTGCGTTTGCGGCGACGGTAGGCGGCGGCCCGTTCTTTCCCGCCGCAGGCCGTACTGGAGCACCAGCGGCGCCTGCCCGGTCGACTGGTGTCGACGAAGAGCAGTGCGCACTCGGGGCCGGCGCACTCCCGGATGCGTCCACAGGCACTGCTGCCGAACAGGTCGATCGCGTCGCGAGCGAGCGTGCTGAGTACGGCTTGCCCGGATCCGCCGGACGGGAGAGTCAGGTGGACATGTCCGGATCGCAGGACGGGGACGAGTGGTGGGGCGTCGGCAGCCGAGTTGATCAACGATTCGTCCTCGCGGGCGGCCTGTCGGCCGCTGATCACTGCCTGGGCCTGACGGTAGATCGCCTCACGCAGATCCCGCGCTTCCTCGAGTTCGCGAGACGTGATCGTCATGGGCGCGTCAAGTAGGCCCGCTTCCCGGCACCACCGTGCGAGATCGGAAGGCCGGCGGAGACGTTCGTAATTGCCGCGCCAGCGTTCGCCCACCGTGGCCACGAATGCGAGGCAGAGACGACCGGAGCGGAAGTTGAACGCCAGCTCCTCGGCGGGAACGTCGCCCGGTGGGGTTGCCTGCACAGTCACGTCACGACTATAACTCGTGACTATGGCTGATGACTCTGAATCCGCATCCTCGTGGTCTCGTGTCGAAACCTTCCTGCGCGACCGGGGAGCGGCCGATATGCCCCATCCGGGTGGCACGCTCTTGGCACACCTTGGCCGGGTAAGGCGGTTGCTCGCGGACTGGGGAGCAGATCCCGCGGTCCAGATGGCCGGACTGTGCCACGCGACATACGGGACCGATGGCTTCGACCAGTGGCTACAGCCGGTCACCGAACGGTCCCAGCTGGCCGAGCTGATCGGCGACCGAGCCGAAGCCCTGGTCTACCTGTACGCCAGCTGCGACCGCAGTGTCGTTTACCCGCAACTCGGGGGCGCCCAGCCGGTTGTCTTCCGGGATCGCTTCACCGGCACCGAACACGTGCCGGGCGAAACCGACTTGCGCGCGTTCATCGAGATCACAGCCGCCAATGAGCTCGATGTGATGGCCCACAACGACGAGTTGGCCGCACGCTACGGTGCGGAGCTCCATCGGTTGTTCGCCCGCTCAGGCGACCTGCTCTCCACAGCCGCCCGCACCGCCTGCACGGTACAGCTGGGACGGTGGTCTGCTCCGCCGGTGCGAATCACGGGAATCGACCACCTGGTGCTGACTGTCGCGAACATCGAGCGGACCATCGACTTCTACCAGCGGGTCCTCGGTATGCGGCCGGTCACCTTCGGGGCAGGGCGCCGCGCCCTCACCTTCGGAACCAGCAAGATCAACCTGCATGAGGTCGGCAGCGAATTCCTGCCGCGCGCCACCCACCCCACACCTGGAAGCGCGGACCTGTGCCTGCTGACCGACCTGCCACAGAGTCAGCTCCTCCGGCACCTGACCGCCTGTGGTGTACAGGTAGCGGAGGGGCCTGTGCCGCGCACCGGCGCCCAAGCCCCGATCACCAGCACCTACGTGCGGGACCCCGACGGCAACCTGATCGAGATCAGCACCTACGACCCTGGCACCGGCGAACTTCACAGCTAGGCCGTCGCGGCTCACTCGATGGAACAATTCGGTCCAAACTGGACTCCGCTGGAATACTCCGCCGGTGTGACAGCAGACTCCGCGCCGACCGAAGCGGAAGCCGTACGTCGAGGGTGTGACCGGGTCGCCGTCTCGTCCTTCACCTTCCAGGCTCCCGGCTTCTACCAGCGACACGGCTACGTCGAAACCGGCCGGATGCTCGGCATTCCCGACGGTCACGAGGACGTGCACATGTTCAAGCGACTGACCGCCTTGCCGGCCTAGGAAGCTGGGGCGAGTAGGCGACGCAGCGCGGACGGCGTGTGTTCCAGGTGCTCGCGGACTGTGCGCGTGAGGTGCGCCTGGTCGGCGAAGCCGAGGTCGGAGGCCAGGTCGGCGAGGCTGGATTCACCCTCCTCAAGCCGATCCATGGCCTGGCCGACGCGAACGCGATTGCGGTAGCGGGTCAGCGAGACGCGCATCTCTTGAGAGAAGACCCGGCTCAGCCGGTACGGCGAGACCGTCAAGAGCCTGGCCAGTGAGCACAGCCTCGCCGCCTCCGGCGCCCGCTCGATGATCGCCTCGCGGGCCGCCGCGACCAGCGCCCGGTCGGCGGGCCTCGGCCGCTCCGCCGGCCGGCCCGCGGCCACCGCGACGAGACGGAGCAACTCCTCCGTGAGCGCGTAGTCGATGTCGCCGCCGTCGGCGGCGGCGAGCAGACGACGGTGAGCCAGATCGACGCGCGCGTCCACGTACACCGTCATCCCGCCCGCGAGCCCTTCCCAGAGCCAGGGCTCGAAGCGCACCGAGGTGCAGATGTCGCCGCCGCTGGGATGCGCGAACCGTTCCTCTTCACCCGGGGCGCCCAGGTAGGCCACCGTCGAATCCAGATCGGCATCGGCCCCGTCGGCCCACCGCCGGAACCTGCCACGCCGGACGAGAACCATCCGGTAGTCGTCGCGTGTCTCCGGCTCTGACCATCTGGCGTGATCGGCGCGGCAGGCCACCGCGGTCACGGCGAACTCCGGCCGGTCGGCGAGGGTCAGAGCTGAGAGCACGCTGCGGACACTACGCCGGGGGTACGACAGAACGGCCCGCAAGAATCTTCAAGACCTTTCGGCACACGAGAGCGGATGCTGGGCGGGCAGGCAATCGAGACCAAGGAGTCATCCCTATGGCCGTCCACGCGGAGCTCACCGCGATCATCATCGACTGCGCCGTCCCGAAGGCGCTCGCCGAGTTCTACGAGAACCTCACCGGCTGGAAGATCACCCACTGCGACGACGATTTCGCCTATCTGGGCGATGGCCCGATCCAGCTCGCCTTCCAGCGGGTCGACGGCTATCAGGGGCCGGGGTGGCCGGACGCGGCCAAGCACGCCCACCTCGACTTCAAGGTCGCCGACCTGGAAGCCACGGTCAAGGAGCTGGTCGCACTCGGCGCGACCAAGCCCGACTTCCAGCCCGGCGAAGGCCAGTGGACGGTCCTCGCCGACCCTGAAGGGCACCTTTTCTGCGTCGCCGCGGGTTGATCGGAGGACCCACGGCCTTCATCCGCAAGGGCGGACCGGCCATGGCGCCGTCTCACAGAGCCATGGCCGGCCCGCCCTCGCGGCCGCCGAGGGCGGCACAGCTGTGGATGCTCAAGAAACCAGGCCCTGCTCGGCCAGCTCGGTCAGCGTCACCCGGTACAGGCCGCCGCGCTCGGCCCTCACATCGGTCACCTTGAGCTGGGTGCCGGGGGCGAGGATGAACTCCTCCTCGCCGGTGAACGCGGAGAAACTGCGGATGCCCACCGCCCGTACAGGGAGCACCTCGAAGAGCGTCCGCTTGCCACGGCTGCCGAGAAACGCCTGGGCCACGCCGAGCTTCGACGTACACGACGACACGCCCCACCAGGTCACGGTTCGGCCGAGCGGGTACTGCGCCCGCAGGTCCAGCGATACACCGCGCCACAGCGGCTCCTGGCGGGCCGGTAGACGCGACACGGCCGAGAACAAGAGCCGCAGATACGCGAGGTACGGAACGATCCGGCCGCGGTCGGGGTCGCGCAGAGTAGCGTTGATCTGCCGGTAGAACGCCGACTCGCAGGTGTAGAGGTAGAGGGCCGCGACCTCGTCGGCGGACAGATCGGTGGTCGCGCCGACGGCCTGCTTCGCGCCGAACCGGTGCGATTCCTCCACGTGCCAGTCAAGGCCCGACAGGAGTTTGGCCACCGGGGCGATCGCCGCACGGAAGTCCATGACCGGGGTGTCGAAGACGCCGGTGATCGCCGGAAGTACCAGCCCCTCGTCCTTGACGCCGGCGAGACGTTCAAGGTAGAGCTTGTGCAGTTCCATGGTGGAGGCGATGAACGCCCCCATGCGGTCGGCTGTGTCCGAGTCCGCCCCGCCGGCTTGCGCCGTGAGCGTGTTCCATCCCTTGCCGGGCAGCCAGTCGATCTCGTCGGCCCCAAGCGTCCGGAGGGCCTCGTTCACCGCGGCGAAGTGCTCCCCGTCGCAGAAGATGTCGCCCTGCGCCGCGGGATTGGGGTGGTCGATGTGCCGGACCTCCACCTCCGGATACTTCTTCTGAAGCCGGAGGACGACCTGCTTCAGGCTGCGGGCGTGCGCCCCCCACCAGGCGAACACCACGCCCCGGTCTTCCTCGTCGGCGTCCTGCTTGGCCTTCAGGATCTCCTCGACGAGCTTCTCGACGACCGGGCGCCAGAACGCGGTGTGCTGGTCGGTGGGCATCGCTCCGTCGCCGCTAGCGGTGAGCGCCGCGTTCAGGAGCAACACGCCCTGCGTGAGCATCGCCTGGAACCACTCCGGCGGCTGCACGGTGTCGTGCTTCTTCAGGAGCGCGCGGATGTCGGCGATCGGCGTCTTCTTGGGGATGCCGTGCTTCCACATCGCCGCCGCCTTGATGATGCAGCGGATGGAGATGACCTTGCCGAACTGGCTGTCGCTCCAGTCGTTGAAGGTGTTGTCGAACATGGCGATGCCCGTGGCGCTCTCGGCCCGCGGGTACGGGTTCTGGCCGAAGACGACGACCTTCCACTTGTGCGGAGGGTTGGGCTTGAGCGCCTGGAAGGTCAGCTCCCGGACGGGCACGACACTCGGGCTGCGGCTCGGGCCGATGAACGTGCTCGCGGCCGGTTGCGCCTCGATGACCGGCTTCAGGAGCGGCAGCCACGGCTCGCCGCCGCCGTTGAAGAGTTCGGCGAGGGCCAGCGGGTCATCGGGGTCGGGTGCGGTGGGGGCGCTGGTGTCGGTCATCGGCGGGCTCCGGATCGGCGAGCCGTGCCGGGGGTGGCACGGGTGATTGGGGTGGGGGGAATTGTGCCGTGCGAAGGCTCCGTACGCGATCTCGGAGAACTGGCCATCAAGATCGTTTGTCGGGGCGGGGCGGTAGCTTCGTGGACGTCGGAAACACCCATCTCCCCGACCGGAGTGATCTATGACCATCGAGCGTGTGAAGTCGCCGCTCAAGGTAGTGCTGGCGGACATCAACGCCAAGGTGGTGCAGGCGTGGCAGGCCGCATTCGCCGACACCCCCGAGATCGAGATCCACAAGGGGTCGATCCTCAGCCGGCGCGTCGATGCCTGGGTCAGCCCGACCAACTCCCGCGGCCGGATGGACGGCGGGGTCGACGCGGCCATCAAGCGCCACCTCGGGGCGGGGATCCAGTTGCGCGTCCAGCGGGCGATCCGTGATCAGTTCGAGGGGTCGCTGCCGGTGGGAAGCGCCGTGTGCGTGCCGTCCGGGGCGACCAACCCGAAGTTCCTGATCTCGACGCCGACGATGGTGCGGTCGGTGCAGGACGTGAGCGAGACGCTGAACGTGGCTCTGGCGTGCGCCGCCGCGTTCCAGGCCATCCACATGCAGAACGAGAAGGAGCCGGGCAGCATCGAGTCGGTGGCGCTGGTCGGCATGGGCGCGGCGACGGGCGGGGTGCCGGCGCGGGTGTGCGCGAACTTGATGTGGACCGGCTACACGCTGTTCAACGACTACTACTTCCGCGATTACGACGACCTGCGGAAGACGATCTGTGCGCAACTCGACGACATTGACAGCCACCCTGAGGAGCAGCGGGTGCGGATCGTGCCGCCCGAGTCGCGGGGCTCGCGCGGCTGACGAAGTGAACACGAGCCGCCAGGACAACCGGGTCGGCGGGCGACGAGCGGCCTGGCGCTGGCCTGACAGAGAATGGCTCACGGCAAGATCGAGCTTTGGGCGTGTGTGAGCAAGCCGTACAAGGTCAAGTTCGCCCGCTGCGGGGCGAACTCGACCGTGATGCGTCGTTAGTACTGGCTGATTGACCATCTGCCGGCACAGGCCGCGAAGTACGATCGGTGAATGACCGAAATGACCGAAACCACGCCCGGCTGGCTCTCTCCTGAGGAACTGGAGTCCACCCGCGCGCGGATGCCGATCCTCTACGTCGACGCCGTGCCGGTACGCGTCGACGACGCCGGAGTGGTCACGCGTCTCGGTCTGCTGCTGCGGATCGGGTCGGACGGGACGGTCAGCCGCGCCCTCGTGTCCGGCAGGGTGCTCCACTACGAGCGGGTGCGTGACGCACTCCTGCGCCATCTGGAGAAGGACCTCGGCCCCACCGCGCTGCCGCGGGTTCCCGCGTCTCCGCAGCCGTTCACCATCGCCGAGTACTTCCCGACGCACGGCATCACGCCGTACCACGATCCGCGGCAGCACGCGGTGTCCCTCGCCTACGTCGTCCCGGTCGCGGGGGACTGCCGGCCTCGGCAGGACGCCCTCGACCTCGTCTGGTTCACCCCGGAGGAGGCCGCGTCGCCGCTGGTGCAGCAGGAGATGACCGGCGGCCAGGGCGTCCTGCTCAGGCAGGCCCTCGCGTACGTCGGCTGCCTTCCCTGACCGGCGACTGACGACCGGCCGCGCCGCCACGCGAGGTCAGGTACGGGGACGCCGTCGAAGGAGGCGCCACCCGACGAAGGCGAGTGCGGCGGTCCCGGCGCCGGCCGCCCCCGTGTAGATCCCGACGGGACTCCGGCCGTCCTTCAGCGTGCCCGGGGTCACGGTGATCGGCGACGGGTCGGCGGTGGCGGCCGGCGCCCGCGTCGGCGTGCCGAGGGCGGTGAGCAGCGCCTTGTCCAGGCGCGCCCCACCCTGGCCGTTCTCGTCGCGCACGATGCCGTCCCGCGGGCGGAGCGGTCCCGTGCCGGGACGCACCATGACGTTCCCGGAGCACAGGGAGGTGTACAGCGGCACGCCCGGATCGGTGTCGAACAGGCCGCTCTTGCCCGCGGAGGCGAACACCAGGTAGCGCGAGCCGATGGTGAAGTTGACTCCGCACGCGGCGCTGTCGGCGTTGGTGGCGACCTCGTACGTCGCGTTCGGCGTGCCCTTGTAGATCTGGTCCGCGCGGAAGGTGAAGACGAGCGGCGGCGGTGGGCCGAGAGGGTCGCCGCCCCCGGCCCGGCGTGCCGCGGTCACCGTCCCGGTGAACACGGTGGCCGAGCCTTTCATCAGCTCGGACGGCGGACGTAGCGCACACGAGCAGGCGCACGCGGTGGAGGGGGTGAACGCGACCGTCCCGATGATCAACAGGAGGACGGCGAGTAGTCGGTGTGTCATGCCCTTATCACGTACACGCTCACCTGCCGGTTCGGCGGTCGCCACGCTGGTCGCCCCGCGTACGGCGATGCCCGGGGCGGGAAGCCCGGCCCCGGGCATCGTACGGCGGTGAGCCGCCCCCTTACGGCTTGCGGCCGAGGCCGCCGAACTGGAACACGGGGCGGTTCTGGAAGCTGGTCTCCGGCTCGGGACGCCACTTGGGCAGCGACACCACACCGGGCGAGAGCAGCTCCATCCCGGTGAAGAACTCCTCAAGCTGCTCGGGCGTACGCAGCGTGAGCGGGGAGGCGTTGCTGGCGTTCCACTTGGCCGCCGCGTCGTCCATCGAGGGGCTGTGGACGCTGTGCGCGATCGCCATGTAGCTGCCGGAGGGCAGCGCGTCCCGCAGGGCGCCCACCGCGGCGTGCGCCAGTTCGGCGTCGGGGACGAACTCCAGCACGCCCATCAGCATCAGTGCGATCGGGCGGGAGAAGTCGATGGTGCGCGCGGCCTCCTCCAGGATGGGCTCCGGCTTGCGCAGGTCCGCGTCGATGTACGCGGTGGCCCCCTCGGAGGTGCTCTGCAGCAGCGCCCGGGCGTGGACCAGCACGATCGGGTCGTTGTCCACGTACACGATGCGGGCCTTGGGGTTGACCCGCTGGGCGACCTCGTGGGTGTTGTCGGCGGTGGGGATGCCGGTGCCGACGTCGAGGAACTGGTCGATGCCGGCCTCGCCGGCGAGGTGGCGGACGACGCGCCCGATGAACTGGCGTTCCGCCCGGGCGTTGACCGGTAGGTCCGGCATGACCTTCACGATCTCCTCGCCGACCTGGCGGTCGGGGGCGTAGTTGTCCTTGCCGCCCAGCCAGTAGTCCCAGACCCGAGCCGAATGCGGGACCGAGGTGTTGATGCGCGCCAGCACCTCGTTGTCGATCTCCCGGGATTCCCCACCCATCACTGCCTCCTCATCGGCGTTATCCACACACACGCCTAAGAGATCAACTTAGACGATCAAGGCTGACCAGGCGGGCAAATCGCAACAGATCAGGGTATTTCACCGCATTGCCGTCAAGTTGGGCAACTGGGGCTGTCGAAGGCGTGCGAACGCGAGTAAAGGAATCCGAAGGGTGAGCATGGCGATACAAAGGGTGAAGCGGGGAAATCGCCGGGGTACAGGTGACCTATCTTCCACAACTCGGTTGGAGGGACCATGGGTCGCTTCGGGGTTGTCCGTATTGGGGTGGCGTGTGCGGGTTTGGTGGCGCTCGCCGCCTGCCAGTCCAATGAGACCAACACACCGGCGAAGGCGAAGCCGAACGCCAAGGCGGCGGCCATTTCCGCCGAGCTGACGCGGAAGGCGAACATGATCGCCGCCGCCAAAGTGAGAGCGAACGAACTGGGCAAGATCCCGGTGATCATGTATCACCGGATCACCGACAAACCCGGAGGCACCGACGACCGCACCCCGGCCCAGTTCCGCGCCGAGCTGGAGCGTCTCGCCTCGGAGAACTACGTGCCGATCACCGCGGCCGAGTACGTCACCGGGAAGATCGACATCCCGGCGGGCACGCACCCGGTCGTGCTGACCTTTGACGACTCCTCGCCGTCTCAGCTCACCCTGGACGAGATGGGTACGCCCAAGCCGGACACCGCGGTGGGCATCCTGCTCGACGTCTCCAAGAAGCACCCGGGCTTCCGGCCGGTCGGCACCTTCTACGTGATCCGCGACATGTTCGGGAAGTTCACGCCGGAGGAGCGCACCCAGGTCCTCAGCTGGCTGCGCGACAACGGGTTCGACATCGGCAACCACACCCGCGACCACCTGAACCTGCTCGGGAAGTCCGAGAAGGAGGTGACCGAGCAGATCGCCGCCGGCCAGAAGCTCATCAGCGACCTGGACAAGAAGGTCCAGGTCCACACGCTGGCCCTGCCGTACGGCAACCAGCCGCGGAACAAGCAGTGGGCGCTGCACGGCTCCGCGAACGGCGTGCGGTACGACTACCAGGGGGTGTTCCTGGCCGGGTACACGCCCGCGCCCTCGCCCTTCACGAAGGAGTTCGACCCGGTCGGCCTCCCGCGGATCAGGTCGATGGACAAGAAGGGCGACTGCGTCAAGTTCTGCTCGACGGCCTGGCTGGACGAGCTCAAGGCCAACCCGGACGAGCGTTACACCTCGGACGGCAATCCCGCGACCGTGGCGTTCCCGAAGTTCAAGGCGCCTTTCGTGGCCAAGAGCGTCACCACCAACGCCCTGCCGTACTAGGAGGTGGCGTCAGTCGGGGTCGTGGGCCTGGCGGCGGCCCTCCTCCAGGAACGCCGTGACCGCGTCGGCGCCGCCCAGCTCGGATATCGGGCGGGCCGCGCCGAAGGGCATGTTCCAGAACGTGCCCTGCCTGGGCCGCCAGGGACCCACGTAGGCGTACGGCTCCTCGATGGCGGCGTCGCCGAGGGAGACCCCGTAGTTGATCTCGTCGCTGGTGATGCCCAGGTCGAAGTGCTCGGGCCACAGCACGGGGGTCAGCTCGGGTTCGAGGTGACGCAGTGCCGTCTCGCCGATGGCGAGGCAGTCCGCGATGTATTCGGCGGCGGCCGGATCGACCTCCACGGGCTCGTCGGGCTGGACGCCGGAGCCGTTCCGGTAGAGCCCCTCGGGGGCGCCTGCCCGGACCCCGGCCGCCTCGGCCAGCCCGGCGTACGTGATGTCCCGGAGAGGGAGGCGTCCGCCGTCGCCGGTCACCAGGGTGTCGCAGTCGATCCGCAGGTCGGGCGCGGCGACTGTGGCGAAGCCGCCGGAGACCGGCCGGAGCCGGATGGTGCCGCTCAACCGGTACTGCGGGCCGGCCAGCACCAGCTCGGCCACCCCGTGCAACGCGCGCCGCGTGCGCGGCAGATCCTGGACATGCATCCTGGCCTCCTCCAGGGAGCGTCTTCCACGGGGAGTAGGGTTCCTAACGAACCATAACAGGGCAGTGATTACCTGCCGGGTGAATCCGGCAGTCCGCTCGCTACGCGAGATGGGGGGCGGGCCGATGGCGACCAGTGAGCCCGTGTGCGAGCTTCATCTCCGGATGATCGGGCAGTTGCACGATCTCGTTTTGCGCGTGCACCGACCGATGCTGACCGAGGACGAGGTGGCCCGCTGGATGCAGTCGGGGGCGGTCGTCCGGCTGGAGGTCTCCGAGATGGGCACCCAGGTCGCGCACAGCATGCTAGTGAATTTCGGAAACATCGGGTTCGCCTGGCTGCTCCCCTATCGCGGGGGACGCGGCCTGAGCTTCTGAGCGCTCACGCCCCATCCCCTTTCCGTGATGCGCCGGTCCGTGCGGGTCGGCGCAGTGGTCCGGGTGCGGGTCCTCCGTAGGCCCGATGGACAGGACGCCCGGCGACGCGTGGTCGACCTGGAGCGTCGTGTGCTCGATGCCGTACGCCTCGCGTACCAGGCGCTCGGCGGCCAGCCGTACGGCGTGGCAGTCGGCGCCGGGAGCGACGAGGATGTGCGCGGACAGCGCGGGATAGCCGGAGGTCACCTCCCAGACGTGCAGGTCGTGCACCTCGACCACCGTGTCGAGCGCGGCCGTCCTGCGTCCGATCTCGGCCGGGTTGATCCCGGTGGGCGCCGCCTCCATGAACACCCGCGCCGACGCGCAGACCAGGCCCCAGCCGGACTTCAGCATCAGGGCGGCGATGAGCAGCGCGGCGACGGCGTCGGCCCGGCTCCACCCGGTCAGCCAGACGACCAGGCCGGCGATCGTGGTCGCGATGAACGCGTAGAGGTCGTTGAGTATGTGCTGGAAGGCGCCTTCGACGTTGAGACTGGCCCGGTTGGCGCGGGCGAGCAGCCAGGTCGCGACGATGTTGACGCCGATGCCCGCCAGGCCGGTGACGACGACGTAGACGCCCGCGACCGTCGGCGGTGCGATCAGCCGCCGGGCCGCCTCGTAGACGAAGTACGCGCTGAGCAGCAGCAGGGTGATGCCGTTGATCTGCGCGGAGATGATCTCCGCCCGCTTGAGGCCGTAGGTGAAGCCGCCCTGCGGCGGGCGTGCGGCGATCCGCATGGCGATCAGCGCGAGCATGATGGCGATGGCGTCGGTGAGCATGTGCCCGGCGTCGGAGACGAGCGCGAGCGAGTGGGCGATGAGGCCGACGGCCACCTCGGCGCCCATGAATCCGATGATCAGCAGCAGTGCCGCCGTGAGAAGGCGTCGGTCGGCCGTCGCGCTGACGCCGTGCCCGTGCCCGTGTCCATGACCGTGGCCGTGCTCCGCCATCGTACGGATCCCTCTCGTTTGGTCCGCTATGCGAGCGTAGCGCGCGAGCGTGGAAATAATCGAGCCGTTGTCAACGATTTGTAAGCTAACGACTACGGAACGTGAGCATCATAGGTCGTATGGCAGTCGGCCTTCCCAACGCGCTCGGCAGCGCGCTCCTGTTGATCACGATCCTCGACCCCCGGACGGGGCACACCCAACTGGCCACCACGTCGTCCTGTCCCGCTCCGAAGGTGGTGTCCCATCGGGGGTACGGGGCTGACGAGAACACGCTCTCCGCCTTCGCGTACGCGCTGGACGCGGGCTCCGGCCGGGTCGAACTGGACGTGCACTTCACTCGCGATCACTACCCCGTGGTCATGCACGACGCCACGGTGGACCGTACGACCACCGGGTCGGGGCGGGTCGCGGACATGACGCTGGCGCAGTTCCGCGCGCTGCGCACCCCGGACGGCGAGCGGCTCCCGACCCTCGCGGACGCGCTGCGGCTGGTCCGGGATCGCGGCGGGCGGGTCCTGGTGGAGCTCAAACAGGTCCCGGACGCGCGCGACCTGCGCGAGCTGCGCGAGCTCTACACGGCGCTGGACGCGCGCCGGTGGGCGAGCCTGATGTCCTTCTCCGCCGCCGCGCTGCGGGCGGTGCGCACCATCCCGGCCGCCCGCGGGCTGCTCTCGTCCACCGCGCCCAGCCCCTCGGCCACCGAGGGGCTCTCCTTCGTCGGCGTACGGTACGACCGCCTGACGCGGACGCGGGTCCGGGACTACCAGGCGGCCGGTCTGTCCGTGTACGCGTACACCGCCGACGACCGGGACACCTGGCAGCGCCTGGCCGGTTACGGCGTGAACGGTGTCGTGACCGACCGGACGCCCGCCTACCTGGCCTGGGCGAGCTCCGCCTGCTCGGTCACGATCACGGATTGAGCAGGACCTTGATCGCACCGTCGCGCTTCTTCTGGAAGATCTCGTAGCCGTACGGCGCCTGGTCGAGCGGCAGGCGGTGCGTGGCGAGGTCCATCACGCCCAGCGGGTCCTTGTCGTCGTTGACCAGCGGCAGCAGCGTGTCGATCCAGCGCTTGACGTGCGTCTGGCCCATCCGCAGCGTGATGCCCTTGTCGAACATGCGCAGCATGGGCATCGGGTCGGTCATGCCGCCGTAGACGCCGATGATCGATACGGTGCCGCCGCGCCGTACGGTCTCGATCGCGTGGTGGAGCGCGGAGAGCCGGTCGACGCCCGCTGTCTCCATCAGCGGCGCGGCCATCCGGCCGGGCAGCATGCTGGTGATGCTCTGGGCGATCTTGGCGAATGGAGAGCCGTGCGCCTCCATGCCGACGGCGTCGATCACGGAGTCGGGGCCGCGGCCCGCGGTCATCTCGCGGATGGCCTCGGCGACGTCGGTGTGGCTGCCCAGGTCCACGGTCTCGACGCCGTGCCTGCGCGCCATGGCGAGCCGCTCGGAGACGCCGTCCACCGCGATGACCCGGCGGCCGAGGTGCCGGGCGATGCGGCAGCACATCTGGCCGATCGGGCCGAGGCCGAAGACGGCGACGGTCCCGCCCTCGGGGATGTCGGCCCACTCGACGGCCTGCCAGGCGGTGGGCAGGACGTCGGAGAGGTAGACGTACCGCTCGTCGGGAGGGCCCTCGGGCACCTTGATCGGGCCGAAGTGGGCCTGGGGGACGCGTAGGTACTCCGCCTGCCCGCCGGGCACCTCGCCGTACAGCTTGGTGTAGCCGAACAGGGCGGCGCCCATCCCGTGGTCGCGGCACTGGGTCGTCTCGCACTGCGCGTAGAGCTGACGGTCGCACATGAAGCAGTGCCCGCAGGAGATGGTGAACGGGATGACCACCCGGTCGCCGGGCTTGATGTTCCTGATGTCGGCGCCGACCTCTTCGACGATGCCCATCGGCTCGTGGCCGAGGACGTCGCCCTCCATCATGAAGGGCCCGAACAGCTCGTAGAGGTGCAGGTCGGAGCCGCAGATCCCGGTCGTGGTGACTCTGATGACGGCGTCGGTGGATTCCTTGATCGCCGGGTCGGAGACTTCCTGGACCCGTACGTCGCGTTTCCCGTGCCAGGTGAGTGCCTTCATGCGGCCCCCGCTAACCGCGCCCTTCGCCGCCAAACTGGACAAAGGGCGTTCTTTACGAGAAAACGCCGCAAGGTCGCCCTGGCGTCAGCGGTCCGCGGCCGGCACCGGCTCGTCGAGGGGCGTCAGCCGGAATCCCGTGACGACCTCGGGATGGATCCGGATCACGTGGTCCATGTTGCCGAAGACCCACGGCCGCAGCATCTCGCTGTACCGCTCGATCTCGCCCCGGTCCCTGACCAGGCGGGCGGTGCCGACGACGATCACGCTCCAGCCGAGATGGTCGTGCGGGTCGATCGCGTCCGCCTCGTACGCGACCACGGTGCCGTCGCTGTCGGCGGCGGCGGCCGTGATGGCCGCGCCCAGGTGGGTCCGGATGATGATGTCGCCGTCGTCGAGGATGTGGTTGACCGGCCGGATCGCCGGGAGCGCGTGCAGCGTGAACACCACGCGGCCCATCGCCACCGAGGCGAGCAGCCGCAGCGACTCGTCCCGGGGGATTTCCCGGAGTTCTCGTTCATTCATGCCGGATCGCCCGATTCACGTGATCCACCATGCCATTGGTAACGGCATGTCCCGCTAGGGCCCAAAGTCCTGGAGAAAGGGCCGTTCCTCCTTGACCGTCGCGACCGGGCCGAAGGTCCCTGCGGGCCGGGACCTCGGGGCCACCGAGCCCGAGCCGTACGGCACTGCCGCCGATCCCGAGATCGCGATGCACTTGAGGCAGCACAGACGAAAGGGAAAGGGGCTCACGATGGCGATCACGGAGCGGCGCGGTCGGCAGGACGCGGATGTAGTCCCGGGACCGGGCGCGCACGCGATGACGGCGCGCAGGCCGGTGGAGTACGTCTGGGGGATCGCCCGCATGGCGATCGGCTGGATATTCCTCTGGGCCTTCCTGGACAAACTATTCGGCCTGGGGTTCGCCACCCCCGGGAACAAGGCGTGGATCAACGGCGGCAGCCCGACCACCGGATTCCTCAAAGGGACGGCCGAGAACACGCTCGGCGGCTTCTTCTCCTCACTCGCCGGGCAGGGCTGGGCCGACTGGCTCTTCATGATCGGCCTGGCCGGGATCGGCACCGCGCTGATCCTCGGTGCGGGCATCCGCGTCGCCGCGATCGCCGGCGGCCTGCTCCTCATGCTCATGTGGGCGGCCGAGCTGCCCCTCGCGACCAACCCCTTCCTCGACGAGCACGTGATCTACATGGTCGTCATCGCCGGGCTCGCCCTGGCGAACGCCGGTGACACCCTGGGCATCGGCCGCTGGTGGGGCGGCACCGCGCTCGTCCAGCGGTTCCCCATTCTGAAGTGACCGAAGTTACGTCCCCCTCGGCCGCCCGTCCTCGCGAAGAGGGCGGGCGGTGTGCTATGCCCGGAGTGGTATCACTTTGAGAGGGTGCGAGATGGCGGACACCGAATCAGGATCATTCCTTCCGCGAATGCGGCTGGACGATCTGCTGACCGAGCTGCAGAGCCGGCTGGAGGCCGTGCTCGCCACCCGCGACCGGGTCCACTCGCTGCTGGAGGCCGTGGTCTCGGTCGGTAGCGAGCTCGACCTGGAGACCGTGCTCCACCGCATCGTCGAGTCCGCCACCGCCCTGGTCAACGCCTCGTACGGCGCGCTCGGCGTGATCGGCGAGGAGAGGACGCTGGTCCAGTTCGTCCCGGTCGGCCTGACCGAGGAGGAGATCGCCAGGATCGAGCACTGGCCGCACGGGCTCGGCCTCCTCGGCCTGCTGATCAAGGAGCCGCAGTCGCTCCGGCTGCGCGACATCGCCGACCACCCCGACTCGTACGGCTTCCCGGCCGGGCACCCGCCGATGCGCTCCTTCCTGGGCGTCCCCATCCGCGTACGCGACGAGATCTTCGGCAACCTCTACCTGACCGAGAAGCGCAACGGCGAGTTCGACGAGGAGGACGAGGCGATCGTCACCGCGCTCGCCACCGCCGCCGGCGTCGCCATCGAGAACGCCCGGCTGTACGAGGAGACCCGGCGCAGGGAGGCGTGGCTGGAGGTCTCCTCCGAGGTGACCACGAGCCTGCTGTCCGGGGCCGACCCGCACGACGTGCTGGTGACCCTGGCCCGGCGCACCCGGGAGATGACCGACGCGGACGTGGTGACGATCTCCTTCGGCGTCGCCCCGGACACGCTGCGCGTCGAGATCGCCGAGGGGCTCGACGCGAAGGAGCTGCTCGGCGTCGAACTGCCCGCGGGCGACACGGTGGCCGGCCGGGTGCTGCGCACGGCCGAGCCGCAGATCGCCGACATCAGGGCCTGCCCGGACGTCCCGGCCGGCGCGCCCAAGGCCGGCCCCGCGCTGTCCGTCCCCCTCGGCAAGGGGCGGCTCGTCCGCGGCGTTCTCGGCCTCGGCAAGCGCACCGGGCGCCTTCCGTTCAGCGCCGCAGACCTGCGGATGGTCCAGGCGCTCGCCGGCCAGGCCGCCGTCGCGCTGGAACTGGCCGAGGCCAGGAAGGACGCCGAGCGCCTCGGCCTGCTTGAAGACCGCGACCGCATCGCCAAGGACCTGCACGACGTGGTGATCCAGCGGCTGTTCGCGGCGGCGATGACGCTGATGAGCGTCGTCAGGCTGGTGGAGAAGCCGGAGGTCACCGGGCGCGTCCAGCACGTCGTGGACGAGCTCGACGCCACGATCAGGCAGATCCGCTCCACCATCTTCGCGCTGCACACGCCGCGGGAGGACAAGGCCGCCACCGTGCGCGGCCAGTTCATGGACCTGGTGGAGTCGGCGCGCGGCCACCTCGGCTTCATGCCGGGCGTCCTCCTCGAAGGGGCGGTGGACACCCTCGTCACCCCCAAGATCGCCGACCACGCGCTCGCCGTCCTGCGCGAGGCGCTGTCCAACGTCGTACGGCACGCGCACGCGACCGAGGTGACCGTGACGGTGGACGCCCGCGAGGAGGTCCTCGTGCTCGAGGTCGCGGACAACGGCGTCGGCGTGCCGGAGGAGGGGCGGCGCAGCGGCCTGCGCAACCTCGCCGACCGGGCCGAGCTCCTCGGCGGCACGTTCGAGGTGCAGCGGCGCGAGCCGCGGGGCACCTGCCTGTCCTGGCGGGTCCCGCTCGCCTGAACCGGCCCCTCAGTGCAGCCGACGTCCGGTGACCAGCTCCGCGCGGACGGCGACGAGCTGGTCGTGGTGGCCGGGCGCCCACGGGACCAGCGGCAGCCGGGCCAGCCGGACGACCTCGCCGGGCTCCTCGACGATGCGCGCCGGGCCGACGGCGGTCACCGACCAGCCGGTGCGGCTCGTCTCGTCGAAGTGGTCGGCCTCGAAGGCGACGATCGCGCCGCGCGCGGCCTCCGACAGGCGCGAGCCCGCGGCGGTGCGGAACACCACGTCCTCCCCGTCCAGCACGTAATTGACGACCTGTACGGCCGGCAGCGCGCGCTCGGTGAACACGACGCGGCCGATCGGCGTCGAGGACAGCAGGGAGAGGCATTCCGCCCGCGAAAGCTCCTGGAGCCCGGCCATGTCGATGTTCATGCCTCCAGAGTCGCCCACGCCCCCTGCCCGCCCGCAGGGACGAAGGTCCCGGGTGTCCCGGCGTTCGGCTCGTTCGGGGGCGTTCGGGCCCATCAAGCCCCCGCTCCCGGGTACAGGCGTGGTCATGGATGAAATCGCGCAGATCGACGCATTCTGGCGTGCCGCGAACTACCTGTCCGTCGGGCAGATCTACCTGCTCGACAACCCGCTGCTCAAGGAGCCGCTGTCCCCCGCCGACGTCAAACCCCGGCTGCTCGGCCACTGGGGGACCACCCCCGGACTGAACTTCTGCTTCGCGCACCTCAACCGGATCATCCGGCGGCGCGACCAGGACATGATCTACATCGTCGGCCCCGGCCACGGCGGGCCCGCCGCCGTCGCGCACGCCTGGCTGGAAGGCACGTACAGCGAGGTGTACCCCTCGGTGTCGCAGGATGCCGAGGGCATGCGCCGGCTGTTCCGGCAGTTCTCCTTCCCCGGCGGCATCCCGAGCCACGTCGCGCCCGAGACGCCCGGGTCCATCCACGAGGGCGGCGAGCTGGGCTACGCCCTCGCGCACGCGTACGGCGCGGCGTTCGACAACCCCGACCTGGTCGTGGCGTGCGTCATCGGCGACGGCGAGGCGGAGACCGGGCCGCTGGCCGCGAGCTGGCACTCGAACAAGTTCCTCGACCCGGCCCAGGACGGGATCGTGCTGCCGATCCTCCACCTGAACGGCTACAAGATCGCCAACCCGACGGTCCTCGCCCGGATCCCGGAAAGTGAGCTGATCAAGCTCATGGAGGGGTACGGCTACCGCCCGTACATCGTCTCCGGGGACGACCCCGCGATCATGCACCGCCTGATGGCCGACACCCTGGACGAGGTCTTCGACCGGATCGCCGAGATCAAGGCGGGGTCGGGCGACCGGCTGCCGATGATCATCCTGCGTACGCCGAAGGGCTGGACCGGCCCGCGTGAGGTGGACGGCCTGCCCGTGGAGGGCACCTGGCGGGCCCACCAGGTGCCGCTGGCCGACGTGCGGGACCGCCCCGAGCGGCTGGCCGCCCTGGCGAAGTGGATGCGCTCCTACCGGCCGGAGGAGCTGTTCGACGCCGACGGGCGTCCGGTGCCCGAGGTCACCTCGGACGTGCCGTACGGGCCGCGCCGGATGAGCGCGAACCCGCACGCCAACGGCGGCGAGCTGCTGCGCCCGCTGGTGCTGCCAGACTTCCGCGACTACGGGGTCGAGGTGAAATCGCCGGCCACCGCCACCAGCGAGCCCACGCGGATCTTCGGGACGTTCCTCCGGGACGTGATCGCCGCCAACCCGCGCGACTTCCGGTTGATGGGCCCGGACGAGACCGCGTCCAACCGGCTGCAGGCGGTTTTCGAGGTCACCGACCGGGCGTGGGACGCCGAGCGGCTGCCCACCGACGAGCACCTCGCGCCCGACGGCCGGGTGATGGAGGTGCTGTCGGAGCACCTGTGCCAGGGCTGGCTGGAGGGGTACCTGCTGACCGGGCGGCACGGCCTGTTCAACTGCTACGAGGCGTTCATCCACATCGTGGACGCGATGTTCAACCAGCACGCCAAGTGGCTGGAGTCAGCGCGCAGGATCTCATGGCGGCGTCCGGTGGCGTCGCTCAACTACCTGCTGTCCTCGCACGTATGGCGGCAGGACCACAACGGCTTCAGCCACCAGGACCCCGGGTTCCTGGACGTGGTCATGAACAAGAAGGCCTCGGTCGTGCGCGTCTACCTGCCGCCGGACGCCAACACGCTGCTCTCGGTCGGGGACCACTGCCTGCGGTCACGTAACTACGTGAACGTCGTGATCGCCGGCAAGCAACCGACGCTCGACCTGTTCACGATGCCGGAGGCGGTGGCGCACTGCACCCGGGGCCTCGGCATCATCGAGTGGGCCTCCAACGACGCGGGCGTGGAGCCCGACGTGGTCCTCGCCTGCGCCGGCGACGTGCCCACCATGGAGACCCTGGCCGCCGCCGCGATGCTCCGCGAACACCTGCCCGAGCTGCGGGTCCGGGTGGTCAACGTCGTGGACCTGATGCGCCTGCAGCCGCCGGGCGAGCACCCGCACGGCATGTCGGACGCCGAGTACGACACGCTGTTCACCACCGACCGGCCGGTGATCTTCAACTTCCACGGCTACCCGTGGCTGATCCACCGGCTCACCTATAAGAGGGCGGGCCACGACCACCTGCACGTACGCGGATACAAGGAGGAGGGCACCACGACCACGCCCTTCGACATGGCGATGCTCAACGACATCGACCGGTTCCACCTCGTCCTCGACGTGATCGACCGGGTCCCCGGACTCGGCGCCCGCACCGCCCACCTGCGCCAGCGGATGCTCGACGAGCGGCTGCGCTGCCGCGTCTACACCCGGGAGCACGGCGAGGACGCGCCGATGATCCGCAACTGGGTCTGGCCGTACTGAGCGGTCCGGGTCAGCCGCCGAGCAGGCGCAGGGCCAGGGACGCGATCTCCCACTCCTCGTCGGTCGGGACCACCGTCACCGCGACGTCGGAGCCGGGCGGCGAGATGATCCGCGCGCCCTCGCCGCCCTGGTTGCGGGCCGGATCGACGGCGATGCCGAGCCGTTCCAGCCCGCTCATGGAACGGGCCCTGGTCCGCGCGTCGTGCTCGCCCACCCCGGCGGTGAACACGACCGCGTCGAGGCGCCCGAGCACCGCGTAGTACGCCCCCACGTACTTGCGTATCCGATGGCAGTACACGTCGAGCGCCAGCCGGGCGTCCTCGTCACCGGCGTCGGCCTTCGCCCAGACCTCGCGCATGTCGCTCGCCCCGGCCAGCGCCAGCATCCCCCCGGCCCGCATCAGCGCCTCGTGGCTCTCGGCCACGCCCAGGCCGGCCGTGCCGTACAGGAAGGAGGGCAGCGAAGGGTCCACGTCACCGGAACGAGTGCCCATGACCAGCCCCTCCAGCGGCGTCAGGCCCATCGAGGTGTCCACGCTGCGTCCGCCGCTGATCGCGGTCGCGCTCGCGCCGTTGCCGAGATGGAGCACGATCATGTTCGTCTCCTCAAGGGGGCGGTCCAGCAGCTCGGCCGCCAGCCGGGAGACGTACGCGCATGACGTGCCGTGGAAGCCGTACCGCCGCACGCCCAGCTCCTCGGTCCAGGCGCGCGGGACCGCGTACGTGTAGGCGTGCGGGGGCAGTGTCCGGTGGAACGCGGTGTCGAACACGGCGACCTGCGGGACGCCGGGGAACGCCGCCCGCGCCACCCGGATCCCGTCCAGGTTGGCCGGGTTGTGCAGCGGCGCGAATTTTGCCAGCTCCTCGATGGCGGCGATCACGTCGTCGTCCACCAGGACCGGCTCCGTGAACCGGTCGGCGCCGTGGACCACCCGGTGCCCGACCGCCCGCAGCGGGATCCGGCCCAGGTCCGGGCCGGCCTGGGCGAACGCGTCCAGCGCCGCCCGCAGCCCCGACTCGTGGTCGGGGAAGGCGCGGCGCAGCTCGTACGGCTCCGCCCCGGCCACAGTGTGGGTGAGCGCGCCCCGCCCGTCGCCGATCCGCTCGATCAGGCCGACGGCGAGCCGGCCCCCGGACTCCGTGTCGATCAGCTCGTATTTGATCGACGACGAGCCGGTGTTGAGGACCAGGACGCAGTTGTCCACAGTTTCCACAGCGTCTTCCACAGAGGTGTCCACAGGGTTTTCCACACCTGTGTCCCCGCTTCCGTCCACAGCCACGGGATGCCTCCAGATCGGCGGAACCTGCCGTGATCACCCTCCTTCCCGCGGGAGGAGCGCACATGCTTTTGGGGAAAATTTCCGGACTTTGCGTTGCCGTTAGGGGGAAGGCGGAAGGTCCCGTCCCATGAGGACCAGCGGCTCTGGAATCCGCTCCGCCGCGGTCGTCTCATGGATATGCCGGGGACGAACGAGGAGGACACCATGATCATCGCTGCCACCGACGGCTCCCCCGCCGCCACCGCCGCCGTGGAGTGGGCCGCCGACGACGCGGCACGCAAGAAGCTCCCGCTGCGCGTGCTCCACGTCGTCGACCGCCTGCCGTACGAGATCCCGCGCTATCCGATCCCCGGCGTGCAGGAGTCCATCGTGGAGTCCGGCGAGCGGATCCTCCGCGACGCCCGCCAGGCCGTACGGGCTCGGCAGCCCGCCGTCGAAGTGACCACCGAACTGGTCTACGGCGTCCCGGCCCCCGTACTGCGGCAGGAGGCCGAGCACTCGTCCGAACTCGTGGTGGGCAGCCGCGGCCGGGGCGGCTTCGCCGGGATGCTGCTCGGCTCGGTCAGCACCCACGTCGCCGGGCACGTCCACACCCCGGTCGTCGTCGTACGGCCCGCCCCCGCGACGGCCCACGGCGAGGTCGTGGTCGGCGTGAGCGAGTCGGAGGAGTGCGACCCGGCCCTCGCCTACGCCTTCGAGGAAGCCAACCTGCGTGGCACCCGGCTGCGCGCGATCAGCGCGTGGGAGCTCCCGGTGCACATCCTCGGACCCGAGGTCGTCTACGACGTGGACGAGATCCAGCACGCCTTCCGCCAGG
Source organism: Microtetraspora malaysiensis (assembly GCF_001528665.1). Classification (GTDB taxonomy): domain Bacteria; phylum Actinomycetota; class Actinomycetes; order Streptosporangiales; family Streptosporangiaceae; genus Microtetraspora_A; species Microtetraspora_A malaysiensis. The sequence continues at coordinate 152,710 of NZ_BBYJ01000023.1, forward strand.
CCGCCAACGAAAAGCTCGGAGACCTGCGGGAACGGTTCCCCGACGTCGAGGTCACGCTGGACATCGTGCGCGGGCACCCCGTCGCCGCCCTGGTGGACGCCTCGGAGAAGGCCGACCTCGTCGTCGTCGGCTCCCGCGGCCGCGGCACGATCGGCGCCGCCGTGCTCGGCTCGGTGAGCCGCGGCGTCCTGCACCACGCCCGCTGCCCGGTCGCCGTCGTCCGGTGACGGCACGAGTGGAAAGCGTTCCGGGTCCTCGCCGTCGATGAGGACCGTTGCGCTGCGGCGCCGGTGTGGGTCACGGCGGTCGTGAGGGAGCGTTCCGGGATCTCGCCGTTGATGAGTACCGCTGCGCTGCGGCGGGTGGCTGCTCCGGCGCGCCGTGATAGCCGGCCTCTGGCGTCACCGCTTCGCGGCTTCGGGCGCGGTGGTACATGGCACGGTCCTACGCGCGCCTCCACAACCACCCGCACTCCGCTCCGCTCACCCCCGCACCGGCTCCTCGCCGTAGGCGCATCGTCTCGTCCTCGGGCTCCTTCTCGCCGCAACCTGGGAAACCCGCTCATGGTCCGGCGCCGTCGGGAAACCCGCTCATGGTCGGGCGCTGTCGGGAACTCCGCTCCGCTTTCCCGCCGCACCCACTTCTCGCCGTCACGCGCCCTGTCCCGCTTTCCCGCCGCACCCACTTCTCGCTGTCACGCGCCCTGTCCCGCTTTCCCGCCGCACCCACTTCTCGCTGTCACGCGCCCTGTCCCGCTTTCCTGTCGCACCGACCTGCGTCCACATTCCGGGGTCGCTGGTTCGGGAAAGTTGTCTTACCGCATCAAATCCGCAGATTCCTCATATGGGGCCTTT